>JAHBVW010000012.1 GCA_019637375.1 Deltaproteobacteria bacterium | reverse complement strand
GGGTCCAGGCGGGCGGGCGTTGGGGACGGCGATCGTGGCCGTGGCACCGGAGGCGCGGTCGATGACGGCGATCGTGGCCGTGGCACCGGAGGCGCGGTCGATGACGGTGAGCTCGCCGGCGCGCGTGAAGACGAGGTGGGTGTCGTCGAAGACGAAGACTCGAGGGGCGTTGTCCGGCCCGCGGTAGGACCAAGTGCGTGCGCCGGTGCCGGGGTTGAAGCCGAAGGCCACGGGGTGCTGGTCGAGGCGGTCGAAGCCGACGATCAGTCCGTGCTGAGAGGTCAGCGACAGCCGGTCGACGAACCAGTCGTCGCTGTCGGGCTGCTCGGCGTCCCAGCGCGTTGCGCCGGTGCGGAGTCGAGACCAACGAGGTGCGCCTTGCCTGCGTCGGGGTTGCGCATGAGGACGCCAAGCTCGCCGTGAACGGCGACGCGCCACACGGTCTCGCCCTGGTCGAGCGCCTTGGTCCACGCCGGAGCTGCGAGGTGGTTGAGGTCGAAGCCGCGCAGCTCGCTCACCTCGGTGTAGGCACCGGTCTGGTGGCCAACGGCCGTCGCGAGGAGGAGCCAGCGCCGGCCGACCGCGACATCGTTGACCCGCGTGTTGCGATCGACCTCGAGGAGCGTCTCTCGCTTCCGGCGCCCGCTGTCCCCGTCGAAACGGACGAGCCCGATGGCCCCATCGCGATGATGGATCGCGAACAGCTCACGCCCGAGGAGGCGGTAGCCCACCGACGGCCGGCGCTCGTGCCACACCGGCACGAGCTGCGCGACGGAAGGGCTCTCGACTTGCGGGGCCGGCCGCGCGGGCGGCTCGGCTTGGAACATCCGGTCGCGCAGCTCGCAACAAGCGCCATCCGCCACATCTCGCGATCCTGCCACAGCGCTGGCGGCGTGCGTAGGTCGCGCTCGGCGTCGAGAGCTGTTACCGCCGGCGCTCTCCAGGATCGTATGCGCGAGCGTGGACCGGCGAATGTGACAAGCTTGGCGTCGCACAACCGAACCAACGACGGTGTTCGGCGAGGCAGCCGGTGACTGCACGGTGCGGTCTGCGCACTGCGTGTGTTTGTCGACGAAGCGTGTCGCCGTCAGGACTCTGGTTCCGCCGTCGAGAGAGCCGCCACCGAGGCGAGCGTGGACGCGACGCCGGCGAGGCGGCGAAGCTGGCGCGCCTCGTCGGGCCAGCGCGGCGGCGCACGCAGCCGCCCTAGTTGCGCCGCGCACCCGCGCGATCGATCGCAGGCTTGGCGATGGCGCTCGTGAGGTCTCGTCACTCCGTAGCACGCGTGCGCGGCGACGCGCGTTGATCGAGCTCTCGACGAGGCTCCCCAGGTGCGAGCGCGCCGTCCCAGCGGCGAGCAACGGGCGGTCCTTCCACAGATTCAGCACGACTCCTGAGAGAGCATGTATCGGTGCGCCATGCGGGCAGTCGGGATGTCCAGTGCGTGTGCGGGAGTGCAGGAGCCGCCGACGCAGTTCGCTTATTCGACGGTGGCCGTCCGACACCGGCCGTGACCGATGCGACCTCGCCGTCCGCGGTGTGCAGTCCGTGCTCGCCACCGACGGCCAGCACCTCGGCACCGTGCACGCTGGAGCGGGACGCGTGATGGCCGTGCGCGAAGCCGCGCACGCCGCGGCCGCCGCGGGTGGCACCCACATGATGCTGCGCCGCGCCGACGTCACGCGCGTCGAGTACACGTACGTCGACCTGCGCCACAACCCGCAGACGATCGACCTAACTCCGCGCAAACGCCGCAGCGCGCGGAGCGCTACCAGCGCAGCGGTGCCACGACACCGACGTACGCGCGGTCTTCGATGTATTGGGTGTCGAGCCGCAGCACTGGAGCGAGCTCCACGAGACGCTGCGCCCACAGCCGCCTTTCTAGGGATGCGCGGTGAGGAAAGCGTCGACGGCGCGGTGGTAGGCGGTGGGGTTGTCGATCATCAGGAAGTGACGCGCGTTGGGGATGACCACGACCTTGTGCGTGGGGACCGACGTGAGCTGTGCGCGCGCGACCCACGAGATCTGCGGATCGTCGGGGAGGAGTAACAGGAGCGGCGAGGTCAACGAGCCGAGGCGCGGCCTGAGGTCGATGGAGAACAGCTCGACGATGGCGTCGCCGACGGTGCGCGGATCGGATTTGGCCGCCTCGGCGATGACGGCGTCGAGGCGCGGGCCCGGGTCGGACATCTCGAGGAACGTGGAGCGCGTGGCGGCGGCGTATGCGCGCGCGCCGATCGACGTGATGTGGGCGCGCACCTGGCGCGCATGGGCGACGGACTCCGGGTCGCCGCCGATGACGGCGCGGCCGTCGACGACGATGACCGGACCGACGAGGTCGGGGTGCTCGACGGCGAGTTGCATCGCGAGCGTGCCACCGAGGCTGTGGCCGACGATGACCGGACGCTCGAGGCGGCGGTCGCGGATGTACGACGCGAGGTCGGCGACCACCGACGCGAACACCGGCGCGCGCGGCGACGGCGCCGGCCGCCCGGCGAAGCCGGAGATCGCGAGCGCGTGATACTCGAAGCCGTCGCGGGCCACGACCTCGTCCCAGACGTTGGGGCCACAGCTCATCCCGGGGATGAGCAGCATCGGGCGCCCCGAGCCGCGAACGTCGACGCCGAACGCCGACGGCTCGAACTTCGGCGCGGGCGGCGGCGCCACGGTCACCGTCGCGCGGTCAGGTGCCTCGGGCTCCTCGATCGCCACGGCCTCCTCGACCTGCGCAAGCGGAGCGATGGGAATGGTGCGCGCACCGCACGCCGCCACGAGGCTCGCGACGACGAACAACCGGATCGACGGCACGAGCCCATCGTACCGTTGTGTCGAGCGCCGAGGCAGTTTCAGAGCTGCGCGACGGCGAGCGGGACAGCGCTGAGGTGGTAACCGAGGAGGATGCAGTACATCGCGGCAGTGCCCATCAGGCCGATAACCGCGGTGTGCCGGTGCTTGAGCCGCCACAGCAGCGTCACGCACAACGACACGAGCGACAGCTTCGTGATCATGAACACCACGGGGTGCTTCTCGAGCACGCCCTGCATGAACGGGTTCGACTCGGTCGCGACACCGGACCCCGTGTAGAAGATCGTGAAGACGGCATCGAGCAGGTTGAGGATGACGACCGCGCCCGCGAAACCAAGGAGCCAGCGCTTCGACATGTACCTAGTACGCCTACATCCGCTGCATTTGTCCCGAGCTTTGTTCAGCTATGGTTCCGACTAGTTGCGCTCGCACGTAACCTAGCTCATCGTGGGTGCACGGCAGGTTGTCCGAGATCTGTCCGAAACACGGAGGGTTGTGCCTGCGTGGAGCGGTCAAAACTAACCCCGGTCCGGAAGATGGGGTCACGCCCCAGTCCGAGACCTGTCCGAAACGGAGGGATGTGCGTTCCGAACGGGCGTGGAAAACTAACCCCGGTCCGGAAGCTGTGGCCTAGCTCACGACCGCCCAACCACTGCAGCAACGACCACCACCCGGTCCGAAAGCTGTGACCTAGCTCACGACCGCCCAGCCACTGCAGCAACGGCCGCCACCGCAGTCGCAGGCCCGGCCGGATCCAGTGCGGTCGCCCAGCCCTCCACCCGCCGTTGCCAGTTGGCCCGTTCCGTGGTCGTACCCGGGACGTTGTGCTGGATCGGTGCGAGGGCCAGATCGTCGAGCGTGATCAGTACGACCTCGGCCGGGCCCTCGGCGAGGTCGGAGGTGGCGGCGACGAGGGCGCGGCCGACGTCGGAGAGGTCGGCCGTATCGCCGGCGCCTGATGCGAAGTCGAGCATGGCGGCGCGCGAGAGGGCGCGGTCGTCGCGCTCGACCTGGGCCTGGGCGGGGGAGATCAGGGAGAGATCGAGGCGGTCGGCGATGTCGGCGCCGTGCCACCAGCCGGCGAAGGTGGCGGTGTCGTGGGTGTTGAGACCGGCGACGCTCTCGGCCGGGGGGATGCCGGGGGTCTCGCCGACGGTGGTGGGGAGGTACCACTGGCCGACGTGGATGCGGAAGAGGCCGTGGCGGGCCATGGCCGGGCGCACCTGCTCGGGGACGGTGCCGAGGTCTTCGCCGACGAGGGCGCAGTGGGCGCGGTTGGACTCGAGGGTGAGGATGGCGAGGAGCTCGTCGGGGTGGTAGCGGAGGTAGACGCCGTCGGTGGCGGGGCGGCCGGCGGGGACGCAGTAGAGGCGGAAGAGGCCCATCACGTGGTCGACGCGCAGCATGCCGGCGACGCGCATGTGGTGGCGGATGCAGCGCACGACGTAGCGGTAGCGGTCGCGGCGCAGCGCGACCGGCGAGAGCGGCGGGAGGCCCCAGTTCTGTCCGCCGAGGAACAGCGCATCGGGCGGCGCGCCCGCCGCGAGGCCGGTCAAGAACAAACCCCGGTGGCGCCACACCTCGTACGCGTCGATCGACACGCCGACGGGAAGGTCCAGGTACAGCGAGGCACCGCCGGGTGTGGCGAGCGCCTCGAGCTGCTGCTGCATCGCCCACTGGCCGACGACGTGGGCGGTGACACGCTCCGCGGACAGCCCGGCCGCGATCGCCTCGGCGCGCGACGCGATCGGCGCCGGGGGCTCGCGCCACGCGGCGGGCCAGTCGCGCCAGCTCGCGCGCTGCACCTCGCCGACGGCGCGGAACGCCGCGTAGTCGTAGGCCTCGTTCGCCGCGGCCCACGCGTCGATCTCGCCGGCGCGCGCCGCGTACAGCGCCTGCGCGATCGGCTCCCACGCCGCCCGGTGCCAGCGGTGCTGCGCCTTGTAGTCGATGAGCTCGCCCATCGGCAGCGCCGGCACGACCGGCGCCGGCAGCCCGACCGACGCCGCGAGCGGCGCGAGGTGCAGATAGAGCTCGTTCCAGTACAGGCGGCTCGCCGGCGAGTACGGCGAGAACATGCACGGCTCGTCGAGGAACGCCGCGAGCACCGGCAGCGTCGCGACGTACTTGCCGCCCCGCGCGCTCACCGCCTCGAACACGCGCCGCAGCGTCCCGAGGTCGCCGGTCTCGCCGCTCTCCGCCGACGCGAGCCCGTAGACCGGCGCGAACACGCCCCACCGCCGCGCCCCTGCCCCCGGCCCGCCCCACGCGCGCATCGGCGCCGCGATGCCGAGCGCCGATCCGGACGCTCGCTCCAGCCGCCAGCGCACCTCGTGGTAGCCGAGCTCGTTGTCGACCCACACGCGCGCGCGCCGCACGCAGTGCACGACGCCGCCCGGCCACGCGTGCGAGTCCGCCGGCAGATCGAACAGCCGCCCCTGCGCGCGGATCGTCTTTCCCGCCTCGGTGACGACCTCGATCTCCCACGCACCGTCGACGTCCGCCCGGACCGCGAACGGCACGATCAGACACCCGTCCCACCCGTGCACCACCGGCGGCACGGTCTCCTCCCACCGCGCCCGCTCGAGCTCCGCGATCGCCCGCGGCGCATCGTCCGGCCCGGCGACGTCGACCCCGAGCGCGCGGATCGCCGCGAGCAACGCCTCGTCGCTCGACGCGACCGGCTCGCCGCGCCAGCTGTGGTAGTCGGGATCGAGCCCCGCCGCGCGGGCGAGCTCCTTGAGCGCGCTCACACCAGCTTCAGCCACCACCCGGGCATGATCCCCATCTCGAGGATCAGCACCGGGCACATCGCCATGACGAACACGAGCGCGCCCGACCGCGTCGGCGTGAACGGCTGGTTCGCCTCGCGGAAGTACATCGCCGTCACGATGCGCAGGTAGTAGTAGATGCTGATCGCCGAGTTGACGACGCCGACGAGGACGAGCCACAGCAGCTGCCCGTCGTTGACGTCCATCGCCGCCTTGAAGATGTAGAACTTGCCGAAGAAGCCGCCCGTCGGCGGCATGCCGCCGAGCGACAAGAGGCAGATCGTCATCGCGAGCGCGGCCGCCGGGTGCTGCCCCGCGAGGCCGGCCCAGTCGTCGACGAGCAGGCGCTCGCGGCCGCGCGACCCGACGTACGCGACGACGGCGAACGCGCCCATCGTCGTCACGTTGTACGCGATCAGGTAGTACACGATCGCCGGGTTCGCGGTGATCGATCCCAACCCCAGCGCGCAGATGCCCGTGAGCAGCACGCCGGCGTGCGAGATCGACGAGTACGCGAGCATGCGCTTGATGTTGTCCTGACGGACCGCGCTGATATTGCCGATCGTGATCGTGATCGCCGCGATCACGACGAGCGGGCTCGCCCAGCCGAGCGCGCCGAACGGGACGACGTCGCCGCCGAGCGCGACGCCGAACACGCGGATCATCGCCGCGATCGCCGCGGCCTTGACCGCCGCCGCCATGAACGCCGTCACCGGCGTCGGCGCACCCTCGTACGCATCGGGCGCCCACATGTGGAAGGGCACCGCCGCGACCTTGAAGCCGAACGCGACGACCAAAAGGAAGCCACCGGCGATCACGAGGCCGGGGTTCGCCGTGCTCGCGAGCGTCCCGCGCATCGCGACGATCGACGTCGTGCCCGCCGCGCCGTAGAGCAGCGCCATGCCGTAGACGAGGAAGCCCGTCGCGAACGCGCCGATCAGGAAGTACTTCATCGCGGCCTCGTTGCCGCGGCGCGACGTCCGGCGCATCGCCGTCATCACGTACACCCCGATCGACATCGTCTCGATGCCGAGGAACACGGTCACGAGGTTCGCGGCGTGCGCGAGCATGATCATGCCCGACGCCGCCATCAGCATGGTCCCGTAGTACTCGCCGATCACCCACTGGTGCTCGCGCTGGTGCGACGGCGACATCAGCGCTGCGACCGCCGTCGTCAGCGCGAACAGCGCCGACAGCACGTACGACGTGCGGTCGTACATGAGCATCTCGCCCATGATCTGCTGGCTGACGTTGGGGCCGACCTGCGTGTACAGGATGATCGACGCGATCGCCGACGCGACCGAGCCCGCGACCGCGAGCCCGACGAGCGCCGTGCGGTCCTTGCCCTTGTAGAACGCCTCCGCCAGCACGAGCAGCAGGCCCGACACCGTCATGATCAGGTACGGCGCGAGGTACCCGAGGTCCTTCGGATCGAAGTTGAGGTTCACGGGGCACCTCCTTCAGCGGCCTTGGCCGCCGGCGCGATCGCCTTCTCGACGGCCGCCGCACCCTTCGCGACGGCGTCGAGGTTGTCCTTGATCTGCGCGTCGGTGGTCTTGGCAGCAGCGGCGCCCGCCGGCGCCGCCGGGCACTTGCCGTCCTTGTCCATCACCATCGTGCCGTAGCGGTGCGCCGGCCCGTCGCACTCGCGCTGCCGCGTCGCGAACTCGGAGATGAAGCGCTTCACCGTCGGGTCCATCGCATTCAGGAACGGGCGCGGGAACATGCCCATGAGGAAGATGCCGATCACGAGCGGGATGAACACGCCGAGCTCGCGCCCCGTGAGGTCCGGCAGCTTGCCGTTCTTCGCCTTGTCCAGCTTCCCGAAGAACACCTTCTGGAACATGAACAGGAGGTAGACGGCGCCGAGGATGACGCCCGTCGTCGCGAGCGCGCCGAGGATCGTCGGGACCGGGATGATCACCGGCGAGCCGTCGATGCCCGCGTCGAACGTGCCGAGCAGCGTGAGGAACTCGCCGACGAAGCCGCTCAGCGCCGGCAGGCCCGCCGACCCCATCACGATGATGAGGTAGAGGCCCGCGAACACCGGCATCTGCTTCCACAGACCGCCGTACTCGGCGAGCCGGCGCGTGTGGCGGCGCTCGTAGAGGACGCCGATGCCGAGGAACAGGCCGCCCGTCGTGAGGCCGTGCGACAGCATCGCGTACACCGAGCCGCCGATGCCGTACGGCGTCAGCGCCACGATGCCGAGCGCGCAGAACCCGAGGTGCGAGACCGACGAGTACGCGACGAGCTTCTTGACGTCGTCCTGCGCGTACGCCACGAGCGCGCCGTAGATGATGCCGATGACGCTCAGCACCGCGATCGTCGGCGCCCAGACTTCCGCGCCGTGCGGGAACAGGGGCATCGCGTAGCGCAAGAAGCCGTAGATGCCGAACTTCAGCATCACGCCGGCCAGGATCACCGAGCCCGCCGTCGGCGCCTCGACGTGCGCGTCGGGCAACCACGTGTGCAGCGGGAACAGCGGAACCTTGATCGCGAACGCGACGGCGAACGCCGCGAAGCACCACACCTGCGCGTGGTACGGCAGCGCGACCTGCGTCAGCTTCTCGAGGTCCGTCGTGTAGCCGCCGAGCACGCTGCCCGCCTGCACGTACACGTAGAAGATCGCGACGAGCATGAGCAGCGAGCCCGCCATCGTGTAGATGACGAACTTGATCGACGCGTACAGGCGCCGCTGCCCGCCCCAGATCCCGATGAGCAGGTACATCGGGATCAGCATCACCTCCCACATCACGTAGAAGAGGAACAGGTCGAGCGCGACGAACGCGCCGAGCATGCCCGCCTCGAGGATGAGCATCGTCGCGATGAACTCGCGCACGTTCTTGTCGATCGAGCGCGCGGTCCCGAACAGCGTGAGCGGCATCAGGAACGTCGTCAGGAGGACGAGGTAGAGCGAGAACCCGTCGATGCCCGTCTTGAAGTGGGCGCCCAGGACGGGGATCCACTCGACGTCGAACACCAGCTGGTAGGTGTCGAGCTTCGCGTTGAAGTAGCGGAGCACCAGCAGCGACACGAGGAACGTGATCGTGGTGACCGTGAGGCCGATGCCGCGGTGAAGCGACGACTCGGTCTTCGGCGTGCACATCACGAAGATCGCTCCGAGGAGCGGCAGGCCGATGATCAGCGGCAGAACGAATGCGCCGGGCATGGCTACTTCGCACTCCCTTCGTGGACTTCCTCGGGCGCCGACTCATCGGTCAGCGTCCGGGTGATCTTGATGGTCTTGCGCGTGACCGCATCCTCGATGATGAGGGTCACGCGCGACGCGTGGATGTCGCCGGCGCGCAGCCGCACCTCGGGTCCGGTGAGCAGCTTCGACGGGTTCGCGGGGTCGGGGTCGGGCTCACCGTCGCCGGTGATGTCCCAGTACAGCGTCGACGTCGAGCCGCTGACGCCGGCGCCCGGCTTCGCGCGCAGGATGATCGTGTCGCCCTGGCGCTCGAACTCGAACGTCGCGTGGGTCTTGCAGTCGGACATCATGAACACCAGCGCCGCGCCGATCACGAGGCCCGTGAGGTAGCGCTGCACCTGGCCGTTCTGGAACCACCGCGAGATGCGCCCGAACAGCCCGACGACGAACGCCGAGCCGTTCACGGCGACGGTGTCGATCACGAACCTGTCGACGATCTCGAGTAACCCTCGCGAGAGCGCGCGGTACGGCCGCACGATGATCGCGTCGTAGATCTCGTCGACCCACAGCTTGTTCTTCGACGCCTCGTACGCGCCGGCGAGCGGGCCGGCGACGAGGCGTTCGAGCGTGCGCGTCGGTCCTCGGCCGTAGAACATCCACGCCAGGCCGATGCCGAGCGCGCCGATCGCCAGCGCGATCGCCATCAGCCCCCACGTCGTGCCGTCGGATTGCTTCTCGATCGCGCACTGCTTGGTGTTGTGGTCGGCGCACGTGAACTTGAGCGCGCTGCGCGGCGCGCCGGGCGGGTTGAGCTCGCGGCACGCGCCGACGGTCATGTCGCCGCCGTCCTTGGTGAGCGCCGTGCCGACAGGGTTGTTCGTCCCGTCGATGCAGCAGCACCCCTCGTTGTTCGCCTTGCCGGCGGGCTGGATCGGGACCTTCGTCTCGTACCAGGTCTGCGCCGTCGCCGGCTCGATCCACGACGCCAGCTGGTGCGTGATCGCCGGCAGGTGCGGGCTCTTCAGGTGCGGCAGGCCGATCGCGCCCGCGATCGTCGCGAGGAACGCGAGGATCACGAGCGGGCCCGTCATCGACACCGGCGACTCGTGCGCGTGCTTGGCTTCCTCGCTGCGCTCGTCGCCGCTGAACACGAGGAAGTACAGGCGCCACATGTAGAACGCGGTGCCGAGCGCGCCGAGGAGGAGGCCGGCCCACAGCACCTTGCCGTAGCCCGGGATCCAGCCCGGCGGATCGACGCTCCACGCGCCGCCGAGGATCTCGTCCTTCGAGAAGAAGCCCGCGAACGGGAAGATGCCGGCGATCGCGAGGCACGAGACCAGGAACGTGATCCTCGTGATGGGCATGTGCTTGCGCAGGCCGCCCATCGTCGTGATGTCGCCCGGCGTCTTCGAGCCGCCGTGCTCCATGCCGTGCATGACCGAGCCGGCGCCGAGGAACAGGCACGCCTTGAACAGCGCGTGCGTCCCGAGGTGGAAGATCGCCGCGACCCAGTTGCCGGTGCCGGCGGCGACGAACATGAAGCCGAGCTGACTGACCGTCGAGTACGCCAGGACCTTCTTCAAGTCGGTCTGCGCGAACGCCATGAACGCCGCGGCGAGCGCCGTGAGGAGACCGACGGTCGCGATGATCGCCATCGCCGCCGTCGAGGCCGAGTACAGGAACGACAGCCGGACGATCATGTAGACGCCGGCGGTCACCATCGTGGCCGCGTGGATCAGCGCCGAGACCGGCGTCGGGCCGGCCATCGCGTCGGGCAGCCACACGTAGAGCGGGATCTGGGCCGACTTGCCGCACGCGCCGATGAACAGGAAGATGCCGGCCGCCGTCGCGAGCCGCTCGGGGCCCCACGCCTTCACGTAGGCGGCGCCCGCGGTCGCCGGGTTCTTGAGGTCCTGGAAGTCGAGCGACTTCACGGCCCAGAATAGGAGGAACATGCCGAGGAGGAACGCGAAGTCACCGATGCGGTTCACGACGAACGCCTTGCGCCCGGCGTTCGCGTACTCCTCCTTCTCGTACCAGAAGCCGATGAGGAGGAACGAGCACAGGCCGACGCCCTCCCACCCGATGAACATCACGACCAGGTTCGCCGCGAGGACGAGGATGAGCATCGCCCCGGTGAACAGGTTCAGGTAGCCGAAGTAGGCGGCCGGCCGCGGGTCGTGGGCCATGTAGCCCGTCGAGTAGATGTGGATCAGCGTGCCGATGAACGTGACGATCAGGATCATCACGGCCGACAGCGTGTCGAGGCGGAACGCGAGGTCGGCCTTGAACGACCCGATCTCGATCCACGTGTAGACGTGCTGCGTGATGCCGATGTTGCCGGCCTGCTCGGGGCTGCTGACGTACAGCTGCCGCAGCGGCCCGAACACCATGTAGATCGACAGCGCGCACGAGGCGGCGACGGCGGCGATCGCGATGACGTGGATCGTCCCGCGCGACAGCTTGCGGCCGAGCGTCAGGTTGATCAGCGCGCCGAGGAGCGGGAGGAGCGGGATCCACGCGAGATACGGGATCGGTCCGGCCTTGAGATGGGAGAAGTCCATCGCTAGTGCCTCAGCGTGGTGAGTCGATCGACATCGACGTTGCGGCGACCGCGGAACACCGCGACCACGATCGCGAGGCCGACGGCGGCCTCGGCGGCGGCGACCGCGATGACCATCAGCGCGAAGGTGTGACCGCTGAGGTCACCCCACATGCGCGCGAAGATCAGCACGGTCATGTTCGCCGCGTTGAGCATGAGCTCGACGCTCATGAGGATGATGAGCGCGTTGCGGCGGACCAGCACGCCGACCGTTCCGATGAGGAACAGGATCGCGGCCAGCACCAGGTAGTGCGGGTACCCGACGTTCCAGAAGATGTCGTTCATCACGAGGTTCCCTCCTCGTCGGAGGCGTGTAGCGGCCGCGCGATGGCGATCGCACCGACGACGGCGACCAGGAGGAGGATCGAGATCGCCTCGAACGGGAACAGGCCGGGACCGAACAGGTCGGTGCCGACGGCCTTCACCGAGCCCCACTCCACCTTCTCCGGCGCGCCGCCCGGGACGTTCAGCGTGATCGGGCCGGGTGCCGCGATCGCGGTCTCCGCCCTCGGCGGGCGGACGTTGATGAGGAGGAGGATCAGGCGGCCGACGAGGTAGACGATCGCGATGCCGCCGAGCGCCTGACCGGCGCGCCCCGACGGTGCGACCGGCTCGTCCTCGGGCCGGTTGAGGATCATGACGACGAAGACGAACAGCACCATGATCGCGCCGGCGTAGACGAGCATCTGCACGACGGAGAGGAACCCGGCGTACAGCATCATGTAGACGGCGGAGATGCCGAGGAAGCTGCCGACCATGCCCATGACGGCGGCGATCAGGTTGCGCCGCGTGATCACGAACAGCGCGCCGCCGATGGTGGCCGCGGCGAACGCCCAGAACAGGAGCGCGGTGCCGGGGTTGTCCGACGACGGCCGCGACTCGCGGCGGTCCATGTGCGGCGTCGTCTTGACGATGTTGACCTGCTTGCCGGCGCGCTCCGCACCGGCGGTGGGTACGGCGCTCGGCGGGTCGGCCGCGTAGGCGACGGCACCACCGACGGTACCGAACGCCAGGAGGCCCATGACGATCAGGGCGATGATGCGCATCAGGCCGCTCCTCGCTTCGCGCCCGCAATCTTGGCCTCGAAGTCGGCGCGGTACTTCGTGAGGAATCCGAGCATCGGCCACGCGGCGGCGTCGCCGAGCGCGCAGATCGTGTTGCCGGCGATGCCGTGCGCGATGCTCGCGAGCAGGTCGACGTCGTCGGGCTTGCCGCGGCCCTCGGCGACGCGGCGCGAGACCTTCTCGAGCCAGCCCGTGCCCTCGCGGCAGGGCGTGCACTGCCCGCACGACTCGTGCGCGAAGAACTTCATGATGCGCCACACGGCGCGCGGGATGTCGGTCGTGTCGTCGAGGACGACGATGCCGCCCGAGCCGGCCATCGTGCGCAGCGGGCGGCCGCCGCCGAGGTCGAACTGCTGGCCCGGGCGGACCATGACGGGCTTGATGCGCTCGTCGGTCTGCAGCGCGTCGAACTCGCACGGGACGTCGAGCTCGTCGGCGTCGAGCGGGGGCATCGACACGCCGCCCGGGATCACGGCCTTCACCTTGCGCCCGTCGGGGACGCCGCCGCAGACGTCGTGGATGATCTGCGTGAACGTGATGCCCATCGGCAGCTCGAACACGCCGGGCTTCTTCACGTGGCCCGACACGCACAGCATGCGCGTGCCGCCCGAGCGCCCCATGCCGAGGTCGTTGAACCAGGCGCCGCCCTTGTCGAGGATCGCCGGGACGTTCATCAGCGTCTCGACGTTGTTGACGATCGTCGGGTTACCGAACGCGCCCTTGACCGCCGGGAACGGCGGCTTCAGGCGCGGCTGACCGCGCTCGCCCTCGAGGGAGTTGAGCAGCGCCGTCTCCTCGCCGCAGATGTACGCGCCCGCGCCGCGGTGCACCGTGAGGTGACACTCGATGCCGGTGCCGAGGATGTTCTTGCCGAGGTAGCCGCGCTGGTAGGCCTCGTCGACGGCCCGCTGCAGCACGGCGTACTCGCGCATCATCTCGCCGCGGATGTAGATGTAGTTGTGGACCGCGCGCAGCGCGTGGGCGCTGCAGATCATGCCCTCGATGAGCAGGTGCGGATCCCAGTAGATGAGCTCGCGGTCCTTGCACGTGCCCGGCTCGGACTCGTCGGCGTTGCACACGAGGTGGACGGCCTTCGCGTCCTTGGGGACGAAGCCCCACTTCACGCCGGTCGCGAAGCCGGCGCCGCCGCGGCCGCGCAGGTTCGACGCCTTGACCTCGGCGGTGATGTCCTCGGGGCGCATCGCGAGCGCCTTGCGCAGCGTGCCGTAGCCGCCCGTCGCCTCGTAGCCGGCGAGCGTCTTCGCGTTCTCGTTGCCGAAGCGCGTCGTGACGACCTTCGTACCGATCTCCGCGGGCATCACACCACCTCCCCTTCGGGGGTTGGCTTGCGCCGGATCTCCTCGATGATCTTCGGGACCTCGGCGACGGTCATGTCGAGGAAGTAGCGCGTCCCGACGACGGCGCACGGCGCGTTGGCGCACGCCGCGATGCACTCCTCCTCGACGAGCGTGAACTCGGCGTTCGACTCACCGCGCTTGAGGCCGAGCCGCTTCTCGAGCTCGGCGAGCACGGCGTAGCCGTCGCGCAGCATGCACGAGATGTTCGTGCACATGCGGATCGTCTGCTTCCCGCCGGGCTGGCGGCGGTACATCGTGTAGAAGGTCGCGACCCCGTACACGTGCGCGTAGGGCAGCCCCAGCGTCCGCGCGACGAGACGGAGCGCGTCGTCGGACAGGTAGCCGTGCTCCTTCTGTGCGAGGTGAAGCGCCGCCATCACGACGGGCTGCTTGCTGGGGTAGCGCTCGCACAGCGCCGCGATCTTCTTCTGGGCGTCGGCGGAGAATTCGAGTGACATCGGTAAGTTGCCTCGGCCCCAAGCGAGCCGGGCGAAAAATAGGACCCTTGCATGCGGCGGTCAATCGACGCGGGTGCCAAATGCAAGGTGCCGGGATCCTGCGGCGGAACGTCGCGGCGTGATACACGCGGACGCGATGCCCGAGACACCGAAGCCCGAGGCGTTGACGCGGGTCGAGCAGCTCGCGCTGCGGTTCGCCGAGGCGGCGAACGAGCGGCCGTCGGGGAAATGGCTACAGACTCTCTTCCTGCGCGGCGTGTCCTACGCGTGGGTCCGAGCGTTCCTCGCGCGGCGCATGCTCGTCGAGGGGCTCGACGACATGATGGCGCTCCGCCCCGACCGCGGCGTCATGCTCGTGTCGAACCACCGCAGCTTCTTCGATCAGTACGCGATGCTCCTGGCCTGCTACATGGGCCCGGTCCACTGGGCGAAGCACCTGTACTTCCCGGTGCGCGCGAACTTCTTCTACGACCAGCCGCTCGGGATCTTCGTGAACGCGGCCGTCGCGGGCGGCGCGATGTACCCGCCGATCTACCGCCAGGCCGAGCGGCGCGCGCTCAACGACGACGCGGTCGACAAGATGGTGGCGATCCTGAAGCAGCCGGGGAACGTCCTCGGCATGCACCCCGAGGGCACGCGCGGCAAGGGCCCCGATCCCTACGCGTTCCTCCCGGCGCAGCCCGGGGTCGGCAAGCTCGCGCTCGTCGCGCAGCCGGTCGTGATCCCGGCGTTCATCCACGGCCTCGGCAACAACATCGTCGAGGACGTCAAGTGGAACTTCGGCGGGGCGGCGCGGCGCGAGCACGCCGTGATCGCCGTGTTCGGCGCGCCCGTCGACTACGAGGACCTGCGCGCCGAGAAGCCGCGGCCGACGCTGTTCAAGAAGTGCGCGGACCGCCTCATGCGCGACGTCGCCGCGCTCGCGAGCCGCGAGAAGGAGCTGCGCGCGGACCTCCTCGCCGGGCGGATCTCCGCCGACGATCCGCGCTGGATCACGAACCGGCCCGTCGGCAAGCTCTACGCGCGCGAGGGCCACGCCTAGCTCCCTCCGGAGCCCGCGCGGCGCAGACACTCCGCGCTAGGGTGTCCCATGCGGCGCGCGCTCGCAGTGGTCGTGTGGCTCGCCGGCTGCGCCCCCGCCGCGCCGCGCCCGGTGGCGAACGTGGAGGCGGGCAACGACGCGGTCTACGGAGACCTCGCACGCGCGGCGTTCGCGGCGATCGCGCGGCGCGACGTCGCCGGCCTCGTCGCGCTGCACGCGCCGGCGCCGGTGGTCGAGCGCGCGCTGCGGTGTCCGCGCGAGACGACGGCGAGGGCGGCGGCCTCGTCGGTGGATCTCGGGCAGTGGTCGCTCGCGCACGCCGCGATCGCGCGCACCCGCGAGTGGCAGCTCGATCTCGTCGCGGTCCGCACGCGCGCGCTGCGCGGCCGGGTGCGCGTGGTCAACGCCGACGCGTGCCGCTACGCGCCCGAGGTCCGCGGCGTCGTCGTGACGGCGACGATCCGCGCGACCGACGCGAGCGAGACGTTCGACGCGGTCGCGGTGCTGCCGCTCGTGCAGTACGAGGGCGTGTGGTACCTCGCCGCGGCGCCGCGCACGTTCGAGGAGCGGCGCCTGATCGGCCCGCGCTACGTCGACAAGCTCGAGCGCCTCGCCGCCGCGGCCTGCGCGTGCCGCGACGCGACCTGCACGCGCAGGGTCGCGGCCGAGCTCGACGACTGGCTCGACTCCGACGAGGTCCAGGGAGCGATCGACGAGCTCGGTGGCGCCGAGCGCCGGCGCGCCGACGAGCTGGTCCGGCGCGCCCGCACCTGCCCGTGATTGCGACTTGATCCGGAAAGATCGCAGGTGTATTCAATGTAAATGAAAATGGTTTTCAATTTCAGGTGCGGCCTGCTCGCGGCCGCCTTGCTGATCGGCTGCGGCGGCGAGGACGACGACCTCGACGACGCCCCGGCGGTCGTCGACAACTACGCGACGATCGTGCACGCGAACTACGCCGACGCGCTCGCGAAGGCCGTCGACCTGAAGACGGCGATCGATGCGTTCGTCGCGGCGCCGACGGCGGCGTCGCTCGAGGCCGCGAAGACGGCGTGGCTCGCGGCGCGCGAGCCGTACGGGCAGACCGAGGCGTTCCGCTTCTACGACGGCCCCATCGACAACCCGACCGACGGCCCCGAGGGCCTGATCAACGCGTGGCCGCTCGACGAGGCGTACGTCGACTACGTCGTCGGCGACGACACCGCGGGCATCATCAACGACCCGGCCGGGTTCCCGTCGCTCACGAAGGACATCATCGCCGAGCAGAACGAGAAGGGCGCCGAGGAGAACGTCTCGACCGGCTACCACGCGATCGAGTTCCTGCTGTGGGGCCAGGACCTGAGCACGACGGGCCCGGGCGCGCGCCCGCACACGGACTACCTCTCCGTCGGCGGGACGGCGGCGAACCAGGCGCGCCGCGGCCAGTACCTGAAGGCGATCGCCGAGCTGCTCGTCGACCACCTGACGACGGTGCGCGACGCGTGGGTGCCGGGCGGCGCGAACTACGGCCGCGACTTCCGCGCCCTCGCCCCGCGCGAGGCCGTGCGGCGTGTGATGCAGGGCCTCGGCAGCCTGTCGGGTGCCGAGCTGTCGGGCGAGCGCATGGCGACCGCGTTCGACAACCGCGACCAGGAAGACGAGCACTCGTGCTTCAGCGACAACACGCACCGCGACCTGCGCGCGAACGCGCTGTCGCTGCAGAACGTCTACCTCGGCCGCTACGCCGCGATCGACGGGCCGGGCTTCGACGAGCTGGTGCGCGCGCGCGATGCGCAGCTCGACGCGAAGATGCAGGCGCAGCTCGCCGACAGCATCGCGAAGATCGAGGCGATCCCGGTGCCGTTCGACCAGGCGCTGCTCGACGACGCGAACGGCCGCCCGAAGATCCGCGCCGCGATCGACGCGCTGCTCGCGCAGACCGAGACGATGGTCGAGGTCGCGACGCTCCTCGGCATCAAGATCAACATCGAGTAGCGCGCGTGATCGCGATCGTTGTGCCGCACCGCGCGCCGGTGTATCGACGGGGGATGGTGCGCATGCCGGCGCTCGGCGCAGCCGTCGTCCTTCACCTCCTCGTCCTCGCCGCGTGCGGCGGGGAGTCGGGGTACGAGCCGGGCGAGGAGCTGTCGGGCGGCGCGACGACGGTGTTCGACGAGGGCGTCAACGCGTTCTCGCTCGCCGCGCGCAACCTCGAGGGTGCGCGCCGCGAGAAGTTCTTCGTCGGGAACTCGATCTTCAAGCGCGCGTGGGTGACCGCGCCGTCGTCGACGACCGGCCTCGACGGCCTCGGCCCGACGTACAACGCGACGTCGTGCGCGGCCTGCCACTTCAAGGATGGGCGCGGCGCGCCGCCGGCCGACGGCGAGGCCTTCCTCGGGCTCCTCGTGCGCCTGAGCGTCCCCGGCACCGACGAGCACGGCGGCCCGCTCGGCGATCCGGTGTACGGCGGGCAGTTCAACCACAAGTCGATCCTCGGCGTCCCCGCGGAGGGCACGTCGCGCGTCTCCTACGTCGAGGTGCCGGGCGCGTTCGCCGACGGCACCGTGTACAGCCTGCGCGCGCCGACGTACCACCTCGAGGACCTCGCGTTCGGCGCGCTCGATCCCGGCATCATGATGTCCCCGCGCACGGCGAACCACATGGTCGGGCTCGGCCTCCTCGAGGCCATCGACGAGGCGACGATCCTCGCGCTCGCCGACGAGGACGACGCCGACGGCGACGGCATCTCGGGCCGCCCGAACCGCGTGTGGGACGAGCAGGCGCAGGCGACGCGCCTGGGCCGGTTCGGATGGAAGGCGAACCAGCCCGGCATCGAGCAGCAGGTGTCGGGCGCGTTCCTCGGCGACATGGGCATCACGTCGCCGATGTTCCCGGTGGACAGCTGCCCGCCCGCGCAGACCGCGTGTGCGGCGGCGCCGAACGGCGGCACGCCCGAGGTCGATCAGGACAAGATCGACGAGGTCACGCACTACTCGCGCCTCCTCGCCGTCCCCGCGCGCCGCGGCGCCGACACCGCGACCGTGCTCGCCGGCAAGGAGCTGTTCCTGTCGGCCGGCTGCGAGACGTGCCACACGCGCAAGCTCGTCACCGCGCAGCTCGACGGCGTCCCCGAGGTCGCGCACCAGACGATCTATCCGTTCACCGACCTGCTCCTCCACGACATGGGCGAGGAGCTCGCGGACCACCGCCCCGACTACCTCGCCGACGGCCGCGAGTGGCGCACGCCGCCGCTGTGGGGCATCGGCCTCATCCGCGTCGTCAACCGCCACACGAACTTCCTCCACGACGGCCGCGCGCGCGACCTGACCGAGGCGATCCTGTGGCACGGCGGCGAGAGCGAGCGCTCGCGCGAGGCGTTCCGCACGATGTCCGCCGGCGACCGCGCGGCGCTCGTCGCGTTCCTGGAGTCGCTGTGAGGGCGGTCGCGCTGCTCGCGGCGCTCGCGGCGTGCGGCAACCCGCTCGGCGACGGCGATCGCCTGACGACGGCGCGCCAGATCACGGCCGACGTCATCGTCCCCGGCTTCGAGGCGGTCGTCGCGCGCACCGAGGCGCTGCGCGTCGCGATCGAGACGCTCGCCGCGGCGCCCGAGCAGGCCGCGCTCGAGGCCGCGCGCGCGGCGTGGCGCGAGGCGCGCGTCGCGTGGAAACAGACCGACGCGTTCCGCTTCGGCCCCGCGAAGAAGCTCAGCTTCAGCGCGTCGATCGATCAGGCGATCGATCAGGACCGCATCGTCGTCGTGCTGATGGGCGCCGCGCCGATCGACGAGGCGGCGATCGAGACGCTCGGCGCGAACACGAAGGGCTTCCACGCGATCGAGCTGCTCGTGTTCGGTGCGAGCACGATCGCGGACCTCACGACGGACGCGCTCGCGGAGCGGCGGCGCGAGCTGATCGTCGCGTACGCGCAGAACCTCGCGAAGAAGGCGCGCGAGCTGCGCGACGCGTGGACCGGCGGCTACGCGGCGACGTTCACCGAGCCGGGCGGCGCGAACACCGAGTACCCGACGGCGAAGTCGGTGATCGACGCGCTCGCGAACGAGATCTGGTTCCAGGCCGAGGTCATCGCCGACAACCGGATGGGCAAGCCGATGGGCACCAAGACCGGCGGCGTGCCGCAGCCCGACCTCGAGGAGTCGGGCCCCGCCGACAACTCGATCGCCGACATGGTGTCGTCGCTGCGCGGCATCCGCAACGTCTACCTCGGCGGCGAGGCGCCCGGCGACAAGGGCCTGTCGAAGCTCGTGCTCTCGCAGTCGGCCGACACCGACGCCGAGGTCCTCGCGCAGCTCGCCGCGGCGACGGCCGCCGTCACCGCGATCCCGACGCCGTACCGCGCGACGCTCGTCGACAAGCGCCCCGAGGTCCCGGCCGCGTACGCGGCGGTCAAGGAGCTGAAGGTCGTGCTGTCGACCGAGGTGATCGGCGTCCTCGGCGCGACGCTCAAGTTCAACGACAATGACGGCGACTAGCCGGCTGCGGCTCCGGCTGTCGGAGCCCGTCGACGGCGCCTCGCTCGCGACCTACCGCGCGATCTTCGGCGCGCTGATGCTCGTCGCGACCCTGCGCTTCTTCGCGCACGGCTGGATCGCCGAGTACTACGAGGAGCCGGCCCACTTCTTCACCTACGACGGCTTTTCGTGGGTGAAGCCGTGGCCCGCGCCCGGCATGTACGTCCACTTCGCGGCGATGGGCGTGCTCGCGACGCTCGTGATGCTCGGCATCCGCCCGCGCGCGAGCGCCGCCGGGTTCGGCGTGCTGTTCGCGTACGCGCACCTGATCGACAAGACGAACTACCTCAACCACTACTTCCTCGTCATCTGGCTGTGTCTCCTCCTCGCCTGCCTCCCGCGCGCAGCGTTCTCCTCGACCGTGCCGCGCTGGGCGCTGTACGCGATGCGCGCGCAGGTCGGCGTCGTCTACGTGTTCGGCGGCATCGCGAAGCTCAAGTACGACTGGCTCGTCGACGCGCAGCCGATGAAGATCTGGCTCGCCGCCAACAGCGACTTCCCGGTGATCGGGCCGCTGTTCGAGCAGCCGTTCCTCGCGTACGCGTTCTCGTGGGCGGGCGCCCTGTTCGACCTGTCGATCGTGCCGCTCCTCTTGTACCGGCGGACGCGCCTCGCCGCGTACGGGCTCGTCGTCCTCTTCCACCTCACCACCGCGCGCCTGTTCCACCTCGGGATGTTCCCGTGGATCATGCTCGCGAGCTCGCTCCTGTTCCTGCCGCCGGACTGGCCGCGCCGCTGGCTGCGCCGCCCGGCGACGCCGACCGCCTCCCCCGCTCGCGCCGCGCCGCGCTGGCTGGGCGTGTTCCTCGCACTACAAGTCCTCGTGCCGCTGCGCCACCTCCTCTACCCCGGCGACGTGTGCTGGACCGAGCAGGGCTTCCGCTTCTCGTGGCACGTGATGGTGATGGAGAAGAACGGCTCCGTCGTGTATCGCGTGCGCGAGCCGTCGACGGGCCGGCGCTGGGAGGTCGTGCCGACCGAGTACGTCACGCGCTACCAGGCGCGCATGGCGTCGGCGCAGCCCGACATGATCCTGCAGCTCGCGCACATCATCGCCGACGACTTCCGCGCGCGCGGCGTCGTCGAGCCCGAGGTGCGCGCCGACGCGTTCGTGTCGCTCAACGGCCGCCGCCGCGCGCGCCTCGTCGATCCCGACACCGACCTCGCGCGGGAGTCGTCGAGCCTCCTGCCGGCGCCGTGGATCCTGCCGCGCCCGGCACGCTAACCGAGCTTGTGCCGCCGCAGCATGCGGTAGAGCGTGCTGCGGGCGACGCCGAGCTTGCGCGCCGCCACGCTGAGGTTGCCGCCGGCCTCGACGAGTGCGCGCCGCAGGGCCTCGCGCTCGGCGACCTCGAGCTCGCCCTGCACGGGCGCGGGCGCGGGCGCCGCGAGCTCGGGCGGGAGGTGCGCGACCTCGATGCGGCGCGCGCCGCCGGCGTTGAGCCGCGCGACCGCGAGCGTGGACTTGAGCTCGCGCACGTTGCCCGGCCACGGATGCGCGGCGATCGCCGCGGCGGCGTCGGGCTCGAGGTCGGCGTCCGCGAGCAGGTGACGCGCGAGCTCCAGCACGTCGGTGCGCTCGTGCAGCGCCGGGATCCGGACCATCGCGCCCTTCAGCCGGTAGTAGAGGTCGCGGCGGAACGTGCCCGCCTCGATCATCGCGGGCAGATCGCGACAGGTCGCGCACAGGATCCGCACGTCGGTGCGCTCGAGGCGCGTGTCTCCGACGCGCCGGTACGTCCCGGTCTCGATCACGCGGAGCAGCGCGGCCTGCATCGCGGGCGACATCTCCGCGACCTCGTCGAGGAACAGCGTGCCGCCGCGCGCCGCGTGGAGCAGCCCCCGGCGCCCGTCGCGGTCGGCGCCGGTGAACGCGCCGGGTGCGTAGCCGAACAGCTCGGACTCGAGCAGCGTCTCGGCGAACGCGCCGCAGTCGAGCGCCAGCATCGGCCCGGCGGCGCGCGGGCTCGCCGCGTGGATCGCGCGCGCGAACAGCTCCTTGCCGGTGCCGGTCTCGGCGAGCAGCATCACCGGCAGCTCGCTCGCCGCGAGCCGGCGGCTCCACGCGATCGCCGCGAGCACGCCGGCATCCTCGGCGAACACCGCGGCGAACGCGTCGTCGGCGGGCCGCGGCGGCGGTGCGCGGCGCGCCTCCGCCCGGCCCGGCTCGAGCACCGCGATCATCGCGATCACCGCGCCGCCGGGAGCCGCGATCGGATCGAGCTTCAGGCGCCACGCGCGGCGCGCACCGTCGCCGGCGAGCTCGAGCGGCCGGCCGTGGCTCGCCCCGGCGAGCGCCTCCGCCTGCAGCTCGGGCCAGGTCGCGCCGAGCGCGTCGTCGACGGTGCGCCCGCCGACGGCGCCGAGCAGCGCGTGCGCGGCGGCGTTCGCGCGCGCGACCCGCCCGGGCGCCTCGAGGATCAGCGCCGGATCGCGCATCCGCTCGATCGTGCGCCCGAGCAGCCGCGCGATCGACGCGCCGGCGGCGGCGTACGCCTCGAGCCGCAGGAGCTCCTCGAGGGCGCGCGCCGCGCGCTCGACCTCGCGCCCGACCAGCGGATCGGCGGCGGCGAGGCGCGACGTCGCGTCGAGGACGGCGACCGGCGCGCCGTCGAGCCCGCGCACCGGCGCCGCGTAGCACACGAGGTCGCGGTAGCTCCGTCCGAAGTGCGCGTGGCCGTGCACCTCGACGGCGCGGTTGGCGGCGGCCGCGGTGCCGATCGCGTTGGTGCCGCGGTCGCGCTCCGCCCACGACGCGCCCTCGATCAGGCGCAGATCGCGCGCGGTGTCCTCGAACGCCCCGCCGCCGCGCGTGGCGACGACGACACCGCCGGCGTCCGCGAGCAGCAGCAGGAAGTCGCGGTCGGCGACGCGCCCCGCCGCGCGATCGAGCACCGCATCGCCGAGCGCCTGCACGAGCTCGACAGTGTCCGCGCGGTCCCGGAGATCGTCGCCGCGCAGGAGCCGCTCCTCGGGCGGTGCGCCGAGCACCGGTGCGCCGAGGAGGCGCGCGCGCTGCCAGCACGCGAGCAAATCGCCCGCGACCGCCGGCGTCTCGCCGGCCTGGAACGCGTTCCACGGGGCCGGACCCACGTCCGGCAAGACCAGGGTCTCGCGCGGCTCTCGCACAGCCTCGAGCGTGTCGGGCTTTGCGCGCCCGCGCAACCCTCGAGTGGCTCGCGGCGCGACGATGTCGCGCGACGCTGTGTTTCGTTTCGATACAGCGCGACGCGCCGCGGCGTCGGGATCTCGACGGTGTGGCGGCTGGTCATCGCGTTGCAACAACCCGCGCGCGAGGAGACCCATGAAATACGCACGTCCGAACACCACCGGAGCGAAGCTCAACTTCGAGGCGCGGTACGGGAACTTCATCGGAGGCGAGTTCGTCGCTCCCGCGAAGGGCCAGTACTTCGAGAACCTCTCGCCGGTCACGGGCCGGCCGTTCACCGAGATCCCGCGCTCGACGGCCGAGGACGTCGAGAAGGCGCTCGACGCCGCCCACGGCGCCCGGCGCGCCTGGGGCAAGACCTCGGCGGCGCACCGCGCGAACGTGCTCGCGAAGATCGCCGACGTGATGGAGCAGAACCTCGAGACGCTCGCGCTCGCGGAGACGTGGGACAACGGCAAGCCGATCCGGGAGTCGCTCGCCGCCGACCTCCCGCTCGCGATCGATCACTTCCGCTACTTCGCGGGCTGCATCCGCGCCGAGGAGGGCTCGCTCGCGGAGCTCGACGAGCACACCGTCGCCTACCACCTGAAGGAGCCGCTCGGCGTTGTCGGGCAGATCATCCCGTGGAACTTCCCGCTGCTGATGGCGACGTGGAAGCTCGCCCCCGCGCTCGCCGCCGGCAACTGCGTCGTGCTGAAGCCCGCCGAGCAGACGCCGGCGTCGATCCTCCTCTGGGCCAAGCTCGTCGGGCACCTGCTCCCGCCGGGCGTGCTCAACATCGTCAACGGCTTCGGCATCGAGGCCGGCAAGCCGCTGGCGCAGAGCCCGCGCATCCGGAAGGTCGCGTTCACCGGCGAGACGACGACCGGCCGCCTGATCATGCAGTACGCGTCGGAGAACCTCATCCCGGTGACGCTCGAGCTCGGCGGCAAGTCGCCGAACATCTTCTTCGGCGACGTCCTCGACAAGGACGACGACTTCCGCCAGAAGGCGCTCGAGGGCTTCGCGATGTTCGCGCTCAACCAGGGCGAGGTCTGCACCTGTCCGTCGCGCGCGCTCGTCGACGACAAGATCTACGGCCAGTTCCTCGAGCTCGCCGTCGCGCGCACGAAGAAGATCGTGCAGGGCGACCCGCTCGACACCGAGACGATGATCGGCGCGCAGGCGTCGAACGACCAGCTCGAGAAGATCCTCAGCTACATCGACATCGGCAAGAAGGAGGGCGCGAAGATCCGCACCGGCGGCGAGCGCGTCCGTCTCGGCGGCGGCCTCGAGGACGGCTACTACGTCGCGCCGACGATCTTCGAGGGCAACAACCGGATGCGCATCTTCCAGGAGGAGATCTTCGGACCGGTCGTGGCGGTGACCGGCTTCGACGGCTACGACCGCGCGATCGAGATCGCGAACGACACGCTGTACGGCCTGGGCGCCGGCGTGTGGACGCGCGACACGACGCAGGCGTTCCGCGCCGGGCGCGCGATCCAGGCCGGCCGCGTGTGGACCAACTGCTACCACCTGTACCCGGCGCACGCCGCGTTCGGTGGCTACAAGCAGTCGGGCATCGGGCGCGAGACGCACAAGATGATGCTCGACCACTACCAGCAGACGAAGAACCTGCTCGTCAGCTACGACCCCAAGCCCATGGGCTTCTTCTGATGATCGCCGCGACCGAGGCCGCGCTCGCCAAGATCGCCGACCTCGTCGCACGGTTCGGACCGCTCATGTTCCACCAGTCGGGAGGGTGCTGCGACGGCAGCGCGCCGATGTGCTACCCGCGCGGCGAGCTCAAGCTCGGTGCGCGCGACGTGCACCTCGGCGACGTCGGCGGGCAGCCGTTCTACATCGGCGGAGATCAGTGGGAGCGGTGGAAGCACACGCAGCTCACGCTCGACCTCGTCGTGGGCCGCGGCGCGGGCTTCTCGCTCGAGGCGCCCGACGGGGTGCGGTTCCTCATCCGCTCCGACGTGTGCGCGGTGCCGTGATCACGGCGCGCGCCTCGCTTACTTCATCAGCTCCTGCTTCACGAGCGCGATCTCGGCGTCGGACAGCTCGCGGAAGCGCGTCGGCGGCATCCTGCGGAAGGCCTCGCGCTCGAGGGTGAGCCGCTTGATCGCGAGGACGAACGGGTCGTCCGGGGACACGCTGGAGGTGAAGAGCCGTTCGGTGCGAACACGTCGAGGAAGCCGTCGCCGTCGACGTCGATGAACTGCGACGAGTACGACCACTGCGCGTTGCGCGCGGGCGCGAACGGCGCGGTCGCCGTGACGAGCTCGCTCGGTCTCGCCGTCTGCGCTCGTGCGAGGAGATGAGCCTGGTCGACGCACCGACCTGACGGGCGCTTTGCCGCCCCCGCCAAACCAGTTACGCTACGGAGGTTGACGTCAGACGACGACACCGTCCTCGGGACGCTCGCCGGCCCCGGCGTCGCACCGCCGGTCAAGGACGAGGAGCCGCCGGCGCTGGTCGCGGGCCGCTACCAGATCGTGCGGTGGCTCGGCGACGGCGGCATGGGGCGCGTGTACGAGGCCGTCGACGCGGAGCTCGGCGAGCGCGTGGCGCTGAAGATGCTCCGCGGCGGGATGTCGGAGGAGGCGATCGAGCGCTTCCGGCGCGAGGTGCGGCTGACGCGCCGGATCCAGCACCGCAACGTGGCGCGCATGTACGACATCGGCGAGCACGACGGCGAGAAGTTCCTGACCATGGAGCTCGTCGACGGCGAGTCGCTCACGCGCCGCGTGGGCACGCCGATGCCGTGGCCCGAGCTGCGCGACCTCGCGCTGCAGCTGTGCGCCGGCCTCGAGGCGGCGCACGCGACGGGCGTCGTGCACCGCGACCTCAAGCCCGACAACGTCCTCGTCGAGCGCGCCACGCGGCGCGCCGTCATCACCGACTTCGGCATCGCGCGCGGCGCCGACGACGCCTCGGTCACGCAGGTCGGCATGGTCGTCGGCACGCCGCGCTACATGGCGCCCGAGCAGCTCGCCGGCACCGAGATCGACGGCCGCGCCGACGTGTTCGCGCTCGGCGTGATGCTGTACGAGCTCGCGAGCGGCACGCGCCCGTGGAGCGGCGACAGCGCCGTCGCGATCGCCGTCGCGCAGGCCACGCGCACCGCCCGCCCGCTGCGCGCCGCCCTGCCCCGCGCCGCGATCGCCGCGATCGAGACGTGCATCGCGATCGACCGCGCCGCCCGCCCGGGGAACGCCGGCGCCGTCGCGGCGGCGCTGCGCTCCGCCGGCGACACGATCGACCTGTTCGAGCCGCTCCCCGCGCCGCGCGCGGCACCCTCGATCGCGCACTCGCACACCGAGCCGGCGCAGCCGATGCCGGCGCGCACGCCGCCGCCCACGCCGACCCCGTTGCCGTCGCTGATCGCGCCGCGCGGCCAGCCGCCGACGACGCTCGCGGTCGTGCCGTTCCGCGCCGCCGACGCCGATGCGCCGCTCGCCCTGACCGTGCGCGAGGACCTGATCGACATCCTGTCGACGACGCCGAACATCCTCGTGCGCCCCGCCGCCGCGAGCGAGCGCGGCGAGACCGATCCGCGCGAGATCGGGCGCGCGCTCGGCGTCGACGTCGTGGTGGTCGGCGCGATCCGCCGCGCGCCGGCGAGCCTCCGCATCTCGGCGCGCCTGATCGGCGTCACCGACGGCTTCCAGATCGGCGCGCACCACGCCGACGGCACCGACGTCGACGTGCTCGCGCTCGTCGACCGCCTCGGCCACCAGGTCGCCGAGACGGTGTCCGCGCGCGCGTCGGAGCGCAGCGCCGCCGAGCGCCCGACGGATCCGCGCGCCGTCGAGCTGTACCTCGCCGCGCGCACCGAGCTGCGCAAGTTCTGGGCGAACCACGCGGTCCGCGCCGTCGAGCTCCTCGAGCGCGCCGTCGAGCTCGCGCCGGCGTCGCCGCAGGTGCTCGGCGCGTACGCCCTCGCCGCGGTGCACCTGTGGGTGCGCAGCCCCGACCCGGTCGCGCTCCAGCGCGCCGAGCGCGCCGTCGAGCGCGCGCACGCGGTGGGCCACCCCGAGGCGCTGCTCGCCGCCGGCATGCTCGCGCTCAACCGCGGCGACCTCGACGGCGCCGTCGCCGGCATCGGCGGAGCGCTCGTCCGCGCGCCGATGCTCGGCACCGCCCACGAGTACGCCGCGCGCATCCTCATCGAGGTCGGCGCGATCGCCGATGCCCGCAACCACTTCGGCATCGCCACGGCGCTCGACCCCGGGCGGGCGCAGCTCATCGACGTCGACCTGTCGCGCGCCGACGCCCTCGACGGCGACTGGGACGGCGCGCACCGCCGCGCCACCGCCCTCGGCGCGAGCAGCGAGCCGGCCTTCGCGTTCATGGGTGCGATGACGCTCGCGCGCCTCGCGTGCTGGCGCCGCGACCGCGAGGCGCTCCTGGCCATGGGGAGCCGCCTCCGGCCGCACCTGCACAACGACCCCACCGGGATCGCGAAGTTCCTGTTCACGTACTTCGAGGAGCACCGGGTCGACGCTCCCGAGCTCGAGGCCGCGATCGGCCGGGTCGACGACCCGAACCGCCCCCGCCGGCCCGCGCTCATCGGGCTCCAGCGCATCGCCGAGGTCGCGGCCTTCGTCGACCGCGCCGACCTCGCGCTCGCCGCGCTGCGCAGCGCCGACGGCGTCGGCCTCCTCGACGTCGTCTGGCTCGATCGCTGCCCCATCCTCGACGGGCTGCGCGCCGACCCCGCCTTCACCGCCGTCCGCAACCGCGTCGCCGCGCGGGCCGCACGGGTGCTGACCGCGTTCCGTACCCTCACCGCGTGACCCGAAGTATGCTTGCCGGGCATGGTCGCCGGAGACGACGACACCCTCGCGGGTGCGACGACGGGCGGCACCGATCCCGCGACGACGGTCACCGATCGCATCGCCGACAGCGGCGAGCTCGTCGCCGGGCGCTACCAGATCGTGCGCTGGCTCGGCGGCGGCGGCATGGGCCGCGTGTACGAGGCGCGCGACACCGAGCTCGACGAGCGCGTCGCGCTGAAGGTCCTGCGCGCCGGCCTCTCCGACGACGCGATCGAGCGCTTTCGCCGCGAGGTCCGGCTGACGCGCCGGATCCAGCACCCGAACGTCGCGCGCATGTTCGACATCGGCGAGCACCGCGGCGACAAGTTCCTGACGATGGAGCTGATCCAGGGCGCCTCGATCGCGCACGAGCTCGGCCGCCTGTCGTGGCGGAAGCTGGCGTCGTTCGCCGTGCAGATCTCCGCCGGGCTCGCCGCCGCGCACCGCGCCGGCATCGTCCACCGCGACCTCAAGCCCGACAACGTCCTCGTCGAGCGCGGCACCGACCGCGTCGTGCTCACCGACTTCGGCATCGCGCGCGGCGCGAGCGAGTCCGGCTCCGTCACGCAGGTCGGCTCCGTCGTCGGCACGCCGCGCTACATGGCGCCCGAGCAGCTCGCCGGCGTCGACATCGACCACCGCGCGGACCTGTTCGCGCTCGGCGTCTTGCTGTACGAGCTCGCGAGCGGCGAGCGCCCGTGGGACGGCGAATCCGCGATCGCCGTCGCCGTCGCGCAGCAGACGACGGGGCCGCGCCCGCTGCGCAGCACGATCGCGCCGGCGTGGTTCGCCGAGCTGATCGCGCGCTGCATCGAGCTGTCACCCGACCGGCGTCCCGCGAGCGCCGCCGACATCGGCGAGGCGATCGCGGCCGGCGTGATCGGCGGCGCGCTCGGACCCGAGTCGATGACCCGCTCGCTGCGCGCGACGACACCTCCGACACTCGCGCCGGCGCCGACGCCCACCCGCACGCCGAGCAAGATCCACGCGCCCGCCGCGCCGACCGCCATCGCCGTGCTGCCGTTCTCGTGCGCGCCCGGCGACGAGTACCTCGCCGACGGCGTGTTCGAGGACCTGATCGACACGCTGTCGTCGACGGCGTCGCTGCGCGTGCGCCCCGCGGGCATGGTGCGCTCGGTCGCCGAGCCGGACCCGCGCGCGATCGGCGAGCGGCTCGAGGTCGACCACGTCGTCGCCGGCTCGCTGCGCCGCACGGGTGCTGGCCTGCGCGTGTCGGCGCGCCTGATCAGCGTCGCCGACGGCTTCCAGATCTGGGCGCACCGCGCGAACTGCGACGAGGCGACGGTGCTGAGCGTCGCCGACGAGCTGTCGCGCGGCATCGCGCAGGCGCTGTCGACGCGGGCCACGTCGCCGACCAAGCCCACCGATCCGCGCGCCGTCGACCTGTACCTGCGCGCGCGCGCCGAGCTGCGCCGGTTCTGGGGCGCGCACGCCCACGCCGCCGCGGACCTCCTCGAGCAGGCGTACGACCTGTCGCCGAGCTCGGGCCCGATCGCCGGCGCGCTCGCGTACGCCACGGTGCAGGCGTGGGTCCTCAACGGCGACCCGTCGATGTTCGAGCGCGCGCGGGGCGCCGTCGAGCGCGGCATCGCGACGCACCACGCGGAGGCGTACCTCGCGTCGTCGAGCTTCAAGCTCAACACCGGCGACGCGATCGGCGCCGCCGCCGACCTCGGGACCGCGCTCGTGCGCGCGCCGATGCTCGGGCAGGCGCACGAGGTCGCCGGCCGCATCCTCGTCGAGCTCGGCTCCGTCTCCGAGGCGCGCCACCACTTCGAGACCGCCGCGGCGCTCGACCCCGCGCGCGCCCACATCCACGCGACCGACCTCGCGCGTCTCGACGCGCTCGAGGGCAGCTTCGATCGCGCCGAGCAGCGCCTCGCGCCGCTCCTCACCGACGCCGATCGCTCGATCGCGACCCTCGGCGCGATCATGCAGGCGCGGCTCAGCGGCTGGCGCGGCGATCGCCCCGCCCTGATCAGCGCCGCCGAGCGGTTCGCACCGCGCATGGGCGCCCAGGCGAGCCGTCTCATCGCGTTCGTCAGCCGGGCCGCCGAGACCGGCATGGCCGATCCCGCGATCTGGCAGACGTTCATCTCCCACTTCGGCGGCAGCGGCACGCCGGTGCGCGGCCAGCTCATGGGGCTGCAGCTCCTGTCCGAGGTCGCCCTCGTGCTGGAGAAGCCCGAATTCGCGCTCGACGCCCTCGTGCAGGCCGACCGCATCGGCCTCATCGACGTCGTCGTCCTCGACAAGTGCCCCCTCTACGAGGGGATCCAGGCGGTGCGCGAGTTCCGCCTGATCCGCGACTCCGTCTCCGCCCGCGCCCAGCGCGTCCTCGCCGCGTTCCGCTCGACCGCCGGATAGCGAAGCTAGCGCTTCTTCTTCTTCGAGCCGGTGGCCTTCTCGAGCTTCGGCGGATCGTCGGTGCTCGCCTCGGCCTTCCCGCCGGCCTTCGCCTCGGCCTTCTTCTGCTTCTTCGGCAGGAACGCCACGACCGCGCACGGGATCAGCGGCCACAGGATCGGCGCCAGCAGCGGCTGCTTCAGCACGCCGACGAGCCCGAGCAGCGCGACCAGGACGAGCATGACGATGCGGCCCTTCGCGTACAGGATGCGCCGCTCCTGCGACAGGAACGCGACGAGCAGGATGTCCGCCGGCAGGAGCACGAGGCAGGTCTCGTTCCACCGCACGTACGGCAGCGGGCTGATGAGCGCGAGCATCCAGAACACGGTGCCGAGGAGGAGCTGCGGCGCGAGCGCGACGATCAGGCCCGCGCGCTCGAAGCGCCCCCACAGCCGCGTCGCCCACGCCGGCGCCGTCAGGAGGATGAGGAGGAGGGCGAACAGCACGCGGCCGCTCGGGCCATCGGTCTCGACGTCGGGGCCGAGGCGCTTGTAGATCTCGATGGGCTTGATGCTCCAGCGGCGCTCGGCCGCCTCGCGGAGGTACTGCGGCAGGAACATCTTGTCCCAGTACGTCGGCACGCGGTCGGTGCTGCGGCCCATCGCCAGGTCGGTGACGATCAGCGGCACGCGCATCCCGTAGAAGCCCTCGCGCGCGAGGTCGCGGAACGTCTTGCCGTCGGTCTCGAGGTCGCCGATCTGCATGAGCTCGCCGCCGGTGACGCGATCGAGGATGTCGCGCGCGCGCGTCGTGCAGTTGTCGTCGAAGTGGTCGTACGCGTAGAACTTGTTCTCGTCGCGCACGTCGTGCTCGAGCTGCGTGATGACCTCCTCGACCTGCTTGTCGGTGAGGTTCGTCAGCGGCTGCGCGTAGATCGTGCGGTCGTACGCGAGGTAGACGTGCAGCATCCGGTACGGCGCGTCCTTCGCGACCCAGAAGCTGTGCGTCCCCCGGAAGAAGCCCCACGCCATGCCGAGCGGCTTGTCGAACGTCGCGACGCCGTAGTTGTAACACTCGTCGACGCGGCCCGGCTGCGGGTTCGCGTAGAGCACGCACAGCGCGATGTGGCCGTGGCGCTCCCAGATCAGCGAGCCGACGCCCATCGTGACGAGCACGATCGTGTCGCGCGGCCCGGCGAGCGAGCGCAGCTTCGTGTTGAGCGTGCGCAGCTCGTCGCGCAGATCGCGGTGGGGATCGACGACCGTCGGCTGCGCGCACGACGCGAGCGTGACGAGGGTGAGGAGGGCCAGGATCGCGCGCTTCACAGCTGTGCCTTCTTGAACAGGTTCGCACCCCACAGCACGAACACGGCGATCAGCACGGCCGGGATCGCGGTGTAGAGCCAGTGATTCGACACCCTGAAGTAGAGGGGGATGTTCGGGATCATCGCGAAGTTCTGCCAGAGGTAGAGCACGAGCAAGACGGCGACGACGATCGAACGCGCCATCACGCCCGCCATGACACCCCCGGCCGCGGAGATCGCGATCGTGAGCGACAGCTTCAGCAGGCTGGTCCCCACGTCGGACATCACCGCGGCGGTGATCGCGCGCCCGCGCACCGCATCGGCGGTGAGGCCGATCAGCATCGCCATGATGCACGCGCCCGCCACGCAGCCGAACACCGCGACGAACTTCGTGTAGATGATGATCTCGCGCCGGAACGGCCGCACCGCGAACAGCACGTACACGTTGCGGTTGCGCTCGGCGACGAGGTCGACCGCGACGATCAGCGCGGCGACGGTGCCGGCGAACCCACCGACGAGCAGCCCCATGAACTGCGTGGCGCTGAGCTCGACCTTCTCCCCTCCCGACCCCATGTTCAGCGAGCCGCCGATCAGCAGGTAGCCCGCGAGCGCGACGAGCGGGATGACGATCCACATGATCAACATCGCCCGCGACTTCGCGAACCCGACGACCTCGTCCTTCAGGAACACCCAGGCTGCGTCAGTTTGCACGTTGGCCTCCGGCCGCGCGGCGCAGGTACTGCGCGAACAGCTCGTCGAGCTCGGGCTCCGCCACCCCGACCTTGCGGATCCTGCCGCCGCCCGCGAGCGTCTTCTCGACGAGCGTGTGCACGATCGCGTCGGTGTCGGCGTCCGGCGCCAGGACCTCGATCCGCCACTGGTTCGGCTTCAGCTCGCGCGCCGGCCCGGCGGCGTGCACGAACGCGAGGTCCGGCGGCGCCACCGCGAGCTCGAGCTCGATCTCGACGGGCAGGCCGAACGTCGACAGGAGGTCGCGGATCGCGCCCTTCGTCGCGATCTGCCCGTTGTGCAGGATGCCGACGCGATCCGCGACGTCCTGCACGTCCGACAGGATGTGCGAGCTGAACAGCACCGTCACGCCGGCGCGCTGGCGCTCGCGGATGATCGTCTTCAAGAGGCTCCGGCTCGGCGGGTCGAGCCCCTCGAGCGGCTCGTCGAGCACGAGCAGCTTCGGGTCGTGGAGCAGCGCCTGCACGAGCGCGAGCTTCTGGGTCATGCCGCCCGAGAGCTCCTTCACCTTCTTGCGCCGGGCGTCGAGCAGGTCGAAGCGCTCGAGGAGCTCGGGGATGCGCTTCCTGCGGATGTCCGCCGGGACACCCGATAGCGCACCGAGCGTGTCGAGCGCGCTGTCGACGGTGCGCCACTGCTGGAAGCCCGCCGCCTGCGGCATGTAGCCGAGCAGCGCGTGCGCGCGCGCCCGCTCCGTCGCGACGTCGGCGCCGCCGATCAGCACCTGGCCCTGGTAGCCGCCGATCAGCCCGGCCAGGATCTTCAGCGTCGTCGTCTTGCCGGCGCCGTTCGGGCCGATGTAGCCGAACACCTCGCCCGGGCGGATGCTGAAGGTCACGTCGGCGAGCACCGCGCGGCCGTAGAACGTCTTCGTCAACCCACGGATCTGAACGAGGTCCTCGGCCACCGCGCGCAGTATAGGTCAGGGGAGTGCGACGCGCACCGGTGCGAGCGCGCGTGTCCTCGTCCCGATCCCGAGCTGCCCCTCGGCGTTGTCACCCCAGCAATACGCCGTGGCGCCGGCGACCGCGCACGCGTGGTCGTAGCCCATGCTGAGCGACGCGATCGTGCCCGCGGGGAGATCGACGACGCGGTCGGCCGGCGCCCCGCGATCGGCGAACGAGGCGTCGCCGACCTGCCCGAAGAAGTTGTCGCCCCAGCACGCGCCGCCCGGCGTGCACGCCGTCGCCCGCCCGATCGCGAAGCGCACCGCGACCGTCGACGGCATGGGCGTCACGGTCGAGCCGGCGTCGGCGCGGAGGATGTGGGCGTCGTTGCCGCCCCAGCACACGTGCCCGTCGATGGCGTCGGCGCACGTCGCGAGCGGCCCGGCGTCGAGCGCCGTCGCATCGACGCCCGGCATCAGCGCCGCCCGTGTGCGACTTGCGCCGCCGTCACCCTGCTGCCCCCACGAGTTGTCGCCCCAGCACGCGACGGCGCCGGTCCCGACGATCGCGCACGCGTGCGACTCGCCGCCCACGAGCGCGGTCGCGACGACCGGACCCGTGCCGTCGACCACGAGCACCGGCACCGGCGAGTCCGCGCCCGTGCCGTCGCCGAGCTCGCCGTCGCGGTTGGTGCCCCAGCACGCGACGTTGCCGTTGCGGAGCAGCGCGCACGTGTGCCCGAGGCCGGCCTCGACGCGCGCCGCGGGAGGGAGCGTCACGCGCACCGGCGCCTCGCGGTACGTGAACGTGCCGTCGCCGAGCTCCCCGACGTAGTTGCTGCCCCAGCACCAGACCTCGCCGGCGCCCGCGACGATGCACGTGTGCGTGTCGCCCGCCGACACCTGCGCGACCGCGCCGGTCCACGCGCGCTGCACCTTCTCCGGCGCGAGGTGCGTGCCGTCGAACGTGCCGAGGCCGAGCTGGCCCGACGCGTTGTCACCCCAGCACGCGACGTCGGCGCCGCTCTCGATGATCGCGCACGTGTGCCGCCGCCCCGTGTCGACGGCGACCGGCGGCTGCGGGAGCGTCACCGCCTGCGCGCGCGCCGCGGCGCTGCGGCCGTCGCCGAGCGCGCCGCGCGAGCCCCAGCCCCAGCAGTGCACGCTGCGGTCGCTGCGCAGCGCGCACGTCGACGAGCGGCCGGCGGCGATCGCGACGATGCCGTCGAGCATGACCGCGACCGGCGCCGTCGTGCCGCGCTGCGTTCCGTCGCCGAGCGTGCCGTCGTTGTTCCCGCCCCAGCACACCGCCGTGCCGTCGTCGCGCACGGCGCACGTGTGCTGGGCGCCGGCGTCGATCGCGATGAACCCGTCGAGCACCGACGGCGCGCTCGGCGTGCTGCGCCACTCGTCGGTGCCGTTGCCGAGCTGGCCGTAGTCGTTCGCGCCCCAGCACGTGTAGCGGCCGCCGCGATCGACGGCGCACGCGTGGTCGCCGCCGAGCGTGAGCGCGGTCGCCGTCAGGTTCGGGATGCGCAGCGCCGTCGCGCGCGACGAGCTCGTGCCGTCGCCGAGGTGACCCGCGCCGCCCTCGCCCCAGCACGACACGCCGCCGTCGGCGTGGCGCACGCACGACGAGTCATCGGCGATCGCGAGCGCGGCGCCGCCGGTCACGCCCGGCACGAGCTGCGGCGGCTCGCCCGCGTCCACCATCGTGCCGCGCCCGAGCTGGCCCTGCACGTTCGCGCCCCAGCACGCGACCGTGCCGTCGGCGAGCAGCGCGCACGTGTGGTTCGCGCCGCACCCGACGTCGAGCGCCGGGCCGATGCCGATCACGCGCGTCGGCATCGGCACCGCCGTCATCGGCGCGACGGCCATCGGGACGGCGCCGCCGAGCTGCAGGTAGTCGTTGTTCCCCCAGCAGTAGACCTCCGCGTCGGTCGTCACCGCGCACACGTGGTGCGTGCCGGCGTCGATCTTCGCGACCGGCGGCAGCGTCGGCACCATCATCGGCTTTTCCGCGAACGGGACGTCGTCGTGGCCGAGCTGCCCGCTGCGGCCCTCGCCCCAGCACCACGCGCGCTGCTCGACGATCGCGCACGCGAACCCATCGCCGACGGTGAGCGTGCCGCGCGCCTCCTCGGGCGCGATCGGCGGCGCCGTCTCCATGCCGTCGAAGCCGATGCGGCCGCAGCCGGCGACGAGGGCGAGGATCGTCGCCGTGCGCATCCGGTTCATTGTAAGCGATCCGGCGCCGCGTGCGCGCTAGGTTTGCAGGGGTGCGCACGCCACTCACACTCGCGATCTGCCTGGTCTGCGCGTGCTCGAGCCGCGGCGATCCGCCGTCGCGGACGGCGGCGCCCGCACAGGAGGCACCGCGCACCCCGCACGTCACCGAGCACCCGGGGATCGGCGACGTGTCGTTCCTGTCGCCGCAGCTCCAGCGCGCGTTCGATCCGGCGATCGACTTCGTGCCGATGCCCGCGGTGCCGCAGCCGGGCGACTGGCGCGCCGCGCATCCCGAGGAGCCGCAGTCGTTCGACGACTTCATGCGCGCGTCGACGCGCGTCCCCGACGCCACGCGGCGGATCCTCTACCTCCTCCCGCTCGGCGACTTCCCCGCCGAGGCGCCGCCGCTCCCGGCGCTCGCGCGCGTCGTTGCGGCGTTCTACACGCTCGAGGTCCGCACGCTCCCCGCCGTGCCGCTCGCCGACGTGAAGGCGACGGCGCGGATCAACGACGGCACGCGCAAGCGGCAGCTGCTCGCTCCCGACGTGCTGCGCTGGATGGTGCCGCGCGTCCCCGGCGACGCGTTCGCCCTGATCGCGGTGACGATGGAGGACCTGTATCCGGATCCGAAGTGGAACTTCGTGTTCGGGCAGGCGTCGCTCGCGGAGCGCGTCGGCGTGCAGAGCTTCGCGCGCCAGGACCCGGCGTTCTTCGGCCCCTCTCCTGGCACGGAAGGGCGCGGCCCCGACCGGCAGAAGCTCGCGCTGCGCCGGGCGGTGTGGACGATGGTGCACGAGATCGCGCACACGTTCGGCCTCCACCACTGCCCGTACTTCGAGTGCGTCGTCGCGGGTTCGAACCACCAGGCCGAGTCCGATCGCCGCCCGCTGCACGTCTGTCCGGTTTGCGGACGAAAGCTCCAGGCCGTGCTCGAGTTCGACCCCGCCGCGCGCGAGGAGGAGCTCGCGAAGGTGCTCGCCGAGATCGGCATCGACGACGAGGCCGCGTGGTCGGCGCGGCGCGCGCGCTGGATCCGCGACGGAACGCGCTAGGTCAGTCGTCCGCGTTCCGGACGACCGTGACGTCGTGGCGGTAGTACGACTCGTCCTCGGGGATCGGGTCGCCCATCATGTGCTTTCCCGCGGTGTAGCCCGGCAGCGTCGCGAACACCTCGAGGAACGGCGCGTCGACGTGCGGCAGCTCGATGTACCAGCCGATGCTCGCGCCGAGCATCGACACCAGGTCCGTGCGATCGAAGCGGTGCTCGTGGAACGAGCCGTTGTGCGCGAGGTCCTGCAGGTACGGCGTGATGAACGCCGGGATCGGCTGGCGCACGCGCCGGGCCGCCGCGAGCGTCGCCGCGATCGCCTTCGCGCGCGCCGCCGGCACGGGCACCATCTTCTTCGCGCAGCCCTCGTCGCCGCGCTTGCAGGGGTCGGCGTACCAGGTGCCGTCGACGAGCTCGAGCCTGTGGTCGGCGCCGTCGAACGTCTGGTCCCTCTCGACGATCACCGTCTCGCCGCCGAGGCGGTACTCGTCGCGCCGCCAGTGGTCCGCGGGCCGTCCCGTCTGGACGACGTGACCCAGGCCGCTCGCATCCCGCGTGACGTCGAGCGTCGTGTGATCGGGGTAGCTGTACGTCTCGTGCTGCTCGTAGTGCGCCGTCGTCGTCGCGAGCGGCTTGCCGGCGGCGTCGAAGTGGCGCCACGTGCCCGACGTCGCGCCGCCCTTGAACCGGCCCGACGACAGCACGGTCTCGGCCTTCGTGTCGTAGTAGAAGTTCCACTGCCCCGCGCGGCGGCCGCTCCCGAAGTCGCCCTCGGCGGCGAGGTGGCCGCTCGGGTGATAGAGCTTCCAGTGACCGGCGGCGCGGTTGTTCTCGAAGCTGCCCTTCGCGAGCAGCGAGCCGTCGAGGCGATAGCTCGTCCACGCGCCGGCGCCGTGGTTGAACGTGCCCTTGCCGACGACCTTGCCGGCGGCCGAGGTCGCGAGCCACGCGCCCGTCATCTTGCCGCGCGCGACGGTGCCGGCGACGGTGATGCCGTCGCGCGTCTCCTTGTAGGCGCCGTTCTCGACGGCGCCGAAGCCGCTCTGGTACAGGTGCGTCGGGCCCTCGTAGCCCGGCTGGATCGACGCGAGCTCCTCGAGCGAGAAGCCCGAGCCGTCGACCCACGCCTGCACTTCGGGCATCGCGGCGGCGACGTCCTCGAGGAAGTCGAGCCGGTGCGCGTCCGCGATCCGCTCGGGCAGCGCGCGGCCCACATCGCGCTCGATCAGGTAGCCGACCGCGCAGATCGCGCCGCGCGCATCGATGAACACCGGCGAGCGCCACGTCACGTACGTGTTGACCGGCGTGATCGCGGCGGCGATGTAGTCGCGCAGGTAGCCGAGCAGCTGCGCGCGCCGCGCCGTCAGCTCGGGCCGCGTCGCCGGCCGCGCGGCGAGCAGGTCGTGCGCGTACGCGAGCTGCTCGTGCATGCGCGCCTTCTCGCCGTCGGCGGCCGTCGGTGCGCGGCCGTGGTTCGCGACGAAGCTGTCGTCCCCGAGGTGGTGGTTCGCACCCTCGCGGAAGCCGCGGCCATGCTCGGTCGGCGGCAGGGCAAACGCGGTCGCCCCGGCGAGGAGGGTGGACAGGAAGGCGGCGCGCCACATGAGGGGATGACGCGCCCCCACCCGTGCGTTATTCGGAAATCTTGAGCGGCGGCGGTGTGCGCGGTGGCTCACCATCGGCGACGGCGGTCGCGGAGTCCCGCGTCCCCGACACGAACGCCATCGTCGGGCGGCGCGAGCCCTCGCTCATCACGAAGCGGATCCCCTCGAGCGACCACCCGGCCGCGACCAGCTCGTTGACGCTCTCCTCGAGCGACTCGGCGGTGACGGGCGCGACCTCGACGAACTTGTACTGCAGCGCCATCAGGGGCGCTGCTTCGCGAGGAGCTTGGCCGCGAAGGGCGCGTGGTACGTGATGATGATGTCGGCGCCCGCGCGGCGGATGCCGGTCAGCGTCTCCATCACGATGCGCTCGCGATCGATCCAGCCGCGCTCGGCGGCCGCCTCGATCATCGCGTATTCGCCGCTGACGTTGTACGCGGCGACCGGCATGTTGATCTCGTCGGAGACGGCGCGGATCACGTCGAGGTAGGCGAGCGCGGGCTTCACCATCACGATGTCGGCGCCCTCGGCGACGTCCATCGACACCTCGCGCACCGCCTCGGCGACGTTCGCGTAGTCCATCTGGTGGCCGCGGCGATCGCCCGACGACGGCGCCGAGTCGACGGCCTCGCGGAACGGGCCGTAGTACGCCGACGCGTACTTCGCGGAGTACGCGAGGATCGCGACCTGATCGTAGTGCTGCTCGTCGAGGCTCTCGCGGCACGCGGCGACGAAGCCGTCGAGCATGCCCGACGGCGCGACGACGTCGACGCCGGCCTTCGCGTACGACACGACCGCGCGCGCGAGGTTCTCGAGCGACGCGTCGTTGTCGAGCTCGCCGTTGTGGAGCACGCCGCAGTGGCCGTGGTCCGTGTACTCGCAGAAGCACGCGTCCGCCATCACGACCAGGTTCGGCTGCGCCTTCTTGATCGCGCGGATCGCCTTCTGGATGATGCCGTGGTCGTTCCAGCAGTCACTGCCGACGGCATCCTTGCGCTCGGGGACGCCGAACAGGATGACGCCCGGGATGCCGAGGTCGGCGGCGCGCGCCGCGTGCTCGACGGCCTTGTCGATCGACAGGTTGAACTGCCCCGGCAGCGAGCCGATCGGCTTCTCGACGCCGCTGCCCGGCACCACGAACAGCGGATAGATGAAGTCGTCGACGGACAGCCGGGTCTCGCGAACCATGCGCCGCAGCGCCTCGGTGCGCCGGAGGCGGCGCGGCCGGTAGTCGGGGTAGTTCATCGCCGTTGGGGATACACCGAGGCGACGGCGTTGGCTATTCCCTCGGGCGTCGGCGTCGAGGCGACGGCGGCCGTCGCGACGCCCGCGGCGGCGAGCGCGGCGGCGGTCGTCTCGCCGATCGCGATGAAGCGCGTCGCGATCGTGTGGATCGGCAGGATCCCGTCGAGCGCGCGCACCTGGGACGGCGCGAACACGGCGCAGATCGCCGCGCGCCCGGTTGCGAGGAGCTCGCGGCCCTCGGCGACGGCCGGGTCGGCGCCGGGCGTCGGGACGGTGCGGTAGGCGACGACGTCGGTGACGATCGCACCGGCGGCGCGGAGGGCGGCGATCGCGTCGTCGCGGCCGTCCTCGGCGCGCGGCACGAGGATGCGGGCGCCGGCGACGCGGCCGTGCGCGATCATCGCCGCGGCGAGCGTCGCGCCGTCGCGGGCGCCGGGTGGTACGACCGCCGCGATCCCGAGCTCCGCGAGCCGGCGCGCGGTGGCCGGACCGACGGCCCAGATCGGGGCGTGGGGTGGGGCGGCGGCGAGGGCCTCGGCGGCCCGCGCACTCGCGCACACGACGGCGTCGTGCTCGGCGGCGAGGGCCGCGGCGAGCGCCTGCGGATCCTGCGGAGGTGCCGTGCGCGTGACCGGCATCGCGACGACGGTCAGGCCGAGCGGCGCCAGCGCGGCGGCGTAGGATCTCGCCGCCTCGGAGTCGCGCGTCACCACCGCGTGGGCCATGCGTCTTCCTACCCGATTCCGGCGGGTGTAGCGTCGGGTCGTGCGCTGGCTCGTCGCGGTCCTGCTCGTCGCGTGCTCGACGGGCCCCAAGCGCGACGATCCGGCGGGGAGTCAGATGCCGATCCAGCAGCCGGCGCCGACGGGACCACAGCCGCAGGTCGCGATCGCGACGCCGAAGGGCGACGTCACGGTCGGCGTCGAGATCGTGGCGACCGAGGCCGCGATCGAGCGTGGGTTGATGTACCGCCAGCACCTTCCCCCCGACCGCGGGATGCTGTTCCTCATGGGGAGGGAGTACGACTGGGGCTTCTACATGAGGAACACGTTGATCCCGCTCGACATCATCTTCATCACGAAGGAGATGACGGTGGCGGGCATCGTCCCCAACGCCGTCCCGCACGACGAGAACCCGCGTCACGTCGGCGTGCCGTCCCTTTATGTGCTCGAAGTCAACGGCGGGTGGGCCGCGGCCCACGAGGTGACATCGGGAGCCAGGGTCCGCTTCGACCGCGTCGGCAAGTGACAGCGCCCACGGCGGCGCTGTGCGAATTGCGCGTATTGTGCGCATCCGGGGTTCTGCGATAGAACCCGACTACTCTTAGTCCAGGGGAATCACATGGCACAGATCCGTCTGCTTGCGCTCCCGCTCCTCCTCGTCGCCTGTGGCGGCGACGACGGCGGGAACAGCGTCATCGTCCCGGAAGGGATGCACACCGGCATGGTCGTCAAGGAAGTGAAGGTCCCGACCAACTCGACGCAGGCGCGCGAGTTCGGTCTCGACCTCGGCGCCTCCAAGTCGTCCAAGCTCGACGGCACCGTCGACAACCAGCTCGGCATGGTGCTCGGCACGCTGGCGGGTCAGGGCTTCGACGTGCAGGGGGGCATCGACCAGGCCGTCGCCAGCGGCGACATCATCCTGCTCGTCGACTTCCAGACGAAGGACTTCGCCGCGTCGTCGGCGGCCGGCATCTCGGTCAAGCTCGGCGCGAACCCGCAGCCGCCCGCGTGCGCGGATGCGAACGACATGACGTGCGGCAAGCACCTCGCCGGCGGCGCGACGTTCACCGTCGCGGCGAACTCGCCCAACAACGCGGCGCTCGCCGGCAAGATCGTCGGCAACACGTTCACCGGCGGCCCCGGCAAGATCACGCTCCAGATCTCGCTCGGCGGCACCGAGCCGATCACGCTCGACCTCTACAGCGCCCGCGCGAAGGCGAGCGGCATCAGCGCCACCGGCATCACGAACCTCGTGTTCGCCGGCGCGCTGACCAAGGCCGACCTCGACTCGAAGGTCATCCCGGCGATCCACGGCCAGCTCGGGCCCCTGATCACGCGCGACTGCACCGGCACGGCCCCGCCCGAGCCGTGTGGCTGCGCGGCGAACTCGACGGGCAAGACCATCCTCGACCTGTTCGACACCAACCCGAAGGACTGCACGGTCTCGGTCGCCGAGATCCAGACCAACACGCTGATCCAGAGCCTCCTCTCGCCGGACGTCTGCGCGCAGACCGACGGTTCGACGAAGGACGCGACCTGCGACGCGCCGAACGCGCTCTCGCTCGGCATCGCGGGCAGCGCGATCAACGCGATGTTCCCGCTGCCGGCGGAGTAACCTCTCCCTCGCAGCGCCGAAGCGCGGTGCCGTCGGGCATCGCGCTTCTTCGTTTTCGGCGTCCGATCTTCCTCGAGCGAAATTCCCGGGTGCGCGTGGCATGTCGTCTGCAACTCGAGCGAGGCATGCCGAGAGGAAGCAAGTCGAAGTACACGAGCCGCCAGAAGCGTCAGGCCCGCCACATCGAGGCGTCGGCGAAGGAGCGCGGCTACACGTCCAAGCGCGCCGCCGAGATCGGCTGGGCGACGGTGAACAAGCAGGACGGCGGCGGCAAGAAGAGCGGCGGCGGCGGGCGCGGCAAGAAGCGCAGCAACGTGTCCAGCCGCGCCGGCGGTCGCGCCTCCCACCGCCGCACGCGCGGCGGATCGCGCGCCCAGCACGCCAAGGCCGGCCGCGCTTCCCATCGCGGCTAACGTTAGCGCACGGCGATCGCGACGTCGGCTGCCGAAACGCGGCGCGCCTTTGTCCGGATCCCGGATAACGAGCGATCGAGGACGCGATCGCTTCCCGAGGACGTCCGGCGAGAGCTTCTGACGGAGGACCTCGCGGTGCGGTGGCCGACGCGGCCGAGGGCGATATACCGGCGCGATGCAATGCGACCGCATCGCTCTGTTCCTGCTGTTCTGCGTCGCGTGCGGCAAGGCCGCGCCGAACGCGTCGCCTCCCGCCGGTGGTGATGGTGATGGTGACGTCGCCGACGGTGCGAACCAAGGCCCCGACGGCGGCGGCGGCGCCGGGCCCGTCGAGCCGCCGCCGTCCATCGATCCCGTCGAGCCCGTCTGGCTGGCCGAGGCGGTCGGCGCGCGCGTCAAGTCGCCGAACCAGCGCATGCGCTTCACCGCCGGGCTGCCGTTTCGCATCCTCGCCGACGGCAACGACCCGCGCGCGTACCAGTGCCCGCCCGGTCACCCGCCGTACGTCTGCCCCGACAGCTCGATGCGCTTCTTCGTCGACGGCACCGCCGTCGGCACCGTGCCGCCCGACCCGGCGAACCACAACCTGTGGGAGCTCCGCCTCCCCGCCGGCCTGCCCGCGGGCGATCACACGATCACCGTGCGGTTCACGCCGCACGGCGCCCCCGCCGTCGACGGGCTCGTACCGATCTACATCACCGTCGACCCGCCGCCGCAGAAGCCCGTCGTCGAGCTCGCGCAGGACCTCGTGCTCGCGGGCACCACGAACCTCGACTGGAGCGGTGTGTTCGTGAAGGGCAACGGCCACACCGTCACGTCCGCGCCCGGCTACGCCGGCAAGGTCATCATCCGCGACAGCTTCGTCACCGGCCTCGCCGGGTTCGACAACAAGATCGGCCTGCGCGTCACCACGACGGGCGCCGTCGACATCACCGGCTCGACGTTCGAGGCCACCGCGCCGCTCCAGCTCGCGGTGAACGGCACCGCCCCGATCACGCTCCGCAACAACGAGTTCCGCGCGAACAACTTCGTCACCTACGTCTCCGCCGACCCGGAGCGCTCGCCGATCCTCGACCTGTCGGGGAACACCTCGGGCGCGAAGTCGATGCAGGGCAACAACGTCGCCGCCGGCATCGTGCGCATCACCGGCATGGCCGGCTGGCAGATCGGCGGCCTGCGCGATTCGCAGAGCAACGTCTTCATCGGGCCGCGCTGCGTGCTCGCGCTCGTCGACTCGCCGGGCGCGGTCATCCAGGGCAACTACCTCCACCACGACTACTACGGCGGCTTCTCGCAGGGCTTCAACCTGAGGCTCGACAACCGCAGCAACGCGCTCGCCGAGCACAACGTGATCCGCGACTCGTCGTGGCCGCTGCAGTCGTTCGGCGGCGAGTTCCGCTACAACCTGATGCTCAACAGCGGCCACGACTTCGTGCGCTCGCTACAGAGCAACACGAAGTTCCACCACAACATCCTCGCGCACGCGCAGGCACCGCAGAGCGGCTACGACGGCGCACTCCTCCTCTTCACCGGCGAGCAGGGCATCGCCTTCGACAACAACACCGTCGACGCCGGCGGCTCCACCGCCCGCTTCGACGGCGCCGCGCTCTCCCTCGCCCCCGGCGTCTCGCTCTCGTCCCTGCGCAACAACGTCTTCACCCAGTTCTCCAACGTCACCTGGGCCGGCCGCGCGCTGATCGCCGGCACCAAGACCGAATCCAGCGGCGGCCCGCGCGTCGCGAGCGCCGACTACAACGCCTTCCACAACCCGCTCGCGACCAACACCGCCCACTACCTCCCCGGCCTCGTCGCCAACACCGCCGGCCCCCACGACGTCTCCGCCGATCCGGCCTTCGATCCCGCCGTCCCCCAGCTCCCCGCCCGCATCGACGAGGGATCCCTCTGGCGCCGCACCTACGGCGTCTCCCACCTCCTCCGCTACTACCGCGCCCTCTACACCCCCCGCCCCGGCTCCCCCCTCATCGACGCCGGCGATCCCACCGACGGCCCCGGCGCCGACATCGGCGCCATCGGCGCCGGCACCCCGCACGCGAGCGACCGCTTCGGCACCGTCATGCAGCCGTAGGATCAGCGCGCGCCGGCGCGCGAGAGGCGCCGCCCGACGGCGATGTGCTTGTAGCCGGCGACGAACAGGATCCCGCACACGACGAACACCTTCGCGCGCTCGGGCACGGTGAAGGCCACGTAGGTCGTGAACGCGCCCCCGAGGAGGTACACGACGCCCGCGACGATGAGGGTCGCGGCGTGCTTGAGCGCGGCCGCCGCCGTCGCCACGGCCGCCACGATCAGAGGGACCAAGGTGTAGGCGAGCGGCTGGAGGTGCTCGGGGTCGTCGTCGGCGAACTTGATGCGGGCGAGCAAGAGCAGGACGAACACGGCGACGGCGCCGAGGTCGAGGATGATGAGCATCCGCCGTTGCCGTGCTGCGTCGTCGCGGGTGTTCACCACCGGGGGATGGTCCCGATCCTGCGCGGCCAACGCAAGCGCGCCGTGCTTCACACGCCGACGATGCCGTCGGTGTTCAGCGCCTCCGCGCTCGCCGGTGCGTCGGGGATGACGACGCAGGACTCGGTGGCGAGGCCGCGCACGACGAGGCGCGGGATCGTGCCGTAGGGGTCGCGGATCTCGTGGGCGGGGGTGTAGGGGGTGGTGCCGATGACCTCGGCGATGAAGCGTGCGTTGCGCGGGTGGTGGTGGGAGGTGGTGGAGAGGTTGATGACGTCGTGGCCGCGGCGACCGCGCGGGCAAGTTGCGCGCGCACGAAGCGCTACTGCGGCTTCCACACGACGCCGTCACCCTGCGCGGCGAGGCGACCGACGCCCGGGTACGGGAAGTGCCTGGCGAACACGTGCGTATCCTCCGCGGCGAACCTCGCGAGCATGCGCTGCCGGAGCGACTCGGCCGACGTGCGATCGGCGTCGACGGCGATCGACCACGCGGGCCGCTGCACGGAGATGACGGCGTGGTGCGCGACGTCGCCGAGGTAGAACAGCTTCTCGCCGTCGGGCGCGCCGACCTCGTACGAGGTGTGGCCGACCGTGTGGCCCGGCGTCGCGATCGCCTTCACGACGGGCAGCACCTGCACGTCGGGCTCGAACGGCACGACCTTCGGCGCCATCGCCGCGACGAGCGCGACGGCATCCGCATCGCCGTCCGCCCGGAGCGCGGCCCACTCCGCGGCCGCGAGGTGGACCGTCGCCGCCGGGAACGCGAGCGCGCCCGCCTTCGTGACCAGGCCGCCGACGTGATCGCCGTGCGCGTGCGAGATGAAGACGTCGGTGACGGCGACCGGCTGCACGCCGGCGAGCGCGAGCGACGCGAGGAGCCGCCCCGCGTCGGCGCCGGGGAGCTGGCCGATGCCGGTGTCGAACAGGATCACGCGCGCGCCCACCTTCACGAGCAGGCACGTGATGTCGAGGCGGATCGTGTCGCGCGGAAGCCCGGCGGCCGCGAGCAGGTCGGCGACCTCGCGCGGCTCGCGACCCACCGCGAGCAGCTTGCCGTCGTTCGGCACGACGAGGTGCCCGTCCTCGAGCGCGTACGCCTCGAGGCCGCCGATCGACAGGCGCTCCGCGCGCCCCGCCTTCGCGACGCGTGCCGCCGGCGACGGCGACGAGCCCGAGCAGGCCGCGGCGAGCACCACGCACGAGACGCACAGCTTCATGCCGCGAAGCTCGCAGGATTCCCCCGCGGACTCCACCGCCCGCGCCTACTTCGCGGTCGCGCGCGCCGCGACGCCGTCGGGCACGCGCAGCATCCGGTACGCGCGGCCCGCGAGCGCCGTCGGCAGCGACGTCAGCTTCGTCGCGCGCACGTCGAGCGTGTGGAGCGCGGGGAGCTCGAGGTCCGAGGGGAGCGCCTTCAGCGGCGCCTGCACCTCGAGCTCCTCGAGCTCCTCGAGCGCAGCGAGCGAGCGCGGCAGGGCGGTGAGCTTCTTCGAGCGGATCTTGAGGCGGCGCAACGAGCGCAGCTCGCCGAGGCCGTCGGGGAGCGTCGCGAACGTGCCGCCGGCGAGCTCGAGCGCCTCGAGCCGCTGGAGCTCGGCGACCTCGTCGGGGACGCGCGCGATGACGCCGGTGACGACGAGCTCCTCGAGCGACGCGAGCCGCGCGATCGACGGCGGGATCGCGATCGCGAACCTGTCGACGATCGCCTCGACGCGCAGCGAGCGCAGCGTCGTCGAGCGTGCGAACGCGGCGCACACGCTGTCGACGTCGAGCGCCGGGCAGTCGCGGAAGTGCAGCGCGCGCAGGCTCGGCAGCTCGCCGGCGTGCGCAGGCAGCCTCGTCCAGTGCGCCCCGCGCAGCTCGAGCGTCGTCAGCTCGGGCAGCTCGCGCATCCGCGCGAACGCGTCGCCGGCGTCGACGGCGGGGACGTCGTCGAGCAACAGCTCCTGGAGCCGCACGCACGCCTCGATGCCCGCGAGGCTCGCGAGCTCGTGGCACATGAGGATCGACATCGTGGTGAGCGGCGCGCGCGCGTGCAGCGCGGGCAGCCGCGTGACCGGCTGCTTGTACAACAGCAGCGCCTCGAGCGCGGCGGCCTCGGCGAGCGCGGCGAGCTCCTCGTCGGAGTGCCGCACCTTCTTGTTGTGCCCCCACAGCTCGGCGCGGGTCGCGCCCGCGGGCAGCTGCAACCTTGCCAATTACGGCGCCGCGCGATTGAGGTTCGACAGCAGCTTCGCCACGTCGAGCGCGCAGAACGCCGCCATCGAGACGTACATCGTGCCCTGCATCTTCTCGTACTTCGCGCCGCAGCGCTTCGCGAGCTTGTCGTGGAGCGCGGTGTCGTCCTTGCTCTTCGCGAAGTCCTTCTTGCACACGTCGACGGCGGCGCCCGCGATCACCGCGTCGCCGCTCGCGCCGAGCGCGCACTTCTCCGCGAGCGACGCCGCGCCGTCGCAGGTCTTCGCCTTCCCGATCTCCTTCACGAGATCGGTGAGGAACGTCGAGCCGGTGTTCTTCACCGGGCAGCTGTCGGCCGCGGCGGCCGAGGACATCGCGAGCAGACTGATGATGAGGAGTGTACGCATGTGATCACGGGAGACCGGGAATCCCGGTCTTTCCTTCCTTGAACTGGATGGTGGACGCAGACAGCTCGTCGGCGGCGAGCGGGAGATATCCGCCGCCGAGGTGCGCGGACAGGAACGCCTCGGCGACGCCGAAGAACACGATGTTGTTCTCGGGCCGCGCGAAGCCATGGCCCTCGTCGGGGAACAAGATGTACGTCACGGGGAGCTTCGCCTTCTTCATCGCATCGACGATCTGCTCCGACTCCGCCTGCTTCACGCGCGGATCGTTCGCACCCTGCGCGATGAGGAGCGGGCGCTTGATCTTCGCCGCGTGGTTCACCGGCGAGACCGACATCATCAGCGCCTTGTCCTCGGGCGACTCCGGGTTGCCCATGCGCATGTGGAAGTTCGCGAGGCCCGGCGCCCAGTACGGCGGGATCGACGCGAGCAGCGTGATCAGGTTCGACGGGCCGACGATGTCGACGCCGCAGCGGAACGCGTCGGGCGTGAGCGTCACGCCGGCGAGCGTCGCGTAGCCGCCGTAGCTGCCGCCGCCGATGCACGTCTGGTCCTTGCCGGTGACCTGGTTCGCCACCGCCCACGCGACGGCGTCGATCAGGTCGTCGTGCATCGCTTTGCCCCACTGCTTGTTGCCGGCGTTGAGGAACTTCTTGCCGAAGCCCGTCGAGCCGCGGAAGTTGACCGACAAGACGGCGTAGCCGCGGTTCGCGAACAGCTGGTGCGCCACGTTGAAGCCCCAGCGGTCGCGCGCCCACGGGCCGCCGTGCACCCACAGCACCAGCGGCACCGGCGTGTTCGGCTTGCCGTCGCCTACGGGGTCGGCGCTCGCGGGGAGCGAGAGGTACGAGACGAGCGTGAGCCCGTCGCGCGCCTTGATCTCGACGGGGTGCATCTTCACGAGCGGCTGCTTGTCGAGCTCGGGGCGCGACGAGAACAGGAACGCGCCGCGCTGCTTCGCGCGTTCCCACAGGTAGTAGTTCGCCGGGTGGAGCTCGGACGTCGTCGCGACGAGCCAGACGTTGTCGTCGAGCGAGCGCGACACGACGCGCGGCTCGCCGCCGTCGAGCTTCGCGAGGTTGTCGAGGTCCTTGCCGATCGACTTGTCGATCACCTTCCACGAGTTGCGCAGGTAGTCGAACGACACCGCCTGCACGTCCTTCTTCGTCGGGTGGATCATCACCTCGCCGGCGTCGGCGCGCGTGTCCTCCGCGATCACCTTCGTCGCCTTCTTCGTCGCGATGTCGAGCGTGACGAGCGCGCTCGTGTCGCGGCCGCGCGTGTCGACGAAGTACACCGACTTGCCGCCCGGGGCCATCGCGACGACGCCGCTGTTCGCGTCCTCGAACGGCAGCGTCTCCCACACCGTCCACCCGAGCTTACCCCCCTTGAGCTCGGGGCGCAGGATCTGCTCGCTCGCGTCGGGCAGGATCTTCGTCGCGAACTGCACGTCGAGGTTGTCGTCGAACGTGTATCCGGCGAGGTTGTCGTCGTTCTGCACGACGAGCGTCCGCTTTCCGGACAGGATGTCGAGCTTGTGGACGTCGAACGCCCTCGGGTTGCGGTCGTTGATCGTGATGAGGATCGATCCCGGGACCTTCTCGCTGCGCCGCGCGATCGCCGCGCGCGCACCCTTCCCCGGCGTGAGGTCCGTCGAGACTCCCGTCGCGAGCTCGACGCGGTGCACGTGGAAGTTCTCGTCGCCGCCCGTGTCCTGCAGGTACAGGATGTGGCGGTTCGTGTACGCCCACTCGTAGTTGCGGATGGGGCGCGTCGCCTCGGCGGTGACGGCGACCGCCTTCTCGAGGTGCCCCACCGGCGCGACCCACACGTTCATCACGCCGTCCTTCGGCGCGAGCCACGACAGCTGCTTGCCGTCGGGGCTGAGCTGCACGTTCGAGCGCTCCGGGTTGCCGAACACGATGCCGCGCGGGATCAGGTCGGTGCGCGGGTGACCGGCCGGCGGCGCGACCACCTTCGGATCGCCGGCGACCGGCGGGGCGTCGGGGTCGGGCTTCGCCGGAGGCGTCGGGGGCGTCGGCGACGACTTCGCGCCTCCGCCGCCGCACGCTGCGATCGCGAGCACGAGCAGCAGTCTCTTCATGGCCCGGTGTTACCATGCCGCCGGTGCGACACGCGGTCATCCTCGCCGGAGGCAGCGGCACGCGCCTGTGGCCGGCGAGCCGGCAGGCGCGCCCCAAGCAGCTGCTCCCGCTCGGGCCGCACGGCGAGACGCTGCTCGCGGCGACGCTCGAGCGCGCGCGCGGCGTCGCGGCGTCGATCACGATCGTGACGTCGGAGGCGCTGGTCGACGTGACGCGCGAGGCGGCGCCGGGCGCGCACGTCCTCGGCGAACCGGTCGGCCGCAACACGGCTCCCGCGATCGGGCTCGCGGCGGCGACGATCCTCGCGACGGATCCCGACGCCGCGCTCGTCGTGATGCCGTCGGATCACCGCGTCGCCGACGGCGCGCGCCTGCAGCGCGTGTTCGAGTGCGGGCTCGCCGAGGTCGAGCGGACCGGCGCGATCGGCACCGTCGGCATCGCGCCGACGCGCGCCGACACCGGCTTCGGGTACCTCGAGGTCGGCACGGCCGTGCTCGACGAGGTCACGCCCGTCGTGCGCTTCGTCGAGAAGCCCGGGCTCGCCGACGCCGAGCGCTACGTCGCGAGCGGGCGCTACCTGTGGAACGGCGGCATCTTCTTCGCGCCGGCGAGCCGCCTCCTCGCGGAGCTCGACGCGCGCGTGCCCGACATCGGCCGCGGCGTCCGCGCGATCGCCTCGCACGCGGCGCGCGCCGCCGACGTGTACCCGGCGCTGACGTCGATCTCGATCGACAAGGCCGTGATGGAGCACGCCGCGGGCGTGTTCACGATCCCGGCGGCGGTCGGCTGGGACGACATCGGCTCGTGGGCCGCGCTCGCCGAGGTCCTCGACGGCGTCGGCAGCGGTAACGCCACGCACGGCGAGGCCGTCGTCCTCGACGGGCGCGACAACCTCGTGTGGACCGACGGCGGCCTCGTCGCCGCGATCGGCGTGTCGGGGCTCGTCATCGTGCGCGCCGGCGATGCGGTGCTCGTCGTGCCGCGCGCCGAGGCGCAGCGCGTCCGCGACGTCGTCGACGCGCTGACCGGCCCGCTCGCGCGCTATCGCTGAGCGCTACTCCGGCTTCTTGTCGTCGGCCGGCTTGTCCTCGGGCGGCTTCTCCTCGGCGGGCGGCTTGTCGTCGGCCTTCTTGTCGTCGGCCGGCTTCTTCTTGTCCTCGCCGGCGATGCCCATCTTCGCGAGGTCCTTCCAGCCGCTGAGCAGGTCCTTGTCGTCGAGGAGCAGCTTGCAGCCGGTGTTGACGTCACCGCCGTCGCTCTTGATCTCCTTCATCTGGCCGTCGAACCAGGCGCCGCACTTCGCGCCGTCGAGACCGTCGCAGACCTTCTTCTTCAGCTCGTCGCACGCTTTGCTTCCGCCGCCGCAGCCGGCGGCGATCGCGAGGAGGAGGCTGGCGGCGGCCATCGTGATGCTACGCATCTCGCCACGGTACCACCGGGCGCTCGCCGGCGTCGTCGGCGCTGTTGGCGAAGTGCCAGGAGACGAGGTGCGCCGGACGACGATCGAGGTCGGCGATGGTGGGGCGTGGTACCACTCGGGCGTGAACCCCCGGGTCTTCCGCGAGTACGACATCCGCGGCGTCGCCGAGCGAGACCTCGACGACGACACCGTGCGCGCGATCGGCAACGCGATCGGCGCGCGCGCCGGGAACGGCCCCGTCGTCGTCGGTCGCGACTGCCGCACGAGCTCGCCGCGGCTGTTCGCCGCGCTCACCGACGGCATCCGCGTGCACGCGCCGGTCCTCGACATCGGCGTCGTGCCGTCGCCGGTCCTCTACTTCGCCGCGCACCACCTCGCGCCGACGGCGGCGGTGATGGTCACCGGCAGCCACAACCCGCCCGAGGACAACGGCCTGAAGCTGATGCGCGGCACCGAGACGCTGTACGGCGCGGCGATCGCGGAGCTGCGCGACGACGTCGCCCGCATCATCGCCGAGCCGGCGCCTCACCCGACGAAGCCGATGAGCTCGCGCGACGTGATCGGCGCGTACGTCGAGCGCGCGATGGGCGAGCTGCGCCTCGGCACCCGCCGCTGCAAGGTCGTCGTCGACGCCGGCAACGGCGCCGGCGGCCCCACCGCCGCCTCGCTGTACAAGCGCCTCGGCTTCGAGGTCGTGCCGCTGTACTGCGACCTCGACGGCACGTTCCCGAACCACCACCCCGATCCGACGCAGCCCGCGAACCTCGTCGACCTGATCGCGATGGTGAAGAGCTCGCGCGCCGAGATCGGCATCGCGCTCGACGGCGACGGCGACCGCGTCGGCGTCGTCGACGGCACGGGCCGCGTGCTGTGGGGCGACCAGCTGATGATCCTCCTCGGCAAGGCGCTCCTCGAGGACCAGCCCGGCGCCGGCTTCGTCGGTGAGGTCAAGTGCTCGCAGACGATGTACGACGCCCTCACCGCGGCGGGCGGCGCCGTCGAGATGTGGAAGGTCGGCCACTCGCTGATCAAGGCGCGCATGAAGGAGACGGGCGCGCTCCTCGCCGGCGAGATGTCGGGCCACCTGTTCTTCGCGCACCGCTGGCTCGGCTTCGACGACGGCATCTACGCCGGCGCGCGCGTCCTCGAGCTCCTCTCGCGCGGCGCGCGCAAGCTCGCCGACCACGCCTCCGATCTCCCCGCCACCACCGCCACCCCCGAGCTCCGCATCGACTGCCCCGACGAGCACAAGTTCGCCGTCGTCGCCGCCGCCACCGACCGCCTCCGCGCCGACCCCGCCGTGCGCTCCCTCGTCGACATCGACGGCGTCCGCGCCCGCTTCGACGGCGGCTGGGGCCTCGTCCGCGCCTCCAACACCCAGCCCGCCCTCGTCCTGCGCGTCGAGGCCGACACCCCCGCGCGCCTCGACGAGATCCGCGCCCTCGTCGAGGCCCACGTCCACGAAGCCCGCGCTGTACTCGGCGCGTAGCACGTGTCGCGCGACGAGTTCGGCCGTCTCTGCTGAGCCGTGTATTGCGACGACATTCACGAACACCATGCTCGATGACGTTCGCTCATTCACCGTTCGGCCGACGATGCAGCTCGCCGTCGTGCTAGCGGTGCAGCACTCTGCGGCATCTCGTTCGGACCTTGCATTCGCACACGGCTGCTTGCGATAATGGCTCGATGCGGTTGCGACAGGAGGCGTATGGGCGAACCCAAGACGGGCGGCGCGTTGCTGCTCGATCCTCACGTGAATCAGCGGGATACATGATGCTGCGAAGCTGAAGGGGTGACGCGATGAAGACAGGCGTGATCGTGGGTGTGCTTGCGACGGTTTGTTCTGCGACAGCGCACGCGGAGGAACGCTTCGCGCACGTGGCGATAGAAGGTGTCGTGGTTGCCCTGAGCAAGGTCGACGGGACCAAGTGGGATGGTGGAGGAAAGGTGTCAGCCGATCTGCTTGGCCGATTCAGCGCGGCTGCAGCGAAGTTCGGCATCGAGACCGCACAACCCGAGATTGCGCTTGCCGGTGTAGTGGGACTTCTCGGCTCCGCCTCGCTGAGCTTCGCCGAGAAGCCCGACACCAAGGGCAGCGCGCAACTGTTTGTGGATGGAGTTCGCGTCGGAAAGCCAATCGCAATGAGGGTTGCCGAAGAGACCTTCACGCCGCAATGGCCCGGCGTCCTCGAATGGTCGCGCGTTCCGATCGATCGTGATGTAAGGATCCGCGTAGTCCTCGTGGATCAGGATACCATCGTTGACGACCCCATAGGGACAGCAATCATTACGAGTGCCGATCTTCGAAAAGCACTCGCCTATGGAAAGGTGTTCCCTGTCGCCGTTGCCGATCAGACAAGCAACCAGGTTGTGGCAATCAAGGTTTCAGCGATGCTCGAGGGCGCAGCCGCAACACCCTCACCAGAACTCGATGTGGACGAACTCGTACGGTTCACTCACCGATTCGCGAACGCGATCGTCGACAACCAGGACGACTGCGATTCAATGACGACCGCGTTGAACAGTGTGATCGACGCGAACGCCGCGCTGATCGCCCGTGTCAACGCGCTCAGAGCTGCCGGCGGCAAGCTGCCCCTCAGAGCCCAGGAAGCAGTAGCGACGCGCGGCGATGGGATTCGGGAAGGAATCAGGAGATGCAGCTCGAGCGACACTGTCCGGTCTGCAATCAAGCGACTTTCTGCGATTCACTAACTTAGAACAGGTCGCGCATCCACGCGAGCGTCGCCGCGGCGTCGAACAGGCCGATGCGCGCCGCGGCCATGGTGATGAGCGCGGCGAGGACGAAGAGGACGAGCAGGATGAGGGGGGCGTGGAGGCCGTGGGTGGGGTGGGTGGAGGCGCGGCGGCGGGCGCGGGCGGCGATGTGGGAGCCGATGGGGGCGGCGCGGGGGACGGTGGGCGCGAAGTCGGAGGGGGTGTGGGTGGGGCGCGGGACGGGCGTGAGATCGGGAGGATCGACGATGAGCTCGATGGAGGGGTCGGAGCCGGAGGCGAGGTCGGCCGAGGCGAGCTCGGCGGAGGCGAGCTCGGCGGAGGCGAGCTCGGCCGAGACGGTGACGAGATCGAAGGTGTATTCGGAGAGGGAGTCGGGGCGGGAGGTGGAGAAGAGCGAGGCGACGAAGTCGCGGATGTGGCGCGGGGAGGCGGCGAGCTTGGTGGAGCGAGCGTGGTGCTCGAGGGCGGCGCGCATGGCGCCGGCGGTTTGCCAGCGGCGGGAGGGGTCGCGCGCGAGTGCGGTGAGGACGATGGCGTCGAGGTCGGCGTCGACGCGCGGGTTCTTGCGCGAGGGTGGGGCGATGTCCATCTCGCGCACGTTGCGCAGGGTCTGGACCTCGGTCTCGCCGAGGAAGAGGCGCTGGCCGGTGAGGACCTCGTGGGCGAGGACGCCGAGGCCGAACAGGTCGCAGCGGCGGTCGAGCGAGCCGTAGGTGTACTCGGGCGCGACGTACGCGTGCTTGCCCTTGATGACGCCGGCGTCGGTGGCGGCGCGGCGCGAGCGGTCCTTGCAGATGCCGAAGTCGATGAGCTTCACGACGCCGCTCGTCGACAGGATCACGTTGCCCGGCGAGATGTCGCGGTGGATCAGGTGGAGCGTCTTGCCGGCGTCGTCGCGGAGCTCGTGCGCGTGCTCGAGCGCGTCGCACAGCTGGATCAGGATCTCGACGGCGATCTCGACCGGGACGGTGCGGTGGACGGCACGCGCGCGGCGGATCACCTGCGCCAGCGTCGGACCCGGCACGAGCTCCATCGCGATGTAGTAGGTGTTGCCGATCCGCCCGAGGTCGTATGCCTGCGCGATGTTCGGGTGCCGCAGGCGCGACACGATCTGCGCCTCGTGCACGAACGAGCTCACGAAGTCGCTGTCCGCGGTGAGGTGCGTGAGCATGCGCTTCAGCGCGACCTGCTTCGCGAAGCCCTCGACGCCGAGGTGCTCGGCGCGGTGCACGGTCGCCATGCCGCCCTCGCCGAGCCGCTCGTGCACGACGTACGGCCCGAACCGCTCGAGCTCGACCGGCTCCTTCACGAGCGGCGGGATCGTGCTCTCGCGCGCCGTCTTCGCATACGGGACCGTCACCGTCAGCGACGAGATCCGCGGGCGGGTGCGGCGTCCGGTCCCGCGCGAGCGCCCGATCGTCGGGATGCCGGTCTCGTGGCGCGGCGGGCGGGGAACGCGGGAGCTCGGGCCGGACATGGCTCCACCCTCGCAGGTGCCCTCCCCCACATCAACGTACAGTCGTGGGCGCGCTTGTTGACTCCTTGTCAGGAGCAGACAGGCGCGCGAGATAATTAGCGTTTCGGCAGGCCTATTGACGCAGGGTCAACGGCGGCGACCGTCGCCACGATCGACCAGGTGGCGCGCTCCTCCGGGGAGGTCGCGGTGCCCGCGCGCGACCGCAACCACGCGGCGCGGTCCATCTTCCGGCTCGCGAGGCAGCGCCCGAGCAGCATCGCCGCGGCCTCGCGCACGACGACCGCGCGCTCGCCCTCGTCTGCGAAGCGGCCCTCGCGGATCGTCCGCTCGAGCTCGGCCAGGACGTCGTCGCTCGCGATCTTCGGATCCACGAGCTTCTTCGCATCGAGCCACTCGCGCGACGTGCGGCACTGCGCGAAGTCGACGCTCGCCGCGTTGCCCTTCGCCGCCGGCGCCGCGACCGGCGCCGCCCCGGCGAACGAGTTGCTGAGGTCGCGGAGCTCCTCGTTGGACATCGCCAGCCGCCGCTCCGGCTTCTTTCCTCCCGTCGCCGCCGCCGCCTTTGCCTTCGCCGGCTTCTTGTCCCCCGCCGGAGGAGCCTTCAGCGCGTCCATGACCTTCGCCGCCGCGGTCGCCGCCGTCGGAGGCGCCTTCACCGTCTTCCGCTTGCCGCGCTCGATCCACACCGCACCCGGGAACCGCTCGAGGACGTCGTCGCCGTCGTGGACGAGGTACTGGAAGCTGAGCCACGACTCCGCCGGGAAGCCGAGCACCGCCGCGACCTGGTCGCGCACGGACTCGTGGTCCCACTGCTCCGACGCGAGCAGCGCCCCGAGCTGCTTCGCGACCGGCGCCGTCAGCACGCCGTGCTCGACCCATGGCTTTGGCTCGAACCGCCAGCGGTGCCCGACCTCGCTCGCCGCGGTCAGGCGCCCGGCCCGGCGGCCCGCGACGAACAGCTCGAGCTGGAAGCCATGGTCCGCCGCGTACGCGTACGACAGGAGGCTCGGGAACGGGATCGGCAGGACGTCGTCGAGCTCGCCGCACACGACGATGGTCCACGCCCCATCCGTGGGCAGCACGACCGCCGAGACCCCGCGTGCACACACGCGATCGACGACGGCCGCGGCCGGTTCCTGCACGACGAGGTAGGCGCTGAACTCGCTCACCGCCGGCGTATAGCACCGCAGCTCACGGCTCGGCGAGCAGCGACTTCGCGATCTCGGCCGCCTTCACGCAGTCGTTGCCGACGAGGTCGTACCGCAGCCTCCCCCGCCGGTCGTACACCTGGAAGTGCGGCAGCGCACCGATCTGGTAGGCCCGCGCCACCGGGGTGTCGCCGTCGCCCACGTCGATCTTCCGGATCAACACGCGGGGCTCCTGCGCCACCTGCACCGCGAGCATCCCGCCCACGACGGTGCACGCCCCGCACGACTCCGCCCAGAAGTCGACGACGACGACGTACCCCGGCACGAGCGCCGCCTCGACGTCGACCGGCGCCCCCGGCGCGTTGAGCTGCACCGACTTCGGCGGCTCCGGCGCGGCGGGGGCCGCATGCCCGCACGCCGCGGCGAGCACCAGGCCCAGCGCCGCCCTCAGGGCGCCTCGGCGAGCTGCCGCGCGAGCCGCGAGACGTCGGCGCGCGGCAGGCCGGCGTGGAACAGCTGCTCGAGCTGCAGCCGCTCGCCCGACACGAGCTCGCTCGCGCCCAGGCGCACGGTGCCGTCGGTGTCGAGCGTCAGCTCGACGAGCACCAGGACGTCTCCCGCCGGCGCCGGCGGCAGGTCCAGGATCGCGTAGCGCCCGAGGTGGCGGTTGCGCGACGGATCCGCCGACTCGCCCTCCCACACGTCGAACTCGATGCGCGGCTGGTCGTCGACGCGCGTCGCGAACACGCGGTGCTCGCGCGTCGGCACCACCGCGCTCTGCGCGATCACCGCCTCGCACTCGCCGCCCGCCATCGACACCGCGAGCCCGCGCGCGGCGACGTCGATCAGCAGCACGCCCTCGATCGCGCCCTCGAGCCGCGCCACCTCGAGCGCCGCACCGACGGCGACCACCTCCTCCGGGTTCTCGATCACGCGCGGCTCGCGCCCGACGACGCGCGCGATCTCGCGCCGCACCGCCGGCATGCGCGTCATGCCGCCGACGAGCAGCACCTCCTGCACGTCGCCCTTCGCGCGCCCCGCCCGCTTGAGCGCGTCGCGCATCGGGCCCTCGAGCCGGCGCAGGAGCGGCGCCGCCCACAGCTCGACCTCGTCGCGCCGCACGAGCTTGCCGTACTCGACGGCCTTGCCCGACGGCAGCTGCGCGAGCTCGGGGATCGCGACCTTCGCCGCCGCGACGCCCGACAGCTCGTGCTTGGCCGCCTGCGCCGCGATCCGCAGCCGCTCGATCGCGACGGCGTCCGTCGAGATGTCGAAGCCGCGCGCGTGGCGCACGTCGCGCACGAGGTTCTCGACGATCGCGCGATCGATGTCGTCGCCGCCGAGGAACGAGTCGCCCGTCGTCGCGAGCACCTCGAAGATGCCGGCCTCGACGTCGACGGCCGCGACGTCGAACGTGCCGCCGCCCAGGTCGCACACGAGGTACTTGCAGTTGTGCCCGCGGTGCGCGCCGTGGCCGAACGCGGCCGCCGTCGGCTCGCTGAGGAGCCGCAGCGTCTGCAGCCCCGCGATGTGCGCCGCGTCCTTCGTCGCCTGCCGCTGCGCGGCGTCGTACCACGCCGGGATCGTGATCACCGCACGCGTCACCGGCGCGCCGAAGTGCGCCTCCGCCATGCGGCGCAGCTCGCGCAGCACGAGCGCGCACGCCTCCTCGGGCGAGATCGATCGCCCCGGCGCCAGCTCGATCCACGTGTCGCCGTTCGGCGCCTCGATCAGCTGGTACGGGAGGATGCGCGACAGCTTCTTGATCTCCGGGTGATCGAAGCGGCGGCCGAGCAGGCGCTTCGCGCCGAACACGGTGATGTCGGGGCTGTGGTCGAGGCCCGCGCGCGCCGGCTCGCCGACGACGGGCCCGTCGGGCGAGAACCACACGATCGACGGCAGCGTCGTCGAGCCCTCGGCCGTCGTCAGGATGCGCGGCGCGCCGTCGCGATCGATCACCGCGACGACGGAGTTCGACGTGCCGAGGTCGATGCCGACCGCGCGCGTCGCCGGCTGCTTGCTCGCGGGCGCGCGCGCCGTCACCGGAACAGCCTCCGCATCTCGTCGGAGCGCGACGTGCCGTGGCGGCGCACGTGCTCGAGGATCTGCGCCGCCTCGACGCACTGCTCGTAGTGCGCGAGCGCCGTCTCGAGCTGCGACATCGCGAGCATGACCTCGCTCTTCTCGAGCGCCGCCATCGCCGACGCCACGTAATACAAGGAGCGCAGCGGCCGGCTGCGCGGATACACGCACAGCGCCGCCGCGAGCACCTCCTGCGCGACGTCGGACTGCCCGTCGCCGAGCATCGTGCGCGCCCGCTGCTCGAACTGCTCCGCGCCCTGCCCCGACGTCGACGGCGGGATCGTCGGCGCGGGTGCGGGTGGAGGCGGCACGACGGGCAGCGGCTGCGACTCGGTGACCGGCGCGTTGCCCGCGACCTGCGCGGCCTTCGCCACGCGCGACGCGGCGAGGTCCGCGCTCGAGATGTCCTCGAACCCGACGAGCCAGCCCGCCGGCTGCTGCAGCACCGAGCCGACCGACGTCGCGCGCCCCTCGGCGACGAGCGCCACGCGCAGCCGGTCGTAGGCGCGGTTGCACAGGATCGTGAGCTCCTCGGCGAGGTGCGTGATCGCCGGCGCCTGGTGGCGCGCCACGAGGTCCGGGTGGTGCTTGCGGATGAGGTGCATCCACCCGACGCGGATCGCATCGGGGTCCGCGTCGCGATCGACGCCGAGCACCTCGTGCACCGCCATCTGCCGGATGCGCCGCAGCTCCGCCGTCAGGTGCTGGAACAGCTGCCGCTCGTCGCTGGGCAGCTCGTCGCTCGCGTCGCGCGGGCGCACGGCGGGAGCGGCGACGGGCGCGGGCGGCGGCGGCACGGCCACCGGCTGCGGCGGCACCGCGACCTTCTTCAGCACCGGCGCGATCACCGGCGCCGCCGGCGGCGGCAGCGGCGGCAGCGTGGGCGGTGCGGCCGCCGGCGCCGAGCGCGCCGCGATCTGCGCCTGCACCGGCGCCGCGCTCATCACGCCCGCCGCCATGTTGCGGATGCGCGCGAGGATGTCCTCGGTCAGGTTGAGCTCGATCTCGATCCAGGTCTTCGCGTCGCCGTCGATCGGCGAGGCCTTGTCGATCCGCCCCTCGATCGCGACGACGACCTGGTTCGGCAGCTCGAGCCCGAGCGTCACCGCCGAGCCGACGTCGGCCTGGAACGGGACCTTCATCGACAGGAGCTTCCCGCGGCGCAGCTTGCGCGTGTGGAACGTCTCGACCTGCTCCCAGGTCGCGCAGCGCACGTGCAGCGTACGGCCCGCCGCCACTACTTCTCCGGCTTCTTCGGTAGCTCCTCCAGCTCCACGCTACGCCTCACCGTCGCCTTCTTCTTCGCCGCATCGATCGACTTCTTCGGGTCGGGGTCGTCGCGCCACTCGTCGGCCTTGATCTGCACCTTCTTCGCACGATACCCCGGCTTGACGATGACAAGCTCGTAGTCGCGCCCCGCCGTGAGCCGGTTGACGCGCATCCCGCGTCCCGTCACGCCGACGAACAGGTACGCCTCGGCGTCGGACGGCACCGACGTGACCTTGATCCGGCCGCCGCCGACGCGCGCCGTCTTCTCCTGCCCGCGCGCCGGCTGCAGCGGCAGCTCCGCCGGCACGAGCTGCTTCGTCTTCTTGTCGGGCTCGAGCTTCTTGAGACCGATCTTGAGCTCGGCGCGCTGCTTGTCGCCGGTGCCGGTCCAGTCCGCGCCGACGACCTGGATCTCGCCGAGCTGGTAGCCCTCGAGCAGCACCGCGATCTCGTGCGTCGCCGTCGCCTCGAGCTGGAACGACTCGACCGGCGTCGGCCCCAGGCGCATCCACACGCCGCCCTCCGACGGGGTCGACGCGATCTCGATCGCGCCGGTGTCGGAGCCCGCCGCCGCGAGCTGCGCCGACAGCTCGTCGGCCTTCCGCTGGTCCTCCTCGTCCTTCTGGCGCTGCTTCTCGCGCTCCTCGGCGGCGTCGGCCTGCTGCTTGTAGACGAACACGCCGATCCCGATGATCGCGAGGATCGTGATGACGCCGACGATCGGGCCGGCCTTGCTCTTGATCCTCGCCGGCGGGGGCGAGAAGTCCGGCGCCTCGACGATCGGCAGGCTGCGTGCCGGGACCGGTGCGACGACCGGGCGTGGCGCGCTCTTGGTCGCGACGACCTCGGCGGCGGCCTCGGCGCGCGCGGCGGCCTGCTGCAGCTTCGCGGCGGCCGCCTCGACCTGCTCGGCGGCGCTCGACATGCGCTGCGCCGGCCGATCGAGGCCGAGGATCGCCGCCATCGCCGCGTCCTCGTCGCGCACGTTCGGGCGCGGGACGTCGGTGTCGTCGTGTGAGTCGTGCGCGCGCGGCGCGGGCAGCGGCGTGTCGTCGGGATCGTCGAGCGACGGCACGCGCGACTTGATCTGGACGATCGCTTCCTTCTTGCGCGGATCGGCCTGGATCAGCTCGCTGATCGGATCGCGGTCGCGGTCGGCGCGCCCGAAGCTGGGCATCTCGTCGACGCGCGTGTGCGGGTCGTTGAGGTCGTTGAGCAGCGACTCGAGCCGGTTCGCCCCCGTCGGCGTCTTCTGGTGGCGCGCGGCGGCGGCCTCGGCGCGCGACTCCATGCTCGGGCGCATCGGCGTGACCTGCACGGCCGAGCTGCCGAGCGACGCGAGCAGGTCCTCGGTCGCGTCGTCGATGTTCGTGTCGGTGCCCGACAGGCCCGCGGCGCGGATGAGCTCGCCGCGCTCGGCGATCTCCCAGCGGTCGTCCTCGAACGCCTCGAGCACGTTCTCGAGGAGATCGGACGCGTTCTTGTAGCGGCGCGTGACGTCGGAGTCGAGCGCGCGCTGCACGAGGCGCTCGACGGCGGGCGTCACGTGCAGCGTGCCCGGCGGGACCTCGCCCGACAGCATCGTGAACAGCATCGCGCCGCACGCGAACACGTCGCACGCCGGCGTCGGAGGCTCGCCGACGACGAGCTCGGGCGCGAGGTAGCCGGTGAGCCCGCGCCACAGCGACGAGTCGGCGCCCTGCGCGACCGCCGTGGTCAGCGCGCGCCCGACGACGAAGTCGCCGATCCGGATGCCGCCGTCCTCGTCGACGAGCACGCTGCGCGGGTGCACCGCGCCGTGCACGACGCCCGCGCGGTGCGCGACGGCGAGCGCGCCGACGACGCTCTGGATGATCGCCGCGGCGACCGGGAGCGGGAGCTTGCCGCCCTCGCGCCGGTTCGCGCGCGCCCCGACGATGAGGTCCTGCACCGTCACGTAGCGGCCGACGCCGCGGCTCACGACGACGACCTCCGGGCCGCCGTCCTCGACGGACAGCGTCGGCACGATGTTGTCGTGCGCGAGCGCGATCGCCTGCCCGGTGCGCCGCGGATCGGTGATCGTCGCCCGGAACGTGCTCTCCGCGAGCATCTTCGGATCGATCACGAGGCCGCGCAGGTTGCGGACGCCGTTGAACTGGGCCCGGTGGATCGCGCCGTACATCGTGACGGCGAGGCGATCGTAGAGTACGACCCCGGCTACGATCTGTTCGGCCGTGTGGCCTCCCATCGGATGGTCGACGATAGCATCACCCCGGGCCGAAGAGCGCGAAGTGCAGCTCGATCCACGGCTCCGCGAACAGGTAGAACGTCGCTGCGAACGCGAGGTACGGCCCGAACGGCAGCTCGGTGCGCATCAGCGAGGGTGCCTCGTCACCGTCGGTGTCCTCTGGGGTAGCGGCCTCCTCCGGTCCGGGAGGCGCGTCGCGCCGCGCCCGCCACAGGATGAAGATCCCGATCACCGAGCCGACCATCGAGCCGCCGCACAGCGACACCACGACGCCCTTCCAGCCGAGCAGCGCGCCGACGAGCGCGAGCAGCATGCTGTCGCCCAGACCCAAGCCGTCACGCTTGGTCACCAGGAAGTAGATGAAGCCGATCAGCCACGGCACGCCGTAGCCGACGGCGATGCCGATCGCGCCGCCGAGCCAGCCGCGGTGCAGGACGTACGCGCCGAGGACGTAGAAGATGACGATCGACGGGATCATCAGCTTGTTGAGGATGAGCTTGTGGTCGATGTCGATGAACGTCGTCACCACCATCACGAACGAGAAGCCGGCGTAGACCGTCCAGCGCACGAGGCGCGCGTCGAACGGCTCGAAGCCGCGCAGGAGGCCGACGGTGACGTACCAGGCGAGGCCGAACAGGATCCCGGTGAGCGCCTCGACGAGGAGGTAGCGCGCCGAGAACGGCGCCTTGCACGCGCGGCACTGGCCGCGCAGCCACAGCCACGACAGGAGCGGCACGTTGTCGTACCAGGCGATCGGCTGCTTGCACGCGAAGCAGTGCGAGCCCGGCTTCACGACGGAGCGCCCGTTCGGGTGGTCGTCGCTCGGCGGCCAGCGATAGATGCAGACGTTCGCGAAGCTGCCCCACAACAGGCCGAGGAGGACGACGAACGCGTAGACGAACGGCGACGTTCGCGGATCGTGCGAGAGCCGCTCGAGCGTATCGAGCACGGCTCACCGTACCACTACATCGAGGAATTGACCCGGTTTGACGGGAAAGCTAAGAACCCCATGATGCGCCTCACGCCGCTTGCCATTTTGTCGGTGGCGGCATCGTGCGCGCAGGGCAAGGGCGGCGTCCCCGACGACCAGCTCGGCGGCCTCGTCGTCGAGCCGCGGCCCGTCGACCTGCGCGTCGACGTCGACAAGGCGGCGATGGATCCGCAGGCGCTCCAGCACGCGCTGACGCTACCGTTCGCGGCGACGCTCGCGAAGCTCGGCCCGCTCACCGTCGTCGTCGAGACGCGCACGGTCGTCACCGAGGGCGACAAGCCGGTCAGCGACCTGACCGACCAGGCGAAGCTCGAGATCGGCGAGCTCGCCGGCGGCGCGTTCCACGGCGTGTACACGAACTCGGCCGACTACGGGCGCGAGACGCTGTTCGCCGGCGGCACGCTCTACCTGCGCCCGCGCTACCAGGTGTGGAACGCGCGCGCCCCCGAGACCAAGGACGAGCCGCAGGCGCTGCGCGACGCGTACGTCGCGGCCGTGGCGGCCACGTGGGACCTGCTCGCACCCGCCGTCGAGCTCAGCGACCGCGGCGCGCTCGAGGTCGCCGGGCGCGCCGGCCGGCGGATCGAGGTCAAGCAGGCGCCGTCGCCGAAGGCGAACCCGCCCGAGCCGCTCGACCACCGCAAGTGGCGCGAGGGCCGCACGATCGAGGGCGTCACCGGCGAGGTCGTGCTCGACGCCGACACCGGGCTACCGCTCGCCGTGAAGCTCGCCGGCACCGTCGGCTTCGCGCGCGACGCGCGCCGGTTCCAGATGAAGCTGGCGCTCGACGCGAAGGTGACCAAGGTCGGCGCCGTCGCGATCGCCGCGCCGGCGAGCGAGGAGGTCATCGCGACCCCCGAGCGGATGAAGGAGGTCGACGAGCGCGACATGTTGCTGAAAGGCATCGCGCCGCCGATCAAGAAGCGCCCCGACGACCTCCCCGACCCGGCGACGGCCGCGGCGACCGAGAAGAAGCCCGAGAAGCCGGAGAAGAAGAAGGTCGGCGAGAAGAAGCCCGAACAGAAATCGGAGGCGAAATCCGAGGCGAAGACCGAGCCGAAATCGGAGAAGAAGGCCGGGTGCACGTCGGCGACGCTCGGGCGCGAGGTCGAGGAGGGCTACTGCATCCAGTCCGGCAGCAATGCGAAGCACTATCGCTGCACCGAGGGCAAGTGGGTCACGGTGGAGGCGTGCCCGTGACGTCGACCGCGCTCGTCGCCCGCCGCGACTACCTCGACGGCCAGCGCCGGCTCATCATCGCGCGCGCCGTCGCGGGGAGCCTCGCGGGCGCGCTGCCGGTGCCGTTCCTCGACGACTGGGCGCTCGAGCGCGTGCTCGGCGCGGGCTACCGGCGGATCGCCGCGGCGCACGGCGTGGACGTCGACGACGACGCGATGAAGGCGCTCGTGCACGGCAGGTCGGCGCCGCCGTCGGTGGTCGACCTCGCGGCGGCCGGCGTGGCGTCGCGCGTCGCCGGCCGAGCGGCGTCGCGGATGATGATCGCGCTCGCCGCCGTCAACCGCGCGCGCAAGGCGGCGCACCACTTCGTCGTGATGACGCTGTTCGATCACTACTGCGCGAAGCTGCACGTCGGCCTCGGCCTCGACGGCGCGACCGCGCTCGCGCTGCGCGAGGAGATCTCGCGCGCGATCGACGCCACGCCCGGGGCGCTCGCGTTTCACCCGTTCCGCCGCGGCATCGTCGCGGCCGCCCGCGCCACGCTGCGCGCGCCGCTCGAGCTCGCCGACCTCGCGAGCCGCGGCCGCCTGCGCAAGCTGCTCGCGAAGACGAGCGAGGTCACCGAGGCGGAGGCGGTCGACGAGATGGACCGCGCCGTCGAGATGGCGCTCGCGAACAAGAACGGCTTCCTCGGCCGCACCGTCGCGGCCGTCGAGGTGCAGCTGTCCGCCGAGGTCAACCCGTTCCTCGAGTCGGCGCTCGACAACCTCGACCGCCGGTGGCGCGCGCGGATCGCCGCGCAGGCTCCGCAGGATCCGAAGCCCACCCCATGACGCCGCTCGTTCCGGAGCGCGCGGCGCTCGCCTCGGCGCGGCGCGTGGTCGTCAAGATCGGCTCGCGCCTGCTCGCCGAGAGCCCGGCGTCGCGGCCCGCCGCGATCGCGGACCAGGTGGTGGCGCTCCACAAGCGCGGCGTCGAGGTCGTCGTCGTCAGCTCGGGCGCGATCGCGCTCGGCCTGCGGCGGCTCCGCCTGCCGGCGCGCCCCGAGGAGCTGCCCGCCCTGCAGGCCGCCGCCGCCGTCGGGCAGAGCCGCCTGATGCAGCACTGGGAGCACGCGTTCGCGGTGCACGACGTCCCGATCGGCCAGGTCCTCCTGACCCACGACGACCTCGGCGATCGCCGGCGCTTCCTGTCGGCGCGCCTGACGCTGCGCGCGCTCCTCGACCACCGCGTCGTGCCGATCATCAACGAGAACGACACGGTCGCGACCGAGGAGATCAAGTTCGGCGACAACGATCAGCTCGCCGCGCTCGTGTGCAACCTGGTCTCCGCCGACGCGCTCGTGATCCTCACCGACGTCGAGGGCGTGCGCGATGCGACCGGCGTGCGCATGCCGATCGTGCGCGACATCGAGCGCGAGGCCGCGCCGGTCGCGGGCGGCTCGACGAGCGGCGTCGGCTCGGGAGGCATGGCGAGCAAGGTCGGCTCGGCGCGCATCGTCACGCGCACGGGCGTCCCTGCGATCGTCGCGCCGGGACGCGAGCCGGAGGTCATCGAGCGCGTGCTCGCGGGCGCCGACCTCGGGACGCTGTTCGTGCCGCCGCCCGTCGGGCTGGCACTCTCGGCGCGCAAGCACTGGATCGCGTACGGCGCGAAGCCGACCGGGAGGCTCGTCGTCGACGACGGCGCCGCCCGCGCGATCGTCGCATCGGGGAAGAGCCTCCTGCCTGCGGGGATCACCGCGGTCGAGGGTGACTTCGACCTCGGCGCGACGGTGTCCGTCGTCGCCGCGACCGGGGCGGAGCTCGCACGTGGGCTGGTGGCCTACCCGGCCGGGGACCTGCGGAAGATCTCAGGCTTGCAATCGGCCGCTATCGAGGCCAGGCTGGGTTACAAGAGCATCGACGAAGCGATCCACCGAGATGATCTCGTGATCCTGTGACCCCCCAGCCGGAGCGTGCCCAGCTGATCCGCGGCGTCGCCGAGGCGGCGCGCCGGGCGGCCAGGGCCGTGGCGACGGCCTCCGCGGCGACCCGCCGCGCGGCGATCGCCGGCATCGCCGCCGCGATCGCCGCCGCGCGCGCGGACATCCTCGCCGCGAACGCGCGCGACCGCGCCGCCGGGGAGGCCGCCGGCCTCGCGCCCGCGATGCTGGATCGGCTCGCGCTCGACGACGGCCGGATCGACGCCCTCGCCCGCGCCGTGCGCGAGATCGCGGCGCAGCCCGAGCTGCTCGGGCGCGTCGACCGCCGCGAGGAGCGCCCCAACGGCCTCGTCGTCGAGCGGGTGCGCATCCCGCTCGGCGTGATCGCGATGATCTACGAGGCGCGCCCGAACGTGACGATCGACGCGGCGGCGCTGTGCCTGTCGTCGGGCAACGCGTGCATCCTGCGCGGCGGGCGCGAGGCGCTCGAGAGCAACCGCGCGCTCATCCGCGCCGTCGAGACCGCGCTCGCGGCCGCGGGGCTCCCGCGCGAGGCCGTGCAGCTCGTCGCGATCCCCGACCGCGAGGCGATCGCCGAGCTCGTCGCGCTCGACGACCTGATCGACCTGTGCATCCCGCGCGGCGGCGAGGGGCTGATCCGCTTCGTCGCCGAGCACGCGCGCGTCCCCGTGATCAAGCACTACAAGGGCGTGTGCCACGTCTACGTGCACGCGAGCGCGGAGCTCGACGCCGCCCTGCGCATCGCCGCGAACGCGAAGACGAGCCGCCCCGGCGTGTGCAACGCGATGGAGACGCTGCTCGTCGATCGCGCGATCGCGGCCGACCTCCTCCCGCGCCTCGCCGCCGCGCTCCCGGGCGTCGAGCTGCGCGGCTGCCCCGAGACGCAGCGCCTCGTCGGCGGGGACCGGATCCGCGCGGCGAGCGAGGACGACTGGTACGCCGAGTACCTGGCGCTCGTGCTCGCCGTGCGCGTCGTCGGCGGTCTCGACGAGGCGATCGCGCACATCCAGCGCTACGGCTCGTCGCACACGGAGTCGATCGTCGCGACCGACGCCGCGATCGCCGAGCGCTTCGTCCGCGAGGTCGACTCGTCGACGGTGATGATCAACGCGTCGACGCGCTTCGCCGACGGCGGCGAGCTCGGCCTCGGCGCCGAGATCGGCATCTCGACCACGCGCCTCCACGCCTACGGCCCGATGGGCGCCGAGGGCCTCACCACCACCAAGTTCGTGGTCCGCGGCTCCGGGCAGATCCGGACCTGACACCACGCCCAACCAAGCATGACCAAGAAGAGCACAACGAAGCGCGGCGGATCGTCGCCGTCGGTCCCGCGTGAGCGTCCGATCGCGACGAAGGGCAAGGCACGCGTCGTCGCCGAGGAGGCGCCGCAGAAGCCCACGGCGGAGCACGGCGAAGGCTACGACGGGGCGCTGCGCGCCCTCGCGCTCGCCCTCGACAAGAAGGCGCTGCAGCCGATCCTCCTCGACGTTCGGAACCTGTGCTCGTTCTGCAACTACCAGCTCGTCGTATCGGGGCGCTCCGAGCGCCAGGTCGACGCGATCGCCGACGGCATCAACAGCGGCCTCAAGGCCGACGGCCTGCGCCCGCTCGGCGCCGAGGCGGCGCGCACCGGCCAGTGGGCGCTGCTCGACTACGGTGACTTCGTCGTGCACGTGTTCCTCGACAGCGCCCGCGAGCACTACGACCTCGAGGGGCTGTGGAACGACGCGCCGCGCGTGACGCTCGACGTCCCCGCGGACGCGCTGCTGCACGCCGGTGACCCCTACGTCGAGGCGCCGCGCTGAAGGTCACGCTCGCCGTCGTCGGGCGGCTCAAGGAGTCGTACCTCGTCGAGGCCGAGGAGGAGTACCGGAAGCGCCTGCGCCCGTACTGCACGCTCGCCGTCGTCGAGCACCGCGACGAGCCCGCGCTGCTCGCGTCGCTTCCGGAACGCGCCCACGTCTACGCGTTCGACGAGCGCGGCGATGCGCCGACGAGCGTCGACTTCTCGCGCGACGTCCTCAGCCACGAGGAGCAGCGCGGCGGCGGCGCTCCCGTGTACTTCCTCGTCGGCGGCGCCGACGGCCACTCCGACGCCGTGCGCGCCCGCGCGGTCCGCCTGATCTCGTTCGGCCGGCTCACGATCGCGCACCGCCTCGTGCGCATCCTCGTCCTCGAGCAGCTCTACCGCGGCTACAAGATCCTGCGCGGCGAGCCGTACCACCGCGACTGACGTTCGCTATCCGCGGTTGCGCGCCTTCATCGCGCGGTCCATCTCGCGCTTGTCGTCGGCGAGGCGCTTGGTCTCGCGCTTGTCGTGCTGCTTCTTGTGCGTGACGAGGCCGAGCTCCACCTTCACGAACGCGCCCTTGAAGTACACCGCGAGCGGGATCAGCGTGTAGCCCTTGATCGTCGTCTTCGTGCCGAGCTTGTCGAGCTCGTTGCGATGGAGGAGGAGCTTGCGGTCGCGGCCGATCTCGTGCTGCCAGCGGTTCGCCTGCGCGTACTCGTTGATCTGGATGTTGTGCAGGAACGCCTGGCCGCGCCGGATCTCGACCCAGCCGTCGGAGATCGTCACCTTCGCCTCGCGCAGGCTCTTGACCTCCGAGCCGACGAGGACGATGCCGGCCTCGACGCGCTCGTGGATGTGGAAGTCGTGACTCGCCTTGCGGTTCGTCGCGATTACCTTGATCGGAGGTGGCTTGTCGCTCACCACTCACCCACGTTCGGCATCGTCGTCCACGGCTCGCCCGGCGGGAGTGCGGCGCCGCGCTGGAGCAGCTCGACGGAGATCAGGTCGGGCGAGCGGATGAACGCCATCTTCCCGTCGCGCGGCGGGCGGCTGATCGTGTAACCGAGGTCCATGAAGCGCCGGCACGCGGCGTAGATGTCGTCGACCTCGTACGCGACGTGGCCGAAGTTGCGCCCGTGCGTGTAGGGGTCCGTCTGATCCCAGTTGTGGGTAAGCTCGAGCTGCGGTGAGTCGCCTTCCGCGGCCTCGCCCAAGTAAACGAGTGTGAAGCGGCCCTGCTCGTGGTCGCGGCGGCGCACCTCGCGCAGCCCCAGCCCGTCGCAGAAGAAGCGCAGCGCGGCGGGCAGGTCGTGGACGCGGACCATCGTGTGGAGGTAGCGCATGGCGCCGGGATAGCAGATTTTCGGTATCCTCGCGCCATGAGCGAGCCGAACGTCCTCGTCAACTTCCGCCTCGATCGCGACACGCCGATCCGCGTGAAGTGGCACGCGACCGATGGAGTGCCCGGCGACGGCTACAAGGCACAGATCACGACGATCCACTTCGACGATGGCTCCCGGCTGCAGATGGACAGCTCGGCGATCCTCGAGCAGACGGCGCCCGATCCGACCGGTGGCATCGGCGCGTACATGGTCACGTTCAACGGGATGGTCGGCTACGCGAGCGACCACCCCGACCGCGCGCGCATCGAGAAGCTCGAGGACGAGGCGATCGGCTACGACCTGACGTTCATCCGCGACGACGACGACGGGCGGCTCGCCGTCGAGGGCGAGGACTACGAGATCCGCGACAAGCCGCGCGCGATGGCGCACAAGATCTCGCGGCGGGCCGAGTAGTGCGCGCGGGCCGGGCGAGCCGCACGGCGCAGTTCGTCGCGGCCGCGCGCGGCTTGGGCCTCCTCCTCCCCGACGACGTCCGGATCGCGGACGACCCGTACGGGGTCGCGTTCAGCTCGCCGGGGCTCGCGCGGCTGATCGAGCGCGGGCAGCGCCCCGAGGGCCGCACGTTCGCGACCATGCCGGGCCCGAGGACGTGGATCGTCTACATGCAGGTGCGGACGCGCCTCCTCGACGACGCCGTGCGCGCGTTCACCGCCGCGGGCGGGCGGCAGGTCGTGCTGCTCGGCGCGGGCTACGACTGCCGCGCGCTGCGCCTGCGCGAGCTGGTCGGCTCGGCGGTGTTCGAGGTCGATCACCCGGCGACGCAGGGCCACAAGCGCGGCGTGCTCGCGCGGATCCACGCGGAGTCGCCGGCGAAGTACGTGACGTGGGACTTCGAGGCGCGCCCGATGGCCGAGCTGCCAGAGGCGCTCGCCGCCGCGGGCCACGACGCCGGTGCGCCGACGCTGACGATCTGGGAGGGCGTCACGATGTACCTCACCGAGGGCGCGATCGACGCGTCGCTGCGCGCGATCCGCGCGTGGAGCGCGCCGCGCTCGCAGCTCGCGATGACGTACTTCGCGAAGAAGCGGCTCGATCAGCCGTCGCTCGCGACGCGCGCCGTCGCCGCCGTCGTCGCGCGGCTCGGCGAGCCGTGGAAGTGGGGCTGGATCCCCGACGAGCTGCCGGCGTACCTGCGCACGCGCGGGTTCGAGCTGGTGCGCGACGTGTCGGCGGTCGAGGCGGCGCACGAGCTGTTGCCGGCGGACCTCGCGTCGGCGATCCGCGCGGCGGACTCGCGCGTGGCGATCGCCGTGCAACGTCAGTAGCGCGCGCCGGGCTTCGCGGGGACGCGCACGAGGTCGCCGTACCAGCGGCCCGCCGAGGCGAGGATGCGGCCGTCGTCGCCGATCTGCGCGTGGCCGATCGTCTGCGCGCCGTCGCGCAGCGGGATCCGCTCGGGCGTGCCGCCGTCGACGCGCTGGCGCCACAGCTCGTGCGAGTTGACGCCCATCTCGTAGACGACCCAGTTCCCCGACGGAGAGACGGCCGCGCTGACCATGTAGTCGCCCGGCGGCTTGTCGGGGCCGGGGCGCTCGACGCCGCTCGCGACGTCGAACCAGTACACGGCCTCGGCGCCGCCGACGAGGAGCTCGCGGCGGTCGCCGGAGGTGCGGCCGCCGTACGCCGTGCGCGTGCTCGTGCCGAGGCGCGTGAGGTTGCCGCCGTCGGCGGGCGTCATCCACATCGTCGCGCCGGCATTCTCGTCGGTGCGGGTGAACACGATCGCGCCGTTGTCGAGCCACACGGGGCGCGTGTCGCGCTCGTCGCCCGACAGCTTGTGCAGCTTGCCGGGGCGCGCGACCTCGACGACGTGGATGCCCGCGTTCGGCGGCGACATGCCGAATGCGATGCGCTTGCCGTCGGGCGAGAACGCCGGGAAGCGCACCGAGCCGTGCTCGACGTCGGTGAGCTGCAGCTCGCGACCGTCCGCGTACCGGACCATCAGCACGTTCGGTCCGCGCACCTCGCGCACCCACGCGAGCGCGCCCTGCGCCGAGCGCACCGGGTAGAGCGCCGTCTCGTCCTCGACGAGGCGCTCGCCCGTCGTCGGGTCGGTGAGCACGCGGTGCTCGTAGCAGGTGGAGTACACGAGCGAGCTGCCGTCGCGCGCGATCGCGAGCCCGCCCTCGGCCCACACGCCGGGGACGATCGTGGCCTGCTCGTTCGTGGCGAGGTCGCGCCGCACGATGCCGGCGCTCGTGGCGACGTACAGCGCCGCGCCGTCCGCGCCGAACGCCGGGCGCGTCACCGTCGTGAGGCCGTCGAGGCAGGTCACGGCGGACGTCGCGAGCTCGACGAGGCACGCGCGCGCCGGGCCGTTGTTGGTGTTCGAGCTCGTGAGCGCGAGCCGGTCGCCCTTGGGTGACACGCCGATCAGCACGAACTGCTCGCCGGGCGGCGGCTTCACGAGCGAGTGGTCCTGGTTGTCGCGCAGCACGCGGATCCCCGGCGGCTCGTCGGGCGAGTAGTACAGCGCGCCGCCGGCGACGACCGCGTCCCACGCGAGCACCTCGAGCGCCGTCGTCGAGCGGCCGGTCGCGAGGTCGAGGAAGGCGATGCGCGCGTTCCTCGTGTCGCGCGGATCGTGGACGAGGTGCACGACCTCGCCGTCGCGGCGCCCCGGCTGCGCGCGCCACTCCCACGTCGACTCCGCGCTCGTCAGCTGCCGCGGCGGCCCGCCGGCGAGCGGCACCTCGTACAGGTCGACGAGCTCGCCCGCCGTGCGATCGAACACGACGCGATCGCCGGTGATCGCCGGCGCGTAGGCACACGCGGCGTCGCCGAAGCGCGTCAGCGGTGTGCTCGCCGCGACGTCGGCACCGCTCCATGGTTCATGTTCTCTCTGCGCGGGGCCGGCGAGGTACATCGCGACGCCGCCGGCGACGAGGCCCGCGGCGCCCGCGGCGGCCGCGATCGGCCACCACTGGCGCGGCGGCCGGAGCGCGTCGAGCAGCGCCGCCATCGACGGGAACCGCTCCTCGGGCGCGTCGCGCATCCCGCGCTCGAGCGCCTTCGCGACGTGCGCCGGGATCCGGTCGCGCGGGTGCGGGCGCCGCGTGCGGGCGCGCCAGGCGTCGGGGTCGAGCAGCTGCGCGGACGTCGGGTCGTCGTGGGGGCGCTCGCCGGCGAGGCACTCCCACAGCGCGACGCAGAACGCGAACTGGTCGCTCGCCGCGGTCACGGCGCCGCCGAACTGCTCGGGGGCCATGTACGACGGCGTGCCGGCGATCGTCGTGAGCCCGGCGACCGGCGCGGCATCGGGAGCGAGCGACGTCAGCGTGCGCGTCATGCGCGCGAGGCCGAAGTCGCCGACGCGCACGGCGCCCAGCTTGTCGACGAGCACGTTGCCCGGCTTGAAGTCGCAGTGCACGAGCCCGGCCGCGTGCGCCGCCATCAGGCCCTCGCCGGCCTGCCGGAACTTCGCGAGCACCTCGTCGGTGCGCCGCGTGCGCCGGCGGATCCAGTGGTCGATCGACTCGCCGTCGACCATCTGCATCACGACGAACACCTCGCCGTCGACCTGCCCGACGTCGTGGACCGTCACCACGTTCTGGTGCACGAGCTTCGCGAGCGCCTGCGCCTCGCGCCGCAGGTCCTCGGTGTCGCCCGCGCGGTCCTCGCGCAGCACCTTGATCGCGACGCGGCGCGCGAGCTCGGGGTCCTCGGCCTCGTACACCGAGCCGACGCCGCCGCGGCCGAGCAGCCGGAGGATCGTGTAGCGGCCGAGCGTCGCCGGGATCGCGGCGCGCGGACCGCGCACGCTCGGTGCGCGCTCGTCCGACGGCGGGGCGGAGGTCACCACCGTCGGTGCGTCGCGCGGGTCGGCCACGAGGCGAATCTACAATGGCCGGGTCTGCGCGTACCACGCCGCGACCTCGGCGGGCGCGAGCGGGCGGGTCCACACGACGACCTCGTCGAGGAGCCCGATGAAGTTCTGCACGGCGACCGAGCTCGGGAGACATCCGAGGAGGAGCGGCGAGGTGAACGCCGGCAGCGCCGGCGACGTCTCGGTCGCGACGACGTCGAGCGCGCCGTCGACGTACACGCGCACGCGCTCGGCGGGGGCGACGTCGCCGCTGTACACGACCGTGATCTGCGCCCACTTGTCGTTCGCGATCTGGCGCTGTCCCGAGAAGCGATCGTTCTCGCCGTCGAGGTCGACGTACACCTTGTTGCCCGTCCACACGTACACGTTGTAGGCGGACATCACGCCGGTATCGATCCGCTTGCTGACGATGCCGAACGCGTCGACGCCGTTGAGCGCCGCCGGCTTGATCCACGCGCTCATCGTGAGCCCGCGCGTCGCGTGCAGCACCGGCGCGTCCTCGATGCGGACGCAGCCCGTGCCGTTGAAGCTGCCGGCGCGGCCGCGCACGCCGCCGGCGACCGTCGTGAGCCCCATGTCGGCGGTGCCGTGGTTGTCGCCGCCGCACTCGTCGATCACCTCGCCCTTCGCGCCGGTCCACGCGGGCTCGTCCATGTGCGCGATCACGGCGCACCCGGTGCTCAGCGTCGGCTCCTCGCCGGCATCGGGCATCGGGGCATCGTCCTCGATCGCGTCGTCGATGCCGAGCAGCTGCCGGCATCCGGCGGTGCACACGAGGGCGAGCGCGAGGCGACCGGTCACGACCCGGCGAGTGTACTCGATCGACGCGAGCGTGGAGGCCGGATCGACGCGCGCGTCCCCGTGCGCGACCGTCCGACCTCCGGACGTCCGTCGCTCAGCGACACGGGCGGCGCAGCGTGACGAGCTCGCCGCCGGGCGGCGACTCCGGTCCCTGCGGCAGGACGAGCACCGCGGCGTGGCCGGGTGCGACGAGCGGGAACCCGGCGATCCCGCCGCGGCCGGCGCCGCTGCCGGAGGCCAAACGGAGCGCCGGCTCGGCCGTGTCGCCCGCGCCGAGGAACGCGGCGTCGACGCGCCCCGACCAGGCGTGGAAGCCGTGCTGGTCGTCGACGCTGCTCGTGAAGCCGACCGTCACGAGGCCGTCGGGGAGCGGCGCGGCGGTGAGGAAGGAGCTGTCGCGCGGGAGCCCGGTCGCGGCGAGGGCGCCGAGGCGCAGGCGGCGCGGGTCGAACGTGCCGACGGACCAGCCGTCGCGCATGTGCACCGCGATGTGCGACGTGATGACCTCGAAGTCCGTCGAGCGCTCGGGTGCGAGGAAGATGCGCGTGCGCTCGCCGAGGGGGTGCCCCGACGCGTCGAGCTCGCGCGCGAAGACGCCGCTCGCGCTGTACGACGTCCACAGCGCGAAGCGGCGCGCGTCGATGACCGCGAGGCGGTACGCGGCGAGGTGATCGCCGGCGAGCTGCTGGTGCTCGGTGCGCCCGTCGGGTGCGAAGCGCTCCACGAAGAGCCGCCGCGAGGGCCCGTCGCCCTCGACGGCGAGTGCGAAGCAGCGGTCGCCCTCGCACGACAGCGCGGCCGGCTCGAGGGACGTCGAGACGATCTCGACGAGCTTGCCGGCGGGTGCGCCCGCGCGGTCGTGGAGCCGGAGCTGGAGGTTCGGCCCCGAGACGTCGGCGAGCACGCGCGTCGCACCGACGGCGATCGCGCGGACGTACGGCGCGTCGAGCGTGCCGCGCGCGACGACCTCGGGGCGGTCGGCGGCGAGGTCGAGCCCGGTGAGCGCGATCCGCTTGTCGTTCGGCGTGGCGAGCCACAGCCGCGTGCCGTCGACGTGGGTCGCGTGCGGGGCGGCGGCGAGCGGTATTTCGAGCAGCGTGCCGTCGCGCGCGAGCCCGATCACGGCCGCGGCCCCGCGCGCCCGCTCGGCGATCACCCAGCTGCGATCGCCGACGGGGCCGAGCCAGCGCACGAGGCGGAGCGCCTGCGGCGTCTGGATCGGCGGATCGACGGGGCACGACGCGAGCTTCGTCTCGACCTGCCGCGGCGGCGCCGTCGCCGGCGGCGGTGAGGGTGTCGACCAGCAGCCGGCGAGCGTGGCGAGGGTGAGCGTGGCGCGCATGGGCACGGTCACATCCGCCGCAGGCGGAGCCACGCGAACAGCGCCGCTCCGACGATGAGGAGGCCCCAGCACCCGACGCCGAACAGGATCTCGAGGCTGCCCGTCGCCGCGCCGGCGATCACCCCGGCCGCGACGACCGCCGCGCCGATGGCGCACGCGACCACGACGGCCTTCGCCGACGGCGGTGCGCGGTTCGGCGTGAGCTGCGCGAGCAGCTCGGGCGGGACGTGCTCGCGCGTGGTGAGCGTCTCCCCGGCGCGCATGATCATCGTGCCGATGACCGGGACGCGCGTGCGATAGGTCCAGTCCGCGCCGAGGTAGAAGCCGCCGGAGGCGTCGACCGCGGCGGCGAGTTCCTCGGCGGTGCGGAGGTCGCCGGGGCCGAGCACGCGCGCACCGAGGCGGAGCTCGACGATGCCGGCGGCCGTCATCGCGAGCCCGGCGGCGAGCTTGCCGACGGCGTTCGCCGGCGGTGCGATCGGGAGACACGCGACGCGCTCCTCCGCCATCACCAGGATGCACTCCTGGATGCGGTTGGCCTTCGTGTGGGAGCACCGGACGTGCACCGCCGCATCATGTCACTCGTGCGGACGCGGGTAGCGCAGCGTGCGCGTCTTGCGATCGAGGCGCGCGAACGGGGTGCGGGTCGCGCGCTCCGACTTGGTCGGCGTGAAGATGTGGACCACGCGGAGGCCGCGGGTGAGCGCGTAGTCCGCGACGATCCGGCGGTGGCAGCGCCACCACAGCGCCTCGGCGCACATGACGGCGCACGTCTCCGTCGCCGCGCGCGCGAGGAGGGCCGCGAGCGCGCCGGCGAACGCCGGTGTCTCGGCGTGGTCCGCGTAGTTCTTGAACGCGGGGTGGATCCACCCGGCGTTGCGGTCGGGATCGGCGTCGGGGTCGCGGCCGCGGCGCCCACCGAGCGCCGGCATCGCCGCGTACGTGATGCCGGCGCGCGGGAGCCGCGTGCGCAGGCGGCGCGCGTCGAACTGCGGGTTCGCGCGCGACCGCGTGATGCTGCGGATGTCGATCAGCGCCGTGACGCCGTACGCCGCGAGCGCCGCGACGAGCTCGTCGAAGCTGCGCGTCGAGTGCCCGATCGTGTAGAGGACAGGCCGCGTGTCCCAGTGTGACTTGCGTCCGCGCGCACGTCACCCTGCCGCTCTCTGCCCTGATCCCGCTCCGATGATCCCTGTAGGTTTCCCGCCATGTGGAGACCGATGCGACTCGTCCCGGTGGTGGTGCTGACCGTTGGCTGTGGTGGAGGCTCCGGGAAGGACCCCGACGGCCCGATCTCCGAGCCCGCGGCGATCTCGCTGACGCTCCGCGATCCGGGCGGGGCGTCGAGCTCGAACGCGGCGTTCGTCGCGGTCCGCGACGGCGACGGCGCCTGGACCGAGGTCACCGGCACCGGCGGCGTGTACAGCGCGCGCGTGATGTCGAACCGCTACGGCTGGTGGATCGGCTGCGTGCGCGCGAGCGGCACCGGGCGCAACGCGATCGTCTACCGTCACCTCGACGACGGCGTCGACCTCGAGGCCCGCTCGTGCGCCGTCCGCACCTTGCCGCTGACGATCTCGGGCGCGATCACCGGCATCCCCGAGACGGACAGCGCGGAGGTCTACTCGCTGTGGGCGTTCGACGCGCCGTCCGACGCGGCGTATAGCGTCGGCACCGAGGTCGGCCCCGCGCAGATCCTCGCGTCGCGGCTCGACGACGACTTCCGCGGCGTCTCGGTGATCCGCGCCGACCTCGGCACGCTCGCGGCCGATGCCACGCGCGACCTCGCCTTCGCGCAGGAGGCGCAGCCGTTCGCGCGCCTGCCGCTCGCGCTCCCCGGGCTCCGCCCCGGCGAGCTCGTCGAGACGTTCAGCGGCGTGTACGTCGGCGACGGCGCGATGTACCTGCCGTTCGAGAGCCCGAGCGAGACCGCCGAGCTGCTCGCGCTGCCGCCGGCGATGCGGCTCCCCGGCGACATGTTCGACGCCACCGCGAGCACCACCCTGCAGAACGGCGCGCTCGCGGAGCGCCGCTCCATCGGCACGTTCGCCGCGACCCTCCCGACGACGCTCACGCTCCCCGCGCCGAGGTCGTTCGGCGACGCGACCGTGACCGCCGCGCCGTTCTCGATCGGCTGGAAGCTCCCCGCGCTCACCGCCGACGCGCAGCTCGACGCGCTCTGGATCTCGACCAGCCGCACCCAGCGCCTCATGATCACCTCGGTCGCCGCCACCCCGCGGTGGAGCGCCGCCTCGACGACGATCGACGTCACCGAGGTCGCCGCGATCCCGGACGCACTCGCGCAGTCCCCCGGGGACACGTTCACCTGGTCGATCGAGGAAGTCATCGGCGCGTTCGCCCCCGGCGGCTCGATCGCCACGAGCGGCACGCAGGGCACCGTCGGCAGCGCCCTGCAGGCGCACCTCCCGTCGCGCGCCGAGCTCCGCACCCTCCACGAGACACGCCTCGCACTGCGCCGGCCGATCCGCTTCAGATGACGACGCCGGACGCCGGACGAGCGTCGGCCGAGGTCACAGCATCCCGGCTGCCTCCAGCTGGGCGTGGAGGGTCGGCGAGACGCGCGCGTCCATCTGGATGTCGATTTCGTCTCGGTGGCTCCGGACGTGCCAGTCGCCGACGAGCCGGAGGTCGCCTTCGAACCGCTCGCGCTTGCGCGTCAGCAAGGGTTCGACCCACGCGAGCCATCGATCCGCGGAGACGCCGGCGCGAAGCGTGGCTGCGTCCAGCGTTTCACCCGCCTGCGCGGCGGTGACGATCGCGTTCCACACGGCGATCGCGAACCCGAGCACGTCGCGCATCTGCTTGTCGGACTGCACACCCTCGGCGTCGAGCATCGGCCGCGCGAAGTCGATCACCGTCTCCGACAGCTTGCGGCCCGATCCCAGAGCGCGAACGAGCTCGACGTTCGCGAGCGGTTGGCCGAGCTCGTCGAGCCCGAGCTCGCGCCGGGGCAGCGTCGGGTCGAGCCCGTCGACGGGTTTGCGCGCGTAATGGTTCTCCTGCTGCTTGAGCAGCAGGTGCACGCCGCGGCGTCCTCCGGCATCGCGGGCGGCCTCGCGCGGCGTGCGGTCACCGAGCGACGGCGCCGGCTGATCGAGCCATGCGAGGCACGCTTCCCGCAACGTCGGCTCGGCGGGCGACGTGACGCGCTGGCCGTCGATCATCACGGTCGAGCCCCCGAGCATCTCCGGCAGCGCCTCCCGTGTCCGCTTCTTCCAGGTCGCGAGCTCACCCAGTGCGTCGCGCAGCCGGGCCGTCAGCGCCTCGGCACGCTCGGACGAGTTGGTCAGGACGACCAGGCGCGTCGCGGTGAGGCGCGCGGATCCGACGATCGTGTTCGCCCAGTGCGCGTGCTTCGCGTTACCCGCGCGGGTGAACGTGAAGCGCGCCCCCGAGCGGTCGTGCGCGTCCACGTTCACGCCGTCGAGCGCGGCGAGTCGCGCGAAGGCCGCCTCGAACCCGCCGCGGCGGAGCGCGAAGCGGTCCTCCACGGTCGCCGCGTCGTGGCCGTCGGTGTTCGTGATCTTCATCGGCGTGGCCGCCTTGCGTCGCTGCTCGGCCACCTGGTCTTCCCAGAGCTCGAACAGGCGCCGTGCGGCTTCGTCCTGCGATGTGCTCGCGGCGAACCGCGTCACCACGGCATCCGCGCTCATGGGGTCGAGCGGCTGCTTGTGCACGCCGCAGAACACGACGACCTCGTCGGCGACCGCGCGCGCGAGGATCGCGTCGCGCGGCGCGAGCACTCCGGATCCCCTGACCTCGTCGACGAAGCACCGCGCGCCGGTCAACAGATCGACGGCCTCGACGCCGCGACCGTGATCGACGCGAAGGATCTCCCACACGCCCACCGGCGTCGCGAGCTGGCGCTCGATCCACCGCCGGTCCTCGGCCGAAACGCTGACTCCTCGGCTCCGCAGGAAGTGCGCGGCGAGCGGCTCGCCTTCGAACGGCAACATGTACGCCAGCCACGGCGTGACGAACTGCCCCAGCGAGGCGCGATCGCCCAGCGTCTCGCCCAACCGGCGCGCGAGCAGCTCGCCGCCGAACCGGCGCTTGCCGTGCTCGAGGATGTCCGCCGCGAGCCGTTCGTCTCGAGCGTGGAGAATCGCGCGCGGAGAGCTCGGCGCCGGGGACGGTGCGGCCTCGACGGCCCCATCGTGACAGCGCTTGAACTTCTTCCCGCTACCGCACGGGCAGGGCTCGTTCCGGCCCACGCCCGTGTACAACGCTCGTGGCTCCGTCGCGGCATGTACGCGCGCGGCATGCGCGACCACCCGGTGCGCGGGATCGCGGGTCTCGCCGCGCGGCGCGCGATCCTCCGCGAGCGCCGTGACCGCGCGAAGTCCGGCGACGAGCACCGCGACCTCGTCCGGACCGGCCGCGCGGGGCCGGCCTCCGGTGATGTGGAACACGAGCGGCGCGAGCTCGACGCCCGTCATCGCGTGCACCGCCGCGACGCTGCACGAGTCGTCGTGGGCCAGCAACACGGTCGTGCACGCGAGCGCGCGCGCGGCCTCGGGCCGCCCTTCCTGCATGAAGCGATGGACGCGATCGATGCTGCCTGCCTGATGGTAGAGGGCGAGCCCGAACTCCTCGCCGCCCGTCCCGAGGACGCAGCCCTCGAACTGGCGCCCCGCAGCATCGATGCGGATCGAGAGCGGCTCGTCCGGATCGAACACCTCCCACGGCTCGGCAGCCTCGAACGCGACCGCGGCGTCGATCAGCTCGAGGATCAGCTCGGGGCCGACGCCCTCGAGCATCGGCCCGTGGTCGAGCGTCACCGCCAGCGCCGCCTTGATCGCGCGCGCCTCCGGCGGCAACTCGCCCACCTTCAGTCCCTTCGCACCGGCGACGCGCGCCAGCGCCCGCTCGCACACCAGCGCCTCTCGCCCGCACTTGCGCCTCAGCGCAGCGATCCCCACGTCATCGGATCCCTCGACGACGACGTCGAGTCCACCCTCGCCGAACGCCACGTACGCATGAGCGTGCCCTCGTTCGAGAGGGAGCGGGCCGATCTTCATCGCGTGGCGCACGGTGACACGCTACGCCGGCGCTCTGACAGCGACGATCGCCGACGGGGTGCGGCACGCTCGGGTTCCCCTCTCCGGGGTTACCGCACTCCCGGACTCCCCTCGCCTTCCCCTCGCCTTCCCCTCTCCGGGGTTACCGCAATGTCTCGCCTTCGCCTCTCCGGGGTTACCGCAATGCAGGACGCACTCGCCCAATCCCCCGGCGATCGCCTGCCCCCCCCCTCTCCGGGGTTGCCGCAATGCCGGACGCACTCGCCCATCCCCCGGCGACACCTTCACCTGGGCGATCGACGAAGTCATCAGCGACTTCTTCTCTGGCACGAGCGCTACCAGCGGCACCCAGGGCACCGTCGGCAACACCCTCCAGGCACGCGTCCCGTCGCGCGCCGACCCCGCATCCTGCACGAGGCACGGCTCGAGCTACGACGCGATGGTCGATAGGACAGACAGCCCGCAACCGGGTTGAGGCGCCTCGAGCACCAAAACTGTTAAGCCAAAGCCTGGTTCTGCGTCGCACCAACAAGGGGTTGGCAAGCTCGCATGGTCAACCACTCCACGCCGCGACGACGTGCGCACGTTGGGCGCGCACGTCCTGTCCACTCCGGGAACGTCAATTCAATATCAGCGGAGATACCTCGACGCCCATGAAGCGGCGCAGCCAGTAGGTGCCTGCCGGAAATGGAATCGGCGTGCCTCGCAGGAGCGCGCGGCGAGCGAGCTGGTACTCGCTCTGAAAGCTGCGACTTCGCTGCAGCGCTTCGATTCGTGCCCATTTGGATTGCGCCGCCAGCCGCGGACGAAGCACGCGTCGCGACTCGTGTGATTCGGGTGATGCGCGCCACGACTGTTGTCGAATGCGGGTGCGGCCGAGAACACCTCGGCCGAGAACGCTTCGAATTACAAGCTGTCGTGCTTCAACCTTGGCAATCCGCTCGCGGACCTCGTCGAGGAACCGATCCCTGTCGCCGAACTGAGGCGGGATTTCGAGCGTGATCGAGACCTCGGCCGGCATGTTCCCATCATCTCGAAAGAAGGCAGGACGCCGAGCGCGAAGCTCACGTCCTTCGAGCAGCGCATCGATCGTGTTGACGCCTGGCCAATCGGTCGCAGCCTCGACGAGGCCATCCTTGACCGGATTGGTGGCCGCATAGACAACTTTATTAATGACATCATCACGCTCGAGCAGCCGAACGGCGCAAGGCGGCTCCGACGCCCAACAGTTCTCCCAACGACCTCGCATCGAGTTAACGCACTTCGCGAGCATCTTGTGAAAGTGCTCCATGAACTCACAGAGAGTCCCAATGCGATCATGGATCGTCGTGTGATGGTGGTTGGCCATCGCAGTCGAGTGAAGCAACGCGATGTCGTATCGAAGCGCGGCCTCAATGAGACAATAGAGGAACGCGTTGTCGAGCTCATCATCGGGGCGCAGCAGGAACTGCCGCTGCGTGCACCGTCGCGTGATCATGTGGCAGCAATCTGGAAGGACCTGCCGCGGAAGAGTCATCGACCATCTGGCGATCACAACTCGCGCCAATGTCGGCCTCGATGGAAGTGCACGATTATTCTTACTTGCGAACGAAGTTGCGTCCGCCCGTTGGACGAGCTGTCCGGGTTTCAGCCGGACACGGACAGCCTACGAGGCCGTGACGCGAGCTCACAGGAGGGCGTAGAGGAGGACCCCGGCGATCGGCATGCACAATGATGAGCTTTCGGATCCGGGCGCCTCCTCATCACCCAGGGCAGCTCAACCCCGGAGAGGGTATGCGGCCAGCCCGATGCGGCCAGCTCGGGTGGGGCGAGGGCCGCGCAGCTCAACCGCGGAGAGGGTATGCGGCCAGCCCGATGCGGCCAGCTCGGGTGGGGCGAGGGCCGCGCAGCTCAACCCCGGAGATGGGTGTATGCGGCGCGAGGCCGGACGCCGAACGTGCTCGGGCGCTGGCACTCGCGTTCGCGATGTGTTTGGAGCTGGAGTGCTGTCACCGGCGTGATGGCCAAGCATCGAGCTAGCCATCGGGTGTCGCATCAACGACGGCTGCCTGCGTGAGACGGCCTGCGCGGACGTGCTCGAGGCCGGCTTGGCGCAGGCTGCGCATGCCGTCCGCAAGGGCTTGGCGATGCACGGTATCCTCGCTGGGGTCCACCAACACGAGTTCACGGAGTGCGTTCGTGACGCGGAGCCGCTCGTGCAGGAGGACGGGCATCGACTGGGCAGGGCGGAGCAGTCTCGTGGTGAAAACCGTGCGAACGACGTCGACGAGATCACGGCCAGGGACGCCCATGTCGGTGAGCCGTGCAAATGCTCCGGTGGCGCGCGGGATCCGTAGGACTGCCACCGCGACCTGCGAGCCGGCGAGTTGGACCGCCCGGAACGCATCTTGGTCCTCGCCGTGAATGTCGCCGAAGAAGATCACGTTCGACGGACATCGCGGATCGGCGAGCGCCGCTTCGATCGCCGTTGTCTTCCCGTGCCCGGTGGGACCCGCTACCAGGATCAACCCGCAGCCCTCACCGAGCGCAGACAGAAGATCCTCGTGCATTGACATTGAAGCTGTGTGCGTGCTCGCGATGGCGGTCTATCGGTCGCGCGACTTCCAGTGGTCCTCGTAGGCACGCACGTGAGCGGTGAAATACTTTTCGTAGATGGCTGAGTCCAGACCGAGGACGCTGATCTCGATAGCGTCGGCGCCGAGCTCAGCGGAGCAATCCTCGACATGCACCCCTGCCGAGGGTTCGAGGAACTCTCCGCCGCCCGCGCGCACGCGAAAGCTCGAACCTGGCTTCACGTCCGCATAGGCGTCGTTGGGATGCAGTCGCCCGAGTGCGACGCCCATCGGCGGATCACCGCCCTCCAGTTCGGTCCAGCCGACCACGACGTCATCGACGAGCACTTCGAATCGCATGGTCAGCCCGCGGTGCTCACGACGATCGGCCTCACCTCATGGACGAAGCCGATGTCGGCGGCGGCGGCGGCGGCGGCGGCGAGGTCAAGCGCGAGCGTGGTCACGAGCTGCAGTGTAGCGGCGAAGCTCGTTTCTGTCAGACCCTCGCGCGTCTGGTCAATGTGGGTGATCTGCATTGGATTCGCGAACGTGTCTTCCGACTGGAACCCGCCTACGTCACGACACGACGATCGTGCATGCGGAACGGAAGCACCTGGGGTCGTGGGCGACCAGCCCAGCATCGAATCCTTCGGTCGAGCGCACGGCCAGGTTGCAGCCGAGATGACCTGGTCTCTGAGGACGTACCGAATGGGATGGGGCGTTGGCTCGAGGTGAGACCGCCGACGGGACTGAAGCAATGACGGCGTGTCGAGCCGGATCAGGCGCATGCGGCGCTCGCCCGGCCTCGTTCATCACGCACGCGCTGATCCCGACATGATCGAGAGCCGCGTGACGCAGACGAAGTCCCGCTCGGCGTCGATGGCTGCAACCGAGTGCTCCGGCGAGGTTGCGAAGCGCAACGGCGCCCGCAGCAGCTCGGACCGGCGCTTGCTACAGCGTGCGCAGCCGTCGAGAACGACTACGAGATAATGGTGGAGGCGGCGGGAGTCGAAATCTCCCGGGACGTCAACGAAACCGAGCGCTTGCTGCACGATCAAGAGCTTGGCGTCCTGGGTGATCCGACCTCGTCCGTGGTGATCTGCTGGCCTCGGGCAGAGCGCGGGCAGAGTGTGATCTCTCGTGTGGCCGACCCAGGAGCACTGGGTGAGTCGGCGTTTCTGGTGTCGGCACGTTGCATGACTGGGATGGGTGTGTGCGCTACTGAGGGCCGATCCGGCTGAGCAACGCTTGAACGTCGTTTCGGATATCGATGTAGAGAGAATCGACGGTGTCGGCCAGCATCTGGACCTCGGACCGTGTCGTGACCAGCGCCGTGACGTTCGTGTGGCTGTCTCCGCGCAGTCCTGGAAAGGCATTCGTCTGGTACGCGGTCGTCTTCAGTTCTGGCTCCGCGACCTGGCCGCTGTCGATGCCCACGTCCCAGAACGGGCTCGCGAAGATGCAGATGGGGATGTTGAACGTAGCAAGACCCTCACCGATGCCCGCTTGGTCATCAACATCGCACCAGTGCAGGGCGGCTCGGACAGCGCTCTCGAGTGCTCCGTAGATATGATTGTCGCCGAGCAATCTAAAGTCGTCATCCGGATGCTTCTTGGTTGGATCCTCCCTCTTGATCATGTCGAACGCGACGAGCGGCCGTGCACCTGCGAACTGCTTGTGCTTGAGCGCGTGCTCTGCGGCACTCTCTGCCAACTCGGCACCATGGGCGGGGTTCGGGTAGTTCGCATGTTTTGAACGATAGGCAGCCACGAAGCTCGGCTTGAGTACCAGTGGCGAGACTGGTGCTAGCGAGTAGGTCAGCGGGCCTGTCACGTCCGGAACGAAGCCTCGGCAGGAAATTAGAAGCCGCATGCGGTAGCGCGTGTTCCACTCCAACATCTCTTCGCGTTCCGCCAAAATATCCAGCTCTCGCAAGACGTCGCCGTCCCGATAGTAGGTGCCGAGACGCGGCCCCCAGGACATTCTTCCGTGTCGTCCGAAGGCAAGTGCGCAAACGACCTCAAGCGGCTTTCCAGACTCTGCCGCGAGTTCTCGGATCCGGTCCGTTGGCCAATCGGCGAACTTCGTCATGACGCGATGAGGATCGCACGGCGCGCTGACACCTGGGGCGCATGAGCGCGAACTCTAGTGTACCGAGCTTTCATGCCATCGATGGTGCGCACAACATGAGTTGCTGCCCCATGGTGATCTTGTAGTCCCGAACACAGCGTGGGCAGAGCGTTCGGGCCCGGGACTCCCACCGCCGCGCGCCCTGATCCCGCGACTGCTCATCGGTCACCCTTTTTCTTGCTGCGCGGCAGGCGCGCCTTGGGCTTGGTCTCTCGGTTGGCGCCCTCGAGCAGCTTCGCCGCGGCCGCTAGGTCACCGAGGTATCGCTCGGCCCCGTGGGACTCGGCCTCGAGTCGGCGCCGCTCGGCGAACGCGGTGTATTGCGCCTCGGCCCAATCGAGCGCGTCCTCGTGCGACACGACGCCAGCGCCGGCGAGCACGGGTAGTTCGTTGTCGGAGAGGAACTTGTCGAGCACCGTGGACCAGTCCGCCATCTTGATGTCCTTGCGACGTTGCGCGCGGAACTCGGCCTGGTCGAGGAACATCACCGTGATCCGGTTGAGCGTGTCGACCTCGGTCTCGTCGAGATAGTTCTTCGCGGTCCCGACGTCACGCTTGAGCACACGGCCACCGCTCCAGCTCGTGAGCCCCATGTTCGGCTTGTCCGCGTCGGCGCGACGCCGGACGATCTCGGCCGCGGTGAGCCCGGTCGCGGCGTAGTGCATCTTGTTCTGCATGAACGCGAAGAACCGCACCGTCTCCTGCTCGCCCTCGGCGTAGTCCGACGCAAGCGCGAAGATCTCCCGGATGCGCTGGTAGACCCGCGCTTCGCTCGCGCGGATCTCGCGGATGCGCGCGAGCAGCTCATCGAAGTAGTCGGCGCCGGCCGGCCGCTTCAGCCGGTCGTCGTCCATCGTGAACCCCTTAACGACGTACTCTTCGAGGCGCGTCGTGGCCCACTTCCGGAACTGCGTACCGCGCGGCGACCGCACGCGATAGCCCACGGCGAGCACGACGGGTAGCGAGTAGTGCTCGACCGGGCGGGAAACCGAGCGATTCCCTTCGGTTCGAACCGTTAAGTACGACTTAACGGTTGCCTCGGGCGCGAGCTCGCCCTCATCGAAGATGTTGGCGATGTGCTGGCTGATCGCCGGGACCGTTACCTGGTACAGGTCGGCGAGCTGCCGCTGCGTGAGCCAGACCGTGTCCTCGACGAGCCGGACGTGGAGGCGCGTGATTCCGTCGTCGGTCTGGTAGAGAACCAGCTCGGACTCGTCGCTCGGGCTGGTCATCGCCCGGCTCCCGCGTCGTTCGCAGTGCGTTCGCGATCGTGTTGGCCGATCGCGCTCTTCTCGGCGGACGCGAGCACGAGCCGCCGCAATCGTTGGGCCTTGGACAACTGGCAGTCGAGCCTGGCCGCCATCAGTATACAAGGCCTTGGCACACGACCTCTAGTGGAAGAATGCTCTGCGGCTGGCAGGCGAACTTGCCTTTCGCGAGTGCCGCCTGAAGCAGGGCCACGTCCTTTACGCTGTTTACGAGAACAGAAACGGCTCTCTTCGGCACTTTGAAGTCATCTGGACAGCGCCATTCTCTTTCATGGAGAAAGCTCTTCCATTTCTTGCTGACGGCATCTACCTCGAACCGAACAACCCGCCACAGCTCCGTCTTGGGAATACTCAGCGTATCGCATTCATCGTTTGATAGATAGAGAACTGGTCGAGCGCCGTTTCGATATGCGGTTTGCTTCGTCACGACGATCCCGAACGGCTCGTATCGCGTGTCGTTGCTTGTAGTGCAGACGTGTTTCAGCGAAGCGAACGGAATATCCATGAAGCAAGCCGCTCTTCGGTCTCCCTTGATAAACCCCTTCGCCCCAGAGCCCAGTACCTTGCCCGAGCGGAGAATATTCAACAGGTTTTCCAGCGCAGACGAAGTACTGTTCGCCTTCGTCAAATGGAGAAGGTACGGTGTCAAGTCCGCTCGTTCATTGAACGGGAGACTGTAGAAATCCTTCGACACTAGTCCTCCTACGACTCAGCCATGTCGGAGTTCACTTTGCCGAGCCCTTCGAAGTCCACGACCGCGGGCGGTTAAGATCCACTAACTCATGTCGAATCTGGATGCGGATCAGGTCAGAGGTGTCTCTCGGCACGATATGGCGCTCGACCTCTCCCGGGATGAAGAAGTAGATCTGCCCACTGTAGGTTTGTACCTGCTGAGCCGTCACCTCTAGGGCACCGTGAGCTGCATTTCCATCCTTGCCGACGACCAACCGATCGAGCGAAACGTCGAAAAGAAAGGCGGTCGTTTCCAAATCCGAGCCTTGCCAAGTGACCCGATTTGCGTACCAAACGACGGCGAAGGACTGAAACTTCCGAATAATCTCGCCGAATGCGGCAGTGGCCGACTCTGGAATGCGCAGGTAGTAACCTGCGAGTCCTGTTTGTCCTGACTCGTCGACAATCTGGAGGATCTTGGGTGCCTTGCCTCCCTGTGCCGGTTCATTTTCGGGTTCGACGCCGCCGCCGCTAGAGATCGTGAGGCGCGTAACATCACCACGCCGAACTACTTCGACGCTGCCTCCTGGGCGCACCGCTGGTTCAGAGCCAAGTCGCGACACCTCAATGTCCCCGATCACGAGTTCCCAGAGTTCGCTGTTCGCCTTGCTCAGCGCATCAAGATCCATGGCGCCCGCGCCGAACAACTTGGGAGCCTCCCTCTTTAGCGTCTCGGTGAGATACTCTCGACAGAACGCCTCAATCATCGACCAGAACAAAGACGAATATCCCAGCGGGCGCAGCTTCTGAAGCTCTCCATGCCGCGTGTCCACGTAAACAAGCACAGATCCACTCTCGCGCTTTCCGCTCCAGTAAATCGGGGTATCGAGTGTCAGTCGGCCAGCAACGAGTTTGAACTCCGGAGCCTTGAATAGCCTTTTCACTGATAGGGAGATCTCGGTAAGGATGCTTCTTTCGAAAGCGTCCAAGTGCGTGTAGACCTCGACGCACTCAAGTAGCCCATCGATCTCCTGGCCTGCGCAATACTTCGTCAAGAACTGAACTTCAGCCTTTCGGCGAGGTGCATTTCCAGAGACCCTCACGATGTAGTGTCCCCGCGCGGCGAGCACCTCGGTTGCGGCAGTAGAGCGCCCAGACGAGGTATAGTAGGCACGTCGTTGTGGTCCCTGGTTCGCTCGAATCTCATCGAGAGTGACTTCTCCACCCTCCACAAGTTCCACACGGAGCTTTCCGAGTTGAGGCAACAGTCCGCGCCGGAGGAAGTCGGGCAGCAAGCGGATGTGGCCGGCGAGCAATTCAGAGTCCGCAAGGATGTGCCTACTTGCAGACTGCTCGATAGCCTGGAAGATCTGAGTGAGTAAGGTCACCGATGTGGCATCCAAGCTGTCGCGGCCAGCCGTCGGGGTCATCGCATCGCAATCGATCCAACCGGAAACGCCAATATGCGAGTTTACAGCGACAGAGCACAGCCTGAAGCCGCGCTTGAATGCATCAACGCCGTTGCCAGCCAACCGAACAAAGCCTGAACACGGCACGGTAGTCCCGTGGTGAACGATGCCTGAAATCTCAGCCGACAAAGTCGTGTCACCGTCGGCATAGAGCACAAACCCCGGTCGTCCAGCGGACGGAGTATAGCGTTCTAGCTCTCGCTTTTTTCCTGGCGTTTCGAATGGAACCTGGGAAATCTTCTTTCCATTGAAGAAAATCGGCTCTTCCACATGCCCCACGAACTGCCGAATATACTGCTGGAGTTGAGCCACATCGAAGGACGTTCTCCCCGTGCCCCTTACTGTGGTGCCCCGCTCCTGTCGTTCCGCCGTCGCGTGATAAGCCACCTTTGGAAGCGCATAACGATCAATGCCAAACGCTGACCTCGCGAGCGAGGTAGAGTGTGCCGTGGGGCATGTGTCCGTCTTCGAGATGACTTCCAACGAGTCGCACACACCGAAATTCGCAAAGCCACCAATACCAAACGTTCCGATGCAACCGGCTGCCCGTGCCTCGGCTGTGTTTTTTCCGCTCGCTCCCATCGTCCAGAAGTTCTGAACCAACTCCTCCTTCGTCATGCCGATGCCGTTGTCCGAGATGCTGGCACTGTTGCCCGCGATGTGAATATCAATCCTGTAGCCGCTATCGCTAGAGGCTCGGCGGTCCCTCTGCGCCTGCATTCGAAGCGCATCGATGGCGTTCTGAACGTTCTCGCGAAGAAAGGCGAACTGGTTGTCGTAGATGCGAGCAGCGATCGTCTCGAGCATCCGGTCAAAGTCCATGCGAACATGGAATCCATCGGAGGTTGTGTCGCTCACGTTCGCACCCTTTCGGCGAGCGCCTTGTCTCCGGCTGCTCCAGCAATCTGAATCGCTGCTCTACGCACCTCTTCAGTGTTCATGCCCGCGTCGAGCGCAGAGTGCATGAGAGCGGCTGCGCGAGACAACTCGCCTGCATGATGAGCGCAGATCGCGGTAAGGCTCATATTCTGCGCTGAAGACTCCTGTTCGAGGACCTGCTCCGCGGCGACAAGCGCGGCCTTGGGGCGGTTCTCGGCGAGTAGGAGTTGGATGTTCACGAGCCCGAGCTCGACCCGATCCCGTGGCGTCCCTGGCTCAGCAAGCCAGCGATCCATCACCTCGCGTGCTCGGTCGATGTCTCTCGCAGCGATCAAAGAAGAGACCTCGCTGCGCAACGAACTCAGAGAATCCGGTAACGATTCCACTACCCCGAGAAGCACCATTGCTTCCCGTTCCTTCCGGTCTAGATCACCGGTCAGGCTTGTGAACGAGGCCAGCCGCGCGTCCACATACTTGAGCATTTCCTCTAACGAAGCCAACCACGCCGATTCATCCCAAACAGAGCGCCAATGCTCGTGGAAGCGGAGGCGAGTGATCGACGAGCCGAGGGCAGCATCACCACCAGGAATAGATGCCGTGACGCTTGCGAATACCTGGCGTTCCCCAAGCGAAAAGGGGATGTCAGTCATTAGCCCCGCCAAGAGGCACGTCAGGTAGTGAGGACGACCGCACCTGCCCGTCAACACCGCAAGGATCGCGCGAGCGTCTCCATCGCGTGGAGCGGGCAAGAGCGTCCACTCCTTCGGCTCGCTAGCTTCCCATGACTTCTCATGATGAACGTAGCGATGGGTGACCTTGTCTCCCTTTCCTGTCGACAGATCGAGCGTGCAGCGAAGGTACGTGTTCGCTGTCGTCCGGTTGTCGAAGCCTGCGCCTGCGGTGAAGATCGCCATCCGGCCCTGAGGAGTCTCTGTAGCTCGTTGATCGGCGACATGGACATGTCCCCTCAGACAGATGTCGGCCTCCTCACTCACAGCGTTTTCGATCACGGACTGCTCAAACTCGCGAAGCCATGAAAATGGGTGGTGCATCAAGGCAAAGGTGAGCGTCTCCCCATCAGAAGAGACAGCACTCTTGAAGTCCAAGATCTGGCGTTCGCCCACGAGGATATTGCTGGCGTCCTTGTCGCCACCTTCGGCGAGCCAAGTCGAATCGATGAGCAACACGCGTACCCTGACCGCGCCCACCTTCACAATTTGGTGGTGGCAGTAGCTCGTATCGGAGTAGACGGGCGATCCTCCTCGCAGCCGGTTAATGAAGTCACGAAACGCTCGCTGACGTCCAAACAGCGTCTTTCGTCGGCCGGGGTTGGAGAAGAATCGGTCGACCTCAGTCAGGGTGAGAAGCCGCCCTTGTGCGCCAGCGAACGCATCTTCTTCGAGGGAACGATCGATGTCGTGGTTTCCTGGAACGAGGAATATGCGATCCAGTTCGAGGCCGAGAATCGAACCAAGCTTACGAACAAACTCCTCGGCGCGGTCATACTCCTTGGGTTTGCCGGAGAACGCGATGTCACCCGTGATGAAGATGAGGTCTGGCGGGACTGCCTTGTAGCGTCTGCTGATGTCGTCAAGCATTGCCGAGAGCACGATGTCCTGAGCCCAGGCGGTCTCCTCCCTAAGATGAATGTCAGAGATGTGTAGCCAGGTCAGCTCTGTCCCGTTCATCCGCCAGTCCAATCTGCCGCGAGTAGCTCGGCTTGTTTGAGCACCGTGTCGACCGCCTTTTCAGTCTTGTCCGGTGGGTAGCCGTGCTTCTTCAGCTGCCGACGGACGAGCGTCCGCAGCTTGGCGCGCACAGTCTCCTTCACCGTCCAGTCCAGGGTGACGGAGTTACGGATCGTCTGCGTCAGCTCGCGGGCGATCCTGGTGAGAACCGCGTTGCCGAGCACCGCCACAGCTGAGTCGTTTGTTTCGAGCGCGTCGTAGAACGCTAGTTCGTCCTCGTTCAAATCGAGCTGCACGCCGCGTTTGCTGGCGGACTGCACGTCCTTTGCGAGGCCGATCAGCTCCTCGATTACTTGTACGGTTTCGATCGCGCGGTTGCGGTAGCGGTGGATCGTCTTCTCCAGCTTGTCGGAGAACGCCTCGGACTGGACGACGTTCTTCTTGCGCCGGACCTTGATGTCATCGTTGAGCAACTTCTGAAGCAACTCCACCGCCAGGTGCTTCTGTGGCAGGTCCTTGATCTCGGCGAGGAAGTCCTCCGAGAGGATCGAGACATCCGGCTTCTTGAGGCCGGCCGCCTCGAAGACGTCGATCACGCGGTCGGTGACGAGCGCCTTTGAGACGATCTGACGGATCGCGGTCTCGACCTCGATTCGAGAGCGACCGGCAGTCGCGACCGAGGACTTGAGCACCGCGGCCTTGATGGTCTGGAAGAACGCGACCTCGTCGCGCGCGATCATCGCTTCGTCGGTGCCGAGCGCCAGGCCGAATGCCTTCTCCAGCGCGGCCACCAGGTCGACGATGCGATCGCGGCCATCCTCGCTGGCGTACACGTGTTCCAGCGCGTGTGGGATGATCAGCAGCCGCTCGAAGCGGTTCCCGTGGAGGAACTTGCCGTAGTCGAAGCCGTGGAAGAAGTCGCGGCAGGCTTCGAGCTTCTCCAGCATGATCGCGATCGCCTCGGCCTGGCTGACCGCGGTCTCGCCCTTTCCGCCGGCCTGCGTGTATGTCGCGAGGGCCTTGCGGAGGTTGTCGGCGAGGCCGAGGTAGTCGACAACCAGGCCGCCGGGCTTGTCGCCCCACACGCGGTTCACCCGGGCGATCGCCTGCATGAGGCCATGGCCCTGCATCGGCTTGTCGACGTAGAGCGTGTGCATCGAGGGGGCGTCGAACCCGGTAAGCCACATGTCGCGCACGATCACGAGCTTCAGCGGGTCGTTCGCGTCGCGGAACCGATCGGCGAGCTTCTCGAGCCGCGTCTTGCTGCGGATATGTTCCTGCCACTCGAGCGGATCGGCGGCGGAGCCCGTCATGATGACCTTCATTTGCCCGCCGAGGTCGTCGGGCGAGTCGCTTCTCGGCGCCGCCGGATCGGGCTTGCCCCACTTCGCGGCCGCCTCCGCTGCGCGCGCCGCAGGTGCGTGCACGACCGCGACCGGCTGAGCTGTCGGCGGCGCTTCGTCATCGTCCGGCTCGGAGCTCGCGGTCCACGCCGGTCGCAGCGCCTTGATCGCGTCGTGCATCGCGACGCAGATGCGCCGCGACATGCACACGATCATCGCCTTGCCCTTCATGCCTTCGAGCCGGCGCTCCAGGTGCTGAACGATGTCGTCGGCGATGACCTTCACCCGTTTTTCGTCGCCGACGACCGCTTCGAGCGCGGCCCACCGGGACTTGAGCTTCTCCTTGCGGGTGTCTTCTTCCTGCTCGGTGACCTCCTCGAACTCGTCGTCGATCACCGCGCGTTGCTCGGCGTCGAGCGAGAGCCTCGCGAGCCGGCTCTCGTAGTAGATGGGGACCGTGGCGCCGTCCTCGACGGCGCGCTGGATGTCATAGACCGAGATGTAGTCGCCGAACACGGCGCGCGTGTTCTTGTCAGTCAGCTCGATCGGAGTCCCGGTGAAGCCAATGAACGACGCGTTAGGAAGCGCGTCGCGCATGTGCTGGGCGAACCCTGGGACGAGGTATCCACCGTCCTTGTCTTTCACGAGCCTCGCCTTGAAGCCGTACTGGCTGCGGTGGGCTTCGTCGGCGATCACCACGATGTTCCGGCGTGGCGATAGCTCCGGGAACTTGTCGCCCTTCTCCTCGGGCAGGAACTTCTGGATCGTCGTGAACACAACGCCGCCGGACGCGACCGCGAGCAGCGCGCGCAGGTGGTCACGGTCGCGCGCCTGAACGGGCGTGTTGCGGAGTAGCTCGGCGCAGCGCGCGAACGTGCCGAACAGCTGGTCATCGAGATCGTTGCGATCGGTGATGACCACGATCGTCGGGTTCTCCATCGCCGACTCGTCAACCACGCGCGCGGCGTAGAACGCCATTGTGAGTGACTTGCCCGAGCCCTGGGTGTGCCAGACAACGCCGACCTTGCGATCGCCGCTCGGCCGGGTCGCGCGTACCGTCTGGTTGATCGCCTCGCGGACTGCGCCAACCTGGTGGTAGGCGGCGAGCTTCTTCACCGTCCCGTTCTTCTCGTCCTCGAAGACGATGAAGCTCTTGATCAGCTCCAAGAACCGGCGCTTCTCGAACACGCCGTCGATCAGCGTGTTCTGCTCCAGCGCGGTCTTCGGCGTGACTTCCTGGCCGTCGACGGTGCGCCACGGCGCGTAGCGTTCCCAGGGCGCGGTGAACGTGCCGACACGCGCGACGAACCCGTCTGACAGCACCACCAGCTCGTTGAACACGAACAGCGATGGGATCTGCTGCTTGTAGGTCTGGATCTGCTGGTAGGCGTCCTGGATCGTGGCGGTCTCGTTGGCGAGGTTCTTCAGCTCGAAGACGACGAGCGGCAACCCGTTCACGAACAGGATGATGTCCGGCCGCCGATTGTGGTGGCCCTCGACGATCGTGAACTGGTTGACCGCGAGCCAGTCGTTCTCGTCCGGATCGTCGAAGTCGAGGAGCCGTAGTCGCGGATGCAGGGCCTCACCCTTGTCGCCTGCGATCTCGACCTCGACGCCGTCGCGGAGCATCCGGTGGAACGTGCGGTTGTTCTGGAGCAGCGAGACGCCATCGGGCACCGTCGCCTTGCGGAGCGCCTCGTCGATCGCGGCCTGTGGAGTGTCAGGGTTGAGCCGGCGCAGTGCTTCTTCCAGCCGGCCGCGGAGGATGACCTCGCCGAAGCTCGTGCGCTCGGCGGCGGGCTCCTCGGGCGCGATGTCCTCGCCGTTGATGCAGTCGTAGCCGAGCGCAGCGAGCTGCGCGAGCGCGAACTCCTCGACATCGGACTCGTAGATCGCCGGGCTCATGATCGCTTACTTCGCAGCTTCGGACGTAGGAGCAAGTTGTTGAGTGCCCTTCCGTGTAGCCCGTGGAGCTTGCCTGCGATCTCGAACACGAGGGCGTTGCGCGACCAACCGTGCTCAACGGTCCCCGTGGCGCACCGGCGCCTGTCGAGCTGGCCGCCGCGCTTATCGAGCAGCGTTACGTGGTGGTACCAGATCAATTGCGCAAGCGGCACTTGCGCAAGTGCCGCACGAGCCAGCGCGCACGTTGCCGCACGAGCCAGCGCGCACGTGGGCTTGCTCGCTTTCATCTTCACGCCACCGCCTCGACCACGCGCTCAGCATCGCGCGTGAGTAGTTCACCAGAAAGTAGTTTCGGGAGGAGCACATCTCGGACGCTTGCGAGTATGCGCGACTCGCTCTCGTTGGCGTGTTGACGCTCAAGTAGCGGGTGAACAACTTCGTGGAAACGCTGCGTTGTTGATAGCGGAGGGAGAGGGACGCGAACCTTTCGAAGCTCGCTCTGTCGGATTCCAAGCACAGTTGTGCCTGTCGCACGTGCCTGCATCTCCGTCTGGGCCGACGAGCTCCGCAGCCAATAGTAGAGAAATGATGGTGTACAGCGATCAGGTGCAGCGCGCAGCGCGTACAGACGCTGGCTCAGGCAAAAGTGACTGTCAGTTGGCAAGTAGCACAGCTCGCCAAGGGGCGCCTCCGATGTAAGCAGCACGTCGCCCCCCTTGAGCGGCTCTCGCATCCACCTCGAATAGAGATCAACGTCCACGAAGCGAACGTCGTCCCGGGAAATCAGCCTGCCGTTCTTGACGTTCTTTGCCGAGATCGCGGGAACCCCACTGGCGCTCCAATCTCCGCCGAGCTTCAACGGGGTCTTTCCTCTGTGGTCAATCACCAACGAGACCGCGTCATCGACAGTTCCAATGGTCCAACCCGTCGGGAGTCTGTGAGTCGCTGAGCCTCTTTCAGCATCCGTGGCTACAGAGTCGATGAACCAGCTCCTAAATAGAGTGCTTCCCAGCTCGTCGAGAGTCTCGTTCATTCGCCGATTGAGTTCGATCTTGTCGTCGAGTACGCCAAGAACCTCAGCGATTGCACGCTGAGTCGATACGTCGGGCACATCAAGTTGCAGTCGGACAAGGTCGGCGCCCGTGATGCCCGCAACGACGGCATCACGACGGATCGTATCTAAGAGATGGGCTCCGCGCGCCGAACTAAACAGGTAGTAGAGAAACAAGCTATCTGCGCGCTTTGGATCCGGGCGCGCTCGGATGATGGAGGACTCGAAGGTCGTTGGCTCATCAACCGACATCACAACCGAACACCGGCCGGCTCCTTCTGCAACGAGAGAACGACGAGCGAATAGCAGGTCGCCGGGGCACAGCTCGAAGCGTTCACGTTCAGACTCAGTCAGCTCGACGCGCTCCATTGCGACCGGTCCCAGCCGCGGATGCGCGAATAGCTCCCCCATGTTGACGATCTTGTGTCCCCGCCCGTGAAACTCCTTGCTCTTGTAGATGCCGTTCCGCGTCCCACCTTCGAGCAAGTCTCCAAATGCGACGGCTTCAGCCATTCTGCAGGCTCCGCAACGCGTCGCGGATCGCTGCCTCTAGTCGCGCTCCTTCTCTGAATTCCTCATCGAGCTTCGCCAAGAGTCGAGGGAATCGAGAATTGAACGGTTCTTCATCGAGTTCCCCTTCGTTGGCTCCAACGTAGCGTCCTGGCGTGAGCACGTACTGGTGCTCACGGATCCCGTCATGCGGGACGCTCTTGCAGAACCCGTTCACGTCCTCGTATCGTTCGGCGCCCTTGTCACCTCGCCACGCGTGATATTTTGCTGCGATCGTCGCGATGTCCTCACTACTCAGCTCCCGCTGCGTCCGGTCGATCATCCGGCCGAGCTTGCGAGCGTCGATGAACAGGACCTCGTCACGGCGATTACGAAACTTCCCTCCGCCCTTCTTGTCGCGCGCGAGAAACCAAAGGCAGACTGGGATCTGCGTCGAATAGAACAGCTGCCCCGGTAGCGCCAGCATGCAGTCGACGAGGTCCGCCTCGACGATTGCCTTGCGGATCTCGCCCTCGCCGGACTGGTTCGACGACATCGAGCCGTTCGCGAGCACGCACCCGGCAAAACCGCCCGGTGCGAGGTGGTGAATGAGGTGCTGCACCCACGCGAAGTTCGCGTTGCCCGTCGGTGGGACACCGAACTTCCAGCGCGCATCATCGACAAGGCGATCGCCGCCCCAGTCGCTATCGTTGAACGGCGGGTTGGCGAGGATGTAGTCGGCCTTGAGGTCCTTGTGTTGGTCGCGGTGAAACGAATCGGCGTGCTCGGCGCCGAGGTTGGCCTCGATTCCCCGAATCGCGAGGTTCATCTTCGCGAGACGCCACGTCGTCTCGTTCGACTCCTGGCCGTACACGCTGACGTCACCGATGCGTCCGCCATGTTCCTCGACGAACTTCTCCGACTGCACAAACATACCGCCGGAGCCACAGCACGGATCGAACACGCGGCCCCTGTACGGCGCGAGCATCTCGACGAGAACACGCACAACTGACCGCGGTGTATAGAACTGCCCGCCCTTCTTGCCCTCGGAGAGCGCGAACTCCGAGAGGAAGTACTCGTAGACGCGGCCGAGGATGTCCTTGGACCGATGATCCTTCGACCCGAGCCCGATCGTGCCGATCAGATCGACGAGTCCGCCGAGGCGTTGCTTGTCGAGTCCGGGACGCCCGTAGTTCTTGGGCAGCACGCCCTTGAGCGATGGGTTGTCCTTCTCGATCGCCACCATCGCGTCGTCGATCAGCTGACCGATCCTCGGATCCTTGGCCTTCGCTTGAATGCCCAACCAGCGCGCGGCCTTCGGGACCCAGAACACGCGCTCGGCACGGTACTCGTCCGGATCTTCGGCGTCGGCGCCTTCGTCTTCGAGCGCCACGAGCTGCGCGTGGCGCTCGTCAAATGCATCGGAGATGTACTTCAGGAAGATCAGGCCGAGGACGACATGCTTGTACTCGGCAGCGTCCATGTTGTTGCGGAGCTTGTCGGCGGCCTGCCAGAGCGTGCGCTCGAAGCCGAGGTCACCGCCGCCATTCGTCGTGTTGCTCTGCTTGGTGGCCTTGGTCGCGTTGACGGTCGGCGTTGGGGCCGCGTCGGCCTTCGCGGCACGTCCACGACGCGCCTTTTCGGCGGGCTCGATCTTCTTGTTTGTCGTGCGTTTCGCGGCCATGGAGTTCTCCGAGTACAGCAGGCAGGCATCCATCATCGCGCACGCGTATGACGGTCGAACGAGGGCGTTCACGCGGCCCCGGGGCCACAAACGCCCCACCAGATCGGTACGAGATTATCAGGACTTGGGCTTGTAGCGGGCGGCCGTGCGCCGCGCTTCGTCTCCGATCGCGTCCACGAGCTTGGTGGGCGCGAGGGCGCGGGCCGCGACACCCCATTCGAGCACCCACGAGCGCACCGAGCCGAGCGCAGGGAGCCGCATCGAGACGCGCACGGCGCCGTCGGGCATGACTTCGATGCGTTGCGACTCGTGCCAGGTGCGCGAGGTGACGTAGCCGGCTTTGTCGGCTGCGAACTCGATGAGGATCTCGTGCGGACCGTCCTCGTCGGGGAGGTGCGGGCCAAAGGCGCCGTGCAGGACGCTGGCGAGCTTGAAGTCCGCGGGCATCGCGAACGTGTGGGAACGCAGGTGCTCGGCCTCGTTGAATCGCTCGATCGCGAAGATGCCGACGTTCGCGGCGGCCGCGAGCCCGTCCGGCTCCTTGAGGCGCACCGCGATCACGTACAGGCCGTGGCGATAGAGGGCGATCGCAAGCGGGGCGAGGTGACCGGATCGAGCCCGCCCCTTCGCGTCGGCGTAGCGGTAACGGACCACCTTGCTCGACAGGATGCCGGTCTGGATGGCGTCGATGATGTCTTCCTTGCCGGCGTAGGACTTGGTGCCGTGGTCGGGCATGTACACGAAGCGCTCGCCGAACGAGGCCAGCTCGGCGCGCTCCTTGTCGCTCATGCGCTGCTCCAGCTTGGCGAACACCGAGCGCACGTCCTCGAGGAACGGCGTTCCCTGCAGGACGTCGAACACGCGGCGGACGGCGAGCAGGCTGAACCGCTCGCGCTTGGTGATCGCGATGGGCGTGGCGGTGCGCTCGTCGATCAGGGTCGCGATCACCCGGCCGTCGCGGCGCGTGACCTCGATGTCGAAGCCGGCGTCCTGGAGCTCGGCGAGGTCGCGGCGCACGGTCCGCTCGCTCACGCCGATCTCGGTTCCAACCTTGGTCACCCACCGCCCGCGCTTGTACCCGCGCAGGGCATCGAGGACCCGCAACGCACGCGCGACCTGGCCGTACTCACCGCGCTTGTACACGCGATGCTCCCGCGAGAAGGTGCTTCGATTCACGAAGAGAAGCCGGCCAGGAAGGCTTCCAGAAGGCTTTGGGCCCGGCTTTCAGGAAGGCTTCCGCGAAGGTTCTGACCGGACTTTCCACCATGCTTCACGGTCGCCGGGATCTGCTCGGTCCGCAAGCGTTGCGGACCGCGTCCGTAGGCTTGGGATCCATGAAGGTCAGCACCGCCGAACCCGAAGTCGAGAACGTCCATCCTCCACTCGCGCGTGACGCGCTCGGGCACCTCCTGGCGCTGCCCGAAGGCACCGCGAGCTGGAGGATCAGTCGCCACACCGCGGGCCGGCCACGCGTGCTCACCGGCCCGGACGGCACCGCGATGCGATTCCCGCTCTCGACGACGGCGGCGGAACTGGTCGATCTGTGCGGGCCCGATACCTACCGGGTCTACGCGCTCGACGAGCTGGGCGAGGTGCTCGACTTCGTCACGACGATCCAGGCTTCGCGCCCGCGCAACGCGAACGTGCCCGACGTGCCGCTCGCCGCGTTGAAAGGGGCGCAGCACGCCGGCCCGACGACGGATCTCCGCTTCGCGCTCCACGCGCTGACCGAGATCGCGCGCATCAACGGCGAGGCGCTGCGCGCGATCAGCGACTCGCAAGCGGACTGGATCAAGACGCTCGCGATGAACAAGGGCCTGCCACGCAACGTGGCGTTCCCCGACTTGCCGCCCCCGCGCGAGGAGCCGGACGACCAGAGCGACGACGACCACGGCGACGCCGAGGAGGAAGCGGATCCGAACGCGAGTCCGATGATGCAGTTCCTCTCGACCGTGACCCCGCTGATCCCGGGCCTTGTCGCCACGTGGCAGGGCAAGAAGGACGAGCCCGCCGAGCCCGGGTCTGTCGAGCCGCCTGCGCCGGTCACGGTGAACGGGATGGCGCACCTCGCGCGTGTCCAGCAGCAGCTCACACCTCGCGAGCGTGCGTTCCTGGCGGCGCTGCTCGCCGACGCGCGCGGGGACAGCGTCGCGGCCGAGCTGTCGGTGATGCCCGTCGAACAGGTCGTCGCGCTCGTTCGCGAGCACTGCTCGAAACCGCCGGCGCGTCCGCAGAGCAGCGAGCCGACCAGCAAGCAGCTTCGCGATCGCGTGGTGATGCTGATGCCGCGGCTGTCGCCGGCAACGCAGATGAGGTTGATGGCGCTTGCACCCAAGGTGAGCACGACAGCGCAGGTGCTGCCCGAACTCCGGCGCATGCTCGTCGAGCTAGCCCGGCTCGACGACGAAGCCGCGGCTGCCTGGCTGGAAGCGAACCTCGACGGCCTCGAGAAGGCGATCGCGTCGTGAAGCAACAATCCCCCAAGGAGAAGACGATGGCAGACGACAGGCACACGAAGGAGGCCGCCGCGGAGGCGATGGTTGAGGTGATGCGCGTGCAGTCGGCGCAGCTCCAGACGATGGTCGATGCCTACGCGGACATCTCCCACGCGACCGCGGAGGTGCTGTGCAGCAGGACGCGCCAGATCGCAGCGCCACCGCCGATATCGGCGCAGCTTCGCGGCTTCGGCGCACGACTCGCGGCCAAGGCCAGCGCGACGATCTCGCTGCTCACCGAAGACCAGGGCCGGCGCCTGGCCGCGCTCATCCCAGCCTTCACGCGGGCCGCGCTCGCGAACGATCCGGACTTGATCGCGATGGTCATGATGTGGCTCGACCTCGAGCCGTGCGAGCTGGCGCGTGTACTGGCGGCGAGTCTGCCCGATCTCGAGCGGAGGTTCGCGTCGTGACGGTCGCGCTCGTGAAGGCAACCGCGAACACGAACACGAACACGCCCACGGCGCCCACGGCGCGATCGCGCGAGTTCCTGGAGCGGCAGGCATTCGAGGCGTTCAAGGCATTCCTGTGCGCGATGCAGGAGTGCGTGGCGGCGCCTTCGACGTCACCCGCGGCCGAGCCCGCGAGCGACGTGATGACGGTGGACGAGGCCGCCGCGTTTCTCGGCGTCGATCGCAACACCGTGTACGAGTACACGACGCGTGGCGTGATCCCACACCAGCGGCTCGGCAAGCGCATCCTGCTGCGGCGCGGTGCGGTGATCGCCTGGCTCGACGCGTCGCTCTGCGCGCCATCGTCGGCGACGCGATGATCGAGGCGATCGCGTTGCCGATCATCGCCGCGCGTCGTGATCGCGCGTTCGCCTCGTCGTGGCATCATCGCGTTCGTGCAGCGAGCGCTCATCAAGGAGATCGAGATGAGTGTTCGACGTGATACGCGGTTCGGAACCTGGTTCTACCGCAAGCGGGTGCGCACCCCGGATGGACGCAAGGTGCGCATCTTCGGAACTCCGAAGGCCGAGGGCCTGCCCGAGACCCGGGCAGGCGCCGAGGAGGCGGAGCGCCGAGCCATTACGCGCGTCCTCGAAACCGGCGAGCCGAAGAAGCTCGTCACGAGCAAGGAGGTCCCGACGGTTCGCGAGTTCCACACGGTGTTTCTGGACGCCTCGCGGATCAAGAACAAGCCGTCGTCGGTCGAGAGCAAGGAGGGCATCCTCCGCATGCACATCCTGCCGCGCCTCGGAGATCTGCGGCTCGATCGCGTCACGTACGCCGTGATCGAGGACTTCAAGATCGCCCTTTCGAAGACGCCGATCCACAACGTGGAGAAGGCGTACGGGATCAAGAAGGCGCAGGTGAAGGGCAAGGCGACGGATGCCAAGGGTCAACCACTCGACGGCAAGCCGGTGCGGTACCTGTCGGCCAAGACGATCAACAACGTGTTGACCGTGTTGCGCCGGATGCTCGTGGTCGCGCGCAAGCGCGGTCTCATCGAGGCGGTGCCCGACGTCGAGTGGCTGAAGAACGAGAAGCCCGAGTTCGACTTCTTCACGTTCGACGAGGCGAAGCGGCTCGTCGCCGCCGCGGACGGTGAGTGGCAGACGATGATCCTCGTCGCGCTGCGCACCGGCATGCGGATCGGCGAGCTACTCGCGTTGCAGTGGCAGGACGTCGACCTCGTCGCCGGCCGGATCACGGTCCGGCGCAACGTCGTGTGGGGCCACCTCGGCACGCCGAAGTCGGGCAAGTCGCGCGAGATCCCGTTGTCCAACGACGCCCAGAAGGCGCTGAAGGATCACCGGCATCTCCGTGGCCCGCTCGTGTTCTGCGATGCCGGCGGCCACATGCTGACCGAGGGCGAGGTTCGCCATCCGCTATGGCGCGCGTGCAAACGGGCGGGGCTTCGGCTCATCACGTGGCACGTGTGTCGGCACTCGTTCGCCTCGCACCTCGTGATGCGCGGCGCGCCGATCAAGGCGGTGCAGGATCTGATGGGCCACTCCACGATCCTGATGACGATGCGCTACGCCCACCTCGCGCCCGAGGTCGCGCGCGAGACCGTCCAGCTCCTCGACATGGAGGGACCGGTCGCAATTGGGCAGAGTTTGGGCAGAGCAGCCGCGAAATCGGGCTAGCTCCGCGAAAAGTTGGTGGAGGCGGCGGGAGTCGAACCCGCGTCCGGAGATGCTTTCGAACGAACGTCTACGCGTGTAGGCACGCTGATTGGTTGTCTCGCGCCCGCCGGCAGCGGCCGGCCTGCGGGCGCGACGAGTCGGCTAACTCTCGACCTCCATGCGCCGACGGGTGAGGAGGTCCAGCCTGATTGTGTCGATGTTCTGCGGCTCCAGACGGAAGCTGCAGGCACCGTCGTTACCTAATTTGAGTTAGGCAGCGAGAGCAACGCCAACGTTGTTATCGTTCGCAATTGCAGGATTGCCCATTTTTACGTGGCCATGGGCGCCACGACGCGCGGTCCGGACGGCGACATCCCCGTCGAAACCGGTACGCCCCCGAATTGTCAAAGACACGGCACTATAGCAGGCGTGGCTGCGTTCGATGACCTGGTGCGAAAGTTCCTGATCCGGCGGAAGCCGGGGTGGCTGCTGAAGGCGATCGCCGGGGCCCCGGTGCCCGTGCTGGGGGCCGAGAGGTTCGCAGCGCGGGAACCGGACCGGCCGGAGGCGAGGGACGAGCATGGGGTGAGCCCGCTCGTCGAGCCCGTCGTCGGGGTGCCGAGGGGCGCCAGGCGCGGGCCCCTCGACGGCGACGTGGTCATCAAGGACCAGATCGACGTCGCCGGATGCCCGACGGGCGTGGGGTGCGCGAACGGCGGAGCGGTGGCCGCGGTGGATGCGGAGGTGGTGGCGCGCATCGTCGCCGGCGGCGGGCGGATCATCGGGAAGGCGAAGATGACCGAGCTCGGCATCGACGGGCTCGGCGTCGTCATGCACTACCCGACGCCCGTGAACCCGCGCGCCCCGGGCTACTCGCCCGGCGGATCGAGCACCGGGACGGCGGTCGCGGTGGCGGCCGGGCTGGCGCGCTACGGCGTCGGCGGAGACGGGCTCGGCAGCATCCGCATCCCGGCCGCGTTCTGCGGGCTGTACGGGCTGAAGACGAGCCGCGAGGGGCTGCCGCGCGCCGGGATCTGCAGCCCGGTGCGCACGCTGGACGCGATCGGGCCGATCACGCGCACCGTCGAGGACTGCGCGACGCTGTGGCACGTGATGGCGGGCGAGCCCGTCGTGAAGCCGGTGGCGTGGGTGCCGGAGCGCGTCGGCGTGCCGATCGGGCGGACGAGGGTGGCGCGCGCCGTGGCGACGGCGTTCGACCGCGCGCTCGCGGCGCTCGGCGTCGTCGGCGAGCGCGTCGAGCTGCCGGGGCTGCACACGGCGACGTTCCTCGGCGGGATGATCGGCGCGCACGAGCTCGCGACCGGCCCGATGGCGGCGATGGCGACGTCGCGCGCCGCGAAGATGTCGCTCGCCGTCGGCGGCGCGCTGTCGACGGACGACGCCCAGGTGCTGTATCGCCGGCGCGACGCACTGCGCGCCGCGACGAACCGCGTCCTCGAGCGCACGCCGATCCTCGCGCTGCCGACGACGGCGATCCCCCCGCCCGCGATGACGCGCGCGCTCGTCGGCGGCGGCCAGGAGCTGCTGCTGCTCCGCGCGCTCGGCGCATTCACGCCGATCGCGAACCTCGCGGACCTGCCGTCGATCGCCGCGCCGTGCGGCATCGACGAGCGCGGCCGCCCGCTGTCGATCATGTTCATCGGCACGCGCGGCTCCGAGGGCGAGCTGCTGCGCATCGCCGCCGCACTCGAGGAGACGAAGCTCGCGACGAAGCCCGTCGGTCCGCGCGCGTGACGGCCCTGCTGCGCGCGAAGGAGCTCGGTCGGTCGGCCGACGGCGTCGCCGACTGAGCGGTCGGCCGGCTGCACCGTCGACAGCCCGTCGGTCCGCGCGCGTGACGGCGGTGTTGCGCGCGAAGGAGCTCGGTCGGTCGGTCGACGGCGTCGCCGACTGAGAGGTCGGCCGTCCCGTACCGGATCGCCGCGCCCTGCCCTCCGAGGACCGCATCGAACCGCGACGGGCGCGCTATCGGCTGCACCGTCGCGTACCGGATCGCCGCACTCCGAGAACCACGTCGAACCGCGACAGGAGCTAATCGAGCAGCATCTCGACGAGCGCCATGGTCCGCGCCGCCGCCTCGCGCAGCCGATCCTTGCGGTACACGGGGTAGAGGAGGCGCGGCGACTCGTACCCGATCGCGTCGATGTCGAGGTGCCGCGCCCACGCGACGGCGCGCGGCAGGTGGAAGCGCTGCGTGCACACGACGGCCTCGCGGATCCCGTGCGCCGCCGCGTTCTCCATGGTCGCGCGCGTCCGGAACCCGCGCGGGTCGCGCACGATCCGCGCGGGCGGCACGCCGGCCGCGACGAGCCACGCCTCCATCGCCGCATCCTCGCCCCTGTGCCCGTCGCCGGACACGAAGATCTGCCGCACGTGCCCGTCGGCGAACAACCCGCGCGCCGTCTCGAGCCGGTCGCGCAACGCATCCGACGGCTCGCCCTCCGGCTTCACCCGCGCCCCGAGGACGATCGCCCACGCACGCGCCGGCACCTCGTCGCCGGGATCGTAGATGTACGCGCTCGTGCGGCGCACGAGGCACGCGCTCCCGACGACCGCCGCGCCGACCACCGCGACGACACCGACGGCACAGCCGATCGCGAAGCGCCGCGCGAGTCGTCTCACGCGGTGCCAACGCGCCGTTGTCCGCCCGTATTTGTGGAGATCCAGCGCAGCCGGACACGAGGTAGCGCTTGACGCAGCATCGCAGCTCGCGTAGAACTGACACGTCAGTTCCGAGTGATGTAGATGAGTTACATGCGCTCACCCGACCGGCAGCGCCACATCCTGGCCTGCGCGAAGCGCGTCTTCGCGGAGCGCGGTTTTCACGCTGCCAATGTCAGCCACATCTGCGAGGCGGCCGGCATCGGACGCGGGACGCTGTATTTGTACTTTGCCAACAAGCGCTCGGTGCTGGAGGCGATCCTGCGCGAGACGCTCGAGCGGGTCCGGACGCTGATGGAGCGGCAGTCGGCGCAGGAGACGACGGTGCCGCCCGAGAAGGTGACGCGCAGCTCCGCGATCGCGTACTCCGCCGCGCAGCTGCGCCAGCTGCTCGAGGTCGTGTTCCAGGACGACGACACGCTGCGCATCCTCCTGCGCGAGGCGGTGGGCCTCGACGTCGACATCGAGAAGGTGCTCGGCGAGATCGACGACGCGCTGGTCGGCATCGTCGAGCGGTCGCTCATCGCAGCGCAGCGGGCGGGCTTCATCCGTCCGCTCGACCCGCGCGCCGTCGCCACGATGGTGGTCGGCGGCGTCGAGAAGCTCGCGCTCGCCGCCCTGCGCAGCGACGCCCCCGTGGACCTCGACAGGCTCGCCACCGAGGCGACCCGCCTGCACGCGATCGGCACGCTCTCCGACCGGCTCAAACCCGAACCGAAGAAGGGATGACCATGGCCACTCTGACCGAACGCTGGTTGCGCCCCAGTCGACCGCGCACGCACTTCCCGCAGTACGAGCTCGGAGACGCGTCCATCGTCGGGATGGCGCAGGCGCGCACGGACACCGTCGCGCGCATCTACCACAAGGGTCACGAGCAGGCGTGGGACGGCCGCACGACGCTCGACGAGCTCGTCGCCAAGCACGGCGGCATCCACTTCCCCGAGGACAAGAAGCGCGCGTTCGGCAAGGTCGCCTCCGTCCTCCTGTGGGGCGAGCTCGCGGCGTGGTCGATCAGCGCGGACCTCGCGGTCAAGCTCGAGGACACGCCGGCGAAGATGGCGGCGTCGAGCCAGGTGTTCGACGAGGCCCGCCACTTCTACGTGCTGCGCGACTACCTGTGGCGCGCCGGCATCGAGGTCGAGCGCCTCGGCGGCTGGAGCCGCCGCCTGCTCGTCGAGCTGCTCGAGACCGACAACCTCCTCTACAAGGTCGTCGGCATGCAGCTCCTCGTCGAGAGCACGGCGGTCGTGATGTTCCGCGCGATCGCCGACGCGAAGATCGAGCCCGTGCTGACCGAGCTCCTCTACTACTTCGAACGCGACGAGGCGCGCCACGTCGGGCTCGGCGTGCTGACGCTGCCGCAGGTGCTCGAGGGGCTCTCGGACCGCGACGCGCTCGCGCTGTGGTGGTTCCAGACGCGCATGCAGCTCGAGATGATCGCGAGCGGCTTCATCATCAACCCGGCGTTCCTCGAGCTCGGCATCGACCCGGCGGCGATGAACCTGCAGGGCTTCCGCTACCACAACGAGATCCTGCGCCGCATGAAGAAGGTGCGGCCCGATCGCGGCACCGAGCAGAAGTCGATCAAGGGCCTGTTCAAGCTGTCGCGCGCCGGGCAGGACCGGCTGCAGGAGCTGTTCTTCCCGTCGAAGCCGCCGTCGATGTGGCAGCGCACGCTGCTCGGCGCGATGGCCGCCGTCGCCGAGCGCACCGACCGCTGGCTCGCCGCCCGGGCCCCCGCGTGACCTACGTCTACGTCGACGGCAGCGGGAACCGCTTCGCGATCGCCCCCGACCGCCTCGCGTACACCCCGGTGCGCCCCGAGCACAGCTCGACGGGCATGTACTCCGGCGGCGACCCGGCCGACGTCGCGCTCACGGCGGCGCAGCTCGCCGGGATCGAGGAGCTGATCCGCGCCTACCTCGCGGACACCGCGCACCACATCGCGGACCGCGTGAAGGGCTCGGGCCTGTTGGCACACGGCCAACAGCAGACGCTCGCCGACATGGCGTCGCCGGCCCGGGCGGCGCTCGAGGAGGGGCTGCGCGCGCTCCTCCCGCCCGGGTGCCAGCCGATATTGAGACCACGTCAGTAACGCATCGCGCTTGCATTCGCCGGCGCGCCGGAGTACCCACCGTCCGGGAAGGACGAACGTGGTGACCGACGACGTGATCAGCAGCGAGGTCGTCCGCGCGGCGGACATCGCCGAACCGGTGCTCGAGGCGTGGCCGCAACCGCCGCCGCGCCGGATCGGCCGCGGCACGCAGCGCCTGGTGACGGGCGTGCCGCTGCCCGTGCACTGGGGGCAGCTCGACCCGCGGATCGCGGCGCTCCTGCCCGAGCACGGCGTCGCCGAGCGCGTCGCCGAGCACGCCACGCTCGAGGGCCGCATCGTGACGCGCGGGCTCGAGCTCGCGGTCGCCGTCGCCGAGCCGCTGCGCGCGATCGAGCAGCTCGGCGCCGCCGTCATCGCCGCGGGGATGCGCCTCGTGATCGGCGACCACGGCATCGTCGCGACCGAGCGCGACCTGACGGTGCACGCCGGCGGCGAGCACCTGTTCGAGCTCGCGTTCCAGCTCGTCGCCGAGCACGACGACGTCGACCTGCGCGACGAGATGCAGCGCTGCGAGCTCCTGCAACCGCTCCTGCCGCTCGCCGAGTTCGGCCGCTTCGTCACGCGCGTCGGCAGCGGCCGCCAGGTCGGCCGGGCTCCGCACGCCGCGATGTCGATCGCGCTCGACGACGACACGCGCACGTGCACCCTCGCGTGGCTCGCCGCGCGCGCGTACCGGCGCGCCGGCTCGACGTGGAAGCTGCGCGCGGGCGGCTACGAGTACGTGGTCGCGTTCGAGCGCAGTGAGGAGCTCGGCGTCAACGAAGCGACCGCGTTCGCCCGCCCTACTCGATGACCGAGTCGGTGACGATCGGATCCTCGGCGGCGAGGACGAAGATCCCCGGGAAGCCCTGCGTCTCGAAGCCCTTGCTGGGATTGCGGCGCAGCACGGAGCGATCGATCACGAGGTGCCCGGTGCGGTTGTTGCTCACGAAGAAGATCGCTCCGCCGCCCTCGTTCGCGACGTTGTCGGTCATCTCCGTGCCGCACAGCGTGAGCGTGAACTCGTTGCCGTCGTTGTAGATCGCCGCGCCGCTGCCGCCGCCGGGCGTGCCGTTGCGCGCCGGGTTCGCGCCGCTGCCGATCGCGCTGTTGTGCGTGAACAGGCTGTTGATCACGGTGTGCGAGACGCCGATGCTCGACAACCCGCCGCCGTTCGAGCACGTGTTGCCGAGCTCGGCATCGCCGCCGAACGTCGAGCGCGTGACGAACACCGGCAGCGGCTCGGCGGCGCCGCCGGGCTGGAACTGGCTGAGCGTGCGCACCGACGCACCGCCGACGTCGGGCCCGGTGTCGTCGCACGTGTTGTGGAAGAAGCGGCTGTTCACGATCTTGAAGCGCCCGCCGCGCACGAAGATCGCGCCGCCTCCGTCGGGATCGAGCCCGCTGCCGTCGCCGTCGACGAACGTCAGGTTCTGCACCGTGAGCTGCGGGTGGTCTTGATTCTGGCAGTGGTTCGTCGTCCAGTGCTGCGCCTCGTCGCACGTGTTCATGTACAGGATGCGGTGGCGCCCGGCGCCGCTGAGCGTGACCTTGCCGCCGCCGTCGATCACGATGCGCGGGCCGGTGTCGTTGAACACCTTCGCCGTGCGATCGAGCGTGATCTTCACCGGGTCGGGCCCGCACGCGAACGTGATGACGCCGCCGCGCGCGACCGCGTCGACGAACGCATCGCTCGTGCAGCTCTCGGGCGTGCCCGTGCCGACGACGGTCGTCGGCCGCGCGACGTCCTCGAGGTCGGCCTCCGCCGGCACCTCGCAGGTGCCGTTCGGGTTGCCCGCCGCCGGCCCGCCCGTGGGATCCGTCCCCGGATCATCTCCGTCGCCGGAGGTCCCGCAGCCCACCACGAGGAACGCGATCGCCGGCCACGCGCGCATGGAGCGATCGTACGCGCCTCGCGCGGCCGCCGCGAGGTGCGACGATCGAGCACATCGCGCGTCACCGGCGCCGACCGCGCGCGTTCCACAGGAGGATCGCCGCGATCGTCGGGGCGAGCACGGCGATCGCGATCACCGCGAGGTCGACGGGGCCGCGCCGCCGCGGCAGGTCGTACACGATCGCCTGCGCGAGCGTGACGACGGCGTCGGCGGTGACCGCGGTCGCGACGACGTCGGCGAGCGGCTGGCGCCAGCGGTGCGCGAGCGTGAACAGCGCGGCGCCGAGCGCGACGTCGAACGCGATCCAGCCGACGCGGCACGCGGTCGCCGGGAAGTACGGTGCGCTGATCGGGAGCGCGAGCAGCACCGTCCACGCGACGAGCAGCGCCGCGAGCGCGCGCACGACGACGGCCGGCCCGCGCAGGAACGTCTCGATGCCGAAGCGCAGGAGGCCGCCGCGCGCGAACGCGGTGAGCGTGTCGGTGAGCGCGACGGTGGCGCTCTTCCCCGGCGGGTACGCGAGGAAGATCGGATCCCACGTGCTCGGCGCGAACTTCGCCTTGAAGGCGCGCAGCCCGTCGAAGTCGTACAGCGAGCGGCCGAGCCGGCGCGCCGCGCGCAGCCACCGGCCGACGTCGCCGGCGAGCGGCACGAGGCCGAGCGTCACGACCGGCACGCCGGCGGCGACGGCGGCGCGCATGCCCGCGTCGACGAGCAGCTCGATCGTGCCGTTCGGCGCCTCGGGGTCGCGCAGGAAGTCCTCGAAGAACCAGCCGCGGCGCGCGTAGATCGGGACGATGCCGAGGAACGCGACGATGCGCCCGTCGCGCTCGGCGACGAAGTGGCGCCGCTCCGCCGGGAACGTGTACGGATCGACCTGCACGAGGAAGCCCATCGGTGCGATCGGTCGCGAGGCGAGCCAGCGCGCGATCAGCGCGTCGAGCTGGGCGCGCGTCGCGGGCTCCTCGAGCTCGGCGGCGGCGAGCGGCCGCACGGTCACGCCCTTCGCGCGCGCGCGCCGGAGTTGCTCGCGCAGGCTGCGGCTGCCGCGCACGACGCCGTCCCACGCCGCCGGGTCCCACATCGGCTGGTCGCCGATGCGCAGCGCCGGCCACCGCGACGCCTCGTGGAAGCGCGGCTCGGTCCCGAAGCAGCACGCGCGCCGGCCGGCCTCGCGCGCCGCGGCGGCGAAGCGCTCGACGACCTCGCCGAGCCGCTCGGCGGGAGCGATCGGCGGACCGGCGGCGACCCACGCGCGCCCCGTGTCGACGTAGCCGACGCACGCGTCGTCGCCGTCGAACCAGTAGCGAAAGCCCGGCTCGAGGACCTGGAACGACGTCGCGTTCCAGCCGTGTCGCTGCAGCAGCGCGAGGACGCGCGACTTGTCGTCGGTCACGAAGCCATCCCGGTACGATGCATGGGCGCCCATGCATTGTAGTAGGCTGGGCGGCCATGAGGATCGACGACGTACGTCCGCCGCACTGCCACGCTCGCGCGCGCCGCCTGCTCGCCGAGGTCATCCAGATCCGCGACGAGATGGGCCGCTCCGAGGACGGCCGCCCGGCGCTCGACGTCGGCGGCGCGCACCCGCGCGAGGTCTACTTCGCCGCGATCGCGACGTGGGCCAAGGTGGAGCGCCTCGCCGGCGAGCTCGGCGTGCGCACGGCGCGCTTCACGCACGTCGCGCCCGACCTCCGCGACATCCGCCCCGGCGACGTGCTCGCGGTGATCGACGGTCTGCTCGGCAACGTCGAGCTGATCGCGCAGCGCCTGCACCTCGCCGAGCGCTGCGCGGAGCCGCCCGTCGAGCAGGACCGCCAGCCGAGCGACGTGCTCGCCACACTCGTGCGCGTGAACCGCGAGGTGTCGCGCGCGCTCGAGCGACCGTTCTCGCCGGGCGACGTGTACGGCGCCGTCGCGGCCGCGGCGAGCTACGCCGCGCGCCTCGGCGGTGCGGCGGAGCTCGCGCCGTTCGAGCGCGGCCGCCGCCCGCGCGACTGCTACGAGCGGCTGCTCGCGTGCCAGACGAAGGTCGCGGCGCTGATCGCGGCGCGCGGGCAGGTCGCCGCCGTGGTGCGCGGGACGCCGGCGGACGTCGTCCCCGGCGACGTGTACGACCTCGCGAGCCTCGTCGCCGGCGAGCTCGCGTTCCTGTACTCGCTGACGCCCGGCGCGCACGCGCTGCTCGCCCTCGAGCCGACCCCGCAGGGCCAGCGCCTGCCGGCCGACGTGGATCAGCTCGCGCGCACGCTCGAAGCCCAACTCGCCGCGATCAAGTAGACTCGGCGCGGTGGCGAGACGGCCCGCGGCCCCACGGCCAGATACCCCCGAGGTGCTCGATGCGCTGCGGCGGATCGTGCGCTTCCTGCGCCTCGCGGATCGCGAGGTCGAGGCGCGCTGCCGGGTGTCGGCGGCGCAGCTGTTCGTGCTGCAGTCGCTGATCGACGCTCCCGCGACGTCGCTCGCCGAGCTCGCGGCGCGCAGCATGACGGACCAGAGCTCGGTGTCGACGGTGGTCGCGCGCCTCGTCGAGCGCAACCTCGTCGCGAAGCGGCCGTCGCGCGTCGATCGCCGGCGCGCCGAGCTGCGCATCACACCCGCGGGCCAGCGCATCGTCGCGAAGGCGCCGCGCCTCCCGCAGTCGCGCATCATCGAGGCGTTCGAGGCGCTGCCGGCGGCGCGCCGCAACGAGCTCGTGCGCGCGCTGTCCGGATTCGCCGAGGCGATCGGTGCCGACGAGGTGGCGCCCCGCATGTTCTTCGAGGACGAGCCTCCCGTCGCGCGGCGCCGCCGGCGCGCGTGATGTCGGACGACGGATCCGGGTGTGGCGCCCCCAAGCTCGCGCGCGATCTGTGGCCCACCGCCCCCCAAAACCTCGCGCCGCGTGTCCAAGTCCGCGATCTCGTCCTGGCACGAGATGTGGTGTTGTCCGGACGTGCTTGGGTGGGTGTGAACGGAGGCTCGTGGAGGGGCCTCCGTTCCGTTTTTTCGGTCACAGGAAGACGACCGAGATCGCCGCGAGCGTCAGCTCTCCGGCGACGAGCGGGACGCTCAGCGACGGACCGGCGTCGACGCGCCCGGTCGGCTGCGAGACGTCGACGTTCGGGAACAGCACGTAGCGGCCGGTGCTGCTCGCGCTCCACACGAACGTGCCCGGCTGCACGCCGTCGTTGCCCGCCTGCGCCGCGCCGTGCGGCCGATCGAGCGTGACCGTCGTGACGTCGCTCGACAAGAACACGAGCACGTGCGCCTTCGTCGCATCGAACGCGAGCCCGCGCTCGGAATAGAACGACGCCGCGCGCGCCGTCGTCATGCTGCGGAAGCTGAGGAACCGCAGGCTCTGGAGCGTGTCGCGCGGCATCACGAGCGACCCGCCGAGGAAGCCGGTGGGCGCGTGCACGTCGAACCGCAGCGGCTCCGACGGTGGCACGCATGTATCGAGGCGGCCGTTCGGCGGCGTCGTCACGAGCGGGGTCGGATCTCCCGGCAGCGTCAGCGTCGCGCCGTTCACGCCCCGGAACGCGGCGAGCGTCGAGTCGAGCTCGACGAGCTCGCCGCGGAGGAAGACGCCCATCGGGAAGCACGGATCGAATGCATCCGGCGGCGGCGGCGGGAACTCCCCGTCCATGGCGGGCCTCGCATCGCCCACCGACGACCCGTGTTCCGTGCACGCTGCGAGGAGGAGGCAGAGGGTGGTGAGGCGCATGGCGGCGACGCGACTATGCCACGAGGCTCAGGTCCGCCGGAGCACGCTCTCGAAGACGTCGGCGGTCTGGGCGCCCTGGACGACGTAGCGGTCGGCGATGACGAACAGCGGCACCGCGTTGACGCCGAGCTCGTGCGCGGCGGCGAGGCGCCGGTCGAGCACCGGGCGCAGCGTGCCCGCCTCGACGGCGGCCTGCATCGCCGCGGCGTCGAGGCCGGAGGCGGCGGCGATGGCGCGCAGCACGTCCCAGTCGTGGAGGTCGCGGCCTTCGGTCCAGTAGGCGCGCAGGACGCCGGCGTGGAACGCGTCGATCTTGCCCTCGGCGCGCGCGTACTCGGTGCACTCGTGCGCGCGGCGCGACGACGGGATCCACGACCGCTCGACGAGCGTGATCCCGAGCTTTCGCGCGCGCAGCGCGAGCGGGTTGTCGGGTGCGCCCATCTTCGCGCGGATGTGGTCGGGGAGCGCCCAGCCCTCCTCCGGCGCGTTCGGCCGCAGGAGGAACGGCTCCCACGTCAGCTCGAGCTCGTGCGTGGCGCGCAGCTTCTCGACCTCGACGAGGCCGACGTAGCACCAGGGTCAAACGAAGTCGGACCAGATGCGGATCGACGTCATGCGGGAACGCTAGCACCGCTCCGGGCGGCGCGCTGTTCCACGCGGGCGCGGCGCGATACGCGCGGATGCCGCGTTTCGACGCCGCGCTACTCGAACGCGATCGGGTACGTGACGCCCGTCGGGCCGCTCGGCTTCGGGAACGCGATCGCCCGGATGACGTCGGCGATGCACGCGTCGACGCCGGGCATCCCCGTCGCGCCGACCGGGTTCGCGCGGCCGTCGCCGTTGACCTGGAACGTCACCGTGATCGTGCCGCGCTTACCGGCCCCGCTGGCCTCGTAGCAGGCTCGGAGCTTGGACTCGGCGCGCTTCACGTGCTTGCGGATGATCGCGGCGTCGAGGCCGTCGCCGACGGTGTCGACCTTGCCGTGCGCGAGGGATGCGGCGCGCAGCGGCGGCGGCGGCGGTGGTGGTGCCGCCGCCGCGGTCCGGACGGCGGACGTCGGCGCGCACAGCGCGAGCTTGCGCACCTGCCGGTTGCCGCCGGCGAGCTTGACGTCGAAGTCGACGCACGTCTGCGCGCCGCTGCTCGGCCCGACCGCGATGTTCCACCGGGCGACGGCGATGCGGCGGCCCGCGGGCGTCGACAGCGGCGTGCCGCGCGGCAGGAACCGGCCCGGCTCCGGATCGCCGTCGCCCGTCAGGATCGCGCCCATGGAGTCGTCGCGTTCGGGCTTGTACGCGCGGACCTGCTGCTTCGGCACCGCGACGAGCAGCTTCTCGCAGCCGTCGTCGATCGCGAGCATCGCGCGCGCGCCGCGGTACTCGATCATCTTGTCGGTGAACAGCGGCAGCCGGCCGTCGAGCGCGACGGGCTTGCCGTCGAGCGTCACCGTGCGCGTCGTGACCTCCCACGTCCCGCGCGTGTCGTAGCCCTTCGGGCGTGCGCCGGGGTGCGCCGTGAACGACAGGCCGACGGCGTCGTCGGGGACCGCGACGCTGATCCGGACCGGGGCGCTGCCGCGATCGCGGCTGAGCGCGATCGTGCGGGTGCCGCCGCGCTCCGGCCCGCTGATCGGCTCGCCCGGGAACAGCGACAGGCGCGTGCCGTCGGCATACGTCGCCGACCACGGCTTCGCCAGCACGGGCGCCAGGTCGCCGCGCCGCACGAACAGGTGCACGTTGTCGAGGCGCCCGTCGATGTCGAGCTCGCTCCACAGGAGGCAGCCCGATCCGAACGTGTGCGGCGCGAGCTCGACGAAGTCGCCGGTCTCGCCGACGACCTTCATCTGCACGACGTTGCCGACGGCGCGGTCCTTCGCGCCGAAGCTCACGGCGTCGGCCTTGGGGTCGGGCGCGAGGAGGAACTGCGCGTCCTGCCAGACCAGCGCCTCCCCGGCGAGCGCCTGCGCCGAGGCCTGCGGCGCGAACCCGAGCACGATCGTCATCACCACCACGGCACGCATCGCGCGCGAACATACACACTTTTCGCACCCGGAGCGGTGTCTTGACAGTCGGTTCGCGGTTGCTATAGATATATCTATATGACGTGTCGACACGATGCGTCCCAAAGAAAGTGAGTAACGATATGTGGTTCGAACACGAGAGGCGTTTCGCGGGGGGCCGCCGGATGCGCGGCGGGGGTCGCGGTCATGGCGGTGGTGGTCTGGGTGGCCCGGGTGGCCCAAGTGGCCCAAGTGGCCCCGGCCGGCGCGGTGCCGCGCCGTACGGGAAGTTGCGGGAGCTGTTCGAGGAGCGCCCTCCCCGCGCCGACCGCGGCGCCGTGCGCTACCTCGTCCTCGACGCCGTGAGCGATGCCCCGCGCCACGGCTACGAGATCATGGCGAAGATCGAGGAGAAGAGCTCGGGTGCGTACCGGCCGAGCCCGGGCGTCGTGTACCCGACGCTGCAGCTGCTCGAGGAGCTCGGGCACGTACGCGCGACGGCGCGCGACGACAAGAAGGTCTACGCGATCACCGCGGAGGGCAAGCGCGAGCTCGACGAGCATCGCGAGGACGTCGCGAGCTTCTACGAGCAGTCCGAGGGCGTGTGGGAGGACCGCGCCGACGAGCTATTCGAGCTGACCCACCTGGTCCGCCGGCTGATGCGCGCGTTCCGCCGCGCGGCGCGGCGCGGCCGGCTGACGCCGTCGGCGATGGCGAAGGCGCGCACGGTGCTCGAGGACGCGGTCGCGAAGCTCGAGCAGCTCCTCCTCGACGCCTGATCGCGCGGCGCTACCGCCGCTTGCGGTGCAGCGTCACGCGCTCGCCCGCGCGCAACCGCGCGATCCGCCGTGATCGCGGGGGCGCGCCAGGAAGGCAGTGACTGCTGTCAGGGTGTCACGCCGATCGCGCCGCTGATGTTGTCGAGGCCGCTCCCGAAGGCGAGCGAGCCGAGGTCGCGCACGACGTCGGGGCCGAACGCGAGGTGGCGCACCGACACGTTCTCGGACACGAGCACGTGGCCGCGCAGGCCGCCGCGCGAGATCGGCGCCAGGTCCGACGGCAGCCGCGGCCGCCCACCCGCGTACGCGACCTCGCCGCGCACGCGCCAGCCCGTCGGGCCGTCGTCGTCGAGGATGAACAGGGCGTTCCCGAACGCGCTCGCGACGACGGCGACGTTGCCGAACGGCGACGTCGCGATCGCCGCCGGATCCTCGATCGGGAACGTGCCGTGCGACGCGAGCGAGGCGTGCAGGCCGCCGTCGACGCCGACGACGGCGATGCGCGTCGGGAGGCCCGAGAACTGGCTGACGTCGCCGACGAGGAACGCCGTGCCGTCGTAGTTGAGCGCGGCGCCACCGATGATCGCGAGGTCGTCGCCGAACGCATCGACGCTCGCGACGGGCCTGGGCGCGGCGCTCCAGTCGAGCATCTGCACCGAGGCGCCCGGATCGTTCGACGCGACCAGCGCGCGCGCTCCGGAGATGACGGCGCCGCCCGGGTTCTTCGCCGCCGCGACGAGGCCGTGATCGGTGAGCGTGCCGTCGCAGCCGATCGTCACGAGGTAGATCCCGCCGCCGTTCTCGCGCGTGTTGCCGTCGAGCACGAGCGCACGGTCGCCGCGCGGCTCGACGATCACGCGCGACGCATAGAACGATCCTGCGAACCCGGCGTGCACGACGGTCGGGACGCCGCCGGCGTCGAGCCGGAACACGCCGACCTTGCCGTTCTCGAGCGCGACGAGCCCGATCTCGCCGTCGGGGGTGAAGGCGATCGATCCGTCGACGGCGCGCCCCATCGTGAACCGGCGATCCGGTCGGGACAGCTCGCCGGCCGGCGTCAGCCCGAGCACCTCGTACCCACCGGCCTGCCCACCAGCGGCGTCATACGGATGCGACACCACCACGAACCTGTCGCGATCCGCCGGCGCCTCCGTCCGCGCGCAACCCGCCGGCCCCTCCTCCGGCGCATCCGCCGTCGCACCCGCGTCGGGCGACGCCGAGCTCCCACCACAGGCGACCACTCCGATCACACCGGCGAGCGTTGCCATCCGCATGACGCGCGCATCCTGCCAAATCGCCCGCGCGAATGCGACCGGGGACTCGGCGGGAGGTCACAGCCGCGCGAAGAACGTCCAGAAGATCGGGGCCGCGAGGCCGTCCTGGCGCGCGTGGTCCTTGCCGGTGGTCTGGCACCACACGACGGGCTTGCCGCAGCCGTCGTAGGAGACGCACGGTGGCTGGTCGGTGGGCATCGTCGCGGCGCCGGTGCAGCCGTGGCGCGCGAGGTAGCCGTCGCGCGCCTGCTCGCTCGCGCCGATGTTGACGGTGTTGTCGTCGAGGTCGTGGATGAGGAGCGCCGCCGGATCGCCGGTGCAGTTATTGTCACGTTGACCACCCGCGATCGTCGCGACGCCGCGGAACAGGTCACCGCGGATGCACGCGAGACGGTGGGTCATGAACGAGCCGCTGCTGTAGCCGGTCGCGAACCGGTGCGCGGTGTCGACGCAGAAGCGGGCCTCGACGTCGGCGCGCATCGCGTCCCAGTACGGGATGTCCGGGCCGTTCGGCGAGGTGTCCCAGCAGTCGGCGGCGGCGCGGCTGCGCACGAGGATCGCGTCCGGCCCCGACTGCCCCTCGAGCGGCACGACGTTGTCCTGGCGCGCGGGCGCCGAGCTGCAGCCGTGCTGCTGGTAGACGATCGGATACGGGCGCGCCGGGTCGTAGCCGGCCGGCAGGCGGATGAAGTAGTCGCGCGCGCCGCCGCCGACGGTGACCGACCGCGCGACGAACGCCCCCGTCGCGATGTCCGCCGCCATCCCGCACCCGGCGCTGGCCTCGACGGGGACGCCCGGCGCGTCGCCGGCGGGTGGCGCGTCGCCATCGCCACCGCCGCCGTTGGGGCCGCCGTCGTTCGAGCAGCCGGCGAGCGCGAGCGCGAGCGGGATCCATCGCATGAGATCGATCGTAGCCCGCGCCGAATGTAGGTATCCGCCTCTACCGCTAGAGTCGCCGCGTGCGGCTCGCGGTCGTCATCATGGTACTGAGCATGACCGCGTGCCTCGCCGACCGGCTGCTGCTGTGGCCGCAGAAAGCCCGCGCGACGCCGCGCGCGGAGAGCCGCCTGTTGACGCGTCCCGACGGCGTGCTCGAGGTGATCGTGGCGCGCGGCGATACGTCCGCGGAGCCAGAGGCGTTCGTGCTGCGGTTCTACGGCAACGCCCAGCTCGCGAACGACATCGGCTACGAAGCCGCGGCGCACGGCGACCCGCGCCTCGAGTGGTGGGGCGTGAACTATCCCGGCTACGGCAACAGCGCCGGGCCCACGACGCTGCGGCGGCTCGCGACGGCGGCGCGCGATGCGTACGCGGCGATCGCGAAGGTGGCGCGCGGCCGGCCGATCATCCTCGTCGGGAACAGCATGGGCACGGTCGCGGCGCTGCACGTCGCGGCGCACGAGCGCGTCGCCGGCCTCATCCTCCACAACCCGCCGCCGCTGCGCGAGCTGATCCTCCTGCGCCACGGCTGGTACAACCTGTGGCTCGTCGCCGCGCCGGTCGCGCTGCAGCTCCCGAAGGCGCTCGACAGCCTCGCGAACGCGGCGCAGGTGCGCGCGCCGGCGCTGTTCCTGTCGTCGTCGCGCGACGCGGTGGTCCCGCCGAGGTTCCAGCACAAGGTGATGCGGTCGTACGCGGGCGCGTGGCGCGTGCTCGAGCTGCGCGGCGCCGGCCACAACGACGCCCTGCCCGACTGGGCACGCGCCGCGGTCGCCGACCAGATCCGCGCGTGGTCCCGCTGACTTGCCGGGTCGGGCAAACCCGCGACCCCGCGTTGCGTATCTTACGGGGATGCGCACGGCCCTGTTCAGCTTCGCCGCCCTCGTCGCCTTCGTCGGCCTCGCCCTGGCACAGCCGAAGAAGCGCGATCCGATCTCGATCGTGTTCGTCCTCGACACGTCGGGATCGATGATGGGCCCCAAGCTCGAGTCGGCGCGCAACGGCATGCTCGACGCGATCGCGGGGCTCGCGGAGACCGACAAGGTCGCCGTCGTCACGTTCGACAGCACCGCGACCGTGCTCGTCCCCGTCGAGGATGCGAGGGCGAACGCGGCGCGCGACAAGAAGATCCGCGACATCAAGCCGGGCGGCGGGACGAACATCCTCCCCGGGCTCGAGGCGGCGTGGAACCAGCTCGCCGGCGTGAAGTCCACGAAGAAGAAGCACGTCGTTTTGCTGTGCGACGGCGAGGCGCCGAGCGACGGCCTCGAGGAGCTGCTCAAGAAGATGTCCGCCGACGGCGTCACCGTCTCGACGATCGCGCTCGTCGGCGCCGACGAGGCGATGCTCCAGCTGATCGCCAGCCGCGGCGCGGGCCGGTTCCACAAGCTCGACCCCGCGAACAGCCTCGGCAAGGTGATGGTGAAGGAAGTGCAGACCGCCGCGGGCGGCGTCAAGTAGCGCGACTCCCAGGCCGGCGCGCAGCGCCGCGGCGTCGCGAGCGGTGTGACCTCGCGTTCACGCGGCCGCGCCTCCTCGACGAGCGGCGGACGGCGCGGGCGCAGGCGCCGGGCTTGCAGCGCGCCCGGGCATGACCGTGCGCTCCTGCCTGTGGGTGGTCGTGCTGGCTGCATGTGGGTCGAAGCCCGCACCGTCCTCGCCCTCCTCGCCCGCCTCGTCGTCCTCGCCGCCGGCGGCGAAGAAGGAGGATCCCCTCGAGGTCGAGCGCCGGGAGATCGAGGCCGCGCGGCCGACCGCGCCGTACGAGACGCGCTCGGTCCGCGCGTTCAAGAGCGGCGTCACGTGCGGCCAGGGTCCCTACCGGATCCCGGGCTCCGCGGTCGGCGCGCGGTTCGGCGAGCGGCTGCAGGTGACGGCGTGCGCGCGCCGATCGTTCGAGGCCGACTACCGCCTCACGCAGGGCACCGCGGCGGGCGAGGCGCGGCACTTCGGCAGCGGCACCGCCGACGACCGCTGCGTCGCGACCGCCGCCGAGCTCGCGCGCGCGGGCACGCCGACCTCGGGGCCCGCGGGGCGCGCCGCACCGGCCGGCGCGGGCAAGGCGCCGGCGACCGCGACGGCGGCGGCGCCCGTCGAGCTCGTCGAGATCGCGGCCGCCGACGGCGACAAGTGTCCCGACGGCATGACGCGCGTCTTCATCGTCGATCACAGGTGGGAGACGTCGCAGGGGAACGTCCTCGCGCCCAAACACCCGCTCGCCGTCGACGTGTGGTCGCACAAGCCGATCCACCTCGAGGACGTGATCTTCCTCGTGCACCAGACCGCGGTCCGCGCCGACCTCACCCCGGAGGCGTGGCGCGACTACCGCGAGGCGTCGGAGCGCTGGTACGCGCGCTACCGCGCCCACCTCGACCGCTCGGTCGCCGCCGGCCGCACGCGCTTCATCGACAGCACCGCCCACAGCACGGCCGCGCCACCGCCGCCCCGCGCCGAGACACAGCCGCCGCGCCCGAGCACGAACGCCGCCTGGTTGTCCGGCTACTGGCACCGTGACAACGACTGGATCTGGATCCCCGGCTTCTGGCGCGTTCCCGAGGAAGACATCGTCGCCGAGCGCACCGTCGAGGCGCCCCGCCCGCCGCCCGTCGCCCGCGCGGAGCTCGCCGTGCCGCGACCGTCGGCGGTGACCGTCTGGACGCCCGGCTACTGGGCGTGGGACGGGCGCGGGTACGTGTGGATCGAGGGCGCCTGGCGTGTCCCGCCGCGCGGCGGCGTGTGGATCGCGCCCACGTGGCGCCCGCGTGGCGCCCGCGTCGTGTTCATGCCCGGCGGCTGGTCGGTGCGCACCCGCCGCTGATCACCGGCGCTGCTCGGCGCGGATGCTGCGCGGTGCGTGACGTGACGAGACGTGATGAGACGAGACGTCACTCCCACAGGCGGCGGACGGCGCGCGGGATCTCGCTGTCGATCCGGTGCAGCTCCTCGGGGGCGAGCCGGCCGCGCAGCGCCGCCAGCACGGTGCGCGCGATCTGCTCCGCGCGGCGGCGGTCGACGCCGAGGTGATCGACGAGGCGCTCGAGGAACGGCGGTTGGTGGACCTGCCGCGCGCCGCGGTGGCGCCCGCACGGCGCGAGGAGGTGCTGGAACGTCGTCGAGAACGCGGCGAGCGCCTGCGCCTCGTGCTCGGTCAGCTCGAGCGACAGCGTGCACAGGACGGCCTGCGTCGCGTCGACGGCGGACAGCCCCGCCGGGAGGACGCCGCTGGTCTCGAGCTCGCGCAGGATCCGCTCGGCCGGCTCCTCGACGGGGCGCGCCGCGGTCTCCGCCGGCTCGGGCGGCGGCTCCTCGAACGGCTCGACGCCCGTCTGCCCGAGCGGGTACCACAGCGCGGCGAGCTCGCGCGGCAGCCGCGCCCGCACGTCGAGGACCTCGTCCTCGGCGAGCAGCTTCTGCACGGCGGCGAACACCGCGCGCGTCACGCGCTCGCCCTGCTCCACGCTGATCCCGAGCGCGCTCGCGACGAGGCGCAGGAACGCGAGCTGTCCGAACGAGATCTCCGGTCGGTCGGTCCTGTGGATCACGCAGCGGCCGATCAGCAGCTGCAGCGCCTGGGGCAGCTCGTGCGCGACCTCCTCGGCCTCCGCGCGCGGCAGCCTCATCTCGAGCGCGCACAGCACGGCATCGGCGGCCTCGAACGCGGCCACCTTCTCGGGCAAGACGCCGCTCCGCTCGATGTCGCGGTACAGGTCCTGGACGATGCGCTCTCGCTCGTCGCCGGAGGGCGCCGGCGCGGCGTCGGGTTCCAGACGATCCATGGGCACGGGTAGAGCAAGCGCGATGCCCGCACGCGGCGAGCCGATCGGCGATCGCGTCGGCGATCGACGGATGCGCGACGTTCGCACGGCGCGCGCCGAGCTACGGGAAGCGCAGCTCGTGCGTGCGCGCGAACCGCTTGTCATCGGCGGCCGTGCCGCCGTCGCCGTCGTCGAGCTGGAACGCGAGCTCGCCGCGCGGTGAGATCGTCGGGTGGAACGCGGTGTCGCTCACGACGCCGCGGATCGCGACCGGGATCGGCGGCGTACACCGCGGCACGGCGCGGGCACCGACGCCGCACACGATCATGTTCGTCGTCGTGACGTCGCGGCCTCCGCCGCTGGCGCGCGTGCGCGTCACCTGCAGCACGAGCTCGCGGCCCGCGGCTTCGCCCGGGCGCTCGACGACGTCGCGCCAGCCGAGCTCGTCGACGACGACCGACCGCACGATCGTGCCGCCGAGGCACGTCTCCACGTCCTCGTGCACCCACACGCCGGCGGCGGTGCGGAGGACCAGCGCGCAGCGCGGGCCCCACATCGCGTCGGGCTCGACCTGGAACGCCGCGAGGTGCGCGTCGCGGATCGCGGATCGCTCCGGGTTCGCACTCGGCCCCGCGGCGACCGGCCCGCTCGTGACCGCCGTCGCGACGCAGCCGGCCCCCGCCGTCTTCGTGCGGTGCGCGACCTCGCCGCACCACGCGCCGACGTCGCGGTACGGGCCGCGCAGCTCGCGCGTCGAGAACGGCCCACCCGGCAGCAGCTCCTCCTCGGCCGGCGCGGCCGGCGCGTGCGCCGGAGGTGGCGACGAGCCCGCCCAGCACCCGGCGAGCACGAGGAACGCGGCGACACGCATACCCTGGTTGTAGCAACCCGCGGGGCTCGAAGCCGTCGCGGTTGCTGCGCGACCACAAGCCGGGGTGGGCTAGCCGCCGAGCACGGCGTCGATGTCGGCGGCGGAGTGGCGCTCGTGCAGCTGCACGTCGCCCATCGCGCGGTTGACGAGGATGCCGCGGCGCACGGCCCGGCGCGCCGCGATCGCGTTCGCCCAGCGGACCACGTGCGTGTACTCGTGCACCGCCAGGAACTGGGCGGTGCCCTTGTAGAGCTTGTCGAGGACGAGCCCGCCGTACCACGGCCACACCGCGATGTCGGCGATCGTGTACGCGCCGCCGATGAGGTACTCGTGGTTCGCGAGGCGCTTGTCGAGCACGTCGAGCTGGCGCTTCGTCTCCATCGCGAAGCGATCGATCGCGTACTCGATCTTGGTCGGCGCGTACGCGAAGAAGTGGCCGAGGCCACCGCCGACGTACGGCGCGGAGCCCATCTGCCAGAACAGCCACGACAGGCACTCGGCGCGCGCGGCCGTCTCCGTCGGCAGGAACGCGCCGAACTTCTCCGCGAGGTGCACGAGGATCGCGGCCGACTCGAACACGCGGATCGGCGCGGGGCCGCTGCGGTCGACGAGCGCCGGGATCTTCGAGTTCGGGTTGACGCCGACGAAGCCCGAGCCGAACTGATCGCCGCTGCCGATGTTGATCAGCCACGCGTCGTACTCGGCGCCGGTGTGGCCGGCGGCGAGCAGCTCCTCGAACATGATCGTGACCTTCTGGCCGTTCGGCGTCGCGAGCGAGTACAGCTGGAACGGGTGCTTCCCGACCGGCAGCTCCTTGTCGTGCATCGGCCCCGAGACGGGTCGATTGATGCTGGCGAACTGCCCGCCGCTGGGCTTGTTCCAGGTCCACACGGGCGGGGGAACGTAGTCGGACATGCGCGCTGGATACCACGCGCCGCGTGCTACGCCTCGTCCATGGCACCCACGGATCGCAAGCGCGCGAGCGACTATCCGCCGGAGGTCCTCGAGCTGTTCGACGGCTACGTGCACGCCGCCCTCAGCCGGCGCGACTTCCTGGAGCGCGCCGCGAAGTACGCGGTCGGCGGCATGACCGCGCTCGCGATGCTCGAGAGCCTGCGGCCGAACTTCGCGTGGGCCGAGCATGTGAGCGCGAAGGACGCGCGGCTCGCGACCGAGTACATCGACTACCCGTCGCCGCTCGGCTCGATGCGCATGCGCGGCTACCTCGCGCGGCCGGCGAAGGCCGCCGGCAAGCTGCCGGGCGTCGTCGTGATCCACGAGAACCGCGGCCTCAACCCGTACATCGAGGACGTCGCGCGCCGCCTCGCCGTCGAGGGCTACCTCGCGTTCGCGCCCGACGCGCTGACGCCGCTCGGCGGGTACCCCGGCGACGAGGACAGGGCGCGCGAGCTGTTCGGCAAGCTCGACGCGGCGAACCGCACCGAGGACCTCGTCGCCGCCGCCGAGTACGTGCGGCTGCGCGGCGACGTGAACGGCAAGATCGGAGCGATCGGCTTCTGCTTCGGCGGCGGCGCCGCGAACCTGCTCGCGTCGCGGCTGCCGTGGCTCGCCGCGGCGGTGCCGTTCTACGGTCCGGGCGTCGGCGACGAGGAGACGAAGGGGATCAAGGCGGCGCTGCAGCTCCACTTCGCCGGCACCGACGAGCGGGTGAATGCGACGTGGCCCGCGTACGAGACGGCGCTGAAGACGCACAAGGTCCGCCACGAGGCGTTCTCGTACCCGGGCGCGCAGCACGGCTTCCACAACGACACGACGCCGCGCTACGACGAGGCGGCCGCGAAGCTCGCGTGGTCGCGCGCGCTCGCGCACTTCAAGAAGTATTTGCGTTAGGGAGCGTCCGGATCGCCGTGGTAGCGCCACACGTGCGGCCGGCCGGCCTCGACCCACGCGACGAGGACGCGGCCGGCGCCGTCGACGGCGAGGCGCGGGCCGTAGCCCGGCGTGAGGCGGCCGCGCCCGACCTTCACGCAGCCGGCGGGCGTGCAGCGGTACACGTAGATGCCGTCCTTCATCGACGCGTCGAGCTCCGACCACGCGACGTACGCGACGTCGGGGCCGGCGGCGACGATGTCGTACAGGTACGTGTGCGAGGTCATGTTGCCGACGGGGCCGGGCGTGGCCTGCAGCGCCTGCGCCCAGTACGACCACGCGGTGCCCTCCCAGCGCGCAACGTAGATGCTCGACTCGGCGCCGTCGTACGACGTGAACGCGACGATCGGGCGGCCGGTATCGTCGACGGCGAGGTGCGGGTTCGCGTGGCTCGACACGTCGCGGCCGGGGAGCGCGAGCGGGCTTTGGCCGTACGCCTCCCACGCGCCGGTCGCGGGGTTGCGCTTCGCGAGGCGCACGCCGTTCTCGGTCCACGTCATGAACTGCGCGCCGCCGCCGATCGCGAGCTCGGGCGCGAGCGCGCCGCTGTTCGTGCCCGTCGCGGAGATCGACGAACCGCGCAGCGCCACCGTCGAGCCGAGGATCGACACGACGGAGATGCGCATCGGCGCGTTGATGTCGAGCGTCTCGCTGTACGCGAGCCACATCGATCCGTCGGCCCTGTCGACGGCGGCCGTCGAGTGCGGCACGAACGAGTACGCGTTCGGCGCGCCGACCGACGCCGCGCCCGGCGGCGCCACCCACGCGCCGTTCGCGAGGCGCCGCACGGCGCTCGTCATCGCGCCCCCCGACCACTCGGGCCACACGACGGACAGCACGTCGGCGCCGGCGACGGGCGTCGGATCGTAGGTGACCACGTTCGCCGCCGAGGAGTGGCGCAGCGGATCGCCGACCGCGGTCCACGCGCTGTCGTTCGCGTACGCATACACGCGCACGTGCTGGTCCGCCGAGTACGCCACGACGGGCGCGCCGTTCCACATCGCGAGGCGCGGCGCCTGCGCGTCGCCCGCCGCCGCCCCCGGCGGATCGCCGAGGTCGATCCAGCCGCGGCGCGGATCCTGCGGTGCGTCGGGCGTCGCCGGCGCTCCGTCGCCGTTCGTCGTCGGGCCGGCATCGGCCGCGCCGTTCGATCCGGCCTGCTCGGCCGAGGCACATGCGCCGAGCAGCGCGCACGCGAGCATCCATCGCATGCCCGCGACGCTAGCAACGCGTGCCTCGCGACCGGCGCGCGATCCGCCCGGCGGCCGGAAGTATCGCGGCCGAACGTATCGCGCGTCAGCGCGCCGATTCGAGCCGCCGGGCGTGCGCGGCGAAGACCGGGGAGAGGCGGTCGAGGAGGTCGGGGGCGGCGGCCTCGAGCATGGCCCACTGGCCGTAGAGGGCGACGTCGGCGAGGGTGGGCGCGTCGCCGATCACGAACGGCTGCTCGGCGAGCACCCGGCGCGTCGGCTCGAGCACGGCGCGCGCCCTGTCGAGCAGCTCGCCCTGGGCCGCGGCCCACGCATCGACGCAGCCCGCGCCGAACTTGCGCTCCTTCACCAGCGTGTACAGCGCGCGCTCCCACGCCGTGCCCCAGGCGTCGCGCACACCCGGCGTGGCGATGCGGAACAGCACGTCCTCGACGGGCCCGTCGACGAAGTCGTGGAACCCCCACACCGCCGCCTCGAGCGGCGCGGGCACGAGGTGCGCCGCCTCGGGCCGCGCGAGCACGTGCTCGCAGATCCGCCGCGACTCGGTGAGCACCGTGCCGTCGCCGGTCACGAGCACCGGCACGTAGATGTACCCGCCGGTCAGGCGCGCGAGCTCCTCGCGCTCACCGTAGCGGACCTCGATCACCTCGTGCGGCAGGTGCGCGAGCTCGAGCAGCATCTGGACCTTGCGCGCATACGGGCTGTAGCGGAACCGGTAGAGCTTCATCGCCGTTCGATACCGGATCCCGTCGCGCGATGGAAACGAGTTCGCGCTATGCATGGCATGAGAGATACTCATGGCGTGCCCAGGTTAGATCTGCCGCCCCTGAATGCGTTGCGGACGTTCGAGGTGGCGGCTCGTCAGGGGAGCATGACGAACGCTGCTCATGAGCTCGGGGTGACGCAGACGGCGGTCAGCCACCAGATCCGCGTGCTGGAGGAGTACCTGTCGACGCGGCTGTTCGTGCGCGATCGCGGACGGCTGTCGCTGACGGGGCCGGGGCGCGCGTGGGCGGCGGCGCTGTCGGATGTGTTCGAGCGGCTGCATGCCGCGAACCGGCGCCTGCGCGCGCCGCCGCGCACGCCCGAGCGGCCGATGGTGTCGATCACGGCGATCCCGTCGTTCACGGCGGGGTGGCTCGTGCCGCACCTCGGGGGCTTCTTCGCAATACACCGCGACGTCGACGTGCGCATCTCGCCGTCGGAGCGCCTCGTCGACCTCGAGGCCGAGGGCATGGACCTCGGCATCCGCTACGGGCTGGGGCGGTACCCGCAGCTGGTGGTCGAGAAGCTCTTCGCGGACGCGTGGGTCGTCGTGTGTGCGCCGGAGCTCGCACCGCGCGTCCGCCGGATCGCGGATCTGCGGCGCGTACCGCTCCTCCGCGACGACGAGCCCGACGGCTGGGCCCGCTGGCTCGAGCGCCGCGGCGCCGGCGCCGGCGCCCTCGACCTCGGCCACGGTCGCGAGCTCACCGACTCGGCGATGGTCGTCGCCGCCGCAGTCGGCGGCCAGGGCGTCGCGCTCGCCCGCTGGTCGCTCGCCGCCGACCCGCTCGCCGTCGGCCTCCTCGTGCGCCCGTTCCCGCGCACCCCGCTCCTGCCGACGGGCCGCGCCTACTACCTCGTCGGCAGCGCCGCGACGCTCGCGCGCCCCGAGGTCGCCGCGTTCCGCGCGTGGCTCGTCACCGAGATCGCGCACGCCCTCGGCGCTGCGCTCGGCACGTAGTCGCTCAGTTGATCGTCACGCGCTGCGAGCTGATGGCCGTGAGCTTCTTGTCGTCGCTCCGTTGATCGTCACGCGCTGCGAGCTGACGGCCGTGAGCTTCTTGTCGTCGCTCAGTTGATCGTCACGCGCTGCGAGCTGATGGCCGTGACTTCTTGTCGTCGCTCAGTTGATCGTCACGCGCTGCGAGCTGATGGCCGTGAGCTTCTCGTCGTCGCTCAGTTGATCGTCACGCGCTGCGAGCTGATGGCCGTGAGCTTCTTGTAGTCCTGGTCGAGCGCGAAGTTCGTGACGTCGAGGCCCGGGGCGCCGAGGCCCTTCACCGTGGCGGTGAGCTGGCCCGACGGCAGGGCGAGCAGGTCGGGGATGTCGACGGAGGTCGCCCCGTCGAGCACGCTCACGTTGAGCACGTTCGTCGAGCCCTGCGTGATCTCGATCGAGGTCGCCGTGGCGTTCGCGACGCTCGTCCACTTGAGGTCGGCGCGCGACATCGAGATGCCCGTCGGCGGCGTGAGCCAGCCACCCGCCGCGAGCGTCGTCGTGCCGATGATGTCGCGGGTGAGGACGACGCTCTCGCCCGTCTGGCCGTCGGTCGCGAGCCCGAGCAGCCGGTAGAACTTGCCGATCGTGTTGTTGTTGTTGTCGCGGAACGCGTCGATGCGCGGCGCGACGATCGTCGGCGTCGCCGACGCGACCGGGGCCGGGAAGAACAGCGTGCCCTGGTTCTTGATGTCGACGCCGATCACGGCCTGCGCGTTCGTGAGCGCCGATGGCACGGCACCGAAGTCGATGTTCAGCGTCAGCTGCTCGCTCGCCGGGATGAGCTGCAAGATGATGTCGGTCTGTGGGCGTTCGTCGTCGACGTCGAGATCCTCGAAGTACGCCCAGCCGGCCACCGTCATCGAGCCGTTCGCCGGGTTGCGGTCGAAGATCGTCGCGATCAGCGCGATGTTGTTCTTCTTGTCGATCCGCGAGCTCACCGTGAAGTTGCACTCCTCGTTGCCGACGACGGTGCACACGTTCTGGTTGTTCGGCTGCGCGATGTTGTTCTCCTCGGCGCTCGCCTTCTCGCTCTGCGAGTAGGTCACGACGGCGACCTTCTCGTGCCCGGCCGGCACCGTGATGCCGCCGTTGATGTTGCCGATCGCACCCGACAGGTCCGCGTGCTTCACCGGCGGCCGCGTCCCCGCGACGACGTTGATCGTGACGTTCGCGCCGTTCGCGCCCGCCCACAGCTCGCTGCGGTAGCCCTCGGCCTTCACCGCGATCGTCTGCGGCCCCTTCACGTCCTCGACGCTGAACAGCCCGGTCTCGTCGGTCGTGCCGTCGACGTCGCCGACGCGCACCGCCGCATTCGCGACCGGCTTGCGCGTCGCCTCGTCGACCACGTAGACGTGGACGACGCCGTCGATCGCGCCGTCGCCGACGCCACCGCCGGAGATCATGCGGGGCGGTGGGTGGTTCCCCGTCTTGTCGGGTCCGGTCTGGATGTAGTCATCGCACGCCGTTGCCGCGACCATCAGGATGGGAAGCCAGAGTGGGCTGCGCATGGTTCGCAGCGTTCATACAAGGGCCGCGCCACGCGCGAACGCCTTTGTTGTCGTGCGCTTAGCGAGCAGCCGTGCGGGGGTGATTGCCCCCTAGGGTCGGATCGAGAGGCTCGTCGGCGACAGCACGAGGATCGCGAGCAGTAGCCGAGGTGGTTCTTCGCGTGCGAGCTCGTATCGCGGGGTTCTACCCGAGCTCGACCGGTGCGCGCCTTGCAACCTGTCGTGGACATGCTGCTGCGCAGGTTGCTGACCACGATCGCCGTCGAGCTGCTCGTGCTGTTCGCGATGCTGTTCGGGCCGGCGGGGACGCTGCGCTGGTGGCGGGCGTGGATGCTGCTCGCGCTGATGGTCGTCGGATCGATCGTGACGGTCGCGGAGCTCTATCCGCGCCACAAGGACGTCCTCGAGGCGCGCCTCCACGCGCCGATCCAGCGCGATCAGCCTCGCTCCGACAAGGTGCTCGTCGTCGCGCTGCTCGCCTCGCTGTTCGCCGCGTGGCTGCTCATCCCCATCGACGTGTTCCGCCTCCACCACGCGCTCGGCGCGCCGCCGTTCGCCGTGTCGCTCGCGGGGCTCGCGATGGCGATCGCCGGCTGGTGGATCGCGTACCGCACGATGATCGTGAACGCGTTCGCCGCGCCGGCGGTGCGGCGCGACCGGCGCCAGCGCGTCGTCGACGTCGGCGTCTACGCCGTCGTGCGGCACCCGATGTACGCGGGCGCCGCGCTCGTCGTGCTCGGCGTCCCGCTGTGGCTCGGCTCGTGGGCCGCGGCCCTCGCCTCGCTCCTCCCGATCGCCGTCGTCGCGGTGCGCGCCGTGTTCGAGGAGCGCTTCCTCGCGCGCGAGCTCGACGGCTACGCCGCGTACCTGCACCGCGTCCCCTGGCGCCTCGTGCCGCACGTGTGGTGACGCGCGGCTGCATGCCCGCGCGGCGCATGGTATGCGTGCGGTCGTGCGGAACGCGGCCGTCGTCGCAGTCGTCGTCGCAGTCGTCGCAGTCGTCGCCGGATGCGGCGGAGGCAAGGACCCCGCACCGGGCTCGCCGGATTCACCGCCGCCGATCGCCGACGCGCCCGGGCCGCGCCCCGACAGCAGCGTCGACAAGTCCGCCGGCTGCGTGAGCAGCTTCGGCAACGCGCTCACCACCGGCTTCGGCCGCCTCGACGGCACGCTCGTCGCCGTCGTCCCGCCGGGCAGCACCTGCCCGCGCCCGAACTCGACGCACCTGATCCTCGAGGTGCGCCAGAACAACCAGGTCTACCGGATGGTCGCGGCCGTGATCTCCGACGTCGGCGACCCGATGATGGCGCTCGCCGAGCGCGACGCCGCGCTGTCGGGCCCCGCGTGGCAGGAGGGCTGGCACCTCGGCGTCCCGCTCGACTACGTCGCCACGCTCGGCGTGCATCGCCTCGACTTCGCGCCGGCGCCGAAGCAGGACCTCGTCGACGCGATCGACCGCGCGGCCGTGATCGGCGGGCGCGTCTCGGTGTACGCCACCGTCGAGGACCAGCACGACAGCGCGCACCTCATCCACCGCAACCAGTCGAACAAGGACGGCGCGATCGTGTTCGGCGCCGACGGCCCGTCGCCGCACTACTTCCTCCTGCGGTTCGACAACCAGCTGTTCTAGGTCCACGCGAGCCGGCCGCGCTCCGTCCAGTAGCGCTCCGCCGGCTCGACGAGCGACGGCAGATCGCGAGCGTCGCGGACCTCGAGGGCGCGCGCATTCGACGCGAGCTGCTCGGCCGTCACCGCGCCGGACAGCACGACGCCGGCGAACGGCTGTGCGAGCGCGACCGCGATCGCGGCGGCATCGGGGCCGACGCCGAGGCGCGCCGCTTCCTCGCGCAGCGCAGGCGGTGCACCACGCGTGGCGAGGCGGCCGTTCGCGAGCGCCTCCTTGATCAGCACGCGCAGCCCCGCATCGGCCGCGGCGCGCAGCGCGGGCTCGACGGAGCGCTCGAGGAGGTTCCACGTCGCCTGCACCGCCGACCACAGCGGCCGCCCGCCGACGACGATGCCGAGCGCGCGCTCGAGCGTCGCGCGCTGCCGCGCACCCGACAGCGAGAGGCCGATCGCGAGCCCGCCGTCGCGCAGCTCGCCGAGGCGGTCGAGCACGCGCGCGTCGTCGAGGATCCCGCTGTCGAGCGTCGCCGAGTGCACCTGGTACAGCGACAGGTACGGCCCGAGGCGCGCGCGCGACTCCGCGAGCTGCCGCTCGAGCGCGGGCAGCGTGTGGTCCTTGACCTCGTGGTGCGCGGCGACGACCTGCCACCCGGCGGTGTACGTGTAGCCCCACTTCGACGACACGGTGACGTCCGCCGGCGCGATGCCGCGCGCGGCGAGCCAGCTCGCGAGGAAGTCCTCGGCGCGGCCGTACGAGCGCGCCGCATCGAACCAGCGCACGCCCGCCGCCCACGCCGCGTCGAGCACCTCGTGCGCGCGCCGCTCCATCGCCGCCGCGCCGGTGTCGCCGAGATCGGCGCCGTGGCCGAGCGTGATGTAGCCGGGGCGACCGAGCGCCGCGAGACCGAGCCCGAGCCGTGTCATGGCGGCGATGGTGCGATCAATCCGTCTTCACGTCGACGGCGATCTCGAGCGACGGCGCGTCGCCGGCGACGTCGATGCGCCGGCACGCCATCGGGTAGTGGGCGTCGCGCGTCGCCGCGTCGACGCACACGGTGTACGTGCCGGGCGTGACGTCGTGGATCTGCGCGGCGCGCTCGGCGTCGACGCCGCCGAGCAGGTAGGCCGGGACCGCGCCGCCGCGGCTGCGCTTCTTCAGCTCGTCGAGCGAGAGCGGCTCGGTCCCCGGATAGACGAAGTACTCGACGGTGAACATGCCCGGCTTGAACGCCGACAGCAGCAGCTTCGTGCCGCTCGCGAGCGCGACGGGTACGTCGGTGGCGCGGCCGCGCACCACGGTGACGTCGTGCGACGAGGGGCGGCTGGTGCCGTCGAGGTAGCCGACCGCCGGGCGCACGTCGAGGTGGTACGTGCCGGGCGCGAGCAGCGGCACGCGCAGCTCGCCGGCGGCGTCGGTCGCGAGCGACATGCGCACGACGCCGCCGGGCATCGTCAGGATCACGCTGCCCTCGCGCGGCGCGCCGGCGCGCGTGACGTGCGCGGCGATCGTGCCGCTCGTCCCGGCCGTCAGCGCGATTGTGGCGTCGCCGCGGCCCGCGGGGTACGACGCGACGTTCGACCACCCGCGCGGGTGGAGTGCGAGCGCGAAGCCGGCGGTGTCCTCCGACGTCGCGACGGAGAACGCGCCGTCGGCGCCGGTCTTCGCGCCGGCCGCGCCGTGGAACGCGCCGCGGAACGCGTCGAGGCGCTCGCCGACGAGCACGACCGCACCGGCGACCGGCTTGCCGGCGTCGTCGAGGACGCGGCCGGTGATGCGGCGCTCGAACGGCGCCGGCGCGTGCGCGAGCGGCGAGCCCATCCCCTTGCCGCCCGCGAGCTCGACGGAGGCGCTCGTCGGGCCGAGCACGGTGAGCTCGTAGCTGTCGGCCGGCACGGTCAGCTCGCCGCGCGCGGCCGCGAACCCGGTGTCGAGACCGGGCACGTCCTCGGCGGGCAGCTCGGGCGCGCGCGCCGGCGCGGGGGCGCGCTCGGTCGCGGCGGCAACCGCCGCAGGTGCGGGCGGCGGCGGCGACGGCGCCGCCGGCGAGGCACCGCTCGTCTCGCGCGCGAGCGCGACGGCACCGACGATGAGGCCTCCCACGGCCAGGACTCCAGCTCCCTTCATGATCGACATCGCAGCTCCTTTCTTGGCGGTCGCCGCGTGGGCGACGCCGGTGCGTGTGGCGAGCACGGCCAGCACCGCCGCGGCCGCGGCCGCCGCGCTCTTGCGCGCGCGCCCGGTGCGCTCGAGCGGTGCCTCGAGCTCGGCGCGCAGCATGCCGCGTGCGCGCGAGATCCGTTTCTGTGCAACTTCCTCGGTCAGCCCGAGCGCGCCGGCGACCTGCGCGATCGAGCGGTCCTCCCAGTAGAACAGGACGAGCGGCTCGCGGTACGCGACCGGCACGTCGGCGAGCGCCGCGCGCAGCTCGCGGTCGCGCTCCTCGTCGAGGGCGGTCTCCACGATGGACGGCTTGTCGTCGCTCACGGCGGCACCTCCAGCTCCGCCGGCTTCTCCGACCTCGCGCCGCCGGCGGCGCAGCGCATTGCGGCTCAGGTTGCGCGCGATGCCGCACAACCACGGCCGCACGCGCTCCGGGTCGCGCAGCGCGGCGCGGGCGTCCCACGCCGCGATGAACGTCTCCTGCGCGATGTCCTCGGCGAGGGCCAGGTCGCGCGTCGTCGCGAACGCGACGGCCACCACGGCGCCGTGGTGTCGCTCGACGAGGCGTCCGAGGTCGGCCAGCTGCATCACCGTCCAGTAACTCGAGCCGGCGAAACCAGACAGAGAATCTGCAAGTGCGCGCGCCGGCTGCGAAAACGGCGCTACCCGCCGGCGGCGGCGGCGATCGCCTCGACCTCGAGCAGCACGCCGTGGTGCAGCACCGGCACGGGGACCACGCAGCGCGCGGGGCGGCGATCGCCGATCCACGCGGCGTACAGGCGGTTGAAGTCGCCCCAGCGCGCGACGTCGGTGATGTACACGCGCACCTGCACGAGCGCCGCGCGCGACGTGCCCGCGGCGGCGAGAACCTCGTCGAGGTTCGCGAGCACCTGCGCGACCTGCACCTCGAACGGCTCGGCGCCGAGCGCGCGGCCGTCGCTCGCGACCGGAAGGAGCCCGGCGACGAACACGAGGCCGCCGGCGCGCGTGGCGTGGCTGTAGTGACCGGCGGGGCGCGGCAGCGCGCCGGCCGTGATCTCGTCGATGCTCATCGCGTGCTCCCGGTGAGCTCGCAGAATCTCGCCAGGTCGACGTTTCCGCCAGACAGGATCACGCCGATCCGCTTGCCGCGGAAGCGATCGATCCCGCGCAGCGCGTACGCGGCGGCGAGGCACCCGGTCGGCTCGACGACGAGCTTCATGCGGCTCGCGAAGAAGGCCATCGCGCGCACGAGCTCGTCGTCGGCGACGGTCTCGATGTCGTCGACGAGCGCGCGGATGATCGGGAACGTCAGCGCCCCGAGCGCCTGCGTCTGCGCGCCGTCGGCGATCGTGTTCGGCGTGTCGATGCGCACGATCGCGCCGGCGCGGAAGCTGCGCCGGCCGTCGTCGCCGGCGGCCGGCTCGACGCCGATCACCGCGCAGCCCGGCGCGAGCGCCCTCGCCGCGAGCGCGGAGCCGGAGAGCAGGCCGCCGCCGCCGAGCGGCGTCACGAGGGCGTCGAGCGGCCCGGTCTCCTCGAGCAACTCCGCCGCGGCGGTGCCCTGACCGGCGATGATGTCGGCGTGGTCGTACGGCGGGATCACCGTCAGCCCGCGCTCGCCGGCGAGGCGGCGGCCGAGCGCCTCGCGGTCCTCGGTGTAGCGGTCGTAGCGCACGACCTCGGCGCCGTAGCCGAGCGTGGCCTCGACCTTCACCGCCGGCGCGTCGCTCGGCATCACGATCGTCGCGGGGATCCCGAGGAGCTGCGCCGCGAGCGCGATGCCCTGCGCATGGTTCCCCGACGAGAACGTGAGGACGCCGCGCGCCCGCTGCTCCGGCGTGAAGCGCGCCAGCGCGTTGTACGCGCCGCGGAACTTGAAAGCGCCGACGCGCTGGAGCTGCTCGCACTTGAAGAACAGCGATGCGCCGGCGCGCGCATCGGCCGTGCGCGACGTCATCACCGGCGTGCGGATCGCGACGCCGCGGATCCGTGCGCGGGCCGCGACGACGTCCTCGTACGCGACGGGCTTCTCGGGGGTCATCGCCGCGGACGATAGCGCGGGCGTCGCCTACGCGTCGGGGTCGACGCCCGCGGCGCGGCGCTCGTCGAGCAGGCTCGACGGCACGCGGCCCAGCGGGCGATCGACGTAGGTGATCGCCGCGCGGCTGATGCGGTCGCGCTCGGGCGCCTCGAGGTAGTGCTGCTCGACGACGTGCAGGAACTCGCGCTGGAGGTCGTCGTCGATCGTCGCGCGCTCGCCGTCGACGGCGACGAGCCGGCCGCGCGCCGGCACGCCGACGAACATGAGGCCCGGGCCGCCGAGCTCGGCGCGCACGCTGGCCATCGTCGCCGGGTCGAGCAGGCTCTCGGCGGCGAACGCGCCGGTCACGACGACGAGCCGGTCGCCGCCGGGGAGGTCGACGCACGCGACGTCGACCGGCTCCGCCGCGAGGTTCGCGAGCGCGCGCTCGCGCAGCTCCGGCGCCGGCGCGCGCGGGCCGGGCGGCCCGTGGAGCGTGCCGCCGCGATCCTCGACGTACACGACGACGGGGAGGTCGTCGGTGTCGGCCTCCTCGGCGACGAGCCGCTCCCACGTCAGCTCCGCGATCGGCACGGTGCGGCGGTCGCACAGGATCGGCATCGCGCGCGCGCGGGTGGCGGCGACGGCGACCGGCGCCGGCAGCGCCGCCTCGAGGAGCTCGGTCATCGATCCGCCGCCGCCCTCGACGATCGCCTGCGCGAGCCTGCCCGGGAAGACGAGCCCGCCCTTGCCGAGGTCGAGCGCGAGCGGGAGGCGCTCCGCCGGCGCCTCGGTCCAGCGCGCGCCGCGCCTCTCGCGCACGCACTCGCCGGCGAGCGCGGCCAGCTCGATGATCGCGGTCCACCACGCCTCGGGGTCCGCGCGGTCGGGCGGCCGCCCCCGCACGTCGTACTCGAGTGTGTCGAGCGCGACGCGGAACGACTTCGCGCCGAGCCGCCGCCGCACCGCCGACGCGAGGTCGGTGAACGCGGCGTCGAGCTGCACCGTCGCCGCGAGCGGCGCGTGCGCGGTGTGCTCGCGCACGCCGTCGAATACGACGCCACCCGCCGCCGTCACCGCCGCGATCAGGAACTCGGGCGGCCGCCCGCGCGTGGCGTACACGACGGCGCCGCGGCCGTCGTGGCGCTCCGCGAGCACGCGGCGCCCGCGCACGACACGGCTGATCGCGACGACGATCGACAGGTGCTTCTGCTCGAGCATCCGGTCGGGCGTGCGGTCGTCGCGCACGACCAGCGTCGCCCCACCGTCGGGGCGAGCCTTCGCCGCGAGTCTGTCGAGATCGGCCCAGCTCAAGGAGCCGCAATCTTACCCGTCGACCAGATGTGGTTGCCTACATCCGGCACGGGATGCTAGCCGCGTAGTCGGCCTCACCGAGCTTTCAACTCAACGCCGGCGCGCGAAGGCTCATACTCATCGGCGATGTCGACGCCGCAACCGAGCTCGGCGTCCGCCGAGCCGATGTTCGCCGGCAACGCACGCTTCGAGCTGAAGCGCGTCGTCGGCGAGGGCGGGATGGGGCTCGTCTACGAGGCCTACGACCACGAGCGCGGCTTGACGGTCGCGCTGAAGACGGTGCGCGTGCTCGACGCGCAGACGCTGTACCGGCTGAAGACGGAGTTCCGCGCCCGCGCGGATCTCGAGCACCGCAACCTCGTGCGGCTCGGCGAGCTGCTCTACGACGACGGGCACTGGTTCTTCACCATGGAGCTCGTCGAGGGGTGGCCGTTCCTCGACTGGGTGCGCACCGGTGGTGATGCCGGCACGCCCGCGGGGATGGAGGCGCGGCTGCGCGGCGCCGTCACGCAGCTCGCGCTCGGCCTCGAGGCGCTGCACCGGCTCGGCAAGGTGCACCGCGACCTCAAGCCGTCGAACGTGCTCGTCACGCGCAAGGGCCGCGTCGTCGTGCTCGACTTCGGCCTCGTCGGCGAGAACGCCGGTGGCAACAGCGGCACGCGCGACGTGATCGGCACCGCCGCGTACATGGCGCCCGAGCAGGCGCGCTCGCCGCGCGTCGACGCCTCGGCCGACCTCTACTCGCTCGGCGTGATGATGTACGAGGCGATCGTCGGGCGCCTGCCGTTCGACGGCGCGCCGCTCGAGATCCTCATGCGCAAGCAGCACGAGGATCCGCCGCCGCCGTTCGCGAACAACGCGTCGCCCGAGCTCGCGGCGCTGTGCGGCGAGCTCCTCGTCCGCGATCCGGCGAAGCGGCCGACGGCGGCGGCGGTCGTCGCGCGGCTGCGTGCGCGCGCCCCGACGGAGGAGCGCACGGCGCCGTTCGTCGGCCGCGGGCGCGAGCTCGCGCAGCTCGACGCGGCACTCGACGACGTCGCCGCCGCCGGCGCCACGACGACGGTGTTCGTCGAGGGCGAGTCCGGCATCGGCAAGAGCGCGCTCGTGCGCAGCTTCATCGAGCGCACCGAGGCGCGCCGCAGCGGCGTGATGGTGCTGTCGGGCCGCTGCTACGAGCGCGAGTCGGTGCCGTTCAAGGGCATCGACGGCGTCGTCGACTCGCTCGCGCGCGAGCTCGCCCGGCGCCCGCCGGCCGAGGTCGCGAGGCACGTGTCGAGCGACGTCGAGGCGCTGTCGCGCGTGTTCCCGGTGCTGCGCCGCGTTGTGCCGATCGCGCGCATGAGCGTGCCGCGCCCGGCGTCGCCCGTCGAGCTGCGCGCCCGCGCGTTCCGCGGCCTGCGCGCGCTGCTCGCGTCGCTCGCGGCGGTGCAGCGGGTCGTCGTCGTGATCGACGACCTCCAGTGGGCCGACAGCGACTCGATCGCGCTCCTGCGCGAGATCCTCCACCCGCCGAACGGCCCGCGCATCCTCGTCGTGATCACGCGCCGCTCCGACGGCGGCCCCGCGCCGAGCCTCCCCGGTGAGGTCCGCACGATCACGCTCGGCCGGCTGACGGCGGCCGAGGGTCGCGCCCTCGTCGCGCTGCTCGCGCCCGACCGCGAGCCCGACGCCGACTCGCTCGTCGACGACACCGGCGGCCACCCGATGTTCCTGCACGAGCTCGTGCGCCACCCCGAGGACGTGCGCGCCGCCTCGTCGAAGTTCGACGACGCCCTGTGGGCGCGCATCACGCGCATGGACCACCGCGCGCGCCGCGTGCTCGAGCTCGTCGCCGTCGCCGGCGCGCCGCTGCCGCAGGGCATCGTCGGCGAGGCGCTCTCCTACGAGGTCCCGACGATCACGAAGCTGATCGACTCGCTGCGCGCGACGTCGCTCGTGAAGACCGGCGGCACGCGCCGCAACGACCCGGTCGAGCCGTACCACGACCGCGTGCGCGAGGTCGTCGTCGCGCGGGTGCCGGCGCCGCGCCGCCGCCGCTACCACGAGCGCCTCGCCGTCGTGCTCGCGAGCAGCAGCACCGCGACGAAGGACCCGCTCAGCGTCGTGCGCCACCTCCAGGCCGCCGGCTCCGCCGAGGCCGGCGAGCTCGCGATCCAGGGCGCGCGCCGCGCCGAGGAGGCGCTCGCGGTCGAGCTCGCCGCCGCGCTGTGGGAGCTCGCGCTCCAGCACGGCCCGCTCGACGACGACCGCCGCCGCGAGCTCCTGCTGAAGCGCGCGCAGGCGCTCAGCCACGCCGGGCGCGGCCCCGACTCCGCGGCGGCGTTCCTCGCCGCGGCCGACGGCGCCGACGCGAAGATCGGCTTCCAGTGCCGCCGCCACGCCGCGCACGAGCTGCTCGTCAGCGGCCACGTGCACGAGGGGCTCGCGCTCCTGCGCAGCGTGCTCGCCGAGATCGGCGAGTACCTGCCGGCGTCGACGGCCGCGGCGAAGCGCCAGCTCGCGTGGCGCTGGCTCCGGATCGCCGTGCGCGGGACGCGGGTGCGCGAGCGCGCCGCACCCGACGCGCGCGCGAGCATCGACGAGCTCCGCCTCGACGTGATGCGCAGCGCGTCGCTCGGCCTGTCGATGGTCGACGTGCTCCCGGGCGCCGCGTTCCAGGCGCAGGCGGTGCTCGTCGCGCTGCGCATCGGCGATCGCCGCCGCATCGCGTACGCGCTCGCATTCCACGCGATGTACCTCGCCGCGAGCGGCGTCCGCGTGCCCGCCGCGCGCAAGCTCGTCGCGCAGGCGCGCAAGATCGCCGTCGACCTCGACAATGCGTTTCTGATCGGCTGGACGCGCGCCGGCGAGGGCATCGCCGAGTTCTTCGCCGGCCACCACGCCGTCGCGTTCGACATCCTGCTCGACGCCGAGACGCAGATCCGCGAGCGCTCCGTCGGCACGTCCGCCGAGCTCAACCACATCCGCAACTTCATGCTGTTCGCGCTGCGCCGCATGGGCGCCTACGACCGCCTGCGCGACCTCGCCGTCGAGTACGTGCGCGACGCGCTCCGCCGCGGCGATCGCTACGCCGCGACGTCGTACGTGTGGTCGTCGAACGTGATCTGGCTCGCCACCGACGACGTCGAGCGAGCGCGCGCCGACCTCAGCTCGGTCATCTGGTCGCGCCCCGAGGACGGCCTCCACCTCCAGCACTGGTTCCACGTGCGCGCGCAGGCCGAGCTCGCGATGTACGCCGACGACCGCGCCGAGATCGACGGCCTCGTGCCCGCGATGCGCGCGTTCCTCGGGCCCGCGTTCGCGCACGTCCAGGCGGTGGCGACCGAGACGCGCTACCAGCTCGGGCGCGTCGCGATCCGCAACGGCGACGCCGCGCTCGCCCGCCGCGAGGTCGCCGCGATCGCGCGGCGCAAGGAACCGTACATCCGCGCGTTCGTGCGGCTCGTGCTCGCCGCGGCCGACGTGCTCGACGGCGCCCACGACGCCGCGCGCGAGCAGCTGATCGGCGCGATCACCGACGCGGAGAGCTGCCAGATGTCGACGCTCGCCGCGCTCGCGCGCCGCCGGTTCGCGCAGCTCGCCGGCGACACCGACGCGATCGCCGCCGCCGACGCCGCCCTGCGCGCGCTCGGGATCGCGAACCCGGAGCGCTTCGCGCAGCTGTTCGCGACGTGGCCCGAGGACCGGTCGCGTCAGCGCGCGCAGTAGCTCGGGAACGTCGCCGGCAGGCCGCTCGCGTACGGCGACGGCCACGCGCCGAAGCCGTTCGCGGTGAAGAACGCGGCCACGCTCGGCGCCGCATCGAGCGGGATGTTGTGGCCCTTGCCGTGGTCGCAGCTCGCCGCGAAGTGGCCCGCGGCGACGAGCGCCGCGCGGAAGCGAGCGCTCGCCGCGTGGAAGTCGACGCCGAACACGTTGTCGGACGCACCGCCGTCGAAGATCAGCGCCGCGTACTTGTTCGCGGGGTCGGCGGCCGGCGGCGCCTCGAAGCCCGCCGGCAGCCCGCCCGAGTACGTCGCCACGCTCGCGACGTACGACGAGCGCAGGAACGCGAGCGCCGTCGTCTGCAGGCCGCCCGCACTCATGCCCATCGCGTGCACGTGCAGCGGATCGATCCGGCCCGCCGCGGCGAGGCACGCGACGATCTCGTCGGCGAGCACGAAGTCGTCCTGCACCTCGCTCCCGTTCACGATGAACCACTCGAACTGCCCCGCGGCCGGATCGGCGTACGGCGTGGCGACCACGCCGCCCGCGGTGACGATCGCCGCCTGGGTCGCGCCGAGAGAATACGCGGCCTCGAACGGCCCGCTACCTGTCGCGTGCCAGTAGAGGACGAGCTCGCCGGACACGGTCGCGCCCGGGTCGAGCGCGAGCTTCACCCGCCGCGGCGCCATCCCGGCCGGCGCGAACGTGACGTCGCCGTTGACGAGGGTCGGGCACGTCCCGGTCGCGGCCGGGATCGCGGGCCGCGGCGCACCGGCGGGCGCGTCGGGCGCGTGGGGCCCGGGCGGAGCGTCGGGGTCGTTGCCGCAGGCACCGAGGAGGACGAGCAGGGTCGCGATCGACGTGGCGCGCATCATCCGCGGCAACAGACCACCGCAGGCCGCCGCGCGGCCATGACCGCACCGGCCAACCACGTGACCGGATGCGGCCACGCCGCGCCGCGCGTCACGAGGATCGCGGCGCGCGGCCGGTCCAGCGCTTGTACGCGCGGCTGAACGCGCTCGGCTCGGAGAACCCGAGGGCGAACGCGACCTCCTTCACCGCCGTGCCGGCCGCGAGGAGCTCGTCGGCGCGGGCGCGCCGCACGTCGTCGACGAGCCCGCGCAGCGTGAGCCCCTCGCGCTCGAGGTGCCGGCGCAGCGTGCGCGAGCTCGTGCCGATGCGCCGCGCGACGTCGGGCAGCGACGCGGCGCCCTGGCCGAGCGCGCGCCGCACGCGATCGACGAGCGGGTCGGCGCCCGGCGCCGGCACGAGCCGCGCGATGTTCGCCTCGAGCGCGGCCGACGTGATCGGATCCGCGCTCGCGAGCGGGAGGTCGAGCTGCGCCGCGTCGAGCTCGACCTCGTCGAACGCGGCGCCGAACGCGACGGGCGCGCGGAACACGTCGGCGTACGCGGGCGTCGCCTCACCCGCGTGCGCGAACCGCACGGCGCGCAGCGCGAACCTCCCGCCGGTCGCCTCCCGCCCGCGCAGCGCGAGCGAGGCGAACGGGAACTCCGTGAGGATCCGCCCGCGCGGCACGCCCGGCGCCGGGTGCTGCCGCACGACCGCGCGCCCGCCGCCCTCCTCGAGCGTCAGCTTCGTTCGCCGCGTGACCATCGCCCAGAACCGCGTCGCGCGCCCGAGCGCGTCCCGCACCGTCCCGCTCAGCCACACGAGGTGCCCGAACATCCCGAGCGGCCGCACCGCCGCCTCGCGCGCCATCGTCAGGGCGAACGCCGGATCGCCGCGGCGTGCCGCGATCGCGTCGAGCCCGCGGTCGACCCGCTCCGCCGGCACGTAGCTGTCGGGCGGCATCGCGTCGTCGACGCCGAGGCCCTCGAGGAACGCCGCCGCGTCGACGCCGAGCCGCCCGAGCAGCTGCGACAGCGGCCGGAGCAGTGCGACCGAGATGCCGTGCGCCGCGTCCACGCACCCCACGATACCCTCCCGGCCGGGATCAGGATCGCGCTTCGTAGCGCGACACGACCAGCGTGATGTCGTCGGCCTGCACGTCGCTCCACGCGCGCACCTTCGTCATCACGTGGTCGCAGATGCCCTGGACCGGCTGGTCCAGGGCGCCGGCGACCGCGCTGACCAGCCGCTCGGTGCCGAACTGCTCGCGCTGCGCGTTCATCGCCTCGATGAGCCCGTCGGTGTAGAGGACGAGCACGTCGCCCGGCTGGAGCTGACACGAGCTCTCGACGGTCGCCTTGCGGATGTCGGAGCGGATGCCGAGCCACGTGCCCGGCGTCGGGACGAGCTCGCACGTCTTCGTCGCCGCGCGCCAGATCAGGATGTCCTCGTGCGCGCCCGCGAACACGAGGCGGCCGTCGCGGTGGTAGCGCACGAGCGACATCGTCATGTGCTCGTCGATGCCGAGCCGCTTGCGGATGTTCTCGTAGAGGACGCTGTTGAGCCCGACGAGCACGTCGCGCGGCCCCGCCGCCGGGTCCTGCTCGACGAGCGCGCTCACGGCGCTCTGCGTCTGCAGCATCACCAGGCCCGACGTGAGGCCGTGCCCGGCGACGTCGCCGATGCCGAGCCAGCACCCACCCTCGACGGGCAGGACGTCGTAATAGTCGCCGCCGACCTCGGTCGCGGGCGCCATCACCGCCGCGATCTCGAGGCCGTCGACCTTCGGCATGCGCGGCAGGATCGACGTCTGGAGGCGGTTCGCGATCTCGACCTCCTTCTCGAGCCGCTGCTTCTCCGTGATCGCCGCGAAGCTGTCCTGCAGGCGCGCGAGCATGCGGTTCGTGCCCGCCGCGAGCTCGCCGAGCTCGTCGGTGTGCGCCTCGGGGAGGCGATCGCCCGCGTCGATGCCGCCCTTCTGCGAGATGTCGCCGGTGAGGCGTGCGATCTGCGCGATCGGGCGCGCCGCCGACAGGCTGATGAACCAGCCGCACAGCGGTGCCCACGCGATGACGACGACGAGCGACAGGAGGCCCGCGACGACGTACGCCGTCGTGTACGGCCGCGCGATGTCGACGACGGCGATCGCGACCTCTGCCGGCGAGATGCGCTGGAACGCGACCACGCGCTGCGCGTCGCTGAACAGGTGCGACCCCGAGGCCGCGCCCGCGCCGACCGCGGAGCGCAGCCACGCGTCGACCTCGGCGCTGCGCTCGCCGGCATCGCCGCGCACCGGGCGGCCCTCGCCGTCGCCGACGAACACGCGCGCCTCGTCCTGGCCGATCACGACGACGTCGCCGCCGGCCGCCGCGAGCCTCGCCGCGGCGAGCTCGGCGCGCAGCGTCGCGCGCTCGCGGATCGAGCGGCCGTCGACGGACAGGCCCATCCCGAGCGTCCACGCGAGCGGCGCGAACCCGAGGCACACCGCGAGCACCGCGAGGCGCGCGCGGAACGAGATCGCGCGGGTCGCGACGCGCACGCCGTGCGCCTGGGCATCGTTCGCGAGCTCGACCGTCGCGGGCCACAGGAGCGCGTGCATGAGCGGATAACAGATCGCCCACGCACCCGCGAGGATCGCACTCGAGATCAGGAGTCCGGCCGCGAGGAACTCCGCGGGTGGAGCGATGCCCCACGGCCGCGCGACGTAGAGGACGCTGCACACCGACGCCGACGACACCGCGTACGCCGCGGCCCACACGACTCCCAGGATCAGCGGCGCGCGCCGGATCGAGGACAGCGCGGCGCTCGCGACGTCGATCGGCAGCGGCCGCCCCGCGCGCACCGCCTCGAGGGAGCGCCGCGCCGGGCGCAGGTGGCCGATCGCATACGCGAAGAACAGCGCCGCGCGGACCAGCACCATGCCCTCCCACAGCACCCAGTAGGAGACGCGCTGGCTCCCCTCGAGCACGAGGTGCGTCGACACCGCGAAGCCGATCACCGTGCCGAAGAACAGATCGAGCGCGCTGATCGACGCCGCGCAGGCGAGGTCGATCCGTCGTCGCAGGGCTCCGAGCATCGGTCCGCCGCCAGACTACGGCCGACCCCGAGCGCATTCAACGGGTGCGGTCGCGAGCGCCGCGAAGCCGGCGGCGAGCGCGGCCGGCGTCGCGAACGTGGCGACGGCGCCGGGGAAGGCCGCCTCCGGCCAGCCGCCGCACGTGAGCGCGATCATCGCGATGCCGGCGTCGCGCGCCGCGCGCAGGTCGTACGGCGTGTCGCCGACGAGCACGGCCTCGGCGCGATCGCCGCCGACCTTGCCGAGCGCGACGCCGACGGTGTCGGGCGCGGGCTTGGACTCCTCGACCTCGCTCGACGTCGCGCGCGCACCGACGAGGTCCGCGACGCCCGCGATCGCGAGCAGCGCGTCGAGCTCCTCCGTCTTGGCCGCACTCGCGATCGCGACGCGGCACCCGAGGTCGCGCAGCCGCAGCACGAGGTCGCGCGCGCCGGGCTGCGGCCGCACGGTGCCGAGGTAGCGCTCGAGGAAGAGGCGCATGCGCGCTTTCCCGATCCGCTCGTTCAGCTCGGACTCGCGCGCCACCCCGCACGCCGCCTCGACGAGCTTGTCGCCGCCCATCCCGATCAGCGAGCGCACGCGCTCGTAGGCGACGTCGCACCCGTACCACGCGAGCACCTCGACCCACGCGCGGGCGTGCGCGTCGTTGCTATCCACCAGCGTCCCGTCGACGTCGAGGAGCACGGCCCGGTACGGCATGAACCGCCGAGTTGCAGGACGCGTGCTCGGCCCGGGGCCGCCCCGAAAGTTGCCCGCGGCCGCCGGTGACGCGACCCTGATCGCATGAACAAGGCCGAGCTGATCGCCCAGCTGGTCGCCCAGTTGCAGACCTCCGCACGCGCCGCGCTCTCCGGGCGCGATGCCGCCGTCGCCGAGGCGCGCGACGGCGCGACCCCCGACGAGAAGCGCGAGGACGCGCGCGCCGCCCACCAGCTCGCGAGCCTCGGGCGCAGCCAGTCGCGGCGCGCCCAGCAGGCGCTCGCCGAGGCCGACTCCCTCGCCACGTTCCGCCCCGGCGCGCTCCCCCCGACGGCGACGATCGGCGTCGGCGCGATCGTCGAGATCGAGGACGCCGAGACGTCCGAAGGCCGGACGTTCTTCCTCGCGCCCGTCGGCGCCGGCGTCACGCTCACCGGCCCCGGCGGCGACGGTCACCTCTCCGTCGTCACGCCCGTGTCCCCGATCGGCCGCGCCGTCCTCGGCCGCCGCACCGGCGACGTCGTCGACGTCACCGTCGAGGGCTCGCTGCGCGAGTGGCAGATCACGTACGTCGGCTAGGCGGCTACGGACGCGGCAAGACGTCGACCGTGTAGACCTCGGTCGCGCACGCGGTGTCGACGACGAGCGTCGTGGTGCCGACCTTCTTCGCGACGAGGATCGACTCGGTCGGCTGCCGGCCGCCGCGGTAAACGGAGCGCACGTCGAGGACGCCCGGGTCGTCGCTCGTCACCCGCATCGAGGCGCAGGTCGTGCGCGTGCCCGGGCAGTAGTCGGAGCAGCGCGCGCCGATCGCGACGCCGACGGAGAGCGACACCTGGAACCTGGCGTCGTCGCGGTTGGTGACGATCGAGGCGACGCTGCCGGGCGGGACCGCCGTGATCGCGTAGAGCTGCGCGTACGGCGCCGTCGTGGAGTCGGGGCAGCCGGCGAGCGCGGTCGCGAGGGCAGCAAGGAGGAGGCGCCTCACGGCAGCACCTCCACGTCCCACGCGACGTCGAGCCCGAGCGCGGCGAACGACAGCTTCGCCGAGCCGGGGCGACGCGCGATGACGCGGTACAGGCCGAACACCGGATCCTCGAGGATCTGGACGGCGGCGGGGTCCGTCGTCGCGTACGCGAGCTCGTAGCGGCCGAGCAGCGGCTGCCCGTTCGCGTACGCCTCGACGGCGATCAGCACCTCGTCGCCGGGGAGGAGCTGCGACGACGGCTGCACGCGCCCGAGCAGGTCGCCCTGGGCGTCGTAGCGGTTGACGCGCAGCTCGCCCGGCTTCTGCACGAACACGTGCACGAGGTCGATCACCTCGCCGTCGGGGCCGGTGAACAGGACGGCGCTCATGCCCTCGTCGAGCGCCGCGAGCTGCGTCGCCGAGATCGGGCGCAGCACGGCCTCGTTCGCGCTCGCGAGCTCGATCGGCGGCCCGGAGCTCCCGGCGACGCGGTACTCGACGATGAGATCCACGGTGCTGCCACGCGCGATCGGCGCGTTCAGCCCCTGCCCGATGCAGGCCTGCGAGAGGACACCGCACTCGGGGGTCGCCTGGACCTGGTTGAAGTCGCCCGGCGTTCCACCGGTGCCGAACCCGTCGCTACACGCGGCGGCGGCGAGCGAGAGCACTGCGAGCAAGCGAAGCATGCTTCCTTTTCATGACGGCGCCCTGTGACATTGCAGCCGCGAGGCCCGTCCGACTCCTGCGATTCCAACCACCTGGAGCGTGCCACTCGCCACGCACCCCCGAAACCGCGGCACGCGTGTCAGAGCGCGCCGGTCACTTCAGCTTGATCCACGGCACCAGCGGCCCCGACGACGGCTCCTCGGCCGGCTGCTCGCCGTCCTTCTCCTTGCCGTCCTTGCCATCCTTGCCGTCGCCGCTGGAGGACTCGCCGCTCGACGACTTCGGGCGCCGCTTCGCGGCGTGCGGCGCGACGAGGTCGTTCTCGTCGAACGTCGACGCCGTCCCGATCGTCACGTTCCCCGACTTCGAGAACATGCTGCCGAGGATCGCCGCGGCGGTCGCCGCCGCCGTCTCGGCCTTGCGCTCCTTCTTCGTGAAGCCCTTGCGGTGCTCGGGGCCGGCGACGTTGTTCGAGCTGTCGAGGATCGAGTTGCGCCGCTCCGCCTCGAGCGGCAGCTCCGACAGCATCGGCATGACGCCCGGCCGGCTCGTGTCTCGGCCATCGCCGGCACCCTTGGCCTTGCCACCACACGCAGACGCTCCGAGGAGGAGCACCACCAGGATCGCGCGCATCGCAGAGGTGCCAGCACACGCCGTGCCCGTTTGCGTCGACATGGTGACGCGAGTTTACCGCCTGACGTGCGTGGCGTCATCGCCACGGTGTGAAGCTCGGCGGCCGGCGAAATAACCGGCCGGCGTCGGGAGTTGTCGCCGATGGTGCGCCGCCTCTCCCTCGCCTTCGCCTTCGTCGGCGCCGCCGCGTGCAACAAGAACGAGACGTACAACAGCGCGGCGCACGGGTTCGCGCACTGCACGATCGCGGACGACCGCGGGACGCGCTGCCACGAGTACAGGTGGTCGAGCCCGACGGAGCGCAACGAGCTCGCCGCCACGTGCATCGGGCCGACGTCGTCGTTCGACCAGAACGCGCGCTGCCCGGGCGACGCCGTCGGCGTGTGCAAGCTCGACGAGGTCGCGACCTACGTGTACGCCGACTACGCCGAGCTCGACACGTTCGACACCGCGTGCGCCGAGAACGGCGGCACCTACGAGGACGTCGGCTGCGCCGCCGCGCGCGGCACCGGCTGGGCCGCGCTCGCCGCCGTCGCCCTGCTCGCGCGGCGCCGCAGGCGCGCCTGATCCGTGAGGCGTGGCATCCTCGCGCCGTGAGTCTGACCTGGCGCGAAGAGCTCGAGCTCCTGCTGCGGCCCGCGGGCGGCGGCGTCCACCTCGTGTCGACCGGGCGCGCGGCGCAGCAGGTGCTGCAGCGGCAGCTCTACGGCGCCGCGAACGACGACGAGGTGCGCGCGAAGTTCCGCGCCGCGCTCGACCGCATCCCGTCGGCGAAGGGCATCGTGCTCGGCGTGCCGTCGGACGTCGGCGCCGGGTTCGTGCGCGGCGCGAACCTCGGCCCGCAGGTGATCCGCGCCGAGCTGCTCGACTTCGCGCCCGACTGGTCGGCGCGCTGCGAGGCCGCCGGCGTCGTCGACATCGGCGACGTGTTCGTCGTGCCGCAGCTGCTCCACGACGACATGCTCTCCGACGCGCAGAAGGAGGCGACGCGCCGCGCGCTCTACCCCGACCACGCCGGCGCGCAGCTGCCCGTGTCGCCGCTGTCGATCGCCGAGCGCGCGCTCGACCTCGTGCTCGCGCAGAACCCGACCGTCGCGCCGTTCGTGATCGGCGGCGACCACTCGACGGCGTGGCCCGTCGTGTCGGCGCTGTCGCGCGCGCGCCGCGACCGCTGGTCGATCGTTCAGCCCGACGCGCACACGGATCTCCTCGAGCACCGGCTCGGCATCAAGTACTGCTTCGCGACGTGGTCGTATCACGCGAACGAGCTGCTCGGCCGCGACGGCCGCCTCGTGCAGGTCGGCACGCGCGCGTCGGGCAAGACGCGCGAGCACTGGGAGTCCACGCTGAACGTGCGGCAGTTCTGGGCGGCCGAGTGCCGCGCCCGCCCGCGCGAGACGCTCGATGCGCTCGTCGATCACCTGAAGTCCGTCGGCGCGCAGTCGGTGTACTTCTCGAACGACATCGACGGCACCGACGACGCGTTCGCCGATGCGACGGGCACGCCGGAGCCGTGGGGGCTCGAGCCGGAGTGGGTCGTGCGCCTGATCCGGCGCCTGGGCTCCGAGATCGGCCTGTGCGGCGGCGACATCATGGAGGTCGCGCCGCCGCTGCGCCAGATCGCACGCGGTGCGCGCAAGACGACGGCGCTCGCCGCGCGCTACCTCCGCGAGACGATCGCCGCTACGCTCCGCGTGGAGCTGTCGCGATGATCCTGCGCGAGACGTTTCCCGCCGGCGCGTTCGACTGCAACTGCACCGTGCTCGCGTGCGGCGACACGAAGGACGCCGTCGTCGTCGATCCGGGCGGCGAGGTCGAGCGCATCGCGGAGATCGTCGCGCACTACGACCTCGCGGTGCGCGCGATCATCCACACCCACGCGCACCTCGATCACATCTACGGCACGCGCGACGTCAAGGAAGCGCACGGCGGCGACGTGTGCCTGCACAGGGGCGACGCGTTCCTCTACGACGGCTTCGCGATGCAGGCGGCGATGTTCGGCTGGAAGGTCCGCCCGACGACGCCCGTCGAGCGCTGGGTCGAGCACGGCGACACGATCGCGATGGGCCGGCGCACGCTCGAGGTCATCCACACGCCCGGCCACACGCCGGGCTCGGTGTGCTTCGCCGTCGACGATCCCGACGCGGGCCGCCTCCTGTTCGCCGGCGACACGCTGTTCAAGCGCAGCGTCGGGCGCACCGACCTGCCCGGCGGCGACGCGGGGCAGCTCGCGACGTCGATCCGCGGCCGCCTGTACACGCGCGACCTCGACACGATGGTCGTCCCCGGCCACGGCCCCACCACGACGCTCGGCGACGAGGCGCGCGCGAACCCGTTCGTGCGCGGCCAGCTCCCGTGACGACGGGAGTCAGACCAGGATTCCGGTGAGCAGCAGCTTCACGACCGTGAAGTAGATGATGATGCCGCTGACGTCGACGAGCGTCGCGACGAGCGGCGCCGAGGCGTTCGCCGGGTCGGCGCCGAACCGGCGCAGCACGAACGGCAGCATCGAGCCGGCGACCGTGCCCCACAGGACACAACCCGTCACACTCATCGCGACGGTCACGCCGATCCAGATCCAGTGTTCGCCGTACGCGCCGGCGGCGCCCCACGCGAGCACGCGCAGCGCGGCGCACGTGCCGAGGACCGCGCCGAGCGAGAGGCCGATGATGACCTCGCGCCGGATCACGAGCCACCAGTCGCGCGCGCGGACCTCGCCGAGGGCCATCGCGCGGATGACGAGCGTCGACGCCTGCGACCCCGAGTTGCCGCCGCTCGAGATGATGAGCGGGAGGAACAGCGCGAGCACGGGGATCAGCTCCTCCTCGAAGAAGCCGAGCGCCGTCGCCGTCAGCATCTCGCCGAGCAGGAGGATCGTGAGCCAGCGGCCGCGCTTGCGGATCATCACGCGCCGGCTCGACTGCAGGTACGGCAGGTCGAGCGCCTCGAGGCCGCCGAACTTCTGCGCGTCCTCGGTCGCCGCCTCCTGCACGACGTCGACGATGTCGTCGACCGTCACGATGCCCTTCATCTTCCCCTCGGCGTCGACGACGGGCACCGCCGTGAACCCGTACTCCGCGAACACGCGCGCGACCGTCTCCTGGTCCATCTCGTCCGTGACGCGGACGACGTCCTTCTCCATGATCTCGGCGAGCGCGCGCTTCGGATCCGCGGTGACGAGGTCGCGGAACGACACGACGCCGAGCAGGTGCTGCTCCGGGTCGAGCACGTACGAGACGTAGATCGTCTCGACGCGGTCGCGCGCGAGTCGCTGCAGGTAGCTGATCGCCTCGCCGGCGGTCATCTGCGGGCGCAGGCGCGCGTAGCGCGGCGACATCAGGCCGCCGGCCTCGTCCTCCTCGTATGCGAGGAGGCCCATCACCTCCTTGTGCGTCGGCGCGTCGAGGTGCGAGAGCAGCTCGTGCCGGTGGCTCTCGCCGGCCGCCTGGATCACGTCGACGACGTCGTCGGGCTCGAGCAGGCGGATCCAGTGCCTGCGCTGGCCGCGCCTGAAGTGCGCGAGCAGCGCCGCCTGGTCGGCCGCGGGGAGCGCGACGAAGAACTCCTCGGAGTCCTCGTGCGACAGGACGCGCAGCCCGTCGGCGCGCTCGCCGGCGTCGAGGAGCGGCCACGCATCGCGGAGCTCGTCGACCGTGAGCTCCTCGTCGGCCTCGCCGGCCTCGGCCGGCGCCGCGGCCGACAGCGACGACGCGCTCATGCGGCGCGAGCGGCGCGGCTCCTCGAGCTCGAACACGTCGGAGGGCTCGCCGCGGCTCTCGGCCACGGCGCGGATCTCCGCCGTGACCACGGCGCGATCCGAGATCGTCTCGGGCGAGGTCTCCTCGAGCGTCGACATCGATCACAATCGTGCTCGATCGGGCCGCGATGTGAAGCCGGACCGTCCGGGGATTTGGACCCGCCGTGCGCGGATCGCTGAGGCAGTTCGCCGGGACGCCCGCGCCTACCCGGCGGCGAGCCAGGCGGCGCTGCGCTCCCACAGCTCGCCGGCGAGCTTGTCGTCGCGTGCGGGGACGCTCGGCGGCTGCCGGATCGCGCGCTTGTCGAAGTACCCGCCGCTGCCGGCGAGGTCCGTCGCCGCGCGCAGCGTCGAGTACGCGCCCTGCTCGCTCGTCAGCATCGTCAGCTTGAACAGCGGGCGCAGCGGCCACGGCATGCGCTGCCAGATGTTCGTCGCGACGCGCCCCGGGTTGACCGCGTAGCTCGTGACGCCGGTGCCCTCGAGGCGGCGCGCCAGCTCGGCGGAGAACAGCACGTTCGCGAGCTTCGACGCGGCGTACTCGGGCAGCCCGCTCACGCTCTGCGTGGTCTGCCGGACCGACGCCCAGTCGATCCCCTTCTTCGCCTTGTAGTGGCTGCCGCTCGCCACGTGCACGATGCGCGCGGGCGCCGAGGCGCGCAGGCGCTCGAGCAACAGCGTCGTGAGCAGGAAGTGGCCGAGGTGGTTCGTGCCGAAGTGCAGCTCGAAGCCCTCGGGCGTGAGGCCGCGCTGCCCGCCGACGCCGGCGTTGTTGACGAGCACGTGCAGCGGCTCGTCGCGCGCGAGCAGCTCGGCCGCCGCCGTGCGCACGCTCGCGAAGCGCCCGAGGTCGCAGGCGATCGCGGCGACGTCGGTCGCGGCGCGCAGCTCGTCGACGAGGGGCGCCACCTTCTCCGGCGAGCGGCACAGGAGGCGCAGCGAGGCGCCGCGCGCCGCGAGGCCGCGGGCGACCTCGCGACCGATGCCGATGTTCGCACCCGTGATCGCCACGACTCGTCCGGCCAGGTCTCGCTCCATCGCGCGCACCCTAGTGGCGGTGGTCGGCGGCGTCGAGGTGGCGCGCGCACGTGGCGCGATCTATCGGTGTTCGATAACGTGGAGGGCGTGTGGCGCACCCCGGCGTTGGCGCTGATCGCGGCCTGCAGCGGCGCGGCCGTCGTCGCGCGCGCACCCGCGCCCGCGGTGCCCACGGCCGCGCCGCCGCCGGCGGGGCTCGCGTGCCTGACGAGGAAGCTGTGGTCGCGCGTGGTCGCCGACGACGGCACGACGACGTTCGACTTCTCGCCCGACGGGCGCGAGCTCGCGATCGCGTCGGGCAGCCCGGCGCGGGTGTCGATCGCCGGGCTCGCGAACGGCCGCGTGCGCCGCTCGTACGTCCCGGAGATGGGCGAGACGGTCACCGCCGTCCTGTGGCGCGGCGATCACGTGCTCGCGCTCCACGACGGGCAGTCGTTCACGCTGCTCGACGCCGCGCACCTCGCGCCGGTGTGCAGCGTGCGCCAGTACCGGCACACCTACGTCCCCGCCGGGCCGCTCGCCGATCCGAAACGGTTCGCGCTCCTGCGCGACGACGACGACGCGATGTTCCTCGACCCCGTGTCGTGCGGCTTCGTCCCGCAGGCGTCGACGCCGGCCGAGGTCGCGGTGCGCGAGCTCGGCGTCGAGGCGAGCGCCGTCGCCGTCTCGCTCGACCGGCGCTACGTCTACATCCGCACCGAGGGCGTGCGCACGTACGATGCGACGAGCGGCGCGCCCGTCGAGTCGCCGCCGAAGGACGTCCGCTTCGCGCCCGACCAGGTGCTGCGCGTCGAGCGCGACGGGCGCCACCAGCTCGTGAACCCGGCGACGCTCGAGCCGCGCATCCGCGACCTCGTCGGCGATCCGTCGCGGATCTCGCCGCGCGGCACCTACCTCGTCGAGCTCGACTGCGGCGACGCGTCGACGTCGACGTCGTGCGAGCTCGCGATCCACGCCGTCGGCGCGTGCCGGTGACGGCGCGGCCGGGCGATCACTTGCCGAGCTTGATGCTCTTGCAGAGCTCGATCGCTTCCTTGCGCGTGTCCTCGTTCTTGAGCGTGCCCGAGCGGCAGCGGATCCGCGCGCCGTCGATCTCGCGCATCATCACGAAGCCCATCTCCGGCTTGTCGTCCGCGTCGGGCTTGTCGGCCTCGACGACGCCGGTGATCACCCAGCCGTCGGGGAGCTTCGTCTTTCCCTCGATCTTGCTGTAGTGGTACCCGATGTCCTGGAAGTTCTTCTCGGGCAGCTTCCCCGCGTACGCGTCGAGCTCGACCGGGACGTCGTCGGGCATCGACGACACGTACAGCCGGTTCGGCTCGTTCGTGCCGTCCTTGCCCGGCGTGTACTTCTCGTAGGTCCAGTCCTGGAGCGCCTTGTTGTACTCGCCCTCCCAGCCCTTCGGCGCGGTCACGGCGAGCTTGGACATGTCGGCCTCCTTCGCCGGCTTCGGCGGCTCGGCCTTCGGCGGCTCGGCCTTCGACGAGTCCTTCTTGTCGCCGTCCTTGGCGGCGGAGGACGGGTCCTTGCCCTTGGTGTCGGCACCGGACTTGTTGTCGTCCTTCTTGCCGCAGGCGGTGAACAGGACCAGCGAGAGCGCGATCGCGAGCTTCATCATGGGGCCGCGACTCTACAAGGTGCGTGCCACCGCCGGGCACGCGAGGTTGCGCGAGGTTACGCCGGCGGCTGGGTCGACGCGGACCCGCGCGCGCCGGTGGGTTGGGGGTAGAGTGGGTGCGTGCCTCGGCTCCTCCTGATCGCGCTGGTCGTCGCGTGGGCCGCGCCCGCGGCGGCCGAGGGCTCCGCCGCACCGACGGCGTTCACCGTCGAGGTCACCGGGAAGGGCCCGCCGGTCATTCTCATCCCCGGCCTCGGCTGCCCGGCGTCGGTCTGGGACACGACGATCGCGCACCTGTTGGGCAGCCGCGAGGTCCACACGATCACCGCGGCCGGGTTCGCCGGGACGGCGTCGATCGGCAAGCCGCCGGTCGCGACGGTGCGCGAGCAGCTCGCCGCGTACATCCGCGACAAGAAGCTCGAGCGCCCGATCGTCATCGGGCACAGCATGGGCGGCTTCCTCGCGCTGTGGCTCGCCGAGGCGGAGCCGGAGCTCGTCGGGGGCGTCGTCGTCGTCGATGCGGGCGCCACGATGGGCGGCGGCGACCCCGCATGGGAGCCGGTCGCGCGCAAGCAGCGCGACGCCTACCTGGCGATGCCGCGCACCGAGTTCGAGGCGACGCTGCGCAAGCGCTTCTCCGCGATGTTCGGCGACCCGGCGAAGCACGAGGCGATCATCGCGGCCGTCACGAGGTCGGATCAGAAGGCGTACGCGGCCGCGTACTGGGAGCTCAACACCATCGACCTGCGCCCGCAGCTCGGGAAGATCCGCGCGCCCGTGCTCGCGATCTTCGCCGCGTCGGCGTCGCACGAGTACCACCGCGCGCAGCTGAAGGGGATCGCGAGGCTCGACGTGGTCGTGGTCGCGAAGTCGAAGCACTTCGTGATGCAGGACCAGCCCGCCGAATTCTTCCGCGCGCTCGACGCGTTCCTGGCGAAGCGCTAGGCGAGATCGAAGGCGATCACCTCGCCGGTGTCGTCTCCCTCGACGCCTTCGACGCGCACGGCCGCCTCGTCCTCGATCGCGATGCCGTCGCCCGCGCGCAGGTCGTGGCCGTTCACGCGCACCGCGCCGCGCGCGACGTGGATCCACGCGCCGTGGCCGGGGACGAGCGGGAGCTCGGCGCGCTCGCCCGCGCCGAACACGCCGGCGTAGACGTCGGCGTCGGCCTGGATCCGGATGCTCCCCTCGCGCGCGTCGGGCGAGGCGACGAGGCGCAGCTTGCCGCGCTTGTCGCCGTCGCCGAACGTCTTCTGGTCGTAGCCGGGCGCGATGCCGCGCTTGTTCGGCAGGAGCCAGATCTGGAGGAAGTGCACCTCGTCGCTCCGGGACGCGTTGAACTCGCTGTGCACGACGCCGGTGCCGGCGCTCATGCGCTGGACGTCGCCCGGGCGGATCGTCGCGCCCGTGCCCATCGAGTCGCGGTGGGCGAGCCCACCCTCGAGCACGTACGAGATGATCTCCATGTCGCGATGCGGGTGCGGACCGAAGCCCTGGCCGCCCGCGACGCGGTCGTCGTTGATGACGCGCAGCGCGCGGAAGCCCATGTGCTCGGGGTCGTGGTAGTTCGCGAACGAGAACGTATGGTGCGAATCGAGCCAGCCGTGATCGGCGTGGCCCCGGTCGCTCGCCTTGCGGATCGTGAGCATCTTCGTTGCCTCCGGCCGGCCAGGATGCCCACGGGGTGGCCCTCGTCCAAGGGCGCCTCGTGCACCGGTCTGTTGAGCCGTCACGCCGGTGCGCAGCGGCGCACCAGGTCGGCGATCGCCTCGTCGCCGGGCGCATCCCAGCGCTCGTCGCGGTGCCGGAGCGCGAGGGTTCCGGAGGCGACCTCGCGCGCGCCGATCACGGCGACGAACGGGATGCCGTCGTGGTTCGCGCGCACGATGCGCCGCGCGAGGGTGTCGTCGGCGTCGACGCGACAGCGCAACCCGCGTGCGAGCAGCTCGCGCTCGACCTCGCGCGCCCGCGGGACGTGCGCGTCGGCGACCGGGAGCAGGCCGACCTGCTCGGGCGCGAGCCACGCGGGCAGCGCGGCGCCGTGGCGCTCGAGGAGCAGGCCGAGGAAGCGCTCGAGCGAGCCGAACAGCGCGCGGTGGATCATCGCGACGTGGCGCTTCTCGCCGTCGCGGTCGACGTAGCGGACGTCGAAGCGGCGCGGCATGACGTAGTCGAGCTGCACGGTGCCGCACTGCCACGCGCGCCCGGCGCGATCGCGCAGGAGGAGCTCGAGCTTCGGGCCGTAGATCGCGCCCGCGCCGGGCTGCACCTCGCACGGCACGCCGAGCGCGGCGACGACGTCGGACAGCTCGCGCTCGGCGCGGTCCCACAGCGCGTCGTCGCCGAGGCGCTGCGGCGGGCGCAGCGACAGCGCGAGGCCGACCTCGTCGAAGCCGAACCGGCGGTAGAACGCGAGCAGGTCGCGGCAGAACCGCTCGAGCTCGTCGCGCACCTGGTCGTCGGTGCAGAACACGTGGCCGTCGTCCTGGGTGAACTGGCGCAGGCGCATCAGGCCGTGCAGGGTGCCGCTCGCCTCGTCGCGGTGGACGAGGCCGAACTCGGCGAGGCGCAGCGGCAGGTCGCGCCACGACGGCGCCGCGCGCTGCACGATCTGGATGTGGCACGGGCAGCTCACCGGCTTGAGCGCGGCCTCGCTCGCGCCGTGGCCGCACGCGAACATGGCGCCGGCGAACGAGCCCCAGTGCCCGCTCGCCTCCCACACCGGGCGGCGCACCAGCTGCGGCGTGCGCACCTCGCGGTAGCCGCCGGCGACGACGAGCCGGCGCGCGGCGTCCTCGAGGACGCGATAGAGCTGGAAGCCGCGCGGGTGCCAGAACACCATCGCGGGCGCTTCCTCCTGGAGGTGGCAGAGGTCCAGGCGCGCCATCAGGGCGCGGTGGTCCTCCGGGGGCAGCAGGGATTCAGGTTGCGGTTGCGGTTGCGGTTGCATCGTCGGTCTCCATCGGGTTCGAGGGGGACGGGCGATGCTCGACGGTCACAGCGCCCGGCCGGTGGGCGGGCGCTGGCGGTCGTGGCTGCGGCTGTCAGGAGGCGCGCACGACGGCCGACCCGCGAGAGTCGGTCGTCGTCGTCGTGGAAATCAGGCGCGCCGGCAGGGACACGATGTTGATGGTTGTACCTCAGGTGCGCTGCCGCGCAAGGACGTCGTTGACCTCGGCCCCGAACAGGAGGGCGATGTTCGACAGCCACAGCCAGGTGAGGAAGATGATCGCGGTGCCGAGCGCGCCGTAGGTCGTCTCGAAGCTGTTGAAGTGGCTGAGGTACACGGAGAAGCCCCAGCTGATCGCGAGCCACACGAGGATCCCGGCGACGGCACCCGGCGTGAAGATGCGGATCGGCCCGCGGCGGTCCGGCAGGAACCGATAGACGATCCCCCACACCACCATCACGAGCAGGGCGGCGCCGATCCAGCGCGTGGCGTACCAAACGTCGGCGAACGCGTCGTCGAAGCCGAGGTGGTCGGCGACCCACTGTCCGGCGACCGGACCGACGACCAGCAGCGCGAGCGCCATGATCGTGAGCAGGGCCACGACGAGCGTGACCGCGACCGCGGTGAGCTGGCGGCGGATCCAGCTGCGCGTCTCCTGGAGGCCGAACACGCGGTTGAGCGCGGCCATGAGTGCGGCGGCACCGCGCGATGCGCCCCACAGCGCGAGCGCGGCGCCGCCGATCGCGAAGTTCGCGCTCGCCGCGTCCATGAACCTCGCAACCTGCTCGGCGACGAACGCACGGGTCGAGGGCGGCATCGCCTCGGTCGCCATGGCGACGCCCTCCTGCACCGTGGCCTGGTCGATCACCAGCGAGGCGAGCGTGACGACGAACACGAGCATCGGAAACAGCGCGAGGATCGCGTAGTACGCGAGCATCGCGCCGACGTCCTCGATGTGCCCGTCGATGAGCTCGCGCACGAGCTCCTTCACGAAGCGCACGGGGCGGTGTGCGCTGAGGCGCGCCCCCAAGCCGTCCCGAGGCGCGATCCTCGGATCTTCCGCGCGGCTCGCCACGGTCGTGGACAGAGCACCTCGCGTGCCGGCAACATGCGTCCGTGGCCAAGCACCCGGTGACGATGGCGATCCGCGCCCTGCGCGCGGCGAACGTCGCGTTCGAGCCGCACCTGTATGCGTGGCACCCGCACGGCGGCACACGCGCCTCGAGCGAGGCGCTCGGCGTCGACGAGCACGCCGTGGTGAAGACCCTGATCTTCCAGGACGAGGCCGCGAACCCGCTCTGCATCCTCATGCACGGCGACCGCGAGGTCTCCACGAAGCAGCTCGCGCGGGAGATCGGTTGCAAGTCCGTCGCGCCCTGCACCCCCGACGTCGCCGACCGCCACTCCGGCTACCAGGTCGGCGGCACCTCCCCCTTCGGCCTCCGCCGCACCATGCCCGTGTACATGCAGCGCACCATCCTCGAGCTGCCGCGCATCTACGTCAACGGCGGCGCCCGCGGCTTCCTCGTCGCCCTCGACCCGCACGAGGCCCAGCGCGTCCTGGCCCCGACGATTGTCGATGTCGCGATTGCGTAGCTCGTGGGACGATATCGAATGCGCCGGATCGCCGTCCTCTGGGCCACCGTAGCGTGCTCGAACACGCCCGTCGTGCCCGACGCCAGCATCGGCCCCGTCGTCGAGCGGACGTGTCCGATGAACTGCGGGCCCACGGGTGACGGCGATTGTTGCGAGAGTCCGGTGGTTCCCGGCGGGACCTTCTTCCGCGACTACGACGCGGGGGCCGACGGCAAGTTCCCGGATATGAGCCACCCGGCGACCCTCGGTGCTTTTCGACTCGACAAGTACGAGGTCACGGTGGGGCGGTTCAGGGCGTTCGTCGAGGCTGGGATGGGAACATCCCAGTGTCCTCCGGCCGCCGGTGCGGGGGAGCACGCACAGATTCCCGGCAGTGGCTGGGATGAGACCTGGAAGGGTGACCTCTTCCGCGACACGGCCCAGCTCGCGAACAGCCTGACGTGCAGTCCGGTGCAGGCGACGTGGACGGACGCGCCGGGCGCCAACGAGAATCTCCCGATCAATTGCGTCTCATGGACCACGGCAATGGCCTTCTGCATCTGGGACGGTGGCTATCTTCCGACTGCAGCGGAGTGGAGCTACGCGGCCACCGGCGGCGAAGAGCAGCGTGCGTTCCCTTGGTCCCAACCGTCGGAGGCGCTGGACGCCGATTGCACGCAAGCGAGCTATCGTCGAACGATCGGCGCATGTTCCGCCATCACGCCGGTCGGGAGCAAACCCGCCGGAGATGGCCGATGGGGCCATGCCGATCTGGCCGGCAATGTGTGGGAGATGGTCCTGGATTGGACAACGCTGTCGTTCGCACCCACGTACATCGATCCATGCGTGGATTGCGCGCGGCTCACGCCGCTCAGCCCGACGTTCCTGCTTCGTGAAGTGCGCGGTGGAGGGTTCACCTCGGCGACCGTGCGATTGCGCGCCGCCAACCGCACCGGGGTCGAGACCACCCTCATCGACGTCGGCATCGGGTTTCGGTGCGCTCGAAGCGGGCCGTGACCGTCGGCAACTACGGGAGGGTGAGGATCAGGGCGCTCTGCGTCGCGTCGCCGACGAAGCTGACCTTGTAGGAGGCGCCGTCTTTCTCGACCTCCATGCGCGCGGCGCGGCCGGAGGGGGAGGCGTCGTCCTTGATGACCTTCCAGCCCTCCTTCTTGAACGTCTCCTTCATCTCCGCGATCACGGCGTCCCGGCCGCGCGGGATCTTGTACATGAGGATCTTGCCGCCGCCGCCGGGTTGCGACTCGCCGCCGGTGGCGTCCTTGGGCACCGGGAACCTGGGGGCGGGCTTGGCGGGGGCGGGCTTCGAGGGGGCCGGGCTCTCGGCGGCGGCCGAACCGACCGAGAAGAGAGCGAGGGAGAGGGCGAGAAGGATCTTCTTCATGGGCTTACCTCCGGACGCGTTCATGGGTCGTGGCGTCGCTTCCGGATGAAGTCGGCGCCGGGGGTGAGGTCGACGTGGAAGTGGTTGCGGTGATCGGCGTTGTAGTTCGGGGTCAGGACGATGTTCCACGTGCCCGCGGCCTTGAGGTCGCAGATGAGGGAGTGGAGCTCGGCGTCGAGCCCGGGCTCCACGTCCGCCTCGCACGTCTTCTGCGTGCCCGGATCGATGACCCAGTCGTCGTTGACCGAGGCGAACGTGCCGTCCTCGTACTTGAAGCCCGCGAGATCGATCCCCATCGCGTACGCGTGCTGCGACATGCCGTTGGGGCAGTTCGGGGGCGTGCCGCTGCCGATGCAGCGGTAGTTGTACACACCGAGGTCCGCGACCTCGACGACGCCGTGGTAGCGGAACGTCGACGCCGCCCGCGCGAGCGACAGGATCAGGCGGCAGTCCGCGAACAGCGTCCCCCGCGGCGCGGCCGCGCCGAGCACGCGGTACGAGATGCCGTTGATCGGCACCGTCGCCGTGATCCCGTCCTCGACGCCCTGGCGCACCGGCCCGTCCTGGAACGCCACGCCGTACAGCGCGAGCGCGCCGCGGCAGTCGGCCGGCTCGATCAGCGTGCCCAGCGGCGGCGGGGGCCCGGCATCGGGCGCCACCGCATCCGCGGGTTCTCCACCACACCCGGCGAGCACCACGGCCGCCCACAGCTTCGTCATGAGGCGAGGTTCTGACGCACCAGGCACCGCCGGGTCAAGCACGACGCGAGGTCCCCCCGGGTGTGGTCGCCGCGAATCGTGCGACCAGAACGTCCACACATCACTTCGGCGCGACGTCGAAGCCCCTGCCCTCGAACACCGCGACCGGCGTGTCGTCGACGCGGACCGTGATGAGGTCGTCGTCTTCGCGGTTGCTCGAGGCCCAGACGCCGTCGTGGATCCACGTGAACTCGTCGAGCTGAGCCTCCGCGCACGCGCGGTAGTACTTCGTGACGGTCGACTCCCACCCGACGGGGTTCGTCTCGATGCCCTCGGCGCCGAAGATCGGCGGGTTCGCGTGCACCCAGTGCAGCTTCTTCGGCACGAACGAACCGGCGCCGCCCTCGTTCGTGACCTGCCATGCGACCTTGCCCTTGGGCCCCGTGCACTCGAGGCCGTTGTCGCCCTTCACCTTCGTGATCTTCGCCGCGAAGCCGGCCGGCGTCTTGATGTCGGGAGCGACCGACGTGACGATGTCGTACACGCGCACGGCCTTCGCCGGCTTCGTGCGCTGCACCTTCGGCGGCGTCGCGTCGGCGCGCAGCCACGCCGACTTCCGGCAGAGCTCCTCGCCGCCCTCCTGCACGAGACACCCCTCGACCCACACCTCCTTGTCGACGCGGTACGGCGTGTACATCACCGGCTGCTCGCTCGCCTTGAGGCCCCACGCGGCCTTCTTGACGCTGATGCGGCGCTTGGGATCGAGCGCGCCGTCGACGATGTAGTCGACCGTGACGTCGCCCTCCATCGTGTCGACGACGGCGATCGTCTTGCCGTCGAGCCACATGTCGGTGCCGTCGAGCTCCTTGCGGAACAGCTCGGTCACCCCGGCCTTGCCGATGCGCACGACGACGAGCCCGGTGTTGGACTTGTACGACGCGAGGCGCCCCGGATCCGGGAGGCGCGCCGCCGTGGCCGGCGCGATCGGCGGCTGCTTGAGCGGCGACTTCTTCTTCGGAGCGATGGGTGCCTTCTCGGCGAGCGCCGGCGCCGCGAGCAGCGCGAGCAGGGCCAGGGGGAGCATACGCATGGCGTGGATGTAACCTTTCGCGGCTCGCGACGGCGATCCCGGCGGCCGCATTCAACGCGGATCACAAAAGCGCCGCGGCTTCGGTAGCATCGCGCCGTGACCGAGGACTGGGCCGACAGCGTGCGCGCGTCCGTCGCCGGAACGGCGGTCCCCGTCGCCGAGGCGATCGCGCACGTGCGGGCGGCGATCGCGGCCGGGGCGTCGGCCGCGCACGCCGCGGACCTGGCGCTCGCGCTCGGCGCGGCCCGCGGGGACCCGGTGGCGCTGCGCCGCTTCGACGCCCACGTCGGCGGCGAGATCGCGGCGGCCGCCCGCGCGATCGACCGCGCCCCGGCGTTCGTCGACGAGGTCGCGCAGCGCACGCGCGTGCGGCTCGTCGTCGGCGACGGCCCCGACCGGCCGCCCCGCATCGCCACGTACCGCGGCGCCGGCCCGCTGCGCGCGTGGGTCGCGATCGCCGCGCAGCGCATCGCGCTCAACGCGCGGCGCGACGCGACCGCGGGTGCCGCGGCACCGTCGGCGCCGGCGCGCACCGGCGACGTGCTCGCGGACCTCGTCGATCGCGAGCCCGATCCCGAGCTGCGCCACCTGAAGACGCTGTACCGCGCCGAGTTCCGCGAGGCGCTCGTCGCGGCGCTCGTCGGCCTCGCGGATCGCGCGCGCGCCGTCCTGCGCCTGCGCTTCGTCGACGGCCTCGAGCTCGCGCAGATCGGGCGCCTCTACCGCGTCCACGAGTCCACCGCGTCGCGCTGGATCTCGGCGGCGCTCGACGACATCCACCGCGCCACGCGCGACCACCTCGTGGCCCGCCTCGCGATCACCGACGCGACGGCCGCCAGCGTCGCCCGCATGGTCCACAGCCAGCTCGACCTCAGCATCGCCCGCCTGCTGGCGTGAACTTTTCGTGCAAGCGGCCGCGAGTGCCGTGTCGGAGACACGAGGAGGCTCTGCATGTCCCGCCATGTCGCTGTTGTCGCTTGTCTCTCGCTCACCGGGTGCGCCATCGCCGAACCGGAGGATGAGGTCACGGAGGTGTCGGTCGAACAGGCCGCGTCGCTCGCGTTCGCGCGCCGCCACGTGACCGCCGACATCTACCACTACGAGCTCGTGCTGCCGGTCGGCAAGACGCCGAACGCCGCGCTCCGCATCCACCGCGTGGTGCGCGAGGTCGCGCCGTTCATCCCGCGCCGCACGGCGAAGGCCGCCGCGCTCCTGCACGGCGACTTCTCGACGTTCCTCACGAGCTTCGCCCCGACGCTGGGCTCGCCCGCCTCGCCGGCGCCGGGCATGGCGCCGTACCTCGCGGCGCGCAACATCGACGTGTGGGGCGTCGACCGGCGGTGGACGCTGCCGGGCGCGGCCGGCGACGTCTCCGACTTCGCGACGATGGGCCTCGCCCAGGAGGTCGACGACGTCCGCACGGCGCTCGCCCTCGCGCGCGCGGTGCGGCTCGCCGGCGGCAGCGGCGGCGGCAAGCTCGCGCTCGTCGGCTTCTCGCACGGCGCGCAGCTCGCGTACGCGACGGCCGGCCTCGAGGGCGGGCTGCCGGCGGCGCAGCGCCACGTGAGCGCGCTCGCCCCGCTCGACTGGTGGGGCGCCTACACCGCCGAGCAGGAGGAGGATCGCCTCGGCGCGTGCTTCTTCAGCGACGTGGAGTACCAGCTCGTCGCCGACGGCGAGATCGACGCGCCGAACGAGTTCTTCGTCACGCTCGGCCAGCTCGCGCGTACGAACCCCGGCGACACGACGCCGTTCGCGGACTTCCTCGGCGAGATCACGAACCGCGACGCGATGCTGCTCGCGCTCGGCCAGACCTGGCAGCTCGCGCCGTTCACGCCCTGGTACCACCTCCTCGCGCCCGAGCTCGACGGCGACGTCGCGGTCGGCCTCGCCGAGTCGTCGGAGGACGCGGCGGCGGCGTGGCTCGCCGGCGCGCCGCCGCACCAGTCGATGCGCGAGGCCGCCGACTTCGACGCGATGCTGTGCGGCGAGCACCTCCCGATCCCGGCGCCGCTGTCGAACATCCGCGTGCCGATCTTCTACATCGGCGCCGCGGGCGGCGTCGGCGCGCTCGGCGTCGGCGCGACGACGCTGACGTCGTCGACGGACATCCGGTCGCTCGTCGTGCAGCGCCACGGCGCGGAGCAGCGGACCGCCGACTTCGGCCACGCCGACCTGCTGTTCGCCGACGACGCGCCCGCGCTCGTGTGGCAACCTCTCGCGTCGTGGCTCGCGCAGCACTAGGATGACGGCGATCGCGCGCACCGGCACCGACGCGTGCCTGAGCGAGGACGACCTCCTCGCGCTCGGCGCGGGCGCCCTCGCCGACGCGCCGGCGGCCGAGGCCCACCTCGCGACGTGCGCGACGTGCAGCGCGCTGCTCGCCGGGGTCGTGCGCGCGGCACCGGCGACGCGCGCGTGGGATGCGCTCGCCGGCTCCGCGCTCGGCCCGTACCGCATCGACGCGCAGATCGGCGCCGGCGGCATGGGCGCGGTGTACCGCGCGTGGGACCCGCGGCTCGGGCGCGCGATCGCGATCAAGGTGCTGCACGCCGACCGCGCCGGCGAGCGGCTCGCCGTCGAGGCGCGCGCGGCCGCGGCGATCGCGCACCGCGCCGTCGTCGGCATCCACGACGTCGGCGTCGCCGACGGCATGCACTACGTCGCGATGGAGCTCGTCGAGGGCGAGTCGCTGCGCAGCGTGCTCGACCGCGGCGCGCCCGGCGCCGAGCGCGCGCGAGAGCTCGCGATCGAGCTCGCCGACGGGCTCGCGGCCGCGCACGCCGGCGGCGTGATCCACCGCGACCTCAAGCCGGAGAACCTCGTGCTCGCGCGCGGCGGGCTCCGGATCCTCGACTTCGGGCTCGCGAAGCTCGTCGACGCCGCGCCGCTCGACGCGACCGAGCCCGGGACCGTGCACGGCACCGCCGGCTACATGGCGCCCGAGCAGGCGCGCGGCGAGGCGGCCGACGCGCGCGCCGACGTCTTCGCGGCCGGCGCGATCGCGTACGAGCTCGCGACGGGGCGGCGCGCGTTCCCCGGCGCGACGCACGCGGACCGGCTGTCGGCGACGCTGCGCGACACGCCGCCGCTCGACGAGCTCGGCGCGCTCGGTCCGGTCGTCGGACGCTGCCTCGCGAAGGAGCCGCGCGATCGCTTCCAGTCCGCGGCGGACCTGGCGTGGGCGCTGCGCGCGATCGCCCCGGCGACATCGCCCGCCGCCGTGCCCGCACGAGCCCGGCCGAGCCGCCGCGCGTTCCTCGCCGGCCTCGCGGGCGCAGGCGTCGCCGGCGCCGCCGGGTTCGCCGGGCGGCGCATCGCGCGCGCGCGGCCCGCGGCCCGCCCCGAGCCGCGCATGCTCACGCACCGCACGGGCCGCGTGTACACGGCGCGCTTCAGCCACGACGGCGCGCGCGCGGTGTACGGCGCCGCGTGGGACGTCGACCCCGTCGCCGTGCACGTCCTCGACTTCGCGACGGGCGAGACCGTCGTGCCCGAGCTGCCGCCCGCCGACGTGCTCGCGGTGTCGCGCGGCGGCGAGCTCGCGCTCAACCTCGGCATCCGCTTCGTCGATCACCAGAGCGCGCGCGGCGAGCTCGCGACGGTGCCGCTCGCGGGCGGCGTGCCGCGCCGGCTCGGCGCGAGCGTCCAGGAGGCCGACTTCATCCCCGACGATCCGGAGCGCGAGCCCTACACCGACGACGCCGGCAAGCTCCCGGCCGGCGCGCTCGCCGTCACGCGTGCCGACGCGCGCGGCTTCCGCGTCGAGGTCCCCGTCGGCACGACGCTCGTCGCCGAGCCGGGCTGGATCACGCACCTGCGCACGTCGCCCGACGGCGGCCGCGTCGCGTACCTGCGCCACCCGCAGGTCAACGACGACGGCGGTGCGCTCGTCGTCGTCGACACGGCGACGAAGGCGCAGCGCGTGCTCACCGACGCGTGGGTCAGCCTCGCCGGGCTCGCGTGGGATCCCGACGGCGACGCGCTGTGGTTCACGGGCTCGCGCGACGGGCTCGACGCGACGCTGCACCGCGCGACGCTCGCGGGCGACGTCGAGCCGATCGAGGGGCCGACGGCGAACCGCCTGCGCGTCCACGACGTCGCGCGGGATCCCGCGGGCGGCGCGCGCGACCGCCGCCTGCTCGGCACGCTCGACGCGTGGCGGCTGCGCGCCCGCGCCGGCGATCGCGATCGCTCGCTCTCCGCGATCTCCTACGTCTCGGACATCTCGCCCGACGGCGAGCTGCTGCTGATCGGCGAGCTCGGCCGGCCCGTCGCGAGCATCGGCGCGTACCTCGCGTCGTACGCGACGGGGCGCCGCCAGCGCATCGGCCCCGGCTTCCCGGTCGCGTTCTCGCCGTCGGGGCAGCGCATCGCGGCGAACGTGCGCGAGGCGACGCGCCTCGTCGTCTACTCGACGAGCTCGAGCGACGCACCGTCGATGCAGGCGCCCGGCTTCGTCACGTTCGCGCGCTGGATCGACGAGCGCTCGCTCGTGGCGCTGTTCGAGGACCGGCTGTGGCGGCTGTCGCTCGACGGGCCGCCGGTCGCGCTCACCGACACCGGCGGCGAGCTCGCGCTCGATCCCGCGCGCCGGCACTGCGCGTACATCGACAGGACCGGCGCGCGCCGGGCGCTGCGCGTGCTCGATCTCGCGAGCGGCGCCGTGCGCGTGATCGCCGAGGACCTCGGCGACGCCGAGGTGTGCGGCTGGCTCGCCGAGCCCGACGCGATCGCCGTGCGCTCGGCGACGACGCCGATCGTCGTCGAGCGCGTCGACCCGGCAACCGGCGCGCGCACGCCGCACGCGACGATCCGGCCGCCGGTGACGGGCCTCAGGGCCGTCGACACGTTCATCCTGCACGCCGGCGGCGTCCGCCACGCGTACAGCTACGGCGAGGAGCTGTCGCAGCTGTTCGTGATGCCCGTGCGCGCGTAGGAGACGAACTCCTCGAGCTTGCCCGCCGGGCTGCGCGCCAGGCGATCGACGACCTCGATCGCGACGTCGAACGGGTGGTGCAGCGAGGCACGCAGCGCGGCGGCGAGCGCGGCGCGATCATCCTCGTCGATCGGCCGGTCCGCGTGGGGCACGACGCGCAGGCGCACGGCGCCGGCGGTGTCCTGCACGAGCTGGCACTCGACGTACGGCGCCGCCTCGCGGCACGCGACGGTGAACAGCGGCCACGCCGTGCGCCCGTCGGGGTACACGAGCATGTTGCGGCGCCGCCCGACGATGCGGTTCAGCACCGGCAGCCCGCGCCCGCACGGGCACGGTGCGCCGACCTCCGCGTAGTCGCCGATGTCGTAGCGCACGAGCGGCGATGCGAAGTTGTGCAGGTCCGTGACGACGACCCGCCCCACCTCGCCGGGCCCGCACGGCGCGCCGGCGTCGTCGAGCACCTCGACGAGCACGCGCTCGGCGGGCACGTGGTAGGTCTCGCGCTCCGGGCATTGCATCGCGAGGTAGCCGACCTCCTCGGCGGAGTACGTGTCGACGAGCGGCACGCCGAGCGCCTCGCGGCACAGCGCGCGCGTGTCGGCCGACAGCGCCTCGCTGATCGTGCGCACCTGGCGCAGCGACGGGAGGCGCACGCCGCGCTCGGCGACCCGCCGCGCGATCGCGCCGAGCACGCTCGGGTACACGATCAGGTACACGGGATCGACGCGCGCGAGCCAGTCGACCTGCTCGTCGGTGGTGCTGTCGACGGACAGCAGCGACATCGGCGCCTCCGGCGCGAGCGCGGCGGTGGCCGGGCCCCAGCCCTGCGAGCGCGCGCCGTCGGGAGGCCGCGCGACCTCGGGCCCCGCGTAGCGGATCGCGGCCAGGTGCGCATCGAGGTCGCGCCGGTGCCACGCGTGATCGCGCAGCGTGAGCGCCTTCCACATCGCGTGCACGACCTCCGTCGTGCGCACGCGGACCGGCTCGCCGGAGGTGCGCGACGTCCGCACCTCGTCGATGCGCCCGTGGTCCGCCGGGTAGCGCCGGCTGAGGAGGCGCGGCCCGGCGGCGATCACGTCGGCGCGCGAGACGAGCGGCAGCCGGTGCCACTGCGCCGGATCCGTCGGATCGAGCCCCGCCCAGCGCTCCTCGTACAGCGCGACCGTCGTCGCCGCGTGGCGCGCCACGAGCGCGAGCTGGCGCTGCTGGTGCCGGCGCAGCTCGTCGGGCGTCCACCACTGGCTGCGCTCGAGCTGCCACGCGAGGGCGAGCGTCATCGCCGTGGCGCCGCCGTGCAGCGCCGGCCACGCGATGCCCTGCGCCACTAGAAGCTCGAGAGGACGGACACGTCGGTGGCGTCGGTGGGCGCGAGGTCGGGGCTGACCTTGCGCGATTCGCGCGGCGACGCCTTGTCGGAGAGGTACGCCTCGGCCCTGCCCGGCGTGTCGTGATCCGCGCGGTACAGCACGCGGCCGTCGCGCGTGATCACGTAGCCCGCGCCGACGCCCTCGTGGTTCTTCGCCATGAACGGCGGGTTGAGCAGCACCGGCGCCGGCGTCGTCGCCGTGAGGTCGACCGCGAAGATCGTCTGCGTCTTGTCGTCGAAGAAGAACGGCGGATCGGTGCCCGGCCGGATGAACCCACCCTCGGGGCCGTCGGCGCCGGTGCGGAACGCGAGCGTCTTCTCGTCGCGCGACAGCGCGAAGTCGGGGACGACGGCGTCGAAGGTGTTGCCGGCGGGCGACAGCTGCGTGCGCGACGCCGGGTTCGCGACGTCGACGCGGTACAGGCGCTTAATGCCCTCGGCGTCGGCCTGGCGGAAGAACACGCGCGCGCCGTTCGACGTGACGACGAAGTCGGAGCGCACGCCCCCCATCGAACCGTCGACGAACCGCGTCGGCGAGAACGGCGACACGAGCGGCGCGCGGTACAGCGACTCGCTGAGGAAGCCCTGGGTGCTCGAGAAGATCACCGCCGAGCCGTCGCGCGCGACCTGGTAGTTGTAGACGGCGCCGTTGAGGCCGTCGGGCGTGAGGATCGGGTCGGCGACGCCGGGGGTGGCCGTCGACGCGACGTTGAGGAGCGGCGAGCCGGTCGAGGGATCGCCCATGCGGTACACGACGACCGAGCCGTCGTCGCTCGCCTGGAAGTCGAAGACGCTGCTGACGGCCGCCGGGTTGACCTTCTTCACGTTCGGCGTCGGGAGCGTCGTGGTGTAGAGCTCGTCGACGCCGTCGGTGTCCTGGTCGGCGATGTACGTGACGCGGCTGCCGTCGGCGGAGATCGCGAACACGCGCGACACGTTGCCGTTCGCGACGAGCGGGCCGTTGACCTTCGTGGCCGTGCCCGGCGTCGCGAGCTTCACGAGGTACAGCTCGATCACGCCGGCGGTGTCCTGATCGGCGCGGTAGAGCAGCGACTTGCCGTCGCGGCTGACGGCGACGCCGGCCTGCACGTTGGCCCCGGCGGGCAGCGGCGCGTTGAGCTTCGTGAGCGGGCCGCCGCCGGCGGCGACGCGGTAGAGCTCGAACGTTTCCTCGGTGGTCTCGGCGGCGACGATGACGACGCTGCCGTCGGGGAGGATCGCGTGATCGATCACGCGGTTCGTCGCGAACGTGGCCTGGTCGAGCTTCGTCAGGTCGAGCGTGACGTTCTCGAGGACGTAGATGTCGCGATCGATCTCGCGGTTGTCGACGCTCGTGCGCAAGACGGCGAGCGGCACGACGCACTGGCCGCTCATGCACGGCGCGCCGTTCGGGCACGCCGCGTCGCAACCGCCGCAGTGCGCGGAGTCGATCTGGACGTCGACGCAGGTCGCGCCGCACGCGGTCTGCCCGGTGTCGCAGCCGGGCTCGCAGTTGCCCTGGCGGCACACGCCGTTCGCCTGGCACGACACGCCGCACGAGCCGCAGTTGAACGGGTCGCTCGGGAGACGCACGCACAGGCCGTTGCAGCTCTCGAAGTCGCGGGGGCAGCCGTCCTCGCCGCAGGCGGAGACGGCGGCGAGGGCGGGAAAGATGACGCCGGTAGCGAACGAGGTGCGTACCACGGTGCGAGTATCTCATCATCGATGACCGATGGAACGGATTCGAGCGATCACTGGCCGCGGCATGCGCACCGGTGGGCGCTGGTAGGACCGCCGCTCCGCCCCTGCCCCGCCGACGTCGCGCACGTCGAGCGCGCGGTCGCCGGGTGGGCCGCCGCCGCCGGGCGGGGTCCGCGCGCGCTGCTCCTCGGCGTCACGCCCGAGCTGGCGACGATGCGCTGGCCGGCGGGGACCGAGCTGCGCGCCGTCGACCGATCCGCCGCGATGATCGCGGAGGTGTTCCCGGCGACGGGCACGCCGCCGGGCGCCACCGCCGTGCAGGGCGAGTGGTGCGCGCTGCCGTGCGCGGACGCGGCGTTCGACGTCGCGGTCGGCGACGGCGCGCCCGCGAACCTGTCGTTCCCCGCCGACTACGCGCGGTTCGCCGGCGAGCTCGCGCGCGTGCTCGCTCCCGGCGGGCAGCTCGTGCTGCGCCTGTTCGCCACCCAAGAGCTGCGCGAGACGCTCGACGACGTCGCGCGCGAGCTGCGCGCCGGCCGGATCGGCTCGTTCCACGCGCTCAAGTGGCGCATCGCGATGGCGCTCTACCCCGACGAGCGCGACGTCCCCGTCGTCGAGATCGCGGCGGCGTTCGACGCGATGGCGCCGGACCGCGCGTGGCTGTCGCGGCTGACCGCGTGGACGCCGGCGACGATCGCGACGATCGACAACTACCGCGGCTCCGCGCTCGCGTACTCGTTCCCGAAGCTCGCGTCGGTCGAGGACGCGTTCGCCGCGCACTTCGCGATCGCGCGCGTGCTCGCCGCCGACTACGAGCTCGGCGAGCGCTGCCCGACGGTCGTGTGGACGCGGCGGTAGGCGCCGCGGCGCTCTCAGAAAGCTGAGGCGCCGCGCGTGTATCGTGGCTCGGCGGCTGCGCTCCGCGGCTGGCCCCGGACTTGAAGCTCCGGGCGGCGATGCGCACGCCGGTTTGCTTTCCGCTTCTTGCCATCCTCTCGACGTTCGGCGGCTCCACGGCCTCCGCCGACGCGCAGGACCTGGAGCTGCGCGACCTGCCGATCGCGGTCGGCGTGAACTCGCCCTACAGCTGGCTCAAGGAGGGCGACAAGGGCATCGGCGTGTCGTTCTACGTCGGGCTGTCGCGCCACCTCGCGCTGCGCGGCAACTACGCCCGCTACGCCGAGGACGGGCCGACGCTCGGCATCATCGGCGAGATCATGGGCGGCGACGCCGCGACCTACGACGGGACGATCGCCGACTGGGGCGCGTCGCTCGTGTACTACCCGCGCGCGCTGTGGAGCGGGCCCACGCTCGAGCTCGGCGCGCTGCGCCGCAAGCGCGACACGTCGGTGCGCGGCGAGGACGAGCGGGTCGCGACGAACACGACCGGCTACGGCGCGCGCGGCATGGTCGGCTGGAGCTGGCGCTTCGCCGAGGTCATGTACGTCGGGATCGCGATGGGGCTATCCGTCGGGCGCGAGCGCGGCTTCGAGGACCGCACGCCGGACCTCGCGACGATGTCGACGCGCAGCGACGTGCGCGGGACGAAGGTCGAGACCGAGGGCTACCTGCGGTTCGGCTTCGCGTTCGGCCGCGCGCGCTAGGCGATCAGATCGCGCCGCCACTTCGTGCGCGCGTAGGCGACGCGGAAGCCGCGGCGCTCGGCGTTGCGCTGCGACGTGCTCCCGGGCGCGGTGATCATCAGCGCGAGCCGGCAGCCGCGGCGGTGCGCCTCGGCGAGCCGCGTCGCCAGGAGCAGGTTCTGCGCGCCGCGGCCGCGCCCGCTCGGGATCGTGCTCGCACCGGCGAGGAGCGCGACGTCCTCGTGCACGCCGAGCGAGCCGGTGGCGATCATCTCGCCGTCGCTCTCGACGAGGAAGTGCGTCATCACCGGGTTCTCGACGGCGACCTCGGAGAGCTCGCGCACGACGTGCGAGAACTGCGGGTCCTGCGACCAGCCGACGACGGACGCGTCGATCCACGCGGCGTGCTCGTGTCGCTCGAGCGTGCGGATGTGGAGCGGCGACGGCGCCGGCTCGCTCGCGACGAGCGGCTGCACGAGCACCATCGACTGATCGATCGGGCGGTAGCCGCGCTCGACGAGCATCGCGATCGTCGGCGTCGGCGCGAGCGAGGAGATCTCGTGCATCGACGGCGCGCCGCGCTCGCCGAAGTACGTCTCGATCGCGGCGACCGCGTCGGGTGTCGGCTCGGCGTGGAGGCCGAGGCCGAAGGTCTGCGTCATCGGCGAGTCGAAGCCGTCGAACAGCGCGTAGGTGCCGTCGAAGTCGCACCAGGTGGCGCCGACGAGCGGCGTCACGCGCTTGCGGACCTCGATGAACGACGTGCCGATCGCGCTCTCCGCCCGCTCGAGCCGCCGCGCCAGGGCGTGATCCATGAACGTCACGAGACGAAATGTAGCAGGACGATCACCCGCTCCTGCAGTGCCGCCGAATGCGGCGTTTGGTATCTGCGCGAGATCGTGAGGATTCCGTGGTGGCCCGGACTCTTGAGCTGGACGGGCGCCCGGAGTAGAAGACCGCCATGCGCGCGCTTCTTCTATCTTTCGGGTTGGTGGCGGTCTCCTCGGGACTCGCGCGGGCGGGCGATGCGGTCGGTGACAAGCCGGCCGAGCCGCCCGAGGTCGTGAAGCTGGATCCGCCCGCGAAGGCGCGGCCGATCGCGATCCACGACGGCACGCGCGATCCGAACGGCCCCGGCCGCAACTGCGAGCCGAACGCGATGGGTCAGCTCGAGTGCAAGGCTTCTGCGATCTCGCAATAGATCTTAAAGATCACTGCTGATCTCGCAGTGGGTCACTGCGAGATCTGCATTCGATGCGGCGGTGGGTCGTGTGTTTCTGTGTGGATGGATCGGGGCATGTGACTTGCTCGGCGCGCGGGGATGCGCCTTTCGTCCGTCGCGTACGTCGCGACCTTACTTCTTGCTGGTTGCGGCGGCCGCCCGGGCACGCCGCGCGATCGCACCACCTTCCCCGTGGGTGCGCGATGCATCTTCGATCCGGCCACGGAGACGATGCGCTCGTGCGACTCCGGCGATTGCCAGGAGCTCGGGACGAGCTGCGGGCTCGGCGGGAGCGGCGGCGGCGGCGGTGACGGCGGTGGCGGCGGCTCGTACGAGCCGTCGTACGGCTCGGACGGGTACGCCGTCGATGTCGGCGGCGGCGGCGGCTATGACTACGACGGCGGCGGCACGGGGTACACGGGTGGTGGCGGCGACTGGACGTTGCCATCGGTGGACCCGCTCCCGCCGCTGCCACCGCTGCCTCCGCTGCCGCCGTCGTCGCCGCCGATGCCGCCCGGGTACGCGCAGCCACCGGAGGTGAAGGTCGATCCCGTGCGCCCGCCCGTGAAGCCGCCCGGGCACGCCCACCCGCCCGACGTGAAGGTCGATCCCGTGCGCCCGCCCGTGAAGCCGCCCGGGCACACCCAGCCACCGGATGTGAAGGTCGATCCCGTGCGCCCGCCCGTGAAGCCGCCCGGGCACGCCCAGCCACCGGATGTGAAGGTCGATCCCGTGCGCCCGCCGGTGAAGCCGCCGCGGCACGCCGGGCCGCCGGAGGTGAGGACGAACGACACGGGCGACGCGGCGCGACGGCTGCAGCTCGAGGCGGAGGAGCGGGTGCGCGCCGTCGAGCGCGAGTTCCGGCGCAAGGAGGACGAGCGCAAGGCGGAGGAAGCGCGCCAGGAGCAGGTGCGGCGCCAGGAGCAGGTGCGGCGCGACGAGCAGAACGTGAAGCGCGACGAGGCCCGTCGCGTCGAGGAGCTGCGCCGCGCCGAGGAGGTGCGCCGCGCCGAGGAGCAGCGCGTCCGCGCCGAGCAAGACCGCGCCCACGCCGAGGCACAGCGGCGCGCCGACGAGCAGCGCCGGGCCGAGCAAGATCGCGCCCGTGCGGAGCAGGACGCGCGCGCGCAGCAGGACCGTGCTCGCGCCGAACAGGAGCGCGCACGGAACGAGCAGGAGCGCACGCGGCAGGACCGTGCTCGCGCCGAACAGGAGCAGCGCAAGCACGAGGAACAGCGGCGCGCCGACGAACAGCGCCGCACCGACGAGCAGCGCCGCGTCGCCGAGGAGCAGCGCAAGCACGAGGAGCAGCGCCGCGCCGAAGAGCAGCGCCGCGCCGAGGAGCAGCGCCGCGCCGAAGAACAGCGCCGCGTCGCCGAGGAGCAGCGCAAGCACGAGGAGCAGCGCAAGCACGAGGAGCAGCGCAGGAACGAAGAGCAGCAGCGCAGGGTCGCCGAGGAACAGCGCCGCGCCGAGGAGCAGCGCCGCGCCGAGGAGCAGCGCAGGAACGAAGAGCAGCGCCGCGTCGCCGAGGAGCAGCGCCGCGCCGAGGAGCAGCGCAGGAACGAAGAGCAGCGCCGCGTCGCCGAGGAGCAGCGCAAGCACGAGGAGCAGCGCAGAGCCGAGGAGCAGCGCAGGAACGAAGAGCAGCAGCGCCGCGTCGCCGAGGAGCAGCGCAGGCGCGAGGAGCAGCGCCGCGCGGAGGAGCAGCGCAGGAACGAAGAGCAGCAGCGCAGGGTCGCCGAGGAGCAGCGCAGGGCCGAGGAGCAGCGTAGAGCCGAGGAGCAGCGCAGAGCCGAAGAGCAGCGTAGAGCCGAGGAGCAGCGTAGAGCCGAAGAGCAGCGCAGGAACGAGGCGCAGCGCCGCGCCGCCGAGGAGCAGCGCCGCGCCGAGGACCAGCGCCGGGCGGAGGAGCAGCGGCGCGCCGAGGAGCAGCGCAGGGCCGAGGAGCAACGCCGAGCGGAGGAGCAGCGCCGGGCCGCGGAGGCCGCGCGCTCCCGCAAGTAACGCGAAGCGCCAAGGGTGCGAATATCGGCGCGCAGGGCGCCAGGGGTCGCGCGGGCGATGGCAGGATCGGTGGCGGTGTCGAGCCGGAGCGCCGTCGTCGCCGTGGTCGTCGTCCTCGTCGGGATGACCGCGGCGGCGTGCGCGAAGCCGGGCTTCTACCGCAAGGTGCCCGGGCACACGGACGTCGCCCTGACCGCCGTGAAGATCGAGCCCCGCGCGGGCGAGCAGCTCGCGGTGCCGTACAAGGGGCTGTTCGAGTACCTCGGGCTCCGCAAGAAGAGCCCGATCCGGCCGGGGCGCACGTACAACCCGTACCGGCTCGCCGAGGACCGGCGCCGCATCCTGGCGTGGGCGCAGGCGCACGGGCGGTTCGACGCCGAGGTCGACGAGCCCGAGCTGACGTGGAGCGCCGACAAGCAGAGCGTCGCCGTCACGTGGCGCGTCCACGAGGGGGCGGCGTATCGCATCGGCTCCCTCGAGATCCTCGGGGCGCCGCCGGAGCATGCGGCGACGCTGCACGCGATGCTGCCGTTCACCGTGGGCGACGAGGTCGACCTCGAGCTCTACCGGCCGCTGCGGCGCGCGCTCGCCGAGCGCCTGCAGGATGAAGGCTACGGGCACGCGCGCGGCTACAGCCGCACGTTCGTCGACCGCACCGCGAAGACGGTGGCGTGGTTCTACTACATGGACCCCGGGCCGCAGACGAAGATCGGCTCGCTCGTCGTCGAGGGGAACAAGGCGATCCCGGCCGCGACGATCCTCGCGCGCACCGGGCTCGCGGCGGGCGGGAGCTACTCGACCACCGAGAAGCGGCGCGCCGAGCTCGCGCTGCTCGACACGGGCGCGTTCGCGTCGGCGGTCGTGCTCACCGACGCGGACATCCAGACGGGGCCGCCGGAGTTCCCCGAGACGGGCGGCGTCCTCGCGCCCGAGCAGGTGTCGGCCGACGGCACGCTCGTGCCGCGCCGGCTCGACGACGCGCTCGCGGTGCGCGTGATCGTCGTCGAGGCGCCGCGCCGTCAGCTGCGCGCGGAGGTCGGCGTCGAGGCGGACCGCACGCGGCTCGACACCTACGCGGGCGCGCGCGTGCAGCTGCGCAACGCCCTCGGGCCGCAGCACCACGTCCTGCTCGAGGGAAATGTCGGCTACGGCTACATCTTCAACGACGGTCGCGATCCCGCGCAGGGCGTCTACGGCAGCGCGCTCGCGCAGTACCTGCACCCGGGCTGGATCGCGCGCGACCTCGACCTGCGCCTGACGGGGCGCTGGCGCGACACGCTCTATCCCTCCGCGATGCTGCGCGAGATCGTCGTCGGCCCCGGCGTGCGCAGCACCGTCGCGCCGGGCGTGTTCGTCGACCTCGACGCGTTCTACCGGATCGGCCGGCAGCTCGACCAGCCGATGCTCGATCTCGCGGGTGCCGATCCGGACCTCCGGCTCGCCACCACCGACGACTCGCAGGGCGCGCTCCTCGTCGCCTCCGCGATCGCGGATCGCCGCGACGACCGCGTCGAGCCGACCGCCGGCTGGCTGCTCGCCGCGCGCGGCGCCTTCTCGCCGGGCGGGCCGCTCGGCGATCACCGCTGGCTCGCGCTCGGCGTCGAGGGGCGCGCGTTCCGTCGCCTGTCGCGCGAACCGAACGGCCCGCTGTCCGCCGGCGTGCGCGTCGCGTCGAGCTGGGTGCTGCTCCCCGGCGACGCGGGCGTGCCGCTCGGGCCGCGCCTGTTCGGCGGCGGTGCCTACGGCATGCGCGGCTTCGGGCGCGATCGCCTGTCGCCGGTCGTGGCCTCCATCGCAGGGGGCGACGCCGTCGTCGGCGGGCGCAGCCTCGTCGAGGCGAGCGCCGAGCTCCGCTTCCTGCCGTTCCGCAAGCAGGTCGGCGCGGCCGCGTTCGTCGACGCGGGCGCCGCCGGCGCGGGCACGAACGCGTTCGCCGACGGGATCTCCGTCGCGGCGGGCATCGGCGGGCGGATCCGCCTGTGGTACGTGCCGATCGCGATCGATCTTGCGTACCGGTTCGTCGACGGTAGCCAGTTCTCGACCGCGGGCGGGTTCGACCGGCTGGGCGCGTTCTTCCGCGTCGGGGAGGCCTTCTGATGTCCGTCGCCGTCGCAGCGCCCACGAAGCAACAGCCGGGACAGGGCAAGCCGAAGAAGCCGCTGTGGCGGCGCCTCCTCAAGATCGCCGGCATCGCCGTCGCGTCGATCGTCGCCCTCGTCGCGCTGCTCGTCGTGTTCATCCACACGCCGTGGGGCAAGTCGTTCGTGCGCGGACGCGTCGAGGCGCGCATCCAGAAGATGGTCCACGGCGAGGTCCGGATCGGGGAGCTCGACTACACGTTCTTCTTCGGCGAGATCACGCTGCGCGACGTCGAGATCAAGGACGCGAGCGGGCGGCGCGCGATCGCGTTCGCCTCCCTGTCGGCCGAGCTCGATCGCGGCAGCATCCTCGACGGCACGCCCCTGATCCCCGACCTGCGCATCGAGGGCGTCGCGGCCGAGATCGTGCAGAACGCCGACGGCACGACGAACCTGACGGGGCTGTTCATCCCGCAGGATCGCAAGCCCCTCGAGCGCGTGCGCGTCGCGAAGGTGTCGGTGACGGGCGCGGCGACGTACACGAAGGCCGACGGCACGCGCTACGCCGCGACGGACCTCGCGATCTCCGCGAGCGTCGACGCGCGCCCGGCGGCGAAGGAGCTCGACGCGGCGATCGCGAAGCTCACGGCGGTGGTCGAGATCGCGCGCCCGAACGAGCCGGCGAGGAAGCTCGACGTCGCGCTCGACAACGTCACCGTCGCGCGCCGCCCCGACGGCATCACCGCCGACGTCGGCACACTCGGGCTCGGCGTCCTCGCGATCGACGGGCTCGGCGCGAAGGTCGCGCTCGCCGACGGCAAGCTCGCGGGGAAGCAGAGCCTGAGGCTCGGCAAGATGCGCGTCGACAGCAAGGAGCTCGCGAAGCTCCTCGGCAGGCAGCTCCTCCTCGACGACGTCGACGTCGACGCCACGGTGAGCGGGCCCGAGGACGCGCTCCAGATCCACGGCGTCGTGAAGACGCGCGACACGACGCTCTCGCTCGACGGCACCGCGGACCTCTCGGACCGCACGCGCCCGAAGTACAAGCTCGCGCTCGCCGGCAAGGGCAAGAGCGGCGACGTCACCGCGAAGCTCTCGCGGCCCGTCGAGACGGACCTGAGGATCGTCATCGACGGCGCCGGCGCGTCGCCGCTCGACGCGGTCGCGGACGTGAGCGTCGCGATCGGCCCGACGCGCATCGGCAAGTACGCGCTCGACGGCGTCACCGTCACGGCGAAGGCCGACCGCGGCGCGTACAAGCTCGACAAGCTCGAGGCGCGCGCGGCCGGGTTCACGATCACCGCCGCCGGCGAGCTGTCGGCCGACCGGGTCGTGAAGGCGCGCGTCACCGTCGACGGCAAGCCCGCCGAGGCGATCGCCGTGCTCGCGGTCGCGGGCATCGCGGTGTCGCCGCGCGTGCCGCTGATCCCGAAGCTCGAGCTCGCGGTGACGGCGGAGGGCCCGCTCGCGGGCAAGCTCGCCGTCGCGCTCGAGCCGATGAAGATCGCGATCGCGGGCGGTGAGGTCGGGCTGCGCGCGACCGCGACGGTCGACCGCTCGTCGGGCAAGCCCGTCGTCGACGACGTCGACGCCACGATCGAGCTGCGCGGCCTCGACCTCGCCGAGGCGAGCCGGCTCGCCGGGCGCCCGCCGAAGGCGCACGGCTCGGTGTCGGGGACGATCAAGGTCGCGAAGAAGGGCGGCGACGAGCACGCCGACCTCGGCCTCGCGGTCGCGCTGCGCGAGCCGGCGATCGGCGTGACCGTGCGCGGCCGCGCGACGCGCGCCGGGGCGAACGTCGGGCGCTTCGAGGTCGTGCGCCGCGGCGACCGCGCGGTGCTCGCGACCGGCAGCGCGTACGTGTCGCTGTACCAGAACAAGCCGAACCTCGAGGGGCCGTTCCGGCTCGTCCTCGACGCGGGCCGGCGCGACCTCGCCGAGATCGCCGCGCTCCTCCCCGAGCGCCTGCGCGGCAAGCTGCCCGCCGGCGAGGTCGAGGTCCACGCGGACCTGCGCGGCACGCCGGGCGCGCCGGCGGGGACGCTCGCCGTGTCCGCGAAGGTCGCCGCGCTGGCGAACGGCAACGCGCTGCCGACCGGCCCCGCGACCGTCGACGTCAAGGCGCGGCTCGCCCCGAAGGCCGGCGGCGTCGGGATCGACGCGGACATCGTCGCGGCCGACGGGCCGCACGGCATCGTCGCCACCGTCGCCGCGCACGTCGACGCGCCGCGCCTCGTCGCCGGCGGCAAGCTCGACGTCGCGCGCGCCCGCGCCGGCGCCGTCGTCGACGCCACGGTCACGATCCCCGAGCGCGAGCTCGCGAGCCTCGCCGACGTGCGGCCCAAGCTCGGCGAGCTCGGCGGCCTGATCGCCGGGAAGATCGCCGCGAAGGGCCCGCCGGCCGCGCTCGTCCTCGACGGCCGGATCCGCTGGCACGGCTACGGCACCGCCGACGGCAGGCCCGGCGAGACGTCGCTCGGCATCGCCGGCACGATCGCCAGGCCGAGCCTCGCGATCGACCACAACGGCGCCGTCGTGATCACCGCCGACGTCGATCGCTCGTCGCCGGATCGCATCGCCGTCGCCGCGCGCATGCGCGCCGAGCCGACGCCGCTCGTGCCGCTCCTGCCGAAGTTCCTGCACGCGCGCCTCGACGGCAAGCTCGACGCGCACGACCCCGGCAAGCTCGCGTGGAACATGGACGCGAACGTCGCACTCGTCCGGACGCCGGACGGTCTGGTGCTCGACCAGCTCGGCGTGACCGGCGCGCTCGAGCTGCGCGGCGGCAAGATCGCGGTCCCGAAGACGGATCGGACGTGGAAGGACATCTCGCTCGTCGTGAAGGGCGAGCCGTCGGGCCTGCGCCTCGAGCAGCTCGAGCTGCACGAGAGCGACGTCGAGAAGAAGGACCGCCGCCTCAGGATCTCCGGCGCCGTCGCGCTCGCGAAGGCGACCGCCACGCGCGTCGAGCTCGCGCTGTCCGCGCACGACTGGCTGCTGTTCGGCACGCCCCTGCTCGGCCAGCCCGACGCGCCACGCGCGACCGCCGACTTCGACATCACCGTCGCCGCCGACCTGACGACGCCGATCCTCCAGGTCGACGCGACGGTGAACAGCCTCGCGCTGCACAGCCCGGATCGCCAGGAGCGCGGCCACGCCGTCGAGACCTCGTCGGTGAACGGCGACGTCATCTTCCTCGACGCGGCGTCGGGGCCGGCCGGCAAGCTCCCCCTCCCGCCGGCGCCGCCGCCGATCCCCACGCCCGGCGTGCCCGTCGAGGGCCGCAAGCGCCGCGTCCTCGGCAAGGAGGTCGACGCGCGCGTCCACATCCCCAGGCCGATCCGCGTCAACCAGGCGCCGTTCGACCTGCGCGCGACCGGCGAGCTCACGGTCGCGGTGCGCGACGCCGGCGTCGCGACGCGCGGCAAGCTCGCGGTCGGCGAGGGCTCGCTGTTCCTGTTCGGCCGCGAGCACGAATTCGTCGAGGGCGACATCTCGTTCACCGACGAGCACCCGCAGGGGAACATGCAGCTGCGCTTCCGGCGCGCGATCCCCGACCCGGTGCGCCGCGACCTCGTCGCATCCGCGTCGCACAACACGGTCTCGTTCGCCGGCCCGCCGACCAAGCCCAAGGTCGAGCTCGGCGGGGGCACCAACGCGGCGCTGTTCGAGGTGGTGTCGATGTACAACTCCGGCCACCCGGTCCAGCCCACCGGCCTCGGCCTCCCGACGAGCCCGACGGTGCGCGCGCCGCGCGGCGACCAGATCCAGATCCTCGGCTTCCTCGGCGGCAACCTCCCCCACCTCCTGTTCCTCGACCGCTTCACCGCGTACGCCGACCCCTACCAGCCGAGCGGCACCTACGGGCAGATCCGCAACGTCGAGGGCGAGGCCTACTCCGCCTCCGGCCGCGCGCGCGTCCGCACGATCGTGCGCCCGCCCGCCCCCGGCCGCAGCAACGCCGAGCTCCAGATCGATCGCCTGTTCCTCAACACCGACCGCACCGCCGCCGGCGTCGGCCTGCGCGCCGGCGATCGCGGCGGCGGCGGCCTCGGCCTCTTCCTCGAGTGGTCGAGCGAGGACTGACGCTTCGAGCGAGGTGTAGCGAGCGGCGGCGATCGAGCCGCAGCCTGGCCGCGCGCTACTTGGTGCTCACCTTCACCACGCAGTCCGCGTACTCCTTCGCGAGGTCGCCCAGCTGCTTGGTGACGACCTCGTCGAGCCCCTTGCTGTTCGCCGCCCACTTGTTGGAGGCCTCGGCCATCTCGAGGCCCACCGCCTGCGCGCACGCCGCGTCCGCGCACGCGCACGCCTTGTCGCGGAAGCCGCGCATCTTCGCGACCATCTCCCGGCTGCCGTCGCCGCCCTCCGCCTTCGCGTCGGCCTTCGCATCACCCCTTGCCTCGGCCTTCACGTCACCCTTCTTGTTCTCGCGCTCCTCCTTGCGGATCTTGCGCCGGCACTGGTCCATCTCCTCGACGATCTCGACCAGGTCCTTCGGGAGGTCCTCGGGGCCCTTGGCGTCCTTGAACTTCTCCATCATGGACTTCTTCAGGTCCTCGTTGTCCTTCTCCACCTTCTTGACGCAGTCCATGTCCTTGCAGGCACAGATGTCGTCCTTGACCTTCTTCATCTTGCCCGCGTCGCCGCTGCCGCACGCACCCAGGGCGAGGACCAGGCCGATCGCGCAAACCTTGCCGAGCATCATCGATTCCTCCGGAGACCCCTGTCGTATCACGCAGCGCCCGCAGATATGCTCTGCTGACCCGCCATGGCGTGGATCCTGGTCATCGTCTCGGGCCTCCTGGAGGCCGGCTGGGCGATCGGGCTGAAGGCCTCCGACGGCTTCACGAAGCCGCTGCCGACGGTGCTGACGCTCGCCGGCATGATCGCGAGCTTCATCCTGCTCAGCATCGCGGCGCGCACGCTGCCGATCGGCACGGCGTACGCCGTGTGGGTCGGCATCGGCGCGCTCGGCACCGTGATCCTCGGCGTGATCTTCTACGAGGAGGCGGTCACGACGCTGCGCATCCTCAGCATGACGATGCTCGTCGCCGGCATCGTCGGGCTCAAGCTGTCGTCGTAGCGCGCATGGAGCCGGGTGACCACGTCGGGGAGCGGTTCTGGATCGGCGAGCAGGTCGGCGCCGGCGGCATGGGCGTCGTGTACAAGGCGCTCGACGAAGAGACCGAGCTGCCGGTCGCGCTGAAGGTGTTCACCGGCCGCCGCGACGCCGACGTCGCGCGCGCCCGCCGCGAGGCGATGGCCGTCGCGATGCTCGAGCACCCGAACATCGTGCGGCACGTCGCGAGCGGCCTCCTCCCCGACGGGCGCCTGTTCCTCGCGATGGAGTGGATCGAGGGCCTCACCGTCGCCGACCGCGTCGATCGCGCCGGCTTCACGCTGCGCGAGGCCGTCGCCACGGTGCGCGGCCTCGCCGCGGCGCTCGCCGTCGCGCACGACGCCGGCATCGTCCACCGCGACGTCAAGCCGAGCAACGCGATCCTCGAGGGCGGCGACCCCACGCGCGCGAAGCTGATCGACTTCGGCGTCGCGCGCTTCGGCACCGTCGCGACGTCGCTCACGCTCGCCGGCCTCGCGCTCGGCACGCCCGGCTACATGGCCCCCGAGCAGGTGCGCGGCGAGCTCGACCTCACGCCCGCCACCGACGTGTTCGGCCTCGGCGTCCTGTTCTACGAGTGTGCGACCGGCTCGTACACGTTCACCGGCGATCACGCCGCGGCGCTGATGGCGAAGGTGCTGTTCGCGGATCCGCAGCCGCTCGGCGCGCGCTGCCCCGAGGCGCCGCCGCAGCTCGTCCGGCTCGCGGACGCGATGCTCCGCAAGGAGGCGCACCTGCGCCCGGCCGACGGCGCCGCCGTCGTCGCCGCGCTCGACGCGATCGGCCCGATCCCCGACGGACCGCGCCGCCAGCTCGCGCAGGCGCCCGCGCCGACCGTCGTCGCCGAGCTCGGCCACTGCGTCGCGCTCGCGGCGCACGGCTCGCCCGACGACGTCGGCGACCCGCCACCGCACGACATCTGCGCCGAGCTCGGCGAGCGCGCGGTCGAGGGCGGCGGGCGCGTCGAGGTCCTCGGCACCGGCGCCCTCGTCGCCTACTTCCGCAGCCACCCGGCCGCCGTGCTCGCGAGCGCCGAGACGTGGGCCGACCGCGCCCGCGCGCTCCTCCCCGGGTGGACGGTCGTGGTGTCCGGAGTCCGGACAGACGTCGAGGCCGCCGCCGACGCCGGCGGCCGCGCGCTCGTGAAGGCCACGATCGCGCGGGTGAGACAGCGCTGAGTCGCGTCGGTGGGGATCAGATGCCGCGCGGGTCGAACGTCGGCGACTTCTCGTCGAGGATCTCGCGCGCCCGCCTCTCGATCGCCGGCTTCGCCTCGGGGTGCGTGAGGATGTAGAAGCGCTCCTCGAGGATCGCGCGCACGACCGCGTCGGCGACCTGCTCGGCCGGGATGCCCGCCTCGACGGCGGCCTTCATCCGCTCCTGCATCATCACCTCGTGCGGCGCCTGCGCGTGCGCGGGCGCCGTGAGCTCGGCGGGCCGGTTGCGCTCGGAGTGCATGATGCGCGTCTTCACGAAGCCCGGGCACAGCACCGACGCGTGCACGGTGCCGCCGCTGAACAGCGCGAGCTCGTGGTGCAGGCACTCGGTGAGCGTGACGACCGCGTGCTTCGTCACGCAGTACGGCGCGAGACCCGGCACCGAGAGGAGGCCCGCCATCGACGCGGTGTTGATGACGTGGCCCTCGCGCTGCTCGACGAGGCGCGGCACGAACGCGCGGATGCCGTGGACGACGCCCCACAGGTTGACGTCGATCGTCCACTTCCAGTCGGCCAGCGTGCCCTGCCACGAGAACCCGCCCGCGCCGACGCCGGCGTTGTTGCACACGACGTGGGCCGTGCCGAACCTCGCGAACGTCGCCTCGGCGAGCGCCGTCACCGACGCCGCGTCCGCGACGTCCGTGCGCACGGCGAGGACGTCGGCGCCCGCACCCGCGAGCTCGGCGCGCGCGGCCTCGAGCGCTGGCTCCTCGATGTCGGCGAGCACGACCTTCATGCCGTCGCGCGCGAACCGCGCCGCCATCGCGAGCCCGATCCCGCTCGCCCCGCCCGTCACCACCGCGACCTTGCCTTGCAGCTGCTTCATGCCGGCGATGCTACGCCGGATGCACGGTCAGCGCCGCGGGCGCGGGACGCGGTACAGCGCGAGCTTGTTGACGAGCGTCGTGCGCGAGATCGCGAGGCGCTGCGCCGCGCGGGTCTGGTTGCCCGCGCACTGCTCGAGCGCCGCGAGGATGCGCTCGCGGTCCTCGCGCTGCGCCGCGCTGAGGAACGCGAGCTCCTCGGGGAGCGGCGCCGCCGCCGACGCCGACGGCGCGACGGGCAGCGCCGGCGACGCGGCGACGGGCGGCGGCGGCGACGCGCCCGGTAGCGGCTGCGGTGCGAACGCGAGGTGGCGCACGCCGATCTCGTCGCCGCCCGACAGCAGCACGGCCCGCTCGACGACCGCCTTCAGCTCGCGCACGTTGCCCGGCCACGCGTACGTCGTGAGCGCGCCGAGCAGCTCCGGCGTCGGGCGGATCGGCGCGCCGTCGCCGCGCGCACCCTCGAGGAACTTCAGCGCGAGCGGCGCGATCAGCTCGGGGCGCTCGCGCAGCGGCGGGATGCGCAGCGTCATGCCGTCGAGGCGGAAGTACAGGTCGCGGCGGAAGCGCCCGGCGCCGACCTCCTCGTGGAGCTCGCGGTTCGTCGCCGCGATGAAGCGGACGTCGATCGAGCACGGCCGCGTCGAGCCGAGGCGGATGACCTCGCGCGCCTCGACGGCGCGCAAGAGCTTGGCCTGGATCGCGAGCGGCAGCTCGCCGATCTCGTCGAGGAACACCGTGCCGCCCGCCGCGGCCTCGAGCAGGCCCGCGCGCGCCGCGACGGCGCCGGTGAACGCGCCCTTCTCGTGGCCGAACAGCTCGCTCTCGAGGAGCGCGTCGGAGAGCGCCGCGCAGTTGATGCGCGTGAACGGGCCGGCGCGGCCCGACAGGTCGTGGATCGTCGTCGCGAGCACCTCCTTGCCGACGCCGGTCTCGCCCTGGATGAGCACGTTGACCGCGCTGCGCGCGATCTCGCGCACGATCGGCGGCACGCGGTCCGGCGACGGGTCGGAGATCGCGAGGCGCTGCGCGACACCCGCCTCCTGCGGATCCGCCGGCGGCGCGACGACGACGAACGCGAGCGGTCCGATGTGGAAGCTCTCGCCGAGGCCCAGCATCACGGCCTCGCCGCCGCGCAGCGTGCCGCGCGCGAGGCGGGTGCCGTTGCGCGAGCCGAGGTCCTGCAGCGCGAGGCGCGGCGTGCGGTGCAGGATCGCGTGGCGGCGCGACAGCGCGCGGTGATCGATGACGATGTCGCAATCGGGGGACCGTCCGATGACCAGCGCGTCGCGATCGAGGACGTGCGTGGCCAGCCGACCCGCACCCGACACGAACAGCAGCCCGCCGGGCCGCGGGTCGGGATCGGCGGCGTGCTCGAGTGTGGTGGTGGTGATGTTCTTCATGACGAGCCGTCGCCGCTGCGAACGGCGCGCCAGCCGCCGGCGGCGGAAAACTCGTGGAGAACCGCGGGCTCCACGCGCCTGACCGGTCGGATCGACCGGGCGATCCAACCGGGTCGGGGGCCCGCGCGATCGCACTTTGGTCTATGGTTGGACCGGTGTCCGAACGCGGCCTCGAGACGACGATCGACGCCGGGCGCTCCGGCGGCGGCGCCGGGGAAGGTGACCTGCTGCTCGTCGCCGGCCCCGGCCACCTCATCACCCATCCGCTGCAGAAGCCGGAGCTCGTGATCGGCCGCGCGCCCGAGTGCGACGTCGTCATCGATCACCGCGCGCTGTCGCGCCGGCACGCACTCCTGCGCGTGAAGCCGCTCGGCGTGCAGGACCTCAACTCCACGAACGGCACGCGCGTCGGCGCGAAGGTGCTCGCCGGCGGCGACCTCACCGGGCTCGAGACGGGCGAGAGCTTCCACATCGGCCCGTTCTCGTTCATGGTCATCGCGAGCCGCGCCGAGCAGCGCAGCGACAACGAGCGCGACCGGCTCGTCGTCGACGACCCGACGCCCGCGGGCGCGACGGAGCTGATCCGCACGATCGCCAGGAGCGGCGCGAGCGTGCTCATCCAGGGCGAGACCGGCGTCGGCAAGGACGTCCTCGCGCACACGATCCACGAGCTGTCGGGGCGCACCGGGCCGCTGTGCCGGATCAACTGCGCGGCGCTGTCGGAGAGCCTCCTCGAGAGCGAGCTGTTCGGCCACGAGAAGGGCGCGTTCACCGGCGCCGTCGCGGCGCGCGCGGGCCTGCTCGAGTCCGCCGAGGGCGGCTCGGTGTTCCTCGACGAGGTCGGCGAGCTGCCGCTCGCGATCCAGGCCAAGCTCTTGCGCGCCGTCGAGGCCCGCGAGGTCATCCGCCTCGGCTCGACGAAGCCGATCCACATCGACGTCCGCTTCATCACGGCGACGAACCGCGACCTCCCCGTCGAGGTGTCGGCCGGCCGATTTCGCCACGACCTGTTCTTCCGCATCGACGGCGTCAGCCTGCGCATCCCGCCGCTGCGCGACCGCGACGGTGCCGTCGCGAAGCTGGCGCTGAAGTTCATCGCCGAGGCGGCGGCGCGCTCGGGCAAGCCGGTGCGCGCGACGCCCGCGCTCCTGCCCGCGCTCGAGGCCTACGACTGGCCCGGCAACGTGCGCGAGCTGAGGGCCGTGATCGAGCGCGCCGTGCTGCTCGCCTCGACGGGCGAGCTCGCGCCGCACCACCTCGCGTTCTCCCCGCGCGCCGAGGCGCCGCGCCCTCCCGCGCCGGCGGCGACTCCCGCCCCGCCGCCCGCCGCGCCCGCCGCCGCCGAGGACGTCGACCTGTCGTTCCTGACCGCGGAGCAGCGCGAGGACCGCGAGCGCGTCGTCGCGGCGCTGCGCGACTGCGTCGGCAACCAGACGCGCGCCGCCAAGCTGCTCGGCATCTCGCGCACGACGCTCGTCAACAAGCTCGGCCTGTACCGCATCCCGCGCCCGCGGACGTAGCGTTGCGCGAGGTGCCTCGCTGGCCCTAACGTCGGATCATGAACGGTGCCGTCCCCGCCGCGGTGAAGATCCTGATCCTCGGCGGCCTCGCGAACATCGTGCTGTCGTACGCGCTCGGGTGGGTGCTGTCGAAGCACCGCTTGCGCGGCCCGATGCAGCCGCACCACTGGCTCCTCGTCGCGCACACGGTGTCGCTGCAGGAGGGCCTCCTCCTCCTCGGCGTCGCGTTCGCGATGCTGTTCGCGAAGATCTCCGACGGGCTCGCCGTCACGGGCGCGGTGCTGCTCGTCGCCGCGTCGCTGTTCCAGGACTTCTCCGGCATCGTCAACTGGCTGCGCGGCACCGGCGATCAGTTCGCGGAGAAGTCGACGGGCTGGGTGCTCGCGTCGATCAACGCCGTGCTCAACACCGCCGGGCTCGCGATCGCGACGTGGGGCGTCGCGAACGGCCTCCTGTAGCGTAGGCTCGCCGCGTGAAGCGCCTCGCGTCGCTGTTCCGCCGGCGCCGGCGCGCCGCCGCCTACCCCTCGCAGCGGGCCGAGCTCGACGCGGTCCGCGACGGCGAGAAGGCCCTGTCCGTCGAGGTGTGGCCGCGCGATGCCGTCCTCGACGACCCCGACTACCGCCGCATGCTGCGCCTCGCGTGGGAGCGCGGCCTCCAGGTCGTGCACCAGCCCGATCGCGGGCGCGGCGGCGTGCCGATCGTCGCCGTGTACGCGCTGCTCCCCGAGAACGCGTGGCGCATCCCGGCGCACCGCGCGCTGTGGCAGACGTTCCCCGACGCCGAGGGCGCGTGGTCCGACGGCGCCGAGGCCGTCGAGAGCGCCCTCCTCGGCTACACCCCGGCGCAGGCCGCCGCGTGGCTCGCCGACCTGCGCCACCGGCGCCTCGGCTGGCGCGGCGCCACCGTGTACCTCGTCGCGCCCGCCGCCGCCGTCGCCTCCCCGCTCTCCAGCCCCGCCCTCGCCGCCGCCGGCGCCGTCGCGCTGTGGTGCGACGACACCCGCGAGCCCGTGCGCACCCCACCCGCCTGGCTCGCGCGCTCGGGCCGCGTCCTCGCGCGCACCGCCGTCGACGACGCCGCGTTCGCGCAGCTCTTCCCGCGCCCGCCGCGCCCCGTCGCGACGGTCGCCCTCGACGCCGCCCGCGCCGCGCTCCTCGACGGCGCCCGCGCGCAGGTCCTCGGCCGCGCCGGCTTTCGCTAGCGCCGATCGTGCCAGCCGCGATCGACGCAGCGGCCGCCGGTGCCGCACAGCATCGAGCGCGGGCAGTCGCCGTCGTCGTCGCAGCTCTCGGTGCACACGCCCGGCGACTCGGGGCGGTCGCGCTCGAACGGCTGGCACTGGCCGCTGCGGCAGTCGTCGCCGCGCAGGCACGACTCGCCCGTCGACGCCTTGCTCCAGTCGCCGCGCAGCCACAGCGCGAGGAACGCGGCGATCACCGCCGCGACGGCGACGGCGAACACGGCGTAGCCGGCGCGCGACGGCGCCGGTGCGGCGGGTGCGGGTACGGGCGCGGGCCGCGCGCGGACGCCGAGCTCCCGCGCGCGCCGGAGCGCGACGTCGACCCAGTACGTGCGGTAGCGGCCGGCGACGGCCTCGATCGGCTCGTGGCCGTCGATCACGTCGGCGAAGTCGCCGCTGCGGATCTCGACGGGGCCGTACAGCGGGAGCAGCAGGTGGAGCAGCTCGATCGCGAGCAGCGCGTCGCCCTCGAAGCTCGCGTCGTCGAGCGCCACGCGCGGCGCCGCGCTCGCGAACGCCACGAACAGCGCGTCGTCGCCGCGCCGCAGCGACAGCCGCCGCCCGGCGCGCGTCAGCCTCGCGCCCCGCACGCACGCGAACGCGGCAACGACGTCGTCGAACGCGCGCAGATCGCAGTCGCGCCGCGCACGGTCCTCGGCCTCCGGCGGCGCGAGCGTGCCGCGGTACGGATCGACGAGCCGACCGCGCACCGCGAAGACGCTGAGGCCCACGGCCGCACGCTACCGCAACTCGCCGCGGGCGAGCGCGCCTACTTGCGGTTCTCCCAGCCCTTCGCCCACGCGACGAGCGGCGTCAGCGGCCGCTGGTCGGGGATCGGATGCACGGTCACCTCACCGTCGCGCGGCGTCGTCGCACCGACGTCGGCGGTCGCGCCGGGCGGGCACGACAGCGGCGCCTCGCGGTAGCGGTACGTGTACTTGTCGGCGGCGACGGGAGTCAGCTCCTCCGACGCCTCCCACGTGCACCCGTCGGTCCACACGAGGCGCCGGCGGTACGTCACGCGCTTTCCGTCGGAGCCGTCGTGGTCGGTCACGGCGTCGCCGTCGCCCCACGCCGAGAAGTAGATGCCGGCCTGCGACGGCACGTGCAGCTTCAGGAGGAACCGCCCCTGCTCCTGCACCTTCTTCGGCGGCGGGCGACTCTCGCTCGCGCGCGCCGCACCGGCGCCGATCAACCCCACCGCGAGCACCACACCGAGCCGGACGCACATCGCGCGATTCTAGCGCGTCGCCGGCGACGGACACACCCCGATCTCGGGCGCGTGGCCGGGCACGTACGTGCACCCGTTACACCCGGGGTCGCTGCTGCGCGGGCGGCACGCGCGGCGGCACGCGCCCGCCACGCAGAGGAGGCCGAGCGCGCAGTCGTCGTACGCGCCCGCCGGATCCGCGACGAGCGCGCACGACTCCCCGAGGGCGCGCGGCCCCGCGGGTGCGCACGCGAGGTGGCTCGCGAACGGCGCCTCGCTCGTCGCGCGGCTCGTGCAGCGCGGCTCGGCCGGCGACGCGCACGAGCTGTCGTCGAAGCAGCGCGGGAAGCAGAAGCCGTCGCCGTAGCACACCCGCTCGCCCTCGGCGGCGCGCTCCGAGGCGAAGCGCAGGTCGCCGCTGTCGAACGCGCACAGGTCCTGCTGCAGGAGCGACGCGCGATCGAAGCGGTCGAGGCACCCCTCGCGGTCGATCACGAGCTCGTACGACGCGAGCACGGCCGCGCCCGCGCGCAGCTCGACGACGTGCCGCTCGCCGAGCGCCGTCCCCTCGTCGGGGTACACGAGGTCGAGCGCGGTGCGCGCCACGCCGTCGATGTACACCTTCGCCGGCGCGGCGGCCGGCGGGCGATCCGGCGGCTCCGACGGCGTGACGCGCAGGAGGTACTGGAAGCTCCCCGGCGGCACCCCGGGCGCGTCGGGCTCGGGGCGCACGTCGTCCCCGCACGCGCACACACCGAGGATCCACGCGAGGCGGCGCACCGACCGAGCGTGCACCGGCGCGGCCGCGGCGTCGAGTGATGTCCGCCGCGCTGCGCGCACGGCAGGTGTGTTACCCGTGGATCATGCGCCTGGCACCGCTCGCCGTCCTGCTGATGACCGCCTGCGCGGAGCATGGCTCCGGCACCAGCGTCGACACGTTCGCGCGGCTCCCCGTGTCGTCGGGCTACACGATCGGCTTCGACCGCGACCACCGGCCGCTCCTCGGCTTCTCGTTCGAGGACGGCCCGATCGCACGCGCGACCAACGGCAGCTGGCTGCCGGTGTCGCAGGAGCACGTGCGCGTGTTCGGCTTCGGCGCCGACACCGACGGCACGCCGGTCGTCGTCCACGGCGATTCGCAGCTGGGGCAGATCCACATCGCGACGTTCCGCGACGGGACGCTCACGCCGCTCGGCGAGCCGCTCAACAACCGGCCGGTCACGGTCCTGCAGCACACCGACGGCACGCGCTACGCGGTCGACAACGGGTTCGCGTTTCGCCTGGCCCCCGGCGCGTCGACGTGGACCACCAGCCAGATCGACATGTTCCGCGCGGTGGTCGCGCCCGACGGGTCGCTGCTCGCGTGGACGCGCTCGCGCGGCCTCGTGCGCGTCGAGGCGAACGACACCGCGACGACGCTCGTCCCGTGCACCGCGCTCGGCCCGAGCGGGTGCTCCTCGCTGTTCGCCGGCGTCGACGCGGACGGGCGGATGTACTTCGCGACGTTCGACGGTGTGCGCGCGTTCGAGGCGTTCGCCCCGACGACGCCGATCCGCATCGAGCTGCCGCAGAACGAGCAGCCGATCCACATGATCACGTCGCCGGAGCTCTCGATCGTCGCCGCGTTCGGCAACCAGATGAGGCTGTACGCGCTGCCGCGCGGCGCCTCGACGGTCGCGGCCGTCCGCCTCACGCAGCCGCTCGCGGGCGGGCCGCTCGGGCTGCACACCGGCGGCGACGGCGCGATCTACGTCTCGCAGAACGACTGGCTCGGCATCGCGACGCAGATCGGCGGCGACTGAGGCGGCGACTGAGGCGGCGACTGAGGCGGCGAACGGCGCGACGACCGACGCGGAGGGTTCAGGCCGGGCCGACGTTGAGCTGCAGCCAGTACTGACCGACCTGGCGGATCGCCTCGGCGAACTGCGTGTAGTCGACGGGCTTCACGACGTAGCTGTTGACGCCGTTCGAGTAGCCGCCCGCGATGTCGCGGTCCTCGCGCGACGACGTCAGGATCACGACGGGGAGCGTGCGCGTGCGCTCGTCGGCGCGGATCCGCCGCAGGACCTCGAGCCCGCCGAGCTTGGGCAGGTTGAGATCGAGCAGCACGAAGCGCGGCGCGCCGGTGGTCCGACCCGCGTGCGCGCCCTGGGCGAACACGTAGTCGAGCGCCTCCGCGCCGTCGCGCACGACCGCCACCGGGTTCGCGAAGCCCGCCTTCTTGAGGGCGCGCAGCGTGAGCTCCTCGTCGGAGGCGTTGTCCTCGACGAGGAGGATCGCGTCGGTCATGGGGTATCTCCGAGCGTGAAGAAGAACGTCGCGCCGCGGTCGACTTCACCGCGGGCCCAGATCTTACCTCCGTGGCGGCGCACGATGCGTTGCACGGTCGCCAGACCGATCCCGATCCCGCCGAACTCCGTCTGCGGGTGCAGGCGCTGGAACACGCCGAACAGCTTCGACGCGAACGCCATGTCGAACCCGGCGCCGTTGTCGCGGATGAAGTAGACGGGCACGTCGCCGCCGGCGTCGCAGCCGAACTCGATGCGCGCCGACGGGCGCAGCGCCGTGAACTTCCACGCGTTTCCGAGGAGGTTCGTGAGCATGATCTCGAGCAGGCGGCCGTCGCCGCGCCCGACCAGCCCCGGCGCGACGATCGGCTCGACCGCGCGCTCGGGCTCCGCCGCCTGCATCCGCCCGAGGACCGCGTTCGCCAGGTCGCTCAGCGGGACGCTGTCCCGGCGCAGCTCGCTCTGCGTGATCTTCGCAAGCAGGAGCAGGCTCTCGATGAGCCGCGCCATGTACTGCGCCGACTCGCGGACCTGCCGCAGGTAGCGCCGGCCCGCCTCGTCGAGCTGCGGCGCGCAGTCCTCGAGCAGCGCCTGCGAGAAGCCGTCGATGCCGCGCAGCGGTGCGCGGAGGTCGTGCGCGACCGAGTAGCTGAACGCCTCGTACTCGCGGCTCGCCGTGTCGGCGGCGTCGTTCGCGCGCGCGAGCGCGGCCTCGGCGCGCTTGCGGTCGGAGATGTCGCGCACGACCTGCGACGCGCCGATCACGTGCCCCGCCGCGTCGCGGATCGGCGACACCGCGACCGACACCTCCACGTCGTCGCCGCCCTTGGTGCGCCGCTGGGTCTCGAACGACGACATGCGCTCGCCGGCGAGCATGCGCCGCAGGAGGTCCGGCTCCTCGGCGCTCGTGCCCGGCGGCAGCAGCAGGCGGAACGAGCGCCCGAGCGCCTCGTCGGGCGTGTAGCCGAACAGGCGCTGCGCGCCGCGGTTCCACGACGTGAACTTGCCGTCGACGGACATGCCGATGATCGCGTCGTCGGACGAGTCCACGATCGCGGCGAGGTGCAGCCACGCCTCCTCGGCCTTCATGCGCGCGGTCGTGTCGCGGATCGCGCCGATCGCGAGCTTGCCCTCCGCCGTCTCGAGCGCGCTCAGCGTGATCTCGATCGGGAACTCGCTGCCGTCCTTGCGCGCGCCGAACAGCATCGGCCCCGCGCCCATCGTGCGGACCTTCGGCGCGGCGAAGAACGCGGCGCGGTGCCCCGGGTGCACGGCGCGCAGCCGCTCCGGCACGAGGATCTCGACGGGCCGGCCGAGGAGCTCCTCGCGCGTGTACTCGAACAGGCGCTCGGTCCGCGCGTTGACGAGGACGATCGTGCCGTCGCGATCGACGACGACGATCGCATCGGGCGCGCCCTCGAGGAGCGCACGGTAGCTGTGCTCGGGATCGGGGACGGCGGGCACCCGATCAGGCCAGGATCTCGCGGACCCGCGTGACCATGTAGTCCATGCCCTCGGACTTGGAGATGTAGCCGTCGACGCGCGCTGACGCGGCGCGGACCGCGAGCTCCTCGGGCGCCAGGCTCGAGAACAGGTAGATCGGCGTCGCGATGCCGCGCTCCTGGCGCAGCACCATCGCGACGTCGTCGCCGAACAGCTCCGGCATCTGCACGTCCATGAGGATCAGGTCGTAGCCGTCGACGCCCTGCGCGATCAGCTCGTCGAACGTGCTGCGCGCCGAGACGGCGAAGCCCGCCTCCGCGAGCGCGTGCACGGCGGCGGCCTGGATGATCGGGCTGTCTTCGACGAGGAGGATTCTCTTCATCGGGTCACCAGAGGATCTCGTCGCACAGGGCGCTCAGGCGCTCGGGCAGCTGCTCGAGCCCCTCCTGCTTGGACACGTAGGCGTCGGCGCCGACGGCGCGCGCCACCTCCTGGAGCTCGGCGTCGGGCGCGCTCGAGCACAGCACGATCGGGATGCGCGCCGTCGTGACCTGCTGCCGCAGCCACTGACACAGGTCGGCACCGTTCATCTCGGGCATGTACAGGTCGGTCACGATCAGGTGCGGCTTCCACGTCGACAGCGTGTGCTGGAACGACCTCAGCGTGCTGACGGCGCGCACGTCGAAGCCCGCGGCCGACAGCAGCGCCGCCTCGTACGCCAGCACGATCTCGCTGTCGTCGATCAGCAGCAACTTCCTGCGGTCACTCTCGTCCTGCACTGCCAGAAGGGGTCCGGGGTTCATCGCGACCCGCGTCCACGATACCAGCGTTTCCACGCGCTCGCGTGGTGCGCTCCCGGGCGCAGCGTTTCGCGGCACCTGTAGGCCCGGGTGGGCGACGACGGGTCGATCGATCGTCAGGTGAGCGGCCAGCGCAGCCAGCCGAGCGCGCGCGCGACGGTGCCGGTGCGGGCGCGCGCCGAGCGGTAAGCCGTCTCGGCGGCGGAGCTCACGTCCGAGAGGTCCTGGGCGTCGATGCCGACGCCGTGGCGGGCGCGCTCGAGGATCGAGGCGCAGCGCTCGACGCCGTCGACGTCGACGCGGCGGGCGAAGTCGCGCGGGCTCTCGCCGGAGGTCGCGCGCCAGCCGGCGTCGCGGAGGCCGATCAGCGCGAGCTGCCACGCGTTCGAGACGAGCTGGTCGACGGTCTCGTCCCAGAACGGGCGCCGCAGGTGGCGCAGGGTGATCAGGCGGCGCACGGGGCGCAGGACGAGGGCCACGAGCCGGCACATCAGCACGGCGCCGAGGAGGAACGCGATCCACGGAAGGACCGCATCGGCGACGCGGTTGTCACGCGCGCGCGCGGGCTCGGCCGGCGCGGTGATCGCGGTCGCCGCGGCGGGCGCCGGTGGGCGCGACGGCTCCGGCGCGACGTTCGGCATCGGCACCGCCGTGCTCGGCGGCTGGATGTACGGCAGCGGCGCGGGCGCGACGTCGGGAGCCGGTGCCGGCACCGACACGGACGCGGCGACGTCGGGAGCGACGTCCGCCGCGACCTCGGGAGCGACGTCCGGTGCGGGCGACGGCGCCGGCGACGGCGCGATCTTCGCCGCCGACACGGTGTCGCCGCGCCCGCCGTCGTGGCGCCCGCCGGCGCGCAGCTCGTCGAACAGCTCGCCGTGGTAGTAGCCGCCGGCGTACTCGCCGCCCGCGTCGTAGAAGAAGGGCCCGACCGGCCCGGCGGGGTCGCAGCCCGAGAAGCACTCGACGCAGTCGACGTCCGGGCGGGGGAGCACGATCTCGTCGCGGCCGCGGCCGAGGTCGAGGTACTCCTTCACGCGCGAGAGCTCCGACGCGAGGCTCTCCGGGATGACGGGGCAGCACGCCAGGCCGGCCGACCGATCCGGCGGCGGCGGCGCACGCCAGGCGACGGCGCGCGACTCCGTCCTCTCGACGTGGAACAGCTGCGGGGCGACGAACGCCGTGAGCGCGAAGGCGATGCCGCTGACGAGCAGCGACCAGCCGGCGCGCGCGACCTGGTGCGCGGCCGGCTCGCGCAAGACCGTCATCGGCTGCGCCGCGGCGACGGGGAGCGGGCCGACGGTGCGCCACAGCCCGACGCGCCGCGACTCGCGCACGCGCAGGTACGCGACGAACAGCACCGCGAGCGCGCCGAGCAGCACGGCGCCGCTCCCGTCGATCGCGCCGACGAGCGACGCGCCGCGCGTGCGGTCGAGGATCGGCAGCATCCACACGACGGCCGGGAACCAGAACGCGGCCAGCGCGACGCGCTCGCCGAGGCTCCAGTACGCGCACAGCGCCGCCGGGCCGAACGCCATGCACAGGCGCGTCGGCTCCATGTCGCGCGGCGTGAACAGCGCGGCCCAGTAGAACAGGCCCGCGATCACGAGCAGCGAGATCCACGTGCGCAGGTCGCGCAGCGCGAGGCAGTGCCCGATGCACGTGCCGGCGAGCGCGCCGACCCACAGCGGGACGACGGCGCGGCCGTCGTCGGGGCGCGTGAGCGTGAACAGCGCGAGCCCGCCGAACAGCGCGAGCCAGTAGACGAGCACGACGGGCGCCGTGAGGCGATCGCGGGCCGACAGCCGGAACATCGGCTCGCGAGGAAGCTGCGCGGGCGCGCTCACGAGATCACCGTCAGCTGCACGCAGCCGTCCTCGGGCTTGGCGACGTACGAGCCGCGGTCCGCCCTCCAGTCGGAGCACGCGCGCCGGCTCAGCTCCGCGCGGTCGCGCAGCATCCCGTGGATGCGCCGGCGATCCGCCGCGCGCCGCCCGAGCCGGTTCTCCGGCGAGCCCATCGGATACGGCAGCGTCATCGGTGTCTTCACCTGGGTCCACGGCTCGGGGCGCGTCCACGCGTCGACGGGGACGACGATCCACACGACCTCGGCGCCGGCGTCGAGCCAGCGCGGCCGGTACGACACGACGATCTGGCGCACGCCCGGCGCCGCGTCGAGCATGCTCCCGACGGGGAGCGCGCCCTGCCACGCGACGCGCGCGCCGAGGCGCAGCACCTCGCGCGAGGGCCGCGCCTGCATCACGCGCTCGGTGAGGGCCGGGGTACCGTTGCGCGGTACCGCGGTCGCGAGCGTCACGTGCGTGCCGCGCTCGGCGAGCGCCTTGCCGACGCCGAGCCACACCGCGACGAGCGCGTCGAGGAGCTCGTCGGGTGCGTGCGTGGACCACCCGGCGACGGCCTCGCTCATCTCGTCGTCGAGGACGAGGCGCAGCGCCGGCTCGGTGTGCGGGAGCTCGTCCGGGAGTCGGACGACGAGCTGATCGCGCTGCGCCGAGCGCACCCAGTGGATCCGGCGCGTGTCGTCGCCGGGGACGTACTCGCGGATCCGGAACGAGCCGTCGGTCGGGAGCTGCTGCGCCGGGCGCGCCGCATCGTCGCCGCTGCGCCCGAGCAGGTGCTGCACCTCGCCGACGGCGGCCGGCCGCGGCAGCACGGTGAACGCGACCTCGCCGCGCCGCAGCGACGGCGTGCGCGCGAGGCCGAGGAGGTCGCCGAACCACAGCGCGAGCGGCGGCGCCACGTGCTCCCCGCGCTCCGCGGGGCCGAGCGCGCTCTCGAGCCGCACGTCCGCGCCCGACGCTTCGGCGCCGACGGCGTAGCGCGTGATCGGGCCGCGCTTCGTCGCGCGCCCGGTCGCGAACAGCCGCGTCCCCGGGGGGATCTTCACGTCGACGAGCCGCAGCTCCTCGCGCAGCGGGTCGCCGGCGCCCGCGTTGTCGGGAAGGATCCGGCGCTCGATCGTCGCGCGCCGCCATGGCTCGCCGCCGCCCGCGACGAACACGATCCACGTGACGGCGAGGAACACGAGGGCCATGCCGAGCACGCCGAGCACGCTCAGGCTCGCCCACCCGATCACGGCGCCGCCGAGCAGCGCCGCCGCCGCGAGCCACAGCGTCGAGGCGCCGCTCGCGGTGAGCACGTCGACGTGGTCCCACGGCGTCGGCGCGCCAGCCTCGGCCCGCCGGTTCTCGACGAAGCGCATCGCGAGCGCGCCGAGCATCACGACCCACAGGGTCACGAGCGCCGGAGCCATCGCGTGCAGCAGGTGATCCGGCCGCACGCGCAGCGTGACGAACGCCGCGAGCGCCGCGGGCACGACGAGCGAGATCAGCCGCGCGGCGCGGGCGAGCGACGTCGTCCGCCCCGACCCGGCGGTCATCGTCTCGCTCATCCTCGCGTTCCTCCTCGCGTTCATCTCCCCGCTCGTCGTCCCGCTCGTCTCCCCGCTCGTCGTCCCGCTCGTCTCCCCGCTCGTCGTCCCGCTCGTCTCCCCGCTCATCTTCCCGCTCGTCTTCCCGCTCGTCTCCCCGCTCGTCTTCCCGCTCATCTTCCCGCTCATCTCCCCGCTCGTCTTCCCGCTCGTCTTCCCGCTCGTCTCGTCGGGCATCTTGTCGGGCATGTTGCCGCTCATCGCGCCGCTCCCATCGCGACCAGGCGCAGGCGCTCGCGCACGGTCGCACCGTCGGTCCACAGCCGGTGGCGAAGCACGTCGGGCGCGACGTGCAAGAGGTCATCCATCGTCACGAACTCGCGCCCCGCGAGCATCGCGCGCGCCTGCGACGCGCGGATCCACGCGAGCGTGGCGCGCGGGCTGAGCGGCGACGGTCCGGAGGCGCCGCCGGCGGCGAGCCGGCCGGTGCTCTCGTCGCCGCTCCGCCGCAGCCCGTTGACGTAGTCGACGGCCGCGCGCTTGAGCTCCGGTGTCACGTGGACGAGCGGTACGGTCTCGCGCCACGCGACGAACGCCGCGCGCGAGATCACCGGCTGCAGCGACGCGAGCGGTGACTCCACGCCGAGGTGGTAGTCGAGCACCTTGACCTCGTCCTCGGGCGACGGCATCCCCATCTCGAGCATCACCATGAAGCGATCGATCTGCGCGGCGGGCAGCTGGTACGTGCCCTGGTGATCGATCGGGTTCATCGTCGCGAGCACGCTGAACGGCTCCTCGAGCGCGTGCGTCGTGCCGTCGATCGTCGCGCACCGCTCCTCCATCACCTCGAGCAGCGCCGACTGCGTCTTCGGCGTCGCGCGGTTGATCTCGTCGGCGAGCAGGATGTGCGTGAAGATCGGACCCGGGCGGAAGGAGAACTGCTTGTCGCGCAGGTCGAACACGTTCGCGCCGGTGATGTCCATCGGCAGGAGGTCGGGCGTGAACTGGATGCGCCCGAACCGCGTGTCGATCGACGCCGCGATCGCCTTGCACAGCTGCGTCTTGCCGACGCCGGGGACGTCGACGAGCAGCACGTGCCCCTTCGCCGCCATCGCCATCAGCACGCGCTCGATCACGTCGCGCTTGCCGACGATCACGCGCTCGACCGCCTCGACGACCTGCAGGAACTCGCGGTGGATCCGCTCGACGCGCTGCCGCAGCGCCGTGCGCTCCGCGGGCGTGCTCGGCTGCGCCACCTCGTCGCCGCGATAGGGACCGTTGCCTTCCATCGTCTCCTCCTGGGGTGCCGAGCCCGCCTGGTGTCGCGGCAGGCGACCGATCAGCCAGCGCACGACGCGCGATCCGGAGCGCGCCGGTGCGGGCGCCTCGGCCTCCTCCCGCCACAGCCCCGCGTACGCATCCGCCAGGCGGCGGCGGATCGGCTCGTCGCCGGCGAGCACGTACGCGAGCTCGAGCGCCGCCGCGCGCAGCTCGACGGGGACGAGCGGCGCGAGCGCCTCGGGCGTGTCGCCCGTGAAGTCGGCGCGCTCGATCGGCGGCCTGCCGACCGCCGCGAGCGCCTCGTTCGCGCGCGCGACCTCGCCGGGCGTCGCCGCCCCGCTCGCGCGGAGCACGCTCGCGACCACCCGACCGACGGCGCGCGGATCCGGCATGGCGACTCTACCTGCTTGATCTGGCCTTCATTCCCGCCTGGCGCAACCGGAAAGCACGTGTCACCCCTTACGGCACCAGCTCGTCGGCGCCGATGTCCTTGGCCGCGCCCTGGGGCCGCGCATCGCCGCCGTGGTCGATGTCGATCGGCGACGGCGTCGTGGCCATGTCGATCGCCGCGGAGCCGGCGCGGATCGCGTAGTCGAACGGCGCCACGTCGGGGCTCGCGAACGCGAGGTCGGTGACGGCCGCCTGCCGGATCGAGGTCGGATAGGTGCACGCGCCGACGGTCTGCGCGTTCGCGGCGCCGGCGTTGCCGTTGACGTCGTTGCGCGCGATCAGGTTGTTCGGCGCCGCGAACGTCGGCGTGCGGCACACGACGCCGCCGGCGTTGTTGCCGCCGGGCCCCGCGTGGTTGTCGACGATGGTGTTGAACTCGAGGCTGCTGCCGTCGGGGACCGAGCCGAGCACCTCGATGCCGCCGCCCGTGGCGCCGCCGGAGCCGTTGCGGAAGATGAAGTTGTTCGACAGCGTGAACACGCCGCCGCCGCCGAGCTGGAGGCCGCCGCCGCCGTTGTCGTGCACCGACGAGCGCTGCACGGCGAGCGTGCACCCCGACGCGTTGATCCCGACGAGCGCGGCGTGCTGCACGGTCGCCACGCGCACGCGCAGCTTCGCGTTCGTGCACTCGACCGCCGTGTCGGGGTTCATGCCCGGCGCGCCGCCGATCGCGAGCCCGTCGATCGTGACGTCGGCGCCGTCGATCACGCGCAGCGCGGTGCCGGCGGCCGCGACGAACGTCGCGCCCCGCCCGACGACGTGGACCTCCTTGTCGATCGTGATGCCCGCGGCGAGCTGGTAGCCGAGCGGATCGACGTGGATGATGTCGCGCGGCGCCGCCGCGAGGCCGAGCGCCGTCGCGAACGTGCACTTGTCGTCGGGCGTGCACGTCGTGCCGGTGACGTCGCGCGACACCCACAGCACCCGCCCGGGATCCGCGCACACGCCGTCGCCGAGGCACACGCCCGACAGGCAGTCCGCGTCGGCGGCGCACGCGCCCGCGCACGTGTGATCGGCCGAGCAGTTCGCGGTCGCGCCGGTGCACGCCGCCGCGTTCGTGTCGGTGCACTGCACGCACGTCATCGCCGGGACGTCGCACGCGGGCGTGGTGCCCGAGCACTCCGCATCGGAGGTACACGGCGTCGGACCGATGTCGTCGTCGCCGGTGCCACCTCCTCCGCAGGCAACGAGTCCGACGACCACGAACACCACGAGGCCACGCGCGAGCATGCGCGCATCATACGCCGCCTTGCGCGAGGTCGCCGCGCGCTGGCTCACACGTAGAGGCGGTGCAGCTCGAACGGTTCGGCGTAGGTCGCGCCGCACAGCCGCCCGGCCGCGCGCGCGTGGTCGCGGCGGCTCTCGATCGCGTCGGCGGTCGGGAACTGCGACGCGTGCGCCGCGATCGCGGCGAGCTTCACCTCGATCGTGTCCGAGATGTCGGCGAAGCATGGGCCGTGCGCGCGCGGGATCGCCGCCAGGTCCGGCGACGCGCCGTACGCGAGGACGTCGCACCGGGTGCGGGTCGTGCCGAGCGCCGCGATCGTCGCGCGGTGGACGAACGTGTGGTCGGCGTGCAGATCGCGCGCGCCGTGTGCGAGCACGAGGTCCGGCGCCCGCTGCGCGAGCAGCTCCTCCAGGCGAGCGACCAGCGCGTGCACCGGCTGCTCGTCGACGCGCGAGGCGCGGCCCTCCTCGAGCACGACGAGCTCCGCGCCGAGGCGCCGCGCACCCTCGCGGGCCTCGGCGAGCCGCTCCTCGAACCGGTTGGGGACCGACGCGATCACCATCGTGACCTCGCCTGTCCGCGCGAGTCGCGCGAGCAATCCGCCCGCGCCGACCTCGAGGTCATCCGGATGCGCGCCGATCGCGAGCGTGCGCCGCGTGCGTTCGACGATTCGCACAGGGTCCGCATGGTACCGGAGATGCAAGGCTGCGCGCGTCATGATCTACGACAGCATCACGGCGACCGTCGGTCGCACGCCCATCGTCCGCATCCACCGCCTCGCGCCCCCGGGCGTGACCATGTACGTGAAGGTCGAGGCGTTCAACCCCGGCGGCAGCGTCAAGGACCGCCTCGCGATCGGGATCATCGAGGACGCGGAGCAGCGCGGCCAGCTGCGCCCCGGCATGACCGTCGTCGAGGCCACGTCCGGCAACACCGGCATCGCGCTCGCGATGGTGTGCGCGGCGCGCGGGTACCCGTTCGTCTCGGTGATGGCCGAGTCGTTCTCCGTCGAGCGCCGCCAGATCATGCGCGCGTACGGCGCGAAGGTGATCCTCACGCCCGCCGCCGAGCGCGGCTCGGGCATGGTGCGCGTCGCCGCCGAGCTCGCGCAGAAGCACGGCTGGTTCCTCGCGCGCCAGTTCGAGAACCCGGCGAACCCCGCGTACCACCGCCAGACGACCGGCCCGGAGATCCTCGTCGACTTCGCCGGGCAGCGCCTCGACGCGTTCGTCACCGGCTGGGGCACCGGTGGCACGCTCACCGGCGCCGGCGCGGTGCTGAAGGCCGCGCGCCCCGGCCTGCAGGTCGTCGTGTGCGAGCCCGAGGGTGCGCAGCTCCTCGGCGGCGCGCCGTTCCAGCCGCACAAGATCCAGGGCTGGACGCCGGACTTCGTGCCCGCGGTGCTCGACACGACGATCGCCGACCGCCGCATCGCCGTCTCCGACGGCGCCGCGATCGCGACGGCGCGCGACCTCGCCGCGAGGGAGGGCATCTTCTGCGGCATCTCGTCGGGCGCGACGTTCGCCGCGGCGCTCGCCTACGCGCGCGACGCCTCGCCCGGCACCGTCGTCCTCGCGATGCTCCCCGACACCGGCGAGCGCTACCTGTCGACGCCGCTGTTCGAGGGCGTGCCGTCGGGCTCGGACCCGATGCCCTAGCGAGTTAGCGCACGAACGTGCCGAGCTTGGTCTCGGCGTCGCGCAGGAGGTGCTCGTCGCGCGGGTCGGGGATGCCGCGGCGCCGGAAGTGCGCCATCGCGGCGACGATCGCGTCGGTGCCGATCAGCGTGTCGAGGAGGACGTTGCTCACGAACGCGAGCACGCCGGTGATGACGCGCACGTAGCCGAGGTGGAGCTGCGACACGAACGCGTACAGCCCGTAGATCATGAACCCCGCCGACACGACGAGGATCGAGATGTACGCGGTCCAGCTGCGCTTGATGCGGTGCGCGGACTCGTCGGCGGTGAGCGGCACCGTGAGCCGGCGGCCGCTGATGCCGATGAACACCTGCGCCCCGAGGATGCCGAGGTTGCCGACGACGAACTGCCAGCTCCCCGTCACCTGGTACGGCAGGAGGATGATGATGTACGCGAACAGCGCGTAGACCGGCGCCGCGAGCACCATGAGCCAGCCCGGCGCCGTCGTGCCCGGGAACAGCAGCTTCGTCACGATCGACGCGCGGATCAGGCCCGGCATCAGCGAGATGACCTTGGGGCCGAGCGCGATCATCGCCTGCAACCCGACGGCGAGCCCGATGAAGATGCGCGCGGTGTCCGAGGTGAGCGCGTTGCCGGCGCCGATGTGCACCTCGCCGAGCTTCGCGACCTGCCAGTACAGCCGCACGTCGATCGCGCCGCGGTACGGATAGATGTAGACGATGAACGGCGCCAGGAAGTAGATCGCCCACGCGTAGAACAGGATCCGGCGCTGCTTGCGCCAGTTCGCCCAGTTGCGCAGCTGGTGGAACGCGACCACGCACAGCGCACCCTCGGCGAGCGCCGGCAAGAGGAGGAAGATGCGCGCCGCGGTCGGCATCGGGATGCCGTCCCACGTCTCGATGAAGCGGAACACCGTGAGCGGGATGAACATCATCGCCACGAGCAGCAGCACCGACCGCCGCCACGCGAGGAACGACTGCTGATCCGGATCCGTGATGTGCGCGGCCTGGGACTCGAGGTGCGCGCGCTCGCTCGGCAGCACCTCGTCGGTCTTGATGCGCAGCCGGAACGCGCGCCGCAGCGAGATGTTGAAGAACGTCGTCGACAGCGTCTCGATCTGCTGCGCCGTCTTCGGCGTCACCTGCGCGAGCGCACGATGCGGATCCGGCGGCGGCGTCGCGGGCGCGAACTGCGCGGGCGGCGGCGGTGGAAACGCCGGCGGCGTCGCGTGCGGCCCTTCCACAGGGGTCGAAAAAGCTGGAGAAGATGGCGGCGGCGCCGTGGGCGCGGGCTCCGGCTGCGGCTCGGGCTCGGGTCCGAAACCGAGGCGGGTCGTGCGCCGCTCGTCGTCCATCGCGCGACGGACTCTAGCCGGTTTCGGTTGGACCGAAGGGGCGGTTTGAATCAAGATGGCGGCCGGTGCGGATCGCAGCGTGGGCTTTTGTCGTCTGTACGGCGGTTTCGACGATCGCGATCTTCATCCCCGCGATCGAGCTCCACGTCGGCGGCAAGCGCGTCGGCAAGACCGAGTCGATGTCGCTGTGGGACCTCAACACGGGGCGCGACAAGCTCGCCGCGCTCGTGGCGAGCTTCCGCGACAGCCGCGTGCGCAAGGCCGGCGCGAAGATCGCGGGCAAGGTCGCCGACAAGGTCGGCGGCAAGCTGCGCGACACCGCGCGCGGCGTGCGCGACTCCCTCGAGGGCGTCGACACCGTCTCCGACTCCGACGTGAAGACGGCGGCCACGGTGCTGTCGATCGCGACGTGGACGCTCCTCGTCCTCAACCTGCTCGCGCTCGCCGCGCTGTTCGGCGACACCGTGAAGAACCGGTTCCGGCGCTGGCGCGCCGTCCTCGTGACGATCACGACCTTCTTCGCCACCGGCATCACGATCGCGCTCGGCATCGGCTTCTCCCAGGCCGCCGACCAGGGCAACGCCGAGCTCGGCCGCAGCCTCCTCACCACGCGCGCCGGCACCTACATGATGCCGCTCGCAACGATCGCCGCGTTCGCCGCCGCGATCGTCCTGCTCGTGCAGCTCGTGCGCGCCGGCAAGCCCGCGGCGCCGCCGATGCCTCCTCCGCCGATGCCTCCTCCACCGATGCCGGCGCCGCCCGCGTACTAGCGCGGATCATTCGTGATGGGAGCGCGCCGTGAGGTGCGCGTCGCCGA
>JAHBVW010000117.1 GCA_019637375.1 Deltaproteobacteria bacterium | reverse complement strand
TCCCGGCGCTCCGCGGCCTCGCGCTCCTCCGCGTCGCGGCGCGCGCGCTCCTCGGCGAGACGCTGCGCCGTGCCGCGCTCGGCCTCGCGGCGCGCCTCGTCCTGCATCGCGGCGCGCCGGCGGTGCTCGTCCTCGAGGAGGTCGAGGTACGTCGCGGTCATGCGGCGCCGGAGCTCGCCGTCGGCGCGCCACTTCTCGCGGCGCGCCCGCAGCTCGTCGAGGTCGGGCACCGGCAGGCCGTTCGCGCGCAGCCGCAGCAGCTCGTCGGTCGCCGTGCCGAGGAGCTGCGCGAGCTCGCCGCGGTCGAGCCACAGCCCGTGCTCGAAGCACGTGTCGACGAGCACCTCGCCGCAGGTGCGCGCCTGCATCACCGTCGTGCGCCCCTCGGTCGCGCACTCCGGGCACTCGATCGCGTTGCGCCACCACGCCGACGTCCCCGCCGGACCGCGCGGGCTGCCGAACGCGATCTCGACCGTCCGCGGCGACAGCCACAGTCCCTCGCAACGCATGCACTGGCGCACGCCGTTGAGCGCGACGTCGAGGAGCTCGCGACAGCGCGGACACATGAGCAGCCGCGGCCGTTCGCGGTACGGTGACCCTTCCATCGCAAGATGATGCGCTCGTCGCGACACGAAGCGATCGTCGGCTAGCCGGCTACGCGAGTGGCCGCCGATCGACGAAGCCAAGTGCGCGCGCAGACTTGACGCGCGGCGGTACGGATGTTGCTCCGACGGCGGGCACCATGAAGAAGCTCCTCTTTGTGTTGCTGTTCGCCGGCTGCATGGACGATGGCAAGGGTCCCGAGGACGACCTGGACATCCTCGACGACTCCAAGGCGGACTCGCAGCGCAAGCCGACCGATCACGGCGCGATCGACTTCGACGTGAAGGCGACGTCCGCGATCACCGACGCCGCGAAGTTCCACGCGTGGACGTTCGAGCTGTCGAACGACGCGCGCATCACGGCGACGACGAGCTACGCCGTCAAGGGCCAGCGCCGCACCGACACCGTGCTGTACCTGTACAAGGAGGGCCCGTCGGGCTGGGGCTCGTACATCGCGCGCAACGACGACTTCAACTCGACGCCGTACTCGCAGGTCAAGAAGGACCTCGGCGCCGGCCGCTACCGCGTGCTCGTGAAGGGCCACGACGCCGACACGCGCGGCAAGTTCGGGCTCACCGTCGGTTGCGACGGCTCGGGCTGCGCGCCCGCGGCGACGTGCCTGTTCGGCTTCACGTACAGCGACATCCCCGGCAACCCCGCGCTCGACGTCATCAACCGCGTCAAGGTCACGGCCGCGAACCTCCACCAGTTCTCCGCGGCGGACCAGGCGAAGCTCGTGCGCGCCGTGCAGCAGTCGTCGCACACCGACGTCACGACGCCGCTCGAGGCGCTGTCGCGTGTCGACGAGGGCGAGGTCAACATCACGTTCGTCAACGAGCCCGCGGCGCGCCGCATGTTCATGGCCTACGAGTACGGCGCCGGCGACAACTCGTACGGCGCGATCTTCGAGCGCCGCGGCGACGACATGGTCTCGAAGATCCACGACGGCGACCTCGAGGCGTGCACCGTGAAGCGCGAGACGTGCCTCCTCCCCGCCGACTGGCTCGAGATGCGGACCGACACCGCGTCGTTCGCGCGCACCGCGACGAAGACGGTCACGGCCGCCGCCCAGCTCAACACCCTCGAGACGCAGCAGGCCCTCGGCGCGTTCCGCGACTCGTTCGACGACGTCACCTCCGTCACCGACGGCCTCTCGCGCATCGACGGCGGCAAGCTCGGCGTGCACGCCTACCGCCACCTCGCCACCGGCCGCGAGCTCACGGTCGTCGAATACGGCGCCGGCGACACCTCGATCGGCGCGATCTACTACTCGGGCTCGACCACCCGTGCCGGCTCGATCAACGACCTGTTCATCGAAGCCTGCACGTTCTTTGCGAACTGACCTTCATCTCTGCGGGTGTGGGCTGGTCGAGATCACGCGGTGCTCGTCGCGGGCCTCCCGACGGTGAACGCGCAGCGCTCGTAGACGCTCTGCCGTCTCGCTTGCCGTCGTCGAGATCACGCGGTGCTCGCCGCGGGCCTCCCGACGGTGAACGCGCGGCGCTCGCAGAGGGCTCCGGACGTGGGGCGTGGGGCGAGCGCTCTGCTGTCTCGCTGGCGCTGGTCGAGATCGCGCCTCGACGCGAGCCTCCCGACGGTGAACGCGCGGCGCTCGCAGAGGGCTCCGGACGTGGGACGGGGGCGTGGGGCGGGCGCGTGATCGCGAGGCGGGCCGCAAGAAGCAGGCCATGAGGGCGGCGGCACGTGGGTGGGCGGTTGAAATCGAGATCATAT
>JAHBVW010000116.1 GCA_019637375.1 Deltaproteobacteria bacterium | reverse complement strand
GCCTGCGGACCGGCACCGAAATTCCGGCGACGCGCACCTCACGGCGCGCTCCCATCACGAATGATCCGCGGCTAGTCCCGCTGATCGACGGCGACCGGGCAGTGATCCGACACGCGCTCCACGTACGCGGGGCACGTGTCCTCGCGCTCGCACCCGTGCGTCGCGCACCCGCCGGCGACCTCGGCGCGCGCCGGGCGCCGCGACGTCAGCACGTGGTCGAGGCGCGAGCGCGCGCAGCCGTCGGGCCGGATCCAGAACGCGGTGCACGCGAGCGCCTCGGTCGCCCACGCGAGGTCGGCGGCGCGGGCGAGCGCCGCGAGGTCGTCGCGGTCCGCGGCCTCGGTCGCGTTGAAGTCGCCGAGCACGACGACGTCCTCGCCCGACGCACGCCCGGCGACGACGACGCGCGCGAGCACCGCGTGCTGCGCGACGCGCACGGGGCGGCCGCTCGTCTTCGGGCGGAAGTGCACGACGTACACGCGCGTGACCTCGCCGCTCCGGGTGTCCGCCAGCCGGACCTCGAGCACGGGGAGATCGAGCGGCCCGATCGCGGTGCCGTCGTGGGTGCGCGTCGAGGCCGCGCGCCACCGCGCGCCGTCGAACAGCACGCCGATGTGGTGGTGGTCGGGGACGCGCCACGGGTCGTGCACGAGCTGCCAGCGCTCGCCGAGGCGCCGCCGCGCCGCCGCGCCGAACAGCCGCGGATCCGTGATCTCCTGGACGGCGACGATGCCGGCGCCGAGCGCCGCGAGCTCGTCGAACGCGCCCTCGACCTGCTCCGCGTCGCGCGGGAAGTGCTCGATGTTGAACGTCGCGACGCGCGTCGCGCGCTCGTCGCCGCCGCCCCCGCACCACGCGTACAGCGCACCGCCGGCGACGGCGCACGCGACGAGCCAGCGTCTCACCCCGCCAGCGTACGACGCGCGCACCCGTTTGCCGAGCGGGCTCCCGGCGGATCCACGCACCCCCAACATCGAACCGGCGCGTGTACAGCCATCTGCTCGCGCCGTTCGGGTGCTCGCGAGCGGCCTTCTCAACGAGCATTTCACCGCGATGACCGACGAGCTCGTCGCCCACGGCGGCACCATCGACAAGCTCATCGGCGACCCACGCCCATCTCGACGCCACGATCCCGACGCGCGAGCTCGGCTCCGTCGAGGTCAAGGGCCGCGCCGGCAAGGTCGAGATCCGCTCCGTCGTCGTCCAGGCGTGCAGGCGTCCGGGGCACCCGCTCACACGCGCGGGTGCGTCCCGAGTTCCGCCGCAGCTTCGCGGACCTACGGGAATGCCCACCCGCGCGCGCCGGTCTATAGTGAACCGACATGCGGCGCCCCGTCCGGCTTGGAATCCTCGTCGCCGTGGCGATGCTCCTGGTCCCTGCCCTCGCGTTCGCGGGCGGCGACGCCGACTTCGCCGAGGCCGAGCAGCGGGGCTGGCTGTGGATGTTCCTCGGCTCGTTCGGAGCCGGGTTCCTGACGTCGCTGACGCCGTGCGTGTACCCGATGATTCCGATCACGCTCGCGATCTTCGGCGCGCGCGGCAAGGACGTCACGAAGGGCCGCGCGATCGCGCTCGCGACCGCCTACGTGTTCGGCATGGGCGTCACGTACTCGGTGCTCGGCGTGACGATCACCCTCGCCGTCGGCGAGACCGCGTTCGGCAGCCAGCTCTCGCACCCCGGGCTCGTCATCCCGCTCGTCCTCCTGTTCGTCGCGCTCGCCGCGTCGATGTTCGGCGCGTTCGAGCTCAACCTCCCCTCCGGGCTCCAGGCGCGCCTCAACCAGGTCGGCGGCAAGGGCTACGGCGGCGCGTTCGCGATGGGCCTCGTCGGCGGCCTGATCGCCGCCCCGTGCACCGGCCCGTTCCTCGGCGGCCTGCTCGCATTCGTCGCGACGAAGAACAGCGTCGTCGGCGGCGGCGCGCTGCTGTTCGTGTACGCGATCGGCATGGGCGTCCTGTTCTGGGTGCTCGCCGCGTTCGCGATCGCGCTGCCGAAGAGCGGCGCGTGGATGGACGGCGTGAAGTCCGCCGGCGGCGTCGGCCTCCTGCTCGTCGCGCTGTACTTCCTGCGCCCGCTCCTGCCGTGGATGCGCAAGTTCGCCTCGCCGGAGATGTGGTTCCTCGGCGTGTCGATCGCCGTCGCCGTCGTCGGCACCGCCCTCGGTGCGATCCACCTGTCGTTCCACGGCCCGCGCCGGCACAAGCTCCGCAAGGGCGTCGGGCTCGTGCTGCTGCTCGCGGGCGCGTTCTGCATCTGGTCGTGGAAGCTGACGCCGAAGCAGCGTCTGCCGTGGGTCACCGACGAGACGATCGCGTTCGACATGGCGCGCGAGCAGGGCAAGGGCGTGATGGTCGACTTCTCGGCGAGCTGGTGCATCCCGTGCGAGGAGCTCGAGCTGACGTTCGGCGACGACGACGTCTACGAGACCATCACGAAGAACTTCATCCCGCTGAAGATCGACGTCTCGGAGAACAGCGACGAGCAGATGGCGACCCGCCGCCGCTACGCCGCGACCGGGAGCCTGCCGCACGTCGTGTGGATGAACCCGCACCCGGATCCCGAGGGCAACGCGCAGGTCTACGCGCGCCTGACGAAGATGATCGAGCCCGACACGATGATGCCGCTCCTGCGCGGCGCCGTGCGCCAGCTGCGCGCGCGGCCCGCGGCGGCCCTGAAGTGACCGCGCGCCTGCTCCTGCTCGTCACCGTCGCCGTCACCGGGTGCTGGAGCGGGAGCGAGCCGCCGCGCGCGCCGCCCCCGGCGCCGCGTCCGCCGCCGCCCGAGCCCACGCCCTCGCTCGTGTGGGAGACCGACGAGGCCGCCGCCTTCGCACGCGCGCGCCGCGAGGGCCGCGGCGTCGTCCTCGACGTCACCGCCGCGTGGTCGGGGCCGAGCCTCGAGCTGGCGCACCACCTCGAGGATCCGCGCGTCGTGAGCGCGCTCGCGAAGCGCTACGTCCCGCTGCGCATCGACATCACCGACGACGAGCACCTCGACCTGCGCAGCCGCTACCGGGTGACGTCGCTGCCGAGCCTCATCCTCCTCGACGCCGACGGGAACGTCCTGTACCGCATCACGAGCCTCGTCGACGTCGACGAGCTCGTGCGGCTGTTCCGCA
>JAHBVW010000115.1 GCA_019637375.1 Deltaproteobacteria bacterium | reverse complement strand
GCGGCGGCCGCGCGGCCTGCGAGGCGTCGGTCCCCACCGTCGGCGCCCCCGGCGACACCGGCGCAACCGGGCCTCGCGAGGCGTCGGTCCCCACCGTCGGCGCAACCGCCGGCACCGGCGCAACCGGGCCTCGCGAGGCGTCGGTCCCCACCGTCGGCGCCCCCGGCGACACCGCTGGCGCCGTCGGCGGGCGCACCGCCGGGGTCCGCACCGACGGGCGGCCGCCGAGGAGCTCGCGCACGGCGCTCATCGACGCGGGGCGATCGGCCGGGTCCTTCGCGAGCATGCGCGCGATCGCGTCGTCGATCGACGGCGGCAGGTCCGGGCGCAGCGCGCTCGCGCGCGGCACCGGCCCCATCTGGTGCATCGCGATGAGGAGGCCCATGTCGCCGTCGTACGGCGGCACCCCGCACACCATCTCGTACAGGATGCAGCCGAGCGCGTAGACGTCGCTGCGCTCGTCGACGCGCGCCGTCGATCGGCACTGCTCGGGCGACATGTAGCGCGGCGTCCCGAAGATCATGTGCGTCGACGTCGGCGTCGCGCCCGACGAGCTGTGCTGCGTGTCGACGAGCTTCGCGATGCCGAAGTCGAGCACCTTCACGCGCTCCCCCGTCGCGGCGACGGGGTCCGGCACGAGGAAGATGTTGTCGGGCTTGAGGTCGCGGTGGATGATCCCGGCCGCGTGCGCCGCGCCGACGGCGGACGCCACCTGGTCGACGACCGCGAGGGCGTGCTCCACCGCGAGCGGCCCCGCGGCGAGCCGCGTCCCCAGCGACGCGCCCTTCAGCAGCTCCATCGCGATGTACGCCGTCCCGTCGACGCCGGGGCCCGCGTGCTCGACGACGCCGCACTCGAACACCGTCACGATCCCCGGGTGGTCGATCCCGGCGGCGGCCCGCGCCTCGTTGAGGAAGCGCGCCAGGACGCCGGGCCGCGCCGTGTGCTCCTGGAGCAGGAACTTCAGCGCGCAGGCGCGCCCGAGCATCTCGTCGCGCGCGAGGAACACCATCCCGAAGCCGCCCTTCCCGAGGAGCCGCTGGACGGTGTACTTCCCGACGCGAGTCCCGGCGTCGATCGCCACGATAGCCACGTATACCACCGAGCGAGATCATCGAGGGGGCGCGGCGGCGCGCTTGCATCGCCTCGCGGCATGGCCCGCACGCTCGTCTGCCTCGCGGCGCTCGCAGCCTTCACCGCACCGGCGGCCGCCCAGGGGTGGGCGCCGGTCCTCTGCTTCCAGGACGCGACCGACAAGATCCACACGAGCGACTTCACCGCGCTGCAGCTCTGCGTCGGGGCGACCAGCGAGGCACCGGCGCAGTGCTTCGCGCGGGCGACCCGCGAGGCCTACCTGACCGACGACGTCGCCGTCGACCTGTGCCGGATGGCGAGCTCCACGGAGCCCGCGCAGTGCGTGATCAACCTGCGAACCACGACGTCGATCGGCGACCCGACGAACGCCTCGTTCTGCGCCGCGGTGCGCTACCCGATCACGCCGCCCGACACCGGCGGCTCCGCGGCGTGCCTGCAGGCGGCGCTCGCGCAGCCCGAGATGACCGAGCAGCGCGGCCTCCAGCTGTGCCAGGGATCGGCGTCGACCTCGCCGGTCGAGTGCTACCGGCTCGGGCGCGACAGGCTGAACGTCGACGACAACACGCTCGTGCAACTGTGCGCGCCGGTCGTCGTCATCCCGACCTACTAGGGCACCGCGCGTGCATGAGCACGGTGACATGGACATTCGCAACGTCGATCGCATCGAGCGTGCGTCGCAGGCGCTCCAGAGGATGCGCTGGCCTGCGATCGCGCTCGGCGTTTTCCTCACGCTCGCGCTCCAGTCGGTGCTGCTGCGCTTCGGTTTCGCGATCGCGGTGCACGACGGGCGCGTCGGCGCGGGCTACGGCCTGTGGAGCCTGCTGGTCGTGCTCGCCTCGCTCGTGGTCGGTGCGGCCATCACCGCGAACCTCTCGCACGCGCGCGACCGCTGGCACGGCATCGCGGCCGGCGTCGTGACGTGGGCCGTCGCGCTCGTCGTGGGAGCCGTCTCGCACGGTGCGGTGCTCGGCCGCGAGGTGACGACGCAGTCGCTCGCCTGGACCGGGTTCTTCTCGGCGCTGCTCGGCCTGGGCGCCGCGGTGTTCGGCGGCCTCGTCGGCGCGCGCACCTTCGGGTCGACGATGACGACCACGCAGCCGGGCGCGCCGCCGCCGTTCCCCGCGGCGTAGGCTCCGCCCTCCGGCGGCCCGAGCGGCGAGGAGTCGTGCTACCTCCGCGCCATGGGCGGAAGCGAGCTGTTGCGGGCGCTCCAGGGCGCCTCGCCGGAGGACCTGGCCGCGTGGCGACGCCTCGTCGATCGCGTCGGCCCGACGACGCTCGCCGGCTGGCTCGCACCGCCGGCGCTGCTCGCCGCGATGCTCGCCGACACGGCGCTGCTCGCCGCGATGCTCGAGTCGCTGCGCGACGACGATCCCGCGAACCCCGCGCTCGCCGCGCTTCCCGAGGTGGGCGCGCTCGCCGCACCGATGCCGCGCCAGGTCGAGCACGACGACGGCACCGACCGCGCGCTCCTCGACCACATCGCGACGCGGCTCCTCGGGAGGAAGCTGCGCGGCCTCGAGACGCGCGACCTCGCGCGGTTCCAGGACGCGCCGGCCCTGTCGCGGGCCGCGTTCGACGCCCTCGCGGATCGCTGGGCGCGCGCCGAGGCGGCCGGCCTCGGGCCGCCGCTGCGGATCGCGATCGCGCACCTCGACATCGCGAAGACGACGGCGCCCCAGCTGCGCGCGCACTGGACGGCGCAGGGCATCTCCGTCGAGGTCCACAACGAGGCCGCGGCCGCGATCCTGCGCCGCGCCGACCGCGCGCGGTCGTGGCCCCTGCCCGAGGTGCTCGGCAAGCTGGCGATCGCGTGGGTCGAGGCGCACGGCCTCGCGGGGCAGCACGTCCGCGGCGAGGGCCCGCTCGCGATGTTCGCGCCGCTCGTCGGCACGCTGCGCGATCTCGCGCCGGCGCTCGCGCGCGTCCTCGGCGTCCCGCCGGGCAACGCCGTCGAGCTCGCCCTCGACGCGCTGCACGTCCTCGACGCGTGCGACACCGGCGCGTGCCGCGAGGGCCTGCTCGATGACGCGCTGCTCGCGGCGCTCGCCGGCGTGCGCGACCGGCTCCTCGCCGCGTGCCGCCCGCCGGCGTGGAC
>JAHBVW010000114.1 GCA_019637375.1 Deltaproteobacteria bacterium | reverse complement strand
CGGCGCGTGGCGGCGCGCGGGCGAGGTGCCGTTCGTCGGCGCGCGCGGCACGCTGAGCGCGTCGGCGGCGATGCGCGGCGCGGCGGAGCGGCGCGCGACGACCTCGATCCCGCGGCTCGTCGCGATCGGCACCTGCTCGGCGTGCAGGCACGCGAGGACCTCGAGCGCGTCGAGCGCCGTGTCGACGAGCAGCACGGCGTCGCGCCCGGCGGCGAGCTGCGCGCGCACCCACGCGAGCGTCTGCGCGATCGCATCGGCGAGCGGCGGGAACGCGTGGCGCGCGTCGCCGAACGGCGCGTGCACGACGACCGCCGCCGCCGCGCGCACGTCGGCCGGGGCGATCCACGCGTGCGCACCTTCGCCGCGCGCCGACCGGATCGCGCCGGCGTACAGGACGCCGTGCTCGCCGCCGTCCTCGCCGAGCGGCGCGACGTGGAGCGCGGCGGCGCCGAGGCCGCGCCCCGAGGGGATCAGCTGCAGCCGCAGGGTGCCGAGCGTGAACGGCCGGTGCACGGGGACGCCGAGGTGACCGGTGCCGTCGGCGTCGATCAGCGCGAGCGTCGCGGGGGTGCCGATCAGCTGCCCGTGGCCGGTGCGGCCGACGCGGTCGGCGGACGACACGAAGCAGATGTCGCGGCGCCGGCGCGAGTCGCACCAGATCGCCGTTCCGGTCAGGTGCACCCCGTCGCGCCACGTCACGGGCGGAGGGGTCGCCGCCGGCCTTTCGCGACCTGCGCGCCGTGCCACGCCTCACGGTGCCATCGACCGTCGGACAGGGCAATGATGAGGCGCACGGTCGCCCAGCGAATACCGAGGAAGATCGAAAACTTGACAGGGACGCAAAACGCCGCGATGCGTGGACCAGTGACGCGGCGTTGCCGCGATCGGGTGGTATGCTGCGCACGCATGTTCGGCATGGGCGGAAGCGAGATCATCGTGATCTTGATCGTGGCCCTGCTGTTCCTGGGCCCCGACAAGCTGCCGCAGGCGGCCAAGCAGATCAGCAAGGGAATCCGGGACATCAAGAAGCAGTCGCGGTCATTGCAGCAACAGATCGAGAACGACGAGCAGATCGGCGGTGCGATCCGCGACCTGAAGAGCGCCCTCCGCGGCGAGGAAGCACCGGTGGTGCGCCCCAGGCCCAAGCGCGAGAAGAAGCTGCTCGCCGAGGCGCTCGCCGGCACCGCGCTCCCCGAGGGCGCGAAGGATCCCGAGGCCACCGCCGCCCCGGACGCCACCACGGAGGAGGTATCGACTACCCCCGCTGCGAACGGCGAAGCGGGCGACAAGGGTGGTGACGGCGAGGCCGAGGCTTCGGCGCCGAAGGCACCGAAGGTGACGCTGCCGCCGGTCGCCGGCGAGCCGGATGCCGGCACGCCGGACGCGCAGGATGACGACGACCTCGCCGCCATGATCAAGCCGGCGACGGGCACGGTCGCGAAGGGTTCCGAGACCGGACATGGCTAAGCAGGCGACGAAGCGACGCCGCGACGACGACGACGAGGACGACGTCCCGAAATCGCAGGACGAGAAGGATCTCGAAGCGAGCCGGATGCCGTTCCTGTCGCACCTGGTGGAGCTGCGCGACCGCGTCCGCAACGCGGCGATCTGGTTCCTGCTCGCGTTCGTCGTGTGCTGGTACTTCTCGGCACAGATCTTCGAGTGGCTGAAGGGGCCGATGTCCCGCGCGTGGATCGCGGAGGGTCTCGACAAGAAGTTCGGCGACCCGCACCTCGTCTTCACGAAGCTCGTCGAGCCGTTCTGGATCGAGATCTCGATCGGCCTGTGGGCCGGCATCTTCGCGGCGTCGCCGTTCATCTTCCACCAGCTGTGGAAGTTCATCGCGCCGGGCCTGTACAAGCGCGAGCGCCGCATCACCGTCGCGTTCGCGGTGTTCTCCGCGCTGTTCTTCATCTGCGGCGCGCTGTTTTGCTACTACTTCGTCCTCGAGAACCTCTACAGCTTCCTGCTCGGCTACGCGAAGGACACGACCGGCCCGCAGCCGATGCTCGTGATGAGCGAGTACCTCGATCTCACGCGCGACATGATGCTCGCGTTCGGCGCGGTGTTCGAGCTGCCCCTCCTGATCCTGTTCCTCTCGATGGTGGGCCTCGTGACCCACCGCGGCCTGTGGAAGTTCAACCGCTGGTTCATCGTGATCGCGTTCATCGTCGGCGCGATCCTCACGCCGTCGCCCGACGTCGTCTCGCAGGTGATGATGGCCGTCCCGATGGTCATCCTCTACAACCTGTCGATCGTCGTCGCGTGGATCGTCACGCGCCGCCGCGAGAAGGCGGAGGCCGAGCTGCGCGCGCAGGAGGAGGTCGCCGACGCGAAGGCCCGCGCGCGCCGCCGCAAGCGCGACGAGGATGACGACGACGAGGATGACAACAACGACGACGACGACGAGGACGACGCGTAGGCGTCACGGGCGCGGCGCGCTCAGGACTTGATCACGCGGTCCCACGGGATCTGGCGGAACCAGACGAAGCCGACGCCGGCGCCCGCGATCGCCCACAGGAGGAGCGAGACGAGCGCGATGTTGCGGTGCTCGGACTTCTTGCGCGACTCCTGCGCGGTGCGCATCGAGTCGAGCGCCGCGTAGAGCTCGGGGGTGTCGGCCCGGGTCTGCGCCTCGACGACCTCCGCGTCGATCGCCTTGTCGGCGGACGACTCGCGGACCGACGCGACGATGTGCGCCGGGATGAAGCCGAGGATGATCGCGGTGGCGACCCCGGCGGCGAAGTGCCAGCGCGGCAGGTTCGAGCTGTGCGACGACGGCAGGCGCGTGACGCCCTGCTTCGACGCGGGGAGCGGCTTGCGCTGGAGGACGGGCGTCGTCGGTCCCATCGGGCGCGGCGGTGGTGCCGCGGCACCGCCGGGGTTGCCGATCGGCCCGGCGACGCGCTGGCGCTCGTCGGGCGCGAGCTCGACCTTGAGCTCGGCCTCGTGCGCATCCGGCGGCGCGAACGGATCGTGCGCGCGCTGCGGCGCCGGCGGCGTCGACGGCTGCGCCGGGCGCGCCGGCGGTGGGCCGATGCTGGCCGGCATCATCGGCTGCGCCTGCGCGGGCCTGGTCGGCGCGGCGAACGACACCGCCGGCGGCGCGATGTCCTCGTTGTGGTCGAGCGCCGCGAGCGCGAACGCGAGGTCCTTCGGCGGCTGCTCGAGCGCGCCGAGCATTCCACCTCCGCCTGGAGGCGTGGACGGCGCGGGCTCGCCGTAGGCGGCCGCGAGCCCGCTCGCGTACGGCGGGTTCGTCGCGCGACCCGCCGTCGGCGGCGGCAGCGGCGTCGGGCGCACCGGCGGCCCGCT
>JAHBVW010000113.1 GCA_019637375.1 Deltaproteobacteria bacterium | reverse complement strand
ACCGTCGCGGGCCGCGGCGTACGCGACCGCACCGGCGACGGCGATCGCGGCGGCGCCGCCGGCGAGCCACGGCCACCGCCGGCGCGCCGGGCCCTCGAGCGCGCGCGCCAGCTCCGCGGTGTCGGCGAAGCGATCGCCCGGCTCGTGCGCGAGCGTGCGCCGCACGACCGCATCCAGCCAGCGCGGCACGGCGCGCGGCGGTTCGGGCGGGGGCCCGCGCTCGATCTGCGCGAGCCGCCGCTCGTTGGTCTCCCCCGGGAACGGGCGCGCGCCGTGCAGCGCCTCCCACAGCGCGACGCCGAAGGCGAACTGATCCGCGCGCGCATCACCGGCGGCGCCGCGCAGCTGCTCGGGCGCCATGTACGCGGGCGTGCCGGCGTGCACGTGCGCCGCGTCGCCGGCGTCGCCGGGGCTCGCCTCGACGATCGCCAGGCCGAGGTCCGCGACGCGCGCGCGCCCGTCGTCGCCGAGGAGCAGGTTGCCGGGCTTGATGTCGCGGTGCACGAGGCCGGCGGCGTGGATCGCGGCGAGCCCGCGCGCGGCGCCGGCGAACACGCGCTGGACCTCGCGCCACGTGCGCGGCGCGGCGAGCCACTCCTTGACGGAGCGGCCGCGCACGAGCTCCATCGTGTAGTACGTGCGGCCGCCGTGCTCGCCGACGTCGAACACGGCGACGACGTTCGGGTGCTGCACGCGGGCGATCGCGCGCGCCTCGTCGCGCAGCCGCTCCTGGCCGGCGCGCCCGAGCAGCTCGTCGTGCAGGACCTTCAGCGCGATCTCGCGATCGAGCTCGGGGTCGTGCGCCGCCCACACGGTGCCCATGCCGCCGGTGCCGAGCGGCTCGCGCAGCCGGTAGCGCGCCCAGCGCTCGCCCGCCGCGGGCCCGGCCGCACCGCGCGTGGCGGAAGGGACGGTCGCTTCCTCGGTGCGCATCGGCGACTCGATTGTAAGGGCAAGAGTGGCGTGCGTCGTGGCGGCGACTCGGGCATCCTGGACCTTCCATGTCCAAGCTCCTGCTCGTAGTCATTGCGCTGGCCGGGACGGTCGGCAGTGCACATGCCGGTGACTCCACCTGGCTCGTGTGCAAGGGCATCGCCGAGCGCGGCAAGAAGGGCGACGTCACGAAGTCGCACATCGTCGCGAGCCTCCACGAGCACCGCGGCGCCGACCGCTCGAGCCGGGACCTGAACGTGACGCTGATCTACGGCGTCCACGTCAGCCGCGGCGACATCCTCGGCAGCACCGTCGACAAGAAGACCGGCGACGTCCTCGGCAAGGCCGTGCCGGTCAAGCTGTCGGCGACGCCCGCCGGCGGCAAGCCGGTCGAGGTGTTCGCCGGCACCGCCGACGTCGCGAAGGACCTGAAGACCTTCACGCTGAAGGGCGACATCGACTTCGCGTTCGGCCTCGATCCGAAGCCGGTGCGCGTGCCGTTCGCGGCGAAGATGACGTGCGAGCTCCTCGACGATCTGGCGATCAAGAAGTGATCGCGCCGTCGTAGACGTCGAGCGCGAGGCACGACGACGGGCGCGCGACGAGCCAGCTCGCCTCGAGCGCGACGCCGACCGTGCACACGACGATCGGGCGCCGGCGCGCGACCTCCGCGAGCCGGGCCAGCGCGCGCGCCAGCATCTCGCCGTTGAACGGCGCGTAGAGGAAGAACACCGTCCGGCGCGCGTCGGCGCGCGTCGCGAGCGGGATCGCGGTCGCGTCGGCGTGCAGGAACGGGATCGCGAGGCCGAGGTCGGCGGCGCGCTCGCACGCCATCGCGGCGAGGTGGTGCTGGATCTCGATGCCGCGCACGCGCGCGCCCGTCAGCAGGTGCGCGAGCATGACGACGCGGCCGAGGCCCGAGCCGAGGTCGACGAGCTCGTCGTCGGCGCCGAGCGGGGCGTCGCGCACCATCGCCACGATCTCCTCGACGCCGCACGGCAGGTACGGCACGGCGCCGCGCGGCAGGTCCGCATCCGGAGGCGGCACAGGGAGCCCGAGCAGCGCGTCGACCCACGCGTCGCGGTCGAGGAACGGCACCGCCGCGAGCGCCGCGTGCAGCGCCTCACCGCGCAGGCCGCGCGCCGACCGGGCCGCGGCGCGGATCGCCTCCGCGCCGTCAGAGCACCACCCCGGCTCGGCTGCTGCTGCGGTCACCGTGCCCGATCAGGGTACACGCGATCAGGGCAGGCGTTCGTACATCCACTCGCCGATCGCGAGGCCGGGCAGCGTGCCGAACGCCTTGTTGCGGGTCGGGTTCGAGAACGTGAGGACGGCGAAGTCCCCGTCCTCGACCCAGGTCGCCTCGTCGTCGGCGACGAGCGTGCCGGTCTGGCGGACGCGGGCCGTGCCGTCGGCGCGCAGGTCGAGCTCGATGTCGGTGGTGGCCTGCGCGGAGCTCTGCTCGCCGGCGTACGTGCCGGCGAGGCCGCCGCGGCCGGGCGCGGAGGTGGGGAACACCGCGTCGACGAGGAGGCGCTCCGCGGTGGCGGCGACGCCCGTGACGATCCACGCGCTCGTGCCGGCGCCGAGCGTGAGGTAGTTGCCGTCGAGCTCGTACGCGCCGGTCTGCGTGCCGCGGCGGTTGCGGATCGCGTAGGTGCCGTCGTCCGCGAGCTCGAGGACCTCGCGCTGGTCGGGCGGGGTGCGCGCCGGATCGAACGGGAGGTAGCGCCAGCTCCCGACGAGGGTCGCGGCGTCGACGGCCGGCGGCTGCGTGGACGGTTGGGGCTGCGCGCACGCAGCCATCGCGATGAGGAACACCACCCGTGTCATCGCCGCCGAAGGTATCGCGATCGATCCGCGGTTCTCGACGAAGATCGTCTGCGAGGACCTCGCAGCTCGGCGCGCGGACGCGGCATCCTCCGGGGGTGTTCGTCATCGAGCTCATCTACAAGGTCGACCTCGCGCAGATCGACGCGGCGATGAAGCCGCACATGGCCTATCTGAAGGCGCACTACGACGCGGGGACGTTCCTCGTCTCCGGCCGCAAGGTCCCGCGCGACGGCGGCATCATCCTCGCGGCCGGCGACGACGCGGCGGCGATCGAGGCGATCGTGCGCGCGGACCCGTTCGTCGCGCGCGGCCTCGCCGACTACCGCATCATCCAGTTCCGCGCGAGCCAGCGCGCGCCCGACCTGCCCGCGCGGCTCGCCTAGCCCGGATCACTCACGACCCGGGAGATGAGGCCGCCTGCTCGGTATCCGCCAGGTGTGTGGCCACAGCGAAGAACACGTGTGCGAGCGGGAAGGCTCGCGGTAGGCGAATGAGAACGCGCCGCACCGGAGAGGTGACGTGCGCTGCGACCTCGAGCCGCCGCAGGCGCAGTGTCCAGCTGCGCGGTCGCAGGTCGGATGTGATCGGTCGAGACGTAGGTAACCTCGGGGGCAACCTGCGCGACGGTGGCGCGCAGCGCATGTAGCAAGCGATAGGCAATGGCGTGGAGCAGGAGCCGGAACGCGTTGGCCACGAAGCGGTGACAGG
>JAHBVW010000112.1 GCA_019637375.1 Deltaproteobacteria bacterium | reverse complement strand
CGGCGACGGAGAAGCCGCACGCGCGGCCCGCCGCCCCCGCGATCGCCGCGCCGGCGCCGCCGCACCGCGAGGAGACGCCGGCGCCGAGCGCCGAGGTCACCAACGCGTCGATCACCGACCTCTACCGCACCGTCGGCCTGAGCCTGAAGAAGCTCGACGCCACCCGCGGCGAGGAAGCCACGTACGACCTGTGGCCGCGCTACCGCCACATCCGGATCGCCGACTCGTTCACCAGCCGCACCAGGCTCCTCGCGGCGCACGACATGCTGCGCGCGCTCGAGCGCGACATCTCCACCCGCACCTCTCCCACCTCCCGCTGACCTGGCCGCCGCGCGCAACCCCGCGCGACGCCTGGGATCTGTCGCGGTGAGATTGTTTTGAACGGACCCCGCCCGAGGGGGCACCATGCGTTCGGTGACCGCACTCTCCCTCCCCATGCTTGCCCCCGTGCAAGAGCAAGAGAAGGAGGACGAGCTCGTCGAGCGCCTGCGCGACGGCGATCGCCGCGCGGTCGAGGTCGCGTACGTCGCGCACCACGCGGCGATCCGCGGCTTCGCGCGCCGGCTCGTCGGCGATGACGCGAGCGCCGAGGACATCGTGCACGAGGCGTTCGTCGCGCTCCCGCGCGCGATCCGCCGGTTCCGCGGCGAGGGCTCGCTGCGCTCGTTCCTGATCGGCGTCGCGGTCAACCACTCGCGGCGCCACGTCCGCTCCGCGATGCGCCGCCGCCGCGCGACCGACCGCCTCGCCGAGCGCGAGGAGCTCGCGCCGCGCACCGTCGATGCGACGGACGAGCTCGCGCGGCGCCGCCTCGCCGGCGCGCTGCAGTCCGCGCTCGATCAGCTCCCGATCGATCAGCGCGTCGTGTTCGTGCTGTGCGAGGTCGAGCAGCGCACCTCGATCGAGGTCGGCGCCATCGTCGGCGCGCCCGAGGGCACCGTGCGCACGCGCCTGTTCCACGCCAAGCGCAAGCTCCGCGAGCTGCTGGAGGACCACCGATGAGCGACGTGCTCGAATCCGCGATCGCGGCGATGCGCGCGTCGCCGGCGGGCGACGACGGTGAGGTCGCCGACGCCACGCGCGAGCGGCTCGTGCGCTCGCTCGAGGTGCGCGAGCGCCACCACCGCCAGCTCACGGCGATCGCGACCGTCCTCGTCGTCCTGCTCGGCGGCACCGGCGCGTGGGCGTGGAGCTCGGGCGCGATCGCCCGCATCTTCTCCGCGAAGGAGGACGAGCCGACCGTGCCCGCGCCGCCTCCGCTGCGGCCTGCGCCCGCCCGCGCGACGACCGTGCCGAACGCCGAGCCGTGGCCCGCGCCGGCCGAGGCCCCGGCGACGAAGCCCGCGCCTGCGCCTGCTCCCGTGCCTGCGCCCGCGCCGGCTCCCGCGCCGCGCCGGATCGCGCCGCCCGCGCCGAAGCCGGCGATCGCCGAGGTGGAGGTGCTGTACCGGCGCGCGCACGAGCTGCACTTCCGCAACGGCGATCGCTCCGCCGCGCTCGCGGCGTGGGACGCGTACCTCGCGGCCGAGCCGAGCGGCCGGTTCTCCGTCGAGGCGCGCTTCAACCGCGCACTCGTGCTCGTGCGCCTCGCCCGCTACGCCGAGGCGCTCGCCGCGCTCGAGCCGTACGCGCGCGGCGACGTCGAGGGCGGCTACCGCCGCGACGAGGCGGCCGCGCTCGTCGATCGCCTGCGCGCGCTCGTCGCGGGCGAAGGATCGGCGATGGCCGTGAACGGCGGCGGCGCGACCGGAGACTAGGGCCGTGATCAAGACATCCACCTCCGCCCTGCTCGCGCTGGCCACCGTCGCGTCGGCCGCGCACGCCGACGACGCCGCGCCCGCGCCGTCGCTGCCGCTGATCGTGCGCGCGAGCGGCGGCCTCGACGCGGAGGCGCTGCGCGCGCGGATCTCGGCCGAGCTCGGCGCGCCGATCGCGCTCGTCGCCGCGTGCAGCGCACCGTGCCTCGACGTCCGGATCGCGGACGGTCGCGCGACCGTCGCGTACCTGCCCGCGCACGGCTCGCCGCGTGCGCGCACCGTCGAGCTCGGTCGCGACGGCGCGCAGTGGACGCTCGTCGTGACGCTGCTCGCCGGCAACGTCGTGCGCGACGAGGTGAACGACATCCTCGCGACGCTGCCCGCGCCCGTCGGTCCCGCACCCGCGCCACCCGAGGCGCCACCCGAGGTGGAGGTGGAGGAGGCCGAGCCGCCGCCTCCTCCCGTCGAGATCCTTCCGGAAGTCGCGCCGCCGCAGCTCGCGCCGCCGACGTCCGCACCGCCTCGGCCGGACCCCGAGCTGCGCACGCGCTCGATGTTCCTCGGCTTCGGCTTCGTGCCCGGCCTGTCGACGGACGGCCTCCGCGTCGGCAACGTCCGCCACTTCCTGTCGCTCGACCTCATCGCCGGCGTGTCGGGCGGCTCGAGCGGCGTCACGGTGAGCGGCCTCGTCGACGTCGAGCGCGGCCCGGTCCACGGGCTGCAGGTCGCCGGCATCGCGTCGCTCGCCCGCAGCGTCGACGGCGTGCAGGTCGCGGGCGTGGCGGCCGTCGCCGGCGACGCCGATGCCGTGCAGGTCGCCGGCGTCACCGCCGTCGCACGCCGCGCGGGCTCGCAGTTCGCCGGCGTCGCCGCGGTGTCGTACCGCAGCGCTGCGACGCAGGCCGCGGGCGTCGCCGTGCACGCGCGCTCGTCGGAGATCCAGGTCGCCGGCGTCGCCGCGAACACGACCGACGACGCGGCGATCCAGCTCGCCGGCGTCGCCGTGCACGCGGGTCGCGCGCGCTTCCAGGCCGCCGGCGTCGCGAGCGTCAGCGACAGCCGCGCCGAGCTCCAGCTCGCGGGCGTCACGAGCGTCGCGCGCACGGCGAGCGTCCAGCTCGCGGGCGTGGTCAACGTCGCCGACCGCGTCACCGGCGTGCAGATCGCGCCGATCAACGTCGCGCGCCGCGTGAGCGGCGTGCAGCTCGGCGTCCTCAACGTCGGCGGCGACGCGGGCGGCTCGTCGTTCGGCCTCATCAACATCGTCCCCGGCGGTCGCTACGACCTCGAGGGCGCGATCGACTCGTCGAACACGACGTCGCTGCTGTTCCGCCACGGCGGGAACGGCTGGCACAACGTCTACGGCATCGCCGGCCACCCCGTCGACGAGCGCGGCCCCACCGACGACGTGTGGATGTACGGCCTCGGCTTCGGCCCGAGCTGGAAGCTGTCGACGTCGCGCATCGACGCCGAGGCGATCGCCTGGCAGGTCAACCACGGCACGCGCCACTCGACCGACGTCAGCCTCCTCGCGCAGGCGCGCCTCTCGATCGCGTATGGCCTCGGGCCCGTCTCGCTCGTCGCCGGCGCCGCGTACAACGTGTACATCTCCAACGACCAGGCCTCGCCGCTCATCCTCGAGCGCCGCACTCCCGGGGCGGAGATGACGACCGGCGACGTGACGGTGACGCGCTGGCCGACCGCGTTCGTCGGCGTCCGCCTGTAGGAATTCGGCCTGCGATCGAGCGGTTACGCGCTCGATGTCGATTGTCTGTCATGTCGGACCCCGCCCGGAGCACGGGTAGCTCGACATGGGACATTCGATCGCGATGGCGATGACCGATGCCGAGCTGCTCGAGGCGAGCAGGCGCGGCGAGCAGGCCGCGTTCGGGACGCTCGTCGAGCGCTACCAGGACCTGGTCTCGGCGGTCAGCTACAGCCGGACGCGCGATCAGGCGCTGAGCGAAGACGTCGCCCAGGAGACGTTCCTGGTGGCGTGGCGACAGCTCGACCAGCTACGCGAGCCCGGCCGGCTACGCGCGTGGCTGTGCGGCATCGCGCGGAACCTCGCCCGCAAGGCGAGGCGCCGCACCGTTCGCGAGGCGCCGGTCGAGGCACCGGTCGCGATCGCCGGGGAGAATCCGTTCGACGACGTGTGCGAGGCGCAGGCCGAGCGCGTCGTCGGCGAGGCCCTCGCGCGCGTCCCCGAGCGCTATCGCGACGTCCTCGTGCTGTACTACCGCGAGCAGCGGTCGGCACGGGACGTGGCGCAGGCGCTCGGGATCAGCGAGGCCGCGACGCTGCAACGACTCGCGCGAGGTCGCCAGTACCTCGCCGCCGGCGTGGCGTCGCTCGTCGAGCGATCGCTCCGCAGTCCGCGCGTACGCCGCAACGTTGCGGCGTCCGTGCTGGCCGCCTTGCCCGCGATCGGTGTGTCCCGTGTCGAGGCTTCGACCACCAGCTCGACCGGAGGATCCATGTTCGCGAAGATCGCCATCGCCGCCGCCGTCGCCACGGCCGCCGGCACCACCGTGTATGTCGTCCGCTCGTCGGACACTCCAAACCCGCCGCCCGCGCACGTCGCCGCGCACGCCGGCGGCGCCCCCACGACCGGCCTCCCGCCGGCGATCGCCGCGCCGACGCCTGCGCCGTCGCACCGCTCGCCCGCGCCGGCGCCGCAGCTCGCGGTGCCCACCGTGCGGCCGGCCCCGGGCCCGTCGCTGGAGCCGGACACCAGCCCCACCATCGATCGCGCGACCGCCGAGCGCCTGCAGCTCGAGCGCGGCCCCACGCGCGGCCCCGCGAACGCGCCCGTCACCATCGTGATGTTCACCGACCTCAAGTGCCCCTACTGCCAGCGGGCCGAGGGCGCGATCGACCAGCTGTTCGACGAGTACCCCGGCAAGCTCCGCCTCGTCATGAAGCAGATGCCGGTCCACGCGTCGGCGCTGCTCGCCGCCGAGGCCTCGTACGCCGCCGACGCCCAGGGCAAGTTCTGGGAGCTCCACGAGCAGATGCTCGCCAACAACGAGGATCTCTCGCGCGACGCGCTCGAGAAGCTCGCCACCACCGCCGGCCTCGACCTCGCCCCCTTCCGCGCCGCCCTCGACCACCACACCTACGCCGACGCCCTCGCCTCCGACCGCGCCACCGCCCAGGAGCTCGACTTCAACGGCACCCCCTCCTTCGTCATCAACGGCCGCCGCGTCCGCGGCGCCCTCCCCATCCCCGAGCTCCGCAAGGTCCTCGACGCCGCCCTCGGCGACACGAAGCTCGCCCACCCCTAGCGTTCCCCCTCTCTCGACGCACTCGTCGAGATCGCTCCGCGCTCGTCGCGGGCCTCCCGACGGTGAACGCGCGGCGCTGGTCGCGCGGGCGCTTATCGAGATCGCTCGTGCTCGTCGCGGGCCTCCCGACGGTGAACGCGCGGCGCTCGCAGAAGGCTCCGGACGTGGGGCGTGGGGCGAGCGTTCTGCTGTCTCGCGGGCGTTGATCGAGATCGCGCCTCGACGCGGGCCTCCCGACGGTGAACGCGCGGCGCTCGCAGAAGGCTCCGGACGTGGGGCGTGGGGTGAGCGTTCTGCTGTCGCGCGTGCGGTCGTCGTGATCGCGCTGCGCTCGCGCAAGAAGCAGGCCACGGATCCCCGCTACCGTCTTAGGACGTTGACAACAAGATTGAAC
>JAHBVW010000111.1 GCA_019637375.1 Deltaproteobacteria bacterium | reverse complement strand
CGGCGACCTCGCGGAGGGCGCGGTCGACGGCGCCGAGCGGCGCGTCGAGCTCGAGGGCGCGGCGCGACAGCCAGCCGTGGGTGTCGCTGTCGGCGAGCGCGTGGTCCCATGCGCGCACGGTGGCGGCGAGGCCGCTCGCGCTCGGCGGATGCGCGCCGAACGTGAGGTGCGCGGCGACGGCGCGCGGCAGCGGGGCCGGGCCATCGTGCGCGCCCGCGGCCGCATGACCCGACGACGACGACGGCGTCGCCGGCGCGAGCGGCGTCAGCGCGAGGAGGTCGTGGGTCGCGCGCCGGTGCGGGGCGAGCAGCCAGCGCGTGCGCAGCTCGAACGCACCCGGCGCGCCGGCGCCGGAGACGCGGCGCGCGGCGACGCCCTCGAGGAAGTACGTCAGCGGCGTCGCGGGGAAGCGCGCGGCGACGGCATCGGCGTGCAGCGCGTCCCACGCGCCGCGCGCGGCGGCGTCGACGGCGAGCCACTCGCCGGCGAGCTCACGCACGCTCGGGTGGTCCTCGACGAGCATCGTCACCGAGCGGAGCAGCGTGCGCGCACCGTCGTGATCGCCGCGCCCGGCGAGCATCAGCGCCGTCACGACGACCTCGCCGTCCCCGAGCGGGACGCGCGCGTCGCGGCGCGCCGCGATCCAGGCCTCGCCCGCCGGCCGCGGCGCGTGCATCCACGCCCACGCCGCGAGGCACAGCGCGTACGCGGGCGCGTCGGTGCCGGGGCGGCTCGCGAGCCCGGCGTAGTACGCGGCGCGCACCCAGCCCGCGGGCACGAACACGGCGCGCGCGACGGGGCCGGCGACCGCCGGGATCAGGAAGCCGAGCCCGAGGACGACCGCGACCCACCACAGGTCGAGCGCCCAGAACACGAGCCCGGCCGAGACGCCGATCGCGATCATCAGCGCCGTCGCGACGCCGGCGGCGATCGACCACGCGACGTGGTGCCAGGTGCGCGCCCGGCGGCGCGCGTCGATCGCGGCGCGGTGCAGGCGCGCGAGGATGAGGTACGGCAGGACGTGCACCTACCGCCTCCCCGCGGCGGCGGTGGCCGCGACGAGCTGCGAGGCGACGCGCACTACGGCCTCCACCCGAGCGCGCGGCGCAGGCCGGGGCGCTCCTCGTCGTCGGGAGGCCTGGCCGCCGGCGCGGCGGGGCGCCCTTCCGGCGCGTGGCGCGCCCACAGCTCGGCGACGAGGCGCCGGTACGGATCGCGGAGCGCGGCGACGGCGGCGCGCACCGCCTCGGGCGTCCGCGTGCGCGGCCCGAGCGGCGTCGCGTAGGTGCGCGCCTCGGGGAACGCGAGCTCGAGCATCCCGAGGAGCTTCTGCGCCTCCCGCTCGACCTCGATGCGACTCGCATCGGGGGCCAGCCCGAGGACGAAGAACGGGTTGTCGGCGATCGGCGTCGACATGCCCCCTAGGTGTACCACCGTGTTATCGATGGGCATGCTCCGCACCACCGCGCTCCTCGCGGGCCTCGTCGCCCTGTTCGCCAGCGCGTGCGGCCCCAGCAAGGAGAACACGGAGATCTGCCAGAAGGCCGCCGACCGCTACGCGCAGTGCGTCGGCGAGGTGATGGGCGAGGAGATGAAGAAGATGGTGACCGCGCCCGAGAAGGACGGGCGCGCCCAGTGCGCGAACCACCAGAAGACCGTCGACTACTACAGGGACAAGTGCCTCCCGAAGTCGGGGTGCAGGGAGTTCCTCGAATGCACCACCGAGATGGCGATGCAGGACCCGGAGTAGCATCGCGCCCATGCGACATGCGTGGATCGTGGTGCTCCTCGTCGGTGCCGGCTGCAAGGACGCGCAGGAGAAGGCGAAGGAAGCGGTGAAGAAGGCCGACAACGTCGTCGACAAGGCGACGTCGGCGCTCGACCTCGACGAGGTCCAGAAGCGGCTCGCGAGCGTCAAGGACGCGCTCGCGAAGAACCTCGAGGCCCTCGACGACTGCGGCTGGGCGAGCCGCGCCGGCGACGTCGCGGACGCCGCGAAGGCGCCCCTCGCCGAGCTGAAGAAGCTGTGCACCCTCGACCTCCCGCTCGCGCGCGCCGGCCGCGCCGTGGCGCGCGTCGAGAAGGCCGAGCAGGAACAGCCCGAGGCGCCGTCCTACACCGAGTGCTCCGACGACGACTGGCCCAAGGTCAAGAAGCTCCTCGACGACACCCACCCGGGCGAGGCGCGCTGGACCGACCTCAAGGCCCGCTGGACGAAGGTCTGCCCGAGCTCCTGACCCGCGTCGGCGCTCACATCTCGACGCCGGGTGCGACGGCGCCGCCCGCCGACGCGCGGGGCTCGACGCGCACGAGGACCTCGAACCAGGTCTCGTCGCTCGGCGCCTCCCAGCCGCCGACGCGGGCGAGTGCGCGCACGGCGACCGGCTCGGCGGAGCCGAAGTCCGTCGACACGGTGTAGAGCCGCTGCGCGAGCAGGCCGAGCGGTTCTCGCCACGCGATCCACATGCGGACCGCGACGAGGCTGATCGCGTAGAAGATCGGCGCCGTGCCGCCGAGGAGCACGGCGCCGAACGCGCTCGTCGCGAAGGCGAGCCACAGCGTCGCCGCCGCGACGACGCTGCTCGTGCCGCAGCCGCGGTGGTAGGCGAGCGCGCGCTCGCCGGCGCGGATGCGGCGGATCGCACGCGCGGCGGCATCGGCGATCTCGGCCGTGCGATGCGCGTGGTCGCCCTCGAGCGCCACCATGAACCGGTTCGTGCCGTGCGTGAACCCGTGCGCGACGGGGAGCCGGTCCTCCTCGAGGACCGCGATCGTCGCGTGCTCGAGGCCGTGCGCGATCCGCGTCAGGGGATCGCTCGCGATCTGGTAGATCCACGGGTTCCGCCGCCACATCATCACGAACGCGCCGGAGACGAGCGCGTACAGCGCGAGCATCGGCCACCGCAGGTACGCGCACACCGCCGGCGCGGCGAGGACCAGCACGGCCGCACCGTCGAGCACGGTCGACGCCACCCACCTGCGCCACATGATCGACGAGCGTAACCGTCAGCGCACGCCGGAGTCGAAGCCCTTCTTGCGGGCCTCGCTGTCCTCGGGGAGGAGGTTCCACAGCGCCTTCACGATGCGGCGGAGCTCGTCGGTGTTGCCGTCGTCGATCGCGGTCTTGCCCTCGGTGACGAGGCGCTGGGCCTTGGGGAGGTCGCGCATCTTCGAGACCTCGGAGGCGGCGACCTCGAAGTACCACTCCCAGGCCTCGCTCGTGCGGTTGTACGCGGCGCTCGACAGGCGCGTCGCGAGGCGCATCTGGCGCTCGAGCTCGGCGGCGTCCTTGTCGCGGCGGGCCTTGTCCATCGCGGCGAGCACGTCCTGCAGGAGGGAGCGCTCGGCGTCGGTGCCGTGCATGCCGACGGTGGCGGACGCGGCGATCGCGGCGTGGCGCGCCTCGGCGTCGAGCTCGGGCCACTTCCGCGCGAGGTCGGCCTCGGCCATCGTGCCGTCGATCTCCAGCAGGGCGCGGCGCGCGCGCTGTGCCGCATCGGCGTCGCCGCCGTGGGCCGCGTCGATGTCGCGCTCGGCCTCGCTGAGGCGCGCCTCGAGCCGGTCGAGCTTCTCGATCACCTGGCCGAGGCCGTGGCGGAACGCGTCGGTGCGCAGGTCCATGAGCTGGCGGCGCAGGTCGCGCAGCGCCGCGTCGAGGGCGTCGGGGGCGGCGTCGGGCACGAGCAGGTGCGCGACGTGCTCGAACACCTGGCCGATCGTCGGCACGAGCGCGCGCGCCGACAGCCGGCCGCCGCGGTCGAGCTCGATCGTGACCTCGACGGCCGTGCCCGTCGGGACCGTGTCGACGACGCCGTCGCCGCCGATGTCGAGCGTGCCGACGAGCCGGCACAGGTGCGCCTGGGACGTCTCGCCCTGCACGATCGGGATGCGCAGCACGCTCTCCGAGCTGCCCTTCGCGACGGTCTCGATCGTGTGGTGCGTGAACGTGCGGCGGGCGGGCAGGGGCGCGCCGCGCTCGAGGTAGACCTGCACGTGGCCGTTCGCGAGCGCGACGCCGAGCGTGCGCGACAGCGGCGGGTCGCCGATGGTGAGGCCCTGCACGATCGTCAGCGCCGGCGGCGTCACGGGCACCGACTCGCCGGCCGCCGTGCGCGCGTCGAGCGTGAACGTGCACGCGCGGCGCGGCAACAGCGTCACGCTCGTGAGCCACGTGCCGTCGGGGCCGACCGTCGCCTCGGCCGACGCCCAGCCGCCGTCGGCGCGCGCCAGCGTCACCTTCGCGATCCCGCCGTCGCCGGCGGGGTTCGCGACGAACTTGCCGACGACGTGCGGCGTGAGATCCGCCGACACCGCCGGGTACTGCAGCCACACCTGCCGCCCCGTCGGCGCCGCCTGCGCCTGCGCGCGCCCGTCGAGGCCCGCGGTCGCCGCGTACAGCGCCGCGCCCTGCGCGACGAGCGTCATCGGATCGTGGCCCTCGGCGATCGGCGCCTCGAGCCGCGCCGCCACGCGCGCGCGCACCATCGGCATCACCGTCGGGCCGCCGACGAGCACGATCCGCGACAGCCGCCCGTGCCCGAGGCCGTGCGCGGTCAGGAGGCGCACGCACACGTCGACGGCGCGGTCGACCAGCGGCGCGCACAGCCGCTCCACCGTCGCGCGATCGAGCTCGAGATCGACCTCGACCTCCTCGCCGTCGACGACGAGGGGCTGCGCGAGCGACACCTGCGCGCGATCCCCGCGCGACAGCTCGATCTTCGCGTCCTCGGCCGCGAGCCGCAGCGCGCGCAGCGCCGCCGTGTGGTCCGCGTTGTTGCGCCGCGGCACCACCGACAGGCGCGACGCGAGGTGCTCGGTGATCGCGAGGTCGAAGTCGCGCCCGCCGAGGAAGTTGTCGCCGTCGTGGCCGACGACGCGCAGCAGGCCGTCGCGCGTCTCGAGCAGCGACGCGTCGAACGTGCCGCCGCCGAGGTCGAACACGAGCCACGTCCCGGCGCCGTCGTCCTCGGCGCGCCACCCGGCGGCGAGCGCCGACGCGATCGGCTCCTGCAACAGCTCGACGCGCTCGAACCCCGCCAGCCGCGCCGCCTCCGACGTCGCCGCGCTCTGCGGCAGCTCGAACAGCGCCGGCACCGAGATCACGGCGCGCTCGACGGCGACGCCGAGCTGGTCCGCGATGTCCTGGCGCAGCGCCTTCAGGACCTCGGCCGACAGCTCCTCGGGCTTGCGCGTCGCGCCCGCGCCCGGGAACTCGATCGGCTTGCCGGTGCCCATCAGGCGCTTGAACTCCGTCGCCGTGTTCGCCGCGTCCTGCTCGATGAACCGGCGCGCGCGCGTCCCCACCGTCACGCGGCCCTGCTTGTCGAGCCGCACCACCGACGGCGTCACCGACGATCCCTGCGCGTTGCGCACGACGCTGACCCGCTCGCCGTCGAACACCGCGGCCGCGGAGTTGGTCGTCCCGAGGTCGATCCCTACGTAGAGCGGCTGCTGCGTCTCTGCCACCGGGGCAGCCTAGCCCGGATCATTCACGACCGGGAAATGAGGCCGCCTGTTCGGTGGCGCCAAAGGGCGCCAAGGCGCGCCGAGGCACCTCGATGGGCGGT
>JAHBVW010000110.1 GCA_019637375.1 Deltaproteobacteria bacterium | reverse complement strand
GCGTGCACCTGCGCCGCGACCGCGTCGTCGCGGCGTTCGCGTCGGCGGAGCCGGCGCTGGCGTTCGCGCGCACGCTCGCGGCCGCGGATCCGGCGGCGCGCGTCGCGCTCGGCGTCGACGACCTCCCATGCGACCGCGACGGCCGGCTCGCGCCGCGGCGCGCGAACGTCGAGCCGCCGTGGCTGCCGCACGCGTGGACCGGCACGATCGGCACGGCGGCGATCGCGCGGCTCCTCGACCGCGAGGCGCCCGGCGACCTCGTCGATCTCGGCGCCGGCGCGCCGCCGCGCGACGCCCACCCGCTCGTCGGCCGCGACCGCGAGCTCGCCCGCGCGACCGCCTGGCGCCAGTCCACGTCGACCGGCGCCGCGCGCGTCCTCGTCGTCACCGGCCCCTCGGGCAGCGGCCGCAGCCGCCTCGCGCGCGCCCTCGCCGCACCATCGCTCCCGCTCTCCGCGCGCGACCCGGCGGCCACGATCGCGGGTGTCGGTACAGAAGCCACGATCGTCGTCGACGATGCGGGAGAGGCGAGCGATGCGCTCGTGCAGGCGCTGGAGCGGGCGGCCGGGCCGATCGCGCTCGTCGGCGGCGCGGACGTGCGCGGGCGGTTCGCGCGCCTGCTCGATGCCACCACGGTGGAGGTCGTCGAGCTCGGGCCCCTCGACGGCGATGCGTCGGCGCGCCTCCTCGAGGCGGCGCTCGGCGTCGAGCGCATCGCCGGCGCGGTGGTGCACCGGCTCGTCGAGCTCGGCGAGGGTTCGCCGCGCCGGCTGCTCGCGATCGCCGAGCACCTGCGGGCGAGCGGGGCGATCCGCGCGCACGCGGGGTCGCAGCGCCGCTACCTGGCGGCGGAGGCGGTGTCGCTGCCCGACGGCGGCGCCGAGGCCTGGCTCGCCGACGCCGCGCTCGCGGCGCTCGCACCCGAGCTGCGCGCCGTCGCCGCGGCGTGCGCGTGCCTCGCGCCGGGGTTCGAGCTGGCCGAGGTCGAGGCCGCGCTCGCGCACGTCGCCGGCGCCGCCGACGCGGAGGTCGCGCTCGTCGCGCTCGCCACGCGCGGGCTCGCCGCGCGCACCGGCGACGGCTGGCGCCTGTCGTCGGAGCCGTTCGCGCGGGCCGCCGCCGCCCACGCACCGCGCGACGTGATCGCGCAGGCCGCGCTCGTTCACGCCGACGCGGCGTGGGACCGCGCCGAGCTCGACGGGCGCCGCCGCCGCGCGCTCGCGCACTACGCGGCCGCCGCCGGCGCCCTCGATCGCGCCTGGCGCCACTACCTCGAGCTCGCCGACGACAACCGCTGCGCGCACCGCGACACCGAGGCCGAGGCCGACTACACGCGGGCCCTGTCGTTCCTGCCGGGCGACCGGCGGCGGGCCGCGGCGCTCGCGCACCTCGGGCGCGGGACGGTGCGGTACCGCGCCGACCGCGCGAGCGAGGCGGTCGCCGATCTCGCCGAGGCGGCGCGGCTCGCGCGCGAGCTCGGGGATCCCGCGCTCGAGGCGCGGGCCCACCTCGAGGCCGCGACGGCGCTCGACTGGCTCGGCGACTACGAGGCCTCCGCGCGCGCGTCCGTCGAGGCCGCCGCGCGCGCACCCGCGAACGAGGCGCGGCTCGCGTGCGGGCTCGCGATGGCGCGCGGGCGCACCGCCGTGCGCGAGGGACGCTACCGCGAGGCACGCGCGGCGCTCGAGGAGGCGCTCGAGGTCGAGGGCGGCGATGCCGACGAGCGGTTCGTCGCGAAGGTCCTCCTCGGGCCGGCGCTGGTCCAGCTCGAGGAGCTCGACGCCGCGGAGCGCATCTACGCGAGCGCGCTCGCCGACGCCGAGGCGCAGGGCGACGCCCTCGGCAGGAGCGTCGCGCACGGCAACCGCGTGCTCCTGTGGGCGGCCCGCGGCGACCACGCGCGCGCGCTCGCCGACCTCGCCGCCGCGCGCGACCTGGCGCGCAGCGTCGGCCACGCGGTCCCCGAGCGCACGACGACGTACAACCTCGCCGAGTACCTGTACTGGCACGGCGACCTCGCCGAGGCCGCGCGCCTCGCCGACGCCTCGCGCGCGCTCCAGCACGGCCTCGTCGGCGAGGCCCTCGAGGACGACGTCCTCATCGCCCGCATCGCCGCCGCGCGCGGGGACGAGCCGACCGCCCGCGCGGCCCTCGCGCGCGCCTCCGCCGCCCGCCGCGCCTGCCCCACCGCGATCGCGACGCTGCGCGATGCCGCCCTCGCCTACCTCGACCGCGACCTCCCGCGCCTCGACGCGCTCGCCGCCGCGGCGCGCGCGTCCCTCGTCGGGGAGGAGCTCACCGAGGTCCTCGCCTGGCGCGCCTCGGCCCGCGGGGAGACGCTCCCTGACGCCGGCCTCCAGACCTGGCGCTTCGTGTGAGGGGTGGTGAGGGCATCCCACGCGATCGCAGAGTCCGCACCCCGGTCCCTGACAGGCGAAGCCCAGAGGGAACGAGCACATAGCATCGGCACGAGACCTGCTGTGGGCAGGTGTACGTGCGGGAGATCTGTGCAGCCCTCATCCTGGTCGCCACCGGGTGCCTCGTCGGCGAGAACGCCGGGGACGCGCCGGGCTTCACCGATCCCGGCGGCGACCCGAGCGATCCGGGCGGCGGCGGCGACGACGACCCCGGCTCGATCAACCGGCCCATCCCGTCGAACGGCCTCGTCCTCGACGCGGCCCTCGCGCGGCAGCTCCCCACCGGGGCGCTCGGCACGCGCAGCGCCGGCGGCGTCGTGACGCTCGCGCCGGCCGTCGCCGCGAAGTTCGGGACCGAGGCCGGCAAGCACCTGATGAAGTACGTCGCGATCTGCGCCCTCCCGCAGGCGGACGCGATCGTCCTCGACGGCACCCGCCTCGACGGCTACTACAACCTCGCGCCCGCGTGGGCGACCGGCAGCTGCGGCGAGTCGTGCCAGCGCTGGATGTCCGCGTGCCTCCTCTCGCACGCGAACGCGAACGGCACGCCGGTCCCGCTCGGCCTCCACGCCGATCGCCCGGCGGACTTCGCGCCCGCCGCGGAGCTCGCGCAGTTCACGTTCCAGGAGGCCGCGTACTACGGCAACCTGTGGCGCGGCGAGCTGCACGCGTGCGTCGGCACCGGCATGCTCGATCAGGGCATCGACCTGCAGCGCTTCTTCAACGGGCGCGTGTGCGGGCTCGGCGGCTGCGACATCGTCAACAGCGGCCCGTGCAAGGGCCTCCTCGGCAACTCGCAGGGTGCGTGCGACCGCATCGGCGTCGCGCTCGGCGACTGCCACGTCGGCTCGGCGATCGAGTCGACGCCGCGGACCTCCGCCGTGATGGCCGAGGTCATCACGGTCTACCTGAAGCCGTGACGGCGACGGGCGACGACCGTTGATCGACCCGTTGATCGACCCGTTGATCGGCGCCGTCGCCGGGGCGAGTCGCATCGAGCGCAGCCTCGGCGCGGGCGGGTTCGCGAACGTCTACGCGGGGCGCGACGTCGCGGGCGCGCCGGTCGCGGTGAAGGTGCTGCACGCCGAGCACGTCGGCTCGCCGGCGGTCGAGCGGTTCGCGCGCGAGGTCGCGATCGTGCGCCGGCTCGCGCACCCGAACATCGCCGCGATCCACGACGCCGGCACGCTCCCCGACGGGCGCCCGTACTGCGCGATGGAGCTGCTCGCCGGGCGCGACCTGAAGCGCGTCCTCGAGGGCGGGCCGCTCGCACCCGCGGCGGCGCTGCACGTCGTCGAGGGCGTCGCCGCGGCGCTCGCCGCCGCGCACGACGCCGGCGTCGTCCATCGCGACGTGAAGGCCGGCAACGTGTTCCTGTGCGACGACGATCGCGTCGTCCTGCTCGACTTCGGCATCGCGAAGCTCGCCGAGGCCGGCGGGCTCACGCTGTCGCGCCAGGCGATCGGCACCGTCGGGGCGATGGCGCCCGAGCAGCTCGCCGGCCGCCCCGTCGACGCGCGCAGCGACGTCTACGCGCTCGGCGCCCTCCTCTACCACGCGCTCACCGGCCGCGTCGTGTTCCGCGAGGCCGGCTCCGACCCGGCGCTCGAGATCCAGCTGCACCGCTTCGCGCAGCGCCCGCGCGCCTCGGCGCACGGCGCGCCCGAGGCCGTCGACGCCGTGATCGCGCGCGCGATGGCGATCCGCCCCGCCGATCGCCACGCGTCCACCGCCGACCTCGCCGCCGCCGCGCGCGCGGCCCTCGGTGCGGCGCTCTGCACGCGCATCCGCGCCCTCGGGATCTTCGTCGACGGGCTCGCCTCGCCCCGCGCCTTCGCGCGCGCGGCGCCGGCGCTGGCCGCCGCGGGCTGCGCCCCGCTCGCCGTCGGCCTCGCGAGCGGCGCGTGGTGGATCCGCGACCGCACGCCCGGCCTCGATCGCGCGCTCGCCGAGCTCGCCGCCGCCGGCCTCGCCGTCGCCACGCACGCCGACGACCTCGAGCTCGCGGCCGGCCAGGCCGCCGGCGGGCCGCTCCCCGAGCTGTGGAGGTGGCCCGACACCCGCTAGGATGTCGGGTGGTGAGCACACCCAGGCAACCTCCCGAGGGGCGGACGCAGGCCCTCACGATCACGTCGCGCGAGCGGCGGTTCGCGCAGCTCGCGATCGACGTCGTCGGCGGCCCCGACGCCGGTGCGCGCGTCCTGTCGGAGGACTCCGAGCTCGCGATCGGCACGAACCCCGGCAACCAGCTCACGCTCACCGACTCGACGGTGTCGCGGCACCACTGCCAGATCACCGTCGACGAGCACGGGTTCCTCCTGCGCGACCTCGGCAGCACGAACGGCACGTCGCTCGCGAACCACCGCATCGTCGCGGCGTACCTGCAGCCCGGCAGCACGTTCACCGCCGGCGGCTCGACGCTGCGCTTCGACGTCACCGACCGCGAGGTCGTCGAGCCGCTCGCCGACGAGGCGGCGCTCGGCGGCGTCCTCGGCGAGAGCGCGGCGATGCGCCGGCTGTTCTTCGTGCTCGGGCGCGCCGGGCAGACCGACACGACCGTGCTCCTCGAGGGCGAGACCGGCACCGGCAAGACGCTGATCGCCGAGGCGCTCCACGACGCGGGGCCGCGCGCCGCCAGGCCGTTCGTCGTCGTCGACTGCGGCGCGATGTCGGCGTCGCTCATCGAGAGCGAGCTGTTCGGCCACGAGCGCGGTGCGTTCACCGGCGCCGTCGACACCAAGCAGGGCATGTTCGAGGCCGCGAACGGCGGCACGATCTTCCTCGACGAGATCGGCGAGCTCCCGCTCGACCTGCAGCCGAAGCTCCTGCGCGTCCTCGAGGGCAAGACCGTCACGCGCATCGGCTCGACGAAGACGACGCGCCTCGACGTGCGCATCGTCGCCGCCACGAACCGCGAGCTGCGCGCCGAGGTCAACGCCGGCCGCTTCCGCTCCGACCTGTTCTACCGGCTCAGCACGCTGCGCGTGCGCGTGCCGTCGCTGCGCGAGCGCGGCGAGGACATCGCGCCGCTCGTCGCGCACTTCTGGGCGGAGCTCGCGGGGCCCGCGGCGGCGCCGCCGATCGAGCTGCTCATGGCCGCGTCGCGCCACAGCTGGCCGGGCAACGTCCGCGAGCTGCGCAGCTACGTCGAGCGCAGCTTCCTCCTCGGCGGCGCGCAGCCCGTCGACGACCACGGCACCACCGTGCCGATCGCGCCCGCGCCGTCGAACGACGACCTCGCGACCTCGTTCCGCGAGGCGAAGGCGCGCGCGACCGAGCTGTGGGAGCGCGACTGGCTCGCGCGGCTGTTCAAGGCGCACGGCGGCAACCTGTCGCGCGCCTCGCGCGCCGCGCAGATGGATCGCAACCACCTGCGCTCCCTGCTCCGGCGCTACGGCCTGCAGGCGAGCGCCGGCGACGACGAGTAGCACTCCCGCCGCACAGCACGCGCCTTGCACCGCCGTGGGGGCGTGCGGAGTACGGCCGGCGCGGCGCCGCGCTTCTGCGCGTCGTGCCGCGCGCTGTATCGCTCCGACGTCGCGAGGTGCCCCGCCGACGGAGGCGCGCTCGCGGTCGCCGGTGCGGATCCGCTGATCGGGACGACGATCGCCGGGCGCTACACGCTCGAGTCACTCCTCGGCGAGGGTGCGATGGGCCGTGTCTACCGCGCCCACCACGTGCGCTCGGCGAGCCGGCGCTTCGCGGTCAAGATCCTCGTCGGCGACCTCGCGGCCTCGCCGGCGATGCGGCGGCGCTTCGCGCGCGAGGCCCGGACCGCGAGCCGGCTCGATCACCCGAACCTCGTCGGCGTCGTCGACTCCGGCCGCACCGAGCGCGGCCTTCTCTACCTCGCGATGGAGCTCGTCGAGGGCCGGACGCTCGGCGCCGCGCTACGCGAGGAGGCGCTCGCACCGGCGCGCGTACTGCACCTCGCCGCGCAGCTGTGCGACGGGCTCGCGCACGCGCACGCGCGCGGCATCGTCCACCGCGACGTCAAGCCCGACAACATCCTGCTCGTCGCGAGCGGAGACTCCGAGCTCGCGCGCCTCGCCGATTTCGGGCTCGCCACCTCGACGCTCGACGACGGCGCGAGCCCGTCGACGTCGGCCGTCCTGTGCACCCCGGCGTACGCGGCGCCCGAGCAGCTCCGCGGGCGCCGCGTCGACCCGCGCGCGGATCTGTACGCGCTCGGCGTGACGCTGTTCGAGATGCTGACCGGCGCCCTGCCCTTCGGCGCCGACGCGCGGACCGCCGCCGCGCGCAAGCTCGCCGGCCCCGCGCCCTCCGCCGGCGACCTCGGCGCGTTCGTACCCGCGCGCTTCGCCGCCGTGATCGCGCGCCTGCTCGCCCCCGATCCCGCCGATCGCTTCGCGAGCGCGGCCGAGCTCAAGCGCGCCCTCGCGGACTGCCGCGGGCACTCGCTCCGCGCGGCAACCCTCGTCGCCGCCGCCGTTGCCGTGCTCGCCGCCGCGGTCGCGTGGTGCGCCT
>JAHBVW010000011.1 GCA_019637375.1 Deltaproteobacteria bacterium | reverse complement strand
GCGCGGTCGCGGCGGCCGGTAGCGGCAGCGGCAGCGCGAAGCCGCCGACCCCGCCGGCGCCGATCGAGTACGAGGAGGTCACGAAGACGAACGAGTACCCGCTCGGCCCCGAGGGCGACAAGCTCGTCGAGACCTACGTCCTCGGCCACGCGATCCGCGACCTCGGCGCGATCGACGACCAGCTCCGGAAGGACTCGAAGCTCGACCAGACCAAGACGAGCGTGACGGTGACGTTCAAGGACGGCACGCGCTCGTTCCAGGTCAGCACGCCGGACAACAACACGGTGCGCTACCTGCTCGACACGGCGTCGAACAACGTCTTCGTCGTGTCGAACCAGATGCTCACGGGCTTCGAGAACGGCATGAGCTCGATCACGCTGACCGACCCGCGCGGCATCGACGACAAGGACCTCGAGAGCGTCGTGCTCGAGGCGATCGACCGCACGAAGACGATCGCGCGCATCGAGACCGAGGTCGAGAACCGCAAGGTCAAGGCGTGGGGCGATCCGTCGACGAACAAGTCCGAGCCCGCACTCGCGAACTTCATCGACGGCCTCGCGAACCTGAAGGCGACCGAGTACTTCCCGAGCCTGACGCCCGAGTCGATGAAGCGCGTGATGCGCGTGACCTATCGCAAGGGCGGTAGCTCGGTGATGGGCACGCTGTCGCTGTTCAAGCGCGAGAAGGCGCCGGCGGCGGCGCTGCCCGAGGGCCACGACGATCCGGCGAACGCGCCCAAGCCCGAGTTCGAGTACTTCATCCTCACGGAGAAGACGCACGTGCTCGCGGGCGTGAAGAAGGACGCCGGCGAGCAGACCGAGAACAACCTGCCGAACGTGATGAGCGACAACCCGGTCGTTCCCGAGCCGAAGAAGGCGGACCCGCTGAAGATGCCGGGTGGGCACGGTGGCCCGGGCAAGAAGCCGGGCCTGCCGCCGCAGCTCCAGCCGCCGGGCGGCGGCGATGGCCACGGTCACTAGCGACGGGAGATCCCGGCAAAGCCGGGTGTGCGCTCGCGCTCGACCTGCCTGATCAGCGGGTTACGGACTGGAATACCGGCAACCTCCGAGTCGGTCCAAGGTTCGTACTACCGTTGTTCGCAGGAGAGACCCAGAGATGAGCACCCGTTCCAAGCTGTTGAGTGCCCTCACCGTGTTCGGCCTCGTCGGAGGCGGCTGGGCCTTGCACGAGGGTGCCGCGCCCGCGGCGGCGGCGCCCTCGGCGATCACCGATGCGTCGATCCCCGATATCGCGGAGCGCACGGTCGACAGCGTCGTCAACATCTCGTCGTTCGCGTCGCGCGGCGGACCGGCGCAGAGCGACCCGTTCTACACGGATCCGGATTCTCCGGGCTTCGGTTCGCAGCCGAGCCAGCGGCGCGCGGCGAGCAAGGGCTCCGGCGTGATCGTCACGGCCGGCGGCCGCATCCTCACGAACGCGCACGTCGTCAACGGCGCGACCGACATCAAGGTCACGCTGCACGACGGTGTCGACTACGAGGCCACGCTCGTCGGCATCGACCCCAAGGCCGATCTCGCGGTGCTGCAGCTGAAGGGCAAGGTCCCGGCGCTCAGGCCGCTGCCGTTCGGCGACTCGAGCTCGCTGCGCCTCGGCGAGGTCGTGCTCGCGATCGGCGACCCGTTCGGCGTCGGCAAGTCGGTGACGATGGGCATCGTGTCGGCCAAGGGCCGCGGCAACATGGGCATCGAGGAGTACGAGGACTTCATCCAGACCGACGCCGCGATCAACCCGGGCAACTCCGGCGGTGCGCTCATCAACCTGAAGGGCGAGCTCGTCGGGATCAACACGGCGATCGCGTCGCGCAGCGGCGGCTACGCGGGCATCGGCTTCGCGATCCCGTCGAACATGGCGCGGCCGATCATGGACATGCTCGTCAAGGACGGGCGCGTGTCGCGCGGCTTCCTCGGCGTCAACATCCTCACCGTCAACGCCGACCTTGCGGCGAAGCACAAGCTCGGCGCGACGCGCGGCGTGGTCGTCGCCGACGTGCAGGCCGACAGCCCGGCGGCGCGCGCCGGCCTCAACCAGTACGACGTTGTGACGGCGATCAACGGCACCGAGATCAAGACGAGCGATGTCCTGCGCAACACGGTCGCGATGATCAAGCCGGGCACGACGATCGACCTCGAGGTCGTCACGCGCTCCGGCGCGAAGAAGACGCTGCGGGCCCGGCTCGGCGAGCTGCCCGAGCAGAAGGCCGAGCGGCGCGGCCGCTGACCTACCTGTCCGGAACTCGGACGTCAGAGGGGTGGGCGAGGATGCGCGGGTGAGCCGGCTCGAGACCTGGGCGATCGCGGCGCTCGTCGGAGCGCTCGTCGCCCTGGTGCTGGCGCGCTGGGCGCGCGCGTGGACGGGGTCGCGGCGGGCGGTGCGCCGGGCGCGGCGCGCGATCGCCGGCGAGGACGCGGCCGCGCGCCTCCTGCGCCGCGCGGGCTACGACGTCGTCGCGCGCCAGGCCACGACGCGCTGGTATCCGCGCGTCGACGGCGAGCCGCACGAGACGGAGGTGCGCGCCGACTTCCTCGTCGAGGCCCGCGGCGAGCTCCTCGTCGCCGAGGTCAAGACCGGCGAGGACGCGCCGAGCCTCGGCAACGCGGCGACGCGCCGGCAGCTGCTCGAGTACCTGGTCGCGTTCGAGGCCGACGGCGTCCTGCTCGTGTGCCCCGAGCGCGGCGCGATCCACCGCGTCGAGTTCCCGTCCTAGGGAAGAAAGCACCCACGGGTGGGGTGCGCTGTGGCAGGCTGCGCCGCGATGATGAAGCGTGCGCTCGTCGTGTTCGGGATCGTGATCGCGATGGCCGGTTGCAGCAAGGGCAGCGACCGCGTCGCCCGGATGCGCGGGTTCAAGGACAAGGTGTGCGGCTGCACCGACAGCGAGTGCCGGTTCGCGGTGACGAAGGAGCTCAACGCGTTCACCGAGGAGCTGCGCAAGGACCTCGCAGAGATCTCCGCCGAGGAGCGCGCCGAGATCGCGGCGATCTCGCGCGAGCTCGCGTCGTGCATCACGAACGGTCGCTAGGAGCCGCGCGGTCGGCGCACTTGACCGGGTCGCCGGCGGCGACGCGCAGCGCCGGATCGTCGAGGAGCCGGCCGCGGCAGATGCCGAGGCGGCCGATGCGGCCCGACGACGGCGCCGGCTCGAGCACGATGCGGCGCGGGGCCGCGTCGACGAGCTCGTCGGGCGTCGCGGCGCGCAGGCCAAATCCCTCGGGACATTCCCCGAGCGGGACTCCGCTGCCGCCGCGCAACGCGTGGCGCGGGCGCGAAGCGGACGCCGCGGCCGGAGGCCGCCGGCACACGGAGAAGGGAGGCTCCGCGGTGCCGGCGAGCTCGAGGACGACGGCGCCGCGGGGGCGCTCGAGGATCGCGACGCGCGTGCCGGGCGAGGGCTGTGGCAGCGTCGCGCGGACGGAGTCGGCGAGCTTGTCGAGCGGGGCGAGGGCGGCGCGGGCTCCGCTCGGGACGACGCCGGAGACGAGGCGGCCGAGCGCGGTCGCGGTGACCGCCCGGTCCTCGAGCTTCGCGGCGATCTCGCGCGCCCACGGCCGGCCGATCGCGTAGGCGACGACCGCGGCGTCGCCGCGGCGCACGGCGAGGACCTCGTCCGCGGAGCGCACGGCGTCGCCGTCCTCGAGGTCGAGCGCGACGCCGAGCGCGGCGACGACCCAGGCGTCGTGATCGCCGGTGGTGCGGTGGCCGAGGCGCGGGTCGCGGCCGACGACCATGTGGTCGAGCCGGCGCAGCAGCTCGCCGCGCGCCTCGACGCCGCCGCGCCCGCCGGCGAGCGCCTCGACGCGTGCGATCCGGTCGGCGCGCGCCGGGTGCTCCTCGTCCTCGGCCTCGAGCACGGCGCGCAGCGCGCGGCCCATCGCGACCGGCGCGTAGCCGGCGCGCTCGAGCAGCCACACGGCGCGCTCGTCGGCGATCGCCTCGGCGTCGCGCCGCGCCGCGAGGTTGTCGGCGGGCGGGCGCCCGAACAGCGACACGACGCCGTGCCGCGCCTCGACGTGCGCGAGCTCGTGCGCGATCACGCCGGCGAGCTCGGCCTCGGTCGCGAGCTTCTCGATCGTCGTGCGCCCGACGACGATGCGCCGGCCGGAGATCGCGTAGGTGTCGTCGCGGTCCGCGATCACGACGCGCGGCGCGGCCGCGAGCAGCGAGCCGCGCGCGAGGCGATCCGCGACGCCCTGCACGTACGCGCGCAGCGCCGCGTCCTCGTAGAGGTCGAGCTCGGCGGCGGCGAGATCGCGCTCGGCCATCCAGCCCAGGCACCCCTCGACGTCGCGCACGGTGCACGCGCTCGGGACGCGCGCGCCGAGGTACTCCGTCCGGTGCTGGCAACCTGCCAGCAGCGCGACGACGAGCGGGACGACGAGCCTCACGGCATCACCGCCTCGAGCACGACCTCGCCGTCGTCGGTGGTCGTCGTGCGCAGCGCGATCTCGCGATCGACCTTGCGCCGCGCGCGCGCGATCGCGCTCCGGATCGCCGGGCCGTCGTACCAGGCGCCGGCGCGGTCGCGCAGCTCCGCGAGGATCGCCTTGCGCGCCGCCGCGTCGTCGCCCCGCGCGCGGACCTTCGCGACGCGAAAGCGCGCGCCGGCGTGGATCGGAACGACGAGCTCGACCTCGCCGCCGCGGAACAGCGCCTGCGGCCGGTCGATCTCCACCTCCAGCCATCCCGCATCGCGGTACCGGCGCTCGAGCGCCGCGAGCCCGCGCTCCAGCCGGTAGTCGATGTACACGCCGCCGACGACGTTGACCGTGCCGAGCCCGTCCTCGATCGCCGCGAGCCGCTCGCGCGCCGGGAAGTCGTCGTCGGTCTGGAACTCGATCCGGCCGATCGTGTAGCGCGTGCCGAGCTCGACGCGCACGGCGAGGTCGACGAAGCACCCGGTCGTCCGCGTCACCTCCACCCGCGCCCGCGGGTACCCGCGCATCGCGAGCGCATCGACGGCGCCGTCGAGGAACCGCGCCGTGCGCGCGCGGTCGTCGTGGGTGCCGGCGAGCACCGCGAGCCCGGGCACCAGCCTCGGGGACGCGCCGGTGATGGTCACGGCGCCGATGCGCGTCGGCGAGCACGGCGCCGCGACGGGCTCGTGGACCGCCGGCGTGCGAGCGCAGCACGCGAGCAGAAGGGGCCACAGGGGGGACGGCCGGGGCACCCTCGCCGATGCAGCAAGCGTCGCACCAGCTTCAACTGTGTGGAATTGCTAGCGAGATCGTCAACCTGGGACGTGTCGGCGCCGACCGCGAGCGGCAACCTGCCTGCTCGAGGAGACGGCCACGCGAGCCGCCGGCAACCGTGATCGCGGCTGTGATCGAGGCTGCATCGGGGGCCGCCGGGGGGCGTGCTAGCGTGCGCGCCCTGGAGGATTCTCGTATGCGCTGGACGCTCGCGTGGGTGACCTTGTGGTTCGGATTCGGCTGCGGCCCGAACAACCGCGTGCCGTCGGGCGATGACGACGGCGACGCGCCGGCGGCGCAGTGCACGAACGGTCAGACGCGCTGCAGCGGCAGCACGTTCGAGACCTGCACCGGCGGCACGTTCACGACGCAGGAGGAGTGCGCGGCCGTGTGCGCCGAGGGCCTCGGCTGCGTCGCGTGCAACCCGAACGCGACCGTCTGCCAGAACGGCAACGTGCACGCGTGCGACGCGACCGGCCAGGTCGGCGGCGAGCAGATGGCGTGCACCGGGTCGAACGTGTGCGAGGGCGGCGCGTGCGTCGACGCGTGCGTGAACGCGGCGATGAACAAGAGCTACCAGGGCTGCGAGTACTGGGCGGTCGACCTCGACAACGCGATCGAGGTGCTCGGCACGCAGGGGAGCCTTCTGTGCGACCCGCTGTTCGGCGTCCCCGGCGCGAAGAACGTCAACAACCTCAACGTGTGCGCGAACGCCAACAACTCGCAGGTCGCCGGCCTGTGCGATCCGCCGGGCAACGCGTGCCCGAGCGGCTTCACGTGCAAGGTCGCGCCGGTGTGCATCCTCGACGCGCAGAACTCGCCGTTCGCGATCGTCGTGTCGAACCCGCAGACCCGCGCCGTCAACGTGACGATCACGTCGCCGACGGGGACGACGAACACGCAGTCGGTCGCCGCCGGCCAGGTCGTCGCGATCAAGCCGCAGAGCGCGCCGCTCAACATCCCGGACCAGTCGATCGACGGCTCGGGCACGGCGCGGAAGGCCTACAAGGTGACGTCGGACCTGCCGATCGTCGCGTACCAGTTCAACCCGCTCGACAACGTCAACGTGTTCTCGAACGACGCGTCGCTGCTCATCCCGCGCACCGCGTTCGACGTCGAGTACTACACGTTCGCGTGGCCGACCGAGGATCGCCGCACGCCGGCGCCGGGCTCGAACAACTACCACGGCTACCTGAGCGTCGTGGCGTGGCAGGACAACACCGTCGTCGAGGTCACGACGACGGCGGCGACCGTGCCGGGGCCGGCGCAGCCGGCGATCGCGGCGAACACGCCGACGCAGTTCACGCTCAACGCGCACGACGTGCTGACGCTCGAGTCCGTCCCCGGCGGCGATCTCACCGGCAGCAAGGTGCGCGCCGTCGACGGCGTGCAGACGTTCGGCGTGTTCGGCGGCCACGAGGCGATGGGCTTTGGCGAGATGCAGGGCCCGGCGGGCTTCACGCGCGGCCCGTGCTGCGCCGACCACATCGAGGAGATGATGTTCCCGACGTCGACGTGGGGGAAGACGTTCGCGATCGCGCGCTCCAAGTCGCGCGGCACGAACGAGCCCGACCTCATCCGGGTGATGGCGCAGAAGCCGAACACGACGGTGACGTTCGATCCGGCGCCGGCGAGCGGGTCGTGCGGCACGCTGCAGCCCGGCGGGTTCTGCGAGGTCAAGATCCAGGGCGACACGTCGATCATCGCGTCCGAGCCGGTGCTCGTCGCCCACTACCTGGAGTCGGCGATCTGGTCGAACGGCGTCAACAGCGTCGGCGAGGGCGATCCGAGCTTCGCGATCGCGGTCCCCGTCGAGCAGTTCCGCAAGGACTACACGGTGCTCGTGCCGCAGGCGTACGCGAAGAACTTCATGTCGATCTCCGCGCCGGCGAACGGCCTCGTGCAGGTCGACGGCCTGAGCGTGCAGCTCACGCCGTACGGCAACGGCACCTACCGCGCGGCGCGCCACCAGGTCACGCCGGGCCAGCACAAGATCAACTGCCCGTCGGGGTGCGGCGTCGAGATCTACGGCTACTCCGACGCCGTCTCGTACATGTTCGCGGGCGGCCTCGACCTCGCGCAGATCGTCCTGCAGTAGCGGCGATCGATCACAGCGCGGCGCACGCCTGGATCTGCGCGCCGCACTGCGCCGCCGGATCCGCGGCGCCGATCGAGCAGCGCACGAGCTCGGACGCCTCGTGCGCGACCTCGGGCTTCGCGGCGAGGATGCAGTCGGTGACGGCCCGGAGGTCGCCGGCGGTCTGCAGGCAGCCCATCGTCGCCTGGCACGTCGCCGTGCCCTGGCCGATGACGTCGCCGCCGAAGATCTGGCCCGTCGGATCGGTGCAGTTCGCCGTGCGCGGATCGGCCGGGTAGTACGAGCCGATCAGCATGCACATCTCGTCGGTCGTGCGCGGGCCCTGGTAGATGCCCGTGCCCGTCGTGTTGCGGTAGTCGCACTGGTAGTCGAGCGTCGAGCCGGCCTTCACCGTGAAGCTGTCGTAGTGCCGGACGGGCACGCCCTCCCACTGCGTGTTCGTGTAGAACGGCGCCGCCGCGTCGACGCGCGCCGCGTAGCTGATGCCGCGCGCGTGCATGTGCGACTGCACGTTCGCGATCGTGAGGTCGCCGTACACCGGGCAGCGCCAGCGCGCCGTCGCCGTGCGGCCGGCGGGCACCGAGATGAACGGGTTGTACAAGAACAGGATGTCGCCCTCGGTGACGACGTCCGCGGCCCGGACGGTCTCGAGCTCGATGTTGACCTCGGTCGGCAGCGGCGCATCCGACGAGTTGATGTAGTGGACGTTGATGAGCGCGATGCCGCCCACGTGGATCGCGACGCCCGCGGGGAACGACAGCAGCGACTCGCCCTCGCGGTTCTGCGAGCCGGCGATCAGCTTCGTGACCGACCAGCCGTTCGTGGCGCCGTCGCTGCAGTCGAACGGCTTCGACGTGTCGACCGGCGTGCCGTCGTCCTTCGTCGTCGGGATCGCCGCGTACGACGTCTGGTACAGGAGCACGTGGTGGCTGCCGTTCGTGAAGTCGACGTGGTCCTTCGTGACGTAGGCGTCGGGGACCTGCACGAACTTGCAGACCTCGAGCTCGGTCCCCGGTGGGACCGTCGTCGTCATGCCGAGGACGATCGAGTCGCCGCCGGGAGGCGTGCCGTCGTCACCGCAACCAACGAGCGCGAGCGCGCTCGCCACCAAGATCGTCTTCATCATCGGGGCTCCCATGTGCCGGTGGTCTCCACACGCCGCGTGATCGTTCAGCGGCGCGCGACGCAGGGCCCCTACAAGTTGCGGACCGCGCCAACCGCGCGAACGTGCGTGGCGACGCGCGCCGCGATGGTCACGAAGCGTGACCATGCCCGCGCGCGCGGACCAGAACGTGACCCGTCGGCTCGATTCAGGCGAGCTCGTGGGCGACACCCTCGAGCGCGCTCGCCATCTCGCCCGCGGTCGAGTAGCGATCGTCCTGGTCCTTCGCGAGCGCGATCTGGAGGATGTCGTTGAGCTGGGCGGGCACGGGGCCGAGGTCGGGGATGTCGTGGAGGTGCATCTCGACGAGGTCCATGTCGCTCGCGGCGACGAACGGCGGCGCGCCGGTGAGCAGCTCGTACAGGATGATGCCGATCGAGTACACGTCGCTGCGGTGATCGATGTCCTCGCCGCGCAGGCGCTCGGGAGCGATGTAGCGCAGGCTGCCGACGACCGCGCCCTGCGCCGTGAGCTTCGCGCTGCCCTCGAACGTCGCGAAGCCGAAGTCGATCACGACGACGCGGTCGATCGGGCCCGGCGACGGCTCGAGCATGATGTTCGCCGGCTTGAGGTCGCGGTGCAGGATGCCCGCGTCGTGCACGGCGCCGAGCCCCTGCAGCGCCTGGTAGGCGTAGCTCGCAGCCCGCAACGGGTGCACGCACTTCTCGTCGCGAATCACGGTGCGCAGCGTCTTGCCGCGCAGGAGCTCGAGCGCGAGGAACGGCTCGCCGAACTGCGTCACGCCGCTCTCGAGGAGGGCCGCGACGTTGTGGTGTCGCACGCGCTCCTGGACGTCGGCCTCGCGGGCGAAGCGCTGGTGCGCCGACGGATCGCCGTCGAACGCGAGCTTCAGGATCTTGATGGCGACGTACGCGGACGTCTTCTGATCGAGCGCGCGATAGACGTGCGCCATGGCGCCCTTGCCGATCAGGGCATCGAGGCGAAAGCGGTCGCCGATGACCTGGCCGATCCGGTCCGCGGGCTGCGCCGACACGCCGCCACGATAGCACCGGCTTCTGCTATATGAGGTGCGTGCCGCGCCACCTGGTCAGTATCGCCGACCTCGACGCCGCGGAGATCGTCCGCATCCTCGATCACGGCGACCGCTACATGGCGCTCGCCGGCCAGCCGATCAAGAAGCTGACGTCGCTGCGCGGCCGCACGGTGATCAACCTGTTCTTCGAGGCGTCGACGCGCACGCGCACGTCGTTCGAGCTCGCGGCCAAGCGCCTGTCCGCCGAGGCGATCAACATCGCGGCCTCGTCGTCGTCGACGAGCAAGGGCGAGACGCTGCTCGACACCGCCGACAACCTCGAGGCGATGTACCCCGACGCGATCGTCGTGCGCCACTCGTTCGGCGGCGCCGCGGCGATGCTCGCGAAGGAGGTGGAGTGCGCCGTCATCAACGCCGGCGACGGGCAGCACGAGCACCCGACGCAGGCGCTCCTCGACGCGGCGACGATCCGCCGCACGAAGGCCCCGGGCGGATCGCTCGAGGGGCTCGAGATCGCGATCGTCGGCGACATCGCGCACTCGCGCGTCGCGCGCTCGAACATCCTGTGCCTGTCCAAGCTCGGCGCGCGGATCCGCCTGTGCGCGCCGTGGTCGCTGATCCCGCGCGGCATCGAGCTGATCGGCGGCGACGTCACGCGCGAGCGCGTGCGCATCGCGTCGCGGCTCGAGGACGGCCTCGAGGGCGCCGACGTCGTGATGATGCTGCGCATCCAGCACGAGCGCTTCGAGGGCGAGGCGCCGCGGTTCCCGAACACGCGCGAGCTGTCGCGCACGTTCGGCCTGTCCGAGCGCACGCTCGGTTTCGCGAAGCCCGACGCGATCGTCATGCACCCGGGGCCGATCAACCGCGGCGTCGAGATCGCACCGCAGGTCGCCGATGGCCCGCGCGCCGTGATCCTCCAGCAGGTCAGCTGGGGCGTCGCGATCCGCATGGCCGTCCTCGAGCGCGCGATCCTCGGCCTCGACGCGCCCGTCGCGGAGGCCGCGGCGTGAGCGGGGTCGCGCTCGCCGTCCACGGCATCGTCAAGCGGTTCGGCAACCACATCGCCGTCGAGGACGTGTCGTTCGAGGTGCCGGCCGGCTGCGTCTACGGGATCCTCGGCCCGAACGGCGCCGGCAAGACGACGACGCTGCGCATGATCAACGACATCATCGCGCCCGACGAGGGACGCATCGAGATCCTCGGCGGGATGAAGCCCGGCTCGGAGGCGGCGCGCCGGATCGGGTACCTGCCCGAGGAGCGCGGGCTGTACCCGAAGATGCGCGTGATCGACGTGATCGAGTTCATCGGCGAGCTGCGCGGCCTCGGCCGCGCCGAGGCGCGCCGGCGCGGCACGCGCTGGCTCGAGCGGCTCGGGCTCGAGGCGTGGACGTCGAACAAGGTGCAGGACCTGTCCAAGGGCATGCAGCAGAAGGTGCAGTTCGCGACCGCGCTGCTCCACGAGCCGGACCTCGTGATCCTCGACGAGCCATGGAGCGGCCTCGACCCGATCAACGCCGAGGTCCTGCGCGACGTCGTCGACGAGATCCGCGCGAGCGGGCGCACCGTGATGTTCTCGACGCACCAGATGGAGCAGGCCGAGAAGGTCGTCGACGCCGTGTGCATCATCGCGCGCGGCAAGAAGGTGCTCGAGGGCAACCTCCGCGAGCTCAAGACCGCGCTCGGCGGCGACGGCATCGTCGCGCTGGGGTTCGCCGGCGAGGCCGCGCGCGCGGCCGCCGAGCCCCTGCTCGCCGACCCGGCGCTCGTGCAGGCGCGCCGCGCGCCGCGGGCGGGCGAGGTCGCGGACGTCGAGGTCGTCCTCGCGCACGCGACGAAGCCGGCCGAGATGCTCGCGAAGCTCGTCGGCGCCGGCGTCGAGCTGCGGCTGTTCGAGGTCGTCGTGCCGACGCTGCACAAGATCTTCGTCGACAAGGTCGGCGCCACCGCGGCGGTCGCCGAGCGCCGCCCCGAGGAGGCTCAGGCATGAACAAGAGCGTGTTCCGCGACGCCTTCGTGATCGCGCGGCGCGAGCTGCTCGAGCGGATCCGCTCGAAGTGGTTCGTGATCGTGACGCTGCTCGGCCCCGTCGGCATGTTCGCGATGGTCGCCATCCCGGCCCTCATCGCGCGCTCGGGCTCGGCGGGCACGGTCGTCGAGATCGTCGACGAGACCGCGGCGTGCGTGACCAAGACGAAGGAGCCGTGCGACCTCGGCCGCCCGCTGGCGCTCGCGCTCGAGGGCGCCGCGTGGACGGTGCGCATCGTCGATCCGAAGACCACCGACGCGGAGCTGCTCGACCGCGTGCGCACGAAGGACATCAACGGCTTCATCAAGATCCCGGCGGACGCGCTCGAGAGCGGCGAGATCCTCTACCAGGGCGACAACGCGTCGGCGCAGGCGGTGCAGCTCGAGCTGCGCAAGAACGTCGAGGGCGTCGTTCGCTTCCAGCGCGGCCGGTCGCTGTCGCTCGGCGGCGAGCAGCTCGTCTACCTCCTCGGCCCCGTCAACGTCGGGACGAAGCACACGACCGGCGCCGCCGAGGGTGCCTCGGGCATCGCGACGTTCCTCGTCGGCTACATCCTCGCGTTCATCCTGTACATCGTGATCACGCTGTACGGCGTCAACGTCATGCGCAGCGTCGTCCAGGAGAAGACGAGCCGCGTGATGGAGATGATGGTGTCGGCGGTGAAGCCCGACTCGATGATGGCCGGCAAGATCCTCGGCGTCGGCGCCGCGGGCCTGATCCAGATGACGGTGTGGCTCGGCATGGGCGCGATCACGCTCACGTACCGCGACACGATCACGGGATGGTTCGGCGCCGCGGGCGGTGGGCCGTCGGCGCTGCCGCCGCTCGCCGGCGCGGAGCTCGCCGTCGTGATCGCCTACTTCATCGTCGGCTTCTTCTTCTACGCCTCGATGTACGCCGCGGTGGGAGCGATGGTCTCGTCGGAGCAGGACACGCAGCACGTACAGATGCCGGTGACGCTCGCGCTCGTCATCGGGATCATGTTGCTGCAGGTCATCGGCAACGATCCGCGTAGCGGCGGCGCGGGTATCCTGACGATGATCCCGATCTGGTCGCCGATCCTGATGCCGATGCGCTACGTGCTCGGCGGCGCGACGCTCGGCGACGTCTTGCTTTCCCTCGCGATCCTCGTGGTCTCGACGGCGATCGTCATCCACATGGCGGCGAAGATCTACCGTGCGGGCGTGCTCATGTACGGCAAGCGTCCTTCCCTCCACGAGCTCCTGCGCTGGCTCAGGTATTGAAGTGAGTGCGCGCTGGCGTCGAGACCCTCGACGCGCGTACACTTTCGGCGATGCGTTGCTGGGGTCTCGCAGCCATCGGCTGCCTCGCGTCCGCAGTGCCTGCTTGGGCGGAGTCCGTCCCGGTGGACGTCGTCGCGACTCCGGGCGCGGACGGCCCCGCGGAGCCGGCGCCGAACCTCGGGTACGGTGCGATGCCGGGCGGCCTCCACGTCGGCGCGGCGGCGACGCTGCCGGCCGGGACGTTCGCCGTCGCCGCGCTCGGCGGCTTCGGCTTCCGCTCGGGCCTGCTCGGCGACGACCATAGCTTCACGCGCGGCATCGGTGACCTCGCGTTCGCCTACGCGCCCACCTCGTCGCTCCTGTTCGCGCTGTCGTTCGACGGCCGCTACGACAAGCACAGCGGCGTCGCGCCCGAGGGCGACGACGGCTACGTCGGCGATCCGCACCTGATGATCCGGTTCGCTCCGCCGGCGAAGAACGTCCGTTTCGGCGGCCAGCTCGGCGTGTGGTTCCCCGGCAAGGACGCACCGTCGGTCGCCGCCTCGGCGATCTCCGTCGACGCGCGCGGCTTCCTCACGCTGTCCGGCTTCACCGTGAGCGCCGGTTTTCGCCTCGACAACAGCGCGAAGTCCGTCGACAACGCCCAGATGCTGACGCTGCAGGACCGCGTGTCGCTCGGCGTGTCGAGCTTCCACGCGGTGCTCGCGGGCGCGCGCTACGAGAAGAGCCTCGGCAAGGCGTTCGTCGGCGTCGAGGGCAGCGCGGAGCTGTTCGTCGGCAGCGGCGCGCCCGGGCAGATCGTGCGCGGCGGGGCGATGGCCGGCGTGCACGTGAACCGGCAGCTCAGCCTGCTCGTGTTCGCCGAGGCCGCCGCCGTGCCGAGCATCTCCGCGGCGGACGTCGCCGCGAACGACATCAAGCTGGTGCCGTACGAGCCGCTGCTCACCGGCGGGCTCGGGCTGCAGGGCCGGTTCGGCGGCCCCAAGGAGGGCAGGGCCAAGGCCGAGCCGAAGATCACGGAGAACACGGTCAAGAAGCCCGTCGAGGTCGTCGAGAGCGCCGACGTCAGCGGCGACGTCGTCGACCCGAGCGGCAAGCCCGTCGTCGGCGCGAAGGTCAACGTGCGGCTCAAGAACCACAGCGGCACGGGTCTCACCGACGACAAGGGCCGCTACACGGTCAAGGACCTCCCGATCGGCAAGACCGTCGACGGCGCGACGACGCTCGACGACACCGGCGCCGAGGTCGAGGCCACGCTCGACGGCAAGAAGCCCGCGAAGGTCACGCTCACGCTCGGCAAGGGCGGCAACAGCGTCCCGAAGCTGACGCTCGAGCCGCTCGTGCAGCCGGGCCAGGTCGTCGCGGTCGTGCGCAACGGTGCCTCGGGCAAGCCGATCGCGGGCGCGGTCATCACGCTCGAGCCGGGCGGCTACACGGCGACGTCGAACGCCGAGGGCCAGGTCACGATCGAGGCGCCGCACGGCACGTACAAGGCCCGGTGCGTCGTCGCCGGGTACAAGGAGATGACGATCGAGGTCGTGGTCAGCGAGGTCGTGACGGTGAAGAACTTCGAGCTGCGCAAATGAACCGGCTCGTCGCCGCGGTCGTGCTGTGCCTCGTCGCCGCCGGCCTCGCGTGCGGCACGAAGACCTCCGCGATCGCGGAGCTGACGAAGGCCGACGGCCCCGTCGACAAGCAGGCCGGGACCGAGCCGTGGGCGAGCGCGCCGATCGGCACCGAGTTCTTCCTCGGCGACGCCGCGCGCACCGGCGATCAGGGCGCCACGCTGCAGGTCGCCAGCGGCGGCGCGACGATCGCGATGCAGCCGAAGACGATCCTGCGCTTCGGCGGCAAGAGCGGCTCGTCGAAGATCGCGGTCGAGGCCGGCGAGATCGATCTCTCCGGCACGGGCACGTACGCGCTCGAGATCGGAGACGTCAAGCTCGGCAACCACGGCACGGTGCGCGTCACGGCGCGCGGCACGATCGAGCTCGCGATCGGCGACGCGCAGGTGTCGACGAGCGACGGCAAGACGATCGACCTCCAGATCGGCAAGGTGATCGACATCGGCGACGTCGTCGTGCAGTCCGCGCCCAGAGATGCGGGCGTGCCCGACGCGGCGGTCGCGGTCGTCGACGCGGCGGCACCCGAGGCTCCCGTCCCCGCGGGCGACACCGTCGTCGAGATCACCGGCCTTCGGGGCGAGGTCCTCGCGCCCGGCGAGAAGGTGTGGAAGGCGCTGACCGCCGGGGCGTCGCCGCTCACCAAGGGCAGCAAGATCCGCACGGGGGCCGGCACGACCGCGAAGCTCGTCGACGGTGCGCTCACGCTCGAGCTCGGCGCCGGTGCGCGCGCCGCGTTCGACGATCGCATCACGCTCGAGGCGGGGCCGGCCCGCGCGACGGCGACCGGCGACGGCGCGGTCGGCCTGCCCGGCGGCGCGATCGCGCTCCGGGGCAGCGACAAGGGCACCGCCGACGCGCGGCTCGACGCCGGCGCCGCGACGACGAAGGTCGCGCTCGTGCGCGCGACGGGCAAGCTGACCGGCGTCGGCGACGCCGAGCTCGGCATGCGCGCCGGCGACAGCGCGACGCTCGCGCGCACCGGCAAGATCACGCCGCTCGAGGCGATCCCGGCGGCGCACGACCTCCGCATCGGCGTCGGCGAGACGTCGACGGTGCACGACTCGCGCGGCGCGACGGCGATCCAGTTCACGTTCGACGGCAAGTGCCCCGACGGCGGCGTCGTCGAGCTCGACCGCGACGCGCGCTTCCGCACCGCGAAGATCAGCGCCGGCAAGGACGCCGCGAACCACATGGTGCGCGGCGGCACCTGGGCGTACCGCCTGCGCTGCATGACGAAGGGCGGCGGCGAGGGCGCCGCAGTCGCGAGCGGCTACGTCGCGCTCGTCGCCGACGGCGGGACGCGCGCGCTGCCCAAGGCCGTCGGCGTCAACCCGTTCATCGCCGACGGCCGCGCGTGGAAGATCCAGTTCCCGAGCGTCATCCCCGACCTCGCGGTGACGTTCCCGGTCGCGGGCTCGAGCTTCCGCCTGCACCTCGCGAAGGGCGGCAAGGAACTCACGTTCGACGCGACCGGCGCCGCGAAGCTGCGCATCCCGGGCTCGTCGCTGAGCGAGGGCACGTACACGTACTGGTTCGATCGAGACGGCGTGAAGCAGGACAAGATGAACACGCTGCAGATCGAGTTCGAGCAGATGTCGCCGCAGGTCTACATCGAGGCGCCGATCGATCGGAAGCCGTGGCCGGAGGGCGACATCGAGGTGAAGGGCGCGGTGCTCCCGAACTGGAGCGTCTCCGTCGAGTCGGCGCCGCTCCCCATCGATCGCGCGACCCGGCGTTTCGCCGCGAAGGTGAGTCACCCGTCGAGCGGCGCGCTCGCGATCCGCCTGTCCCATCCGCAGCGCGGGATTCACTACTACACGCGCCGCTCGAAGTAAGGGACACTTCCGACATGCGCGCGATGTGGACGCTCGCCGCGGTGGCGGCATGCGGCGGCACCGGGGACGGCCCCGCCTCGGGAACGAGCGGCCCGTACTTCGAGCAGCTGATGTTCTTCAACCGCGACGTGTCGAGCAGCGAGCCGGCCGCGGACAGCGCGGTGCAGCTCGGTGCGCTCCGCAGCCGCGGCGGCTGGGGCAACGGCGATCTGTTCCAGATCGACTTCTCCTTCGACGTCCTGCTCGCCGGCGCGGCGACGCCCAGGCGCGCGTTCACGCCGACCTCCGACTTCTACCGACCCGACTGCGATCAGGTGCAGGTGCCGGTGCCCGCCGGCGGCAACGTCGAGGGCGAGCAGGGCCTCGCGTGCACGAGCAACGGCGACTGCCACCTGATCGTGCACGACCCGGGCGAGGGCAAGCTCTACGAGATGTGGCGCGCCGACCTCGGCGCGACGTTCCGCGGCGGCTGCCTCGCCGTGTGGGACACGCGCGCGGCGTACACGGACACGCTGCGCGGCGACCAGTGCACGAGCGCGGATGCCGCCGGGTTCCCGATCGCGCCGCTCCTGTTCACCGCCGACGAGGTCGCCGCGGGTGAGATCGATCACGCGATCCGGTTCATCCTGCCGAACGACCGCATCCGGCGCGGCTACGTGCGCCCGGCGACGCACGCCACGGACACGACCGGCCTGTCCGCGGCGCCGCGGTACGGCGTGCACCTGCGCCTCAAGGCCTCGTACGACGTCGACGCGCTGCCGACCGAGGGCGCGAAGGTCGTCGCCCGCGCGCTGCAGAAGTACGGCATGTACCACGCCGACGGCGGCAACATCGCGCTGACGGCGCAGAGCGACCGCTACACCACCGCGAAGTGGGACGGGCTCCTCGGGGCGCGCGATCTGCGCGACCTGCAGGTCGAGGACTTCGAGGTCATCGATCACGGCGCCCCGATCGACCTGACGTACGACTGCGAACGCTGAGGTAGGATGCGGGCGTGCGCTGGCTCTCGCGCGCCGTCACGCTCGCCGTCGTCGCCGCCGTGGTGACGGTCGCGGTCCTGTTCCTGCGCGCGCGCGTGCCCGACGCGAAGGTCGGCGAGGGCTTCCGCACGTACGCGATCTTCCGCGATGCCTCGCGCCTCGCCGTCGGCTCGCCGGTCGTGATCGCCGGCGTGCGCGTCGGCGACATCACGCGCCTCGGCATCGAGGGCGACGTCGCGCGCGTGGACATGCTGCTCAAGGACGACGTCGACATCCCGGCGGATGCGTTCGCGACGCGCCGCGCGGACTCGCTGTTCGGCGACAGCTACATCGTGATCATCCCGAACGACGCAGCCGGGTCGGGGCAGGGCAGGCGCCTCAAGGACGGCGAGCCGATCGCGCACGTCGAGGAGGGCGGCTCGACGGACAACACGCTGCGCACGATCGGCCGCGCGCTGCCGCGCATCGACCGCGGGCTCGAGACGGTACACGAGGTCGCCGTCGACGGGCGCACGTACGTGCAGGGCCCGGTGCGCGGGCGCCTCGAGGCCGCCGACCGGTGGGTCGCCGAGGGCGGCCTCGCGAACCCGCTCGGGCGCGCGAACGATGCGATGCGCCGCCTCGAGGAGGGCACCGCGAAGGCGGCGCAGGCGGTGCACGACGCGGTGCCCGACCTCGATCGCCGGCTGCGCAACCTCGACGAGGCCGTGGCCTCCGCGAGGACGCGGATCCACGACGCCAACGCGAGCATCGCGACCGGGCTCGCCGACGCGCGCGCGGGCCTGGACCGCATCGATCCGATCGTGCGCGACATGCAGGAGGTCGCGTACGCGATCGACGAGGGCAAGGCCGAGACCGGCCCGGGCCGCATCGGCCGGCTCGTCAACGACCGCGAGCTCGCCGACGCGATCGAGGACGGCACCGAGACGCTGCGCGACGCCGCGGCCAACCTCAACTACTTCAAGTCGTTCCTCGGCATGCGCGCCGAGGCGAGCCGCTTCTCGCAGGGCATGCGCGTCTACGCGACCGCGGAGCTGCGCTCGCGCGCGGGCGACAAGTTCTTCCTCGTCGAGATCGTGAGGAGCGACCTCGGCGACGTCCCGAATGACTCGCTGTCGGAGCAGCCCGGCAGCCCGCTGTTCACGCGGCGCCAGACGATCACCGACACGCTGCGGTTCTCGCTGCAGTTCGGCAAGCAGTTCGGCCCGCTCGCGCTGCGCGGCGGCATCAAGGACTCGACGTTCGGCCTCGGCGCCGACCTCCTCTTCCGCCAGGGGCGGGTGCGCCTGAGCGCCGACCTGTTCGGGTCGTACCAGCCGACGCCGCGCCTCAAGCTGGCCGCGTCGATCGCGATCATCGACAACATGTACATCGTCGCCGGCGTCGACGACGCGCTCAACAAGCCCGGCTACCTGCCGGTCGTCGCCGGCAACACGCCCGTCCCGAACTTCTTCGACGAGGTCCGCTACGGCCGCGACTACTTCCTCGGCGCCGCGCTGCGCTTCAACGACGAGGACCTCGCGCTGCTCCTGCGGATCTACGGCGCGACGATCCTCAGCCTGCTCCTGTAAGCGTGCGCCGCCGCCGACGCGCGTCCTTGGATGACGGCGCGCTCGCGTGCATGTGTCCTGTAAACGTACGACGCCGCCGGGCTGCCGCCGACGCAAGCGCTGGCTTCGCCGCGAGGGCGCGGTCTGCGGATGCACGCGCGGCCTCCCGACGCGATGCTCGGCCGGCGTGCAAGCGCAGGCTGCTCACTGCTTGTGCGGCTGCTGCGGCTGCGGGCCGTGCTGCGTCTGCGGGGGCGTCTTGCCGGCGCCGGCGCCCGCACCGCCGGTCGCGCCGGGCGGCTGCTTCTTCATCGCGATCGTGGCGAAGCGCTGGAACGCCGCGGTGACGTCCTTGTCGTCCTTGCACTTCATCACGGCGTCCATCATCTCGGTCTGCCGCTTCTGGATCTTGTCCTTGCTGGCCTGCGGGAGCTCCTTGTCGGTCTCCGCCATCTTCATCAGCCAGGCCTCGTTCTTGTCGATCAGCTTGTTGATCGCCGCGCCCATCTTCGGGCACGAGGACTGGTTCTTGACGACCGCGTCCGCGAAGTCGTTGAAGAACTTCTCGGCCTGCGCGCTCTCCTCGGGCGTCGCCATCGCCTTGGCGGGTGTCTGCGGGGACGGCGTCTGCGGTTGCGCCTGCGACGGCGCGGGCTCCTTCTTCGCCGGCGGCTGAGCCGCGGCGATGGGCGCGAGCAGGACAACGATGATCACCGACAGCTTGCGGAGGTGTCTCATGCCCGGGATGCATGCCACTCGCGTTCCACGGCGCCTGCGAGGACCTCGCCCGCGTCAGCTGCGCGAACTCTCGCGCCGCGGCATCGGGGCGATCGGGAGCGCTGCGCCCCGCGCGTAGGCGCGCTCGTGCGCGGCGCGAGACCCGCGACGAACGCCGTCAGCCTCCGGCGATCGGTGCGAGGAGATAGATCTCGTCGCCGTCCTGGATGATGCGATCGGCGTTGTCCGCGAGCGGACAGCGCTCGCCGTTCATCATCATCGTCTCGTGCAGGTGCGGCGAGTTGTCGAGCGCATCGCGCAGCGGGACGCCGGCGCCGTCCGCGACCTCGACGAGCCGCGCCAGCGTCGTGCCGGCGGGGACGCGCAGGTACGTGTCGACGTCGCGCCACGTCTCGCCGATCCGCCCCCGGATCAGGATGTGGACCTTGCACTGGTCGCCGCGCAGCCGATCGAAGATCCCCATTACTTCGTGTAACCCTCGAGGAGCTCCGCCATCCCGAGCCTGTCGGCGTGCGCGGCGCTGACGTGGCCCGTCGTGCGGTCCCACTGCATGTGGTCGTAGTAGTCGTCCTTGAGGACGGGCAGCGCGACCTTCACGCCGCGCAGCGGGCCCCGGTCGAGGAGGCCGTCGCCCTCGCCGAGCATGCGCGGGTGCGGCGCGAAGTCCTTCGGCGCGATGCCCTCGCGGCGGTTGAACGCGGCGCGCAGGTTCTGGATGCGCTCGCCGCACAGGAGCAGCTGCTCCTCCGTCAGGCCCCAGCCGGTCGCCGCGTCGAGCATCTCGGCCCACGGCAGCGCGCCGGTCAGCATCGTGAACATGCACAGGCCGAGGCCGTTCATCGCCTGGTGCGCGTTCGAGTGCAGCGCCTGCGCCTTGCCCTTGCCCTCGGTGCCCTTCCACTTGACGTTCCAGTCCTTCTTCTCCGCCGCCTTCGGCAGCGAGAAGCCGACGCCGAACGTCTCGTTCCACGACGCCGAGCCGGCGGTGTGCCGCCCGGGCGTCGGGTCGGCGATGTACGTCACGCCGAGCAGCGAGGTGAAGCGGCTGTCGTGGTACGCGGGCTCGCCGCCGTGGACGTGCACGGCGAACGTCTCGCTGCCCTTGCCGACGTGCGCGGCGGCGCGCTGCACGCCGTGGCCGAGCCACGCACCGCAGCCGTCGCCGTTGCCCATCTTGATCGTCAGCGCGAGCGCGGCCTCGCCGTTGCCCCACTGCATGTCGATGCCGTCGAGGTCCTGCGCGGTGAGGATGCCCTTCTCCATCGCCTCGCACACCCAGCCGAGCGTCATCGACGAGCTCACGGCGTCGATGCCGAGCCGGTTGCACGCGTCGTGGCACGCGGTGACGAGCTCGATGTCGTCGTTGAGGAGGTTCGCGCCAAACCCGATGATCGTCTCGTAGTCCGGGCGCCGGACGTCGCTCAGGTTGCGCGACTTGACCTTGACGATGCCCTTGCACGGCATCGGGCAGTCGCCGCACGACAGCTTCTTCGAGATGTACTTGTCGACGACCTTGCCGTCGATCTTCATCGCCTTCTTCGCGAGCGGGAAGTCGCGCGTGCCGACGCCCGTCCAGTTCTTGATCGGCGCGTCGCCGTTCTCGACGGACAGCGCGACCGCCGCGGTCGTGCCGCGCTGCGACCACAGGCGCCGCATCGCCGCGGTCGGCGACTGCAGCTTGCGCCCGGTGCGCGCCATGAACCGGTACATCCAGCCGAGCCAGCTCTTCGGCTTGGCCATGTACGCGAAGAAGCGCGCCACGAGGCCGAGGTCGCGCTTGTACTCGTCGGTGATCTTCTTGCAGATCGCCTTGAACTCGTCGGGCTTCGCGACGGGGATCTCGCCCGTGCCCGACACGACGATCGCCTTCAGGTTCTTCGAGCCGTACACCGCGCCGAAGCCCTGGCGCCCGAACGCGTGGTAGCGGTCGTTCATCACGGCGGCGATGCGCAGCTGCTTCTCGCCGGCGGGGCCGATCGCCGACACGCCGACCTCGCGCTTGCCGCCGAACTTCGCCTTGAGCGCATCGAACGTCTCGGGGATCTCCTGCCCCCACAGGTCGCCGGCGGGCTCGAACGACACCTCACCGTCGCGCACGACGAGCACCGTCGGCTCGGCCGCCCGGCCGCGCACGACGAGCGCGTCGAACCCGGCCCGGCGGAGGTGGCTGCACACGCTCCCGCCGGAGTTCGAGTCGCCCCAGCTGTTCGTGAGCGGCGACTTGCCGACGATCTGGATGCGGCCCGAGAACGGCGTCCGCAGGCCCGTCAAGAGGCCCGAGCTGATCGCGAAGCACGCCTCGGGCGCGAGGGCATCGGTCTGCTTGCCTTCGGCGGGAGGTGGGAAGTGCTTCCACATGAGCCACGCGCCCAGGCCATAGCCGCCGAGGTACGCCCGGTACACCGACTCGTCGACGGTCTCGACCCGGTGCGTCTGGTCGGTCAGGTCGACGAACAGCACCTTGCCCAGGTGGCCGTAGCGCGGCCGGGTCAGCGCGGTCTCTGCCATCCGAACAGCGTATCAGCGAAGGACGATCGCCGCGCCTTCGACCGCGACGACCGACGACGACGACGGGTCGAACGCCTCGGCCACGAGGGTGCGCCCGTCGGGGCCGGCCACGGCGTCGCCCGGCTCGACGCGCTCGCCGGCCGCGAGCATCGCCGCGACGTCGCGCAGCAGCACCGCCGCCTCGGTCGCGCCCGCCTTCGGCACGCCGAGCAGCACGAGGTCGGGGCGCCCGAACTTGACGAGGCCGAGCGACCACGCGGCCATCGTGTCCTCGCCGTCCTCGTCGAAGAAGAACGTGACCTCGTGCATCACGTCGAACGCGCGGTCGGGCGCGAGCGCCGCGACCTCCGCGCCGAGGTGCGCGCGCGCCGCGTACACGTCGATGACGATCGCGGCACCCTCCTCGCACACGCACTTCGCGAGGGCCCACGCGGCCTGGATGTGGCCGAGGTCGTCGGGGTCGGCGAGCTGCGCCTCGATCACGTAGGCGTGCTCCGCGGTGAGCGCGCGGGCGGCCGCCGCCTCGCCGAGGTCCGACGCGATCAGCTCGGTGAACGGGCCGATCACCTGCTCCTCGAACCAGCGCGGGTCCTCGGCGCGGTCGCGCGCGACGAGCGCGATCGCCTCGGGGCCGTCGCCCTCGTCGGGCATGCCGTGCTGCTTGCGCGACACGGGCAGCGGATCCGGCAGGCGCGCCGTCGACAGCGCGATCAGCGCGATCTGCGCGGTCCCGCCGCCGGGGACGTAGCCGTCGCGGATCCAGGGCGCGACCACTACTCGCCGCCGTCCAGCGCGTACATCGCGTCGATCTCGTGCGCGTACATCTGCGCGATGACCTTGCGCTTGATCTTCATGGTCGGGGTCAGCTCGCCGGTGTCGATGCCGAACGGGCGCGGCAGGATCGCGAACCTCTTCACCTGCTCGACGCGCGCGAGCGTCTGGTTCACCTGATCGATCTGCGCCTGCACGGCGGTGCGGATCGCGTCGGCGCCGCCGAGCTTCTCGCCCGCGGCCGGCTCGATCGTGATGAGCACCGTGAGGTACTTGCGGCGATCGCCGATCACGACCGCCTCGCCGACGAGCGGCGACTCCTTGAGCGCCGCCTCGATGTTCTTCGGCGCGATGTTCTTCCCGCCGGCGGTGATGATGATCTCCTTCTTGCGGCCGGTGATCGTGAGGAAGCCGTCGCGGTCGAACGCGCCGAGGTCCCCCGAGCACAGCCATCCGTCGCGCAGCGCCTCCGCCGTCGCCTCGGGCTCCTTGTAGTAGCCGAGGAACACGTTGCGCCCGCGCACGAGGATCTCGCCGTCGTCGGCGATCTTCACTTCCAGCCCCGGCAGGGGCGGACCGACGGTGCCGAGCCTCGTCTTGCCGTCGAGGTTGAACGACGTCGGTCCGGTGTCCTCCGACTGTCCGTAGATCTCGCGGATCGGCAGGTCGAGGCTCGCGAAGAACGCGAGCACGTCGGGCGCGATCGGCGCGGCGCCGGAGATCAGGTTCGTCGCGCGGTCAAAGCCGAGCGCGAGCTTGATCTTGTCGATCACGAGCCGGCGCGCAAGCCGGTACTGCACCTGCAGGAGGCGCGGGACGGCCGCGCCGCGATCGCGGTGCGCGTGCACGGCGGCGCACGTCTTCTGCGCCCACGTCACGAGCGCCTTCTTCGCGCCGGTGACCTCGCCGAGCCGGTGCGCCATCGCCGCGTGGAACTTCTCCCAGATGCGCGGCACGCCGAAGAACACCGTCGGGCGCGCGTCCTTCAGGTTGTCCGGGATCCTGTCGAGCGACTCGGCGTAGTACACCGTGCTGCCGGCCGTCGCCGGCATGTGGATCGTCGCCATCTGCTCGGCGATGTGCGACAGCGGCAGGTACGACAGCGACACGTCGCCGTCGCGCGCGCCGCCGACGTCGATCAACGTCCGGGCGGTCCACGCGAGGTTGTCGTGCGACAGCATCACGCCCTTGGGCGGGCCCGTCGTCCCCGACGTGTAGATCAGCGTCGCGACGTCCGCGAGCCGGATCGCGTCGAGGCGCTCGTCGAGCGCCGACTCCGGCACGCCCTCGGCGAGCGCGAGGAAGTCCTCCCACGTCAGCACGTCGCTGCCCGTGCCGGAGGCGCCGCGCATCATGACGATCCTGTGGAGCCGCGGCAGCTGGTCGCGCCGGCTCTGGACCTTCGCGAGCTGTGCCGCATCCTCGACGAGGACGACGTGCGACTCGCTGTGGTGCACGATGTACTGCACCTCGTCGGGCGAGCACGTCGTGTAGATGCCCGCCGGCGCGCCGCCCGCCATCATCGCGGCGTGGTCGAGGATCACCCACTCCGGCCGGTTGAAGCCGAGGAGGGCGACCTTGCCGCCGCGCGGAAAGCCGAGCGCGATCAGCGCGCGCGCGGCCGTGCGGACTTGCTCCGCGAACGTGCGGTACGTCGTCGGCTGCCAGCGCCCGCCGACCTTGTGGTGGTACGCGACCGTCGACGGGCGTTCGGCCGCCAGGCGGAGCAGCCGGTGCGGGATCGTGTCGTTCACGATCGGCGAGCTCTTCGCTAGTTCTTGGCCTTCTTCTTCCGACCGCCCTCGCCGGCGAAGTACGTCGTCGAGCGCTTCTGGCCCTTCACCTTGATGTCGCCGTCCGCGATCAGCTTGCGGATCGGGAGGGCGAGATCCTTGGTCGTGGTGCCGAGCTGCTTGTTGATCTGCTCGATGCGCAGGCCGGGGTTCGACTTCACGAACTCGACGAACGACTCGGACAGCTTCTCGAGCTCGTCCGAGGTCCGCTTCGTGCCGCGTCCTCGACCACCGCGCGCGACGACGGAGAGCACGCTCGTCGCCCCGCCGCCCTTCGCCCGTCCCCCACCGCGCGACAAGGCGGTCTCCAGCGTGTCGATGGCCGCGCGACGCGCGAGCTCGGTGATCTGAGCCACGAACCCCTGCACCACACGATTCATCTCGGTCTGGAAATCACTCATTCGGGTTCCTCGTCGCTGAGTAAGAATAGGAGATCAGCGCCTCCGCAATGGAGCATACAAATTCTCCCGGTACAACTCTGTACCCGCACAAAAGCACTCGGGAGGGATCGGGTATCGCTCAGGGGGTGTACACGGCCACGAGGTCGGCGAGCGTGATGTAGACGACCGGGCCCAGATGCTCACTTGCGAGGTGCTGATCGGCATAGTCGAGGAAGCCCTCGACCCGCTGGTACTCGAACTTCGAGAAGCCCTGCGACGGGTGGAATCCCATCATCAGGGTGTTCGGCTGGGCGAGGGGCTGCCCGTCCCAGTTCGCGTCGAACAGGCCGTTCATCTCGTCGAGGGAGACGTAGTCGATCATCACCCCGTTGTCGGGGACCTCGAGCAGCGACAGGGTGGGCGGCGCACTGCTCAGGTGATCGGATTGACTCGGGAAGTAGGGCTGGCTGGTGTCGTTGATCGGTGCCCAGTTCGTCATGTTGAACGTGTACAGCTCGCGCCCCTGCCATTCCTCGATGCGGGCCCAGTTGAGCGCGCTCGTGTCGGCCGTGAAGCCCTTGTCGGCCAGCGCCGCGAGGGTGTCGAGCGTCGCCGTCCACCCGCCCGCGCGGAACGTCTTGGGCCGGTTGAGGCCGTGCTGCGCGAACAGGTCGGACGCGTGCTGGAGCAGCGTCCCCATGTCCTGGCGGTTGTAGGCGCCGAGCTTGATCGTGTACCCGGTCGGGTCGGACGCCATCGTCGTCGACTGGTCCGTCACACATGTGACGCCCGCGGACACGACGAAGTGGCAGTACGGGTGGATGTGCAGGCCGATCTCGTCGCGGAACGTGTCGCGCTGCGCGACCAGCCACTCGACGAGCCGGGCCTGGCGCGCCGGCGTCATGGCCGGGTCCGTGAACGTGTAGGGGCCGGGGAAGTGGGTGATGCGCAGCGACGGATGGTCCCTGTGCATCGCGTCCTGATAGGCAATCACCATGTCGCCGGGGTCGGAGAAATCCCAGTCCGTCGACACCAGCACGTAATAGGCGGCCGACCGACGGATAGTCGCCTTCGCGAACGCGGTGCGCGCGCCGTTCGCCGCGAGGAGCACGTCGTAGCTGCCGGCGGGGAGGCTCGCGATCGAGAGCTGCTTGCCGAACGCGCCGTCGGGCTGCTCGGCGAGGCGCACCGGCGGCAGGTCGGCGATCCACATGTCGACGAAGTCCGTCCCGGCCGGTGCGTCGACGAACACGGTCACCTGGTCCTGCGCGGGCGTCGCGGCGTCGCCGACGAGGTACCACTCCTTGAGGGAGCGAACCCGGTAATCCGGGTCGTTCACATCCGGAGGAGACGGCGGCATGTCACGGGGTGGCGGGAAATCGCCGCACGCGCACAAGGCCAGCGCGAGAGTGCCGATCACGAGTGCCCGGTTCCGCATGGCGCGGGACCCTACCGTGAGACTTTCTCGCGGATCCACATGAAATCGCACTCCGAAAACGCAAAACGGCCCGCGCGGGGCGGACCGTTTTGGAAAAGAGGTGACGGACGGCGTGGGTGACTTGGGTGACTAGGGACGGACGCCGGCGTCGGTGAGCGGCGCGGCGGCGAGGTCGTTCATCGTGATCTGTGCGCCGGCGCCCGGCGTGAACGGCTTGTCGAAGTAGCCGAGCGAGAAGTCGCCGCTGACGCCCGGCTGGGTGTCGACGTTGATCTTCGTCGCCTCGGTGCCGGCCATCCAGTTGTTCTCGCGGAAGTTGGCCGCGGTGCCGCCGTAGAACATGAGCCCGTACGGCGCGCCGACGATGTTCGACTTCGTGATGTTGACGGTGTTGGCGTTGCCGCCGAAGTGCAGGTTGCAGTGCGTGGTGTCGCCGGTCGCCTCGCCGATCTGCGAGTAGGTCATCGTGACCGAGCCGCCGCTCATGATGAGCAGGTCGCCCGACGCCTTCGCCATGAGCGAGTCGGTGATCGTCACGGCCGCGCCGGTCGTCGTCGTGATCGCGCCGCCGTGCATCACGAGGTACGTGATGTTCGCGGTGCCGCTGACCGGGATGCTGCCGTTCGACCCGTTCTCCCAGTCGATCGCGACCTTCGACGCCGAGGTGCCCTCGATCGACAGCGTGCCCTTCACGCTCAGGCGCTTGCCGCTCTTGACGGTGATCGTCGTGCCGGCCGAGACCGTGAGCGTCACGCCGCTCTCGATCGTCGTGTCGGCCGCGATCGAGATCGCGCCCGAGAGCGTGCGGCTCTCCGTGATGCTCCCCGCCAGCGTGTTCGGGTCGTCCACCGGCGGGTCGTTGGTGCCGTCGTCGCCACCACCGCCGCTGCCGGCTTCGTTGCCCACGATACAGGCCGCCAGCGGCATGGCCAAAGCGACAGCGAGGAGCTTCTTCATGACAACCGCGTTAAGCAACGGTCGTGCCGCGAGGACCCGGGTCCCCAGCGCGTGGCCCCGCAAGATCATTAGGATCGCGGAGATGTAGGGAAATGGCGTCGCGCGCCGGATCGGGGTCACGTCCCCCAGGGGTGAGGACGGACGGCCGCGATCACGGCGCGGGGTAGAGGAAGCGCAGGAAGCGGAAGGCGCGCGCCTTCCACGCCAGCTCGTCGTGCGTGGCGCCGGGCTCGGTGAAGTAGCACAGCGCATCGGGGCCGGTCGTGCACGCCGGGGACACCTGCGTCTGCCAGCCCAGGGCGGCGAGCGCGTCGCGCACCGCGATCGAGTCCGCGGCACCGTCGCTGTTGTTCGCGGCGCGGCCGCCGTGGTCGAGGTACACGGCGAGCGCCTGCTTGCCGAGGCCGGGCAGGAGCGGGCGCAGCGCCGTCTCCTCGGGCCAGAACGCGCCCGACAGCGACGCGACGGCGCCGTACGTCTGCGGGTGGCGCAGCGCGAGGTGCATCGCGACGAGCCCGCCGAGCGAGCTCCCGGCGACGCCGACGCGCGCACCGTCCCAGCGCACCTGCGCGAGCGCCGCGGGCTGCAGCTCCTCGACCTGGAACTTCATGAACGCCGCCATCGCGGACGCGGACAGGCCGTACTCCGCGTTGCGCGCGGGCGTGTTGTCGGCGGCGATCACGATGATCGGCGCGACCCGGCCGGCGGCGATCTCGGCGTCGAGGGTGACGTTGACCTCCCAGCCGGTGTGCCCGAAGCAGCAGTCGTGGTCGTCCCACACGTTCTGCCCGTCGTGCATGAACAGCACCGGGTAGGTGCGCGCGGCGTGCTCGCGCGCGTCGTAGCCGGGCGGCAGGTACGCGGTGACGCCGCGGCAGTTACCGAGCGCCGTGGAACAGGCGCGCTCGAGGCGGACGAGCTGGCCGCGGCCGGCGTCGGGTGTCGCGAGCACGCTGTTCGCGCCGTCGGGGTTGCCGGCGAAGTCGTCGTACGCGAACGCCGGGTTCTGCGGGTCGAGCGACCACGCGCTCCCGTCGGTGAGCTTGTACTGCCAGTGCCCCGACGGGACGGCGCCGGCGGCGACGACGAGGTCGGTGCCGCACACCGCCGACGACACGAGCGCGTTCGCCGTCCAGTCGTTGAACGCGCCGGCGATCGAGATCGGCTGCGCGGTGCGGAACAGCGCGCGGCCGTTCGCCCACAGCGGGCCCATCCCGGCGCGCGCGTCGAGCTCGGCGCGCAGCTCGGCGACGGTCGCCGGATCGCAGGCCGACGTCGCCCGGTCGAACAGCTCGAGGATGCACGCCGCGCCGGCCTTGCCCGCGAGGCAGCCGCCGGGCGGCTCCGCGCCGTCGGGTGGCGCGGTGTCGTCGTCGCCTCCTCCGCCGGGCGCGGCGTTCGGGGAGCAGGCGGAGAAGAGGAGGGCGAAAGTGAGGAGGCTACGCATGTTGCCGATCGCAACGCGGCCGCGCGCAAGTGCGTGGCTCGACGTGCGTGGGCCCGTGCTATCCAGGATCCATGCCCGCCGGCGACGATCGGGAGCGCGCGATCGCCGAGATCGCGGCCGCCGGTCGCGCGACGCGCAAGCCGGCGTCGCGCGCCCTGTGGATCGCCGCGGCGATCGCCGGCGCGCTCGGCCTCGCCGGCTTCGCGATCGCGATGCTCGCCGACGGCTCGACGACGACGACACCCTCGCGCTCCCCCGAGGTCCGCTCGCTGTCGTTCGGCACCGGCCTCGCCGTCGGCGTCGTCGCGGGCCTCATCCTGGGCTACGTGCTGTTTCGCCACTCGTCGCGCAGGAGGCCGTAGAGCACGATGTCGTGCAGGTGGTGGCCCTTCTTCACGTGCTGCCGCTTCACGCCCTCGTGGACCATGCCGATCTTCTCGAGGACGCGCATCGACGGGGCGTTGCCGGCGAGCACCTGCGCGTAGATGCGCGCGAGCTCGAGCTGGCCGAAGCCGAATGCGACGATGCCGCGGCACGCCTCGGTCGCGAAGCCGTGGCCCCAGTGCGCGGCGGCGAGCCAGTAGCCGAGCTCGGCGCGGCGGTCGCGCGCGAAGCGGCGCAGGCTGACGGTGCCGAGCAGCTGGTCGGGCGCGTCGCGCAGCGCGATCGCGAGCGTCACGCCGCGCCCGAGCGGCCACCACTCGCGGCGGTGGGCGACCCAGCGGCGCGCGAGCGCGACCGGGTACGGCGACGGCACCTGCACGAGGTAGCGCGCGACGCGCGGATCGCCGGCGCCAGCGGCGATCGCGGATGCGTCCTCGGCGCGCAGGTCGCGCAGCGCGAGCCGCGTCGTGACCAGCGTCGGAGGGCCGGGCGCCGGGGTCGCGTTCACGGCGGCGGACGGGAGCCGGCGAACTCCTGGAACGTCACGCAGCCGTCGATCGTCGCGCAGTCGGGGTTGCCGTTGCCGGCGGCCGTGTAGTCGATGCGCCCCGCGAGCGAGTCGCCCGACGCCGTGGCGTCGATGATCGAGTTGAACGTGAAGGCGCAGTTGCCCATGTTCTGCGAGCGCTGCCCGAACAGCGTGAGGCTCAGGCGGTCGCCCGAGATCGTCCCCTTGTAGACGTGGGCCCCGAACGCGAGGTCGAGGAAGCCGCCGGTCGCGCCGCCGACGGAAGCAGTCACGTCGCCCCCGTCCTGCGCGAGGTCGACGACGATGCCGTTCGTCTTCTGGCCGATGGTCCAGTTCGGGAAGTTGCAGCCGTTGTCACGATTCGTGATGGCAATCGTGTAGTTGCCTTCCACGTCCGCGTCGCCCCCGCAGGCCGGAAGGACTGCGAGGACCCAAAGGAATGCGCCGATCCGCCTCATGGAAAAGAGGATACCCCGGTCGCGCGCGGGTATGTTCGCCTGCCAAAAGATGCCCGGGTTGGGATGCCGTGCCTATCATCTGGCCGCGCTGGGAGCGCTGCTCGTGCACGACGTCCAGACCACCCGGCTCGACAACGGGCTCACGCTCCACGTCGCGACCAGCCCGCTCGGCCACCACGCGCCGGTCGCCGCGGTGCAGGCGTGGGTGGGTGTGGGCTCGGTCGACGAGGGCCCGCACGAGGCCGGCATCGCGCACGTCGTCGAGCACATGCTGTTCAAGGGCTCGCGCCGCTACGGCGTGGGCGAGCTGGTGCGGACGATCGAGCGCGGCGGCGGCGAGATCAACGCGTGGACCGCGTTCGACCACACCGTCTATCACGCCGTGCTCGGGCGCGATCACGTCGACGGGGCGATCGACGCGCTCGGCGACACGCTGCTCGCGCCGCGCGTCGATCCCGAGGAGCTGGCGCGCGAGCGCCAGGTCGTCCTCGAGGAGATCCGGCAGGGCAGCGACGATCCGGCGCGCGGCGTCGCGCAGAGCCTGTTCGCGACCGCGTTCGTGGCGCACCCGTACCGCCGCCCGGTGATCGGCACGGCCGACAGCGTGCGCGCGCTGCAGCCGAACGCGCTGCTCGAGTTCTTCCGCAGCTACTACGTCGCCGACAACCTGACGATCGTCGTCGCGGGAGATGTGGATGTCGAGCGCGTGCGCCGCGGCGTCGAGCGACGGTTCCGCACGATGCCGTCGGGGCGCCCGGTGCGTCGCGTGCCCGCGGAGCCCGAGCAGACCACGCCGCGCGCGTCCGCCGTCGCGCGGGACGTCGCCGAGGCGTACCTCGCCGTCGGGTTTCACGTGCCGGCGGCGCGCCACCCCGACCTCGCCGCGCTCGACGTCGCCGCGATCCTCCTCGGGCAGAGCGAGTCCGCGCGCCTGCCGCGCCTGTTGCGCGACCGCGACCACCTGGCGACGTCGGCGACCGCGACCGTGCACGCGCTGCGCGACCCCGGCCTGATGGTGCTATCGGCGACGGCGCCGGCGGGGCGGGCGGCGCGCACCGTCGGGGCGCTCGTCGACCACGCGATCGGCCTCGTCGACGACATCGACAGCGCCGAGCTCGACAAGGCGCGCATCGCCGCCGAGAGCTCGTTCGTGCGCCAGCTCGAGACGGCGCAGGGCCGCGCGCGCTCGCTCGGCTGGCATGCGACGGTGACCGGCGATCCGCAGTTCGGGCACGTCTACCTCGACCGCATCCGCGCCGTGCGCCGCCACGACCTCGCGCACGTCATGCGCCGCTACCTGCGCCCCGACAACGCGAGCGTCGCCGCGATCCTGCCGGCCGCGGGGAAGCGCGCGAGCCACGCGACGTTCGCCCGCCGCGCCGAGGGCCTGGTGCGGCGCTCGCTCGCGAAGCCGCCGGCCGTGGCGGCGCCCGTCGAGAAGCGCGTGGTGCTGCCGAACGGCCTCGTGCTGGTCGTGCGGCGCGATCCGTCGGTGCCGGTCGTCGCGATGCGCGCGGTGTGGCGCGGCGGCCAGCGCGCCGAGGATGCGAAGTCCGCGGGCGCGTCGACGTTGCTCGCGCGCATGATCACGCGCGGCTGCGGCAAGCTCGACGCCGCCGCCGTCGCCGACCGCATCGATCGCCTCGGCGGCGGGCTGTCGGGCGTCGCGGGCCGCAACAGCTTCGGTATCGCGGGCGAGTGGCTCGCGCGCACCTGGCAGCAGGGCTTCGACCTCCTCGCCGACTGCGTGCTCGACCCCGCGCTGCCGCACGGCGAGCTCGCGCGCGAGAAGAAGCTGCTCGTCGAGGACCAGGCCGCGCAGGCCGACAACCCGACGCAGGTCGCGTTCCGCGCGTTCAGCGAGGCGCTCTACCAGACGCACCCGTACGCGCGCGACATCCTCGGCACGCCCGACTCGATCGGCGACCTCGACCGGCCGGGGCTGCTCGCGTTCTACCGCGATCGCTACCCTGCCTCGGCGGCGACGATCGCGATCGTCGGCGACGTCGACCTCGACGACGCGATCGCCCACGTGCGCGCGCGCTTCGCGGCGCAGCCGGCGCAGAAGCCGGGCGCCGCGGCGACGCCGAAGCCACCGGTCGTCGACGGGCGCAGCGCGAGCGAGCGCGAGGTCTACCGCTACCTCGACCGGGCGCAGGCCCACGTCGTGCTCGGCTTCCCGGGCGCGACGGTCGACGCGCCGGATCGCTTCGCGCTCGAGGTGCTCGTCGCGATCCTCGGCGGGCAGGGCGGCCGCCTGTTCGCCGAGCTGCGCGAGAAGCGCGGCCTCGTGTACCGGGTGTCGGCGCACTCCGTCGAGGGGCTCGACCCGGGCTTCGTCGCCGTCTACTTCTCGTGCGCGCCCGACAAGGTCGACGGCGCGGTCGCGCAGGTGCGCGCCGAGCTCGATCGCATCCGCGCCGGCGGCGTCACCACCGACGAGCTCGATCGCGCGCGCAGCTACCTCGCCGGCGCGCACCAGATCGCGATGCAGCGGCGCTCGGCGGTCGCGAACGCGATGGCCTACCACGAGGCGTACGGCCTCGGCTGGAACACGTGGTCGCGCTACGACGACGCGCTGCGCGGCGTCGGCGTGGCCGAGGTCGCCGCCGCCGCGGCGACGTACCTGCGCGCCGACCGCATGATCGACGCGACCGTGCGCCCGCCGTCGCCGTCGCCGGCCGCGGCGAAGCGCTCGAAGGTCCCGGGGCCGCCGCCGAAGGCGACGCCGGCACCGCCGCGGCGCGCCTCCCCGCGGCCGCGCGGCAACGTATGAAGGCGAGGCACGTGCCGTGGCACGGGCGCGGCGAGCTCGCGGCGAGCCTCGTGATGATCTTCCCGGCGCTGCTCGCCTACCAGGTCGGCGTGCTGTTCACCGGGCACGTCAACGGCGCCGACGTCGTCACGCGCGCGCTGTACGCGGCGCTCGGCGGCCGCGGCTACCTGATCCTGCACGCGTGCGTCGCGGCCGGGTTCATCGTGTGGCTGCGCCGCGACGGCCGCACGTCGACGCTGCGCGCGGACGTCCTCGGGCCCGTGCTGCTCGAGGCGGCGCTCTACGCGCTCACGCTCGGCGCGGCGATCGAGATCGTCCTGACCCGCCTCCTCGGCCTCGGCATCACCGGCGGCCAGGTGATCAACGCGCTCGGCGCCGGCGTGCACGAGGAGCTCGTGTTCCGCCTGCTGTGGTTCGGCGGGCTCGTCTACCTCGCGCGGCGGTGGTTCCCCGGCGCGGCGCCGCGGCTCGTGTGGCTCGCGATCCTCGTCGCGTCCTCGGTCGCGTTCTCGGCGGCGCACCACGCCGGCCCGCTCGGCGAGCCGTTCTCGATGCACGTCTTCGCGTACCGCGCGCTGGCGGGCGCCGCGTTCGCCGCGATGTTCTGGTTCCGCTCGCTCGCCCACGCCGTCTACGCCCACATCCTGTACGACCTGCTCGTGTACTGGTCGTGGAGCTAGGCGCTCGCTACTCGAGGCCGAGGCTGCCGTCGATGTCCATGCGGCCGACGTAGAGCTCGAACTTCACGCGCTTGATGCTGTCGGTGTTCGCCGTCGACTTGTCGATCGTGACGTTCGCGATGCCGATCTCGAACAGGTTGATCGTGAACAGCGTCTGCTTCAGGTCGGGCGAGAGGAACTCGATCGCGCCCGACTTCTGGAGGCGGTGATCCTTGCCGCCCTTCATCACCATCTCCTCGTGCCACTTGAACAGCTTGTCGGCGTAGGCGAGGGCGATCGTGCCGCTCAGGTTCGGGAACTCGATCTTCGTCGGCTCGATCGTCGGGAAGCGATCCTCGCCCGTGTAGAACTTCTTGATGCCCTGCTTGACGGTGAAGCCGTCGAGCTTGTTCGTGTACTGCATGTCGTCGATGCCGTCGATCGTGAAGCGGAAGTTCGACGGCAACCACGACTTCTGCTTCCGGCCGAGGTCCGACTTGATCTTGCTCTCGCTCGGCGGGAGCGTGCGGTACTTCGTGCGCTCCGGCTGGATCTTGCACTTGAGGAAGCCGGCCTCCTTCGACGAGCCGTCCAGCGTCGGGAAGGCCGTCTCGGTGATGAGGCAGTCCATCATCTCGTGCTCGAACGTCGGGTGCAGGTTGAAGTCCGCGTGCGTGATCTGCCCGCTGTAGCGCATGTGCTGCTTGCGCCACGACTTCTGGATCCACTTCAGGATGTCCTTGGCACCGCTGATGCCGAACTCGATCGAGATCGGGTCGATCTCGACGGTGGACGAGTGCTTGATGCGCTCGTTGTGCGGACCGATCGGCTCGTCGACGACCGAGACCTTGGAGAAGCCACCCTCGACGGACTTGAGGTACGCGGTGGTCGCGTGACCGTCGATGCGCAGCTCGAAGTGACCTTGGGCATAGGAACGCTTCTGCAGGGTCATGGAAGAGGCCTCAGCTTAACTCAACCTGTTACGCACGCTGGCGTCTCGATCCCCCCGTCGAGGTAGGCCACCCCCACCTTCCGCCTCCGGGCGGCCGGGATCCTGGGTAGTTGACGAGGCCCCACCGGCGTGGTTTCCGTGGTGGAGCGACCGGCACGGGGCTTGTACACTCGAGCGACCATGAGACTGCGTGTCGCTTTGGTCGGCATCCTCCTGGCGCTGGCGGGACCCGCCGCCGCCGACAAGGTGAAGACGAACCAGGATGCCAAGCTCTACAGCCGCGCCGGCGAGCAGGGCCAGGTCATCATGAAGGTCAAGGAAGGCCAGAGCATGACCATCCTGTCCACGGATGGCCGCTGGCTGAAGGTCCGCGTCTCGGGCCGCACCGGGTTCATCCCGCGCAGCAAGGTCAACCTGCCCGAGGGCGAGGACGATCTGGTCCGCAACACGCGGCGGCGCCCGTTCGTGGACGGCCGCGGCACCAAGCGTGGCTTCGGCGGCGGCGCCCCCGACGACCGCGTCGGCGCCGACGCCGTCGGCAACGGTAGCGGCGGCCGCGACTCGGACAGCGACAGCGACACGGATACGGACGATCCCGACGACAAGCCGGTGCGCAAGAAGCCCCCGAAGGAGACGCCGAAGGACCGGGACCGCGACAAGGACGACGACGAGGACATCGTCATCAAGGACGACGAGCGCCCGACGGTGAAGGTCCTCGTGAAGACGTCGGTGTACTCGGAGGCCGACGACGAGTCCGACGAGCAGTTCTCGGCGGCCAAGGGCGAGCTCCTGTTCCCGACGGGGAAGAAGAAGGGCAAGTTCGTCGAGGTCGAGAACGACGAGGGCGACATCGGGTTCGTCCTCGGCTCGAAGCTGTCGATGACGGAGTCGAGCGGCGGCGGCGGCGGCAAAGGCGGCCGCACGATGGATGCGCGCGCGCGCCTCGGCTTCAACTATCTCCAGCAGGGCGTCCGCTCGGCGGGCGGCACGGGGGCGAACGACAACTACAACCTCGGCACGGCGGCGGTCGCGGTCTCGCTCGGCGGCACGGTGCTGTACCCGTACAAGCCGCGCTACAAGCTCGGCGCCGACGTGGGGTACGACTTCGCGAAGGCGGTGCCCGGCATCCAGGTCATGGGCGGCACCACCGGCATCACGCTGCACAACTTCGCGATGCGCGCCGTCGGGGCCTACGACCTCCAGAAGTCCAACGGCATGATGCTGCTGGGCCGCCTCGGCATCGCCTATCAGTCGTTCCAGGTGTCCGACGTCGAGAACCTCGCGAAGAACACCGCGCGGCTGCCGTCGGAGAACATCACCTCGCCCACGCTCGGCGTCGGCGTCGTGATCCCGCGCCTCAAGCCGAAGATCGGCGCGCGGCTCACGCTCGACACGCAGATCGGCGCGAGCGTCACGCAGACGAAGAACCTCGAGGACGGCGTGAACCCCGGCGCGAAGCGCGTCTCCCTCAACGCGGGCATCACGTACAAGTGGAAGCCCGACATGGACATCGTCGCCGCCTACGACCTCAACTACACGACCCTCAGCTTCGGCGAGCCGGTCATGAACTCGCAGCGCGCCCACACCGGCACCGCGGTCAACCGCACCGACCTGTTCAACGCGCTCACGATCGGCATCGGCAAGGTGTTCTGAGCTACGCGCCGGGCGGCGGCTTCATCACGAGGTGCGCCGCCTTCTCGCGCACGAGCCGCAGCACGATGTTGTTGATCGTGTCGCCGCGCTCGAGGCTCGACGTGTAGTGGTCGACGAGCTCGCGGTACTCCGCGTACGCGGCCGCGAGCTCCTCGAACGTCAGCTTCTTGATCAGCTGACCGTCGAACTTCGCGAAGCCGCCGACCTGGACCTCGCCGAGCTCGCGGGCGAAGCGATCGAGGTAGGCGCGGTACTCAGCTTCCAGATCATCGATCCCGGCTCCGGGCACGGGCGGTAGTGTGCCCTACTACTGCGGAGGCGTCGTCAGCTTGTCGAGATCGATCTGGCTGAGGGCGAGTCGGATCAGCTGCGACTTGTTGGCCTTGGTCCAGCCGCGCCGCTTGAGCTCGGCCACCTTCGCCTCGAGGTCCTCGAGATCTCGCTTGTAGATCGAGATGCAGATGACCTTGTAGTGAGTCGGCTTCTCGCCCTGCGGCTTGGGGCGGCGCTCCGGATCGGGGCGCCGGCCGTAGTACTCCGCGCTGAGGATCGCGTCGGCGTCGCTCAGCGGGTCGTGGGCCATCGATTTGTCGTCCTTCATGTCGCGCTCTCCTCTCGGCTCCTCACGAGGCGACCTGCGCTTCCGCGGCGGAGCGCGGGGCCTCGTGTTCCATGCGCGCCGTGGTCGCGAGGACCCAGTCGCACACGCGGTTGTAGTCGGCGGCGCCGTGCGAGGTCGGCGCGTACTCGAAGATGGTCTTGCGGTGGCTCGGCGCCTCGGCGAGGCGCGTGTTGAGGCGGATCGGCTCGAGGCACTTGTGCTTGAAGTGGCCCTGCAGCGTCTCGAGCACCTCGCGCGCGAGGCGCGTGCGGCCGTCGTAGAACGTCGGGAGCACGGCGGAGATGCGCACGGCGTGGCCGAGGTGGCGCTCGACGTCCTTGATCGTGCGCAGCACCTGCTTCACGCCGACGAGGGCGAGGTAGTCGCACGTCACCGGGATGATGACCTCGTCGACGTACGACAGCGCGTTCTGGTTGAGCAGGTTCAGCGACGGGCCGCAGTCGATGATGATCGAGTCGTAGCGGCGCGTGATCTGCATGAGGTTGAGCCGGCGCGTGAGCATCTTGCTGCGCGCCTCGGGCGCCTGGCGGGCGAGCCAGATCTCGGCGGCCGCGAGCGTCGCGTCGGACGTGATCACGTCGAGGTGGCCGCGCACCGGCACGGCGACCTCCGTCGGGTCCTCGCCCTCGACGAGGACGTGGTAGAGCGATTTCTCACCCGCCACGCCGAGGGAGACTCCGACGTTCCCCTGCGCGTCGGTGTCGACGAGCAGCACGTTGTGCGAGCGCTCCGCGAGGCCGGCCGCGAGGCTGACGGCGGTCGTCGTCTTGCCGGTGCCGCCTTTCTGGTTGAGGATCGCGATGCGCCGCGCGCGCCGGGCGCGGAACGCCTCGTCGCCGAGCGTGGACTTCCGGCACTCGAGCGAACAGAAGTGGTGCTTGCCGTCGGGGGTCACCGCGATCTGGAACACGAACGCAGGACGGAACGTCTGCCCGCACGCGGTGCAGTTCTTCTCCATGCCCTTATCGAAGCGGCATCGTCGGAACCGGGGCAACTTTTCGGCGAGATGGGCTATGGTGGGGCGTGGCACAGCGGATCGCGCGGCAGGTGGTCGCGAGTGGGGATGATGCCGAGCGCGTCGCCCGCGAGATCGTCGAGGGCTTGCTCGCTCCCGACCTGCGGTGCGCGTTCGTGTTCGCGGACTGGCGCCTCGACCCGGCCGCGATCGCGCGCGTGACGCAGCACGGCCTCCGGCCCGCGCCGGTCGTCGGTGGTTCGACCGTCGGCGTGCTCGGCCCGATCGACGCGGCCACCGCCGCGGGGATCACCGATCGGAAGCGCGCCGTCGGCATGGGGCTCTACGGCGACGCGTTCCGCGTCGGCATCGGCGTCGCGCCGGAGCTCCCGAAGTCGCCGCTCACGCGCAGCCGCGACGCGGTCCACCAGGCCGCCGCCGGGATGGGCACGACCGCGACCGCGCTCGATGCCACGCGCCACGTCGCGATCACGGTCTACGACTCGACGTGCGGCTTCGAGGAGGCGTTCTGCATCGGCTCGGCGGCGGCCGCGCCGCAGATCCGCTTCATCGGCGGCGGCGCGTCGAGCGAGGCGAAGTCGCAGCGCAAGCCGCACGTGTGGGTGCGCGGCGAGGTCACGAACGACGCGGGCGTCGTCGTGCTGCTGCAGAGCGACCTGCCGTTCGTGGCGATGTCGTCGACGCACCTCGTGCCGACCGAGCGCCGCACCGTCGTGACCGCGGCGTCGGGGCGCATCATCGAGGAGCTCGACGGCATCCCGGCGACGTCGCGGCTGCGCCAGCTCCTCGCGCCGGAGGCGTTCGAGCACCCGATCGTGTACGGGTTCGCGCGCTACATCGACAGCGTGCCGTACGTCCGCTCGATCACGCACTTCGAGGGCGAGCGCATCCACGTCGCGAGCGCCGTCGAGGTCGGGCACGTGCTGCGCATCATGCGCCCCGACGACATGATCGCGTCGACGAGCCGCGACCTCGCGCTCGCCGCCGACCGCGTCGGGACGCTGCGCGCGCTGCTCGCGTTCTCGTGCATCGGCCGCCACCTCGAGGCGAGCGCGCGCGGGCTGGCGCGCGACCTCGACAACGCGTACGCGGCGCACCCGGTCGCCGGGTTCCAGAGCTTCGGCGAGCAGAGCGGCATGGTGCTCGTCAACCACACGCTGACGGGGCTCGCGATCGGGGAGGGGCCGCGATGACGAAGGACCCGGACGAACGCATCGCCGAGCTCGAGGGCGAGCTCGGGGCGGCGCAGCGGACGATCGACGTGTTGATCGCGCGCCTCGAACGCACCGGCGGCCCGTCGAGCCCGACGCACAGCGAGCTGTTCGACGCGGCCGTGCGCCTGGGCAACGTCCTCGAGGAGCGCACGCGCGAGGTCGAGGACGCGCGCGCCGAGTTCCGCGCCCTGCGCGCGAACCTCGACCAGATCGTGCGCCAGCGGACGCGCGCTCTCGCCGAGTCCGAGGCGCAGCTGCGCACCAAGAACGTCGAGCTCGAGCGCCAGAGCCGCGCGAAGGCCGAGTTCATCTCGATCGCGGCGCACGAGCTGCGCACGCCGCTGACGAGCATCGTCGGCTACCTCGACCTGTTCTCCGAGGGCCGGTTCGGCGACCTGCCGCCGCTGATCGCGCGCCCGATGGCGTCGGTGCGGCGCAACGCGCACCGGCTGAAGCGGCTCGTCGACGACATGCTGACGTCGAGCCGCATCGAATCCGGCAAGATCGTGCTGCGCCGCGAGCCGGTCGAGCTCGGCGACGTCGTGCGCGACGTCGTCACCGAGCTGATGCCGCTCGCGAACGCGCGCCGCCAGCAGCTCGAGGCCGACATCTCGAAGATCGAGCCGCTCGACGCGGACCGCGACAAGCTGCACCAGATCGCGATCAACCTCGTGTCGAACGCGATCCGCTACACGCCCGAGCAGGGCCGGATCGAGCTGCGCGTCGACGAGGCGCCGCGCGACCGCTACCCCGGCGGCTGGGCGCGCCTGCGCGTGCGCGACAACGGCGTCGGCATCTCGGAGGAGGACCGGCAGCGCATCTTCGATCCCTTCCTCCACGCCCAGCCGGTCAAGCACCACACCTCCGCGGGGCCCGACTCGGCCGGCCTCGGCCTCTACATCGCGCGCGGCCTCATCGAGCTCCACGGCGGCCTCATCACCGTGGACTCGACCCCGCAGGTGTTCACCGAGTTCACGGTCCTCCTGCCCTTCCGCTACCAGGTGCGCCGCGACTCCGAGCCCCCACCGGCGCGCACCGTGACCGAGCGCTAGCTCGGGCGCCTACTTCTTCTTCTTGGCCGGCTTCTTCGCGGGCGGCTTCTTGGCCGGCGCGGGCTTCTTTGCGGGCGGCTTCTTGGCCGGCGCGGGCTTCTTCGCGGGCTTCGCGGCGGCCTTGGCCGGCTTGGCCGGGGCCTTCGCGGGCTTCGCGGCGGCCTTGGCCGGGGCGGCGGGCTTGCCGGCGGGCTTGGCCGCCTTCACGGTGCCCTTGGCCGCCTTCTCGGCCTTCTCGGCCTTCTCGGGCGCCTTCTCGGGTGCCTTCTCGCCCTTGGCCGGCTTTGCAGCGGCGGCGGCGGGGGCAGCGCCCTTCGCGGGCTTGACGGCGCCCTTGGCGGCGGCGGCGGGCGGCGGAGGAGCGGACTTGGTGGTCTTCTGCTTCTTCACGTCGGCGCCGAGCTTCTTGCTGCGCTCGTCGGCGGTCTTCTGCGCCTCGTCGCTGCGCGCGTGGGCGGCCTCGCGCGCGCGCTCGAGGGCGGCGGCGATCTCGTCCTTGCTGCGCACGGCGATCTGCGGCGGGGCGGCCTCGCCCTTCTTGCTGCGCTTCTTCTTCTTCTGGTCGCGCGGGACCGGGACCTCGCTGATGTCGGGCATCCGCGACGCCAGGTCCTTGCGGTTGTGGACCAGAATGCGCGACCCGCCGTCGTTGAACACGACCTCGACCTTGTTGTCGGGCAGGAGTCCGATCACGAAGCCGACGTCGAACTGGCGGTGCCAGACGACGTCGCCCTCCTCGTACGCGTCGAGGATCGAGAACGGGCGGCAGTTGTTGAGGTCGTTGTCGCTCGCCCGGGCGAGCGCGTCCTCCCACGTCATCCGCTTGGAGCTGGCGCGCTTGCCGCCGCCCTCACCGGCTTCCTCGGAGCCATCGCCCCGGGGCTTGCGGTACGCGTGGACCTCGCCGCACACCACGCACTGGACGCGGCGGACCTCGTCCTCGTACATGCTGATGATCGTGTGGGTCGTATCCGCCTTGCAGCGCGGCGACGGACAGTAAGCCTCGATCTCCCCACCTACCGCATCGGCGTCTTCTTCGAAGATGGAATCCATCCGTGCCTCTTTGGACGATGTCGCCGTAATTACTTGTAAGGAAATGAAATCCGGAGTCCGGATTCGATCTCGGCCTACTCATCGCCTCTAACACACCTTCACCGTCCCGAGCAACCTTGGGGACTTACAAGTGTTGCAGGACTTTGTTTTCCCCTTCACGATCCCTCCTCGGTGCGCCGCCTCCTCCTCCTGAACGCCTTGATCTTCGCGGTGTTGGCCGCGGCTGCGGCACTCGCGTACTACAGCTTCAGCGCCACCAGCGAGGGCACCGCCCGCGAACGCGAGATCACGCTGATGGAGGAGCTCGCCGAGGAGAAGGTGACCAGCCTCGAGCAGGTCATCGACTACGCCGACTCGAAGCTCATGCGCGGGGTCAACCTGGACGAGCTCAGCGCCGACCAGCTCGACCGGCTCCCCAAGGCCCACGGCGCGGCGGTCCTCGCGATCTACGTGCTCGACGAGCACTTCAAGCCGGTGCCGAACGGCTTCTCGGCCCGCCCGCACGTGCGCGAGGCGCGCCTCGACCCGGGCTACCGGACCTGGTTCCTCGACAAGGTCGTGCCCGTGATGGGCATGGCCAAGAAGAAGGCCGACGAGCGCGGTCACCTCTACTTCACGCTCGAGGGCACGCCCACGATGTTCTCGTACATGCGCCGGCTGTCCGGAGATCGGACGTTCTACGTCGTCGTCGAGGACGACCTCAACTACATCATCTTCACGCTGTTCAACCAGTTCTTCCACAACAGCGACGCGAGCAAGCGCCTCTACGAGGTCCGCGACGACAAGCACGCGCACCGCTTCGGCTACGAGTTCGGCGACGCGTCGAACGACTTCCTCGTCGAGCAGAAGTTTCGCATCACGATGGACGACTGGACCCTCCGCGTCGCCCAGCGCGACGAGACGGGCCGGGAGGAGCTGCGCCGGAAGCAGGTGATCAACTCGGTGCTGATCGGCGGCGCCGTCACCGTCATCCTCGCCGGCCTCGCGGTGCTCGGCTTCGCGATCCGCCGCGAGCGCCGCCTGTCCGAGCTGAAGAGCGAGTTCATCTCGAACGTGTCGCACGAGCTGAAGACGCCGCTGTCGATCATCTCGATGTTCGGCGAGATGCTCGCGAACGGCCGTACGAAGAGCGCGGAGCAGGCGCACGAGTACGCCGAGATCATCTGGCGCGAGAGCGTGCGGCTCGGGCGCCTGATCGACAACGTCCTCGACTTCGCGAAGATCGAGCGCGGCGCGGTGTACGAGTTCGAGGACGCCGACGTCGGCGAGGTCGTCGAGCGGGCCGTCGAGCTGTCGGGCCGCCGCGTCGCCGCCGCCGAGATGACGCTCGAGGCCGACATCGCGCCCGAGCTGCCGATGGTGCGGCTCGACGCGAACGCGTTCACGCTCGCCGTGCTCAACCTGATCGACAACGCGATCAAGTACGCCGCCGACGGCAAGCGCATCGAGCTCGCGCTCAGGCGCGACGGCGACCAGCGCGTCGTCCTCAGCGTGCGCGACTGGGGCCAGGGCATCGACCCCGAGGAGCACGAGCGGATCTTCGAACGCTTCTACCGGGCGCGCGCGATCCGCCTGAAGCCGATCCGCGGCTCCGGCATCGGCCTCGCGCTGGTGCAGCACATCGCGCGCGCGCACGGCGGCGATGCGACGGTGACCAGCGCCCCGGGCGCCGGGTCGACCTTCAGCATCTGGCTACCGGTCGCATGAGCCGTACAACAGTGATACACACGGGAGCGTCGTGACGGCGGAGCTCGAGGCATCCTCGCGGAAGCGCATCCTGGTCATCGAGGACGAGCCCGACATCGTGCGCGGCCTGCGCGACGCGCTCGAGTTCGAGGGCTTCGAGGTCCAGGCGCGCGGCACCGGCGCCGAGGGCCTGACCGCGGCGATGGACTGGGCGCCCGACTGCGTGCTGCTCGACCTGATGCTCCCCGACGACAACGGCTACCGCGTGTGCGAGACGCTGCGCTCGCGCGACGAGACGGTGCCGATCATCATCCTCACGGCGAAGGCGCAGGAGAGCGACAAGATCCGCGGCCTCGAGGCCGGCGCCGACGACTACGTCACCAAGCCGTTCTCGGTCGCCGAGCTGATCGCGCGCATCAACGCGATCTTCCGCCGCCAGAGCCGGATGTCGTCGTCGCACGCCGACGAGACGTTCACGATCGGCTCGTGGAGCATCAACGCGCGCAAGCACACGATGAGCCGCGGCCGCACGAGCAAGCGCCTCACGTTCTACGAGCTCGAGGTGCTAAAGCTCCTGCGCGAGCGCTCCGAGGAGACGCTGTCGCGCGACGAGCTACTCGAGAAGGTGTGGGGCGTGCAGACGTCGACCACGAGCCGCACCGTCGACAACTTCATCGTGAAGCTGCGCCGCAAGCTCGAGGAAGATCAAAAGAACCCGCGCCACATCCTCACGGTCTACGGTCTCGGCTACAAGCTGGTGCCGTGACGGCAGGCCCGGGCGGTGGCGCGGGTCGAAGCTAACGAAGCTGGCTAGGCGGGCCGCACACGACCTGCGGCCGAAGCTACGCGATCCGGACTACTTGTTCGGCAGGGGCCGCTCGGCCGGAGCCTTCTCGCCGTGCATCGCCGCGTCGACGTCCTTGTCGAGCTTCTGGAACGAGTCGTTGATGTCCTTCTTGAAGTCGTCCCAGCCCGCGGCCGCGCGCACGTCGACGCGGTCGACCTTCGCCGCCAGCGCGTTGCGCTCCTCGCGCAGCTGCGCCGCGAAGCTCTTCGCACCCGCATCGGCGCGCGTCTCGAGGTCGCGGATGCGCGCATCGATCACGCCGAGGTGATCCTTCGCGGCGCGCACGAAGTCCTCCTTCGCGCGCAGCTGCGCACCCTCGGCGGCGGTGACGTCGCTCTCCTGCGCGCGCACCTCCGCCTCCTTCTTCTCCATGTCCCTGGGCTCGTCGCCGGGCTTGTTGCGCTCCCGGTTGAGGTCCTGCTGGGCCTCGTCGAGCTCCTTGCGCTGGTCCTTCAGGTCCTCGGTCGTCTTCTCGACGGCCTTCTCCGACCTCTGCAGGCGCTCGTCCTTCTTCTTGCAGCCGGCGCCGGCGAGCAGCGACAGGGCGAGTGCAGTGCACCAGAAGATCTTTCTCATGGCGAGTGGTCCTCCTTGATGCACTCCGGGTGTGCAACGGCGGTGCCTCCGCAACTCCCCCAAACCACGCGATCGAGACGTGCGCTCCCGCTCGCTGCGCCGCTCGTCCTCCAGAGTCTCCGGATCGCGACAATTGTCGTCGCGCACGCACGGTGTCAGCGGCGGCGGCGACGCGACGTCCCCAGCGGGATCACGACGGGCACGCCCATGCACTCGATGCCGCAGTGGAACACCGCGTGGACGACCTTGTCGTCGTTGATCCCCGACGGGTAGGCCGTGGCGGCGCAATGCCTGCGCGAGCGGCGGGTCAGTCCTCGTCGAGGTGGCCGGTCAGCTTGAGCTTGTTCTTCGCGGCCTTCGCGAGCTTGCTGCGCGGGCGCTCGTCGATGATGCCCTGCAGGAGCTCCGCACCGAGCTCCTCGTTCGCACCGTCGGTCGACTCGAGCAGCCGGAAGCCGAGCGCGTAGATCGCCTCGTCGGAGACGTCCTTTTCGCGCGCGAGCTGCTTCGCGACCGGGTAGCCCTTCGCGGCGAGCCGCGCGAACTGCTCGAACACCGGGTCGTCGGCGCGCGTCGTGCGGATGAAGCCCTCGCCCGTGGCCTCGAGCGACATGAGCGCGAGGAAGAAGCGCTGCTCGTCGTCGATCGCGCCGTCGAGGTCCGCGCGCGAGCGCAGGAGCGGCTTCAGGCTGCCGAACGCCTCGACGGTCTTGCCGGCCTTGCGCAGCCGGCGCGCGCGCTCGAACAGGAGCTCGACGTGCACGGCCGGCGCGACGTCGGCGATCAGCTCGGCGAGGATGCGCTCGAGCACGATCTGGTCGGCGGTCGCCTTGCCCTTCTGGTGGAGCTCCATGTAGGCGCGGACCTTCTCGGTGAGCTCCTCGATCGCCTGGTTCGAGACGTGGCCGCGGTGCGAGCGCAGGGCGCCGGCGTAGCGGCGCGCGACCTGCTCGTCCTCGGCCGCGAGCAGCGCCCGCGTCAGCGGCAGCACGGCCTCGGGCGCCTTCGCCAGCCCGCGCGCCGCGGCGTCGCGCGCCGTCGGGTCGTCGCCGCCGAGCGCCTCGACGAGCGCCTTCACGGCGGACGCGCCGCCGCCCGCGGGCAGGCGCTCCATCGCGAGCTTCTGCGCCATCGGGTTCTTCGACTTCGCGAGCGCCGCGAACGACTTCGCGAGCGCCTCGGGGATGCGCGCGCCGCGCAGCGTGTCAACGGCGGAGTGCGCGACGGGCACGTCGTCGCCGCCGGCGTACGCGATCAGCGCCTCGATCACCTTCTCCGTCCCCTTGACCTCGCTCGACGCGACGATGCGGCGCAGGCCGGCGATCGCGGCGAGGCGGATCGGGCGCGGCTCCTCGGGGGCGGCGTACCTGAGCAGCAGCGACTGCGTGCCCGGGCGCGCGAGGTAGCCGATCAGGCGCAGGAGGCTGCCGAGCGTCGCGATGCCGCGCGCGACCTGTTCGTCGCGCAGGGGATCCGTCGCCGCCGCGTGGCCGTCGGCGGCGGGCGCCGCCTTGCCCTTCCTCGGCTTCTTGCCGGCGTCCTTCGCCGCGGCCTCGGCGGCCTTCACCGCCCGCGACCATGCCTTCGCGAGCTCCTTGTTCGCCTCGGTGGCGCGCGCGAGCCCGACCTTCTCGACGAGGTTCGCGACCTTGTCGTTGTGCTGGTCGAGCTCGTGCCGCACGAGCTGCAGCGCCTGCTCGCCGAACTCCTCGTCGGGGAGCTGGTCGAGCACGGCCTCGACGGCGGGCTGCGTGCCGCGCCGGAGGAGCAGCTGCGCCATCACGCGGCGCGCCGCGACCGGCCCGGAGCCGACCTCCTTGCGCAGCGCGGCCTCGGCGGCGGCGCCCTGCTGCGCGAGCACCTGGGCGGCGAGCGTCGCGAGCGTCTCGTCGTCGCCGCGCAGGAGCGGCACGAGCTTGGGCGCGATGCCGGCGGCGCCCATCCCGGCGAGCCCCTCGAGCGCGATCCGGCGCACGCCGCCGTCGTCGTCCTTCAGGCGCGACGTCAGCGCCGCCTCGACGGCCCTGTCTCCCTTGCCGACCGCCGCGAGCACCGTCGCCGCCGCGGCGCGCAGCTCGGTGCGCTCCGACGCGAGCAGCTCGAGGATCGCCCCACCCAGGTTCTTGGCCATCGGCGAAACCGTAGCGACGGGAGTCAGGCCTTGTAAAGGCCGACCGCCCAGACGGCGACCCCGATCGCGGCCACGACGGCGCCGGAGATCGGCCGCCGTCGCGCGCCGGACCCGACGAGCCACGCGAGCCCGCCGAGCCAGGCGACGATGCCGGCGACGGCGAGCGCGATCGCGCCGCCGCTCGGCCCGACGGGGCGGGCGAGCCGGTCCCGGTGGAACGCGAGGCGCGCCGCCGCGTCCGCTCCGGTGGCCCCGGTCGGACGACCCGAGGACGCGTCGTCCGTACCGGCGCCACCGGGATCATCGTACGGAGGGAGTCGCTTCGCTCCGGCAAGAGGCGCGGCTTCGGGATCTTCCGACGAGATCTTCGCGATCGCGGCGTCGGCCTCGGCGAGGTCGTCGCCGTGCGGCGTCCACAGGCCGCGGGTCGCGAGCGCCGCGCTGCGGACGGCGCGCCAGGAGGTGAGGGCGTGGCGCGGATCGGTGCGCGCGATGCGGACGAGCCGGTCGTAGGCGTCGTCGACGTGCGGGGCGCCGGGCAGGTACCAGCGCGCGGCGCGCTCCCACGCCTCGATCGCGGCGGCGGGGCGGCGCTGCGCCATCGCCTCGTCGCCGTCGGCGAGCGCGGCGCGGCCCTCGACGACGACGCGCAGCGCGAGCACGCCGAGGATCGCCACGGCCGCCGCCGCGATCGCGATCCAGGCGCGCCTCACACGAAGTCTCGGCGGTGGAAGAGCAGCGCCGCGAAGGCGAGCAGGCCGGCGATCCACCCGAGCGCGTGCAGCGAGGCGAGCCCGACGTAGCCCCACGACACGAACTCGCCGTGCACGCTCGTCGGCTGGTTCTCGACGACGCGCCCCGACACCGAGAACAGGTGGAGGTCGGGGACGATGCGCAGCGCGATGCCGGCGACGTTCTTGATGAACTGCGACGACATCAGGGTCGCGCGCTCGATGTCGGGCGTGACGCGCCCGATCACCCACAGCGCGAGCGCGAAGATCCCCGACAGGAACGGCGTCGAGAACGACGAGAAGAAGATCGCGATCGCCGCGACGACGAGCACCTCGAACCACGCGAGCACGATCGCCTTCACGACGGCGATCGACACGCCGATGTCCTGCCACACGAGCATGAGCAGCATCGCGATCGTGAACACGCCGACGAGCACGCTCAGCACGAGCCCCATGCCGACGTACTTGCCGATCACGAACTCCCAGCGCTCGATCGGCTTGGACACGATGCCATGGATCGTGCGGCGCTGGACCTCGGTATAGAGCAGGAACACGCCGAGGAAGATCGCCGTCAGCGATCCGAACAGCGAGATGCCCGCGAGCCCGACGTCGCGCGTGACCCGCGCCTCCTCGAGCGTCGCCATCTGGCCGAGCACGAGCGTCAGCAGGTTGAGCCCGATGACGACGACGAGGATCCCGTACAGCACGCGGATGCGCACCGCCTCGCGGAACGTGTTGAGCGCGATCGCCCAGATCCTGCCGACGGCTTCGGTCACGTGTTCTCCGCTTTCGATCGCTCGGGTCCTCCGTTGTCGGCTCCTCCGGACCCTCGCTGGGCTCCTGCAACCTCGCGCAGGAACAGGGACTCGAGCGTCTCGTGGCGCGGGGCGACGGAGATGACCTTGGCGCCGGCGCCGTGCGCGCGGACGAGCCACGCGTCGACGTCGGTGTCGCCGGGCAGGACGAGCGACAGCTCGTCGCCGACGCGGCGCACGCGGTCGGCGCCGGCGGTGAGCTCGGCGGCGTCGACCTGCGCGGGGAGGCGCACGGCGACGTCGACGCCGAGCACGGTCTTCGCGACGAGCTCGCTCGGCGTGCCGGCGGCCTGGAGCTGGCCGCGCGCGATGATCGCGACGCGGTCGGTGATCGCCTCGACGTCCGACAGGATGTGCGTCGAGAAGAACACGGTCTTGCCCTGGTCGCGCAGCTCGAGGATGAGGTCGCGGACCTCCTTGCGGCCGATCGGGTCGAGGCCGCTCATCGGCTCGTCGAGGACGACCAGCTCGGGGTCGTTCATCAGCGCCTGCGCGAGCCCGGCGCGCTGCAGCATGCCCTTCGAGTACTTCTTGAGGTTCTGGTTGCGCGCGTCGCCGAGCCCGACCCGCTCGATCAGGAGCTTCGCCCGGGCCGCGCGCGCCGGCGCCGGCATGCCGAACAGGCGCCCGGCGAGGTCGCACAGCTCGGTCACCGTCAGGTAGTCGTAGAAGTAGGGCGACTCGGGGAGGAACCCGACCTTCGCGCGCGCGGCGCGGCTCGGGATCGGCGCGCCGAGCAGCTCGGCGGAGCCCGACGTCGGCCGGATGAGGCCCATGAGCGTGCGGATCGTCGTCGTCTTGCCGGCGCCGTTCGGGCCGACGAAGCCGAAGATGTGGCCGCGCTCGACCTCGAAGGTGACGCCGCGCAGCGCCTCCACCTTCTTGCGCTGGAACGGCGTGCGGTACGTCTTCCGCAGGTCCGTGACGACGATCGCTCGCGAGCTCCCCAAGCGCTCCGGAGGATACTCGACGCGGGCGCCCTGCTTACTGCATCGAGTACACGAAGTTCACGTAGCCGCACGAGGGGACGCCCTTGCCGCCGATCATCAGGGGCTTGTACTTCCAGGTGCGCACGCCCTCGACGAGCCTGGCATCGTAGGCGGGGTACTTCGTCGAGCGCGTCAGCGTCACGGAGCTGATCGCACCGTCGGCGGCGACGCACACGTAGACGATGCCGACGGTCCGCGACACGTCGTCGCGGCGCATCTGCAGCCGGACCTCGTTGGGGGCGCCGATCTGGGTGTTGCCGGAGATGCGCTGCTTCTCGAACACGTCGGGGGGCAGGATCTTCGTCTTCGGGATCTCGACCTCCGGGACCTCCGGGATCTTCGGGAGCTCGATCGTGGGGATCGGCGCGCCGATCGGGCCGCACGGCTCGACGGTGCACGTGCCGGTGCCGTCGGTGTCCGTGCCCGTGCCCGTGCCGAGGGGGTTCGTGCCGCTCGCGCCCTGCGCCCGCTGGGGCTCGATGCGCGCGATCTTGATCGGCTGGGCGAGCGTCTTCACGACGTGCTTGGGCCGGCTGACGGGGAGCTGAGCGTGGCTCGGCGCCGCGGCGGCGGCCGGCGGCGGCGGCACGGCCATCGGGACCGCCAGCGAGACCTCCGCGCGACCGGGGTCGAGCTGGTCGATGTCCCACACGCCGTGGGCGACCAGCGCGAGAGCGAGCCCGCCGTGGACGGCGAGCGAGGTGGAGATGATCCAGGCGCGGCGCGACATGGGGCGTCCAACGAGGTGCCCGGGCAGGGGATCTAGCGCGCCGGCTCGCACCTGCTAACCACGGTCCCCGCGGCGTATCGTACCCGTGTCGCAGTGGTCGGCCCCCTCGTCGTCTTCGTCCTGACGTACCTCGTGATCGCGAGCCGTCAGCTGCAGTGGGTGGGGCTCGACCGCCCGGCGGGAGCGCTGGTCGGGGCCGTCGCGATGGTGGTCGTGGGCGGCGTGCCGATGGAGCGCGCGCTCGCGGCGATCGATCTGCACGTGGTCGTGCTGCTGTTCGGCACGCTCGTGATCGCGGCGTACCTCCAGGAGGCGCGCTTCTTCCGGCTGACGGCGTACGTCGTCCTGACGCGCGCGCGGTCGGCGCGCTCGCTGATGTTCGGGCTGGTGTTCGTCGTCGGCGCGCTGTCGGCGTTCCTCCTCAACGACACCGTGTGCGTGCTGCTCACACCGCTCGTCGTCGCGGTCGTCGTCGAGGCGCGCCTGCCGCCGCTGCCGTACCTGCTCGCGCTCGCGTCGGCGGCGAACGTCGGCGGCGTCGTCAGCTTCAGCGGCAACCCGCAGAACATGATCGTGGGCGCGGCCGCGCACGGCACGATCTCGTTCGCGCAGTACATGCTGCTGCTGTTGCCCGTCGGCGCGGCGTGCCTCGCGGCGACCGCGCTGGTCCTCCTGTGGCTGTTCCGGGCCGACCTGCCGCCGGGCCCGCTCGTCGCGCGCCACCCGCCGCGCCCGGCGGTCGACAAGGTGCTCGCCGCGAAGGGCCTCGGCGCGCTCGCGCTGTTCGCCGGGCTCGCGCTCGCCGGCGTGTCGCTCGCGGGCGCGTCGATGACCGCGGCCGCGGTGCTCATGGTCGTCGCGCGCACGCCGCCGAAGCAGGCGCTCGCGCTGATCGACTGGCAGCTGCTCGTGTTCTTCGCGGGGCTGTTCGTCGTCGTCGCGGGCGTCGCCGAGACCGGCCTCCTCGAGGACGTGTTCCGCGCGATCTCGCCGGCGATCGCGCGCGGCGATCTCGCCGGCGACCTCGCGTTCCTCGCGCTCGTCGTGATCGCGTCGAACGTCGTGTCGAACGTGCCGCTCGCCGTGATCGCGGTGACGTGGGTGCCGAAGATGCCGGACCCCGTGTGGGGCTACATCATGCTCGCCGCCGGCTCGACGCTCGCCGGCACGCTGACGCTGTTCGGCAGCGTCGCGAACCTGATCGTGATGGAGGGCGCCGGCCCGCGCGGCGAGATCGGCTTCTGGAAGTTCCTGCGCTACGGCAGCGTGATCACGCTCGTGAACCTGGCGCTCGCGTTCGTCATCCTGGCGGCGGCCCGCGGCGCGGGCGTGTTCGGCTGGCTCGGCTTGTGACGCCGCGCCGTCTCGCGGATCTCACTCCGGGCGCAGCGCGGGCGGGACGGGCGCATCGCCGTCGCCGTCGAACCGCCAGCGCACCACGCCGTCGATGATGCGCGCGCACTGCGCCTTCGCCAGCGCCTCGAAGCGGGGATCGCCGACGAGCAGCGCGCCGAGCGCCGACAGCGCGGGCTCGTGCCCGACGACCATGACCGCGGACGTCGGGGGCAGCGCGTGGATCGCCGCGGCGACGTCGCGCACGGCGCCGTCGGGGGCGAGCGCGGGGACGACGTCGACCGTCACCGTCGCATGCAGCCCGGCGCACACCAGCTCGGTCGTCTGCACGGCGCGCACGAGCGGGCTCGTCCACACGTGCGTCGGCAGGCAGTCGTGCCAGCGCATGCGGTCGCCGAGCCCGGTGGCCTGCGCGCGCCCGGCCGCCGTCAGCGGGCGGTGCGGATCGCGCACCGCGAGCGTCTCGTCGACGGCGCTCGCGTGTCGGATCAGAAACACCTGCACGGCGCGAGCGTACCAAACGTGCGAGGCGGCGCGCGCTTGTCGAAAACCGCGGCGCACGGTAAGCGTTCGCACGATGGAGCGCGGCACGGACATCGCGCGCGCGGCGGCGGCGCTGGCGGCGGGGGGCCTCGTGGCGTTCCCGACGGAGACGGTCTACGGCCTCGGCGCAGACGCCGCGCGCGAGGACGCGGTCGCGCGGATCTTCGCGGCGAAGGGCCGGCCGCGCGCGCACCCGCTGATCGTGCACCTGGCGCCGGGCGCGCGGCTCGACGACTGGGCGATCGACATCCCCGACGTCGCGCGCCGGCTCGCGGCCGCCGCGTGGCCCGGGCCGCTGACGATCATCCTCGCGAAGAGCCCGCGCGTCGCCGCGGCCACCACCGGCGGTGCGCGGACCGTCGGCCTGCGCGTGCCGGCGCACCCGCTCGCGCAGCAGCTGCTCGCCGCGTTCGGCGGGGGCGTCGCGGCGCCGAGCGCGAACCGGTTCGGCGCGGTGTCGCCGACGACCGCGGACCACGTCGCCGCGGACCTGGGCGACCGCGTCGACTACCTGCTCGACGGCGGCGCGTGCGACGTCGGCGTCGAGTCGACGATCGTCGACCTGTCGCGCGGCCACCCGGTCCTCCTGCGCCCCGGCGGCATGCCGCGCGAGGCGATCGAGGCGATCGCCGGCCCGCTCGCCGGCGCCGACCTCGCCGCCCCCGCCGCGCCCGGCACGCTCGCGAGCCACTACGCGCCGCGCGCGCGCGTCGTCGCCGTGCCGGCCGAGGGCCTGGCCGCCGCGATCGCCGCCGAGACGGGCCGCATCGGCGTGCTCGCGCCGCGCGCGCTCGAGGTCGAACCGGCTCCCGACGTCGTCGTGCGCGCCGTGCCCGATGACGACGCCGGCATGGCGCGCGAGCTGTACGCGGCGCTGCGCGATCTCGATGCGGCCGGCGTAGATGTCGTGATCGCCGCGTTGCCTCCGGCCGCGGGCCTGGGCGAAGCTGTCGGCGATCGGCTGCGTCGCGCCTCCGGTCCACGCGATCCACGATCATGACCCCACGCGTCGGCATCATCATGGGCTCCCACAGCGACTGGGCGACGATGGTGCACGCCGCCGACGTCCTCACCGAGCTCGGCGTCGCGCACGAGCGCAGGATCGTCTCGGCGCACCGCACGCCGGACCTGCTGTTCGACTACGCGGAGACCGCCGAGCAGCGCGGCCTGTGGGTGATCATCGCCGGCGCCGGCGGCGCCGCGCACCTGCCGGGCATGACGGCGTCCAAGACGCGGCTGCCCGTGCTCGGCGTGCCGGTGCAGAGCAAGGCGCTGTCGGGCATGGACTCGCTCCTCTCGATCGTGCAGATGCCGCGCGGCATCCCCGTCGGCACGCTCGCGATCGGCGAGGCCGGCGCGGTCAACGCGGGCCTCCTCGCCGCGGCGATCGTCGCGCTCCAGGACCCCGAGGTCGCGACGAAGCTCGACGCGTACCGCCGCGCGCAGACCCAGCGCGTGCTCGCGGAGACGCTGCCGTGACGCCATTCTTGCCGGGCGCGACGATCGGCGTCCTCGGCGGCGGGCAGCTCGGCCGGATGATGGCCGTGTGCGCGCGCCAGATGGGCTACCGCATCGTCGTGCTCGATCCGAGCGCGCGCTGCCCGACGGCGCAGGTGTCCGACGGCGTCGTCGTCGGCGCGCTCGACGACGTCGAGGCCGCGCGCCACCTCGCGCACCAGGTCGACGTGATCACGCTCGACACCGAGCACGTCCCGGCCGACGTGCTCGCCGAGCTCGAGGCGATCGTGCCGGTGCGCCCGGGCGCGCGCGTGCTGCGCACGATCCAGGACCGGCTCGTGCAGAAGCAGTTCCTCGACGGCCTGGGGCTCGCGCAGGCCGCGTGGGCGCCGGCGGGCGATGCCGCCGAGCTCGCGGCGGGCCTCGCGCGCGTCGGGCGCCCGGCGATCCTGAAGGTCCGGCGCGCCGGCTACGACGGCAAGGGCCAGGTGCGCATCAACGAGGGTCCGGAGGGCCCGAGCCGTTCGATCGCCGCGGATCCCGTCGCCCAGCTCGCGCGCCTGCGCGGCGAGCCGGCCGTCGTCGAGGCGGTGGTGCCGTTCGTGCGCGAGGTGTCGGTCGTGCTCGCGCGCGGGCTCGCCGGCGAGATCCGCATCTATCCGATCGCGGAGAACGTCCACCGCCGCCACATCCTGCACACGACGCGCGCGCCGGCGCCGATGCCGGAGGCGCAGCGCGCCCGCGCCGAGGCGATGGCCGTCTCGGTCGCCGAGGCGCTCGGCCACGTCGGCGTGATGGCGGTCGAGATGTTCGAGCTCGCGGGCGGCGAGCTCCTCATCAACGAGATCGCGCCGCGCACGCACAACAGCGGGCACTACACCTACGGCGCCTGCGCGACCTCGCAGTTCGAGCAGCACGTGCGCGCCGTGTGCGGGCTGCCGCTCGGGGATCCGCGCGCCCTGACCGGCGCGGTGATGGTCAACCTGATCGGCGACCTGTGGGCCGGCGGACCGCCGGCGTGGCAGCACGTCCTCGCCGTCCCGGAGGCCCGCCTGCACCTCTACGGCAAGTACCTGGCGGCGCCCGGCCGCAAGATGGGCCACGTCGTCCTCCTCGACGACGACGCCGAGCGCGCGCTCGCCACCGCGGAGTCTTTGATTTCGCGGGTTTCTCGTGCGTAGAACGCTTTTTTGATAGGTTCGGAGCCGCGGGATGCCGACCCTGGTCTACTCCGACGTCGACGGCGTCGATCGATCGTACTCGCTCGGCCCGGATCCGGTGACCGTCGGCCGCTCGGCCGAGTGCGAGATCCGCAGCGACGATCCGCGCGTGTCGCGCGTGCACGCGCGGTTCTTCGTCGATCAGGGCATCCTGTGGATCGAGGACCTCAACAGCGCGAACGGGATCTACGTCGGGCCGAACAAGGTGCAGCGCGCGCCGGTGCCGACGGCGGAGATCATCCTCGTCGGCAGCCTGATGATCCGGCTGCTCCCCGCGAGCGGGACGCTGCCGCCGCCGATCGGGCTGCACGGCACGCTCGCGACGTGGCTCGACCTCGAGCGCAAGACGCGCGCGGCCGTCGAGGAGGAGCGCGACGCGTTCGCCCGCCGCGTCGGCGAGCTGCACCGCGACCTCCACGAGGCGCAGAACAAGAGCGCGACGCTGCGGCCCGACGGCGACGAGCCGGCGGGCCTCGGGGCGATCGCCGAGGCGATCCGCCTGCGCGACGAGGCCGAGGCGAAGGCCGCCGCGCTCGAGACCGCGCTGGGGGCGGTGCACGAGGAGGCGCAGATCCTCCGCGGCCAGCTCGGCAAGTCGGAGAACGGCGCCGACATCGTGCGGCTGCGCAACGAGCTCGCGATCGCGCGCGGGCGCATCTCGCAGCTCGAGATGACCACGGAGGGCGCGGCCGGCGAGGACGACGTCGCGCAGCTGCGCGGTGCGCTCGAGGAGGCGCTCGCGGCGCGCTCGGTGACCGAGCACGCGCACGGCGAGGCGATGCGCGAGGCGTCGGAGCTGCGCGCGGAGCTCGACCAGCTGCGCACGAGCGGCGCCGGCGACGCCGAGGCGCTGCGCGCGGAGGTCGCGAAGCTGCGCGAGGAGCACCGGCTGAGCGAGGCCGCGCTCGGCGTCGCGACGGCGGAGAAGCTCGCCGAGGCCGACATCCAGGTCGGGAACCTGCAGCGCGAGCTCGAGAAGCTGCGCGCGTCGGCGTCGAAGATCGCGGCGCCGGTGGAGGCGCGTGCGAAGGAGCTCGACGAGGCGGTCGCTGCGGCGACGGCGCGCGCGGACAAGGCGGAGAAGGAGCTCGCGGCGGCGCAGATCCGGTCGCAGGGCGCCGAGCGCAACCTCGCCGCGGCGAACGCGCAGGCGTCCAAGGCGGAGAACCGCGCGTCGCAGCTCGAGCACAAGCTCGGCGAGGTCGAGCGGGCGGCGAAGGCGTCGGCCGACGAGCTCGCGAAGGCGCGCGAGCAGGTGACGGCGCTCGAGGCGAGCGCGGTGGCCGTCGCGGGGCCGGCGGCGGAGGCGCAGAAGCTGGCGGCGGAGGTCGCGGAGCTCGGCAAGCAGCTCGCGGAGAAGACGGCGAAGGCCGCGGAGCTCGAGGGTGCGGTCGCCGCCGAGGTCGAGCGCGTGAAGGCGGCCGAGGCGAAGGCCGCGGCGGCGGCGCAGGACGTGGCGAAGGCGAGCGCGAAGGTCGCGGAGGCGGAGCAGCGCGTGACGGCGCTGCAGGGCAAGCTCACGCAGCTCGACAGGGCCGAGGTCCAGATGGCCGCGGCGCAGAAGAAGGACAAGGAGGCGGCGGCGCGGTCGGCGGAGGCCGACAAGCTGATCGCGGACGCGGCGCGCCGCGCCGAGGATGCGGAGAAGCGCGCGAGCGCCGCGGACACGATGGCCAAGGCGATGGCGAAGGACGTCGCAGAGGCGCTGCGGCGCGCCGTCGAGGCCGATACGCGGGCACGCGCGGTGACGCGCGAGCTCGACGGTGCGCACAAGCGCGCCGCGAAGGCCGAGGCGATCGGCAGCGAGGTCGAGGCCGCGCAGCAGCGCGCGGCGGCGGCGGAGGCGCGCGCGGCGGAGCAGGAGAAGCTGTTCGCCGACAAGCTCGAGATCGATCGCAAGGAGCTCGCGGCGAAGAGCGAGGCCGCGGCGAAGGAGCTGACGGGCAGGCTCGACGCCGAGCGCAAGGAGATCTCGGGCAAGCTCGAGGCGATCCAGCGCGAGCTCGCGGCGGAGCGCTCGACGGCGCTGCAGCTCGTCGATCGCAAGACGCAGCTCGAGCGCGAGCTCGCGGCGGAGCGCGCGAACGGCGAGCGCGCCGGCGCGCTGGAGAAGGAGCTGGTCGGGGTGCGCGAGGCGCGGGCGCAGGCCGAGGGGCGGGTGGGGGCGCTCGAGAAGGAGCTCGCCGAGATGACGGGGCGGATGGAGAAGGTGCGCGGGCAGCTCGACGAGGCGGCGGCGCGCGCGGAGGCGGCCGAGGCGAAGGTCGTCGAGCACGAGGTGCAGATCGAGACGCTGCAGGACCGCATCGACGACCTCGAGAGCGGCATGGCCGTCGCCGAGACGGCGCAGAAGGCGTCGCTCGACGAGGCGCGCGAGGAGGTCGCGAGCCTGAAGAAGCAGCTCGCCGAGCAGAAGGCGGCGCTCGGCAAGGCGGAGCCCGCGCTCGCGCAGATGAAGACGCGCGCCGGCGAGCTCGAGCAGCGGGTGCGCGACCTCGAGCAGGCGCGCGCGGCGGCGGAGAGCGCGCTGCGCGAGGCGCAGGACGAGGTCGTCGCGCTCGTGAAGGCCGCGAAGGAGGGCGTCGCGCGCGAGGAGCTGACGGAGGCGCTGGCGCGCGCCACGTCGGCGGAGCAGCGCGCGGAGAGCCTCGCCGAGCGGGCGGAGCAGGTGGACCTCGCGATGGGGCGGGCGTCGGCGCTGCAGCGGCAGCTCGACGAGGCGATCGTGAAGCTGTCGTACCTCGAGCGCGACGGCGCGAAGCGGAACGACGCCGGCGACGCGGCGATCGCCGCGGCCGAGCAGCGGGCGCGCGACGCCGAGCAGCGGGCGCGCGACACGCACGGCCGGGTCGCCGAGCTCGAACAGCGCGCGCAGCACGCCGAGGATCAGCACGACGACCTCGCGGATCGCTACGACGAGCTCACGCGCCGCCTCGAGCAGGCCGAGGCCGGCGTCGGCGAGCGCGGCGAGCTCGCCGCCCGCCTCGCCGCCGCCGAGCAGCGCGCCGCGGCGGGCGACCAGGCCCACCACCAGCTCCAGGCGGCGCAGCAGCAGCTCCAGGCCGCGCAGCAACAGCTCCAGGTGGCGCAGCAACGGCTGGCGGACGCCGAGCAGCGCGCCGCGGACGACGAGCAGGCGCTCGAGCAGGCGGAGCAGCGGCTGGCGGCGAGCGAGCAGGCACTGCAGCAGCTCCAGGTGGCGCAGCAACGGTTGGCGGACGCCGAGCAGCGCGCCGCGGACGACGAGCAGGCGCTCGAGCAGGCGGAGCAGCGGTTGGCGGCGAGCGAGCAGGCGCTACAGCAGCTGCAGGCGGCGCAGCAGCGGATGGCCGGCAACGACCAGGTGCTGCAGCAGCTGCAGGGGCGCATCGCCGACCTCGAGCGCGAGGTCGATGCCGCCGAGAACGTGCGCTCGTTCGCCGCCGAGACCGAGCGCGAGATCGCGCAGCTGCAGCGCGAGCTGAAGGAGGCGCGCGCGAAGGTCACGCAGATCACGCTCGAGCGCGACCGCCTGGCCGTCGACCTGCGCGAGGCGCGCAGCGACACCGACACGACGAGCCGCCGCGCGCCGATCGATCCGCGCTCGCCGCGCGCGCGCAGCGCCTTCGATCCCGAGGTCACGGCGCAGGCCGACGTCTCCGGCTACGAGTCGATGGTGCTGAAGAACTCCGAGCTCGAGACGAAGATCGGCAAGCTCGAGGAGGACATCGGCACGCTGCGCGCTCGCGTCGCGGAGCTCGAGGGCGAGCTCGACGCCGCCGACGACGCGATGAACGAGCGCCTCCAGGGCGCCGACGACCGCACGCGCACCGCCGAGGAGCGCCTCCGCCTCACCGAGGAGCGCCTCCGCACCACCGACGAGCGCCTCCGCCAGGCCCTCGCCGCACCGCCGCCCGCCCCCGAGCCCACCCCCGAGCCCGACGACGAGCCCGAAGCCGAGGCCACCCGCACCGGCTCCGGCCTCCCCATCCTCGTCACCGAGCACGTCTCCACGATCGAAGAATCGATCGAGTACCTCCGCTCCTCGATGCGCGAGGCCTCCAACGAGGCCGCCGTCATGGACCCCTCTCCCTCCGTCTCCATCGTCGCCAGCGCCATCTCCGACGCCGCCGAGCACATCGAGCGCGCCCGCGGCGCCGTCCGCGCCCTCGCCGCCGCCATCGGCACCTCCTGAACGAGCGGTCGCGGGGACACGGTCGGCTCGCTATACTCGGCTCGATGGCCGCCGTATCGAGCAGACTCCTGAGCGAAGCGATGAAGCTTCCGGCGGACGAGCGGGTGCGCCTCGCCGAGAAGCTCCTCGAGAGCGCGGAATCCGAAGGCTTCGAGGACGAGAGCGCAGCGGTTGCAGGAGCGTGGGCAAGCGAGGTGCAGCGGCGCTCGCGAGAGCTCGCCGACGGCTCGGTGCGCGGCATGACCGTCGACGAAGCACGACGGGTCGTCGCGTCCGACCCGGACGAGCCTTGATCCTCATCCACCCCGCAGCCGCTGCCGAGGCGCGCGCAGCACGCCTCCGCTTCGCCGAGCGTGATCCCGCGGTCGCAGAGCGCTTCCTCGCCGAATACGACCGAGCGATCGCGCGGGTGAGCGACGGTCCCGAGCGCTGGCCGCGATACCCGCACCTCGACGGCGCTTATCGCTGGTGCCGCGTTCGTCGCTTTCCCTACGCGGTCATCTACGAGGTCCTCCCGGAGGTGACGCACGTGCTCGCCGTCGCCGCCGATCGACGTCGGCCCGGCTCCTGGGCAGATCGAAAGTAGCTACTTCGCGGGGGCGATGTTCTTGGCGAGGAAGGCGAGGGACTTGGGGAGGCGGGCGGCCCAGAAGGTGAAGTTGTGGTGGCCGGGGCCGGCGTAGTAGTCGTGCTTGATGTTGCGGGCGAGGAGGAGGTCGTGGACGTAGGCGGCGCCGTTGTGGAGGAGGAACTCGTCCTCGGTGCCGCAGTCGAGGTAGAGGGCGAGGCCGGGCTTGATCTTGTCGAGGAGCTGGGCGGGGTCGTGGGCGGTCCAGTTCGCGCGATCGGTGCCGAAGATGGCGCGCACCCAGTCGCCGATCGGGCCGACGGCGACGCCCCACTGCGTCGGATCGTCGAGGAGCTCGACCTTGCCCTTCTGGTAGGGGACCGGGCCCTTGTACATGAGCGCGGTGACGCCGGAGTGGCTCACGACGGCGGAGAACAGGTCCTGGTGGCGGATGCCGAGCTCGAGCGCGCCGAAGCCGCCCATCGAGAGGCCGGCGATGCCGCGGCCGGTGCGGTCGGGGATCGTGCGGTACGTGCGATCGACCCAGCCGACGAGGTCCTTCACGATGTACGTCTCGTACGCGGGCTTGCGCACGCACGTCTTCGCCTTCACGGCCTTCGGATCGAACAGGCCGGTGCCGTCCTTCATGCACCGGTCGTAGTCGGTCGGCGTCACCGAGTTCGCGTAGAAGCCGTTGTCGCCGTCGGGCATCACGACGATCGCGCCGAGGCCGAGCTCGTTCGCCGCGGCCTCGAGGTTGCCGTGCTTGGTCCAGTTCGTCTCGTCGCCGCCGAGGCCGTGCAGGTAATAGAACACCGGCCAGCGCTTCCCGGCCTTCGGGTCGTAGCCCGCCGGCAGGTACACGACGACGTCCTTCTCGACGCCGAGCGCGTCGCTCTTGAACTTCTCGTACACCACCTTGCCGGGCGCCGGCGCGGCGAGCGCCTCGGTCGACACCAGCAGGAACAGCAGCAGCGCGCGCTTCATCATCAGTGGATCTCCGGGAGGATGGCGACGGTCTGGATCTGCGTCGCGCGGAACGATTGCACGAGGTCGAGCATCCCGCGCGCGGCCGCGGCGACCTGCGGCTCGAGCCGGTCGAGCGCCTCCAGCTGCGCAAGAAGACCGATCGACACCGCCGCGCCGGCGCCGCCGCCGAAGCCCTTCAGGAAGTCGCGCAGCGTCGGCGTCGGCGGATACACCGCGACGTCCGCGCTCGGATCGAGCTTCGCGAGCCGCGCCGCCTCGGCGAGCGCCGCGTCGAGCCCGCCGAGCTCGTCGACGAGCCCGAGCTCCTTCGCCTTCTCGCCGGTCCACACGCGACCCTGCGCGATCTCCTTCACCGCCGCGACCGTCTTGCCGCGGCCCTGCGCGACGCGCCCGACGAACACCTCGTACACGCTCTCCATCGACGCCTGGATCACCACCTTCTCGTCGGGCCGCCACGCCTCGAAGCTGCCCATCATCGTCGCGCGCTTGCCGCGCCCCATCGGGAACGTGTTCACGCCGAGCTTCGCGAGGGCGTCCGCCAGCGCGATCTTCCCGCCGACCACGCCGATCGATCCGGTCAGCGTATCCGGCTGCGCGAAGATCTTCGTCGCGCCGCACGCGATGTAGTACCCGCCGCTCGCCGCGACGTCGCTCATCGACACGATCACCGGCTTCTTCGCCTTGAGCTCGGCGAGCGCGCGCCAGATCAGCTCGGACGCCTGCGCGCTGCCGCCGCCCGAGTCGATGCGCAGCACCACCGCCTTCACGGTGTCGTCGGCCGCGATCGCGCGCAGCGCCGCGACCATCGTCTGCGCGGCGATCTCGTCGCGCGCCCCGAGCACGCCGCGCCCCTCGCCGTCGACGATGTTGCCGAGCGCATACACCACCGCGACGTGCGGCGCGAGCGGCGTCTCCGGCGGCATCGCGCCGACGAACCGCCCGAGCCTGAGCAGCGTCTTCAGCGTGCCGTCGTCGTCGTCCTTCAGCGACACGTGCGTCCACGGGCCCTTCACGGCGCCGGCGCGAAAGTCCTCGAACGAGGCGACCTCGTCGACGAGCCCGGCCGCCTTCGCCTCCTCGGAGGTGAACAGCGCCTGGTCGACGAGCCCGCGCACCTTCGCCGCGTCGAGCTTGCGTCCGTGCGCGACCGTGTCGACGAGCGTCGCGTAGTGCCGGTCGAGGATCGCGCCGAGCGTGACCTCCATCGCCTTCGACGGCCGGTCGCGCGTCAGCGGCTCGGCGGCGCCCTTGTAGTCGCCGACGTGCAGGAAGTCCGCCGTCACGCCGAGCTTGTCGAGCAGCGGCTTGACGTGCACCGGCATCGCCGCCGGCCCGGTGATCGCGATCGTCCCGAGCGGCGCGACGCCGATGCGGTCGCACGACGACAGCACGAGGTACGTCGCGTTCGACGCCTCCTCGACGTGGCACACGAGGCCCTTCTTCGCCTGCTTCACGTCGTCGAGCGCCGCGCGCAGCTCCGCGACATCCGGCAGGCTGCCGGTCAGCTTGTCGACGCGCAGCACCAGGCCGCTGATCCGCGCGTCCTTCGCGAGCTCGCGCAGCCGCTCCGTCAGCTGCCGCAGCTCGGTGCCGCCGGCGCCGCCGAACAGCGAGAACCCGCGCTTCTCGACGAGCTTGCCCTCGAGCTCGAGGATGCCCCAGTGCGGCCGATCCGCCTCGAAGTCCGGCGAGCTGCGCGGCGCCTCGTACGGCCCCGGGCGCCTGAGCCCCTCGAGCACCTTCTCGACGTTGCCCATCAGCGCCGCGATCCCGCCGCCGCCGCCACCACCCCCACCTCCTCCTCCACCACCGTTTGCGGACGGAGACGACGCCCAGGGGTCCGCCTCGGCGGACGCGGCCTTCTTGTCCTTGTCCTTGTCCTTCTCCACCTGCGGGAGGGGAGCCGTCTCGACCGACGGATCGAGCTTCGACGGCCTGGAGCTACACGCGAACGCGGTCAGCACCACGACGAGCGAACGGGCGCGCATGCCCCGTTCTTACCAGGAAAACGTCAGTCGTCGCCGTTGGCTTCGCCCGCCGGCGGCGCCGGCGGCGGCGTGGGCGGTGGCGCACTCTCGGAGCCGGGCGGCGGTGCCGCGCTGCCCGGGGTCGGTGTGCCGCCTTCGCCGCTCGCGCCGAGCAGCTCGAGCTGGCGCTTGCCCTTCTGCGAGCCCGGATAGACGTCGAGGTAGCGCTTCCACGCGTCGATCGCCTCCTCGCGCTTGCCCTGCTGCTGGTACGCCTCGGCGATCCCCGCGAGCGCCGGCTCGTAGCCCGGCTTGATCGCGAGCGCCGTGCGGAACTTCGACTGCGCCGTGAAGTAGCTGCGCGCGTTGAGCAGGCAGTAGCCGTACCCGACGAGCGCCTCGACGCCGGTCGGCTTCATGTCGAGCGCCTTCTGGTACAGCACCTGCGCCGACGCGCAGTTCGTGTTCGAGATCTTGTCGGCCTTGCCGACGAGCGTCTCGTACGTGTCGCCCGGGCTCGAGTTGACGTCGGGCTTGTTCGAGGTCCTCCCGGGATCCTTCGGATCCTTCGCCGACCCCTTGCCGTCCTCGGGCGGCAGCGGGTCCGTCTTCGCGACCAGCGTGTCGAGCTTTGCCGCCAGCGCCTTCGCGGCGACGTGATCCGCGTGCGCGGCGAGCACCTGCTCGACGAGCGGCTTCGCGTCGCCCGGCTTGTTCTGCAGATAGGCCACCATCGCCAGCTGGAAGCGCGGCCGCACGTCGCCGCTCTTCTCGAGCGCGTGGTCGCCCTTGTCGAGCGCCGCGAGCTTGTCGCGCGCGTCGTCGAGCTTGCCGTCGCGCACGTGCGCGAGCGCCTCGGCGAGCTGGATCTCGCGCGAGATCGGCGGCTCGGGCTTCGCCGCCTTCGCCGCGTCGAGGAAGCGCTGGAAGCTCGCGAGCGGCCGCTGCTGCAGCCGCATCACCTCGGCGAGCGCGACGTTCGCGGCCGCATCGCCCGGCGACGCCTTCTGCGCCTTCTCCGCGGCGTTCTGTGCCTCGATCAGCAGCTGCTTCGCGTCGCCGCGCAGCTTCGCCGCCTCCGCCTTGTCGGCCACGAGCCCGGCGCGGTCGGTGAGCGACTGCACGATCGCCGCGCCGAGCAGCCCGCGCACCGCGAGCGCCTCGGGCTCCGTCGCCGCCGCCAGCGCCTTCAGCGCCTGCCGCAGGCGCGTCTCGTCGTCCTTCGCGAGCTCCTCGCGCCCCGCGATCACCGCCGCCTGCTTCGGATCTACGGCGTCCGCATCGACGAGCGACGTCACGATCGGCGTCGCGTCGGCGGGCTCCGTCCTGGGCGTCGCGTCGGAGCCCTTGTTCTTGTCGGCGACCTGCTCCTGGCCATCCTTGTCCTTCTTGATGACGACCAGGTACACGACCGTCGCCGTCGCCGCGCCGACGAGCAGCACGAGGATCAGGATCAAGAGCCCCGCGCGCGACCCGCGCCGCGCCGGCATCACGTCATCGTCGTCGTCGTACGCGCGGACCTTGCCGGTCTCGAACGTCGACTCGTCGCTCGGCCCCACGCGCACGCGCCCGGGGCCCGCCGCGAACGCCGGCTCGTCGGGGATCGACGCCGACAGGTTGCCGCGGAACGGCCCCGACGTCGGACCGGACGGCCCGGCATCCGCCCGGAGCAGCGACGGATCCCCGGCCTCGGTGGCCCACGCCGCCGTCGCGCGCCCGCAGGCCGGCCCGCTCGCGGCGCCGTGGTTCGCCGTCGCCTCGGGGAACCCGACGAACGACTGCGGCACCTGCGGCGGCAGCGGCTCGTTGCGCTTGGGCGCGGGCGTCGCCGTCGACGCCCGGTTCGCGAGCTCCGGCGGCGCCGGCTGCATCGCCGTCGACGCCATCGCCGGCATCGGGATCGCCGGCGGGGCCGGTGGAGACGCTGGAGACGGTGGAGCAGACGGCGGCGCGGGCGGACGCGGCGTCGCGCTGCCGAGCGGCGGCGTCTTGACGGCCTTGGGCGGCGGCGCAGGCGGCGGCGCCGGGGTCGGCGCCGGCTGCGTGCGGAACGTCCCCGTCGTGTGGCCCTCGACCTCCTCGTCGGGCAGGGCCGTCCCGCCGCCGACGCCGAGCATCGTGCCGCGCCCGGTCAGTGGGGGTGTTGGGGGAGGCGTCGGGGGATTCGACGGGGGACTCGCGCGCCCGCCGTGCGGCGGCGGCGCCGTCTTGCGGTCCTCGCGCGTCGTGCGCGCCTCGTCCGCGATGTCGAAGTACTGCGCGAGCTCGGCGATGTCGCCGAGCCGCTTCCACGTCTTCCCCGTGCGCGAGATCAGCGACTCGCGCGAGATCACGCCGCCCACGATCCACTGCTGCAGCGTCGCGAGCTCGCGGCACGCCTTCTGCTCGCCGTTCTCGAGGCGGATCAGCCACTGCCGGTCGAGCGTCGTCGGCCCCTCGTCCCCGAGGTGCTTCGTCGGCGCCTCGTCGAGGATCGAGTCCGCGCGCGTGGGCGGCACGTACGGAGCGGGCGGTGGTCGCGACGACACCGGCCGGCTGCGCTGCGCCGCGGCCGCGGCCGCGGGATCGATCGCCGCCGGCGCACCGACGTTGGTGTTCGACCGCTTGCGGATCTTGAACATGTGTCCGCAGTTCGTGCACTTGACGGTCACGCCGCCCGGCTTCAGACGAGCTTCGTCGAGCTCGTACTCGGTCTGGCACTTTTCGCAGCGGACGTCCATGTTCGCGAGGCGACGGCGGTCTTAGCCGCGCAACGTACCACGCCGGTTTGGCGACTGCACCTCACGCGGACAGCCGCCACCGCGGCTTAGAATGGGCGTCATGTCCGAGCTCCGGGAGCGAGCCGCCGAGCGCGTCCGCGTCGATGCCTTCGTCAAGGTCCACGGCGCCGACGGCCAGGAGCTCGTGTTCCGCACGCGCGACCTGTCGAGGAACGGCCTGTTCCTCTACACGCGCGTCGCGCGCGCGTATCCGTTCAAGGTCGGCTCGACCCTCGAGCTCGAGCTCTACGACTACGATCAGCACGTGACGTGCAAGGTCGTCGTCGTGCGCGTCGTCGAGCCGAGCAGCGCCGAGAGCTCGACGTTCCCGACGGGCTTCGGCGTGCGCATCGTCGAGCTCGACGACGCCTCGCGTGCCGCGCTCGCGCACATGATCGACCGCATCAAGTCGGGCGAGGTCTACTGACGCGCATCGTCGTGTGGACGTCGGACCACTCGGGCGACGTCAGCTCGTAGCGGTGCTGCGCGTGCCACGCGCCGTCGCGCCACAGGTCGTCCTCGACGCGGCCGACGTGGCGGAAGCCGACCTTCTCGATCACGCGCCGGGACGCCGCGTTCTCGACGAAGCACGCCGTCGAGATCTTGTGCAGCCCGATCGTCTCGAACCCGAACCCCACCGCCGCGTGCGCGGCCTCCGTCATGATGCCCTTGCCCCACCACGCCTTCGCGACCCAGTAGCCGAGCTCGGCGCGGTCGGCGCGGCACGCGCCCACCTGCCACACGATCCCGCGGAGCCCGATGCTGCCGATCGCGCGCCCCTCGAGCTCGATCCCCCACGTCACGCCGACGTTCTGCCGGACGTCCTCGGCCGTGCCGCGGATGTAGGCGAGCGTGTCGTCGCGGTGCGCGTGCACCGGCCACATCATCATCCGGGGGAACTCGGGATCCGACACCGACGGCCACAGCGCGTCGACGTCGCCCTCGACGTACGGGCGCAACACGAGCCGCTGCGTCTCGATCCTGAGGTCGAGCTCGTCGAGGCGCGGGATCGCCGCGCGCGGAACGACTACCATGCCGCGTTGTAACACGCGCCGGCTAGTGCGCTTCGTCGACGGTGACTTCCTCGACGGTCGCGAGGATGTCCTTCACGTCGATGAGGCGCAGCCGGTCGTCCCACGGCACGCGCACGCCCGCCTCCTTGCGGAACAGCACGTGCGCGCCGTGCGGCACGCCCGACACGTTCTCCGTCACGTCGTCGGAGGTCGGCCGATCGCGCGCCACCTCGATCACCTTGCCGTAGTGCGCGTCGTCGCCGGCTTCCTTCGCGCCGGCCGGCAGGTACAGGCCGCCGTCGGTGCGCTCCTCGAGGCGGATCACCTCGACCAGCACGCGCAGCCCGAGCGGCAGGATCAACCGGTGCCGCTTGCTCGACGGCGGATCAGAGATCTCGTGTGAAGACAACGCGGCCACTCTGCTCCAGGCAGCGCAGCCGGGTCAAGCCTGCGGTCCGCAACGCTTCGCGGGCGCCCTCGACCGCCGCCGCCAGCCCGGCCTCCGCGCAGGCGTTCGACCGGATGTCGGCGCGCTCCCCGAACACCTCCACCGTCGACCACAGCCGCTGCCGGCGCAGCGCTCGCTCGAGGTCGGCCGCCGCGCCGCGCGGGTTCGGCGCGCTCGGCACCGGCGCCGGGCTCGGGTCGAACACCTCGGTGCGCGGCACCGGCGGCGGGGCGCTCGCCGGCGCGACCGCCGTCTCGCCGAGCTCCTGCGCGCCCGCACCGGCCGCCGGGTCGGTCGCCTTGCCGGCGCCACCACCACCACCACCTCCACCTCCGCCGCGGGCGAGCAGCCAGATCACGACGACGAGGCCGACCGCACCGCCGCCGGCGATCGCGAGGAACGGCAGCGAGCTGCGCCTCGCGACCGTCCCGCCGGGCGATCCCGTCGAGCGCGTCTGCGCGCGGCCGAGCAGCTGCCGGCACGTTCGGTCCGGACACCGGACGTACCCGGCGACGACCGGCTTCCCGCAGCGTGGGCAGACCACGCCCCTACGATACGCTCGCTAGCGACGGACGCGAGGTTTTCGACGAAGCGCGCCGAGCGCGACCAGCCCGAGCCCGGCGTACACCGCGACCGCGCCCGTCGAGCCGTTCGACGCGCTGCAACATCCGGTGTCGCTCCCCGCCGACGCGCACGTCCCCGGGTCCTTCGCGATCGGGTAGATCGCGCACACTCCGGCGACGTCGTCCGCCTCGACGGTGGCCTTCTTCGTCTCGCCCTCGTCCTGGAACGGGAACATCGTGGCCTCGGTGATCTTCGGATCGGCCACGCCGCACGCCGGCACCGGGTTGCCGTCGCCGTCGATGCGCGGCGGGTCGCGGGGCGCGAGGCAGGTGTGCTCGAGCCCCATGAAGTGGCCGAGCTCGTGGGTGAGCGTGTTCGCGAGGTCCGCCTTGATGCCCGACCCGAGCGAGACGCCGTCCTTCGAGATCGCGAAGTTCACGCCGTTGAGCTCGATGTCGGCATCGACGATCTCGCCGTCGCGCGCGCTGTTCTTGTCGTCGACGTACACGGCCGTCGTGATGCCGGCGGCGGCGTCCGCGTAGCACCGCATCGGGTCGTCCTTGATCGGAGGGCGACACCACGTCACCTCGCGGAACTTGATCATGTTGAGGTTGTCGCGCCCGACCTCGTGATCGCGCCGCGCGTCGAGCCGCAGCTCGAGGTACGAGCACCCCGCGGTCTTCGTGTTCCACTCGGCGAGCGCCGCGTCGATGATCTCGAACTCGCCGTCGCCGGCGATCTGCGAGGTGCCGCTCGCATCGGGCGTGAGGAACGCGCAGCCCGTCGGCCACGACAGGAAGTTGCCCGCCTTCGTCGGGCCGGTGCGCACGAACCCCTCGGGGTACGCGAGCACGCGCACGCCCTCGACGGCCCGGTGCATCCGCCCGTCGAGGTCGGCGGCCTCGCGCACGGCGAGCGCCACCTGCATCCCGGCGGCGAGCCGCTCCGGCGCGGGGAACTGCCGCATCGTGAACCCGCCCGCGGTGCCGCCGAGCTGGCTCACGGTGACGAGCGAACCGTCCGCCGTCCGGACAGTCGCCTCGGTGACGATGCGCGAGCCGTCGCTCGTCCAGCGCGCCGAGGTGTCCATCACCCGTCCCTCGATCGCCGTCGCCGGCCGCGCCGGGTCCGCACTCGCCGCGCCCGCGACGCACAGGACGGCGAGGGCGACCGATCCGCGCATCCCTCGAGGTTAGCACGTGCTCCCGTGCTCCCGTGGGCCGGCCGGCCCGTGCCGTCAGGGCGTGACGGCTTTCTCACGGCGATGTTAGGGTGCCCGGCGTGGTGAACCGACCGTCTCCACCGCCCGCGTACAAGCCCCGAGAGCACGTGCGGATCGTGACCGCGGCCTCGCTGTTCGACGGCCACGACGCCGCGATCAACGTGATGCGCCGGATCATGCAGGCGTCCGGCGCCGAGGTGATCCACCTCGGGCACAACCGGTCGGTCGCCGAGATCGTGAGCTGCGCGATCCAGGAGGACGTGCAGGGCATCGCGATCACCTCGTACCAGGGCGGTCACGTCGAGTACTTCAAGTACATGATCGACCTGCTGCGCGAGCGCGGCGCGCAGATCAAGGTGTTCGGCGGCGGCGGCGGCACGATCCTCCCCGCCGAGATCGACGAGCTCCACGCGTACGGCGTCGCGCGCATCTACTCGCCCGACGACGGCCGCGCGATGGGCCTGCAGGGGATGATCAACGACCTCCTGCGGCAGTGCGACTTCGCGAAGCCGCGGCCGGCGCTCGCGCCGACCGTGGAGGCGCTGCCGGCGCGCGCGCCCGCGACGGTCGGCGGCCTCATCACCGCCGCCGAGAACGACCCGGCGGCCGGCGACGAGCTGCGCGCCGCGCTCGCGCCGATCCTGGCCGCCGCCCCCAAGGTCCCGGTGCTCGGCGTGACCGGCACCGGCGGCGCCGGCAAGTCGAGCCTCGTCGACGAGCTCGTGCGCCGCTTCCTCGCCGACTTCCCCGACAAGACGATCGCCGTCATCTCCGTCGACCCGTCGAAGCGCAAGACCGGCGGCGCGCTGCTCGGCGATCGCATCCGCATGAACGCGATCGACGACCCGCGCGTGTACATGCGCTCGCTCGCGACGCGGCAGTCGAACCTCGCGCTGTCCAAGCACGTGCGCGAGTCGATCGAGATCTGTCGCGCGGCGCGCTTCGACCTCGTCGTCGTCGAGACGAGCGGCATCGGGCAGTCCGACACCGAGATCACGGAGCACGCGGACGTCGCGCTCTACGTGATGACCGCGGAGTACGGCGCCGCGACGCAGCTCGAGAAGATCGACATGCTCGACTTCGCCGACGCGATCGCGATCAACAAGTTCGACAAGCGCGGCTCGCTCGATGCGCTGCGCGACGTGCGCAAGCAGTACAAGCGCAACCACAACCTGTTCACCAGGCCCGACGACGAGCTCCCCGTGTACGGCACGATGGCGTCGCAGTTCAACGACCCGGGCATGAACACGCTGTACCGCGCGCTGATCGACCTGATCGCCGCGCGCACCGGCGCCCGCTTCGCGTCGCACTTCGAGATCAGCGCGGGGATGAGCGAGAAGAAGTGGATCATCCCGCCCGAGCGCACGCGCTACCTCGCCGAGATCAGCGAGGCGTGCGAGGGCAACGACGCGCACGTCCGCGCGCAGGCCGCGATCGCGCGCCGCATGTACCAGCTCCACGGCACGATCGAGGCGCTGCGCGCGAACGTCGGCAAGACGCGCCTCGAGATCGTCGAGCCGCGCTCCGCCGAGGACAGCGTGCACGTGACGCAGGTCGTGCAGGGCGAGCCCGCGTACGTCGCCGAGCTCGTCGCGCTGTACCAGGAGCTCGAGGCGCGCCTCACCGCCGAGTCCAAGCAGCTGCTCGCCGAGTGGCCCGCGATGAAGAAGCGGTACGCCGCGGCGAAGTACCAGTTCCAGGTGCGCGACAAGGTGATCGAGCTCGACCTCACGAGCGAGTCGCTCTCGCACCTGAAGATCCCGAAGGTCACGCTGCCCGCGTACGAGGACTGGGGCGACGTCCTCACGTGGTTGCTCCGCGAGGCGCCTCCCGGCCAGTTCCCGTTCACCGCCGGCGTGTTCCCGCTCAAGCGCGAGGGCGAGGATCCCGCGCGCATGTTCGCCGGCGAGGGCGGCCCCGAGCGCACGAACAAGCGCTTCCACTACGTGTCGCGCGGGCTCGCGGCGAAGCGCCTGTCGACGGCGTTCGACTCGGTCACGCTCTACGGCGAGGACCCCGATCACCGCCCCGACATCTACGGCAAGGTCGGCAACTCCGGCGTGTCGATCGCGAACGTCGACGATGCGAAGAAGCTGTACTCCGGCTTCGACCTCGCGGATCCGTCGACGTCGGTGTCGATGACGATCAACGGCCCCGCGCCGATGCTGCTCGGCTTCTTCCTCAACGCCGCCGTCGATCAGCAGTGCGAGAAGTGGATCAAGCAGCAGGGCAAGTCCGCGGAGGTCGACGCGAAGATCGACGCGCTGTACGCCGCGCGCGGCGTGCCGCGCCCGCGCTACCAGGGCGGGATCCCCGACGGCAACGACGGCCTCGGGCTCGCGCTGCTCGGCGTCTCGGGCGACGAGGTGCTGCCGCGCGAGACCTACGACAAGATCCGCGCCGCGACGCTGCAGCAGGTGCGCGGCACCGTGCAGGCCGACATCCTGAAGGAGGACCAGGCCCAGAACACGTGCATCTTCTCGACGGAGTTCGCGCTGCGCCTCATGGGCGACATCCAGGCGTACTTCATCGACAAGAAGGTGCGGAACTTCTACTCGGTCTCGATCAGCGGCTATCACATCGCCGAGGCCGGCGCGAACCCGATCAGCCAGCTCGCGTTCACGCTCGCGAACGGCTTCACGTTCGTCGAGTACTACCTGTCGCGCGGGATGCACATCGACGACTTCGCGCCGAACCTGTCGTTCTTCTTCTCGAACGGCATGGACCCCGAGTACGCGGTGCTCGGCCGCGTCGCGCGCCGGATCTGGGCCAAGGCGATCCGCGACAAGTACGGCGGCAACGACCGCTCGCAGAAGCTCAAGTACCACATCCAGACGAGCGGCCGGTCGCTGCACGCGCAGGAGATCGCGTTCAACGACATCCGCACGACGCTGCAGGCGCTGCTCGCGCTCGACGACAACTGCAACTCGCTCCACACGAACGCGTACGACGAGGCGATCACGACGCCGACCGAGGAGAGCGTGCGGCGCGCGCTCGCGATCCAGCTCGTGATCAACAAGGAGTTCGGCCTGTCGAAGAACGAGAACCCGAACCAGGGCTCGTTCATCATCGAGAAGCTGACCGACATGGTCGAGGCCGCGGTGCTCGCCGAGTTCCGCTCGATCAGCGAGCGCGGCGGCGTGCTCGGCGCGATGGAGCGCATGTACCAGCGCTCGAAGATCCAGGAAGAGTCCCTGTACTACGAGATGCAGAAGCACGACGGCACGCTGCCGATCATCGGCGTCAACACGTTCCTCGACCCGAAGGGCAGCCCGACCACGCAGCCGCCCGAGGTCATCCGCGCGACGAAGGACGAGAAGGAGTACGCGATCGCCGCACGCGATGCGTTCTGGAAGCGCAACGCGGGCGTCGCGCCGGGGGCGCTCGACGGCGTGCGCCGCGCCGCCCTCGACGGCGCGAACGTGTTCGCCGCGCTGATGGAGGCGTGCAAGGTGTGCACGCTCGGCCAGATCTCGCGCGCGCTGTACGAGGTCGGCGGGCAGTACCGCCGCAACATGTAAAGGTATCCGCGATGGCAGATCTGACCGCGTGGCGCGCACTCGTCGAGAAGGAGCTCGCGGGCGCCTCGTTCGACAAGCTCGTTCACAGGACCCCCGAGGGCCTCGCGATCGAACCGCTCTACACGGAGGCGCTCGGCCAGGACTCGTTCGCGCGCGGTGCGGCCGGCCCCGGCTTCCGGCTGTGCATGCGGGTGCCGCGCGGCGGCGACGCGGCCGCCGAGCTCGACCAGGGCGCCGACGCGGTGTGGGTCGACGCGAACGACGCGGCGGCGATCGCGGCGGCGGCGGCGCGCGGCAGGCTCGCCGTGCTCGAGCCGCGCCACGGCGAACCCCCGCTCGACGTCGACGCGCTCGGCGACGACCGCGGCGGCGAGCGCTGGATCGCCGCGGACCGGATCGCGGCCGTCGCGCGCGGAGAGCTCCCGAAGGCGGCGCTCGACGGTGGCCTGCTCGCGCCGCTCGTGCGCGATGCCGTCGCGCGGCCGTCGCGGTGCCTCCGCGTCGGCACGTTGCCGTTCCACGACGCCGGGGCCGACTCCGCCGACGAGCTCGCGCTCGCGCTGTCGAGCCTGGTCGCGAAGCTGAGGGAGCTCGACGGCGCGGGCCTCGACCTCGCGCCGATCGGGCGCCTCCTGTGGGCGCAGGTCGCCGTCGGGCGCGACACGTTCGGCGAGATCTGCAAGCTGCGCGCGCTGCGCGTCGTGTGGGACCGCGTGCTGGAGGCGTCGGGCGTGGAGCACACCGGGCTCGATGCGATCCACGCGGTGTGCTCGTCGCGCACCGTCGGTCAGCGCGATCCGTGGGTGAACATGCTGCGCGTGACGACGCAGGTGTTCGCGGCGGCGCTCGGCGGCGCGCAGCTCGTGACGCCGCTGGCCTTCGACGCGGCGTTCGCGGAACCCTCCGAGCTCGGCCGGCGCGTCGCGCGCAACACGGCGCTCGTCCTGCGCGAGGAGAGCGGGCTCGGGCGCGTCCTCGACGCCGGCGGCGGCAGCTACTACCTCGAGGCGCGCACGGCCGCGCTCGCCGAGGAGGCGTGGTCGCGCTTCCAGGCGATCGAGCGCGGCGGCGGCATCGTCGAGCTCCTGCGCACCGGCGGGCTGAAGGCGCGGCTCGACGCGGCGTGGGCCGCGCGCGCGACGGCGATCGCGAAGCGCAAGGAGCCCGTGCTCGGCGTGTCGGAGTTCCCGAACCTGCGCGAGCAGCTGCCGGGCGAGCCGCGCGCGCTGCCCGGCGTGCACCGCGACGGCGAGGCGTTCGAGGCGCTGCGAGCCCGCGTCGAGCAGGCGCCGCGCACCGTCGGCCTCGCGCTGCTCGGTCCGCCCGCCGAGCACCGCGCGCGCGCCGGGTTCGCGGAGAGCTTCTTCGCGGTCGCCGGGCTCGCCGCCGGCACCGCACAGACCGACATCGTCTGCATCTGTGGCAGCGACGAGCGCTACGCGACGGAGGCGGCCGACACCGCGCGCAGGCTCGTGGCGGCGGGGACCAGGCGCGTCGTCCTCGCCGGCCGCCCGGGTGCGCTCGAGGCCGAGCTGCGCGCGGCCGGCGTCGACGCGTTCATCTACCTCGGCTGCGACGTGCTCGCGACGCTGACGGAGGTCCTGTCGTGACGCTGCCCGACTTCTCGACCCTCCCGCTCCACGGCCTGCGCACCGCCGGCATGATCCCTCGTCCGGAGACGTGGGACACGCCCGAGGGCATTCCGCACCGCGCGATGTACGACCGGCAGGACCTCGAGGGCCTCGCGCACCTCGGCTCGCTGCCCGGCATCGCGCCGTTCGTGCGCGGGCCGTACCCGACGATGTACGTGCAGAAGCCGTGGACCGTGCGGCAGTACGCCGGGTTCTCGACGGCGGAGGACTCGAACGCGTTCTACCGGCGCAACCTCGCCGCGGGCCAGATGGGCCTGTCGATCGCGTTCGACCTCGCCACGCACCGCGGGTACGACAGCGATCACCCGCGCGTCGTCGGCGACGTCGGCATGGCGGGCGTCGCGATCGACTCGATCCTCGACATGCGGATCCTGTTCGACGGCATCCCGCTCGACAAGATGAGCGTGTCGATGACGATGAACGGCGCCGTCTTGCCGGTGCTCGCGCTCTACGTCGTCGCCGCCGAGGAGCAGGGCGTGCCGCCCGAGAAGCTCTCCGGCACGATCCAGAACGACATCCTCAAAGAGTACATGGTGCGGAACACGTACATCTATCCGCCCGCACCGTCGATGAGGATCATCGCGGACATCTTCGCGTTCACGTCGCAGCGGATGCCGAAGTTTAACTCGATCTCGATCAGCGGCTACCACATGCAGGAGGCCGGCGCGACGGCCGACCTCGAGCTCGGCTACACGCTCGCCGACGGCCTCGAGTACATCCGCACCGGCATCGCCTCCGGCATGAGCATCGACGCGTTCGCGCCGCGCCTGTCGTTCTTCTTCGCGATCGGCATGAACTTCTTCATGGAGGTCGCGAAGCTGCGCGCGGCGCGCCTCCTGTGGTCGGAGCTCGTCGCGAAGTTCGAGCCGAGGTCGCCGAAGAGCCTCGCGCTGCGCACGCACTGCCAGACGTCGGGCTGGTCGCTGACCGCGCAGGACGTCTACAACAACGTCGTCCGCACCTGCATCGAGGCGATGGCGGCGACGCAGGGCCACACGCAGAGCCTGCACACGAACTCGCTCGACGAGGCGCTCGCGCTGCCGACCGACTTCTCCGCGCGCATCGCGCGCAACACGCAGCTCCAGCTCCAGCTCGAGTCGAACACGACGCGCACCGTCGACCCGTGGGGCGGTAGCTACTACGTCGAGTGGCTCACGGACCAGCTCGCGCGCCGCGCGCGCGCCCACATCGCCGAGGTCGAGGAGCTCGGCGGCATGGTGAAGGCGATCGAGGCCGGCGTGCCGAAGCTGCGCATCGAGGAGGCGGCGGCGCGCACGCAGGCGCGCATCGACAGCGGGCGGCAGAAGATCATCGGCGTGAACTGCTACCGGCCGGCACAGGAGGAATCGATCCCCGTGCTCAAGGTCGACAACGCCGCCGTGCGCCGGACGCAGATCGAGCGGCTCGCGCAGCTGCGCCGCGAGCGCGACGAGGCGGCGACGGCGCGCGCGCTCGAGGCGCTGACCGCGTGCGCGGGATCCGGCGAGGGCAACCTGCTCGCGCTCGCGATCGATGCGGCGCGGGCGCGCGCCAGCGTCGGCGAGATCTCGTGGGCGCTCGAGAAGGTGTGGGGGCGGCACCGCGCCGAGATCCGCGCGATCTCCGGCGTGTACAGTGGCGAGGTGGGCGAGATCTCCGACGCCGTCACGCGCGTCCGCGGGCGCACGCAAATGTTCCTCGACCGCGAGGGCCGGCGCCCGCGCATCCTGATCGCGAAGATGGGGCAGGACGGCCACGATCGCGGGCAGAAGGTGATCGCGTCGGCGTTCGCGGACCTCGGCTTCGACGTCGACATCGGCCCGCTGTTCCAGACGCCCGAGGAGACGGCGCGCGCCGCCGTCGAGAACGACGTGCACGTGATCGGCGCGAGCTCGCTCGCCGCGGGCCACCTGACGCTGGTCCCCGCGCTGCGCGCCGCGCTCGCCGCGCTCGGGCGGCCCGACATCCTCGTCGTCGTCGGCGGCGTGATCCCGCCCGACGACTACCCCGCGCTGCGCGAGGCGGGTGCCGTCGAGATCTTCGGCCCCGGCACCGTGATCGCCGAGGCGGCCGTCGCGCTGCTCGATCGCCTCGAACGAGCGCCATGAGCCTGCGCGCGCCGCGACTCACCGTCGATGCCTACGAGCGCGGCGTGCGCGACGGCGATCGCGGTGTCCTCGCGCGGGCGGTGACGCTCGTCGAGAGCCGGTCCGACGGCGACGCGCAGCTCGCGCGCGAGCTCCTGCAGCGCCTCTTGCCGCACACCGGCGGCGCGCACCGCATCGGCATCACCGGCGTGCCGGGCGTCGGCAAGAGCACGTTCATCGACGAGCTCGGCACGCGCCTCGTCGCGGCCGGCAAGCGCGTCGCGGTGCTCGCGATCGATCCGACGAGCCAGCTGTCGGGCGGCTCGATCCTCGGCGACAAGACGCGCATGCAGCGCCTCGCCCTCGACGCGCGCGCGTTCGTGCGCCCGTCGCCGAGCGGGCTGTCGCCGGGCGGTGTCGCGCGGCGCACGCGCGAGACGATGCTCCTGTGCGAGGCGGCGGGCTTCGACGTCGTGCTCGTCGAGACCGTCGGCGTGGGGCAGGGCGAGACCGCCGTCGCCGACATGGTCGACTTCTTCCTCGTGCTCGTCCTGCCCGGCGCGGGCGACGAGCTGCAGGGCATCAAGAAGGGCGTGTTCGAGCTCGCCGACGCGCTCGTCGTCAACAAGGCCGACGGCGACGGCGAGCGGCGCGCGAAGATCGCGCTCTCCGACCTGCGGAGCGCGCTGCGCTACCTGCCGCGCAAGCGCCCGAGCTGGCAGCCGCGCGCACTCGCCGCGTCGGGGCTCACGGGCGTAGGGCTCGACGAGCTGTGGGCGACGATCGACGAGCATCGCGCGCTCCTCGCGTCGACGGGCGAGCTCGCGGCGCTGCGCGCGGCGCAGCAGCGGACGTGGATGTGGGCGCTCATCGGCGAGCGCCTCGAGCGCGCGTTCCGGCAGCACCCGCGCGTCGCCACCGAGCTGCCGCGGCTCGAGCGCGACGTCGAGGCGGGTACCACGACGCCCGGCGCCGCCGCCGACGAGCTCCTCGCCGCGTTCGCGCTCGCGTCCAGTAAAATCCAGTAGATCCACACGCGGATCGCCCCATGCTATACGGCCGCATGCCCGCGCCCGTGCGCGTGCGGATCGCTCCATCTCCGACCGGAGATCCGCACGTTGGAACCGCCTACATCGCCCTGTTCAACTACGTCTTCGCGAAGAAGCACGGCGGTCAGTTCGTCCTGCGCATCGAGGACACCGACCAGACCCGCGCGCGCGCCGACTCCGAGCAGATGATCTTCGAGGCGCTGCGCTGGTGCGGCCTCTCGTGGGACGAGGGCCCCGACGTCGGCGGCCCGTACGGTCCGTATCGCCAGAGCGAGCGCAGCGCGATCTACCGCGACCACGCGAACATCCTCCTCGACAAGGGCGCGGCGTACCGCTGCTTCTGCACCGAGGACCGGCTCGCGAAGCTGCGCGTGCAGCAGCAGGCGATGAAGGCGTCGCGCTTCGGCTACGACCGTCACTGCCGCGACCTCGATCCCGCCGACGCGCGCGCGCGCGCCGCCGCCGGCGAGCCGCACGTGATCCGGCTCAAGATGCCCGTCGAGGGCACGATCGCGTTCACCGACATGCTCCGCAAGGAGCCGGTCGTGCGCGAGGCCGCCGAGTCCGACGACCAGGTGCTGCTCAAGTCCGACGGCATGCCGACGTACCACCTGGCGAACGTCGTCGACGATCACCTGATGAAGATCTCGCACGTCGTGCGCGCCGAGGAGTGGATCTCGTCGACGCAGAAGCACGTCGTCCTGTACGACGCGTTCGGCTGGGAGAAGCCGCAGTTCGCGCACATGCCGCTCCTGCGCAACGCCGACAAGTCGAAGATCTCCAAGCGCAAGAACCCGGTGTCGATCAACTACTACCGGGACACGGGCATCTTCCCGCAGGCGCTGCTCAACTTCCTCGCGACGATGGGGTGGTCGTTCGGCGGCGACCGCGAGAAGTTCACGCTCGACGAGATGGTCTCGGTGTTCAGCTGGGATCGCATCTCCCTCGGTGGGCCGGTGTTCGACCTCGCGAAGCTGCAGCACCTCAACGAGCAGTACCTGCACGAGATGTCGAACGAGCAGCTCGCCGACGCGCTGGTCGCGTGGCGCCTGAACCGCGACTTCCTCACGCGCGTCGTGCCGCTCGTGCGCACGCGCATCAAGAAGCTCGACGAGTTCCTCCCCCGCGCCGAGTTCGTGTTCACCGGCGACGTCGACTACACGCCGGTGATGACCGAGCTGCGCGGCGCGTGCGGCCAGGACGTGCCGGCGGAGAGGCTGTCGGCGGCGCTCCTCGACTTCGTCGAGCGGTTCGAGGCGCGCGAGGGCTTCGCCGCGCCGGCGCTCGAGGAGCTCGGCCGCACGTGGGCCGAGGCGAACGGCTGGAAGGTCGGCCAGGCGTTCATGCTGCTGCGCATCGCGACGACGGGCCGCACCGCGTCGCCGGGCCTGTTCGAGACGATGGTGGTGATCGGCAAGGAGATCGTGCGGCGCCGCATCCGGCAGTGCGCCGCGCTCCTCGCTCCCCCCAAGGCGCCCAAGGCGAAGTAGTGAGCGCACCTCCGGCCGACGCGCCGGTGCCTCCGCCGGGCCCGCGCCGCGACCTCGTCCTGCTCGCCCGCCGGCTCGCCGTCGTCGCGGTCGTCGCCGCGGCGACGCTCGCCGGCGTCCTCGCGATCGCTCGCTACAGCACGAGCCCGGCGCTCGTGAACGTGTTCGCGCAGTGCTCGATCGGCGGCGCCGGTCTGTACATCCTCCTCACGCGCCCGTACCTCGTGCGCTGGCTCGCGCGCGTGTCGACGGACCAGTGGCGCGCGATCGACGCCGAGACGCCACGCACTCAGGGCCAGGGCGGGGCGACGAGCGGCACCGTCCTCGCGATCCTCGTCACGACCGCGATCGTCCTGACGCTGCAGGAGTACATCGGCGGCTCCGATCGGTTCACGAGGCTGTTCCCGGTGCAGGAGGCCACCGGCGAGTTCCGCTACTACTACGACCTCGCCGGGTTCGCGTGGTGGTCGGGCTGGCGCGTGCTCGGCTACGTGATCATCCCGGTGATCGTGCTCGCGTTCCTCCCCGGCGAGCGCATCCGCGACTACCACGTCCGCCCGGCCGGCTTCTTCCGCCACCTGTGGATCTACGCGCTCCTGTTCGCGTGCGTCCTGCCGGCGGTGATCGCGGCGTCGTACACGGGCTCGTTCCGCAGCACGTACCCGTTCTACCGGCTGGCGAACCGCTCCCAGTTCGACCTGTGGGCGTGGGAGGGGCTGTACGCGATCCAGTTCGTGTCCCTCGAGTTCTTCTTCCGCGGCTTCCTCCTCGAGGGGCTGCGGCGCGCGCTCGGCTCGAACGCGATCTTCGTGATGATCGTGCCGTACTGCATGATCCACTTCGGCAAGCCGATGTCCGAGACGCTCGGCGCGATCGGCGCCGGCCTCATCCTCGGCACGCTCGCGATGCGGACGCGATCGATCTGGGGCGGCGTGCTCATCCACATCGGCGTCGCCGTCACGATGGACGTCCTCGCGCTGCGCGGCTGCCCGCCGATCGGCAGCAGCGATCCATGCCACCCGTGATCACGTGTAGGCACCGTCAGATTAGCCTGTCGTTACCCGAACGATCGTACGCGTTGGCGCTACGCTGCGTGACATGGGTGTTGTCGTTCGCACGGGTGCACCTCGGACCAACCAGCCCCACGTGATCCGCCGTGCGGCCACCGACGCCGGCAACGTCGCCGACGCGGTGCCCGAGCCGATCGAGCCGCGGCCGACGGCGCGCCTGGATGCGAGCAAGCTCGACGGGCTCATCGACGGATCGCGCACCGCTTCGATCGATCACGACGCGCTCGAGATCGCCCTCGAGGAGGAGCGCGCACAGCCGCCGTCGCGCCCGTCGCGCCTCGCGCACACGCTGCGGCGCGAGGCGCCCGCGAACGCCAGGCCCACGACGCCGATGGCGGCGCCGGTGCTCTCGCGCCGCGACGTCCACACGCGCGAGACGCTGCCGCCGCCGCCGAGCACGATCGCGACCGGCAGCGTGTCCGAGCTGCCGGTGTATCGCCCGCCGCCGGCGCAGGTGTCGCCCCCGCCCGCGCCGAGCGAGCCCGTCGCCGTCGAGGAGGACTCGTCGCGCCCGATCGACGTCGAGGGCGTCGAGGCGCGCGTGAGCGGACGCACGGTGCCGCCGACGCGTTCGCCGGTGCTCACGCACCAGCGCATCCTCGGCCTCGTCGTCGCGTGTGTCGTCGTCGCCGGCGCGGGCATCACCGCGGCCGCGCTGTACGTGCTCTGAACATCTCCGTCGGGCGACGCCTGAGCTGCGCGCACGGTGTGCAGGCTCCTGTGACGAGCTCGCTCCGTTGAAAGCGCAGATCGATGGCGCAAGGTGGGATCATGCAGGCGATTCGCACCCCCACCGCCGAGCGGGTACCGCCGGCGATGCCACCACCCGTCGAGCTCGTCGACGACGCCGCCTGGAATCGCATGACGAGCGATCAGTCGCCGCTCGCCGACGTCGAGTGGATCCGCTGCCACGCGAACGCGTTCGGCGGCGCCGTGCAGCTGCACCGCGTGCGGCGCGACGGCCGGCTCGTCGCCGGCGTCCCGCTGATCCGCGACGACGGTTTTTCGCGCGTGTGGGTGACGCAGGACAGCGAGCACTGCCCGTACCGCCCGATCTCCGGCGAGCTGACGCGCGAGGAGGCGCGCGAGCTCCTCGACCACCTCCTCGCCGACGCCGAGGGCGTGGTCCTGCGCCGCCTCCCCGTCGCGAGCCCGTCGTGCGACGCGCTGCGCGCCGCCGCCGCGGACCTGGGCCTGCCGATCGCGCTCGTGCACGGCGAGCCCGGCGACGCGCGGATCGCGCTCGACGGGCGCCCGCCGCCGAGGCGCTTCGCGAAGGATCTCGATCGCCAGCGCCTCCTGCTCGAGAGGCACGGCGCGCTCGAGCTCGCCGTGGTGACGTCCCCCGGCGTCGAGCTGGTGAGCTCGCTCGACGAGGCGTTCGAGCTGGAGACGCTCGGCTGGGAGGGCCGCGGGGGCGCGCCGATCTGCGCCGACGGCAGCACGCTCCGCTTCTACGCCGAGCTCGCGCACGCGCTCGCGGCGCGCGGGCGGTTCGCGCTGTACACGCTGCGGCTCGGCGGCAAGCTGATCGCGTTCGAGTACACGCTGCGCGGCGGCGGCCACATCGAGCTCCTGAAGTACAGCTTCGACCCCGCGTACGCATCGCACAGCCCCGGCCAGCTGCTGCGCATCCTCATCCTCGAGCGCGAGACCGCGCTCGGCCGGGTCCACGCCTATCACCTCGGTCGCCCGTCGCCGTGGAAGCAGCGCTGGGCGACCGACGTCGCGCCGCTGTGTACGTTGCGCATCTACGCCGCGACGCCGCGCGGCCGCGCCGCGCACATCATCGGGAGCGTGCGCTCGCGCGTGAACGCGGCGCTCGCGCGATAGCCGAAAAAGGAAAGGGTGCAGCGGGTTCTCACCGCTGCACCCAAAACGAGCACGACCGTCCGACCGTAGGGCAGTCTATCCCCTACGCATTTGCGTAGGTGGGCTCCACGTAATCCATCGGGCTTCCCGACGAGCGGGCTTGCACTCCCGGAACAGAGGCAGATCCCTGGATAGCAGATGTAGGAGACAGAATCGCCCCGGGTATCGCATCAGACCGCCGGTGCTCTGAGATCGACCTTAAGGATCGGTCTCCGATCCGTCAACACAAAAACGCGAAGTCGATCACGATCGGATCGCACGCGATTCACCGACGAGGAATCCCACCACTGATGAACGCCGTCCTGTACGCCGGTCCGACACTTGCGCGTGCGCGCGCGCTGCGACCGCAGCTCGATCTCACGTCGATCGACGTGATGCCGCCGATCGCGCGCGGCGATCTCCCGAAGCTCGTGCGCGCGCGCCCGCCCGGCACGCTGATCGTCGTCGACGGCCGCTTCCACCAGGTCCTCGCGGTCGGCCACATCGAGCTGCGCGACGCGATCGCCGCCGGCTGGAGCGTCTGGGGCCTGTCCTCGCTCGGCGCGATCCGCGCGCACGAGCTGCGCGACCACGGCATGCGCGGCTTTGGCCGCGTGTTCGATCTCTACACGGCCCCCGGCGACTTCCGCGACGACGAGGTCACGCTGCTTCACGAGCCCGAGCCGCCCTACCGCGAGCTCTCCGAGCCGCTCGTGCACCTGCGCCTCGCCCTCCACGCCCTCGCCTCCGACGCCACGATCACCCTCGAGCGCGCCGGCGCGCTCGTCGCCGAGCTCGAGCACATGTACTTCGGCGACCGCACGCTCGCCTGGATGCGTGCCCAGCTCGCCGAGCACCACGACGCGTTCCTCGCGCACCTCGACGCATCGCGCATCAAGGCGCTCGACCTGATCGACTTCCTCGGCCGGCGCCCGTGGCTCGACGGTTCGGCCGCGACTCCCCGATGACGCGACTGATGACGCGACGCGCACGACCGGCGATCCTGCGACGCGCGTACGATCCCAGCGCGACGGAGCTCTTCGCTAGCCCGAGCGCGGCGGCGGGATCTGCGACTTCACCGACGGATCGACGAGCGGGTACGTGGCGACGAGCTCCTCGCCCGGCTGCACGTCGCGCACCGTGCGCAGGATGACGTTGCCGCCGTTCGACACCATCTCGGTGTTCGGGCTCGACGACTGGTTGACCTTGCTCGCGGTGTACGAGACCTGCTGGCCGACGCCGACGTCGCAGACGACGGTGCCGCCGCCCAGGCCCTCGTGCGCGAACAGGCCGTCGCCGTGGATCGACGACGACGACACGACGACGGCGTCGTGCGCGTGCGCCTCGCCCGACGGATCGGCGTGGCTGCCGGCGGCGAGCAGCGACTCGAGCGCGGCGAGTGCCTGCGCGCCCTGCGGGTCGCGCGCGTCGATGTGGTGGCGGCGCAGGAACGCCGCCGGCGAGGCCTGGAACGAGCGCAGCTGCCGCCGGTCGCCGGCGATCGCGTGGACCGCGCGCTGCAGGCGATCGCCGAACGAGGCGCGCTGCTCGCCGGAGTCGACGCCCCCGTGCGCCGAGCGCGCGGAGCGTGCCGTGGTGCGCTCGCCCCCCATCAGCAGTACGTGATGTCCTTGATGTTCGGGTTCACGCGCTTGTGCGTCGGCGCGATCTCCTCGTCGATGCCGACACCGTGACGGCGCTCGCTGTCGAAGACCGTCTGCGCGCGCGACGACCGGCTGCCCGCCGCGGGGTGTGTCTCGCTGCCGTTCGGGTTCATGCCGTGCAGCATGCCGAACACGCCGCTGATCGACTCGAAGTCGGCGCCCATCTCGACGAGGCACCGCGTGGCGAACTCGTCGGCCATGAACTCGCCGGCGTGACCGCCGTTGTCCATCCCGCCGAGCTGGTGGCCGAGCTCGTGCGCGACGACGAACCGCAGGCCGTCCTCGCCGCCCGCCGCCTCGATCTGCGACATGAAGCTCGGGTTGTAGAACAGCGTGTGGCCGTCGGTCTCGGCGCAGTTCACGTCGGCCGACTCGGCGTTCATGGGCGTCGCGCCCATGTGGGCGGCGGTCTCGTTGATCAGCTTGGAGATGTCGGCCATTGGATCAGGTCCTCACCGCGTTCAGGAACGCCTCGGGGTCGGAGGGGGTGACGAGGAGCGCGTAGCCTTCCGTGGTTGGTACGTAGACGGCGCGGTCCTGCTCCCCTGCAACGACGAGAGCTTTCTCCTCATTCTCCAGCCGGAACCACCCGAACTTCAAGTGCGGCAAACCGACCCCGTTGCGGCGCTTCGCCGGCGCATAGTTTCCCTTCAATTCCACGATCTTGGCCTGGTCCATCCGGAGCGAGCTGCGCGGGATCGTCCGCCCGTACAGCGGCCCGCGGATCTCGAGGTCGCCGCCGGCCAGCCGGACCGACAGGTTGTTGAGGCCCGCGCCCAGGTAGATGAAGAACACCGCGAGCCCGGCGAACAGGCCCGCCGCGAGCTTCACGATGAGGCGCTGGTGGTCCTCGTCGAGCGACGCGGGTCCGACGAGCGCGAACACGAGGGAGCCGGCGCCCATCAGGAGGAGGGCGAGGCCGACCACCTGAAAGAGCTTTCCGGAGGAGTGCTTGGCTAGGGAAAGGTTGCTCATGATGTCCTCCGGGTGACTTTACCGTTCTCCACCCAGACGACACGCTGCATCTTGATCAGCTCGTTCACGTAGGCACGTTCGATGCAATCCATCGTGACCTCGGTGCGATCCGCAGCCGCCAGCATCGCCGCGCCCATGGCGATGAGCTTGATCTGACCTCCGGAAATCTCGTCGTACTCGGAGGCGAGCTTCTCCAGGCTCACGCCGCGCAGCGGCGTCTGCTGCGGGAACGACCGCGACCAGATCTGCAGGCGCCCGTCGTAGTCCGGCATCGCGAAGTCGATGCCGAAGTGCAGGCGGCGCAGGAACGCCTCGTCCATGTTCGTGCGCAGGTTCGTCGAGAGGATGACGATGCCGTTGTACTGCTCGATGCGCTGCAGGAGGTAGCTGACCTCGACGTTCGCGTAGCGGTCCTTGGACTCCTGCACCTCGGTGCGCTTGCCGAAGATCGCGTCGGCCTCGTCGAAGAACAGGATCGAGTCCGAGTTCTCCGTCGCGTCGAAGATCTGGCCGAGGTGGCGCTCGGTCTCGCCGAGCCACTTCGAGATCACGGCCGAGAGATCGACCTGGTACATGTTCACGCCGAGGTCGTTCGCCATGACCTCGGCCGACATCGTCTTGCCGGTGCCGGACGCCCCGTAGAACACCGCGCACAGCGACAGGCCGCGCTTGTGCTTCTTCGCGAAGCCCCACTCGTCGTAGACGAACATGCGCCGGCGCGCCGAGCCGAGGAAGTCCTGCAGCATCGACGTGGTCTCCGACGGCAGGACGAGGTCCTCCCACGTGTAGCTCGAGCGCACGAGCTTCGCGAACTTGCCGACGTCGCGGTGCGTCTTCTCGCGGGCCGAGCGGCGCAGCGTGTCGAGCTCGATCACCGGCTCGCCCTGCTTGGTCAGCGCCTTCAGGCGCGCCTCGGTCGCCGCCGAGCTGACGATCGCCTTCACCTCGGCCTCGTCGACGCGGTACACGCTCGCGAGGTAGTCGACGGAGACGTCGCGCGCGACGCTCAGCTGCGGCACGCCGCCCGGCTGGTCCTTGCACACGTCGTACAGCGCGATCTGGAACAGCTCGCGGCGGCGCGCGACCGTGCTCGCCTCGGGCGCGTACACGGTGAGGTCGATGCCGACGCCCGGCAGCGTGTCGACGTCGCGCGTCTCCGGGTCCTCGGACGCGAGGATCACGAACTTCGTCTCGTGCGCGAGCATGCGGCGCCACTTCTGCGCGTGCTGGCGGATCAGGTTCGAGCTGTACTCCTCGTCGGACATCGACATCGGGTTGAGGAAGAACGCGAACCCGTTGCGCAGGCGCGCCTCGCGCAGCGTCAGCGTGACCTTCTCGTCGTGGTCCTTCTCGACCGCGCGCAGGTCGAGCACGATCACCGGGCGGTGCAGCCGCGCCGCGATCCGGCGCGCGATCGACGGCGCCGTCCGCGCGGCGGACAGGTGGATGTGGAGCGCGCGCGTGAGGCCCTGATCGGCGATCAGGAGCTCGAGCTTGTGCCCGAGCTCGTCGTCGAGCGAGCCGTCGAGGACGTCGAGGTCGGCGGGCCCGTACAGCGCGCCGCACCCGGCGAGCTCGGGCGGCAGCGCCGGCACCGCGTCGTCGCGGATGATGTGCGCCAGCATCGACGAGTCGGCGCACAGCTCGCGCTGCGACGTCGGCGCGCCCTTCGTTGCCGACAGGAGGCGCACGAGGCGGAACACCTGCAGCGGCGAGTCCTCGAGCAGCGCCTTGTGCGCGAGGCTGCGCTCGTGGAGGTTCGGGTACAGGAGCGACAGCACGCCGCCGATGCGCGGGCCCGGCGCGTTGATGCCGCTCGCCGTCAGGTTCATCGCGGCCATGTACACGCGCTCGTCGAGCTCGAGCGCGATCGTGAACAGCATCAGGTCGAACGCGATCTGGTCCGTCCCGAACAGCATGAACATCGTCTTGTGCGTGCCGATGATCTCGCTCTGCTGCTCGGGTGTCAGCTTGATCCCGATCTCGGCGAGCGGGGCGAGCTCGGCGAGCGCGGGCACCTGCTCCTGCGAGCGGCCCTGCGCGAGCGCGGCCTGGTAGATGCGCTTGCTCACGCTGCCGAGCAGGACCTCCGACGAGATCCCGCGGATGAAGCGCCGATTCCTGCGACCATTGCCACCGGTGACAGCCACGCCGCGTACGATACACGAATGAGCGTGGCACCGCGGACCATCGTGAGTCTGCGCGAGTATCTGCGCGAGTCCGGATTCGCGAACATCTATCGCTACATCGTGTCCTCGCGTCACTACGCGGTGACCCCGTTCGCGGTCAATGCCGCGACGCGCGGCGCCGTGCTCGCGACCGACACGTACCTCGAGGGCGAGCTCGAGGGGCGGCGCCTCCTGTGGACGCTGTTCGCGCACGCGACCCTGCCGCGCGAGGCGCTCACGGCACGCGAGCGCGACCTGGCGGCGGAGCTCGCCGAGGCGGGGCTCCTCCACACCGACGGAGCCGGCGACCATGACGTCGTGGCGCCTGGCGACTGGCAGCTGATCTGCGTCGGCGACAACACGCTGTTCGTCGACGCGGCGATCGCGTTTCCGCGCCGCGAGCGGATGCACGAGGTCTACATCGGCCCCGACACGCTGCTGCTCCTGCACTACCTCGACGCGCCGCGCCTGCCGCGCGGGGCGCGCGTGCTCGACCTGTGCACCGGGTCCGGCGTGATCGGGCTCGACGCGGCGCGGGCCGCATCCCGCGTCGTGTCGACGGACATCGCGGACAAGCCGCTGTTCATCGCGCCCGTCAACCGCGATCTCAACGCGCGCGGCGACACGATCGAGGTCCGCCGCGAGGCGGTCGCCGACACGCTGCGTGCCGACGAGACGTGGGACCTCGTCACGTGCAACCCGCCGTTCATCGCGACGCCGCCCGAGCTCGCGGCGCCGATCTACGCGCGCGGCCCGGGACGCGACGGTTGCGACATGATGCGCGACATCCTCGCGGCGCTCGATCGCATCCTCGCGCCCGGCGGCGCGTGCCTGATGGTCGCGGACATCCTCGGCGACGACCGGCACCCGTGCTTCCTCGCCGAGCTGCGCGAGGCGGCGCGCAGCTTCGCGGTCGAGGTCTACATCGATCAGAAGCTGCCGATCGCGGGCCACATCGACGCGATGTCGCACATCCTCGCGCGCGAGAACCCGGCGCTCGATCCGTCGGCGGTCGCGGCGCGCACGCGCGAGTTCCTCGCCGGCGAGCTCGCGGCGCGCCACGTGTACCTGTGCGTGATCCGCGTGCGGCGCGGCGCGCCCGGCCTGCTCGTGCTCGATCGCTACCGCGCGGCGTAGTGCCGCGTGACGGCGGCGCCCGCGGGCGCAACGCGCGAGACGGTCATGAACGTCGGGTAGAGGTACGACGAGCCGCGCCCGCCGACGTGATCGACGAAGCGCTGGCGCAGCGCCGCCGGCGTCGTGCGCGCGATCCGCGCCGCGCGCGCGGCGAGCCGCTCGAGCAGCGGGCCGCCGCCCGCGAGCGACTGGCGCGACGCCGCCGTCACCGCGATGCGCAGGCCGTGCTCGACGGCGAACCCGCCGAGGTCCAGGCCGAAGTCCGGCCCGTCGGGCGTGCCGTGCCACGCGCACGAGAGCTGGGCGATGCCGCCGTCGGCGAGCAGGTCGGGCAGGAGCGCGAGCACGCGGCGCGCGACCTCCGGGCCGTCGAGCCCCTCGTACACCGACGTGCCGTGCAGCGGCACCGGCGACTGCGGCAGATCTGCGACGACGCGATCGAAGCGCTCGACGCCGACGTCGAACACCGCGCCGGTCCGCGACTCGACGCGCGCCTCGACGGCGTTCATCGCGAAGTTCAGCTCCGCGCACCCGGCCGCGACCGGATCCGACTCGACCGTCACCACGCGGCGCGCGGTCACCGCGGCGCGCAGCGCGTACAGGCCGACCCCGCCGCCGAGGACGAGCGCGTCGCCGGGCGTCGGCGCCATGCGCTGGAACAGCTGCCGCAGGTCGGGGCCGACGTACGCGTCGGGCGAGGCGTGCGGCGACGGGACGAAGGCGATGCGCCCGTCGAGCGGCAGCGCGACGAGGTCGCCCGTCGACAGGCGGCCGCCGCGATCGAGCACCACGCCGAGCCGCAGCAGCGCCGCGCACAGCTCGGCGTCGCCGAGCGCGGCCTCGAGCGCCTCGCGCACCACCGCGCCGTGGCGCGCGAACGTCGACACGAGCGTCGCGACCGGCCCGGGCAGGAGCTCGAGGTCGTCGGGCGCGCCGCGCGACAGCGGCAGCATGCCGTGCACGCCGACGGCGTCGAGGTACCCCGCGCGGACGAGCACTCCAGGCAGCCGGCGGAGTGCGGCGATCCAACGGCTCGGGTCGTCGACTCGGCTCGGGTCGTCGACTCGGCTCGGGTCGTCGACTCGGCTCGGGTCCTCCGCCGACGGCGTCTCCGGACCCTCGCCCGCCGACGGCGTCTCCGGACCCTCGCCTCGCTCGGTCAAGGGACGTCGTCCCACTCGGGGAGGAAGCCGGGGCCGACGAGGTCGATGTTCGGGGCGACCTGGCGGATCACGACGACGAGGTCGTGGAAGCCGCGGTACTCGGTCTCGCTCCACGTCGGGTGCGACGCGAGGAAGCGCTCCTTCTGATCGACCGGATCGCGCGGCGGTGCGGCGTGCTCGCCGAGCCACATGCTGACGCGGACGCGCGCGATGCCGTGCTTCGCGGCGAGGCGCAGCGTCGAGTCGAGCACGGCGACGCTCTGGTCGATCGTCTCGCCCGGCAGCCCGGCGCAGATCGACAGCGTCGTCATCGCGGCGAGCCCCGACGTCTCGAGCCCGCCGAGCACGCCGACGATGTCGCCCAGGCGGACCGAGCTGCCCATGCGCTCGAGCGCCGCCTCGTTGAGCGTGCCGAGCATGAGGTCGAACGCGCTCATCGGCAGGAGCGACAGGTGATCGAGCATGCGCTCGGCCATCATGTCGCCGGGCCACGCGCGCACGTGCAGGCTGACCATGCTCTTGCGGTCGCGCAGCGAGCCCGACACCATCTCGGCGAGCGAGCGCAGTCGCTCCGTCGAGAAGGCGATGCGCTCGTCGCCGAGCACCATCGCGGTGTGGCGCAGGCCGGCGAGGCCCGCGAACGCTGCGCGCAGGCGCGCCTCGGCGGCGGCCGGCGTCGGATCGACGAGGCCGGGCGCCGACGCGACGACCCACGGGTGCACCGGCGACGGCGGCACGTCGACCTCGCCGTGGCACTCGTAGCCCGCGAGCGCGTAGCCGGGCAGCGCCGCCGCCGGCTGCGCCGCCCACGGATCGAGCAGCTCGACGGGCGCATCGCCGAGCGCGGCGGCGCGCTCGCGCACGATCGGCCCGGCCCACGGCGGCGCGAGGAGGATGAAGCGGTCGCACGACGCGCGATCGAACATCGTGCCGAGGTACGTGACCTCGTCGCCGGCGTCGGCGCACGCGCGGCCCGCGCGCAGGAGGGTCGGCGACGGATGCGGCGGGACGCGGCCGGCCTGCGCCGGCCAGCTGCAGTCGATGAGCCCGACGCGCGTCACGCCGTCACCTCCATCACGCCGCGCAGCCAGCCCTGGAGCTGCGCGAGGAACGCGACGTCCACGTGCCGCGACAGGTCGTGGTAGGTCTCCAGCGTCGACTCGCCGTCGATGTGCTTGAACAGGTGATCGAGGCCCGGGAACACGGTCTTCTCGGCTGGAACGCCGGCGCGCTGCGCGGCCTCGAACAGCACGCTCGCGTCGCGCTCCGTGACCTGGAAGTCCTTCGCGCCCTGTGCGAGCCACACGGGACACGTCACGCCCGCCATCAGGCGCGCGGGCGGCATGTCGAGGTGCTCCTTCAACCACGCCGTGTCGCGCGCGAGCGGCACGAGGAAGTCGGGCACCTTGTCCATCTCGAGCGCGTCGCCGCGCCGGACGTGATCGAGCAGCTGGTGGAACTCGTCCATCTGTTGTTGCTTCTGCGCGTCGGTGAGCTTCAGGCGGTCGGCGATCGTCAGCATCTGCTGGTCGAGGATCTCGTCGAGCGGGCGCCCCATCGACGCGAGCAGCGCGAGGCCGCGCACCGGCGGATCCGCGGGGTCCGCCGCGAGGAGCATCGCGACGAGCCCGCCCTGGCTGTGGCCGACGAGACAGATGCGCGAGCGATCGACCTCGGGGCGCGCGCGCAGGAACGCGAGGCACGCGCGCGCATCCTCGAACAGCGGCTGCAGGCTCGACGTCAGCGTGTTGCTCGCCTTCGTCGTGCCGGCGCCGCGCGTGTCGTAGCGCAGGCCGAGGATGCCGTGCTGGCTCAGGCTGTCGACGATCTCGTGCGAGCCGAGATCGATCTCGCCGGCGATGCCGTGGCGGTTGTGCGTGCCGGTGCCCGCCAGGAACAGGATCGCCGGGAACGGCCCTGCGCCCGTGGGGATCGTGAGCGTGCCGCCGATCGAGCCCTGCGACGAGCCGATGCTGACGTCCTCGACGCGGAACGTCGCGTCGGCGGGCGGGCGATACTTCGGGAAGTGCTTCAGCGACGGCGGCGCGGCGACCTCGCCGCGCCACGCCGGCAGCGGCGGCGCGTCCGCCTGGTACTCGTACTTCACGCCCTGCTTCGCGAGGTAGCACGACAGGAGGAAGCCGTCGTCGCGCAGCCGGATCTCCTCGTCGTAGCTCGAGCGCAGGACGCCGGGCTCCTGCACCGTCGCGCGGTACGGGATCGGGAGGAGCTTGTTGAGCAGGAACAGCTTCACCGCCTCGCCGGCGCGGATGCGCTCGTGCGCGACCGCGTAGAACAGCGCGTCGAGGCCGGTGATGTTCGCCTCGACGACGAACTCGGCGGCGTCGCGCTCGACGACCGGCGTCGAGCCGTCGGGCATGTACACGTGGACCTTGTCGGGCGACGGCGCGAAGTCGAGGCTCAGCTGCGCGCCCAGCGCCGCGCTCAGGTACGCGACCGGCCGGAGGTTCGGATCGATGCGCAGCGCGCAGTGCTGGTGGACCGGCTGCCCACCCTGGCCGATCACCTTGCGATCGAGCTCGAGGTAGAAGTCGAACCGGTAGCCCTTGTCATCGGCCTTGTCGAGCACCGCCCAGTGCTTCGTGAACGGGACGCCGTTGAACGTCCCGACGAAGTACAGCGGCTTGCCACCCGGCCCGTCGGGAAACAGCGTCTGGATCGCGCGCGCGAGCAAGCTCACTTGATCACCGGCGTCTCGAAGGACAGGCCGATGAGCTTGTTCGCGTTGTTGACGACCATGCGCGTGTCGATGCGCTCCTTCTCGAAGTCCCACGACAGGTAGACGATCTCCGCCGACGACGACAGCGTCTTCGCCGTGCGCGTCCCCGCGTGCTTGAGCGGCTTGCCGAACGACGTCGTGATCTGCGTCCACAGCTGGTGGAGCTGTTGATCGGTCACGGCCGCGCGCAGCGTGGGATCGAAGAACTCGACCGCCTTGGCGAACTCACCGGCGAACAGGTTCTCGAGAAATTGTTGACCAGTGCGAACGAAGTCGGGCATGCGACGAAGCCTACACCTCGGCTCCGGGACCGGCGACGACGCGCACGCCCGAAAGGCGGATCGGCGTGGGTTCGATGCGGCCTCCGACTTCGCGGAAGTTCTGCTCGAGGTCCGCGCGCGCCTGCAGGATCACCGGCGCGAACGTGCCCTGGTGCTTGTACAGCGCGCGCCGGTTCTTCTCGATGCCGACGAGGTCGTGGCAGACCTCGCAGTACGAGTGATAGATCGGGCGCGGGAAGTGGACCTCGTCGGGAGCGAGCTCCTTCAGGAGCTGCATCAGCTTCGGCGGGCCGAGCAGGCCGATCATGTTCGTGATGAGGTCGTTGTCGGCGCGCTCGACGAGGCCGACCGCGTTGTCGCCCGTGAGCGTGCCGAAGTCGAGGATCGGGTTGCCCTGCAGCTCGAAGCCGCAGCACGCGACGAGGTGGTTCTTCGGGGTGATCGCGCACGAGCGCACGGCCCATGGGCACCCACCGAAAGCCTCGGCCTCCGGGGGAACATTCGACATGTCGGAGTCGTAGTTGCACTCCTCGTCACCCACGAGGTCGATGCCGCGGCCGAGCCGCTGCACGAACGTGTTCGACAACACGATCGCCTTGCCGCCCTCGGAGCGCTCGAAGAACTTCGAGAAGCCGTCGACGTCGAAGCGGCGCTGCATCTCGACGCAGCTCATCCCGAACTGCTGCTCGAGGAACTCCGGCGTGAGCGTCGAGTCCTTGCCGACGCAGTTCGCGATCACGACCGCCGAGAAGTCGATCTGCATCGCGGCGTCGTACGCCATCTTGACGCGCTCGAACGCGATGTAGGGCTCGTGGTAGTCGTCCATCGAGACGTTGAACTCGTCGAGGCCGGCCTCGCGCAGCTCGGTGCACTTCGCGAGCGCGGCCTCGGGCGACGTCGCCCAGTACGCGTTCGTCACGATGCGGCTGATGACGCCGTTCATCTTGCAGAAGCGGATCGACTTCAGCAGGTCGTCGCCGAGCAGCGTCGGCTCGCCGCCCGCGAAGATCACGACCTTGATGTTGAAGTTGTCGAACAGCTGGCGCAGCGCACTCGCGATCTGCTCGTACGTCAGCGCGTGCGTGCGCGTCGGCGACGAGTTCATGCAGCAGTGCCGGCACTCGGCGGTGCACCTGTCCGTCGTGAGGACCGTGATCGAGTGAGGCTCGAGGATGCGCATGGTCAGTCCTTTCGTTCCAGCATAGCGAGGATCCACCCGCTGAGGTGATCGAGCACGGACGGGTCGACCGCGTCGCCGCCGCGCTGGAAGCAGTGGTCGAGCCCATCGAAGAGCGCGAGGTCGGCGCGGACGCCGGCGCGCCGCGCCGCGGCATGCAGCGCGCGCGCGTCGGCGAGCGAGATCAGCGCGTCGGCGGTGCCCTGGCAGATCAGCACCGGGCAGGCGACGCCGAGCATCGGATCGCGGGCGCTCGCGCGGACCTGGTCGGCGAGCCACGGCTGCGCGCGGGCGCGCCAGCGCAGGCGGTCGGGGACGCCGTCGCCGTCGAGCGGGCGGTCGTCGCGCGCGCACGCGCAGCGCAGGTGCAGCTCCTCGAGCTCGGCCGCGACGGCGGACGGCGGCCAGCCCTGCGCCTCGGCCATGCGGTGGAGCTGATCGACGAGCACGTCCTCGACGGGCCGGCCCGGCGCCGCGAGCAGGACGACGGCGGCGACCTCGCCGGGGTGCGCCGCAGCGAGGGCGAGCGCCACTCCACCGCCCTGGCTGTGGCCAATGACGGCGATGCGCCCGTCGCAGCGGGGGTGCGCGCGCAGCACGGCGAGCTGGGCGTGCGCGAGCGCGATCCGGTCGGCGAGGCGATCCGTCGCGACGACGTCGCAGCGCAGGCCCGCGACACCGCGGCGCGCGAGGTGGTCCATGATCTGGTGCGTGCCGGCGTCGCGCGGCCCGACGAGGCCGTGGCGATCGGGGCGCCCGGTGCCGGGGAGGAACAGCGCTCCGGGGAGCCGATCTGCGACGCGATCGTCGCCGCGCGGCGCCGACAGCGTGCCGCCGATCGGGCCGAGCGGCGTCGCGACGGTGAGATCTTCGACGGTGATGTCGCCGGGCGGCGCGTAGCGGCGCGGGGTGGGCCGGCGCGGCTCCTCGGCGGCCCACCCCGGCCGCGGCTCGGCGACGCGCTCGGCGACGAGGCCGTCGCGCGGCTGATCGATCGCGACGACGTCGCCGGCCGCGTCGAGCGTCACCACCTCGGCGTGCGACGTCGTGAGGCGCGCCCCCTCGCGCGCGACCGAGCACGGCGCGACGGCGAGGAAGCTCGCGTGGTAGCGCGCCGTCCGCACGGGCGCGCGGTCGCGCAGCGCCGCGGCCATCACGGCGACGAGGCCGGGCGCGTACGTGTCCGCGAGGAACTCGGCGCCGTCGCGCGCGATCGCGAACGCGCCGTCGGGGCCGGCGACCTCGACGTGCTCGCCGGCGAACGCGTGGCTGCGCGCCTCGCCGTCCTCGATCGTGCGGTACACGAGCGGCCGCCCGGAGCCCTCGCACACGAGGGCCGCACGGCGCTGCACCGGCGGGCCGTCGTGCGCGCGCACCTCGACGAGGCTCTCCAGCGCGAGCCGCTGGTTCGGGAGCTTCCCGACGAGCGACAGCCAGTGCGTCGCGACCCAGCGCGCGCCGAGCCGGATCCGGAACGCGAGCGGCCCGTCCGCCGGAAACACGTCGGCGACGGCGCTCATGCCGGCTTGCTTTCGTGGTGTGGATCAGCTTGAGTGGGAACCGTCATGGCTGATCTCGTCCAGCTCGCGAAAGATGTGATCTCGGCGTGTGCACAAGGCGACTTCGGCGGCGCGCTCGACGTCGCCGACGACAAGTTCGCCGCGGCGCTCCCCGAGCCGATGCTCGGCGAGACGTGGCGCCAGGTCACGCGCAACGCCGGCCGCTTCGTGAAGTTCACCGGCGAGCGCCAGTACCACCACCTGCTCGGGCCGGTGAAGGTGGTGTTCGTGCTGTGCGACTTCGAGACGAAGAAGCTCGAGATCGAGGTCAGCTTTCGGTCGGACAAGGAGCAGCTCGTGGGCTTGGCGTTTCTCACGCCCGGGTTCGAGTGATCACTCCGCCAGGACGCCGTCGAGCACCGACAGCGTCTCCTTGATATCGTCGACGGTGGCCACCAGCGGCGGCGTGAACAGCAGCATGTTCGCGCCGGTCGCGGTGATCGTGAGCCCGCGCTCGCGGCACGCCGCGAGCACCGGCGCCGGGTCCTCCCACAGCGTCAGCGCGTGGACGAGGCCGCGGCCGCGCGTGTCGAGCGACCAGCGGCGGCGCGTCTCGAGCAGCTCGTGGATGCCCTTCTGCATCGCGATGCCCGCCTTCTTCACGACGCCGAGCACCTCGTTCTCGAGGAGGTCGATCGCCGCGAGCGCGACGGACGCGACCGCCGCGTCGAGCGTGAGGTCGCCGGTCGCGATGCCGCGCGAGCGGCGCGCGAGCACGGCGCCGCCCGAGACGCCGGGCATCAGCTCGAACGACACCACGAGCAGGTCGGGCTCGATCTTCTCGCGCGTCGTCGCGAGCAGCGTGCCGGTGCGCCCGAAGCCGACCGTCGTCTCGTCGACGACGAGCAGCGCGGTCGTCGCGTCGCACGCGGCGCGCACGCGCTCGAAGTAGCCGGGCGGCGGCACGCGCACGCCGCCGACGAACTGCACGACCTCGACGAGGAACGCCGCGGGCGCGTCCTTCTTGAGCGCGGCCTCGATCTGCAGCCCGTCGCCGTGCGAGACCAGGCGCGAGCCCGGCTCGGTGCTCGCGCCGCGGCACTCGATCAGGCCCTGGCGGCCGGTCGCGGTGCGCGCGACGGTGACGGCGTGGCGGCGGGCCTCGGCGGCGCTCGGGTGGAACGACTGCACCGCGAGCCCGCCGACGAGCTGCTCGAGGCGCGCGACGAGCCGGGTCGCGGCGTCGGGCGACGGCGACGCGTGCGCCGCGACGAGGGCAGGGTGGTGCGGGCCGAGGACGTAGGTCGTCCGGCCGCCGGACGTCAGATCGAGGATCACGCGATCTCCGTGGGTGAGGGCGAGGGTCCGGAGGCGCCCTCGGCGGAGGACGCGCGCTTGGACGCTTCCCGGACCGCGTGGGCATGGTCGTACGCGAGCTCGATGTCGGGGACGAGCCGCTCGACCTTGATGTTGACGCCGATCTCGAGCGGCAGGCCGTGGCCGAGCACCGGCTGGTACTTCTCGGCGAGGCCCTCGCGCGCCGCGAGGATGTGCGACGCGAACATGCCCTGGTACTTGTACATGGCCTGGCGGTTCTGCGCGATCCCGACGAGGTCGTGGCAGACCTCGCAGTAGCTCTGGTAGATCGAGCGCGGGAACGAGACCTCGTCGGGACAGAAGTCCTTGAGGAGCTCCATGATGCGCGGCGGGCCGATCATCGCGATCATGTTCACGATGAGGTCGTTGTCGGCGTTCTCGACGAGCCGGTCGAGGTTGCCGTCGGTGACCTCGCCGAAGTCGAGGATCGGGTTGCCGTGGAGCTCGAAGCCGCAGCACGAGACGAGGTGGTTGCGCGGCGTGAGCGCCGCGGCGCGCACGGCGTGCGGGCAGCCGCCGATCGTCGCGATGTGCGTGTTGTACGACTCGCGCGCGATCTCCTCGTCGGCGATCAGGTCGGCGCCGCGGCCGAGGCGCTGCACGTTGCCGTTCGAGAGCACGAACGTCGTCTGGTGGATCTGCTTCTCGAAGCCCGTCGAGCGGCCGTCGACGTCGAACCGGCGCTGGATCTTGACGTCCTCCTTCATGCCGAGCTCCTCCTCGAGGAAGTCCGGCGTGAGCACGCTCTGCGGGCCGTAGCAGTTCGCGATCGCGACGGCGGAGAAGTCGAACTCCTTCGCCGCCTGCCACGCGCGCTTGACGTTCGCGAACGCGACGTACGGCTCGTGGTAGTCGTCCATGCTGATGTTGAGCTCGTCGAGGCCGGCCTCGCGCAGCTCCTTGCACATCGCGGTCGCGTTCTCGGGCGTGTCGGCCCAGTACGCGTTCGTGACGATGCGGCTGCCGACGCCGTGCTTCTTGCAGAACGCGATCGACTTCAGCAGGTCGTCGCCGAGCAGCGTCGGCTCGCCGCCCGCGAACACGACGACCTTCATGCGGTAGTGCTGGAACATCTGGCCGAGGGCCGTCGCGATCTGCTCGTGCGTCAGCTTGTTCGCACGCTCGGGGCTCGAATTCATGCAGCAGTGCCGGCAGCGCGCCGTGCATTTGTCGGTCGTCAGGATGGTGACCGTATGGGGTTCGAGCACCTGAAACATGGAGTCCTCCCAGCGGGGCACGATAGCGTGTTCGAGGCAGCTACCGCGCGGCTGATACGTTCAGCGAAACCAGAAGCCTCCCGACGGCACGAAGTGAGCCATGCGGGTCGAGCGCGGCGCGTGGCGGTCGCTCGCCGGGTGCAGGGTCAGCACCATCGAGTACAGGTACTTGACGTTGCGCGTCGCGAAGTTGGTGCGGAGGCGCTCGCGCACGTCGCCCTCGTCGAGGTTGTACGCGGCCGCGCTCCCGCTCGCGAGGAGCTCGAACAGCTCGCTGCGGGGGTCGAGCGGGATGCGCGCGGGCACGGTCGTCACGATGCGCAGGCCGAGCTCGCCGGCGCGCCGCGCGAGCTCCGCGGCGAGGTGCGGCCCGGTCTCGTCGCCGACGCTGCTCGCGAGGATCTGCGCCCAGCCGTCGGGCGCGAGCACGCGCGGCAGCTCGCCGAGGACGCGGCGGAACACCGCGGCGCCGTCGTCGTCGGCGGCCGCCGCCGGCGACACCAGCGCCGGCGGGAACGGCATCACCGGCGTCTCGGCGACCGCGTAGTCGAAGCGCTCGTCGGCGGCGAGCGCCGCGTAGAGGTCGCCCTCGCGGACCTGCGCGCGATCCTCGAGCGAGTTGAGCGCGAACGTGAGCTCGATGCAGCCGACGAGGATCGGGTTGATCTCGACGGCCACGACCCGGCTCGCGAGCGTCGCGCAGCGCAGCGCCGCCAGGCCGTGCGCGGCGCACAGGCTGAGGCAGCGCGCGCCCGGCGGCGGCGTCACGCGCGCCGCGAGCACGAACTCCTCCTCGAGCAGCGTCGTGCCGGTCTGGCGCGGCACGAACGCGAGCTGCCCGAGCAGCGGCACGAGGCTGAGGCCGGCCGTCGACAGCTGGCCGTCGGCCTCGACGAGCACGCCCAGGCGCAGCAGCGCGGCGCACAGCTCCGTCGGGAGTGCGGTGCGCGCGGCGGCGGCCGCGACGGGCGCGCCGAGCATGAACAGGCGCACGAGCGTGCGCAGCGGCTCCGGCACCGCCCCCAGGTGCTGCTCGACGCGATCGAAGCGGACGTGCAGCGCCCCGTGCACCGCGAACGTGTCGACGTACCCCGCGCGCCGCAGCACCTCCGGCAGGAAGCGCAGCGCGGCGACGTCGCCTTCGTTGAGCCGCGCCATCGACCTACGTTAGCAGCTCCGGCCACGACGCAAGGCCGGCGGCGTCGCTTGCGCCCGCGACCCCTGCCTCATCGCGCTCGCACGAGGGTGGCGTTGAGCGGCGTGCGCGAAGCCGCTACGATAGGAGCTTGGGCGAGGTCGCTGCGCTCCGCAGGTTGCTCCGCGCGTGCGTCGTCGAGGGCTACGTGGACGTGTACCAGCTCCTCGGGCCGACGCACCGGCGCGTCGATGCGCTGCGCATGTACGTGGGGGCGCTGCCGGAGGCGCTGGCGGCGGTCGTGCGCGTGTTCCTGTTGTCGGAGACCGTCGACGGCGCCCTGCTCGCGCCGATGATCGACGCCGAGGACGTCGCGGAGCTCGTGCGCGCCGGCGTCCTCGTCGAGAGCGACGGCGGCATCGCGGCGGCGGGGCTGTCGCTGGTGCCGATCTTCGGCCGGCTCGTGCTCGTGCCCGCGCAGCCGCGCGGCGGCTGGCTCGGGCAGGAGCGGATCGCGCTGACGGCGCGCGTGGCGCCGCCGCGCGCGGGGCGCTCGCTCGACCTGTGCACGGACACCGGCACGGCCGCGCTGCACCTCGCGACGGAGCGCACGCCGGTGGTCGCCGTCGACGACGATCCGGCCGCGCTCCGCATCGCGCGGCTCAACGTGGCGATGAGCGGGCTCGACGACCGCATCGACCTGCGCGAGGGCGACCTGTGGCTCGCGGCGCCGGGCGAGCGGTTCGAGCGCGTCGTCGCGGCGCCCGCGACGGTGCCGCACCCGCCGGGCCTCGACATGGCGCGCCACGGCGGCCCCGACGGGCTCGCGACGACGAGCCGGATCATCGGCGCGCTGCCGCGCCTGCTCGCGCCCGGCGGCACCGCGCACCTGATCGGCGCCGTGCTCGGCGACGCGACGCCGAACCGCGCGCTCGACGCATTCGCGCGCCGCGCCCGCGAGCTCGACCTCGGCATGACGTGGACGCTGCCGGGCCGCATCCCCGTCGCACAGGAGCACAAGGGCTTCGACATCCTCGCGCGCGCGTGCGCCCGCGCCGCCGGCGTGGCGCTCGACATCGCGCGCCACGCCCTCGCCGCGCACCTCGCCGCGGAGCGCGCGGATCACCTGTACCTGTTCGCGCTCGCCGTCACGCGCGAGCGCACCGGCTTCCACGTGACGCGGCACTACTCCGAGCCGGGCGGCTTCTGGTTCGGCTGAGCCTGCAGCGCGGCGTAGCGCGAGAACGACGGCACCGGCAGGCTGCGCCGGTCGCTCGCCCAGCCGAGCGGCGTGCCGGTGAGGCGCGCGAACCAGCGGTGGATCAGGCGCCGCGCCGCGTCCTCCGTCGGCACGAAGTGCAGGTGGTGGCGCGCGTCGAACTCGAGCCAGCTCCACATCACGCCGACCTGGCCGGCCGTCTGGCTCGCGCGGCTCGCGACGAGGTACAGCTCGCGGCCCGACGCGAACGCCTCGCACGTGCGCAGAAAGCCCCCGAGTCCGCCGCCGCCGTCGCCGTCGCCGGGCGTGATCGTGCGGCGGGCGCTGCGCAGCCGCGACGCGATCGCGCGCGAGGCGCCGTCGTCGCCGTCGGTGACCACGACCGCCGCGAGCGAGTCGCCGTCGGCGAACACGCCGAGCACGTCGCGCACGTCGTCGCCGAACGGCGGATCCTCGGGCGCGTCGGGCGACAGCCCGAAGCTGCGCCAGATCCGGCTGACCGAGCTCTGCGACAGGCCGGTGAGCTTCGCGAGCGCGCGCGTCGACCACGCGCCGCCGGGCGCGTCCTCGGCGTCCCGCGCGAGCGTGTGCGCGACGACGCGCTCGACGTCCTCGGCCGAGAACTTCGTCGGCGCGCCGGTGCGCTCGCCGTCCATCAGGCCCGCGAGGCGATCGGCGTCGAAGCGGCGGAGCCACTTCCGCACCGTCTGGTCGCCGACGCCGGTGCTCGCCGCGATCTGCGCGACGTCGGCGCCGCCCGCCGACAGGAGCACGATGCGCGCACGCTCGGCGCGCGGCTTCGCGCGGCGATCCCGCGTCCACGCCTCGAGGAGGCGGCGCTCCTCCGCCGTGAGCGCCGTGATCGTCGTCATGTCGCGAACACCGGCAGCGCCACGCGCGCCTGCGGATCCTTCGGCGCGACCTGCACCGCGCGCTTCGCCGCCGGCCCGCGGCGCGGCACCACGACGAGGAAGCGGTCGCCGTCGCGGCACACCCAGCGGCGGTGGTGCCACGACAGGAGCAGCGTGTCGATCACCGACGGGTCGAGCGCCGGGAACGCGGCCACGACCTGCTTGCGCGAGCGGTGCTGGTCGAGGAACGCGAAGATCCCCATCGCCGCGCCGTAGAGGTGGCTGATCTCCTCGGCGCCCTCGCGGCGGTCGAACACCGTGAAGCGCACGCCGTCGTCGGTGAAGAACAGCGTGTGCGGCTTCCACGCGCCGCGCCACACGCGCAGCGCCTCGGCGCACACGCGGTGGGCCGCGCGCAGCTCCTCGTCGGTGTGGTCGGCGTGGTCGTAGTCGAACTGGTACGCGATGCGATCGAGGTCGACGCCCTCACCGGGATACAGCGCGTGGTAGTATGCGCGCGGGCGGACGTTCGTGATGCCGTGCTTGTCCGTCTCCTGGAAGTACGGGCTGAAGCGCTCGAGGTGCATCGTGACGACACCCGTCGGCGGCGGCAGGTGCGCGAGGTACGGTACGAGCTGCGCCATCTCGCGGTACCACGCGGCGCGCTCGCCCGGGTTGCGCAGGAGCACGTTGTAGAGCGGCGCGATGTTGTGCTGCACCGTCCACTTGATGAACTGCACCTGGCCGAGCGCGGTGCAGCCCTTGCGCATCAGCTTCAGCACGTCGTCGGAGAACGACTCGATGCCCGGCTGCACGCAGTCGATGCCGGCCGCGGCCATCGCCTCGACCTGCTCCGGCTTCATGTTCGACTTCACCTCGTAGAACATGAGCAGCGGCCGCTGCGGATCGCGCGGCAGCTCGGCGAGCCGCGGCAGCGCGGTCGTCAGGTACTTCATGTCGAGGATGTTGTCGGTGCACTGCAGGTAGTCGGCCTCGGGGTAGTCGAGGTAGAGCGCCTTGATCTCCTCGTACGCGCGCTCGGGCGACTTCGAGCGGAACGCGAGGCCCTCGGCGTTGAGGCCGCAGAACGAGCACAGCTTCTTCTGCCCCCACCAGCAGCCGCGCGACGTCTCGAACATGAGGCGCGGCCTGAGCTCGCGCGCCCAGTGGCTCGCGGCGAACTGCGCGATGAACGCGCGGAAGTCGGGCACCGGCAGCTCGTCGAGGTTCTCGAGCGGGCGCGGCCCCGGGTTGTGCCGGATCTCGCCCGACGCGCCGTCGCGCCACGCGATGCCGGGCACCTCGGCGAGCGACGCGCCGTCGCGCAGCGCCCGCACGAGCGGGACGATCACGTGCTCGCCGTCGGTGTGGCACGCGGCGTCGATCACCGGGAAGCTCGCGACGAGGCCGTCGGCCTGCTCCTCGAAGCACGCCGCCCCGCCGAACACGATCTTCACCTCGGGCCGCGCCGCGCGGATGCGGTGCGCGAGCGCGAGCGCGGCCGGGACCTGGTTGTCGAACGTGACCGAGAAGCCGACGAGGTCGTACGGCGCGGCGAGCGCGCGCTCGAGCATCAGCTCGAGGCAGCGGTTCGCATGCTCGACGTCGGCGCGGAACTGCGCGCGCGTCTCGGCCTCGTCGATGCCGAACGTCGCGCACGAGACGTCGGCGGGGTCGTAGAGGATGCCCTTCAGGTTCGAGTCCTCGACGAGCGCCTCGACGTAGCGATCCGCGAGCGGCTCGACGGCGCACCCGGTCAGCGCCGGCACGAACAGGTACTTCGCGTACGCCTCGATCGCCTCGAACGTGAAGTCCTCGCGCGGGAACAGGAGCGAGCCGTGCAGCTCGTCGGCCTCGATGCCGGCCGCGCGCAGGATCGGGACGAGCGTGCCGAGCGACAGGCTCGACGTGTGCGGGATGCGCCACGGCGGCGCGACGAGGAGGATGCGCGTCATCCGGTCACCGCGCCGTAGACGGGCAGGGTGGTGCGCGCCTTCGGCCGTTTCGGCGCGTCGGCGCGCGGTGGGGCCGGGCCCTTGCGCGGCACGACGGACACCACGCGATCCTCGTCGGAGACGATCCAGCGCCGGTGCGTCCAGTTGAGCAGCTGCGTCTCGAGCAGCTGCGCGTCGAGGTCGGGGAACTCGGCCGCGATGCCGGCGCGCGCGCGGTGCGTGTCGAGGTAGCGGAACAGCTCCATCGCCGGGCCGGCGAGCCGCACGACCGCGCGACCGCCCTCGCGGCTGTCGACGACGACGAGCTCTTTCCCCAGGTCCTGGTAGTAGAGGCGATCCGGGGCCCAGGTCTCCTGCCAGCTGCGGATGTCGTCGGCGCACGCGCGGTAGGCCTGGATCAGCTCGCGGTCGTCGCACACCGGGTGCTCGAAGCCGAACTGGTACGCGATGCGCTCGAGGTCGACGCCGGGCTGGTTGTAGAGCGCCGTGTAGAACGACTTCGGCTGCACGTTCGTGATGCCGAACGACGCCGGATCCTGGAAGTACGGCGAGAACCGCTCGAGCAGCATCGGCACCACCGCCGTCGGCGGCGTGAGGTGGTGCAGCGACGGCAGGACCTCGAGCATCCGCCGGTACCACGCGACCTCCTCGCCGGGGTTGCGCAGGATCACGTTGTAGACGGGGTTGATCCCGAACTGATCGCACCACTTGATGAACTGCACCTGGCCGAGCGCGGTGCAGCCCTTGCGCATGAGCCGGAGCACGTCCGTCGAGAATGACTCGATGCCCGGCTGCACGCACACGACGCCGGCGAGCGCCATCGCCTCGACCTGGTCGGGGCGCATGTTCGACTTCACCTCGTAGAAGATGCGCAGCGGGCGATCCGGATCGCGCGGCAGCGCGGCGAGGCGCGGCATCACCGTCGTCAGGTACTTGAGGTCGAGGATGTTGTCCGTCGACTGCAGGAACGTCGCCGTCGGGTAGTCGCGGTACAGCGCGACGATCTCGTCGTACGCGCGCTCGGGCGTCTTCGAGCGGAACGCGAGCCCCTCGCCGTTGAGCCCGCAGAACGTGCACAGGCTCTTCTGTCCCCACCAGCACCCGCGCGACGTCTCGAACAGGAGGCGCGGCGCGAGCTCGCTCGCCCACTCGCTGCCCGCGAACTGCGCGACGAACGCGCGGTAGTCGGGCACCGGCAGCGTGTCCATGTCGCGCGTCAGCGCCGGCGACGGGTTGTGGCGGACCTCGCCGCGCTCGTCGCGCCAGCAGATGCCGGGCACGCCGGCGAGCGGCGCACCGTCGCGCAGCGCGCGGATGAGCGGGACGATCACCTCCTCGCCCTCGCAGTGGCACACGGCGTCGAGCTCCGCGAACGAGTGCAGGAGGCCGTCGCCCTGCTCCTCGAGGCACGCGGCGCCGCCGAGGATCACCTTCAGCTCGGGCCGGCGCGCGCGCAGCCGGCGCGCCATCGCGAGCGCGGCGGGGACCTGCGTGTCGAACGTCGCCGAGAACGCGACGATGTCGTACGGCTGCGCCTCGGCGGCCGCGACCATGCGCTGAAGGACGGTCTCGGCGGCGGCGATGTCGATGCGGAAGCGCGCGCAGAACTCTTCCGTGGTCGAGCTCTGCCGCGACAGCGCCTCGTCCTCGTCGAGGATGCCCATCAGCGTCGCGCCCTCGCGCCGCATCTCCACGACCTCGTCGAGCACCGCGTCGAGCGGTGTGTCGTTGAGCGCCGCGATGAACAGGAACTTCGAGAACGACTCGAGCAGCCCGAGGCCGTTCTCCGTCACGGGGAACATCGTCGAGCCGTGCAGCTCGTCGACCTCGATGCCGTGCGCGCGCAGGATCGGGCACAGCGTCCCGATCGCCAGCGAGGACATGTTCGGTGCCAGCCACGGCGGCACGACGAATAGGACCTTCGCGGGCATGCGGAGTGGCCAGTATACGCAGGCAGCGCGAGGATCTGCCCTCGATACGGACTTCTGACTCGGCGGTGCCGCGCGTTGCAGCAGCGCGCGAGAACCACCGGGAATCGCGGGACATTGTGTGTACGCGGCGCGCGCCGCGCGAGACCTGGAGGTTTCGCACCGCGGTCCGTAGGATGACTCGACCAACCAAGGGTGAAGAACCGATGAGCGATACGAAGTCTCCGGAACCGAAGAAGCTCCCCGTTGCCAAGGCCGCCGAGGAGCCGTCCGTCGGTGAGGGCGGCCGCTCCCTCGCGAACTGGGAGAAGCTCGCCTCCGCGCGCCGCGACCTCAGCAGCAACGACAAGGCGCGCGCCTCGATGAAGGACGACCCGAAGGCGTTCCTCGCCACCTACGGCATCAACGCCAACGCGTTCTCCGAGTCGGGCGGCCAGATGGGCCTGACCTCGCTCGAGCGCCAGCTGGCGTTCTCGGGCGGCGTCGAGCGCGACTCGCTCGGCGTGCACCGCGGCTGCGAGCTCGTCGTCGGCCCGGTCGCCGGTGCCGTCGCCGGTGCCGTCGTCGCCGCCGCCGCCGCCGCCGTCACCGCGGCCGCCGCGGCGAACGTGGCGTGGGTCGCGAACTGGGTCGCGGGCGTCGGCGAGAAGTAGCTCTCGCGTCTCTCGAAGTACTTCGCCCGAACGTCCGGGGAGGTTTTTCGACGGAGATCACGTACGATGGGCGCCGCATGACCCGGGTGCCTCGCGTGCTCCTGATCGCTCCGCCGTGGCGGGTCCCGCACCTCGGGAGCCTGGCGCTGGCGACGCTCGGTCCGGTGCTGCGCGCACAGGGCTTCGAGGTCGACGAGCTGCACGCGGCGACGCTGTTCCCGACGGACGGCGTCGACGTCGACGTCGACGAGTCGTACTCGCGCTACCTGTTCTCCGCCGCGCTGCGCAAGCGGCCCGTCGACGACTTCGTCGACGAGGCGATGGCCGCGATCCTGCGCGACGCCAACATGAACGGCGTCCTCTACGACGACATCACGTGGGCGTCGCTCGGCGCCGACGAGGAAGCGATCAAGGCTCGCTTTCGCCGCGACGTGCACCGCGCGAACGCGTGCCTCGACCGCAGCACCGAGCGCATGCTCGCCCGCGACTACGACGTCGTCGGGTTCTCGCTGCTGTTCGACGACCAGGTCCCGGCGGCGCTCGAGCTCGCGCGCCGGATCAAGGCCGCGCGCCCGTCGGTGAAGGTCATGTTCGGCGGCGCGGCGTGCTTCGAGGAGCAGGCCGACGGCCTGATCGTGTCGTTCCCCGAGATCGACGCCGTGTGCCACACCGAGGGCGAGGTCGTGATCGGCGAGCTCGTGCGCGGCCTCGTCGGCGAGGTCCCGCTCGCGGGTGTCGCGGGCATCGCCTATCGCGACGACACCGGCGCGCTGTGCCACACGGCGTCGCCGCCGCTCCTGCGCGATCTCGACTCGCTGCCGGTGCCCGACTACCGCGCGTTCATCGCGCAGCTCGACGAGACGCCGTGGGCCCGGCTCGGCCCGCGCCTCCTGTTCGAGACGTCGCGCGGCTGCTGGTGGGGGCAGAAGAGCCTGTGCACGTTCTGCGGCCTCAACGCCGAGGGCCTCGCGTTCCGCTCGAAGACGCCGGCGCGCGCGTACGACGAGATCGCCGGCCTGTACACCGATTACCCGACGGCGGTGTACCTCCAGGCGACCGACAACATCCTCGACATGAAGTACCTGACGACGGTGTTCCCGCGCCTCGCGCAGCTCGCGAAGGCGCCGGACCGTCCGCTCCGCATGTTCTACGAGGTCAAGTCGAACATGAAGTGGGAGCAGGTCGAGGCGATGGCGCTCGCCGGCGTCGAGATCGTGCAGCCCGGCATCGAGTCGTTCCACGACGACGTGCTGAAGCTGATGCGCAAGGGCAACACGGCGCTCGGTCAGGTCCAGTTCATCAAGTGGGCCTACCAGGCCAAGATCGACACCGTCTACAACGTGCTCCTGTGCAACCCGGGCGAGCTCGCCGCCTGGTACGACGAGATGATCGACCTGTTGCCGTCGATCCGGCACCTGCCGCCGCCGACCGGCGTGACGCCGATGCTGCTCGAGCGGTTCTCGCCGTACTTCCGCAACCCGGCCGAGTTCGACATCACGAACGTGCGCCCGAAGGCGAGCTACCAGGTCCTGTACCCGCCGGGCGCCGACCTCGCGCGCATCGCGTACCTGTTCGACTTCGATCACCCGCTCGTGCGCGACGAGCAGCTCGTCGTCGCGTACCGCCGCCTCACGCAGGCGCTGAAGGTGTGGATGGCGGAGTGGCGCGAGGGCATCGCGTACTACGTCGATCGCGGCGGCCGGCTCGACGTGCTCGACCGCCGCGACGGCACGCCCGTCGAGAGCATGATCGCCGGCGCCGCCGTGCAGCTGTACCTGTTCCTCGACCGCTACCGCGCGCGCCCGGCGATCTCCGCCGCGTTCCCGCAGCTCGGCGACCACTTCATCGACTGCCTGCTCCTGTCGTGGCAGCACCGGCGGTGGATCGTGCGCAGCGGCGACAAGTACGTCGCCGTGCTGCCGCGCAAGGGCCCGCGCCTCACCGTCCTCGAGACGGCGAAGTCGAGGCGCGTGGTGTTGCCGATGGCCGCGACCGCCCACCAGGAGTCCGCATGAAGATCCTGTTCGTAGCTCCGCCCTGGCGCATCCCGAACCAGGGGACGCTCGCGATCGCGACGCTCGCGCCGATGCTGCGCGCGCTCGGGCACGAGGTCGACGAGCTGTACGGCTCGCCGCTGTTCCCCGCCGACAACAGCGACATCCACCAGCTGTTCCAGGGCCACAGCCGCTACGCGTTCGGGCGCGCGCTCACGGGCGCCACCGTCGAGGACTACATCGACCGCGTCATCTACGTGATGAAGCGCGAGATGAACAACCACAAGGTGATCTCCGACAGCGACGACGACGTCCTCGACATCGTCGGTGCGACCACCGATTACCTGCGTGTCGCATTCCGCGACACCCTGCGCAAGGTCGACATCTGCCTCGACCGCATCGTCGAGCGCGCGGTCGCGACCGGCCCGTACGACGCGATCTGCTTCTCGACGACGTTCGACGACCAGGTCCCGTCGTCGGTCGTGATCGCGCGGCGCCTGAAGGCGCTGTGGCCCGGCGTCGTCAGCGTGTTCGGCGGCCCGGCGTGCTTCGAGGAGCAGGGCGACGGCCTGCTCGCGACGTTCCCGGAGATCGACGTCGCGTGCCACACCGAGGGCGAGCAGGTGATCGAGCCCCTGTTCGCGGCGCTCGCCGCGAAGGCGTCGCTCGCGGACGTCCCCGGCATCGTGTGGCGCGACGGCGCCGAGCTCCGCCACAACCCGTCGCCGCCGCTCCTGCGCGACATGGATCGGCTGCCGATGCCCGACTACGAGCGCTTCATCGGGCAGCTCGTGGCGAGCGAGTGGGCCGAGGGCGGCGCGCAGCTGTTCTTCGAGACGTCGCGCGGGTGCTGGTGGGGCGAGAAGTCGCTGTGCAGCTTCTGCGGCCTCAACGCCGAGGGCCTGCCGTTCCGGTCGAAGTCGCCCGAGCGCGCGCTCGACGAGATCAAGGCGATGTACCGGCGCTACCCGATGATGAACTCGCTGCTCGCGACCGACAACATCTTCGACATGCGCTACTTCAAGGCGCTCCTGCCGCAGCTGGCGGAGTTCCAGCAGGAGCTCGGTCAGCCGCTGCGCATCTTCTACGAGGTGAAGTCGAACATGAGGCTCGAGCAGGTCGAGGCGCTCGCCGAGGGCGGCGTCGTCGGCGTGCAGCCGGGCATCGAGTCGTTCTCCGACGGCGTGCTGAAGCTCATGCGCAAGGGCTGCACGTCGCTCGGCCAGGTGCAGTTCATCAAGTGGTCGCACCAGTGCAACGTCGAGGCGTTCTACAACGTGCTCGTCCTCAACCCGGGCGAGAAGACGGAGTGGTACGCGGACATGATCGACATGCTCCCGTTCCTCACGCACCTGCCCGCGCCGCAGGCGGTCGTGACGATGAACCTCGAGCGGTTCAGCCCGTACCACAGCCAGCCCGACGCGTTCGGCGTCGAGAACATCCGCCCGAAGCTGTTCTACCGCGAGGTGTTCGGCCCGAACACCGACCCGCGCGTCGCGTACCAGTTCGACTACGACCACGTGATGTTCGACGACAAGGAGCACCTCGACACCGTGCGCCGGCTCGTCAAGTCGCTGCGCAACTGGCAGACGTCGTGGAAGAAGGACACGCTGTACTTCGTCGAGGACCACCACCGCGTCGTCGTCGTCGACAGCCGCGACGGCGTCGAGCAGCGCACCGAGCTGCGCGGGCCGCAGGCGCGGATCTTCACCTACCTCGACACGCACCGCGCGTACGACGGCATGCGCCGCGACTTCGCGGAGCTCGCACCGGAGATGCTCGACGCGCTGCTGCTGTCGTGGATCCACCGCCGCTGGCTGCTGAAGGTCGACGACCGCTACCTCATCGTCGTGCCGCGCAAGGGGCCGCGCCGCGCCGGCCAGCCGATGTTGCCGGTGCCGAGCGAGCGCAAGCGCGAGCCGCGCGTCCACCTCCACCTCGTGCAGGGGCACTCGTGAGGCTCGTCCTGCCCGAGCTCCCCGAGGGGGCGCGCGTCGAGTACCCGGCCGTGCCGCCGGGCCTGCCGCCCGGCTTTGCGTCGACGACGACCGACGACGGCTGGCCGATGGCGATCGTCCGCGCCGACGGCGGGGTGAACGCGTACTACTGGTTCGACGGCCACAGCGCCGCCGTGTTCGCGCCGTGCGGCGACGAGGCCGCGCTGCTCGCGCTCCTGCGCCGCGGCGCGCCCGACTTCGGAACCGACGTCGTGGCGATCGCGGACGTGTGGAGCGGCCTCGAGGAGGTGATGTCGTGAAGATCCTGCTCGTCGCACCGCCGTACCGCCCGCCGAACGAAGGCACCCTCGGGATCGCGACGCTGCGCCCGATCCTCGAGCAGCACGGTCACGAGGTCTGCGAGATCCACGGCGCGGCGCTGTTCCCGAACCGCAACGCGCACGAGCGCCCGGCGGTGTTCCACTGGAACGCGAAGTTCGTGTTCGGGCGCGCGCTCACCGGCTGGGACTCGGCGCAGTACGTCGACGTGCTGATGCGCTCGATGATCGCGGAGCTCGATCCGCAGGGTGTCGTCAGCCCGGATCCGAAGAACGCGTGGGCCACGTTCGGCGTGAGCGAGCAGCTCATCCGCGACGACCTGCGCGAGAAGGTCGAGCTCGCCGAGCTGTGCATCGAGCGCATGGTCGAGCGCGCGCGCGAGAGCGGGCCGTTCGACGTGATCGGCTTCTCGACGATGTTCACCGACCAGGTGTCGGCGGCGATCGTGCTGGCCCGCCGCCTCCGCGAGCTGTGGCCGGGCACCAAGATCATCTTCGGCGGCGCCGTGTGCCTCGAGGAACAGGGCGACGGCCTCGTCGCGACGTTCCCCGAGGTCGACGCCGCGTGCCACACCGAGGGCGAGCAGGTGATCCTGCCGCTGCTCGAGGCGCTGCGCACCGGCGCGCCGCTCGCCGGCGTCCCCGGCATCGTGTGGCGCGACGACGCCGGCGGCGTGCACCACAACCCGTCGCCGCCGCTCCTGCGCGACCTCGACACGCTGCCGATCCCCGACTACCGCGCGTTCGTCGACCAGCTCGCCGCGAGCGAGTGGGGCGACCTCGAGCCCGAGCTGTTCTTCGAGACGTCGCGCGGCTGCTGGTGGGGCGAGAAGTCGCTGTGCACGTTCTGCGGGCTCAACGGCGAGGGCCTGTCGTATCGCTCGAAGACGCCCGACCGCGCGTACCGCGAGATCGTCGGCATCTGGGAGGCGTACCCGAAGGCGACGTACCTGCGCGCCGCCGACAACATCCTCGACTTCAAGTACCTGACGCACGTGTTCCCGAAGCTGCAGCCCCTCGCCGAGGTGAAGGAGCGGCCGCTGCGCATGTTCTACGAGGTCAAGTCGAACATGAAGCCGGAGCAGATCGAGCAGCTCGCCCTCGGCGGCGTGCGCGAGGTGCAACCCGGCATCGAGTCGTTCTCGAACGGCATCCTGAAGCTGATGCGCAAGGGCTGCACGGCGCTCGGGCAGGTGCAGTTCGTGAAGTGGGCCTGCCAGGCGGGCCTCGACATGTCCTACCAGGTGCTCGTGCTCAACCCCGGCGAGGAGACGTCGTACTACCACGACATGCTCGAGCTCCTGCCGTTCCTCGAGCACCTGCCGCCGCCGCAGGCCGCGTCGACGGTGCTGCTCGAACGGTTCAGCCCGTACCACCGCTCCCCCGGCGAGTTCGGGATCCTGAACGTGCGCCCCAAGCCGTTCTTCCACGACCTGTTCGGCGAGAAGGCGGATCCGCGGCTCGCGTACAAGTTCGACTTCGACCACCCGATGTACGAGGACGCGAACCACATGGCCGTCGTGCGCCAGCTCGCGGCGCGCGTCCGCAACTGGCGCGACACCTGGAAGCCGAACACGGCGTTCTACACGGACGAGGGCGATCGCGCGGTGATCGTCGACGCGCGCGACGGCACCGAGAAGCGCACGGCGCTGCTCGGCATGAAGCTCGAGCTGTGGATGTACCTCGACACGAACCGCTCGCGCACCGGCATCGCGAGCCAGTTCCCCGACGTGAGCGAGGAGCTGATGGACATGCTGCTCCTCGGCTGGCTGCACAACCGGTGGATCGCGAGGGTCGAGGACCGCTACGTCGCGGTGCTGCCGCGCAAGGGCCCGCGCCGCACGGGCAAGCTCAAGGAGCGACCGGAGCGCCGCGCGGGGCCGGTGCGCCTGAAGATGATCCAGCCGCCTGCGGCGACCTGATCGCGGCGAGGAGGCGCGGCCCGACGCGCAGCGTGTCCTTCGAGTGCAGCTCGAGGCCGGGCACGATCACGCGCACGACCTGCACCGGGTAGTCGGCGGGCGTGTACGCGACGCGCAGCACGCGCGTGAGGCCCTCGCGACCGAGCGCACCGAGGAGCGTCGCGAGCGCCGACGGCAGGTCGCGCGCGGCGGCGGCGAGGTCGGGGAGCGCGGCGTAGTCGACGGGCTCGGGATCCGCAGTCCACGCGGCGAAGTGGCGCTCGAAGTGGGCCGCCTTGTCGTCGGCGGTGAGGTGCGCGTAGCGGCCGTAGATGTCGGCGAGGTCGTCGCGGCCGCCGTGGATGAAGCCGAGGCGAGCCTGCGCCGTCTCGGTGACGGCGCGGACGAGCGCGATCTCGCGCACCGGATGGAGCCCGTCGCCGGGCGACGCGAGCTCGGGTTGGTGGCGGTGGAAGATCACGGCGGTGAACGCGGGCAGCCCGAACGCGTTCGGCAGCCAGCGCACGATCAGCTCGAACCCGGTCGCGCGCAGGCGGTCGGCGAGGGCGCGCACGGGCTCGGGCAGCGTCTCGGTGCGCACGAGGCGGGCGCGGTCGCGCAGGAGGTGGAACGAGATCGTGTCGCGCTCGAGCACCTCGGCGAGGCCGTGCACCGTCGCCTCCTCGACGGTGTTGCCCGAGGCGAGCCCGTTCGAGTGCGTGCCGAAGTAGCGCACGCCCGCGACGCTGCGCGGGAGCGGGTGGATCACGGCCTCGGCGGGGACGAGCGTGCGCGCGCCGGTCGCGACGTCGTCGGCGGCGATGCACGCGATCGGCGCGTCGAGGTCGATGCGCGTGCCCCACACCGGGCAGTGGTCGAGCACGCCGAACGGGCGCTCGGGCGTGCCGAGGTCGGCGACGCGCGCGGCGACGATCGGCAGCGCGCAGCGCCGGTGCTCCGCCCACGCGAGCTCGATCGCCTCCATGACCGCGCCGACCTCGGCCTCCTCGGGGCGCAGGCCCTTGCCGGCGCTGACGCACGTCGAGTGCCGCTCGGCGCCGGGGCGGACGGAGATGAACACGGGGAGCCCGACGCGATCGAGGCGCGTGATGTCGGTGACGCGGGCGACGCCGAGGCCGGGCGCGAGCTCGCGCGCGCGGGCGAGCGTCTCGGCGACGGTGAGGGCGCGCAGGCTCGAGCTGCAGCGGATCGCCTGCACGCGGCAACGATACTATGATGCGGCGCGATGGACCTGCTCACCGAGCTCGCGGCATGGTCGCGGGTCTCGTTCGCCGGCGGGGCGCAGCTGCGCGGCGCGCTCGGCGCCGTGACGATCCGCGAGCGCGTCGCGCCGATCCCCCGGCTCGCGGCGATGGTCCCGGATGCGCCCGATGCGCACGTCGTGCGCGCCGAGCGGCTGGTGACGCTCGAGGGCGAGCACGCCGTCGTCGCGCGCGTCCGCGTCGCGGATCGATCCCGCGCGCTCGCGATCGTCGTCGGCGACGCCGCGGCGATGACGTTCGACGGTGCCGCGCACGGTGGCCCCGACAGCTCCGACCGTGACGACGCCGTGTGGGCGTTCGTGCGCGAGCTCGCGCGCCACGCGTATCTCGGGCTCGGCGAGCTGCGCCGCCGGCGCTGCGTCCACGCGCGGCCGCCCGGGTGGACCGGCATCGCGCACGCGCATGCGACCCGCTGGCTGCACCCGCAGTTCCCGCGCACGCCGCACGCGATCACGGTGTTCGACGCGCGCCCGCTCGCGCCGCATGCGACGACGGCGCCGAGCGTCATCGATCGCGAGGTCCTCTCCGACCGCACGCGCGGGATGCTCAAGGAGCCGCCGGGCCCGGTCGCGCGCGTCGTGACCGGGAGTGGCCTCGCGGGCGTCGTCGGCAAGATCGTCGGGCGGATGCAGGATGCCGGGACCCCGACGACGATCGTGCGCGCGTCGCTCGCGGACCAGCGATTCGAGTACGTTGCGGAGCTCGAGGCGCCGGCCGCGACCGCCGGGGACAGCCTCGCGGCGCTCGTCGCGCTCGTCGAGTCGATCGAGCCGGTGCCGATGCCGCAGCTCGTCGACGTGTCGCACCGGATCCTGTACTGGGGCGATGAGCCGCGCGGCGGCTGAGTGCTACATTCCGGGCCGTGAGGGAGGGCTGGCCTCGCATCCTCGTCGTGCGCAACGAGGACCTGCTGTGCCTCGTGGACAGGCACGTCGTCTCGGTCATCTCGCTGCCGGACCTCGCGCCGATGGGCGAGGTCGGCCTCGAGGAGGGCTCCGACGCGCGCCTGCTCGGCGATCCGCCGCGCCTCCTCGTGATCTCGCCCGCCGGCCTGCTGCACGTCGTCGCGCTCGACCGGAGCGACGGCCCCGTCGAGCTCGCGCAGGTGAAGCTCGCCGCCGGCAGCACGTTCCTCGCGGTGTCGGGCCTGTACGCGCTCGTCGCGTCGCCGAGCGGCGTCGTCGTCGTGAGCATCACGGATCCGCCGGCGGTGCACGCGTTCCCGACGCGCGGCCACCTGCCCGAGCTCGCGAGCGCGTCGAGCCCCGACCACTTCCTCGTGCAGACGGGCGGCGTCCTCGAGGAGTGGAGCGGCGTCACGCGCGCGCCGCTGCGCCGCTACCGCCTCGACCGCGCGATGTCCGCGGCGCAGATCGGCTGCGCGGATCGGTTCGCGTGGTTCATCCAGCGCGACACGCCCGCGCAGATGGTCGCGCTGCCGCTCGGCGGCAACCTCCCGCCGGTGCGCATCGAGCTGCCCGAGCCGGCCGCGCTCGCCGTCGGCGACAGCGGCGGCCCGCGCGTCGCGATCATCGGCGCGCACACCGGCTCCTTGTTCGTGTCGTCGCTCGTCACGCGCACGGTCGTCGCGATCTCGCGCACGCTGACGCACGACGTCGGCTGGCTCGATGCCAGCGACCTCGTGCGCCTGACCGACACGATCCTCGACATCGTCCAGATCCCGAGCCTCACGAACGGCAAGAGCGATCACGCGACGCCGCGCGTCCGCCGGATCACCCGCCCCATGCCCGTCGACGACCCCGAGAGCGCCGCGCCGCCGGCTCCGGCGATCTCGACGCCGGAGATCCAGGTGCCGCCGCCGTCTGTTCCGCCGGGCGACGATCCGCCGCCGGGGCTCGGCGTGACGCCGCTGCCCGCGCTGCCGCGGCCGCCGGCGGCGCCGCGCATGGTCCCCGAGGAGGCGTGGCGCGATGCGATCGCGACGTGGGCGCGCGCGTCGATGCGCGGCCTCCGCGGCGAGCCGCCGGGGATCCGCGGCCCGCTGCGCGACGCGTGCGTGCGCCTCGGGTTCGGCGAGGCCGAGACGCGCATCGTGTTCCTCCTCTACGGCGCGCGCCTGTGCGGCACCGGCGGCCTCGCGCCCGCGGACCTCATCGACATGTGCCCGAACGGCTGGGACGACGCGCTCGGCGTGAGCCGGTTCGCGCGCTGCGGCGCGTTCGCGTGGCGCGGCGAGCGCATGCAGCTGGCGAGCGAGCTGCGCGCGGCGCTCGACGGGCGCCCGCCGCTGTTCGGCGTCGCCGTCGACAGCGACCGCGCCGTGAGCGGCCGCGTCGCCGTCGTCGCGCCCGGCTCCCCCGACTGCGCGGAGCTCGGCCGCCGCATCGCGCCCGACGTCGGCGCCGTGTTCGTCCCGACCGCGCGCGGCCTGCGCTCGCCGGAGCGCTTCCTGTTCGAGGCGCGCGTGCGGGCGCTGTCGCCGCTGTTCCCGTGCGCCTGGCTCGGCACCCGCACGGTCCCGGCGCTGCCGTCGGTGATCGTCGTCGCCGACGAGGCCGAGGCGGCGCGCCTCTCGCTCCCGATCGCCCTCCGCTCGTAGCCGCGAAGACTAGCGGTTGCGCCAGTTCGGGCCTTCGCCGCCCTGCGTGGCGATCGACACGAGGCCGCGCGACAGCATCGTCTCCTTCGTCTCGATCGCGTCGGCGCGCTCCTCGACGGGGCGGGCGTGCTCGCCGGTGTCCATGCGGATCGCGTCGCACGGGCACGCCTCGACGCACAGGCCGCACACCACGCAGCGCAGCTCGTCGATCTCGAACACCGCCGGGCGCTTCTCGATCCCCGGGTTGTCGCTCTCCTCGGGGATGATCGTGATGCAGTGCGCGGGGCACACCGTCGGGCAGCACATGCACGCCACGCAGCGCACGGCGCCGTCGTCGCGCATCATCAGGCGGTGCAGGCCGCGGAAGCGCTCCGGGTAGGGCACCTTCTCCTCGGGGTACTGCACCGTCTCGATCTCGTTGCGCCACTTCTCGTCCACCGGCGCGCCCGCCACGTTGCGGTTCGCGAGCTTCTTCAGCGGGAGGAAGAGGTTGCGCGCGAAGTGCTTGAGCGTGATGCCCAGGCCCTTCGCCGTCGCGGCGAGGTACGTGGTGTCCGCCGCGTCGGGGCGCACGACCTGGATCGTGCGCACGCGCGGGTGGCGGTCGGAGACGGAGATGACCTTCGGGCCGGTCGTCTCGGGTTCGTCGTGATGATCTGCAGCGTGTGCCATCTCAGGTCCCCATGAAGAGCAGCTTGATGAGCGCCGTGACCATGATGTTCGCGAGCGTCAGCGGCAGGAGGAGCTTCCAGCCGAGGTTCATCAGCTGGTCCGCGCGGAAGCGCGGCAGCGTCCAGCGGATCATGAGCTGGAACCAGCACAGGAGCACGACCTTGGCGCCGAACGCGGCGAACTGCAGGCCGATGACGAGGCCGTGCGGCAGCGGGAACACGTACCCGCCGGTCGACACGCGCGTCATCTCGTCGACGTAGCCGCCGATGCGGAAGCCGTCGGCGTCGAGGAACGGCACCTGCCAGCCGCCGAAGAACACGCTCACCATGACCGCGCTGATGAACACGATCTCGACGAACTCGGCGAGGAAGAACAGGCCCCAGCGCAGGCCCGAGTACTCGACGAAGTAGCCGATGATCTCGGGCTCGCCCTCGGGGATGTCGAACGGCGCGCGCTTGGTCTCGGCGATCGCGGCGGTGCAGAACAGCACCAGGCCGACCGGCTGCCACAGCCACAGCCAGTTGAGCGGGTTCGAGCCCGACATCGAGCTGGTCGCGCCAGCAAGCACCATCTCGCCCGGCTCGAGCGTGCCCGCGACGAGGAACGCGCCCATCAGCGACAGGCCCATCGCGACCTCGTACGACATCATCTGCGACGAGCTGCGCAGGCCGCCGAGGAGCGCCCACTTGTTGTAGCTGGCCCAGCCGGCGATCGTGCCGCCGTAGTTCGCGAGCGTGAGGATCGCGAAGTAGAAGATGAGGCCGAAGTCGATCTGGAACATCTGCATCCGGATCGCGTCGCTGAACGCCCACGCATCCGGGTCGGCGGCGAGCGCGCCCGTGTCCAGCGGCTGCCAGAACGAGTGCGGGTACACCGTCGGGCCGAACGGGATGATGCAGAAGGCGATGAACACCGGCGCGATCGCGAGGATCGGCGCGAGCGCGAACAGGCCGCGGTGGACGTTCGCCGGGATGAAGTCTTCCTTGAAGATCATCTTCACCGCGTCGGCGACGAAGTGGAGGATGCCCTTCAGCTTGATCGGGCCGATGTTGGCGCGGTTGGGACCGAGGCGGTCCTGCATCATCGCGCTCTGCCGGCGCTCCATCCACGTGAGGATCGAGGCGAGCGGCATGACGAGCGCGAGGATCAGGAACACCCACTTCGTCGCCGGGAAGTCGAGGATCCAGTAGACGACCTTCGCGGCCGTGCCCTGCGTGTGGCACTGGCCGTCGCTCGACGCGACGTCGCCCTGCTCGTTGCAGACCTGGCGCGGGTTGTAGTCCTGGACGCACTGGTTGTTCGAGCACAGAAAGCCCGTCGGGCAGCGCGAGACGGTGTCGCGCGCCTCGGCCTCGAGCTCGGCGAGCTTGCGCACCTTCTCCTGGCGCTCCTTCGGATCGAGCCTTACGTCCTTGTTCTCCGGGTCGAGCTCCTCGCGGAGGCGATCGATCTCGGGGCTCGGCGCCTTGTCGCACGTCAGGCGGCAGTCGGCCGGCGCACCGGCGGGGAGCGCGCGCTCCACGCCCGGGAGCCGGTTGAACGAGGCGACGACCTCGGGCTTGACCGGGACGAGCTTGCCCTCCTTGTCGCGCTTGCCGAGGATGTGGAACACGACGGTGCCGTCGGGCTCCTGCGCGTAGCGGGGCTCGAAGTCCAGCTTGCCGATCGCGGCCTTCAGCGCCTCCTTCTGCTCGTCGGTCGCGTTCTTGCGGACCTGGAGCACCGCGATGCGATCGCACAGCGACGGGCCGGCGGGGCGCTCGTACCCGCCGCAGGCCGCGACGCATACGATCGCGGCCACCAGCAGGATCTTGATGGGCTGACTCATCCTCGGCTCCCGGCAAAGCGCAGTGCGAGCGGACGCACCTCGCGCGCCCACGAGAGGCTGCTCCACGCGGGCACCGCGGCGGTCATGTCCTTGAACACCTCGCGCGCGTGGGTCCACGCGAGCTTGGTCCCGGTGGCCTGCGCGAGCCGCGCGACCGCCTCCCAGCCGGCGATCGCCTGGCCCGGCGGGGCGAACGCCGCGTGCATGCGCTGCACGTGGCCCTTGTCGTTCGTGATCGTGCCGGCGAGCTCCGCCCACGCGGCGATCGGCAGCGCGACCTTCGCGTCGGCGACGTGCTCGCGCTCGTGCGTCGACAGCGCGATGACGTCGAGCTCGCGCACGCGGCTCGCCTCGACGGGCAGCGTCTCGCCGAGGACGACGACGACCTTCGCGCCGGCGAGGTCGCCGATCGGCGCCACCGTAAGGCCCAGCGCCTCGGCGATCGCCTTCGCGCCGGCGGCGTTCGGGTTGACGTCGGCGACGCGCAGGCGGCCGTCGGCGCGGCCCGGCACCGGCGGCAGCGCCGCGATCGACACGCGCGTCAGGTTCCACGCCTTCGCGAGCTTCGCGAGCGCGAAGTTGTCCTCGTTCGTCGCGAGCGCCGACAGCACGACGGCGAGGTTGGGAGCGGCGGCCTTGATGCGATCGGCGGCGGCGCGCATGGCGCGGTCCCAGCCGGCGGGAAGGCCGTCGACGATCGCCGCGGCGAGGCGCTTCTCGCGCAGCGGGTGGTACGTGAGCCGGCCCTCGTCGCACATCCAGTACTTGTTGACGTCGGGGTTGTGGCGCGGGACGAGGCGCCACGCGCGGCCGTGCTTGTGGTGGATCTCGATGTTGCAGCCGGTCGCGCAGCCGGTGCACACGCTCGGCGTCGCCTCGAGCTCCCACGCGCGCATCGTGAAGCGGAAGTCCTTCGCCGTGAGCGCGCCGACGGGGCACACGTCGACGGTGTTGAGCGTGTACGGGTTATCGAGCTGCTCGCCGGGCGCCGTCGTCAGCACCTCGTGATCGCCGCGGTGGGCGAACTCGAGCTGGTGCTGGCCGGCGACCTCGTCGCACGTGCGGATGCAGCGCGAGCACAGGATGCAGCGCTCCTGATCGAGGACGATCGTCGGCCCGAGGTCGACGACCTTGTCCTTCTGCACCTTCTCGGTGTCGACGCGCGAGTCGGCGTTGTCGTGCTCGAAGTACAGCTTCTGCAGCGTGCACTCGCCGGCCTTGTCGCAGATCGGGCAGTCGATCGGGTGGTTGACCAGCGTGAACTCGAGCATCTGCTTGCGCGCGAGCGTCGACTGCTTGTCCTCCGTGTGGACGACCATGCCGTCGCCGCACACCTGCTGGCACGCGGGCTGGAGCTTCGGGTTCTTCTCGACGGCGACCAGGCACTGGCGGCACTGCGCCACGACCGGCAGCCCCGGGTGGTAGCAGAACGCGCTGATGTCCATCCCGAGCGAGCGGGCCGCCTCGAGGACGTTCGTGCCCTTCGGGACGGTGACCGACTTCCCGTCGATCGTGAGGGTGACCGTGTTCGGCGGAGGCGCCGCAGCCGGAGTTACTTCAGCCGTCACTTGTCGCACTCCCCGCCGATCATGTTGATCATGCCGAAGATCGGAACGACGTCGGCGATGAGGTGGTTGTGGATCAGCTGGTTCGCCGTCGAGAGGTGCACGAACGACGGCGACCGCACGTACGCCTTGTAGGGGCGGCCGGTGCCGTCGGCGACGACGTAGAAGCCGAGCTCGCCGTTGCCGCCCTCGACGAACGTGTACGCCTCGCCGGCCGGCACCTTGATGCCGTCGACGATGTGCTTGAAGTGGCGGATCATCGACTCGATCGTGTTGTACGTGTCGCGCTTGGGAGGCAGCGCGACGCGCGGATCGTCGACCATCGTCGGGCCGTCGGGGATCTGCTTCAGGCACTGGCGCAGGATGCGGATCGACTGCTTGATCTCCTCGACGCGCACCAGGTAGCGGTCGTAGCAGTCACCGGTCGTGGCGACGGGGACGTCGAACTCGACCTCCGGATAGACCGAGTACGGGTAGTCCTTGCGGACGTCGTAGTCGACGCCGCACGCGCGCGCGATCGGGCCGACGCAGCCGGTGGCCAGCGCCTGCTCCTTCGTCATCGCGCCGACCCCCGCCATGCGGTCGTGGAAGATCTTGTTGTTGTTGAGCATGCCCTCGACCTCGACCATCACCTTCTCGATCGAGTCGAGCGTGTGCGTGAGGTCCTTGTCGAAGCCGTCGGGCAGGTCCTTCACGACGCCGCCGACGCGCACGTAGCTGTGCGTGAGGCGCGCGCCCGACACCTTCTCGAGCAGCTCGTACAGCCACTCGCGCGACTTCAGGAAGTACAGGAACGCGGTGAACGCGCCGAGCTCCATCGCGGAGGCGCCGATGCACGTGAGGTGATCGGTGACGCGCGACATCTCGCTGACGATCGTGCGGATGTACTCCGCGCGGCGCGGGATGCGCGCGGTCAGCCCCATCAGCTTCTCGACCGCCATCGCCCAGCCGCAGTTGTTGATCATCGGCGAGACGTAGTTGAGGCGGTCCGTGTACGGGAACACCTGCGTGTACGTCGCGTACTCCGACTCCTTCTCGAAGCAGCGGTGCAGGTAGCCCGGCTGCACGTCGCCCTTGACGATGCGCTCGCCGTCGACGGTGAGCACGATGCGCACCGTGCCGTGCATCGCGGGGTGCGACGGGCCCATGTTCACGGTCATCAGGTCGGGCGGCAGCTCCTGCTCGGTGTCGGTCAGGTCCTGCACGTCCTTGCGGCCGAGCACCAGCTGCTTGAGCGACTCGACGTCGCGCGGGGCGGTGGTCATGGCGTCTCCTCGTCGCCGCTGTCTCCAGCGGCGATCTCGGTGCGTTCGCTCGTCGGCGTCTTGCTCGCGATCGGGAGGTCGTCGCGGCGCACGAGCGGCTGCCGCTTCTCCTTCGGGTAGTCCTTGCGGAGCGGGTACCCGACGAACTCCTCGTACAGGAAGATCCGCCGCAGGTCGGGGTGACCCTCGAAGCGGATGCCGTACATGTCGAACGTCTCGCGCTCCTGCCAGTCGAACGCCGGCCACAGCGAGGCGAGCGACGGGCAGCGCGGGTCGTGCTCGGGGACGGTGACCTTCAGCCGCACGCGGTAGCGGTGCCTGGACGATCGCAGCTGGTAGCAGACCTCGAACCGGAGGTTCTCGTCCTTGAAGTGCTGCGACGGGGGCACGCCGAGCGGGCGCCAGTCGAGGCGATCGATCGCCGTGCAGAACACGGGCGAGTCGAACGCCATCGCGGGGTCATCGCGCAGCCACGTGGCGACGGCGAGGAGCTGGTCGCGCTTCACCCAGGCGATCTCGTCGCCGTGCTCCGACTCGGTGCGTTCGATCGCCGAAGCGTGGGATGCCTTCAGCGCGTCGAGGACTTTTTGCGACATGGGAACCTCTACTCGTCGACGCTGGCCTCGGCCTCGCGCGCTGCGATGATCTGCTCGCGCTTGTCGCGCAGCTGACTGTGACCGCGGCCGGCCTGGATGCGGTCCATCAGCATGATCATCGCGTCGAGCACCTGCTCGGGGCGCGGCGGGCAGCCGGGGATGTAGACGTCGACGGGGATGACCTGATCCGCGCCCGGCATCGCGTGATAGTTCTGGTAGAAGCCGCCGGTCGAAGCGCACACGCCGAACGCGATGACCCACTTCGGCTCGGTCATCTGGTCGTAGACGCGCTTGAGGGCGGGGCCCTGCTTCTCCGTGATCGTGCCGACGATCATCAACAGATCACTCTGGCGCGGGGAGAAGCGCGGGAACTCGGCGCCGAAGCGCGCGAGGTCGTACTTCGGCCCGGCGACCGACATGAACTCCATGCCGCAGCACGCGGTCACGAACGGGTACGTGAACAGCGAGAACTTGCGGCCCCAGTTCGTCGCGCGATCGAGCTTGCTCTGCTTCGCCCATTTCGCGGCGTCCTCGAGACGCGTGGTGGTGAGCTCTACTCCCATCCGATCGCCTTCTTTCTCCAGACGTAGGCGAGCGCGACGACGAGGATCGCGACGAAGATCAACATCTCTCCGAAGCCGAAGAAGCTGATCTGCGGCGCGCCCTGCGGTCCGGTCGTGCGCGACAGGTGGCTGTACAGGACCGCCCACGGGTACATGAACGCCGCTTCGATGTCGAAGACCAGGAAGAGGATGGCGACCTGGTAGAACTTCACCGAGTAGCGTCCGCGCGGCGAGCCGATCGGCTCGGAACCGCACTCGAAAGGCTTGAGCTTTTCGGGGTTCGTGGCCTTGGGGCCGAGGAACATCGCGAGCGCCGTGAAGAGCCCGCAAAATGCGAGGGCGAGCGCGATCGCCAGCCCCGCCGGGATGTACGCCTGGACCTGCAAAGCGAGGCGAGTATATGAAGCGGCCGAGGCCGGTCAACGGACCCGGCCGGCTAAATGGTCGCGTCTCCTAGAGGTTCGCCTGCGCGTTGCGCAGAGCTTCCTCGAGCGCGAAGACCATGTGGTCGTTCGTGTCGACCAGGTAGATCGTCTCGGGGTTCGGCCGGCGGTGCGCGCGGACTTCCTCGACGATCGCGCGTGCGGCTTCGTCGATGGGCACGTCGCCGAGGTCGGTGCCGATCCCGGGGATCGCGATGACCTTGAAGCTGTTGCGGTCGGCGGCGATCAGCGCGGCGCGGGCGGCGCGGCGGACGTTCTCGGCGCCGATCTTCATGCCCGGCTCTTCCATCGTCGGCACGTGGATGACGTTCTTCGCGGGGAGCTGACCGGCGGTCGTCACCAGCGCGGCGCCGATCGCGATCGGCGCGGCCTGCATCGCGGCCTGCTGGATCACCTCACCGCCCTGACGACGTAGCGATCCCCCGATGCCGCCGCCCATGATCCCGAGTGAGTTCGCCGGGTTGACGATGGCGTCGACCGGCAACGTCCAGAGCTCCGCGCGTGCAACATGGACCTGCATGGGGACGGGTCCGTAGCACGTGGGATGATGGAGGTAAAGGGTCTCCGAAACGGCGAACGGCTCCCACGTGGGGAGCCGCTGCGACGAAACGCGATCAGCTCAGGCGCAGGCCTTCTCGAGCTCCGCCTCGACCTTCTCCTCGGCCCACTTCTTCGCGACGGCGAGCTCCTTCACGATGAGCTGCTTCGCGTTGTCGAGCATCTTGCGCTCGCCGAACGACAGCACCTTGCTGCTCTTCAGGCGGTACAGGTCGCGGTAGACCTCGGCGACGTCGAACAGCGAGCCCGTCTTGATCTTCTCCATGAACCCGCGATAGCGGCGGTTCCACGTCTGCTTGTCGATGTGCACGTCCTTCTCGCGGAGGATGTCGAAGACCTCCTCGATCTCGGCAGACGTTGCGACGGGGCGCAGACCGACCTGATCCGCTTTCTCCTTGGGCACCAGGATCTGCATCCCGGTCGCGAGGACCTTCAACACGTAGAAGGAGCACACCGTGGTGTTGATCTCCTTCTTCTCGATCCCGATCACCTCGGCGACGCCATGGGCGGGATAGACGGCCTTTTCGCCGATCTTGAAGTCGTTGGTCACAAAGTCTCCTCGTGATGCAGCTGATACAATCCCGGTGCCTTGCGGCCACGAAGGGTACCAGGTCCGAGAAAATGTAGTACTTCTCCCGGGTTGATCATAAAAAGTGAACACAACTTCATTCGTGGTGTGAACGCGCCATCATGTCACAGCGCGAAGCAGCCCCCAAATGCGGTTGGTCCCGCTTTCCCAAACGGGGCCAGGAGGATATCAACGCAGCGGGAGATCGCCAGCTAAAACGCGATCCGGCCGATCCAGTTGCCGGTCTCGACACTGATTCCGGGAACTTACTGGTACCCTGATCCGTAGCGAGTGCGCGGCTCGATCGGCCAGATCCTCATCCACCAGGGCGTCATCGACGCCGGGGCGCTGTCCGACGCCCTCGCGCGCCAGGGCGGGCGACATCCCTTGGCTTCGGAGCTGTACGCGCTCGGCTACGCGAGCGAGCGTCAGTTGTGCATCGCACTGTCGGCGCAGACGGGCTGGCCGGCGGTCGTGTTCGACGAGTCGACGATCCGGCTCGACGTGCTCGAGCACGTGTCGCTCGAGTGGGCGCGCATCTTCAACGCGCTCGTCGTGTTCGAGGACGCGAGCACGCTCGTGATCGCGACGGCGCGGCCCGAGGACGCGATCGTCCCGGCGCGCGAGCTCGGCGCGGCGCGCGACAAGAACGTCGAGCTGCGGATCGCGCTCGACATCACGCTCGCGCGCACGATCCGCGTCGCGTTCCGGATGTGGAAGCAGGGCGAGCGCTTCCTCGCCGGGCCCGAGGCCGACAAGTCGTCGGCGCGCATGTCGTACGTGCACCCCGACGGCGGCGAGGACGAGCACCGGCGGGCGCAGCGCGCGCTCGCCGAGGACGCGGCGCGCAACATCGTCAGCCGGGAGGACCTGCCGGAGGACGCGTCGGGGCAGGGCCTCCTGTCGTCGATGACGGGCGACTGGCAGACGACGAGCACGATCACGACGACGCGCGAAGAGGACGACGAGATCGACGACGAGGAGGAGCACACGATCGTGATCGCGGCGCAGCTCGACCGCGCCGAGGAGAACGGCCTGCCCGTGAAGGGCCCGACGCGCGCGCTCGTGATCGATCCGGACCCGCCGGGGCGGATCCAGATGGTCGCGGAGCTCGAGCGGCTCGGCTACGAGTGCCAGGCGGCCGCGAGCGGCACGCAGGCGATCGACCTTCTATCGGGGCCGTCCTTCGACGTCGTGTTCGCCGACGTCGCGACGCCGGAGCTCGACGGGCTGCGCATGTGCCGCGCGATCAAGCGCTCGAGCCGGCTCGCGAAGTGCCGGGTCGTCGTGACGACGTCCGTCGTCGACAGCGGCCAGGTCTCCGACGAGGCGCTCCAGCGCCACGGCGCCGACGGGTACCTCGAGAAGCCGCTCGACACGCGCCGGCTGCACCGCCTCCTGCGCGACCTGTCGACCGAGGAGCGCGCGGATCACGAGGTGCTGCTCACCGAGGCGCTCGGCCGCTACCACGCCGGCGACATCGACGGTGCGATCGCGCGGCTGCGCGGCGCGCTCGTCAACGACCCGGCGTCGCCCAAGCTCCACTTCATGCTCGCCAACATGCTCCAGCGCGCGTCGCGCTGGGCCGAGGCCGTCGACGAGTACGAGGCCGTCGTCGAGCTCCAGCCCGCCTACTTCCCGGCGCTCACGCGCCTCGCCTACCTGTACTTCCGCCAGGGCCTGCACGCGCGCGCCGTCGAGACCTGGCGCCGCGCACTCCCCGTGTGCGACGACCCGGCGCTGCGGCGCAACATCGAGCTGTTCATGCGCAAGCTCGTCGCCGACATGTCCAAGGCCGACTCCGCCCAGGGCGGCTGAAGCTTCTCGTCTTCGTCTCAGCGACGGCGGCGAGACCGCCGCGCGAGCGCGAGGAAGCCCAGGCCGGCGACGACGCCGCCGGCGGCGGCACCACCGGGCGCATCGCAGCCGCCGCAGCCCTGCGGCTTGGACACGGTGGAGCTCGACGGGAACGGGCCGGGGAGGTGCGATGGCGGTGGCAGCGGCAACGCGACGTCCTTCACGACGCCGATCTCCGGGATGTCCTTCATCACGAGCATCGGGATCTGGATCTTGCCGCGCGGCGCGAACGCGATGTCCGTCGCGGCGTCGGCCTTCGCCATCTGCGTGCCCGCCGGGGGGCCGCCCCAGATGCCGCGCTGCGGATTCGCGCAGGCGATCGGGCCGGTCCAGGCGTGGCGGATCGCGTAGCGACCCTGGAAGTTGTTGTAGCCCGACGGGGTCGCGCCGTGCTCGAGCTCGTGGTTCGCGCCGCGCTGCTCGCGCCCGCCGACGATGGGTCCGGCGGCGCGGAACACGAGGTCGTTCGGCACGTCGGTGCCGTAGCGCGCGTGCAGGCGCGTGAGCACGTAGCCGCCGCCCCAGCCGCCGCGGCGGCCGCGCTTGCGCGGACGCTCGTCGTCGTCGTCGCCGCCGGTCACGACGTCGGCGCCGAGCGTCATGAAGTCGTTGCCGTCGAGCGTCGGGCCGGGGCACGGGTCGCAGGTCGCCGCGTCCCAGCTGTACTCCGTCACGATCGCGCCCGGGTTCTGCTGCACGGTGCGATCGAAGAGCGCGGCGTAGAACTCGCCGAAGCGCGTGCGGACCTCGTCCTTGACGTCGAAGTTCGTCGGGATGAACACGTTCTTGTAGTTCGCGAGCTCGTAGCGCTGGCCCGGCGCGAGGATGTTGACGATCAGGTCCTGCGTGCCGCTCGAGTTCGCGAGCCCGAGGCGGATCGGCAGCGAGAACTCGTCGGTGTCGTAGTGGAAGCGCAGCGGCGACAGCTGCGCCATGCCGTTCTCGAAGCGGACCTTCGCCGGATTGACCTTCGCGACGAAGAACTTGGATCCCGATGCGACGTACGGCTTCAGCAGGGGCTCGGCGCCTTTGGGGATCTGGTACTTCTCGGCGCGCAGCCAGCGATCGAGGCCCGTCGAGTCCTTCGCCGACAGGATCACGATCTGGTACTCGCCGACCTCGAACTTCGCCTCGATCGTGACGCCGTGCTCGCGCTCGGATCTCTTCCCTTCCTCGTCGGCCGACTTCTTCATCTTGCGGCGAGGCATCGCGCGGTCGTCCTCGTCGTCCATGTCGACCGCGCACGGGTCGCGCTCCCAGTACTCGACGAGGCGCGGCGAGCCCATGCGGTCGACCTTCTTGAACACGTCGCGCGGGAGCGTCTTCACGTCGCCGTCCTTCAGCACGACCGGCACCGGGATCACCATCGCGAAGTCGTTCGGCGGCCCCTGGTAGTTGTTCTGCATCGACAGCACGGTGCGCGTGCCCTGCCGCATGAGCACGACCTGCGTCGCGTGGTTGAGCATCTCGCTGCCTCCGGGGTCGATGTAGAACCCGCAGAAGGCCTCGGCGGCGGTCGGCGCGGCGGCGAGGCCGGCGGCAACGATGAGGGTGGTGATCCCGATTCGGTTCATGCGCCGGCGTACCAACGCGCGACCCCTCGCCGCGGTCTCGGATGGCGAGGCGCGTCAGTCAGTAGGGCGTGCCGTCCTTGTGCGAGTACACGAAGACGCCGCCCGGGCCGCGCGTCAGCACCAGGTCGACGTCTGGATACGACGCCCCGTCCTCGGGGTCGCGGTTGCTGATCTCGAGGTAGCGCGCCGGCGCGTCGCCGCGGTTGATCAGGTGGTGCCCGTCGGCGACGCCCGCCGGGAACGCGCAGCACGTGCCCGCGACGAGCGTCTCCTCGCCGCCGTCGGTGACCAGCACGACCTCGCCCTCGACGACGAAGATCAGCTCGTCCTCGCGCGTGTGGTGGTGCCGCATCGACGACTCCTTGCCGGGCATCAGCGTCGTCAGGTTCACGCCGATCTTCGTCAGGCCGAGGGCATCGCCGAGCGCGCGCTTCTCGCGCGGCAACACGCGCGACCGGAACGGCTCCGGATATCCGGACGTGCTGCGCGGCGCGACGGTGGACGGATCGAGGGCGGGCTTTTCGAGCGGCATGCCGCCTTGTACGACGATCGGCGCGGCAGGAGCCGGCACAGATCGCGCGCGGCGCAGGTACGTCAGGCGAAGCTGCCGGGGTTCATGATGCCCCGGGGGTCGAGGACGTCGCGCAGGGCGCGCAGGTAGGCGTCGAGCTTCACGGCGCGCGCACCGACGAGCCATCCGCCGGCCGTCTCCGCGGCGCGCTCGGCGGCGGCCGCGACGTGATCGCCGCCGGTGAACGTGAAGAACGCGACGGCACCGTCGGCGTCGAACCGCGAGATGTGCGCGCGGCACGTGGCGCCGGCGGCGGCCGCCGCGTTGCGCACCGCGTGGTAGACGGGGCGCAGGCGCCCGGGCGTCGCCATCACCTGCAGCGACGGCGCGGGGCCCGGCGTCGGCTCGCCGGCGTGCAGGCGGCGCCACCACACCTCGGCGAGCGCGTCGTCGCCGCGCCGGCCGCCCTCGGCGATCACGGCGCTCGTGATGAGGTCGCGGTCGCACGTCGCGAGGTCCGTCGGGCCGGCGGTCGCCGCGCACAGGAGCGCGGCGCCGGGCGGCAGCGACTGCGCGTCGAAGTGGCGCGCCGCCTCGTCGGCGTCGTAGATGCGCAGGCCCGACGGCGCCGCCTCCTCGCGCAGCGCGAGGTACACCGCCGACACCGCGGCGTCGACGGACGGCAGCTGGTAGCTCGCCACGAGCCGCGACTCCGGCTTGTGGTGGATGCGCAGCACCGCCGACGTGACGAAGCCGATCGTGCCCTCGCTCCCGCACAGCGCGCGCGCGAGGTCGGGGCCGGTCGCGCGGCGCGGCGCCACGCGCGTGTGCACGGTGCGGCCGTCGGCGAGCACCGCGGACACGCCGACGACGGCCTCCTCGAAGAAGCCATGGCGCGCGCTCGACTTACCGGGCGTGCGCACGGAGATGATGCCGCCGAGCGACGACGTCAAGACGACCGGCGGGTAGTCGCCGATCGACAGGTTGCGCGGCGCGAGGATGCGCTCGAGCTCGAGGCCGGTGAGCCCGGCCTGCACGTGCACGAGCAGCGACATCTCGTCGAGCTGCAGCACCTGATCGAGGCGGCGCGTCGCGATGTACACGCGCGGCCGCCCGGTGTTCGCGATCTTCATCGCGCGCGAGCCGGTGCCGACGGGGTGCACCGCCGCGCCGTGCGAGCCCGCGCGCCGGATCACCTCCGCGACCTCGGCGGCGCTCCCGGGAGCGACGCGCCAGCCGGCGTCGCCGGTCGGCTCGACGTGCTCGGCGCCGACGGCGATCGCGAGCTCGCGCTCGAGGGCGCCCGCGGGATGCGCGGTCACGGCTGGCTCCGATCGATGCGCACGCGCAGGCCCATCTTGCCGGGGTTGAGGATGCCGTCGGGATCGAGGCTGGCCTTCGCGGCCTCGAAGATCGCCATCGCCTCGCGGTGCTCGCCCGCCATGTACGGCGCCTTGAGCGCGCCGACGCCGTGGTGGTGGCTGATCGTGCCGCCGACGCGCGTCGTGGCCTCGAGGCCGTCGCGCCAGATCGCGTCGTACACGCGCTCGGCCGCGCGCGCGTCGGGCGCGGTGCCGGCGAACGTGAAGTAGATCGAGCACCCGTCGGCGTACGCGTGGGAGAAGTGCGCCATCACGACGGCGTGACGGCCGATCGCGGCGCGCACGGCGTCGTAGAGGTCCATCAGGCGCTCCCAGCTCGCGGCGACCTCCATCGTGTCGACGAACGCGCCGTCGCGGAACACCGGCGACATCCGGTACGACACCGCGTAGCGGTGGGCGAGCCACGCCCAGCCCGGGTCCTCGCCCTTGTCGCGCGCGCCGGCGGCCTCGAGCTCGCCGAACGTGAGCGCGGCCTCGACCTCGGTGCGGATGCGCGCGCCCTCGAGGCCGACGACCAGCCGGCAGCCGCGCCGCGCGATCTTCTCGGCGACGGTGCCGGCGAGCTTGTTGACGAGGTGCGAGCGGCCGAGCGCCGCGTGCAGCGCGCCCTGGCGCAGGCCCTTGCCGCGCGCGAGGTTCATCAGCCGCTCGACGACGCCGGCCGCCTCGGGCGCCGCCTCGGGCCACGCCGGGAGCGCGCCGGTGTCGATCGGCGGCACGGGAGCGCGCGTGTCCTCGACGTGCACCGTGTCGGCGGAGCTGCCGCCCGAGCCGAGCGAGTTGATCAGCGTGTCGAGCTCGTCGTACAGGCGGATCACCGCCGGGCGCAGGCCGCGCTGCAGCACGCGGCGGATCGCGTGCGCGCCGGTCGTGACGTCGTCGACCTCGAAGCCGCGGAAGACCTTCAGCTGCGGCGCCGGCGACACGCGCAGGCGCGCCGACGTGATCACGCCGAGCGTGCCCTCGCTCCCGACGAGCAGCTGCGTCCAGCTCGGGCCGCGCAGCGCGCGGTTCGGGCCGTCGGTCTCGATGATCTCGCCGCGCCCCGTGACGACCGTGAGGCCGGCGACGCGGTCCTCGACCTTGCCGTACTTCGTGGACAGCTGGCCGGCGGCGCGCGTCGCGAGCCAGCCGCCGACGGTGGAGCAGTAGATCGACGACGGGAAGTGCCCGAACGTGTAGCCGCGCCGCGCGAGCTCGCGCTCGAAGCGCTCGCCCGACAGGCCGGCCTCGACGTCGCAGATCAGCTCGTCGCCGCGCACCCAGCGCAGCGCCTGCATGCGCTTGGTGTCGATCGTGATGCCGCCGTGGAGCGGGACCGCGCCGCCGCACACTCCCGAGCCGCCGCCGTACGGCACGATCGGGATGCGCAGCTCCCGCGCCTTCTTCACGATCGCGACGACCTCGCGCACGTGCTCCGGCCACACCACGGCGAACGGCCGATGCGCCGGCGGCTCGCCCTCCCGGTGCGCGAGGAGCAGGCGCGGCCACATGTCGCGCGCATACGTGTCGAGATCGATCGGGCGCATCGACACGCGCCGCGCTCCGACGATCGCTTCGAGCTCGCGCTGCAGACGGTCGCTGTCCACGCGCGGCAACCTACCGAATTAGGCGCGAACCGGCTAGGGCCGGCCTCGGCCTGCGTGATCGCTACGCCGCCGGCGGATCAGCCGGCGCCGATGCGAGTAGATTCGCGCGGTGATCATCTCCGCTCCCGATATCCAGACGATGGCCGTGCTCGGCGCCGGCACGATGGGCCACGGCATCGCACAGGTCGCCGCCGTCGCGGGCATCTCCGTGCGCCTGTACGACGCACTCGCGGGCGGCGCCGCCGCGGGCCGCGCGCGCATCGGCAAGAACTGCGACAAGGCCGTCGAGCTCGGCAAGATGACGGCGGCCGATCGCGATGCGGCGCTCGCGCGCGTCACCGCCGTCGACGAGCTCGACGCGGCGCTGCGCGGCGCCGACGCCGTGATCGAGGCGATCCCCGAGGTGCTCGCCCTGAAGCGCGAGGTGTTCGCGGCCGCCGGCGAGCTCGCCGCGCCGCACGCGCTGCTCGCGACGAACACCTCGTCGCTCCCCGTCGGCGAGATCGCGGCCGCGGTCGCGCAGCCCGGGCGCGTGATCGGCATGCACTTCTTCAACCCCGTGCACCTGATGAAGCTCGTCGAGGTCGTGCGCCACGGCGCGTCGGATCCGGCGGCGGTCGCGTGCGCCACGGCGCTCGCAGAGCGCTTCGGGAAGACGCCCATCGTCGTCGCCGACTCGCCGGGCTTCGCATCGAGCCGCCTCGGCATCGCGCTCGGCCTCGAGGCGATCCGCATGGTCGAGCAGAACGTCGCGTCGCCCGCCGACATCGACACCGCGATGAAGCTCGGCTACGGCCACCCGATGGGCCCGCTCGAGCTCACCGACCTCGTCGGCCTCGACGTCCGCCTCTCGATCGCCACGTACCTCGCCGAGGCGCTCGGCGAGCGCTTCGAGCCGCCTCAGCTCCTGCGCGACCTCGTCGAGCGCGGCAAGCTCGGCAAGAAGTCCGGCGAGGGCTTCTACACCTGGTCCGCCGACGGCAAGCGACGCTAGAGCGGGAACTGGCCGTTGCAGGGGTCGGGATCGGACCAGCGGTCGACCCACGAGCCGTCGGAGCACTGGTACCAGAGGCCGTCGAACTTGCTCTCGACGCACGCGTTCTCGGGCATGTTGCGCTCGAGCGTGCCGGAGTAGCAGGTGGACGCGCTGGTCCCGGCGCCGCTGCCGCTGCCGTAGTCGGTCAGCGCCTGCTGCGCGTACTGCATGCGCTTGCCCTGCGCGCACTTCCCGCAGCGCTCGAACTTGTTCTGGAACACGGTCACGGCCTGGCTCAGCGTCGTCGCCGCGCGCAGCTCGGTCAGGCCGTAGCTCGGGACGGTCGTGAGCTCGTGCCAGGTGAAGTCGAGCTGCGTCTGCAGCGCCCAGCGATCCATGCCGCGCGACGCCGCGAACGACACCATGTTCTTCGCGCCGCTGTTCCAGCGACCGCCGACCGACCACTGCGCGATGCCGCGCCCCGGGCCGCCGCCGAACTCGACGGCGGTCGGGCGCATGCTCGACTCCTGCATCAGGTTGCCGACGACGCCGGCGGCCTGGATCTTCGTGAGGCCCTTGGACACGAAGAAGTTGAACGCGGTGCGCGCGTTGTTGCCGAGCGCCGCCTCCGACCGCTCCGGGGGCAGGTCGTCCTCGGTCGGCATCTCCTCGCCCACCACGCACGCGGTCGTCGTCGCCAGCAGTGCAAGGACACAGAGCTTCATGCCGGAGCCTTGGCGCAAGGCGCGTGCCCGCGCGATCGCGCGTAGGTACGCGAAGTCACGATCGACTTCTGCGGGAGGTCGTTTGCAGTCGGCCCCCACGGCGGGGGACGCGTCCCCTGGCAACTGCCGTCGTGCACGGCGCTGCGCAACGGCGCGCGACGCTACGACAGCGGCTTCTTGCGCGCGACGTGACCCTTGCGCTCGGGCCGCTGCTCGATCTTCTTCTTCGCCACCGCCGGGATCTTGCCCTTCGGCGGATCGGTGCGCGAGCTCGTGCCGTGCTGCAGGTCGGGGGCGAGGGCGAACGCGGCGATCTGGCCGGCCTCGGGCGACTCGCGCGACAGCTCGCCCACGGTCATCGCCGTGATCGGGTCGACGGGGCGTCCCTCGAGCCGCACCTCGAAGTGCAGGTGGGGGCCGGTCGCGCGACCGGTGGCGCCGACCTCGCCGAGCTTGGTGCCGGCGGTGACGATCGAGCCCTTCTTCGTGTGGATCTTCTGGAGGTGGGCGTAGCGCGTGGTGACGCCGCCGCCGTGGTCGACGTAGACGACGAAGCCGTAGCCGCCCTGGTAGCCGGCGATCTCGACGACGCCGTCGCCGGCCGCGAGCACGGGCGTGCCGTACTTGCCGCGCAGGTCGGCGCCCGAATGGAACTTCGGCGTGTGCGTGATCGGATCGTCGCGCCAGCCGAAGCCGGACGACTCGACCTGCGCGACGGGGTTCGTCGTGAGCACGCTCACGTCGGGCACCGCGGCGGCGCGGCTCGCGAGCCAGTCGAGCTTGCGGCGCGCCCCGCTCGCGAAGTCGCGCGCGAGGATCTGCACCTTGACCATGTCATCGACGAAGCGATCGACGACCTCGACCCCGACCACGTTGCGCAGCCGCGCGAACGGCGTCGGATCCGTCAGCTTCGGCAGCGTCACGAGGTGGATGGGGTTCGCCGCCGCTTGCAGCGGGAGCGCGAGGACGACGCCGATGGCGAGGGCAAGTTTCACGTCAAAATTTTCCCGAGGGAGCAGTCTTCCTCGCCGGGACACTGAACGGTCAATGTAGGCACCGGGTTTTCCGCATGTGTGTAAGTGGATGACAGTCGCGTGCGACGTGAGGTAGACAAGGCGCGCGTGAACAAGCGGTTCGTTGTCGTCGGTCTCGCCCTCGTCGCGGCGATCGCGTTCGCGCTCTCGGTGCAGGGCGGTCGCTGGTGGAGCGTCGAGGGCTTCGCCGAGATCGGTCCGTTCGGCGGACGACAGCGCTTCAACGGCGACTGGCGCCCGACGGGCCTGACCTGGGTCGGCGCGACCGATCGCTGGATGCGCCTCGGCGTCGCGACGTGGGCCGGTGGCCTGTTGAGCACGCTCATGCTCGTCGTGCTCGCGGGGACCGTCGCGAGCAAGCGCGTGCCGCGCCTCCTCGCGAAGTCGACGCTCGTGGCGATCGGTACCGCGGCGGTCGCCGGCACGTGGTTCTTCGTTTCGTACCCGGGAGTCGAGGGCGCGACCATCGATCGCGGCACGCTGCTGTTCCCGGTCGCGCTGCTATGCGGCGCCGCCGGCGCGATCGCCGTCGTCCGCGCTCCCGCTCCGGTCCCCGCTCCGGTCGCCGCTCCGGCCGGCACGCGCGGCTGACAGCGCGGCGCGCGCGGCGTCGGCGTCGTCGAGGCGGAGCGCCGTCCGCGCGAGCCGGCGCACGACGAGGAACGCCGCGATCGTGAGCAGGATCGGCACCGCGATCAGCGCGCGCGCGAGCACGTCGTGGCCCTCGAGGCGCATCGGCGTCTGCGCGAACACCGACAGGTCGTACAGGCCGTGGAACGACACCGCGAGCAGGTAGCCGCCGAGGAGGCCGATGCCGGCGCGATCGAAGCGGCGGCGCGCCGCGAACGCGCCGATCATCCCGCTCCACAGCGCGTGCCCGGGCACGGCGAGGAGGGCGCGCAGCACCCACACCGTGATCTGCTGCGACAGGTCGGCCTGGCTCAGCAGGTACATCACGTTCTCGACGAGCGCGAACCCGAGCCCGGCGCGGCTGCCGTAGACGATGCCGTCCATGCGCTCGTCGAACTCGGGGCGGTTCCACACGACGATGTAGACGACGGCGATCTTGCAGGCCTCCTCGATCGCGGCCGCGACGCCGAACGCGTGGAACGTCGAGCCCTCGTACGTCATCTGCGGCGCGAGGTCGCCGCCGACGCTCTCCGCGACGACGAGCTCGAGGATGATCGCGGGGATCACGGACAGGATGCCGACGAACGCGACCAGGCGGCGCGTCCCGGGCGGCTCGGGCCGCTTGCGGTCGAGCCGGTCGACGAGCCACATCGCGACGAGCGCCGGGATCGCACCCGACAGTGCGATGAGGAGCTTGGAGTCCACGCCCGACGAAGTATGCATGAACGCGCGCCTCGGTTGGCCTTCGGGCACCCTGCTTGACACATCGAGCCAAGCAGCCGATCCTCCGGAGGTGCCGCCGGAGTTGCCACCCTCGGCAAGCGGCGTCCCCTTCAGGATCGGCCGCTACGAGGTGATCACCCACCTGGCGACCGGTGGCATGGCGCAGATCTACCTCGCGCGCCACGCCGGCCTCGGCTCGTTCGAGCGCCACGTCGTGCTGAAGACGATCGCGCGCGAGCGCGCCTCGGATCAGCGGTTCGTCACGATGTTCCTCGACGAGGCCAAGCTCGCCGCCACGCTCAACCATCAGAACGTCGCGCAGGTCTACGAGGTCGATCAGGCCGACGGCGCCTACTTCATGGCGATGGAGTACGTGCACGGCGAGAACGCGCGCGCGATCCTCGAGACGGCGCTGCGGCGCGGCTGGACGATCCCGCTCGAGCTCGCCGTGATGATCATCGGCGGCGCGGCGGCGGGCCTGCACCACGCGCACGAGCGGCGCGGCAAGAACGGGCAGCCGCTCAACATCGTGCACCGCGACGTGTCGCCCGCGAACATCATGGTGGGCTACGACGGCAGCATCAAGGTGCTCGACTTCGGCATCGCGAAGGCCGAGGAGCGCGCGACCAAGACCGTCGGCGGGACGATCAAGGGCAAGTACGGCTACATGTCGCCCGAGCAGTGCAAGGGCAAGCCGATCGATCGCCGCAGCGACATCTTCGCGCTCGGCATCGTGCTGTACGAGCTCACGACGCTGCGGCGCGCGTTCAAGGGCAACGACGACTTCGAGACGATGAAGCGCATCGTCGGCGGCGACGTCGTGCCGCCGTCGGCGGCGGTCGCGGGCTATCCGCGGGAGCTCGAGGCGATCATCCTGACCGCGCTCGCGAACGATCCGGCGTCGCGGTTCCAGACCGCGGCGGAGCTCAACGAGGCGCTCGACGGCTTCACGATCCGCGCGAAGCTGACCGGCTCGTCGACGGCGATGGGGCGCTTCATGACGCAGCTGTTCGGGACCAAGCCCGAGCCGTGGGCCGCCGTCGAGAAGCCGGCGCCGCCGGTGCAGAAGCCGTCGGAGCCGACGGAGGTCGTGGTCGACGAGGACAACGAGAAGACGGCCGTCGTCGACGGGCGCCACGACGTCGTGCGCCGGCTCCAGACCGAGCGCGACCAGCCGGGCGACGACCTCATGTACGCGCCGACGGAGCAGGTCCCGACGCAGCGGCGCCCGACGGGCGTGCGGTACGCCGCGACGGTGCCGCGCGAGGGGCGGGCATCGGTGCCGCCGCCGGTGCAGGCCACCGCGGAGGAGCTGCACGTGACGCCGCACCCGAACCACACGCTCGCGGGAGTCGGCGCGGTGCGCCTGTCGAATCCACTCGCGGCACTCGCGACGACGCCGCCGCCGGCGTCGGGGAGCGAGCCGCCGCGGCCGGCGCAGCCCTTGCTCCCGGCCGACGAGCTGAGCGATGTCGGCGCGCGGCCGCTCGTGTCGTTCGATGCGCGCGCGGTGCGCAAGCCGGTGCCGGCGGCGCCGGTGTCGTCGTCGGCGCCGTCGGCGTCGCCGGAGTTGCCGAACGAGGACTACAAGATCCGATCGAGCCACGGCTGGTTGATCGTCGCGATCCTGCTCGTGCTCGGCGTCGCGGCGGCGGTCGCCGCGATCGTGATCGCCGGCTGAACGGTCCACACAAGCCGGGACCGCGCCGCTTCTCGCTTGAGACGTGCGAGCGCGGGTGCCATGGTGCGCGCATGGCCACCGTCGCGAGCACGACCACCACCACCGACCGCCTGTCCAGCTTCAACCCGGCCACCGGCGAGCTGATCGCCACGGTGCCGATCCTCACGCCGGCGGAGGTGGACGCGGCCGTCGTGCGCGCGCGCACTGCGGCGGCGAGCTGGTCGCACCTGTCGTTCGAGGCGCGCACCGAGGAGCTGATCTCGTTCCGCAAGGCGCTCGCGGCGCACGCCGACGAGCTCGCCGATCTGATCCACCGCGAGAACGGCAAGCCGGAGCTCGAGGCGCTCGTCGAGGTGATGATGGCGCTCGGCCACGTGCAACACGCGGCGGCGCGCGCCGAGACCGCGATGGAGCCGCGCCGCGTGTCGGCCGGCATGCTCGCGAACTTCCGCGCCACGATCTCGTACCACCCGCTCGGCGTCGTCGGCGTGATCGGCCCGTGGAACTACCCGCTGTACACGCCGATGGGCTCGATCGCGTACGCGCTCGCCGCCGGCAACGCCGTCGTGTGGAAGCCGAGCGAGCTGACGCCGCTCGTCGCGGTGCGCGTCGCCGAGATCGCGCGCGAGACGTTCGCGCTGCCGGACCTCCTGCAGGTCGTGACCGGCGCGGGCACGACGGGCGCGGCGCTCGCGAAGTCCGCCGTCGACAAGATCGCGTTCACGGGGTCGGCCGGGACGGGCAAGCGCGTGATGATCGCCGCGGCGGAGCGCCTCACGCCGGTGCTGCTCGAGCTCGGCGGCAAGGACCCGATGATCGTCGCCGAGGATGCCGACGTCGAGAAGGCGGCCGAGGCGTGCGTGTACGGCGCGCTCACGAACGCCGGGCAGGCGTGCATCTCGGTGGAGCGCGTGTACGTCGCCGAGGCGGTGCACGACCGGTTCGTCGAGGAGGTCGTGAAGAACGTGCGCCAGCTGAAGACCGGCGGCGACGACGGCCACCTCGGCGCGATGACGAGCCCGGCGCAGGTCGCGATCGTGCGCGACCACCTCGACGACGCCGTCGCGAAGGGCGCCGTCGTGCACACCGGCGGCGCGGCCGCGATCAGCGGCAACTACATCCAGCCGACGGTGCTCACCAACGTCGACCACCACATGAAGGTGATGCACGACGAGACGTTCGGCCCGATCATCCCGATCAAGCGCGTCGGCTCGCTCGACGAGGCCGTGCGCCTCGCGAACGACACCATCTACGGCCTCGGCTCGTCGGTGTTCGCCGGCAAGGCCGCGCGCACGATCGCGGACAAGCTGCGCGCCGGCATGACGTCGATCAACTCCGTCATGGGCTTCGCGGGCATCCCGTCGCTCCCGTTCGGCGGCATCGGCGACTCCGGCTTCGGCCGCATCCACGGCGACGAGGGCATCCGCGAGTTCACGCGCATCAAGTCCACCGCCGAGCAGGTGATGTCGATCCCGCTCAACATGATGTCGTTCCGGCAGCCGAAGGACATGCCGAAGCGCCTGCGTGGGATGATCAAGCAGCTCTACGGCCAGGGCGTCGTCGCGAAGGCGACCGACCTGTTCCGCAAGCTGCGCAGCTGACCCGCGCGCCGCCCCACGTCAGAGCGCCAGGCGACTGACCGCGAGGTCGCTCGCCCGCGGCTCCGCGAACTCGGCGGGCGCGCCGGGCAGGAGCCGCGCGAACGGGTGCGCCGCGAGCTCCCCGGACCGCATCAGCCACAGCGCCTTCATCGTGACGTCCGCGCCCGACGTCGGTACGCCGGGCATCTCCGGCACCACGATCTCCGTCGCGGTTCCCCGCGCATACAGGAACCACTCCACCGGCACTCCCGCGCGCCGCAGGTGCACGGCCACGACGTCGGCCGCCGCCGGTGCGCTCGTCGTCCACCGCACGGTGCGGTGCTCCACGTCGTAGGTCGCGCCCGTCACGAGCGGCAGCACCGAGGCGTCGAGCGTGCCCGAGTCCCCGCTGCCCACCGCGCCGATCGCGAGCGTTCGGTTGCCCGCGCCGAACGTGACCTCCGTGCGCCACGCGCTGGTCGTCGTCGGCGTGAGGGCGGAGCACCCCGCGAGGTCGCAGCTGAGGTTGGTCTCGAACGTGACGTCCTCGAACGCGAGCACCGGCGGGCGGCCCACGAAGGCCCCGGCCGGCGGGTTCTCGAACGCGAGCCTCGTCGTCCTGCCGGGCTCCCACGCGTCGGGGAGCGTGATCGTGGCCGGCACCGTCGCGACGAAGTCCGGCACCGCGAGGAACCCGAAGCGCGTCTCGTCGACGTCGCTCGCCCGGAAGAACACGGTGCGCGGTTCGCTCGAGCAGGTCGCTGTCGGTTCGAGCCGGTACCGGGCCGACGGCGGATTCTGCGAGGTCAGCCCCCCGCTGGCGCACGGGGAGTCGCGGAGCGATGGCGCTCCATACACCGCGCCGCTCGGCGCGAACGGCGGCGCGGTCACCACGATCTGCCCGGGCTGCGGATGGACGCCGGGCGGTAGGAGCTTCTGCGGCCCGAGCTGGACCGTCGAGCCGGCGGTCACACCGATCGCCGCGTGGACGATGGTGCGCCGATCCGAGGCGCGGGGATGGAACGTCGCGAGGATCGTCGAGCCGTCGGGCGCGTCCAGCTGCCCCCGGGCCCCACACGTCGATCGCGCCGACCGGGCGCGTCTCGCCCGGTGGGATGTACGCGATCGTGCCGATCACGGGATCGCCGGCCTCGCTGTGGAGCACGATCGTCATCGGCAGGTACGGTCCCGGCGGCTCCGACGCATCCGGAGGCGTCGCGGGAGGTTCGCCGCACGCTCCTGCGAGGACGACGACGACGACGACGAGGAGAGCGACAACAGACCGACGCCACCGCATGTCGCCGAGCCTACCTCACGCGCCGGCCGCCGGTGGAACAAGCTGGCGGAGCTGCCACGCCTGGAGCTGGAGCTGGCGCGACGCCCGCCGGCGCTGCGCGGTGAGCGTGCGCGCGAGGATGACGCCGGTCGCGACGAGCTGCAGCACGAACGCGAGGAGCACGGCGCGCATCACCGACGGGTCGAGCTCGTCGGCGGCCGTGTGGATGACGATGTCGCTCCCGGTGAATGCGACGCGGAGCTGCACGAGCGACGGCGCGAGGATCGCGGCGACCGCGATCGCGTACAGCACGTACGAGTTGACAAGCCGCAGCGGGTGCGAGGCGAGCAGCATCGCCGTGACGACGCCGAGTGCCGGCGCGACGAGGAACGCGCCGAACATGTGCGCGTAGAGCGCGACGAGCCCGAAGCCCATGAACATCGCCATCCAGCCGGCGGCGAGCATGCGCGCGCGCGTCGCGAACACGGCGACGCCGACGAGCGGGAGGCACATCGCGACCGTCGCGGCGTGGAACCACGGCGTGCGGAACCCGGCCGCCCACAGGAGCGGCACGAACAGGAGATATCCGAGGCCGCCGAGCGCGATCGTCGTGCGCGTCTCGTACATCGTGTTCGTGTCCTCCTCGACGAGCGCGCGCTCGACCTCCTCGGGGACATCCGCGGGCGGCTCGAGCATGAGGCGCGTGACGAGCGCGGCCGTGTCGCGGTTCTGCGGATCGAAGGCGAGGGCGCGCCCGGCGGCGATCATCGCTTCCCGCCGCTCGGCGACGCCGTTGCCGCGGGCGAGCGCGGCGCGGGCGGCGGCGAGCTCGCGGTGCGCGATGTCGCGGCGCATCGCGACGTCGCGATCTCCGTCGAGGAAGCGCTGCACGGCGTCGGCGAGCGTGCGCGCGGTCGGCGGGCGGGCGCGCCGGTCGGCGGCCGTCGCGGCGGCGCACAGCGCGTCGAGCTCGGGCGCGATGTCGAGGCCGGGCGCCCGCACCGACGGCCGCGCGTCGACGTCGCCGGCGAGCGCGGACCCGATGCCCTCGCGGCCGCGCGGGTGGAGCGCGCTGCGCGCGAGCAGCTCGAACAGCACGCAGCCGAGCGCGTAGATGTCGGCGCGCGCGTCGACGTCGGCCTCGCCCTGGATCTGCTCGGGCGGCATGTACCCGGGCGTGCCGATCATCGCGCCGATCGACGTCGCCTCGTCGCCGAGGAGCTGCAGGTCCGGGAAGCTCGGCCGCGCCGCGGGCACCGGCTCGTCGACGACGCGCGCGATGCCCCAGTCGAGCACGTAGACCTCTCCGAAGTCGCCGAGCACGATGTTCGCGGGCTTGAGGTCGCGGTGCACGACGCCGCGCGTGTGCGCGAACTCGATCGCGAGGCAGACCTCGGCGAACGCTCGCAGCAGGCGCTGCACCGGGAACTCGCGCACCGTCGCCGCGTCGCCCGCCGCGAGCTTCTCGATCACATCGGCCAGCGTGCGGCCGGCGAGCTGCTTCATCGCGAAGCACGGTCGCCCCTCCGCGTCGTGCCACAGCTCGTGCACCGGCACGATCGCCGGGTGATCCAGGCGCCCCTGGATGCGCGCCTCGCGCACGAACCGCGCCACGATCTGGTCCTGCTCGTCGAGCCCCGCGCGCAACCGCTTCACCGCCACCGACCGCCCGAGCTGCTCGTCCCGCGCCGACACGACCTCCCCCATCCCTCCCTTGCCGAGCATCGCCCCGAGCGTGTATCGCGCACGCGCGCCGCCGCCTCCCACCGCCTCGTTCCTGCGCGCGCCGCTCGTCGCACCGCTCGGCGCACTCGTATCCAGCGTCGCGAGCTCCGGCGTGGTCGTGTCGAGCGTTCCGATGTCGTCCTCGGCCATCCCCACCATCGTAGCGTCCCCGTCGCTCGCGGCGCGCCACCGTCACCGCGCGGGATCGGCCACGACTACTCCTCGGGCGGTGGCTCGACGGGCTCGGCGGCATCGTACCGCAGGCTTCACGACAGCACGGCCTCGAAGCGAGGGTCGGCGTTCGCAGGCTTCACGAAGTCAGCGTGAACACCGGCGCCACCACAACTCGAAACATCAGCGACGATGTTCGCGTGGTCGCGCGCGGCTGCCAAGTGCCTTTGTCGACCGTCATGGCGGAGTATAAGGGTCGTCAATGGTGCGCTGAATGGCCGACCCGATACCTTCGACGTGAGGCATCGCCGGGAGGGCACGGCTCACGTTTCGCAACTGACCTCATGCCTTGATGAGGTTCGAGGAAGGTCTGCTGCAACTTATGCACGCCGCCGAGCGGAGCAAACGCGCGCAGCGGGATCTGGGCATTGACGAGCAAGTGGAGATCGACGGCGGGATAGATCTGCTGCGACATTCACGGTGGTCCTCTTACCGGTCGCGGGATCGGCCAGAGCTCGGTCTGGTAGCCAGTCCCGCGGCGCTGGAGGTACATTCCCGTCTCGAAGCCGTCTTGATAGCCGAGTACGATCTCGACTTGACCCGCGCGCCACCAGATCCACGGCCCGGAGGCGAGGTGGCGCTCGCAGGCTCCCTCGGTGAGGACGGAGCCATCGGGAGCCACGAGCCGGATTGGGCCGGTGATCGCACCCTCTGCGTCGCGGCAAGTGAGCGTGTGGCTGCCGGCCGGAGCGCCGAGCAAGACCCCGCATACCTTGCTGCGGTGCTGCCGGCACTGCCAGTCACGCAAGTGGCGCGCGGCCTCGATGTCGCCATGTGCCACGCGGAGGGGCGGTGGATCGATTGTGATCGAGTACTCAGGCGGATCGAGATCGACGCCATCGCAACTCACCTCATGCCGCTGCGGAGGAGAGCCTCCCGGGCAGGAGAGCTCGCCGGCGGTGCGCCCGGCAAGCGGTGGGGATGCCGGCGGGGGGACCAGCGGCTGCGCTGCGGGCGTGTGAGGCCCCGCGCCACATGCCAGCAGCGCGAGAAGAGGCACGAGGGTCGCCGCGCACCTCACGATATCACCGCCTCGGAGTGAGTGACCATCTGGGCGTTGCCGCGGTGGCCGGGTTCGCAATCACGCTGCGCCGACTTGTTCCGCATGGGGACGTAGATTGGCGATGCGACGTTTGGCCCCAAAGGTCGACGGGTTCGCCGTGACCACCCGGAGGTGGATGTCATTGAATGGAAAGACCCACATGGATAACGGAATATAAGGGTCGTGCATGAATTGCAGCAGACCCTTCTCGAACCTCATCAAGGCATGAAGTCGTCGCGAAGCGTGAGCCGTGCCTTCCCGGTGCTGCCTCACGTCGAAGGTGATTCAGTGCACCATTTGTGTGCGCAGTTTGTCGTAGGCACTCCATCGTACAATCTCTGTCGCGATACCGGCACGGGCGTTGTTCGTGACACGATCATTGGGAAAGCGCTGCGCTCGTCTGGCGGCGCATCGCGATCGTCGTTGTCGCGATCGACCAGCGAGATGGTCAATCCCGCAATGCACACCCCTTCGAGTTGCGACGCGACGGTGTCCGGTCACGGCGCGCAGCATGTCGGCCACATCGAGCAGGCGCGCGCGATCGAGATCTCGGTATCGTGATTCGCGTCGATGGTCACCGTCACCGGGGACCATCGTGTGGTGGAGCGTCAGGACGAGAAGCGCCACGACGAGAAGCGGCAGGCGCGGTGCTCTCACCGCTCCACCGTACCGGTCGCGCCACGCATCGCCGCGTGGCGGTCGCCGACGGCTGGTCACACCGTGAGGTGCGACGGCGGCGCCCGCGACGGTGGGGCCGGAGACGTCAGTCAGCGCAGGGCGCGGTCCGCAGGTGGAAGGAGAAGTTGGTGACGTGGATGACGCAGCCCTGGGGATCCACGGTGGGGATGGAGCCGTCGATGAAGTTGCCGGAGACGCCGTTGAAGGTGGCGTTGCGGAGAGTGCCCTGGATCTCGGTGTCGCAGCGCTTGGTGAAGCGGATCGTGCCGGCGGTCGCGACGTAGGAGGCGTCGATCTGGAAGCTCATGACGTCGAGGCCGGCGATGGCGGCGAGGAAGGGGGGCGAGCCGAGGGGGACGGAGGCGAGATCGATGTCGGTGTTGAGCGGGACGGACGGGCCGTGGCCGAAGATGATGCCGTTGACGCCGCCGAGGCTGAGGGTGGGGGCGAGCGTGAGCGTGAGGGGACCGAGCGGGAAGAACTGCTCGATCCCCGTCGGGAACACGAAGGGCGGGATGACGCCCGTCGGGCACTTGCACATCGCGTCGGTGCACACCTCGCCGCCGTGGCAGGCGTTGTCGCAGCCGCCGCAGTTTGCCTCGTCGCCGGTGACGGAGATGCATTCGCCGTCGCAGCTCGCCTGGCCGGCGCCGCACACCATGGCGTCGGGCCCGGGCGGCACCGCGGCATCGGCCTCGAGCGCCGCGTCCGCCTCGGCGGGACGCAGGTTATCGCCACACGCAGCACAGCACACGACGAGCAACGGCACCCAGCGCGACATGGCGCAACTCTATGTCAGCGCGCGCAGTCGGTGTCGGCCGCCGAGCACTTGAACCGCACGTGGATGTGATTCGCGTGGTTGCGGATGTGACGGACCATGCCGTTCGGGGAGCCGATGCCGTGTGGGTACTGGAACATCTTCGCCAGGCGCGCGTCGGAGACGTCGTGGGCCTTCGCCCACCGGTACAGGATGCCCTGCACGTCGTAGTCGAGGAAGATCACGCTCGCGCCGCCGTCCTTGTCCGCCGTCTTCACCAGGTTCCACAGGAGCGAGAACGTCGGGCCGCACGCCAGCGAGTCCTCGGTCGCGTTGACGAAGCTCACCGGGTACGCGGCCGGCTTCCGCTTGTAGAACAGCCCCAGGTCGACGTCGCGCCCGGATTGATGGGAGTGGTGCTCGCTGATGCGCCCGCCGCTCTCCGCCGAGATGTCCCCGACCCCCAGGACATGCGCCTTCGGGTAGGCGTCGAGCGTGTCCTCGATCGCATTCGCGATGTGCTCCACCGTCGTCCGCGTCCCGAACGCGCGGTGCGGGCGCCGCAGCACGACGCGCTCGCCCTTCACGCGGAGCCGCGTCGCATCGTGCAGCTCGCCGCGCCACGGCACGCCGACCGACTGGGCGCCGATGCCCTTCTTTTTCCGCACCACGTCCTCCCGCACCGCCACGTCGACCTTCTTCGGCGACGCCGGCGTGACCTTCTTCACGCGGTGCTGTGGTTTCGCCTGTTTCGCCGCGCGTTTGCCACCGGCCGCGTCGGCGGAGTGCGGGCAAGCGAGGACGGCGAACAGGACCACGAGCAGCCGCATGACAGACCCCCCGATGAAAGGAGCCCGAATGTCCTACACCGGTGGACGGCGATCCAACTTTCGCGGCGCTGCACGTTCGCGCAGTGGCGCGCGCGGCGTCAGCGCAGCTGCTTGCAGCGCTCGCCGAGCAGCTTGCCGATCGGCACGAGGTCGTCCTGCAGCTTCTTCGAGAAGTCGGCGCGCGTGAGCGTCTTGCCGGCGCGGATCAGCTTCGACAGGTCGCCGCACGCCCGGTGCGCATCGATCAGCGGCGACACGCCGCCGTTGTACACGCGCGCCTCGGTGAGCGTGGCGTTGTTGGGGCGCCGCCGCAGCTTCAGATCCGCGACGACCTCGTCGATGATCTTCGCCTTCTTCTCGAGCTTCTGCTCCCGCGTCAGCGCCTTGTCGTCGTAGACCTTCTTCAGCTCCTTGTACGTCGCGAGCATGCGCGCCGTGCGCGGCAGGCTCGTCGCCTCGCCGAGGCGGTATGCGAGCTCCTCCGCCGAGCCGCGCCCGAAGCGCTCGTCGATCCAGTGCTCGGTCAGCGCGTCCGCGACGTACGACGCGAAGCTCTCGTTGAAGAACGGCTGATCCGGGACGAGCACCGTCGCGTGCACGGACTCGTGCAGGATCACGTTGCACAGGTCGGGGTACGCGCTGTCGCCCCCGCCGAGCATCGTCGACAGCACGGGGTCGGGGAACCAGCCGCCCGTCGAGTACGCCGACGCCGGGCGCATGATCGTGTCGAGCCCGCGCGCGTCGAGCTCGCGCTTGTGCTTCGCGGCGTCGTCCTCGTCGAACCACCCGAGGCCGGCGAAGCACCCGGCGATCGGGAAGCACCAGCGCAGCGGCTTGAACGCCACCGGATCGGCGCCGCCGACGAACCACACCGCCGCCGGCCGCCCGATGTCGACGTAGTGGTTGTAGTTGCGCTTCGTCGCCAGCCCGTAGCTGCGCCCGTACTCCTTGATCTTCGGGATCTCGGCGAGCAGCATCGCGGTGCGCGCCGGCGTCTCCGGATCGCGGATGACCTCCTCGATCGGGCGCCGCTTGCCGAGCAGCTCGAGCTGCCCGTGCGCCGCCTGCGCGATGTACGGCAGCCCGCACCCCGACAGGAGCGCGGCGACCGCGACCGCCGCGCGGGTCACAGCTTCCCGGCGATCTGCGCCGCGAGCGCCGAGCCGTCGTCGAGCTTGCCCGAGGGCCAGCCGATGCCCAGGCCCGAGCCGTCGGCGTGCTTGGGGATGATGTGGAAGTGCACGTGGAACACGGCCTGGTGCGCGCTCGCCCCGTTGTTCTGCAGCACGTTGTACGCCGGGGCGCCGGTCACCGCGAGCACGGCGCGCGCCAGGCGCGGGAGCACGCGCCCGATCGCCGCCGACGCCTCGTCGGAGAGCTGGTCGAGCGTCGCCGCCGACTCCTTCGGGATCACGAGCGTGTGGCCGCGCGAGATCGGGTTGATGTCGAGGAACGCGAGGACGTGGTCGTCCTCGTACACCTTGTGACACGGGATCTCGCCGCGCAGGATCTTCGAGAAGATCGTCTCGGGCATGGTGCCCCGAAGGTACTACGGGTCGAAGCGATAGCCCGAGCCGCGCACCGTGATGAAGTGCACCGGCTGCTCGGGGTTCGCCTCGAACCGCTTCCGGAGCTGGCCGACGAAGTTGTCGACGGTCCGCACCGACCCGGCGGATTGCCCCCACACGAGGCTGAACAGCTGCGTCCGCGAGAACACCTGACGCGGGTGCCGCACGAAGAACACGAGCAGCTCGAGCTCGAGGTGGGTCAGCTTCACCTCGGCGCCGGCGCGCGTGACCACGCGCTGCGCGAGGTCGATCGAGACGTCGTCGAAGCCGAGCTCGTCGCCGACGGCCGTCGCGACCGGCTGGAGCGTCGTCTGCCCCGTGCGCCGCAGCACCGCGTCGATGCGCGCGAGCAACTCGGCGAGCGCGAACGGCTTGGTGACGTAGTCGTCGGCGCCCAGGCGCAGCGCCGCGACCTTGTCGTACTCGCCGTCGCGCGCCGACAGCACGATCACCGGGACCAGGTTGTCGGTGGTGCGCAGCGTCGACAGCACCTCGAGCCCGTTGCGCTTGGGCAGGTTGATGTCGAGGAGGATCAGCGCGAAGTCCTCGCGCTCGGCCTGGCGCAGCGCCTCGTCGCCGTCGCGCGCGATCGACGCGTTGCGCCCGGCGAGCCTGAGGTTCAGCGACAGCCCCGTCGCGATCGCCTCGTCGTCCTCGACGACCAGGATGCGCCCGCTCACGACGCCTGCTCCCGCTGCAGCGACTTCAGCGACGCCGACGACAGCTCCGGGCGCGGCTCGCGCCGGCGCCGGAGGCGGATCCGGAACGCGGTCGCGCCCGGCACCGACTCGACGTCGATCTTGCCCCGGTGACCGCGCACGATCGCGCTCACGAACGACAACCCGAGGCCGACGCCCTGCGCGCCGCCCTCGTGCGCCGCGCGCCCGCGGTTGAACTGCTCGAAGATCGCGCGCCGCTCGCTGCGGTCGATGCCGACGCCGTTGTCGCGCACGATCAGCTCGATCCAGCGCCCGGCCGTGCGCGCCTCGACGCTGATCTGCTTGTCCTCGCCGGTGTACTTCCAGGCGTTGGTCATGAGGTTCACGAGCGCCCGCACGAGCGTGGCGCGGTCGCCGACGACCTGCAGCCCATCCTCGATCGTCCGCGCGATCGGCGTCGGGCGCGTCAGCGTCAGCGCGTCGAACGCGTGGATCGAATCCTCGACGAGGTCGGACACCGCGATGCGCTCGCGCTTGTAGTGGTGGCTCGACTGCAGGCGCGACAGCTCGAGCACCTTGTTGACGAGCTCCTCGAGCCGCTCCGTCTCGCGCGCGAGCAGCGTCACGACCTGCTGTCGATCGGCGTCGTCGAGCCGGTTGTCGCGCAGCGACTCCATGAACAGCCGGATCGACGTGATCGGCGTGCGCAGCTCGTGCGACACGCTCGACACGAAGTCGTTCTGCACGCGCACGAGCGACGCGCCCTTGCCGACGAAGATCGAGCCCAGGATGTACCCGGTGATGCCGCTCGTGCAGAACGTCAGCACGAGCGCGCCGGAGATCAGCGTGGTCGCCGTGCGCCCGCCGAGGACGAGCAGCACGATCCCGACGCCGGTCATCGCGACCGTCGGGAGCAGCACGGCCAGCATCAGCACGAGCTGCGCGCGCCGCAGCTGGAGGTTCGCGGGAGGAAAGCGCAACCGTCTCACGTCACGCCGTCGGTTCGGGTTCCGGCTCCGGCTCGGCGTCGTCGGCGGTCGCCGTCTTGATCATCGACTTCGCATCGTCGCGCACGTGGTCCGGAATGCCGTGGAGGTCCCACACGAGCCCGACGAGCGAGAACGCGCGCAGGATGTAGAAGGTCAGATCGACCTCCCACCAGTAGAAGCCCTGGCGCGCCGACACCTGGTAGTGGTGGTGGTTGTTGTGCCAGCCCTCGCCCATCGTGATCATCGCGAGGACGGGGTTGTTGCGCGAGTCGTCCTCGGTCCGGTAGCGGCGCGCGCCCCACAGGTGCGAGAGCGAGTTGATCGTGAACGTGCCGTGCCAGCACAGCACCTGGGCCACGCAGAAGGCCCACACGAACGCGAACCAGCCGCCGACGAGCGCGGTCAGCACGCCGACGGCGATCGGCGGCACCATCCAGTACGTGTTGAGCCAGCGCAGCTCGGGGTACTTCGCGAAGTCCTTGATGCGCGAGAGGTCCGTGCCCTCGAGGTCGCGCGACAGGATCCAGCCATGGTGCGCCCACCAGAAGCCCGACTGGATGACGGAGTGGAGGTCGCCGGGAGCGTCGGACAGCTTGTGGTGGATGCGGTGGTGCGCGGCCCACCACAGCGGCCCCTTCTGGCCGGTGCACGTCGCGCCGAGCGCGAGCACGAACTGGAACCAGCGCGACGTCTTGTAGCTGCGGTGGGAGAAGTACCGGTGGTACGCGCCCGTCACGAAGAACATCCGCGGGAGGTAGAAGGCGATCGCGAGCAGCACCCCGTACCAGGAGAAGCCCGTCGCGATCACGCCGGCGACGGCGGCGACGTGGATCGCCCAGTACGGGATGGTCAGCGCGTTGAAGTAGACGCGCCACAGGCCGCGGGACCGGGCCCGCGCGACGGCTTCACCCGGCGCTCCAGCATCCATGCGATGTCGCGCACCCTACCTCAGGATCGGCGCGGTGGGGCGTCATCGTTCGGTCAGGGAGCTCCCGACGCGGAGGACGACGACGTCTGCGCCGGGACCGGCGCGGCCTGCGCGGACTTCGTGCGCCCGCGTGCGGCCACGGCGGTGAGCGCCGCCGCCGCCACGAACGCCGCGATCGCGGCCGCGGCAAACGGTGCGCGCCGCTTCTTCCGAGGGGCGCTCGGGAGCTTGCGCGGCGCGAGCTCGACCGGCCCGGCGATCACCGGCAGCCCCTGACCCGGCGTCGGCGGCACGACCATCACGCCCGAGTCGCGCGCCGCCTGCGGCACGCGCGGCGGCATCGTCGCCGCGAGGTTGTGCATGCCCGGGTGCCCGAGCGACAGCAGCGCCGCCTGCACGGCACCCATCGTCTGCGGGCGCGCGTTCGGGTCCTTCGCGAGCATCGCGTCGATCAGGTCGTCGAGCGCCTGCGAGATGTCGATCGCGAACGACTTCGCGCGCGGCGGCGTCGCGCGCTGGTGTCGCTCGATCAGCTGGCGCAGGTCGCCGTCGAACGGCGTGCGCCCCGTGATCAGCTCGAACAGGATGCAGCCGAGCGAGTACACGTCGCTGCGCTGATCGATCTGCGTCGCGGAGCGGCACTGCTCCGGAGACATGTAGCGCGGCGTTCCGAACACGGTGTTCATCTGCGTGTGCCCGCCGCGGCCGAGCTTCGCGAGCCCGAAGTCGAGCACCTTCACGCGCTCGCCGGCGGGCACCGCGGGATCGGGCACGAGGAAGATGTTGTCGGGCTTGAGGTCGCGGTGGAGGACGTCCGCGCGGTGCGCCGCGTCGAGCGCCGACGCGATCTGGCGGCACACCTCCATCGCCGACTCCGGCGCGAGCCGGCCGGCGCGCGCGAGGCGGTTCGTGAGGCTCTCGCCCTCGAGGAGCTCCATCGCGATGAACGCGGTCTCGCCGACCGTCGTCGGGATGCGGCCGCAGTCGAGCACCGTCACGATGCCCGGGTGCCGGATGCGCGCGCTCGCCCGCGCCTCCTGGAGGAAGCGCGCGACGATGTCGCCGTTGGTCTGGTGCGACGGGTTCAGCACCTTGAACGCCACGTCGCGGTCGAGCTCGGTGTCGCGCGCCGTGAAGACGTAGCCGAACGTGCCCTGGCCGAGCTTGTCCCGGAGCTCGTACTTGCCGGCCTTGCCGCCGGGGCCGAGGACGAAGCCGCGCCCCTGAGGTCCCGCGTCCTGCATCGGGCGTGGCAACACCCCCTGCGACGGCCGCTGCTCCTGGAGCGCGCGCACGTTCGTGGTCTCGGCGTGGTCGTTCCAGTCCGGAGCTTCCTCATGCGGATCGACGACTTGGACGACCAGGTCGATCATCCCGTTGCCGTGCGGAACGCGGATGCGCTGGGGGCTGCCGTGACGGGGTGAGGGCACGGCGTCACCGCGTGCAGGCGGCATGCCTCCACACGGGGTGACATGTCGCTGGGTTGGGCCACGAGGGATGGGGTGTCGCTGCCCCGATCGGACCTCGGTTTCTCCCCACCGGTGCTACCGTCCGCCGTCAGGTAACAGCCATGAAATACAGGAACCTGGGTAAGGCCGGCGTCCGCGTCTCGAACCTGTGCCTCGGGGCGATGACGTTCGGCGAGGCCGACGAGAAGTCGTTCATGCACAAGGTCGGCTCCGACGAGCAGACCTCCCACGCCGTCCTCGACCGCGCGCTCGCGGCCGGCATCAACTTCATCGACACCGCCGACGTCTACGGCCAGGACGGCCTGTCCGAGCGCGTGCTCGGCAACTGGATCGCCGCCCGCAGCGCGCGCGACAAGATCGTCCTCGCGACGAAGTTCCGCTTCACGATGGGCGACGGCGCGAACCGCAGCGGCGCGTCGCGCTACCGGATCGTGAAGTGCTGCGAGGACTCGCTGCGCCGCCTGCGCACCGATCGCATCGACCTGTACCAGATCCACATGCAGGACATCACCGTCCCCGAGGAGGAGACGCTGCGCGCGCTCGACGACCTCGTGCGCGCCGGCAAGGTCCTGTACCCCGGGTGCTCGAACTACGCCGCCTACCGGCTCGCGAACTCGCTGTGGATCGCGCGCGACGGCCACCTGTCGCCGTACGTCACGCTGCAGGCGCAGTACAACCTGCTCGTCCGCGACCTCGAGCGCGAGCACCTCCCGCTGTGCCGCGAGAGCGGCGTCGGCATCCTCGCGTGGTCGCCGCTCGCGGGCGGCTTCCTCACCGGCAAGTTCGAGCGCGGCGTGGCGGCGCCGGCGGGCACGCGCCTCGGCGAGAAGGCCGAGCGCTTCGCCCGCTACGACCACGAGCGCAACTGGAAGATCCTCGACGCCGTGCGCACCGTCGCCGCGGAGCTCGAGGCGACGCCGTCGTCGGTCAGCCTCGCGTGGCTGCTGCACCGCCCGCTCGTGACCTCGGTGATCTTCGGCGCGCGCACCGTCGAGCAGCTCGAGGCGAGCCTCCCGGCGGCCGAGCTGTCGCTGTCGCCGGCGCAGCTCGCGACGCTCGATCAGGCGTCGGCGTTCGACCTCGGCTATCCGTACAGCTTCATCCAGCAGACGCAGTCGACGTGGTGACTCACGAGCGCATCGGCACGCCGCCGATGTAGTGGCTCTTGCCGAGCTCGACGCCGTTGTGGCGCAGGATCGCGTACGCCGTCGTGATGTGGAAATAGAAGTTGGCCAGTGCGAACTGCGCGACATACTCGTCGCCTCGCATCCACTTCCCCTCCATCCACGGCAGCGAGATCCGGCGCTCGTCGGCGCCGGCGAAGTCCTCGGGGCGGAACGTCTCGATGTACGCGGACACCGTCGCGATGCGCGCGCGCAGCTGCTCGACCGTCGTCTCGACGTCGGGGTGGATCGGCCACTCCTTGCCGGCGAGGCGCGCGACGATGAACTTCGCATTGTCGCACGCCGTCTGGACCTGGCGGTCGAGCGAGAACTGATCGGGCGCGAGGCGCGCCTTCGCGAGCGTGTTGACGTCGAACTTCTTACGCTCCGCGTAGGCCACCGCGAGCCCCAGCCACGCATCGAGGTTCTTCAACATCTTCGTGAGCTGCGGGACCGTGAGGTCGTAGATGTTCATGCGCGCACGCTAGCACGACGTGAGTTACGATCCCCCCGGAGGTATCGATGAGCGACAGCCTCGAAGACCGCGCCGAGCGCACGATCAGTCGCGATGGCCTCACGCCAAACGAGCTCGAGCACGAGCTCGCGATGCTCGGGGCGCGGTGGAAGATCGACGGGAAGGCGCTGCGCCTCGACCTGTCGGGGCCGATGGCGCGCAACGGCCTCGTCGCCGCGCACGCCGCGGCGCTCGCCGACGAGCTCGATCACCACCCGCGCATCGTCCTCGAGCGGACCGCGATGTCCCTCACGATCCAGAACACCGGTGAGGTCAGCGTGCTCGACCTCGTGTACGCCGCGCGCGTCGAGCAGTGGCTGCGCGCGAACGGCTGGCCTCAGGCGACGTAGAGCGTGAGCTCGTCGAGCTGGCGGCCGTCCTCGAGGCCGGCGGCCATGCGCGCGACGCGTGCGGTGTCGGCGAGGACGGCGATGGCGCGCAGCTCGTCGTCGAGCGTCGCCGGCGCGAGCACGTTGACGTGCGTGCCGCGGCGCAGCCGCGCGGCCGCGATCGCGATCGGCGCGTGCACGCACACGATGTCGCACGCGAGCGCCTCGGCGAGGCCGACCTCGCGGCCGCCGGTGCGCGCGGCGAGGCCGTCACCGACGCAGCGGACGTCGCGCGGCTGGAACCACACGCGGTGCGCGGCGAGCGAGTCGGCGGCCGCGTCGATGGCTCCGTCCGCCGCGATCAGGCCGAGGCTGCGCGGCGTGCCGACGGCGAGGTAGCGCGACGCGACCGCACCCGCGGCCGGCACGAGGCGCGGCTCGAGCGCGAGCGGGGTGTTCGCGAGCGCGGCGGCGACGAGGGCGCGCTCGACGGCGTGGACGTCGTCGGCGGTGATGCTCATGGCCGTGCATTCTACGGCGCGCGCGCCGCGCTCGCGATGGCCTCGGTCGCCTTGTCGAGGCCGAGCGACGCCGCGTGCGTGGCGCGGCTCCTCGCCGACGCCTCGACGAACGCCGCGAGCTCCGCCGGCGGCGACACGTGCGTCGCGACGCCCGCCCGCGCGAGCGTGCCGAGGCCGCGCTCGGTCTCGCGCCGCCAGCCGTCGCGCAGCCGCGGCTGCCAGGCGCGGCACACGGCGGCGACCGCGGCCTGCTGCTCCGCGGTGAGCCGCGCCCATGCCGCGCGCGCGAACACGAGCCCGCCGACGACGTAGCGGTAGCGCAGCGCCGTCATCTGCTTCGCGTGGCCCTGCGTCGCGCCGATCGCGAGCATGTACAGCGGCGGCATCGCCCACGCCTGCGCGGTGCCGCCGGCGATCTCCGCCGTGAGCTTGCCGTCGAGCGGCCGCGACAGCCACGGCGTCGCGCGCACGAGCGCCTCGCGCAGGGTCGCGAACGGCCGCCGCGCGAACACGTGCGCGAACCCGAGGTCCGCCCACATCGCGAACACGACGTCGCGCCGGTCGAACCAGCCGCGCACCGTCGCGTCGAGCGCCGCCGTCGCGCGATCGACCTCGCCGTAGTCCTGGAACAGCCCCGGGTAGCGCCACACGGCCATCTCCGGCGCGAGCGCCGCGAGCCCGACCTCCGAGAAGCCGCCGCCGTCGAGCTTGCCGCGCTGCACGAGCTCCGCCATCGCCGTCTCGTCGCCGAGCCGGCCGCCGGTCACCCAGTCGAGGTGCACGGCGCCGTCGGTGCGCGCGGCGATCTCGCGCCCGAGCGCGAGGATGTCGGTCATGTAGCGGCTGCCGTCGATCGCGAGCGTGCCGAGGCGCAGCCGGATCTGCTTGTCGGCCTCCGCACGACCACCCAGCAGCAGCAGGAGCGACACGGCGACGGCGACGCGCATGTCCTAGCGGTAGCGCGAGCCCGCCGGGCAAGCGGCGGCAATCAGCGTGAACAACGCGTGAACGCGCTCAGAACTCGGCCTGGCGTGGTGCGCGCGGGTAGGGGATGACGTCGCGGATGTTCTCGATCCCCGTCGCGTACTGGATCGCGCGCTCGAAGCCGAGGCCGAAGCCCGCGTGCGGCACCGTGCCGTAGCGGCGCAGGTCGCGGTACCACCAGTAGCCCTTCGCATCGAGGTGCATCTCGGCGATGCGCCGGTCGAGCACGTCGAGGCGCTCCTCGCGCTGGCTGCCGCCGATGATCTCGCCGATGCCGGGCGCGAGGATGTCCATCGCGGCGACGGTGCGCTCGTCGTCGTTGAGGCGCATGTAGAACGCCTTGATGTCCTTCGGGTAGTTCACGACGACGATGGGGCCGTTCACGACCTTCTCCGTCAGGTAGCGCTCGTGCTCCGACTGCAGGTCCATGCCCCACTTCACCGGGAACTCGAACTTCTCGCCGCTCTTCTCGAGGATGGCGACCGCCTCGGTGTAGTCCATGCGCGTGAACTTCGTCTCGATCATCGCGGCGAGGCGCTTCCGACAGCCGGCGTCGACGAACTTCTCGAAGAACGCCATGTCGTCCTTCCGCTCGTCGAGCAGCGCCGTGAAGATCGACTTCAGGAAGTCCTCGGCGAGCTGCGCGTCGGCCGCGAGGTCGGCGAACGCGATCTCCGGCTCGATCATCCAGAACTCGGCGAGGTGCCGCCGCGTGTTCGAGTTCTCCGCGCGGAACGTCGGGCCGAACGTGTACACCTTCGACATCGCGAGGCAGTACGTCTCGACGTTGAGCTGCCCCGACACCGTCAGGTGCGCCTCGCGCCCGAAGAAGTCCTTGTCCCAGTCGACGCCGCCCGCCGGCGTGCGCGGCGGGTTCGCCGCGTCGAGCGTCGACACGCGGAACATCTGTCCCGCACCTTCTGCATCGGACGCCGTGATGATGGGCGTGTGGATCCAGAAGAAGCCGCGCTCGTGGAAGAAGCGGTGCACCGCCTGCGCGAGCGCGTGGCGGACGCGCGTGACGGCGCCGATCACGTTCGTGCGCGGGCGCAGGTGCGCCACCTCGCGCAGGTACTCCATCGTGTGGCGCTTCGGCTGCATCGGGTACGTGTCCGGGTCGTCGACCCAGCCCACGACCTCGACGGTGTCGGCGCGCAGCTCGACGGTCTGGCCCTTGCCCTGCGAGGCGACGAGCTCGCCGGTCGCGCGCACGGCGCAGCCGGTCGTGATCTTCAGGACCTCGGACTCGTAGTTCGCGAGCTCCTTCGGCGCGACCACCTGGAGCGCCTCGTGACCGCTGCCGTCGTGGAGCGCGAGGAACGACAGCCCGGCCTTCGAGTCGCGGCGCGTGCGGATCCAACCCTCGACGGTGATCCGCGAGCCGACCGGCTCCTGCCCGGCGAGGACGAGCGCGATGCGCGTCGCCACTAGCGCTCGGCCTCCTTGCTGCCGACGACGGTCATGTTCATGCCGATCTGCACCGAGATCGCCTTGCCGTCGATCTCGATCACCGTCTTGCCGTTGAGGTACCAGCCGAAGCTACCGGTCGAGAACGACTTCACCTCGGCGAGCATGTCCTGGCCGTTGATCGTGATCTTGAGCGGCGTGGCCTTCTCGAGGAACTGCGTGAGCGAGACGGGGCAAGATGTCTTGGGTGGCATGTGCGCGCATCTCACCAGAAACGGCGGATCTCCGCCATTCCAGGTCGCCCCGATCTGCGCGTACACGCACCCCGACGCGCGTCACGTCGCCGGCCGCCTCAGCTCGCCGAGCTCGAACGCGAGGTGTGCGAACGCCGCCATCACCAGCGCGTGATCGATCTTGCCGGTCCGCAGGAGTGTCCGAATCTCGGACAATGGGATCGTGTCGACGGCGAGCACCTCGTTGCCCTCGAGCGCCTGCGGGTGGGTGCGCTCCGCGTCGAGGGCGAGGTAGCTGTACAGGTAGTTGTTCATGATCGCCGGGTTCGGCGCGACCGAGCCGAGCATGCGCCACGTGCGCGCCGTGTACCCCGTCTCCTCGAGGAGCTCGCGCGCGGCCGCCTCCGCCGGCTCCTCGCCCGGATCGACCATGCCGCCCGGGATCTCGAGGCACACCGCGTTCGTCCCCGGGCGGAACTGGCGCACGACGACGACGTGGTCGTCGCGCGTGAGCGCGATGATGTTCACCCAGTCGGGACACTCGATCAGCGAGAACCGGATCGCGCGCCCCGATGCGTGCGCCCCGTCGACGAAGTGCGTCCGGAAGATCTTGTAGTCGTGCCCCGGCTGGCGCGCGCCGAGCCTCCACCGCAGCTCATCCGTCATCGCGCGAGCATGGCCGAATCTGTCGGCGCCGGCGATACTGTCTGCCAGGCCGAACTCATCGCTGGTGCGCGGAATCTCTCGAGGCGACAGTGGCGCTCATGAGCTCGCGTGTCCTACCGCTGATGACGCTCGGCGCGGCCCTGTGCGCCGCCGCGTCGGTCGGCGATCGGGCCGTCGCCGGCGGCTTCGGCATCCCGGAGATCGGCGTGCGCCGCACCGGCATGGCGTCGGTGATCGGCCGCCCCGACGACCTGTCGGCCATCTATCACAACCCCGCGGGCCTCGCGCTCCAGGGCGGCTGGAACCTCTACCTCTCGATGGGCGTGTCGCTCGTCGACACCGAGTTCCGCCTCCTGCCGTGGGACCAGAGCGATCGCTTCCTCGGCGCGACCGCCGAGGCCGACGGCTACTACGCGAGCGTGCGCCCGAGCCGCGCGATGGGCGTCATCCCGATGATCGCGGCGAGCGCCGAGGTCATCCCGTCGCGCCTCGTCCTCGGTGGGGCCGTCTACGTCGGCAACGCGACCGGCGCCGCGTTCGACGAGGACGCCGTCACGCGCTACCACCTGATCGACGGCTACGTCGTCGCGCCGCAGGCCGTGCTCGCCGCGTCGTACCGCGTCGCCGACTCCCTCGCGCTCGGCGCGTCCGTCGGCGTCCTCAACATGCGCGTGCACGGCAAGCGCGAGGTGTTCCCCGTCATCAACGGCATGGACGTCAGCATGCTGACCGGCAGCTCGCCCGAGCTGATCCTCGACGGCAGCGGCTGGGCGCCGACGTGGATGCTCGCCGCGTTCGGCCGGCCGCACCCGCGCGTGTCGTGGGGCGCGACGGTGACCGGCCGCGTCGACGCCAAGCTCACCGGCCCCGTCGAGATCACGTACAGCGAGGACGCGCCGCAGCCCGACGTGCTCGTCGGCACGCAGACCACCGAGCAGCTGCTGCCGTGGGCGTTCATGGGCGGCGCGAACTTCGATCTCACACCGCACATCGAGATCGGCAGTGAAGTCCGCTACTGGCTCTATCGCCAGTACAAGAAGCAGCACACCGACGTCACCGGCATCTTCCTCGTCAGGGAGCTCGAGACGATGAAGAACTACCGCGACTCGTGGCAGGTCTCCGGCGGCGTGCGCGTACATGACCTGCCCGCCGCACCCGGGCTCGAGCTCATGCTCGGCACGCACTTCGATCGCACGCCGGCGCCGCCGCAGACGGTGACGCTCGACCAGCCGACCTTCTCGCACGTCGGCCTGCACAGCGGCCTGCGCTACCGCACCGGCCGCTACCGCTTCGGTGCGAGCTACATCCACTACTGGTACGACATCCCCACCATCGAGAACTCGATCACCGCACCGCCCTCGAACATCCGGGGCAGCGGCGCGAACAACATCTTCACCGCCTCCGTGGAGGCCCGCCTATGAAGTCCATCCCCGCCCACGGCCGCGACGCGGCCACCATCCTCGACGACCTGCGCGCTCGCTCGGCGCGCGACACCGACTGGCGCGGAGGTCGCGTCTTCTCGCTCGTCTACCATGCCGGCGAGGAGCACGAGGAGCTGCTGCGCGCCGCGCACGCGACGTACGCGAGCGCGAACCTCCTCAACCCGATGGCGTTCGCCAGCCTCAAGCAGATGGAGAACGAGCTCGTCGAGATGACGGGCCGCCTGTTCCACTGCGCCGGCGCCGTCGGCGCCGTGACCTCCGGCGGCACCGAGTCGATCCTCGTCGCCGTCGCCGCGTACCGCGACCGCGCCCGCCGCGAGCGCCCGTGGATCCGCCGCCCCGAGCTCGTCGTGCCGACGACGATCCACCCGGCGTTCGACAAGGCGGCGCACTACTTCGGCGTGAGGCTCGTCAAGGTCCCCGTCGGCCCCGACCTGCGCGCCGACGTGCGCGCGATGGCCCGGGCGATCGGCTGGCGCACGATCGGCCTCGTCGCGTCGGCGCCGCAGTACCCGCACGGCCTCGTCGATCCGATCGGCGAGCTCGGCGAGCTCGCGCAGAAGAAGAAGCTGCCGCTCCATGTCGACGCGTGCGTCGGCGGCTTCATCCTGCCGTGGCTCGAGAAGCTCGGCCGCCGCATCCCGCACTGGGACTTCCGCGTCCCCGGCGTGACGTCGATCAGCGCCGACCTCCACAAGTACGGCTACGCCGGCAAGGGCGCGTCGCTGCTCCTGTGGCGCTCGATCGACGCGATGAAGTACCAGATCTTCGTCGCGACCGACTTCCCCGGCGGCGTGTATGCGTCGCCGACGATGATCGGCACGCGCCCGGGCGGCCCGGTCGCCGCCGCGTGGGCCGCGATGCAGTCGCTCGGCGAGGCGGGCTACCTCGCGCTCGCCGAGAAGGCGATCGGCGCCGCCGACCGGCTGCGCGACGGCATCGCCCAGATCCCCGGCGTCGCGCTCGTCGGCAACGGCAGCGCCACGATCGTCGCCTACGCCGGCGGCACCGGCGTCGACACGTACGCGCTCGCGGATCGCCTCGAGGCGCGCGGCTGGACGGTCGATCGCCAGCACCGCCCGGCGTCGATCCACCTGACGGTCACCGCGAACCACGCGCCGATCGTGGATGCGTACCTCGCCGACCTGCGCGCCGCCGTCGCCGACGTGCAGCGCGACCCGGCGCTCGCGAAGTCCGGCAGCGCGCCGATGTACGGCATGGCGGCGAAGATGCCGATCCGCCGCCTCGTCGCCGGTCAGGTCCGCAAGATGATCACCGAGATGTACACGCGGAGGGACCCATGAAGCGCATCGCGTTCGCCCGCATCGCCCAGGAGACCAACGCGCTGTCGCCCGTCGCGACGACGCTGCACGACTTCGAGGGCAGCCACTACCTCGAGGGCGAGGACCTGCTGCGCGCCGCCGACCGCGGCCCCGAGGTCGAGGGCTTCTTCAAGCGCGCCGAGCTCGCGGGCTTCGCGACGGCCGCGCGCGCGCGCAAGGCGGAGATCGAGCCGGTGCCGATCCTGTCGGCGTGGGCGTCGTCGGGCGGCCCGCTGTCCAAGGAGTGCTTCGAGGCGCTCGAGGAGCGCGTCGTCGAGGGCCTGCGCAAGGCCGGCCCGATCGACGGCATGTACTTCTGCCTGCACGGTGCGATGGGCGCCGCCGGCATCGCCGACCCCGAGAGCCGGCTCCTGCGCAGCGTGCGCGCCGTGATCGGCAACGTGCCGCTCGTCGTCTCGCACGACCTCCATGGCAACCTCACGCGCGCGCGCGTCGAGGCCGCCGACGCGATCGTCGCGTACCAGACGAACCCGCACCGCGATCACGCGCGCATCGGCGAGAAGGCCGGCCGCATCGCGATCGGCACCGTCCTCGGCGAGCTCCGCCCGACGATGGCGTGGCGCACGCTGCCGATGATCCTCGGCGGCGGCAAGACGATCGACTTCCTCGCGCCGATGCGCGCCGTGTTCAAGCGCATGCGCCGCGCCGAGAAGAAGAGCGAGGCCCTCGCCGCGTCGACGTTCATGGTGCACCCGTGGAACGACGACCCCGCGCTCGGCTGGTCGACGGTCGCGATCACCGACGGCGACCACGCCGCCGCCGAGCGCCTCGCCGACGAGCTCGCCGAGATGTGCTGGGAGCGCCGCCACCTGCAGCCGCCCGAGTTCCCGTCGGCGGAGGAGGCGATCTCCGAGGCCCGCGCCGCCGGCGTGCGCCGCCGCCTCGGCTGCGTGACGATGGCCGACGCCTCCGACGTCGTCACCGCGGGCGCGCCCGGCGACTCGACCCACCTCCTGCGCGCGCTCCTCGAGCATGGCTCCGGCCTCCTCACCTACGCCGCCGTGCGCGATCCGAGCGCGATCGCGACGCTGTGGCCGCAGCAGGTCGGCGATCACGTCGCGCTGTCGATCGGCGGCACGCTCGATCCGGCGCGCTCGCGGCCGCTGCCCGTCGCCGGCAAGATCGCCGGGCGCTTCGAGCGCCACGGCTTCGGCAAGACGATCGTCCTCGCCGTCGAGCACATGCGCATCGTCATCACCGACGGCCCGTCGATGGTGATGCGCCCGTCGTTCTACACCGACGTCGGGCTGTCGCTGTGGAAGGCCGACATCGTCGTCGTGAAGAACTTCTTCCCCTTCCTGATGTTCTTCCTGCCGTACAACCGCAAGACGATCTTCGTGCGCACCCACGGCACGACCGACTTCGACGCCGCGTTCCAGCTGCGCTTCGACGGCCCGATGCACCCGCGCGACACCGTCGACGACTGGCGTGCCCGCGATCACCAGCGCCGCGGCCTCGCCTCCGCGTCGTCCGCCGGCACGTTCGCGCAGGTCTAGCGACTCGCCGCCGGCTTCGCGCGCTCGATCTCGGCGCGCAGCATCGGGTCCGCGCCCGCGAGGTCGAGCGCGCGCAGGACGTTCTCGCGGTGGTCCTCGTCGTCGGCGAGCAGCGCCTCGTCGGCCTCGACGAGCGCCTGCCACCCCAGCTCGCGCCGCTCGCGCTCGATCACCCGCTTCATCACGGGCGTCGTCGCCGCCGGCATCCGCACCGTCAGCTTGCGCACCTCGCCGACCTTCACCAGCGCCGTCTCGGTCGCGTGCCACCACGACATGCCGTCGCCGGCCTCGTGCATCACGACGTCGCTGCCGCGGTAGAGCGACATCGCCTTGTCGCTGCGCATCCCGCCCGGCGGGACGCTGCCGACGATCGCGCCGTCGGCGGCGGCGACGAGCCGCTTCCCCTGCACGACCACCATCGCGATCGCGGCGGCGCCGCGCCGGTACGTCGCGAACGTCACCGTGTCCGCACTCGCCGGCGTCTCGACGTTCAGGTCCGCGGCCTCGCCGATGATCGTCGGCAGCGCCGCGCCCACCGCCACCCACACGAGCGCGCCGATCGACCGCGGGAAGTCGTCGGGGCCCTCGACCCAGCGCGCCTCCACGTACGCGCCGCGCGGCGTCGCGCACACCGTCTTCACGATCGCGGCGCGCGCCCGCGGGCGCAGCTTCAACCACGCGCGCACCGCCGGGCTATCCGCCGCCGTGCCGGCGCACGGGGTGTCGCCGAGCTCGGTGCGCAGCGCGGCGGCCAGCGGCTGGTCGTCCTCGGGGCGGTGGCGCGCGACGAGCCCCTGGATCTCCCGCGTCACGCGGCGCAGCCCCGGCGTCGGCATCACGAGCGCGAGCAGCGGTGCGCGCGCCGGCGGGCGGACGCCGAGCGTCGCGAGCATCCCGTCGAGCTCGTCGCGATCGGGCAGGCCCTCGATCGTCGTCGCCGGGTCGAGGCTCGCGAGCCGCTGGGCCGCCTCGACGGCCTGGTCGTGGCGCTTCGCGCTCGCCGCCGTCGTGCACGCCTCGGCGTAGCCCGCCTCGGTGATGCACCCGTAGCGCGCCGGTTTGTCGTCGGGCGGGTGCATCAGCGCGACCACCGTCCCGCGCCCCTCCGCGCTCTGCGCGGGCGCGAGCTCGAGCGTGCCGACCGTCCCGATCGGCGCGAACCCCGTCGTCTTGCCGCGCGATCCGAACACGGCGATCGCGTGCCCGGCCGCGTTGCCGCCGAGCGTGTCCTCGCGCTTCGCGATGACGTCGAGGAGGTTGTCGCGATCGAGGTCCGCGAGCAGGAACGTGTCGAGCGTGGTGCTCTTCGCCGCGCCGCTGAAGTCCGCCTGCGCGATCCCGGTGTGCTCGGCGATCCGGTCGATGCGCCCGTCGCCGACGCGCAGGATCCACCAGTGCCCGACCTGCTTCTGCGTCGCGCGCTTGGTGCGATCGGCGTGGACGTCGACGATGATGCCGGTGCGCTCGAGGCACCCGACCGTCATCTCGAGGTCCTCCGGCGCCGTGTCGTGCACCTCGTCGGGCGTCTCGCGGTCCATCCACGCGACGACGCGCTGCCGCAGCACGTCGGTCACCTCGTCGGTCGGGCGCAGGCACGCGCCGAACGCGTTGATGTGGCCGTCGGTGGCCACCGGCAGCTCCGGGAACGCGCGCGTCAGCCGATCGACGTGCAGCTTCCCGGCGTCGATGAGGTGGCGCACCGCCTCCGCCGACGACGGCGGCTCGTCCTGTGCCGGCTCGACGAGCTGCGTCGCCGGCGCGGCCGGCGCCGGCCTTTTCGCCCCCGGCGCCCCCGGCGACGAGCACGCGACCACGAACACCACGACGACGGCGAACCGCTTCATGTGTCTCTCCGTCCCTCAGGACACCGACGGACCTCGATGGTAGCACGCTCGTCAAGACGCTCCGGATCGAGTACGACTCGGGCATGGCCGACACCCGTCGCGAGCAGCGCCTCTACCGCGAGGTGAAGGAGACCTGCGAGCGCTACGCGCTGCTCGCGCCCGGCGATCGCATCATGGTCGCGATGTCGGGCGGCAAGGACAGCTACACGCTGTTCCACCTCCTCGGCAAGCTCGTGCCGCGCCTGCCGTTCGCCGTCGAGCTCGTCGCCGTGCACCTCGACCAGGTGCAGCCCGGCTACGACGGCGCCGGCCTGCGCGCGCACCTCGAGGCGTCGGGGTGGCCGTTCGAGATCCTGCGCGAGGACACGTACTCCGTCGTCACCTCGCACCTGCCCGAGACGGCGACGTACTGCTCGCTGTGCTCGCGCCTGCGCCGCGGCATCCTCTACACCGCCGCCGAGCGCCTGCGCTGCAACAAGATCGCGCTCGGCCACCACCGCGACGACTCCCTCGAGACGTTCCTGCTCAACCTGTTCTACAGCGGCAAGCTGCAGGCGATGCCGGCGAGCTACCGCACCGACGACGGCCGCTTCGAGGTCATCCGCCCGCTCGTCGAGTGCGCCGAGGCCGACATCGCCGCGTTCGCCGGCGAGCAGACGTTCCCGATCATCCCGTGCAACCTGTGCGGCTCGCAGGAGGGCCTCAAGCGCGACGCGATGACCGAGCTGCTCGCGCAGCTCGAGCGCGACCACCCGCACGTCCGCTCGATCATGCTGAATGCCCTGCGCAACGTGCGCCCGACGCACCTGCTCGATCGCGACGTCGCACGCGCGTGGGCCGAGCGCGATCCGTCGCTGCGGCCCGCGCCCGTCGTCGAGCCGCGCACGCGCCACGCCGCAGCGCTGCCGGTGGCTTCCGGCGGCGGCGACGCGGCGCCCAGGGTCAGGCTGCCGGTGATCGACTGAGCGCGCGGCTCGGTCGAGCTCGGTCGAGCTCAGTCGAACGCGGAGAGCGCCGCGGCGACGTCGGGGTCGCCCTGGCACTTCTTGATGTTCGTCTCGACCTTGCCGAGGAACGCCTCGAGCTCCGCCTTGTGGCGGTCCTCGAAGGCCTTCTTCGCCTCGGGCGACTGCGACGCCTCGTCGGCGTTGAGCTCGTCCAGGAGCGGCTTGTGCTCCGTCATGAACGCGCTCAGCTTCTTGCCGAGCGACGGGCAATCGCCCGTGTGACCCGCGACCATGTCGCCCATCTTCACGATGAGCGCGAGGCCGCGCGTCTGCAGCTCGGAGTCGCCGTCGGCGCCGGCCGGAGCCTTGTTGTCGACGATCGGCGCCGCGCCCGAGCCCTTCGGGTCCGGACCTTGCGCGGTGGGCTTACCGCCGCCACACGCAGCGAGCACAGCGACGAGAGCGAGAGCCGCGAGGCGCATTACTCGAGCGCCTTGAACGCCTCGGCGACGCCGGGGTCGGTCGCGCACGCCTTGATGCCCGCGGACGCCTTCTTCTCGAACGCATCGTTGTCGGCCTTGTGGCGCTCGTCCCACGCCTTCTTGCCCGCCGGGTCCTTCTTCTCCCACGCGCTGATCTCGTCGATCGTCGCCTTGTTGTCGGCGAGGAGCTTCTTCAGCTCCTCACCCATCTTCTTGCAGTCCTTCTCGTTGGCCGCGATGGTGTCGCCGAGCTTCGCCATGACCTCGAGGCCCTTCTTCTGCGCCTCGGTGTCCTCACCGTCGGCCTTCGCCTCGTCCTTCTTCGGCTCGTCGGCCTTCGCCTCGTCCTTCTTCGGCTCGTCGGCCTTCGGCTCGTCCTTCTTCGCGTCGTCGCCGCCCGCCTTCTTGACGGCCTCCTGCGCGATCTTCGTCGTGCACTCCGTCATCTTCTTGGTGGCTTCCTCGGTGGCCTTCTTGTCGGCCTCGCTCGGTGCCTCGGCCGTCTTGCCGGCGTTCTCCTTCGCCCAGTCCGCCATCTCCTTGCCGTAGGCCTCGGTCTGCTTCGTGATGCAGTCCGTGTCCTTGCAGGCGCAGATCTTGTCGGCGTGCGCCTTGAACTTCTCCATCGCGGCGTTGCCGCCCTTCTTGCCGCAGGCGGCGAGCAGGGACATCGAGAACAGCGCGGTCATCAGTACGCGAGACATACGATCCTCCAATTGGGAGGCGCACCCTCACATGATCGGGCGGCGATCGCAACGGGATTCACGGTTCGTCACAGCCGGTCGCAACCGGCCAAGTACCTGTGTGAACGAGCGTCTACTGACAGAAGCCGGTGCGGAACGTCGCGACCTCGTCCTGCTGCGTGAGCCCGGCGCAGCGCTGCCGCGCGTTCGGATCGCGCGCGATGCCCGGCGTCAGCGTGCACAGCTTCGTCTGATCCGGCGTGCACTGGTTGTCCCAGCTGCACATGCAGTCGTTCGGATCCGTCGTCGCCGTGAGGCCGAGCCCGAAGCCGATCGCGCCGAGCGTGTTGTTGATCGCGCGGATCCCGGTGTTCGCATCGGACATCCAGCCGACGTCGTTGCGCTGGAGGTCGCCGCAGTCGAGCTCCTGCACGGCGACGCTGAACCGCGAGCCGACCTGCGCCGCGGTGCCGCCGTACACGATCATCACGTACTCGCCGCTCGTCGGGCGCGTCGTCACGACGGTGATCGGGAACTGCTCGAGCGCCGCGCGCACGCCGTCGATGATCTCGGTGATCTGCGCGACGCGGTTGCCGTCGCCGGCGCGGTAGATCGGCGCCGAGCCGCTCGCGATCTGCATCCAGCTCGCCCGGTTCAGCGTCGCGTCGCTCGCGGCCCCGCGCGTGAGCGCGACGCCGTCGAAGTTGAGGTACACGACGCGCCCGTTGAAGCACGCCGGCGCATCGATCGGCGGCTCGTTCGTCACGGTCGGCGCGTCGACGAGGTCGAGCGCGTCGTCGTCGCCGGCGCGCCCGCCGAGCTTCGCCTCGCACGCGGCGAGCGACACCAGGGCGAGCACACACGCGAACCTCATCACCCCCACTGTGCAAGTTCTCGAGAAGTTTGCCAACTGGGAGGGTGCGCCCCAGTGGGGCCGGCAGTCCCCGGCGCCGGCTAACCGAGGCGGTTGCGGACCATCGCGTTGACGTCGGTCGGGTCCGCCCCGGGTGCGGCCTTGATCACCTGCCCGACGAAGAACCCGAGCAGCCCGGTCCGACCTGCCTTGTACTGCGCCGCCTTGTCGGGGTTGGCGGCGATCACCTCCTGGACGCGGGCGTCCAGGTCCGCGACGCTGACCGCCGGCGCCTGCACCGCCACGTCGCCGACCCGCTTTCCCGTCGAGATCATCTCGCCCAGCGCGGACTTGGCCGCGGCGGCCGGCAGCTTGGCCTCGCCGAGCAGCTTGACGAGCTCCGCGAACCGCGGCGCGTCGAGGCCGGCCTCCGCGAGCTCGCGGTCGCCGAGCGCGCGCGGCAACTCGTTGATCATCCACTTCGCGGTCGTGTCGGCGAAGCCGACCAGCGCGACCGTGTCGAGGAACAGCCTCGCCGTCGCCCGGTCGCCCGCCAGGAGGTCGGCCTGATCCGTGGGGACGAGCGCCCCGATCTTCTCGAACATCGCCGCGAGCTCGGGGTCGCGCTCGCGCGCCTCGGCGCGGTACTCCGCGGGCGACTTGCCCTTGGGCCGCGTCGCCGCCTTCACGTTCTTCTTCGGCTCCTTCGGCTCCTTCACCGCCACCGCCGACGCCTCCGTCCGCTTCTCGGACGAATCGCGCAGCGTCACGATGCGGTTGAGGACGAGCGCCCCCGGCTTCGAATCCGGGTCGACGCAGAAGTAGCCCACGCGCTCGAGCTGCCAGCGCGAGCCGACCTCCGCCGCCGCCATGCTCGGCTCGAGCCGCGCATCGGTGATCGTCTCGAGCGACCGCGGATCGATCTGATCGAGGAAATCGCCGCCACCGTCCTCGGGCCTGGGCGAGCTGAACAGGTGCTCGTACAGGCGCACCTCCGCCGCGATGCTCGACGCCGCGTCGACCCAGTGGATCACGCCCGACACCTTGCGGCCGTCGGCGGGGCTCACGCCGCCGAGCGTCTCCGGGTGCACCGTCGCGCGGATCCGCGTGACCGCGCCGCTCGCGTCGTGCTCGGCGCCCTCGGCGGTGATGCAGTAGCCGTAGCGCAGCCGCACCGTGCGCCCGGGGGCGAGCCGCTGATAGCCGGCCTCCGGCTCGTCGCGCCAGTCGTTGCGGTCGATGTACACGCGCTCGCCGATCGCGAGCGGCCTCGTCCCGGGCTTGCCGATGTCGGGCGGGAACAGCGGCGCGTCGACGGTCGCGAGCGCGCCGTTCACGACCTGCGGGACGTTCGCGAACACGACCTCGACGGGGCGCAGCACGCCGAGCACGCGCGGCGCGTTGCGGTTGAGGTCGTCGCGCACGCAGTACTCGAGCTTCCCGATGTCGACCATCGAGTTCGCCTTCGCGACGCCGATCATGTCGGCGAACGCGCGGATCGCCTCGGGGCTGTAGCCGCGCCGGCGCATCGCGGCGATCGTCGGCATGCGCGGGTCGTCCCACCCGGCGACCTTCTTGCGCTGCACGAGCTCGAGCAGCTTGCGCTTGCTCATCACCGTGTAGTCGAGCGCGAGCCGCGCGAACTCGTACTGGTGCGGCCGCGGGTTCCACGGCCCGGTGTGGTCGAGCACCCAGTCGTACAGCTCGCGGTTGTTCTCGAACTCGAGCGTGCAGATCGAGTGCGTGATCCCCTCGATCGCGTCCTCGAGCGGGTGCGCGTAGTCGTACATCGGGTAGATGCACCACGCGGCGCCGCTGCGGTGGTGCGTGGCGTGGCGGATCCGGTAGAGCAGCGGATCTCGCATCTTCATGTTCGCCGACGCCATGTCGATCTTCGCGCGCAGCGTGCGCGTGTTGTCGGGGAACTCGCCCGCCTTCATGCGGCGGAGGAGATCGAGGTTCTCCTCCACCGAGCGCGCGCGGAACGGGCTCGGCGTGCCGGGCTCCGACAGCGTGCCGCGCTGCTGCTTGCGCTCCTCGTACGTGAGGTCGCAGACGTACGCGTGCCCGTCGCGCACGAGGCGCTCGGCGAGCTCGTACATCTTCGGGAAGTAATCCGCCGAGAACAGCACCGCCGTCGGGGCGAACCCGAGCCAGCGGACGTCGCGCTCGATCGAGTCGACGTACTCGACGTCCTCCTTCTCCGGGTTCGTGTCGTCGTAGCGGAGGTTGCACGTGCCCTGGTAGTCGCGCGCGATCCCGAAGTTCAGGCAGATCGACTTCGCGTGGCCGATGTGCAGGTAGCCGTTCGGCTCGGGCGGAAAGCGCGTGGCGACGCGCTGGTGCCGACCCGCCTCGAGGTCGGCGTCGATGATGTCGCGGATGAAGTCGTTGCGCTCGCTCGCCATGGGCGGGCGCAGTCTACCCCGACCTTCGAGTATCGTCCCGCGATGCGCAGGTCCGCCGTCCTCGCCGCGCTGCTCGCCGCCTGCGGGAGCAAGCCGGCCCCGAAGAAGCCGCCCGCCGAGCTCGCCGTCGACGGCCCGGCCAGCATCGCCGGCGAGTGGGTCGTCGACGACGACATGGGCTGGTACCACACCCTCGCGATCGCCGCCGACGGCGCGTTCACGCTGTCGATCGACCGCGGCAAGCTGGCACCTTGCCAGCAGGCCGGACGGCTCTCGCCCGGCGACAAGGCGCGCGCGTTCAGCCTCGCCCTGTCGAAGGACACCTGCCACCCCGACGCGGCGAGCGCGACCGTCGCCGTCGAGATCGGCTCGTTCACCGGCGAGTCGCTGACGCTCGTCGTGACCGGCACCGGCGGTGCCGAGCGACGCACCTACCAGCGCAAGCCGCGGTCGTGACCGATCACTAGCGCAGGATCAGCCGGCCCTCCCGGCACTCGGGGGCGTCGCGGTCGCGGCGGAGCGCGGTGCCGTGCTCGACGCGGAGCATGAAGAACGCGTTGCGCGCGTCGACGCCGTCGACGACCTCGGCCTGCACGCGCACCCCGAGGTCGAGCCGCGTCTGGCAGAACATGTGGAAGCCAACGCCGACCTCGCCCTCGGCGATCGTCGTCAGGCGCGCGCCGCCGGCCTCGCCGAGCGCCGCGGGGCCGGCCTGCACGTCGACGTAGGGCAGCATCGCGCCGGTGCGCGCGATCCACACGCGCGGGCCCGTGACGGCGCCCCAGTTCGCGCGCAGGCCGTGCACGCCGTCGTCGTCGTTGCCCGTGGTCCAGAACGCCGTCGTGCGCCACGCGAGGCGGTCCGACAGGCGGAAGCCGAGGGACGCGCCGAAGCCGAGCTCCGCCGACGCGCGCATCTCGCCGTCGATCGCGTAGCGCACCGGCGGCTCGGGGTCGCGCGTGCCGACGTTGCGCGGCTCGCGGATGCCGAGCTCGAAGCCGGCGCGGATGCCCGCCGTCACCGCCGTCGGGGCGCGCTCGTCGAGGCCGCGCTCGACCGCGACCTCCCACGCCCACGTCACGCTCGACTTCTCGCCGGTCATGTAGCCGATGTCGCGCGTGAGCGCCGCGCGCGCGACCGGCCCGTCGCCGCCGAGCTCGAGCGGGCGCGTCGCCCACCCGTAGCCGAGCGCGAGCGTGAACGCGTCGCGATCGACCTCGTCGGTGAACATCCGGTAGTGCGCGGTCACCAGGCCCTCGCCGACGCTCGCGCTCCCCATGCGCGCGTCGATGCCGGCGTACTGGTAGCGCGCGCCGAGGCCGAGCGAGCGCGTCAGCCAGAACTGCCCCGCGAGCTCGATCCCGTTCATCCCGCGAACGTCGTCGCCGGCGACGGACAACCCGGTGACCCATCCGACCTGCGCCGACACGTGCGTCTGCGACGGCAGCACCGGCGGGCGGCACGTGATCTCGGCGCCGATCCGGTGCGGCGGGTCGTCGAGCGTGCACTCGCGCAGGCCGCGCAGGTCCTCGAGGCTCGCGCCCGGCCACGCGCCCGGCGGCAGCGCCGGTCCGTCGATCGGCTGGGCGAACGCTTCGCCCCGGTGCGCTGCGAAAAGAAAGAAGGGAACGATGCCGATCCTGCGCACGACGTCCGCCGCAGCAACCGACATGCCACGCGATCCGCGGCGCGTTCCGCGCGGTTCGCCGCGCTCGCCCCGCGACCGGCCGTTCACGATGTGCCCGCGCGGTCACAAGAGCAGGCTGTACGCGGCGATCGAGATCAGGCTGCCGAGCACGCTCTTCAGGAACCCGAGCGACGGCTCGGAGACGCCGATCGGCACGGTCGTGACGTGGTCGCCGTCGACCCACGCGCGGAACTGCTTGTCGCCGCCGTTCGCGGTGAGGGTGACCTCGCCGGTGCCCGTCGGCACGTTCGACACGGTGACGCGCCCGGTGCGTCGGTCCTCGGCGACGAGGATGCCGTTGATCGCGACCGTCACGCCGCTCGCCGGCTTCGACAGCAGGATCACGAGCGTGCCGGTCGGGGCATCCGGCGGCGCGGGGAAGCGGACGTGGACGTCGTGCGCGCAGCCGGCGAGCATCGCGAGCGAGAGCCACAGGGCGAGGCGCATATGCAGCTTGGTCGCGCGCGCCGCGGCCGAGGTTGCTCGAGGCAACCCGTGGTGCGCGCGCTTGCGCCGGGCAACCGGCCGCTACAGCTCGCCGACGAACTGCGCGAGCGCGGCGGTGAACGCATCGGGGCGATCGACGTGGACCCAGTGCCCCGACGGCTCGATCGCGATCCAGCGGACGCCGTGGCGGTCGAGCAGCGCGCGGCTGTGCTCGCACACGCCGCCGGGGACGCCGGCGACGAACAGCACGGGCACCTGCAGCGCGCCGAGCCGCGGCGCGAGCGTCTCCCCGATGCTGAGGCGCACGAGGTCGACGGAGTGCCGGTGGAACGCGGCCGGCGACGTCGCGCACATCGCCGCGTGGTAGCCGCGCAGCGCCGCGTCGTCGAGCCCGCGCCGGTACACGTCGTCGCGCATGCGCGCAAAGCCGGCGGCGGCGAACTCGTCGGCGGTGTACGCCTCGGCCTGCGCGCTGAACGTGCAGTCGCCGCGCGTCAGGTTGCCGTCGACGTCGACCACGGCCCGCACGCGCTGCCGCTCGGCGACCAGCGTCGCGAGCACGCCGCCCATCGAGTGCCCGACGAGCACCGCGGGCGGCCGCTCGGCGAGCCACGCCGCGAGCGCGCCGGCGACGTCGTCGAGCGCCGGCAGGTCGGCGCGCGGCGAGCGCCCATAGCCGGGCAGGTCGACGAGCACGTGCGTCCACGCCGCGAGCTCGGGCCGGCGCGCGAGCGGATCGAAGTTGACCGACCACTCGCCGAGCCCGTGGATCCACACCAGCTCGGGCCCGGCGCCGACGCGCCGCACGCACATGCCGTGCTCGACGGACCAGCGCTCGCTCACCGGCCGTAGTCCTGCACGATCGTGACGCTCGAGCCCGCCTGGAAGATGCCGCAGCCGAGCGAGCCGTAGTTGCCCATCAGGTTGTCGTAGTGTCCGCCGCCCGGACCCTCCGACACGAACGCGGCGATGCACGCTTTCACGAGCTCGTTCATGTCGCCGCCCGCCTGCCGCTGGAGGTCCCAGTGCGGGCACTCGTTCTCGGCGAACGCGATGCCGCCGCCGCTCGTGTCGCGGAAGTGATCGTGCGGCGAGCCGCCGTGATCGACCTGCGCGCCCTCGCCGGCGAAGTCCTCGAGCTGCGCGGAGCGCGCGACCGCCGGGCGCCCGGCGCCGGTGCGGTGCCGGTTCGTCTCCTCGACGCAGAACACGCGCGCGTCGTCGCCGCCGGCGTCGCCGGGCTCGTCACCACCGCACGCTGCGAGCACGATCGCGACCGCGAGGCAGGTCCGCATCCCGCGATGGTACCTCAGCGCAGGCCGGCGGCGCGGGCGGCCGCCGCGGCGGCGAGCTTCGCGAGCTCCTCGCGCAGGTGGGCGTTCTCCGCCTCCAGCTTCGCGACGCGCGCCCGCAGCACCGGGGCGTCGCGCGCGTCGGCCTCGAGTGCGTGGAGCCGCGCGAGCAACGCCTCTCGATCGTCGCGGTACATGCTCACAGCATAGCGCTCACCCGAACGCGCGGCGGAGGCGGCCGATGGCCTCCTCGATGTTCTCCCGCGAGTTGAACGCCGACAGGCGGAAGTACCCCTCGCCGGCCGGGCCAAAGCCCGCTCCCGGCGTGCCGACGATCTGTGCGTCGGCGAGCAGCTTGTCGAAGAAGTCCCACGACGAGCTCCCGGACGGCGTGCGCAGCCACAGGTACGGCGCGTGGACGCCGCCGAACACGGTGAACCGCGACGCGGCGAGCCCCTCGCGGAGCATGCGCGCGTTCTCCATGTAGAACGCGATCTGCGCCGCGGTCTCGGCGAGGCCCTCGGGCGTGTACACGGCGGCCGCGCCGCGCTGCACGACGTAGGACGCGCCGTTGAACTTCGTCGTGTGCCGCCGCGCCCACAGCGAGTTGAGCGACACGCGCGCGCCGCCGGCGCCGATGCCGGTGACGCGCTTCGGCACGACCATGTACGCGCAGCGCACGCCGGTGAAGCCGGCGCGCTTGGAGAAGCTGCGCAGCTCGAGAGCGCAGTCGAGCGCGCCTTCGATCTCGTAGATCGAGCGCGGCAGCGCCGGGTCCGAGATGTACGCCTCGTACGCGGCGTCGAACAGGATGATCGCGTCGTTCGCCTTCGCCCACGCGACCCAGCGCGCGAGCTGCTCGCGCGTCGCGACCGTACCCGTCGGGTTGTTCGGCGAGCACAGGTACACGACGTCGATCGGCTCGCCGCCGCCGGCGGGCGGCTCGGGCTGGAAGCCGTTCGCCTCGTTCCCGACGAGATACGTCAGCCCCGGGTAGCGCCCGTCGGGGCCGGCGGCGGCGGTGCGCCCGGCCATGACGTTGGAGTCGACGTACACCGGGTAGACCGGGTCCGTGACGGCGATGCGCGCGCCGTGCGCGAAGATCTCCTGGATGTTGCCGCTGTCGCACTTGCTGCCGTCGCTGACGAAGATCTCGTCGGCGGCGAGGTCGACGCCGCGCGCGGCGTAGTCGTGCTTGCGGATCGCCTCGACGAGGAAGTCGTAGCCCTGCTCCGGGCCGTAGCCGCGGAACGTCGGGCGCGACGCCATCTCGTCGACGGCCGCGTGCATCGCCGCCGTGATCGACGGCGCCAGCGGCTCGGTCACGTCGCCGATGCCGAGGCGGATGACCTTCGCGTCGGGGTGGCTCGCCTGGTAGGCGCGGACGCGGCGTCCGATCTCGGGGAACAGGTAGCTCGCGGGCAGCTTCGCGTAGTGCTCGTTGATGCGCGCCATGTCGCGCGAAACGTACTCGTTCCGCGCGGGTGCCGCGAGCCTACGGCGCGGGTGCGGGATCTGCGGAGCCCTCCGCGGGTGCGGGGGCCGCTTCGACCTCGGAGGCCGCGTCGATGGGGACGTCGGCGGCATCGCCCGCGGCCGGAGCCTCGGGCGCCGTCGCGTTCTTCTCGTTCTTCTCGTTCCTCTCGTCCTTCTCCAGCTTCTCCATCGCCTCGGCCGGGACATCGGGCGGGATGGGCAGCGGCGCGCCCGGCGCCGGGCGCGAGGGCAGCACCTTCTCGCCGCGGGCGCCGACGGTGTCGAGCGCGACGCGCTCCTGGTCCGCGTCGATCAGGCCCTGCAGGCGCAGGCAGCGGATGATGCGCACGGCCTTCTTCGTCAGCTCGGGCGTGTGGATGTTCGGCGCGCGCTTGAACGGGTTCGGCAGCGCGATCGCCAGGCGCACCGCCTCGGCGGGGCTGAGCGACTGCGCCGAGTGACGGAACCAGTGCTGCGCCGCGGCCTCCGCCCCGAACACGCCGTCGCCCCACTCGACGACGTTCAGGTACAGCTCGAGGATGCGCTGCTTCGACAGGTGATCCTCGAGGGAGAACGCGATCAGCAGCTCGCGCGCCTTGCGGATGAAGCTGCGCGCCGGCGACAGGTACAGGTTCTTCGCGAGCTGCTGCGTGATCGTGCTGCCGCCGATCGCGAGCGCGCCGCGCGCGCGGTTCGCATCGATCGCGTCCTCGATCGCACCCCAGTCGACGCCGTCGTGCCGATAGAAGTTGTAGTCCTCCGCGTAGATCACGGCGGCGCGCAGGTACCGCGAGATCTGCCCGATCGGCCGCCACGTCCACTTCAGCTGCCACGGGCGCCCCTCGTCCTCGGCCTGCGCGCGCCGCAGGTCGATGAACGCCGTCGACGCCGGGTTGCGCTCCTCGAGCCTCGCCGTGTTCGGCACCGAGCACCAGAGGAGCAGCGCCCCGAGCGCCATCACCACCACGAACCCCTCCGCGATCCGCCTCGCCCACCGCAGCCCGCTCCGCCACAGCGGCACCTTCCTGGCCGTGGGCGCCTTGGGGCTCGACATGGGTCGAGCATAGCGAGCCGCACGCGGTATCGTCGCGGGTGTGAGAGCGGTCGCGATCGTCAACCGCACCGCGCGCGGCGCGCGGGGCAGGGCGGCGCACGAGCTCGAGGCGGCGCTGCCCGGCGGCGTGCGGTTCACCGACTCGCTCGAGCATGCGCGCGGGGTCGTGCGCGCCGAGATCCAGCGCGGGCGCGACCTCATCATCTTCGGCGGCGGCGACGGCACCGTCGTGATGGGGCTCGCGCTGATCGCGGAGGCGTGCCGCGGCACGGGCGCGCCCGAGCCGGCGATCGCGGTGCTGCGGATGGGCTCGGGCAACGCGATGGCCGACGCCGCCGGCGCCTCCGCCGATCCCGCCGCCGATCTGCGGCGGCTCGCGCGCGGTGAGGGGACGTGGCGACCGACGCCGATGATCGAGGTGCTCGGCGTGCGCGCCCCGTTCGTCGGCACCGGCGTCGACGCGCAGCTGATCGAGGACGAGCGCGCGGTCGGCCGCGTCGTCGATCGCGTCGTCGATCGCATCCCCGGCGCGCACCGGATCGTCGGCGGCGCCGCGCGCTACGCGCTGTCGATCGCGCTGCGCTCGGTGCCGCGCTTCGCGACGAGCGCGCGCGCGCACGCGACCGTCACGAACCGCGGCGCGCCCGCGATCGAGATGGATCGCGGCGGCGCGACCGGTCGCTCGGTCCCGCGCGAACACGCGCTGTGGAGCGGCGCGTGCACGCTCGTGGCGGCCGCCACGATTCCTTTCTTCGGATTCGGACTGAAGATGTTTTCGTTCGCCGGCGATTCCCGAGATCGCTTCCAGCTCCGCTGTGGAGACGCGGGCCTGCTCGAGATCTTGAGGCGCACTCCCGCCGCCTTTCGCGGGACCTACTTCTCTCCGAACGTTCGCGATTTCCTGTGTGATCGCGCCACGATCGAGCTCGATCGCGAGGTCCCGATCGAGGCCGGAGGAGAACTGCTCGGCCGCCACCGTAGGATCGACATCACGGTCACGAGCCCCGTGACCCTGGTCTCCCTGGCGCGCGCCGAGCGGTAGATCCGCAATCCAGGAACCAGAGTCGGAATGCCCGATTAGGAAGTTTCGAAAGTTCTCGTCGGGAAATCGTTTGACAGATCGAATCGGCGCTGTTATCCGTATCAAGCATCGACCAGCCCGGTTCGTCCGGAGGGTGGTCGGAAGTGAGATGACCCAGTGAACCTCGGCCTACATAACCGCAAGCCCAGCAGGCACGAAGCCGGGAAAGGAATGCGCTCGTGGCTCCCTTCCTATCGGCCGACGTGTGCCTCTGAGCCGGCGGAGATCCGTCGAGGTTTCAACGGTTTCGCCGCCGTCGATACCCAGATCCTCCCTGGAGGACCCCCAAGCAACTGACGTGTCCAACGTCCAGCGCTGAACGGGCCGCCAGGGAAACCAGGCGGCCCGTCGTCGTTTCGGGTCCTGCATCCGGCGACAGCCACAATCTGCTTTTGCGACTGATGATCTGGAAATAACAACTCCACATCATCAAACGCGATAGGTGCGACTGCGCATGGCGCGGAAGCATCGCGGCCCGAGGTGCGCCCTGCGCGCGCCGACCGGCCGACCCATCTCTGACAACCGAAGAGCTGATGATGATGACGAAGAGGGCGCCGTGCTCGCCGCGTCGATCGAGCGATCGATCGCGCAGCGACGCGGCGCCCGACATCCCACTCTTGCGTAGTTGGTCTGCGCGCTCGGCTGAAGCCCGAGAGGTTCTGGTTCGATTCCAGAGGGTGGGACGAGAGATCGCCGGGCCGCGGCCCCGTCCGCCAACGGCGATCGACCGGTCGGCTCCTCGCGAGAGGAACGACCACCAACGCAGGTGAAGTGTTGCGGTGACACGCTGGTGCGCCACACCAGAGTCGTCGGGTTCAACTCCCACCACCTGCTCTGAATGTGCGATCGCCCGTGCCGGACGAGGCGGTCGCGCGTTGCTCGGCGGAGGCGTAGCGATGGAGCGTCGTCGTGAGACGACGGAGGTGGCCGGGCCGGGAAACCTGCAGGTGAAGTGTTGCGGTGACACGCTGGTGCGCCACACCAGAGTCGTTGGGTTCAACTCCCACCATCTGCTCGAAGTTCGCTGGAGCGTGCGCAGGCAAGGTGCCGTCGCCGGTTTGAAGCCGGACTGACCCCGCGAAGGGGCGGGTTCGATTCCTACGCGCTCCACGTCCGTCGCCATGGAGCGCGCGCAGGCAAGGTGCCGTCGCCGGTTGGAAGCCGGCCGACCCCGCGAAGGGGCGGGTTCGATTCCTACGCGCTCCGCCGTTCGCTTCTGGAATGTGCGCAGGCAAGGTGCCGTCGCTGGTTGCTAACCGGATGACCCCGAAAGGGGCGGGTTCGATCCCTACACATTCCGCCGATCTTCTTCTGGAGCGCGAGCAGGCATGGCGCCATCACCGGTTCGAAGCCGGATGACCCCTCGCGGGCGGGTTCGATTCCTACGCGCTCCACTTCATCTTCGCCTCCCTGCTCGTGGCGAGCACGCTGCCTTGTACGCAGCGGGGTGTCGGTTCGATTCCGACGGGAGGCTCTCAGCGGGCCGAGCTCGACGGTGTCGAAGGCAAACCACCAGCGGGCACGACTTCGTCCGCGAACCCAACGCGAGTCGCCACCCGGCGACGGGCCCTCGGAGCCCCTCGTCACCCGGCGAGTCGTCCACATCCACCGTCCACAGCACGTGGGCCGAAAGCACGACCATGTACAAGCGCATCAAGATCTCGTCGGCCACGCGCATCCCGCCGCGCGGCCGCGCGACGCACGAAGCACGGTCGCGGGCACGCACCTGCGATCACGCCGCACCGGCGCGCCCCTCGCGCTGCAGCGCGCTCGACGCGTCCGCCGGCGACGGCGACTGGTCGCGCCTCGAGCGTTTCCTCTACCTCGGCACCGACGCCGGCGCCTACCACGCCGCACCCCGCGAGCTCGCGCTCGAGGATGCGCGCGTCGTGACCCGCTGTCTCGGCGCCGACGGCCTCCGCACCATCGACCGGATCGTTGCTGCTTCAAGTTCGGGACGTGCGCCCAAGAACGATCCGGCGATCTTTTCCCTCGCGGTGGCCGCGAAGCTCGGCGACGAGCCGGCGCGGCGCGCCGCGTACGCCGCGCTACCGCGCGTGTGCCACATCGGCTCGCAGCTGATGCAGTTCGCCGGTTACGCGCAACAGTTCGGCGGCTGGGGCCGCGGGATGCGCAACGCGATCGGCGCGTGGTTCAACGCGCGCCCCGCGAGCGACCTCGCGCTGCAGCTGGCGATGTACCGCGCCCGCGACGGCTGGACGAACCGCGACCTGTTGCGGCTCGCCCATCCGCGCGCCGCGTCGCCATCGCACGACCGGCTGTTCGCGTGGGCGGTGCGCGGCGAGCTGCCCGCGGGCGCCGTCGAGGACCCCGCGTGCGACCTGATCGTCGGGCTCGACGAGCTGGATCGCACCGAGGACGCGAACGCCGCCGCGGCGATCGTGCGCTCGCGCCGCATCCCGGCCGAGTGCGTCCCGGCGCCGCACCTGTCCCGCGCCGCCGTGTGGGACGCGCTGCTCGACACGCTGCCGATGGCGGCGCTGATCCGCAGCCTCCCGTCGATGACGCGCGCGGGCCTCCTGGCCGCGGGCACCCCGCCGACCCGCCACGTCGTGGCGCGGCTGCGGGACCGCGCGCAGCTCGCGAGCTCCGCGCTCCACCCGCTCGCGTGGCTCGCCGCGCTCGTGACCTACCGGTCCGGACGCGGCCCGCGCGGGCAGGGCGCCTGGCTCCCCGTCGCGTCGATCGTCGACGCGCTCGAGGATGCCTTCTACGAGAGCCTGGCGTTCGCGCCGCGCTCGGACGGCCGCACGCTGATCGCGCTCGACGTGTCGGGCTCGATGGCGTCGGGCTCCGTCGGCGGCGTCCCGAACCTGTCGCCTCGCCTCGCGAGTGCCGCGATGGCGCTCGTGAGCGCGGCGACGGAGCGCGCGACGACCGTGGTGGCCTTCACCTCGGCGGCGAACGGCTTCGGAGGCCAGTGGGGTGGCGGCGACTCGGCGATCTCGCCGATCGACGTTTCGCGGGGAGCACGGCTCGACGACCTCGTCGGCGAGATCGGCAAGCTCCCGATGGGTGGAACCGACTGCGCCCTTCCGATGCAGTGGGCGCAAGAGCACCGCGTCGATGTGGATACGTTCGTGATCTACACCGACAACGAGACGTGGACCGGTCACGTGCACCCGGTCCAGGCTCTGCGGGCGTACCGAGACGCACGGGCCATCCCGGCCAAGCTCGTCGTGGTCGGGATGACGTCGACCGGGTTCAGCATCGCTGACCCCGACGACACCGGGATGCTCGACGTGGTCGGTTTCGACCCGTCGACACCCCCGGTCATCGCCGACTTCGCTCGCTCGTAGCGCTCCTGCGGGCTCGAGTGAAGGCGCGGCCTACCGGTGCGGCAACGCACCGGTACTTGAGGTCGAAGCTCAGCTGGTTGAGCGGCCGGTTGTTAACCGGATGGGCGTTGGTTCGAACCCAACCGACCTCGCGAGATCTTGTTTAAGATTGCCAATCTAAAATGTCTACAAAATACTGCTTGACGAAACTGCCGAGGATGAGTAGAAAGAAAACGCAAAACCGAGTTGCAGAATCGGCGTCGAAGAAGTAGAAAGAAAGAGAGAGAAAAGCGGAACCGAGGAAGAGAATCGGTGTCCGAGCGGTAGAAGGGTTGGTGAGGCGGTGAGGCGGTGAGGCGGTGAGGCGGTGAGGCGGTGAGGCGGTGAGGCGGTGAGGCAAGCGGTTCTGATGCTACGTCCGTGTCGTATAGCGGCAAGTACGCTGGTCTCTCTAACCAGTTGCACGGGTTCGAGTCCCGTCACGGATGCCAAGGTTCGTCGATACGTCCCTGTCGGATAGTGGCCAAATCCACTGGTTTTTCACACCAGGTACATGGGTTCGATTCCCATCAGGGATGCCGCTCTCTCCATCGCAGTCGGTGCTGGCGCACGGTCGCGGCTCATATCCGCGGATCGGATGGTTCGATTCCATCGGCTGCGACCACGCGCGTCCCGCACGAGGAGCCCTACACGCACATCAAACACGGGTTCGATTCCCGTCCGATCCACTCCCACGGGTCGGTGCCGAGGAGGCAGTTTCCTTATCAAGGAAATCCAAAGACCTTGCGGCTTCTCAACTCGGACGCGCGTACCATTTTCTCTCGCTCGACGCGGTGCCTCGGGTGAGGCGACGACCGGTTGCGCTAACTCCGCTTCGGGTCCGTTCGTTAGGCGCGAACGAACGCTGGGTTCGAGTCCCTCCACCGCGACCGCAGAGATCGAGTGTTTCCATTCCCTGGTAGTTCAGTGGTAGCAACGCCACGCTGTTAACGTGGATGTCGCGGGTTCGATTCCTGCCCGGGGAGCCAGCAGTTTCTGTTCAGCACGGGGGTGCTAGAAGACTAGCGACACGCCTTGCAAGCGAGTACGCGAGGGAGCGTTACCCTTCACCTCCACGAGATCGCATCCAATCCGACAAGCCCTACACGCCAAGATACAGGTTCGATTCCTGTCGCTCCGATTCACCGGAGCGTAGCCCAATGGAGAGGCATTCGTCTTGTAAACGAACAACCATCGTGGCTTGTCAACTCGGATGTGTGATCACTTTCGCCCCCAAGGTGCCCGCAGTTCGGCACGGTCGCATGGTAAGCGACAAGGCTCGGTGCGACTCCGAGTGGGGGCTCTGTCGACGACGCGTCGACGACGAAATGTCTCGCTGGGCGGACCCAACCCTGGACTTCTAATCCGAGAGCTCGCGGTTCGACTCCGCGGCGAGATACGACGCCTCCGTTCCTGGATGGAAAGGCGGGTCTCCTACACCTGCACGGGCTGGTTCGATTCCAGCCGGCGGCACGCTCGCGCACACGCCTCCGTAACTCAACAGAAGAGTACCCGGTTCTTACCCGGATCGTTGCAGGTGCAAGTCCTGCCGGTGGCACCAGACTCGACAGCGCCTCTGTAGCTAAACAGCAAAGCAGCCGGCTCTTAACCGGAAGACGTGCAGGTGCAAGTCCTGCCGGAGGCACGAGGTGAGGATCCGAAGCTCAACAGGATGAGCACTCGGCTTTTACCCGAGCGGATTGAGGTTCGAGCCCTCTCGGATCCACGACTGAATACCGGGGTGTAGCCTACTGGGCAGGCACGTGCTTTGGGAGCATGATCAGGCAAGTTCGATTCTTGTCACCCCGACTGAGACTGACCCGCATGCGCGCGTAGTGAAATGGCATCATGCCTGGCCTCCAACCAGGTGTCGAGGGTTCGACTCCCTCCGCTCGCACCGCTCTCTCGAACGCCCCCGTAGTTCAATGGTCAGAACTCCGCACTCGTAACGCGGAAATATCGGTTCGATTCCGATCAGGGGCTCTGCATGCCACCGTTCCGAGGAGGGACGCAACGCTACGAACGTTGACGGCGGAGGTTCGAGTCCTCTCGGTGGTACGAACGTCAGATCACTCATCCGGGCGTAGCTCAGTAGCAGCAGCACATGGCCGACTACCATGGGGTCACTGGTGCAAGTCCAGTCGCCCGGACTCACATGCCACCGTCTGTGGACGGGACACGATTCTGCGAAGATCGTTGCTGAAGGTTCGATTCCTTCCGGTGGTACCTCTTACGTCGCCGTCTGGGACGGGTCTGGAGTCCAAATCCGGGCAGCAGTGTTCGATTCACTGGCGGCGTGCTTTGCCCGGATGACCGTCCGGGCCGCCGTGTGGTGTGACAGCCGCTGGGTCATGACCGGCCTTTTGACACGGCAACTTTTCGACAGCATCTGGGTGTAGTTCAGTAGCAGAACGCTCGGTTCGGGACCGAGAGGCCGTTGGTGCAACCCCAATCACCCAGACCCGTACGTGACAATCCGCCTGTAGCCTAACGGTGAAGGCAGTCGCCCGATAAGCGACCGATGGGAGTTCGATTCTCTCCAGGCGGACGATTCTGGTGGTCGAGTCCGAAGAGTTTAGGTGCGTGGCTGTGAACCATGCTAAGCGGGTGCAACTCCCGTCGATCACCCCAGGGGAGCGTTGACTGTGTAGAATCAGAGCCGGTCCGTAAAACCGCGCGCGAAAGCCAACTGGGTGCAAGTCCCAGCGCTCCCACCAAGCCGCCGTAGACCAACGGCAGAGTCTATGGTTTGAGAGACCATGTAGTGGAGGTTCGAATCCTCTCGGCGGCACTCACGTTCCTTCTTCCTTTATTTTCTTGACCTGTGCGGGGAGAGACAGTCCTCGGCCTGGCCTCATAAGCCAGCGCTCCGCTGGTGCAATTCCAGCCTCCGCAACGAACGCGCCGTCGTAGACCAACCTGGCAGAGTCTGTGGTCTCAGAAGCCACGTAGTGGAGGTTCGAATCCTCTCGACGGCACTTTGCCCACATCACGTGGGCCGATGATGTACGCGGTCCGGCGCCTCATCATGTCTTACCCCGGGAAGCTAGGAGGCGTGCCGTGATGCACGTCGATGCAACGCGTACGCTCCTGCTCTCACAGGGCTACGAGCCCATCAAGATCATCCCCTGGCAACGGGCGATGACGCTGCTGACCCTCGACAAGGTCGAGGTCATCGAGGAGTACGACGCGGAGATCCGCGCGACCTCTCTCGTGATCAAGGTGCCCTCGGTCGTGCGTCTGCGTAAGACGTTCCGCCGGCACGCGAAGCCCGTGAAGTTCTCGCGCGTGAACATCTACGCGCGCGACGGCTACCGCTGCCAGTACTGCGGTACGCGGTGCTCGATCGACGAGCTGACCTACGACCACGTGACTCCGCGTTCGCGCGGCGGTCGGACGACGTGGGAGAACATCGTGAGCTGCTGCTACGACTGCAACGCCATCAAGGCGAACAGGACGCCGGCAGAGGCGCGCATGACGCTCCGCTCGATGCCGGCGCGGCCGACGTGGATCCCGGCGGTGCAGATCAGGATCAGCACCAGGTCGGTGCCAGACGCGTGGCGTGACTACGTGTACTGGACGGGCGAGATCGACAGCGAGGACGGGTCGGGCGTCGTGTGAAGACCGCGGCGGCACGCACGGCATGTGAAGCAGCACTCGCGCACCCGCCTTTCCCACGGGGCGCTCGAGGGCTGACCGTGGCGTGACCGCCGGGTCTTCTGGGGTTCTTTTCACACGTCATCATCAGCAGCTCTTGTTCTACGGGTGTGGTCCAAAGGTACGACAGCGCGCTTTGAACGCGACAGATGCAGGTTCGACTCCTGCCACCCGTTCCACGACACCGCACATTCGAGGATCGTCCAATCGGCAGGACACCTGGCTCTGACCCAGGGAATGGGAGTTCGACCCTCTCTCCTCGAACGAACGCTTCACAGCAAGCATGCCTTCGGATACGTCTGGTGACGTTAGCTGACTGTCTATCAGCTCTAGGCGGGTTCGATTCCCGTCGAAGGCGCTCTCACTGCTCCGGGCTCGTCGTCCAGCGGGAAGACACTGCCATCGCAAGGCAGGAACGGGAGTTCGACTCTCCTCGAGTCCACGTATCCGCGTCCGTGTCACCAGGTGACCTCATGGTTGCAACCCATGATGAGGTTGGTGCAACTCCAACCGGGCGCTCCAGCTCACAGCTACGGGATCAGCTCACCTAGGGGTGGGACCGCTCTTACAAAGCGGCCGTGATGGGTGCAATCCCCATGGTCCCGACGTCTCTGCCCCCGCGCGCAGTCTCGCGACCCGGGTCTCCGAAGCCTGGTGGAGAGGTGCAACTCCTCTCGGTGGCACGACAAGACGGTGCGCGCGCGAGGCGCGTACCGCGAGCTCAGCGACGGCGCGGCGGCCCCACGGAGATGGGAGCCGTCGCGTGCGGCGTGGCGTGGTGCATCGCCGGCGGCGCGGGCAGCATCTTCACCTCGCGCGGCGGCTCGTCGAGCTGCGCGGGCGGCGACGTGACCGGCTCGACGGCCGCGGCGTCGTGGCCGCGGCGCAGCGCGAACACGATCACCGCGGGCACGAGCGCGGCGGCCAGCAGCAGCAGCGTGCGGCGCGTGCTGCGCGGCGGCTTCACCGTGCGCGACGCGATCGCCGAGCGCAGCGTCGTCGGCATCGCACCGCAGGGCGCCTGCGTGACGGCGAAAGCGGCGGCCGCGTCGAGGCTGCTCGCGTCGAGCCCGCCCGACGACGACGCGATCCGCTGCGGCATGTTCAGCATCCGCGCGACCGCGACCGCGTGTGCCGTCGCGTCGGGGCGCCCGCACGCCGCGAGCGCCTCGGCGAGCGCGCCCAGGTGCGGGAAGCGCAGCGCCGGGTCCTTCTCGAGGCAGCGCCGCACCACGTCGGCGAAGCGCCGCGGCACCGACGGCGGCAGCGGTGGCGGCGGGTCGAGCGTCACGCGCACGGCGATGTCGGTGAACGTGCCGCCGTCGAAGGGCCGCCGCCCCGACACGAGCTCGTAGAGCACGATGCCGAGGCTCCAGATGTCGCTGCGCACGCCGGCGTCGCGCGCGCCGCGCAGCTGCTCGGGCGACATGTAGCCGGGCGAGCCGAGGATCGTGCACGCCTGCGTGAGCTCGGGGGCGAGCTCGCCGGCGGTCTTCGCGATGCCGAAGTCGAGCACCTTCACGATCGCCGAGCCGTCGGGGCGCTCGGCGAGGAACAGGTTCGCCGGCTTCATGTCGCGGTGCACGATGCCGAGCGCGTGCGCCTCCGCGAGGCCGATGCACGCCTGCAGCACGTAGTCGACGGCGACGACCACCGGCAGCGGCCCGCGCGTCGCGACGACGCCCGCGAGGTCGCGGCCCTCGAGCAGCTCCATGACCATGTACGGCGAGCCGTCGCCGAGCGCGCCGACGTCGGCGATGCGGCACACGTGCTCGCCGCGCAGCTGCGCCGAGGCGCGGGCCTCGCGCGCGAAGCGCTCGATCACCGTGGGCTCGACGTCGTGCGCGCTGCGCAACATCAGCTTGAGCGCGACGCCTTGCTTGAGCTCCAGGTGCTGCGCCGCCACCACCTGAGCCATGCCACCCGCGCCCAGGACGCGCGTGACGCTGTACTTCCCCGCGACGATGTCTCCGACCGAGATCACGTGGCCCTCTCACCAGTTCCGTGGTGGAACGATGGTCCGACCTGTAGCGCTGGAACCCGCGATCGGTCAACGGAAAAGCGTCGATCTGCTGTCCTGGAACGAGACAAGGCGGAGCAGATCGCGCGGTCGTCGTGCGCGACGTGCAGCGCGCGCGGGTGGCATGCGCTGCGCACCGCGCCCTCGGTTGCGATCATCGGATGCGTTGATCGATTCTCAGCGTTCGGGGGAAACATGGACGACCGGAACAGCAAGCGCGATCTCGTGCTCGCACCCAGCGAGTACGCCTACATGCAGGACGTCACGAAGGGCATCGTGAAGACGTACACGGGCCCGACGGTGATCAACCCGACCGCGCAGGAGCGTCCGGTCGTGTTCAACCCGCACAACAAGCTCTTCGAGCCGTGCCCGCTCGAGCAGGCGGTGCAGCAGATCGCGATCGCGCCCGAGGGCTACTACCTGATCCTCAAGAACCCGTCGCACAAGTACGACCACCCGCCGTCGGGCGGCGTGTACCCGGCGCCCGACCTCAGCGTCGGGCGCAAGATCAACATCACCGGGCCGTGTGCGTTCGCGCTGTGGCCCGGCCAGATGGTGAAGCTCGTGCAGGGCCACCACCTGCGCTCGAACCAGTACCTGCTCGTGCGCGTCTACAACGAGGACGAGGCGCGCAAGAACTGGGGGCAGGCGGTCATCAAGCCCGCGACGAACCCGACCGAGTCGTCGACCGAGGGCGGCGACGCGCCGGCGCAGCCGATCTCGCGCGCGCCGGCCGACCTCACCGTCGGCAAGCAGCTCATCATCAAGGGCACCGACGTATCGTTCTACATCCCGCCGACCGGCGTCGGCGTGGTCCCCGACGACGATGGGTCGTACGTGCGCGACGCGCTGACGCTCGAGCGCCTCGAGTACTGCATCCTCGTCGAGCAGAACGGCAAGAAGCGCTACGAGCGCGGCCCGCAGGTCGTGTTCCCCGAGCCGACCGAGGCGTTCATCACCGCGGCCGCGAGGGACGGCTCCGGCGGGGCCCGCAAGTTCCGCGCGATCGAGCTCAACGAGATCCAGGGGCTGCACATCAAGGTGATCGCGCCGTACGTCGAGAACGGGCGCGCGCACCGCGAGGGCGACGAGCTGTTCATCACGGGCAAGGAGACGGCGATCTACTACCCGCGCGAGGAGCACTCGCTCGTGCGCTACGACGGCCGCGAGAAGCACTTCGCCGTCGCCGTGCCGGCGGGCGAGGGCCGCTACGTCATGAACCGCAAGTCCGGCGAGATCCGGATGGTGCACGGCCCGGCGATGCTTCTGCCGAACCCCGTCGACGAGGTCATCATCCGCCGCGTCCTGTCGGACCGCGAGTGTGCGACGTGGTACCCGGGCAACGCGCAGGTGCTCGCGCACAACCGGCAGCTGCGGCTGCTGCAGGAGTCGGACGAGCGGCCGGGCGCGGTCGCCGAGGACGCCGTCGAGAAGAAGCAGATGAAGGCGGGGCGCGCGGCGTCGGTGGCGCAGCAGGTCGCGATGGGCCCGGCGACGGAGTCGCGGCGCGACGTCGCGGCGGGCGTCGGCGGCGATGCGCTCGACCGCTCGAACCAGTTCACGAAGCCCCGCACGCTCGTGTTCAACACGAAGTACGAGGGCGTGCCGTCGCTCGGCGTGTGGGTCGGGTACGCGGTGCTCGTCGTCGACAAGCAGGGGCGCCGCCGCGTCGAGCAGGGGCCGAAGAACCTGCTGCTCGAGTACGACGAGACGCTCGAGGTGCTGCAGCTGTCGACGGGGACGCCGAAGACCGACGACCGGCTGATCGAGACGGTGTTCCTGCGCGTGCTCAACAACAAGGTCAGCGACGGGTGCGCCGTCGAGACGCTCGACCACGTGACGGTGACGCTGCGCTACTCGATGCGCGTCAACTTCGAGGGCGAGCCGCTGCGCTGGTTCGAGGTCGAGAACTACGTGAAGTTCCTGTGCGACCACGTGCGCTCGGTGCTGAAGGGCAGCATCAAGAAGCACTCGATCGAGACGTTCTACGCGCAGTCGGTCGAGATCATCCGCGACACGATCCTCGGGCGCTCCGACGACAAGGGCGGGCGCCCGGGCATGCGGTTCACCGAGAACGGCCTGCGCGTGACCGACGTCGAGGTCCTCGAGGTCGGCATCGACGACGAGGCGATCTCCGGGCTGCTCGGCGCGGCGCAGCACGAGGCCGTGCAGGCGAACATCGCGCTCCTGCGCGCGCGGCGCGGGCTCGAGATGACGGAGAAGCAAGAGGCGATCTCGCGCGGCGAGGCGGAGGCGCGCGCCGAGACGGCGAAGCGGTTCGCCGAGCTCGAGGTGGCGGCGCTCGCGGACCGGCTCCGCGTCGCGCTCGCGGCGGCGAAGTCGGAGCTCGAGCAGGCCGAGGCGCAGAAGACGACCGCGGTCGCGCGCAACGCGGTCGCCGACGCCGATCACGCGGCGGAGCTGGCGCGCCAGCGCGCGTCGGCGCAGGCCGAACACGAGACGCGCGCTGCACACCAGGCGCTCGTGCTCGCGCAGCTCCGGGCCGAGGTCGAGGCCGCCGTGCAGCGGTTCTCCGCGGCGCAGGGCGGGTTCAGCGAGGCGCTGCTCGCGCTGTCGAACCACGAGGTGCTCGCGAAGGTCGCCGAGGCGATGAGCGTGCAGGCGTTCGTCGGCGGCAAGACGCTCACCGACGTCATCGACAAGGTGTTCGCCGGCACGCCGCTCGCCGGCCTCATGGAGCGCGTCAAGGCACGGACCGCGACCAACGGCGACGGCCGCTCGCTGCCGGCTGCGCCGTGACGCCTCAGCAGGCGCGCGTCATCAGGTAAACGACGAGCAGCACCGGCAGCGGGACGCCGAGCAACCACGCGAGGCTCCAACCTGCTTTCGACTTGGTGGACGACATGCACCGAGCCGGTGCACGCGTCGTGCCGTCTTCGCCCGGCGGCAGCGGCGCTCGACGTGCCGATGCCGACGGAGACGCAGCGCTCGTCGGGCGTCGGGCGTCGCCGTTCTCGTCGGCCCTCGCCGGGCCTCTCGGGCCTGCGATCAGTCGAGGTCGACGTCGACGGACTCGCGCTTCTTGCCGGGGGGCGGCGGCGGGCCCTTGCGGACGCGGGTGAAGGTCTCGCGCAGCTCCTCGACCTCGACGTCGACGACGAGGCCGTCGAGCGCGGTCGCGGGGAGGTCGAGCGCCGCGGCGAGGGCGCGCAGGTACTCGTCCTCGGCGAAGTCGACCTCGTCGTCGGCGTCGTTGACGGCGGCGACGAGGAACAGCAGGCGGCGGCGATCGTCGGCGGAGTCGGCCTGGAACGCGGCGGCGGTGCGCGCGAGGTCGAACGCCTTGGGGTCGAACGTGTCGATGCGCTGCGCGAGCTCGGGTGTGAGCGCGCCGGCGAGGTCCTCGAGCACGCCGCGCACCTCGGCGAGCTCGCTCGGCCTGAGCTCCTTGTCGGCGTGGGCGGCGCCGAGCAGCAGGTCGCACAGCGGAACGATGCGGTCGGGGAGGGCCATGGTGCGAGGATATCGCGTGTACGATCCGGGCGCATGATCGCCCGGTCCGGGGTCCTCACCGTCGCACTCGCGCTCGCGCTCGCCGCATGCGGAGGGTCGCGCGGGGCGCCACCGCCGGCGCCGTCGCGGCCCGGGGTGAAGCTCGTCGTGCTGGTCGTCGTCGACCAGCTGCCGATGTGGACGTTCGAGCGCGATCGCCCGCACTTCAAGGGCGGGTTCGCGCGGCTCGCGCGCGAGGGTGCGTTCGCGGTGTCGGAGATGCCGTACGCGACGCCGTTCACCGCCGTCGGGCACGCGACGATCGGCACGGGCGCGCCGCCGAGCGTGCACGGCATCATCGGCAACACCTGGTACCGGCGCGGCGACAACGTGCAGCGCGGGGCCGAGTACGATCCCGATGCGCCGGCGCTCGTCGTCGGGCCGTCGCACGGCGGCGAGCTCGGGCCGGGCGACGTCGCGTCGGGGCGGGCGCTGCGCGTCGACGGCATCGCGGAGGCGCTGCGCGCGGCGACGGGCGGTGTGGGGAAGTCGATCGCGATCGGGCTCAAGGGCCGCGCGGTCGCGTTCGTCGCCGGCAAGCAGCCCGATCTCGCGGTGTGGTACGAGGCCGCCGCGGGCGGGATGACGACGAGCAAGCGCTACGCGCGGGAGGCGCCCGCGTGGCTCGTGCAGCTCGCGCGCGACCGGCCGTCGAACCGCTTCTTCGACCGCACGTGGGAGCCGCTCGACGCGGGGCTGCTCGCGCGCGTGACCGGCATCCCCGACGACAACCCGGCCGAGGGCGCGGGCGGGATGACGGCCGCATTCCCGCACCGGATCGCGGGCGACCCCGCGCCGGCGGAGGCGGTGCTGCACTCGCCGTTCGGCGACCTGCTCGTCCTCGACGCCACCTACGCCGCGCTCGATGCGATGCAGCTCGGCGCCGACGACGTGCCGGACCTGCTCGCGATCAGCTTCGCGGCGCACGACTACGTGGGGCACGTGTGGGGGCCCGACTCGTGGGAGGTGCTCGACCTGATGATGCGCCTCGATGCGGCGCTCGGGAGCCTGTTCGACGCGCTCGACACGCGCCTCGGCAAGGACGGCTGGGCGGCGGTGCTGACGAGCGATCACGGCGCGACGCCGCTCGTCGAGCGCACGCGGGTGCCGGGCGCGCGGCGGATCGCGAGCGAGGAGATCGCGCGGGCGGCGCACGAGGCGATGGCGGCCGTCCTCGGCGAGGTCGAGACGCCGGGTGCGCGCGGGCGGTGGGTGAGCTCGGTGACGTCGAGCACCGTCTACCTCGCGCCGCAGCTCGCGGATGTCCGCGATCCGGACAGCCGCGGCGCGGCGCTCGACGCGGCCGTCGCGGCGATCGCGAAGCTCCCGGGGATCGCGGCGGCGGGGCGCAACGACAAGCTCGGCGACTGCGCGGCGCGCGCGGGTCTCGAGCGGGCCGCGTGTCTGTCGTACGCCGACGGTGTGTCGGGCGAGCTCTACGTCGTGCCCGCCGCCGGCTCGCTGATCAGCGACTACCGCGGCGGCACGCACCACGACGCGCCGTTCGACGACAACCGGCTCGTGCCGGTGTTCGTGCGCGCACCCGGGCTCGCCCCGACGACGTCGGCGACGCGCGTGTCGTCGCTGCAGGTCGCGCCGACGGTGACCGCGCTGCTGCGCGTGCCGGCGCCGCCCGCGGCTACCGCGCCGCCGCTGTTCGGCCTTCGCTGACGAGCGCCGCGGCGAAGAACGGCGAGCCCTCGGCGAGGGTGCGCATGTAGTCGCGCACGTCGTCGCGCGCGGCCGGCGACAGCGCGGCGAACGGCGTGACGTGCTCGTCGGGGACGTAGCGGAACGTGAAGTTCACGCGGCGCGTGCGGAAGCCGGCGATCGCGGGCGGGAAGTCGAGGTCGAGCTTGTCGTCGACGCGCTGCACGCGGTGGAGGAGGTCGTCCTTCCAGTGCGGGCCGCCGAAGATCTGGAGCGAGCCGTCCTCGAGCCACTGCGTGCGCACCGGCGGGGCGTCGCGCGCGCCGCGCCGCACGAACTGAAAGCGCGCGCGCTCGCCGAGCGAGATCGACGCGACGGGGCCGGGCTCGTGGTCGCGGTGCTCGCCGACGCGCGCGGCGTCGACGACCTTCCCGTCGAGCGTGCGGTCGCCGTAGAAGTTCACGAGGCACGTGTTGAGGTGCCAGGCGCGCGGCACCGCGGGGCGCGGGAAGCCGGCGCGCACGCGGCGCTCGATCTGCGCGACCAGGCGCGCGAGCACCGGCGGGAACGGCTCGGCGGCGACGGCGACGTCGCGGCTGCGGCGCGGCGGCTCGTAGTAGCCGAGGCACGCGAACTGCCAGTTGCCGAGCCAGTACACGGGGCGCAGGAGCGGCTTCTGCTGCCGCCCCGGCGGAGGCGGGCGCCGCGTCGAGTAGCGCATCTCCCACAGCGGGCGCAGCGTGCCGAGCCAAGCCACGATCTCGGCGCGCGTCGCGGCGTCGACGTGGCCGGGCTCGTAGACGTAGCAGGGGTCGGCGCCGGGGGGCACGGTGCGGTTTGTACCGCTTTTGGACGCAACCGGCGCGGGGGCGGCCGACGCCGGCGCCATGCTCCGAGTTTTCGAGAGGCTGTGCGGCGGCGCCGCCGACTGGCTGCTCCGCCCGCAGTGCGCCGCGTGCGGCGTCCCCGCGCTCACGCTGTGCCCGCCGTGCCGCGCGTCGCTCGAGGCGCTCGCGCCGGCGGATGCCGAGTCTTCGGGAGAGATCCGGATCGTCGCGCCGTGGCGGTTCGGGGGGCAGCTCGGCGCGGCGATCCGGCGGATGAAGTTCTCGGGGTGCGCGCACATCGCGCGCGACCTCGCGCCCCTGTGGGCGCCGATCGTCGCGGCGGCGGCCGGGGGCGACGGCGTCGTCGTGCCGGTGCCGCTGCACTGGCGGCGCAGGTTCGCCCGCGGGTTCGACCAGACCTGGCTGCTGGCGCTGCATGCGTGCGCGGCGGCCGGGCTCGCGCCGCCGCTGCCGGCGCTCGCGCGCATCCACGCGGCGCGGCCGCAGCGCGTGCTGTCGGGGGCCGAGCGCCGCGCGAACCTGGCGGGCGCGTTCGCGCTGCGCGTTCCGGCGGAGCGCGTCGCCGGCCGGCGCATCGTGCTCGTCGACGACGTCGTGACGACGGGCTCGACGCTCGCGGCGGCGGCGCAGCCGCTGCGCGACGCCGGGGCGCGCGAGGTCCTCGGTGTCGCGGTCGCGCGGGCTACTTCTTCTCGAGGATGATGAGGTCGATGCGCTCGTTGATCGCCTGCGATCCGGGCTGCGTCCTCGGGACGAGCGGCTGCTCGCCGCCGAAGCCGCGCGCCTCGAGCCGCGCCTCGGCGACGCCCCACTGCACGAGCCACTCGCGCAGCGCCTGCGCTCGCTTCTCGCTGAGCTCCTGATCCTTCGCGGGGTCGTTGCCGGGCGGGATGTGCACCGCGATCCGCATGCGCAGGATCTCGGGGTGCGCGCGCAGGGTCGCGCCGACCTGGCCGAGGACGTTGAGCGAGTTGCGCCCGATCTTCGCGCCGTTCCACTGGATCGGGTCGAGCAGCTCGAGGCGATCGGGGCTGACGACGACGGCGCCGTCGCCGGCGTCGGGGCAGCCGTCGTCGTCCTTGTTGCCGTTGATCGTCTCGGGCTCGTTCGGGCACTTGTCCTGCGCGTCGGGGATGCCGTCGCCGTCGTTGTCGAGGTCGGGGCAGCCGTCGTCGTCCTGGAAGCCGTCCTTGTCCTCGGGCTCGAGCGGGCAGCGGTCGTGGGCGTCGGGGATGCCGTCGCCGTCGTTGTCGGGATCGGGGCAGCCGTCGTCGTCCTGGAAGCCGTCCTTGTCCTCGGGCTCGTTCGGGCAGCGATCCGCGCGATCGAGGATGCCGTCCCCGTCGCTGTCGACGTCGGGGCGCTCGCCGCGCGACAGCGGCGGGAGCGCGCGTGCGTTCGGCGCGAACGACAGCTGCACGACGCCGCGCAGCGCCGGCGAGCCGGCCGCGCTGGTCAGGCCGCGGCCGAGCGCGACGCCGAGGTCGAGCTTGCGATCGAGCCGCACGCGCACGCCGCCGAGCCACTCCGACGGCGCGAGCGTGTGGCCGAGGCCGCTCGCCGAGGGAGCCGCCTCGCCGAACATCTCGGCGGCGACCCACACGCGATCGCGGACGCGCGCCGACGCGCCGAGGCCCCACGCGAGGCCGCTCTTCTGCTCGAGGGTGCCGACCTGCGCGCGCTTGCGCAGGACCGCGCCGGCGTTCGCCGAGACGGTGATGCGCCCGTCGAGCGCCGGCACCAGGTACGTGCCGAGGGCGAACACGCGCGCCGAGGCGCCCTCGTTGCCGGTGAACGCGCCGTCGCTCGCCGTCGGCAAGGTGAGGGCGAACGTGCTCGCGACGGCGAGCCCCTCGCGCTTCCACGCGGCCACCTTCGCATGCAGCGTGAGGTCGCCGGCGGCGGTGGAGCGCGCCGGCGCCGTCGTGAACATGCGGTCGGGATCGCCGAGCGCATCGCCGCCCTGCATGTAGAGCGGCATGCGCGCGCCGACCTCGAAGCGGTCGAGGAACGCGTACGCGCCGCCGAGCTCGATCATCGTCGAGCGCGCCACGACCGCATCGTCGTTGATGAACGTGCCGTCGATCGACGCGCCCAGGATGAGCGGCCTGGTCGCGTGCGAGAGCACCGCGGTCGCGACCCAGTCGCCGTCGGCGCCGACCTCGGCGCTCTGCAGCTGGAAGCCGGTCGTCGTCGTCGCGGGCGTCGGGTCGAACGTCGACAGCACGACGTTGTCCGCGGCCGCCACGCCTGTTGTCACCGTGACAACGGCGGCGGCTGCGAGGGCTCCACGGTGGCGGCGACGGCGGACGAGGAGCACGGCGAGCGCGGCGAGCGCGAGCGGGAGCAGGCCACCCCCGCTCGTCGTCGAGCATCCGCCGCCGCCGCGCGCGTCGATGGACACGGCGCGGCCGCGGATCCGGATCGTGGCCTGCGGGGCGGTGTCGTCGTCGAGGAACAGCGCGGCGGTGGCCGTGAAGTCGCCCTCGGTGGTGGGCGTGAACGTCACGCCGTAGGTCCGCGTCTGCGCCGGCGCGAGCTCGACGCCGGCCGGGGTGTCGTCGATCGCGAACACGCCGCGCGCGTCGTCGACCGCGATCTCGCGGATCGTGAACGTGATCGCATCGTCCATGCTCGTCACGGAGAGCGCGCCGGCGAGCGTGATCGGCACGCCGATGCTCGTGAAGCCGAGGTCGATGTCCGTCGGTGCGAACAGCACGCGGCGCGCGAGGCCGTTGCCGGTGAGGGCGACGCGCGTCGTCACCGTCGGGCCGGGCGCCGGCGGGTCGAAGGCGTCGTGGGTCAGCTCGAGGAACGCGTCCGGCGCGGGCCCGGCCGCGGTCGGCGTGAAGCGGACCGGGAACTCGACGGTGCCGCCGCCGGGGACGTCGACGGGGTCCTCGCCGACGAGGTGCCACACCTCCGGATCGTTCGTGATCATCACGGCGGTCACGTGCAGCGTGGCCTCGCCGGTGTTCGTCACGCGGACGGCGCGGACCGGCGCCGACGGACCGGGGTTGCGGAACGTGTCGGGGAACACCGGCGTCTCGACGACGCTGAGCACGCGATCGATGCCGCGCCCCTGGACCTGGATCATGCCGAGCGCGGGTGCGCCGAGGACGCCGGCGATCGCGTGCGTGATCGTGAACCGCTCCTCGGAGCCGGCGGGCGCGGCGGCGGTCGGCTTGTAGCTGATCGCGATGTCGACGTGGTCGGTCGGCTGGAGCGTCGTCGTGCCGGCCGGCAGCGTGAACGTGAAGCTCGGGTTGTCGGGCGTGCGCGCGAAGCCGGAGAGGTCGACGGGAGCGTCGCCGGTGTTCGTGATCGTCAGCGTGCGCTGCGCCGCCGGGCCCTGCACGTCGACGGCGCCGAAGTCGACGGTCGCCCCGGGGGTGAGCGCGAGCGTACCGCTCGTCGCCGTGCCGGTCAGCGCGACGGTGCGCGTCGGGTTCTGCGCGAGGTTGCTCGTCACCGTCAGCGTCGCGGCCATCGGACCGGTGCGGTTCGCGGGCGCGGCGCGGACGGTGACCTCGAGCACCTGGTTCGTGGTGAGCGTCTGCGGCAGCGTCACGTCGGTGCCGCCCGTGCCGCACGCGGTCTGGCGGCGGACGCGCGACACCGTGAATTCGCCGGTCGCCGTCGGTGCGGTGGGGGCGATCGCGATGGGGTTCGCGATCGTGACCGCCGCCTGGTCGGTGTTGACGATGCAGAACGTTCGCGTCGCCGTCTGATCGAAGCGTACGTTGCCGAACGCGAGCGCCGCGGGCGAGACGTCGAAGCCGGCGGTGAGGCCGACACCGGCGAGCGCGAGGGTCGCGGTCGTCGCCGTCGGGACGGCGCCCCAGATCCCGCTGAACGCGACGGAGGTGGCGCCGCCTGCGTTGCCGATCTGCGGGGCGAAGATGACGTTGAGCGTCGCCGTCTGTCCGGCGGCGAGCGTCGTCGGCACCGGGGTCGCCGGATCGAGGCTGTACCCCAGCGTCGCGTTGCCGAGCACGCCGGTGATCACGCTGACGGCCAGGTTGCCGGTGTTGCGCAGCGTGTACGACCGCGTCTGCGACGTCCCCTGCGCCACGCCGCCGAAGTCGATCGAGGTGGGGGTCACGACGAGCACGCCCTGCGTGCCGTTGCACGTGAGGTTGACGGTCGTCGCCGGCGTGCCGAGCGCGTCGCTCGCGATCACGAACGTGGCGTTGTTCGCGGCCTGCTGCACCGGGTGGCAGCGGATGCCCCACGTCGTCGAGGCGCCGGGGCCGACGAGCGTCGTCTGCGCGCCGAGCGTGCCGGTCGCGACCGCGTACGCGCCGGGGGTGGCGCCGCCGAAGCTCGCGTTCGTGATCGTCAGCGTCGCGGTCCCCGTGTTCATCACGGTGAGCGACTGAGGTGCGCTGGTCTGCGGGACCTCGACGCTGCCGAACGGCACGGTCGCGGGCGCGGTGATGCGCGGCGCGATGCCGCGCCCGGTGACGGCGATCGTGAGGTGCGGGTCGTCGGGGTCGTTGCTGTCGATGTCGATCGTGATGTTCGATGCGACGTCCGCGAGCGGCGAGAACGTGACGTCGAACGTGCGCGTGCCGCCGTTCGGCGCGACCGTGCAGCTCGCCGTGCAATCGGTCAGCGCGTACGCGGCCGCCTGCGCTCCCGACGGTGTCGCGGTGAACGTGAGCGCCTCGGTGCCGGTGTTCGTCACCGTGACCGTCTTCGGGGCGCTGGTCTGGCCGACGCGCGTGTCGGGGAAGGCGAGCGTGGTCGGGACGATCGAGGCGTCGGCGCGGCCGGCGGTGCAGGTGAGCGCGGCGCTGGCGTCGCCGCCGGGATCGCTGTCGCTGGTGAAGTCGACGGTGGCGGTCACCGTGCCGCTCGCGCCGGCGGGAGGCGTGCAGCGCACGACGACGGCGAGCGCGGGAGGGACGTCGGTGCCGGTCGGGCCGAACGCGCACGCCGTGGCGCCGGCGCAGGCGAACGCGCCGTTCGCGTCGAACCGGAACCAGCCGGCGCCGCCGGTGATCGCGGCGCTCGCGACGCGGAGCGGGCCGGGGTTGGTCGCGGCGGTGTTGGACACCGTGATCGTGCGCGTCACCGTCTGCTGCAGCGTCACGATGCCGAACGCGGCGTCGGTCACCGCGATCTGCGCGGACGTGCCCTGGCCGGTGAGCTCCACGGTCGCGATCGGCGTGAGCGGATCGTCGGACATGATGTCGAGCGCGCCGGGGCGCGCACCGGGGAGCGTGGGATCGAAGCGGACCGTCAGGTCGAGCGACGCGCCGGCCGCGATCGCGACGGGCAGCGCGGGCGGCGTCACGACCTCGTAGTCGCCGGTGACGCCGAGCGCCTGGAGCTGAAGCGTGGTGCCGGGGTCGCCGGCGTTCGCGATCGTCACGGTCCGCGTGGCGCTCCCGCCGGTGACGCGCACCGGCCCGAAGCTCGGCGGGTTCGCCGCCGCGATCTCGGCCGCCTGCCCGGTGCCGCGCAGCACGAACGTGCCGAGCGAGGCGTTCGCCGCGCTGCGCATCGTCACCGTGCAGATCAGCTGGCCGCGCGCGGTCGGGGCGAACCCGGCGACGACGTTCAACGGCGTCGCGATCGTGATCAGGCGCGGGAGCGAGCTCGCCGGCGTCAGCGTGAAGTGGGCGCACGCGGCGCCGCTCGCGTCGAAGTGATCGAGCACGTCGCCGGTCACGCTGTTCGTGGAGATCGCGGCGGTGGTGGTGCCGCTCGCGCCGACCCCGACGTTGCCGACGTCGATGCGGTCTCCCGGGACGCTCAGGCTCGCCTCCACAACACCGGCGAACGCGAGCAAGACGATCACAAGGGCGATGACCAGGGTGGGTCCGAAACGTCTCCTCATCGACGTTTCGAGAGCGTACACCCTCGAGGCGGCGCGCGCGCCGTGTGATGCTGCGCGCATGCAGACAACTGCGAGCGGTCTCCAGTTCGAGGACACGGTGGTCGGCACCGGCCCCAGCCCCGCGCAGGGCCAGACGTGCGTGATGCACTACACGGGCTGGCTGTGGGTCAACGGCGCCAAGGGGAAGAAGTTCGACAGCTCGGTCGATCGCGGGGAGCCGTTCGAGTTCCCGCTCGGGCGCGGGCGCGTCATCAAGGGCTGGGACGAGGGCGTGGCGTCGATGAACGTCGGCGGCAAGCGCACGCTGCTGATCCCGCCGGCGCTCGGCTACGGCGACCGCGGCGCGGGCGGCGTGATCCCGGGGGGCGCGACGCTGCTGTTCGAGGTCGAGCTCCTGCGCGTCGCCTGACACGCCTCGACGTCGGTGAGCGACGTCGCCGCCAGCGCGCACGCCAGCTCCTCGCGCCCCAGGGCGCGGCACCCACCGTCGGCGGCGAGGTCGGCGCGCGTCTGCGCCAGCTCGGCCTCGGTCGGGAGTTGATCCGTCGGGACCGTGCGCCTCAGCTCGGCCAGGTGCAGCTCGACCACGTGCGCGACGAGATCGTCGCACTCGCGCTCGGTCGGGCCGCCGGCGACGGGTGGCGCGGCGTCGGCCGGCACGGTGGCGCCCGAGCCGCTCGGCACGTGCGGGCGGGAATTCTGCCCGCTCGAGCAGGCGAGCAGCACGGCGGCGAGCCAGACGATGCACCTCACGATGCATCGATGTTAGCGTGTCCACCATGCCCGTGTGGTTCGCGGCCCTCATGGGCCTCGTGCAGGGCCTCACCGAGTTCATCCCGATCTCGTCGACGGCCCACCTGCGAATCTTGCCGGAGCTCGTCGGGCAGAAGGACCCGGGGAGCGCCTACACGGCGGTCATCCAGCTCGGGACGCTCCTGGCCGTGCTCGTGTACTTCGCGCGCGACCTCATCCACCTGCCGGTCGCGATGGTGCGCGAACCGAGTTCGCCCGACGGGCGGATGCCGTGGCTGCTCGCGGCCGGCACGGTGCCGATCGTCATCCTCGGGCTGTCGCTGAAGAAGCACATCGAGGGCGACCTGCGGTCGCTGTACGTCATCGCGGGGACGCTGATCGTCATCGGCATCGTGATGGCGGTGATCGACCGCGTCGCGGAGGGCCGCGGCGACGACACGCGTCCGCTCACCGACCTCACGTACCGCGACGCGATCCTCGTCGGCCTCGCGCAGTCGCTCGCGCTGGTGCCGGGCGTGTCGCGGTCGGGCGCGACGATCTGCATGGCGCTCCTGCTCGGCTTCTCGCGCAGCGACTCGGCGCGGTTCTCGTTCCTGCTCTCGATCCCCGCGATCGCGGGCGCCGGCATCTTCGAGCTGCGCGGCGCCATCGGCGAGCTCGGGCGCGATGCGCTGCCGGCGCTGCTCGTCGGCACGTCGACCGCGGCGGTGAGCGGCTACATCGTGATCGCCTGGCTGATCAAGTGGCTCGGCTCGCACGATCTGCTCGGCTTCGCGATCTATCGCATCCTCGCCGGCATCGCGCTCTTGATCGCGCTCGCCACGGGCGCGCTGAAGCACCTGTAGGTGCCACCTGATGTGAATTCGAGCACGCGCCTACGCGAGGAGGGGCGAGTGCTGATACGCTCGACGGCGTTCCGTCTATCGAGGGTAACGATGAGGATCCGTGCGCACGCGCTCTACATCCTTTCGCTGGTGATCGCGTTCGCTGCGCTGTCGGCGCGTGACGCGGGCGCAGCACCATGTCCGCCCAAGCAGGGCGCGATCTACGACGTGAAGATCGACTCGTCGCCGCAGGGGGCGCAGATCTACATCGGCGACAAGAGCTGCGGGCTCGTCGGCACCACGCCGTGGACGGGCAAGCTGCCTGCGGGCGACTTCCCGGTGATCCTCGAGACCACGGGCTACGACCAGGCGATGCGGACGCTGAAGGTCGCGAAGATCCGCAAGCAGCAGGAGCTGTTCGTGCCGATGACGCGGCGGCCGCAGATCGAGATCCGCGCCGATGCGGACCCGAACCTCGTGAACGCGATCGTGTCGATCGACGGCGAGGTGCGCGGGCCGATCACCGGGCCGCTGGTGCTCCAGACGACCGTGGGGCGCCACCAGATCGAGATCAAGAAGGACGGGTTCGAGACGCTGACGCAGTGGATCGACCTGACGACGAACCCGTCGGTCATCATCACGCCGCAGCTCAAGGCGATCGCGAAGGCCAAGTACGGCACGGTCGTCGTCGAGGCCGACGTGCAGGACGCCGAGGTCTACATCGACGGCAACAAGCACCCCGACAACACGCCCGCCGTGATCTCGAACGTGATCGAGGGCGTTCACGTCGTCGAGGTCCGCAAGGAACCGGCGCCGCCGTGGCGCCAGACGGTGACGGTCACCGCCGACAAGCAGACGAAGGTGCGCGCCGAGATCCAGCCGCTGCTCAACGGCGGCGTCGGCGTCGTGCGCGTCCTGTCGGACACGCCGGGCGCGCGCGCGTACATCGACGGCACGGACATGGGCCCGGTGCCCGTCGACATCAAGGACGTGAAGGCGGGCGATCACATCGTCCAGGTCAAGGCGCAGGGCTTCCAGACCGGCGAGCGCAAGGTCCAGGTGTCGGCGGGCGGCTCGCAGATCGTGAAGGTCGACCTCAATGCCGAGGCACCGGGCGATCAGGGGACGCTGAAGGTCGTGTCGTCGACGCCGGGCGCCGACGTGTTCATCGACGGCGCGGCCGTCGGGAAGGTGCCGGTCGAGAAGAAGATCGCCGCGGGCGAGCACCCGGTCGTCGTGCGCCACCCCGGCTTCAAGGACTTCGAGCAGAAGGTGCGCGTCGAGATCGGCCAGGCGATCACCGTCGACGCGCAGCTGAAGGCGGTCGGCCGCCTGCGCATCCTGTCGACGCCGTCGGTGGCGAACGTCATCGTCAACGGCATCCCCATCGGCAAGACGCCGCTCGACACCGAGGTCGAGGTCGGCGAGACGGTCGTGCGCCTGGAGCTCGCGGGCTTCCAGCCGTTCGAGCAGACGATGACGATCGAGGGCGGCAAGGTCGCCACGATCTCGCGCGAGCTCGCGATCGCGGGCAAGAGCGAGGCGGAGCTGGCGGCGGAGCAGAAGGGCCTGTCGTCGTTCGGCGCGCGCACGCTGCCGCGCGGGCGCTCGACGGTCGACTTCGACGCGGGCTACCCGTACTTCCTCAACGCGCGCATCACCGTCGGCGCGGGCAAGATCGCGAAGCAGTTCGGCTTCGACGCCACCGTCGGCGTGCGCACGTTCCTCGCGCGCAGCGAGCTCGGCCTCGGCGGCCGCATGATGCTCGTCGACGCGCCGCCGTTCTCGGCGGCGGTGTTCTCGAACCTGTGGTTCGGCTCGAAGCTGCTCGACGACTCGCAGCGCAACGGCGTCACGTTCGACGGCGGCCTGATCGCGTCGCTGACCGCGCTCAGCAACGTCACGATCAGCGGCCGCGCGTACTTCGAGCTGTGGAGCGACCGCCACTGCCCGATCTTCAAGGAGGGCACGCGCACGTTCGAGGGCCAGGACCCGATCGCGATCTGCACGCAGATGCTGAACGGCACCGTCGATCAGGACACGAAGGACCGCGTCGAGAAGCTGACCGGCAACAAGGGCAACGACTTCTTCGGCCGCGAGCAGGGCGCGCGCCTGTTGCTCAGCGTGATCGCCGAGATCGCGGTCGATCAGCGCTGGAGCGTGTTCGGCATCCTCGAGGGCGCGCCGTTCCAGAACGAGCGCGCGCTGTTCACGCAGAACTTCTCCGGGACGATGTTCGACACCGACTTCGTCCTCTACGGGCGGTTCGGCCTGACCTACAAGTTCTGAGCGCGCCCCGTCACGACGTGACGGGTGCGAACGCGATGACCGAGTAGGCGACGGCCGTCTGCGCCGTCGGGTTGTGGTAGCCGTGGCGCTGGTCGCCGCGGAACGTGACCACGTCGCCCTCGGCCAGCGTGTAGCGCTCGCCCGCGACCGCGAGCTCGATCGCGCCGCGCTCGCACGTCAGGTACTCGCGCGTCCCGGGCGTGTGCGGCACGCCCGCCATGCGCGCGCCCGGCGGCAGCGTCATGCGCTCGATGTCGAGGCCGGGCAGCGGCTCGGGCAGGAGCTTGCGGATCGCGACGTGGCCCTTCGCGCGCGCCGGGAGCTCGGACGCCCGCAGGTGCCGCGCGGACAGGCGCGGCGCGGCGAGCAGCTCGTCGACGCGCACCTGGAGCGCGTTCGCGACCTTCACGAGCACGGCGAGCGTCGGGTTCGCGGCGCCGGACTCGAGGTGCGTCCACGTCGCGCGCGGGATCCCCGCAGCCTTCGCGATCTGCTGCTGCGACAGGCCGCGCGCCTCGCGCACCGCCTTGATGTTGTCCGCCAGGTGATCGCGCTCGCCGCTCATGGGATGGCCTCCTGCCAACAGATTAGCGCAGCCGATGACAGATTAGCGGGGTCGCCCTAGGGTCGTCACAGGAGGATCTATGGACATCCAGGGACAGGGCGTGCTGATCACGGGCGCGAGCCGCGGCCTCGGCCGCGCGCTGGCCGAGGCGCTGGCGGCCGAGGGCGCGAGGCTCGCGCTCGTCGCCCGCGAGGCCGGCCCGCTCGCCGACGTGGTCGCGACGATCCGCGCCCGCGGGGGCGCCGCGCACGCGGTCGCCGGCGACATCTCCGACAAGCACGCGATCCACCGCATCGCCGGCCAGGCGCAGGGCCTCGTCGGCGAGATCGGGATCGCGATCCACAACGCGAGCACGCTCGGGCCGACGCCGCTGCGCCTGTTGCTCGACACCGAGTGCGAGGACCTCGCGGCCGTCCTCGAGACGAACCTCGTCGGGCCGTTCCGGCTGACGAAGGTGCTCGCGGGCGCGATGGCGCTGCGCGGTGCCGGCGTCGTCGTGCACGTCAGCTCGGATGCGGCCGTCGAGCCGTATCCGCGCTGGGGCGCGTACGGCGCGTCGAAGGCGGCGCAGGACCACCTGAGCCGCATCCTCGCGGCGGAGCTCGCGGGCACCGGCGTGCGCGTGCTCGCGGTCGACCCCGGCGAGATGGACACGGTCATGCACGCGGCGGCGATCCCCGACGCGGATCGCGCGGCGCTGCAGCGCCCGGCCGACGTCGCCGCGCGGATCGTGCAGATGATCCGCGATGCGGCGCGCGCACCGTCGGGAGCGCGCCTGGTCGCGCCGGCGTGGGAGCTCGCGCCGTGAGGTGGGCGAGCGAGATCGCCGCCCGCGGCATGTGGAGCGCGCTGCACGCCGGCGAGGTGGTCGACGCGGCGCCGGGCGCGGAGCTCCACTTCCCGGCCGCGGAGGTCCCGCGGCACGAGGTGCGGCTCGTCGCGATCGAGCGGCGGGCGGCGCACAGCGTGCCGGGGGCGCGGCTGCACCGCTTCGCGGACCTGCCGCGGCTGCTGCGCGCGGGCGACCTCGTGGTCGTCAACGATGCGGCGACGCTGCCGGCGTCGCTGCGCGGCGTCACCGCGCGCGGCGAGGAGCTCGAGCTGCGCCTGTCGTCGCCGCCGGCGGGCGCGCGCCTCCAGGGCGTGATGTTCGGCCGCGGCGACTGGCGCACGCGCACCGAGCACCGGCCGGCGCCGCCGCGCATCACGGCCGGCGAGCGCGTGATGCTCGGTGACGAGCTCGCCGCGACGGAAGGCGCGGGAGCCGGCCGGTCCGCGACGGAAGGCGCGGTGGTCGGTGGGCGCGCGAGGCTCGATGCGACGGCGATCGCGGTGACGGGCCGGCGCGCGACGCTCGATGCGACGGCGATCGCGGTGGGGCGGCGCGCGACGCTCGAGGCGACGGTGATCGCGGTGACGGGGCGGCGCGCGACGCTTGAGGCGAGCGTGCGCGGCGAGGCGCTGTGGCGCGCGCTGTACGCGATCGGCGCGCCGGTGCAGTACGCGCACCGCCGCGAGCCGCTCGCGCTGTGGTCGGTGCAGACGGCGTACGCGGCGCGGCCGTGGGCCGTCGAGATGCCGTCGGCGGGGCGCGCGCTCACGTGGGACACGCTGCTCGCGCTGCGCCGCGCCGGCATCGGCGTCGCGACGCTGACGCACGCGGCGGGCCTCGGCTCCACGGGCGACGCGGAGCTCGACCGCGCGCTGCCGTGGCCCGAGCGCTACGACATCCCGGCGCGCACGGCCGCGGCGATCCGCGCGACGAGGGCGGCCGGCGGGCGCGTGATCGCGATCGGCACCACGGTCGTGCGCGCGCTCGAGGCGAGCCTGGGCGCGGCGGGGCGCGGGACGGCGACGCTCCGGCTCGACGGCGCGCACGCGCTGCGCGTCGTCGACGGGCTCGTGTCGGGGCTGCACGTCCCGGGCGAGAGCCACTTCGACATGCTCGAGGCGTTCGCGCCGCGCGCCCACCTGCACCACGGCCTCGTGCTCGCGGCCGCGCACGGCCTGTCGGCGCACGAGCTCGGCGACGCCTGCCTGATCGCGTGAGCCGCGCGGATCGGTGTATGTAGTCGCGCGTGAACCTGCTGCTCGTCGACGCGCGCGAGGTCGCCGCGGACGGTGTCGTCGCGATCGACGGCCGCCGGGCGGAGCACCTGCGCGCGGTGCTCGGGGCGGGGCCGGGCGATCGCGTGAAGGCGGGGATCGCGGGCGGCGGGATCGGGACGGCGGAGGTGCTGGCCGACGACGGCGCGCGCGTGACGCTGCGGCTGGCGATCGCGGGGCCGGCGCCGGCGCCGCTGCCGATCGAGCTGGTGCTCGCGGTGCCGCGGCCCAAGGTGCTGACGCGGGTGATCGAGGCCGCGGCGGCGTTCGGCGTCGCGCGCATCTCGCTCACGAATGCGTGGCGCGTCGACAAGAGCTACCTGCGTTCGCCGCGGACGGACGCGGCGGCGCTCGCGGAGGCCGCGCGGCTCGGGGCGGAGCAGGGCGCGCACACGCACCTGCCGCCGATCGAGCTGCACGAGCGGCTGATGCCGCTGCTCGACGCGCGCTGGCCGGCCGGCGACGCGCGCGGCGCGGACGACGGCGCGACGAAGCTGATCGCGCACCCCGGCGCGCCGCCGATCGAGCTGCACGCGCGCGGCGGGCCGACGGTGCTCGCGATCGGCCCCGAGGGCGGCTGGATCGCGCGCGAGGTCGAGACGTTCGCGGCGCGCGGCTTTGTGCCGGTGTCGCTCGGGACGGCGATCCTGCGCGTCGAGACGGCGGTCGCGGCGGCGCTCGGGCAGCTCGTGCTGCTCGCGCGGCGCTACGGCGAGACGGCGTCGTAGGCGTCGAGCGCGGTCGCGAGGTCGCGCTTCTGCTCGTCGGAGACCTTCACGGTCTCGGTGCGCCTGCCGCTCTCGAAGCGCACCCACGCGTCGCCGCCCTCGGAGACGGCGCGCAGCGCGCGGCCGAGCGTGCGCGCGAGCGGGATCTCGGCGACGGCGCAGCCGCGGTCGTCGCGCTCGACCTCGAGGCGGTTCGACGTCCACGCCGCGCCGTCGGCGCCGAGCGCGGCGCGGTCGATGTCGAGCGGATCGCACAGCTTCAGGCGCAGCGCGAGCTCGACCCGCCGCGCCGACATCGTGCCGACGAGCGCGATGTCGAACCGCGCCTGGGGGGCGCTCCCGTCGTCGGCGAGCGGGTGCTCGAGGACGACGCGCCCGCGCGCGTCGCACGACGTGGCGTAGCGCATGACGAGGGCGGTCAGCGCGCCGCGCGCCGGCTCGGCGTACATCGCGACGAAGTCGCGCACGCAGGCGTCCCAGAAGTCGCTCTCGGCGATGCTCGGAGGATCGAGCGAGCGCCGGAGCGAGCGCATGCCGTCGTGCAAGATCATCGGCCGCCACGGCACGCCCTCCGACAGCGACTCCGCGCGCGGTGTCGTGCGCGGCGGCGCCTCGGGGATCGCCGGATCGCGCAGCGTGATCGGCGGAGCGACGAGCGGCGCCTCGGCCCGCGGCGGCGTCGCGCGCGTCGGCGCACCGCACGCCGCCGTCACGAGCCCGAGCATCGACCACCGCACCCGTCCAGCGTACCGAGGTTCCCCGCCCTTGGCACGACCGAGTCTCCGGGCCACGGCGATTGGACCCACCGCGCCCGCCGGAGGGTTGCCCTCGCGGGTGGGGTCCGAGGTACGGTGCGCCATGGCGTTTTTTCAGGAGCCGCCGCGGCTCGGAAATCAGTTCGACGACGATCCGCTGCTGCCGTCGTGGATCGATCGCCACGTCGGCGACGCCGCCGTCGTCGAGGATCTGCGCCACGCCGGCGACCTCGCCGTCGAGTACTACGGCAAGCAGCTCCTCGATCGCGAGAACGAGCCGGTGCTCGTGCAGTGGGACGCGTGGGGCCACCGCGTCGATCGCATCGAGGTGTCGCCGCTGTGGCGCGAGGCGCAGGTGCTCGCGGCGCGGCACGGCCTCGTCGCCGCCGGCTACGAGCCGCGGCTCGGTGCGCGCGCCCGCACCCACCAGTTCGCGCTGGTCCACGTGCTCGGGCCGTCGCTCGACGTGTACTCGTGCCCGCTCGCGATGACCGACGGCGCGGCGCGCACGCTGCTCGCGAGCGGCGAGCGCGCGCTGATCGAGCGCTACGTGCCGCGCCTGACGAGCCGCGATCCGGCGACGATGTGGACGAGCGGGCAGTGGATGACCGAGCGCACCGGCGGCTCCGACGTCTCGCAGAGCGAGACCATCGCGCGGCGCGACGGCGACGGCTGGCGGCTGTACGGCACGAAGTGGTTCACGTCGGCGACGACCTCGGAGATGGCGCTGACGCTCGCGCGCCCCGTGCGCGACGACGGCACGACCGGCGACGGCAGCCGCGGGCTCGCGCTGTTCCTCGTCGAGCTGCGCGACGCCGACGGCCGGCTGCGCGACATCCAGGTCAACCGCCTGAAGGACAAGCTCGGCACGCGCAAGGTGCCGACGGCCGAGCTCACGCTCGCCGGGACGCCGGCGACGCTCGTCGGCAACGCGAGCGACGGCGTCCGCGCGATCACGCCGATGCTGTCGGTGACGCGTACGTGGAACGCGACGAGCGCGACGAGCGCGATGCGGCGCGGGCTCGCGCTCGCCCGCGACTACGCGCGGCGCCGGCGCGCGTTCGGGGCGCTGCTCGTCGACAAGGCGCTGCACGCCGACACGCTCGCCGCGCTCGAGGCGGAGTACGCGGGCGCGTTCTGCCTCGCGTTCCGCTCGGTCGAGCTGCTCGGCCTCCTCGAGCACGGCAGCGCCGACGCGCGCGACTCCGCCGAGCGGCTGTCGCGCGCGCTCATCCCGATCGCGAAGCTGACGACGGGCAAGCAGGCCGTCGCCGTCGCGTCCGAGGCGATCGAGTCGTGCGGCGGTGCGGGCTACATCGAGGACACCGGCCTGCCGCGCATCCTCGCCGACGCGCAGGTGCTCCCGATCTGGGAGGGCACGACGAACGTGCTGTCGCTCGACACGCTGCGCGCGCTCGGCAAGGGCGGTGCGCTCGAGGCGCTGCACGCCGAGGTCGAGCGCTGCGTCGCCGGCGTCACGGATCCGGGGCTCGCGGCGCCAGCGGAAGCCGCACGCACCGCGCTGCGCTGCGCGACGGCGTGGGTGACGGATGCGATGTCGCGCCCGGATCGCCTCGAGGCCGGCGCGCGCCGGTTCGCGATGACGCTCGGGCGCACGCTCGAGCTCGCGTTGCTCGTCGATCATGCGCAGTGGTGCCTCGCGAGCGGGCACGCGAGCGGCCCGCGCATGGCGGCGGCGGCGCGGCGCCTCGCGTTCGCGGGCGTCGACCAGATCGCCGAGGCCGCGCTCGACGACACGAAGCTGCTCGCCTGAGCCTGAGCCGCCGGGGCGCCGAAAGGGCCGCGCAAAAGCGCCGAAACGACAAACGAGGAGCAAGATCGCTCCTCGTCAGGTCACGAACCGTGCGTGACGATCAGTAGCCGGGAGGGGGCGCGCCACCGGCGTTCGGGTCGGCGGGCGGACCGCCGGCCGGGCCGGGCGGGGGGCCGCCGGCGCCACCGCACGAGTAGTGGATGCGCCACGCGGTCGCGTTGCGCGTGCTGGTGGTGTTCGTCGACGTCGTGTCGGTCGACGAGCGGCGGCCGCTGCGCGAGGTCTTCGTGTCCTGCGCCTCATCGGTGCGAGAGACGGTGTCCTGACCGATCACCTCTTCACCCTCGGAGTCGATCCTGTAGTTGCCGGGACCGCAGTGGGACGCCATCTGCGAGTTGGCATCCTCCATCGCCTTGCCGCGGTCGCCCTGCAGCTCGATGACACCACCGCTGGCGTTGCGCTGGATGACGCGCGCGCTGCCGCAGGCAGCAAGGGCAAGAACCAAACCGAGAGAGAGAGTGCGTAGCATCGTCGTGTTCCTTCTCCGTGTGACGGCCGGATTAGACGTGATGGACACTAGTACATGCACGCTGGTCCGAGCAATGGGCTTCGCGTCTTGACACAGGTCACGGTGGTTTTACGCTCGGCCGGATGGTGGGAGCCGCGGTCGACGCGCGCATCGAGCATGTAACGCTGTACGCGAGCGGGGCCCGGGTCCGCCGCCTCGCGACCGTCGCCGCAACGGAAGCGCCCGTGCCGCAACGGATCCGCATCGTCGGACTGCCGCTGTCCGTGATCGATGACACCGTGCGCGTCGAGATCGAGGGCGGCGCGGTCGCGACAAACCTCCGCTGCGGCATCGCAGCGCCGCCGCAGGCCGCGGCGGCCGCGGAGGAGATCGCGGAGGTGCGGGCGGCGCGGCGCGCGGTCGCCCTCGCCGAGGCCGAGGTCGC
>JAHBVW010000109.1 GCA_019637375.1 Deltaproteobacteria bacterium | reverse complement strand
CTCGGCTTCGACGCGAGCGAGCCGGCCGTCGCCGAACCCGCGCCCGCCGAGCCGGCCGCGAACGGCGCGGCGCCCAAGGTCGACGTGTTCGCGCAGGCGATGTCGGCCCGCGCGGCCGCGCCCGCGGCGGTGGAGCCGCCGCCGGCGGTACCCGAGCCGCCGAAGCACGACTTCGACGAGGACATCGACATCGGCGAGGTGTCGCGCGTGGTCAAGCTCGCCGACATCGCGCGCACGCCGTCGCCGCGCAAGTCCGGGCCGATCAGCACGGGCGCCGCGGCGAGCCCGCGCGCCGCCACGAACGCGACCGGCGCCGTGCCGCGGATCCACGCGACGGGCGCGGTGCCGCGCCTCCAGGCGACGGGTGCGATCGCGCGCATCAACGCGACCGGCTCGATCGCGAAGATCGACGCGCTGCCGAACACGTTCGCGGACGCGCCCGCCGGCGACGCGACGCTCGAGCCCGCCGTCCACACGCACAGCCCGGTCCAGGCGCAGCACAAGCGCGGCCTCGTGCTGCTGCTCCTCGGCGCCATCGTGATCGCGGCCGCCGTCGTCGTCGTGATGGTCGTCGTGATGAAGGACGACGCGCCGCCGGCGACGACCACCACCGCGTACGGCGACGACTTCAGCATCGACAACACGCGCCCCGACAACCTCCCGATCCCGAAGGTCGGCCCGGGCAGCCAGGAGCTCGCGACGCCCGGCAGCGGCAGCGAGAAGAAGCCCGACAACACGAAGACGCAGACGCAGATCGCCAGGCCCTACAAGCCGCCCGTCCAGGAGCAGCCGAAGGACAAGACCGATCCGGCGCTGCCGACCGGCACGAAGATCGACGGCGGCGAGGTCGAGGCGATGGCCAAGGCGACGAACGGCGCCACGAGCACCTGCTTCATCCGCTCCAACAAGGGCGCCGAGGCGATCCTGCTCGCCGACGTGAAGCGCGTGAACGTCAACTTCACGATCAACCCCGACGGCACCGTCAAGGACGCCAGCTTCGGCCTCGAGGCCGGCCTCGCGCGCCTCACCAGCTGCCTCAACAACGTCGTGCGCACCTGGAAGTTCCGTCCGTCGCCGGGCGGCAACTACCGGATCACGATGGTTCCGCCGAGCTGATCGTTCTCGATGCGAACGGGGGGAACGATGGAATCCTGAAGGGCTATCGGGCCAGCTCGGTGGCGGCGGTGGCGACGAGCTCGGTGGCCTGCGCGACCTCGTCGGCGGTGGTGTCGTGGCCGAAGGAGAGGCGGCACATGCCGGTGTCGGAGGGGAGGTTGATCGCCGCGAGGACGGTGGACGGCTTGGCGTCGCGGTCGGCGCACGCCGAGCCCGTGGCGATGTAGACGCCGCGGCTGGCGAGGACGGTGCGGAGGGCGGAGGCGGGGACGCCCGGGAAGCCGAGCGCGAGGATGTGCGGGGCGCGGCGCTGATCGGGGACGAGGCGGCGGAAGGCGACGCCGCGCGCGGCGAGCCGCTCCTCGACGCCCGCGGCGAGCTCGAGCCACTTCGCGCGCGCCGACGGCAGCGCCGCGACCGCGCGCTCGGCGGCGAGGCCCAGGCCCGCGGCGCCGGGCGCGTCCTGCGTGCCGCCGCGCAGGCCCTTCTGCTGCCCGCCGCCGACCCACAACGGCTCGAGCGCGACGCCCGCGCGCAGCCACAGCGCGCCGGTGCCCTTGGGCCCGTGCAGCTTGTGGCCGGCGATCGCGATCGAATCGGCGCCGAGCGCCGGCGCATCCACCGGCACCTTGCCGAACGCCTGCGCGGCGTCGACGTGGATGAAGCACGCCGGGTTGCGCCGCCGCACCGCCGCGACGATCGCCGCGATCGGCTGCACGACGCCGAGCTCGTTCTGCACCATCACCACCGCCGCGACGCCGGCGTTCGCCGCCGCCTCCGCGAACGCCTCGGGATCGATCACGCCGCTCGCATCGGGCGCGACCTGCACGACGTCACGCGCGCCACCGTCGAGCCGCGCGACCGTCGCCGCCACCGCCGGGTGCTCGATCCCCGTGATCGCCACCGGCCCGGGGCGCGTGCGCGCCGCGCCGAGCACGGCGAGCGCATCGGCCTCCGTGCACCCGCTCGTCCACACGATGTCGCCCGCGCCCGCGCGATCCCCGAGCGCCCCCAGCATCCGCCCGCGCGCATGCTCGATGTAGGCGCGCGCCGCCGCGCCCTGCGGATGTTGCGCGCTCGGGTTGCCCCACGCGCTCCGCATCACCTCCGTCATCAGCGCGATCACCTCGTCGGAGACGCGGGTCGAGGCGGCGTTGTCGAGATAGATCGGCGTCATCGCGCCGGACTCTACGCCACGCCTCGTCGACGCGCTCGCCGCCGCGAGGCAGACTGAGGCCGCGTGACGGCCGCGAACGACATCGGCGTGTACGTGCACTTCCCGTGGTGCCGGAAGCTGTGCCCGTACTGCGACTTCGCCGTCGAGGTCGGCGAGCCGCCGCACGAGCGCTACGCCGCGGCGATCGCCGAGGAGCTCCGGAGGCGCCGCGGCGAGCTCGACGGGCGCCTCGCCTCGATCTACTTCGGCGGCGGCACGCCGTCGCTGTGGACGCCCGCGTGCCTCGCCGACACGGTCGCGCGCATCCGCGACGCGTTCGCGGGCGCGACCCCGCGCGAGGTCACGATCGAGGCGAACCCGAGCGACTGCACCGACGAGCGGCTCGCCGCGTGGCGCGCCGCCGGCATCGGGCGCGTGTCGATCGGCGTGCAGTCGCGCGATGCGGAGGAGCTCGTGACGCTCGGCCGCGACCATCGCTTCGGCGACGGCGGCGCCGCCGTCGCGCGCGCCCTCGCCGCCGGGCTCGCGACCTCCGCCGACTTCATCCTCGGCGTCCCGCCGCACCGCCGCGCGCCCGCGATCGACACGCGCCCGCCGCACCTGTCGGTCTACGAGCTCACGATCGAGGAGCGCACCGCGTTCGGCCGCCGCGTGCGGGACGGGCGCCTGGTCCCGCTCGACGAGGACGCGCTCGCCGACGCCTACGTCGCGACCCACGACGCCCTCACCGCCGCGGGCTACGAGCACTACGAGGTCAGCTCCTACGCGCGCCCCGGCGCGCGCGCCGTCCACAACGCGCTGTACTGGCGCGGCGCCGCGTTCCTCGGCCTGGGCGTCGGCGCCGCGTCGCTCGAGCTCGCCGCCGACGGCTCGGCCGTCCGCCGCACGAACCCGCGCCGCGCGGCCGACTACTTCGCCGGCGCGCCCGCCGAGGTCGTGGCGTCGACGGCCGCCGAGCACGCCGCCGAGCGCGCGTGGCTCGCGATGCGCACGGTCGACGGCGCCCCGGCGGGCGACCTCGCCGCGCACGCGCCGGGCGTCACCCCCTGGCTCCTCGACGAGGGGCTCGCCGAGCGCCGAAACGAGCGCATCTGCCCGACCCTGCGCGGCTTTCTGTTTGCAGACCGCATCGCCGCGCGGATCGTGGCCGCCTGGCAACCGTAGGAGGGGTGGTAAGCTCCCGAGAGGTGGCGGCCAACGACCCCCTCAACCGGCGCGCGCAGAAGATCCTCCACGCCGTGGTCACCGAGTACCTGCACGGTGGCGACGCCGTCGGCTCGCGCACCGTGACGCGCCGCCACGACCTCGGCCTGTCGCCGGCCACCGTGCGCAACGTGATGGCGGATCTCGAGGAGATGGGGCTCCTCGAGCAGCGCCACTCCTCGGCCGGCCGCGTCCCGACCGCCTCGGGCCTGCGCTTCTTCATCGACTGCCTGCTCAAGGTGCGCGGCCTGTCGCTCGCGGAGAAGGACGACATCCGCCAGCGCGTGACGGGCAGCTCCCCCGACGAGGTCATGCAGAAGGCGTCGCGCCTGCTCAGCGACCTCACCCAGCACGCGGCCGTCATCATCACGCCCGATCCGCAGCATCAGCGGCTCGGGCAGATCGAGTTCGTGCCGCTGCGCGACGGCAAGCTGATCGCCGTCCTCGTCACGACCGACGGCCGCATCGAGAACCGGCTGATCGCCGACGAGGTCGAGTCGCACCGCCTCGAGCGCATCCACAACTACCTCAACCAGCTGCTCTCCGGGATGACGCTCGACGAGGTCCGCGAGCGCGTGATCCGCGAGATCGGCGAGGACAAGAACCGCTACGACGAGGCCGTCGCCGCGGCGCTGCGCCTCGGGCACGCGGTGTTCGTCGAGGGCGGTGAGCGCACGGCCGACGTCGTCGTGAGCGGGCAGGCGAACCTCCTCGACGACGCCCTCGCGCAGGACCGCGCGCGCGAGCTCCTGCGCACGCTCGAGGACAAGCAGACGCTCAGCCGCCTGCTCGATCGAACGCGCCTCGCCGAGGGCATCAAGGTGTTCCTCGGAGCGGAGACCGCGCTGACCGCGCTCGCGTCGAGCTCGGTGATCGCCGCATCCTACGGCCCCGAGGATCAGCCGATCGGCGCGCTCGCGGTGATCGGCCCGATGCGCATGAACTACGGCAAGGTCATGTCGGTCGTCGACGTCACCGCCGATGCGGTGACCCAGCTCCTGGCCGAGCTCGGCACCTGAAACGCGGCCCAGACCTGGCCTGCCCGGGCCAGAATCGTTATCGTTGTCACACGATGAGCGGAGATGCGAACCAGGACGTCCCGGAGACTACGGCCCCGCCCGCGGACGGTGGCGCGGTCGGAGAGGTCGGGGAGGTTCCCTCCGAGGTCATCCCGGTGGAGGTCGAGGCTCCCGAGCCGGCTCCCGAGACGAACGGCGCCGAGGCCAAGCTCGCCGCGCTCGAGAAGGAGAAGAAGGAGAACTGGGACCGCTACCTGCGCGCCGCGGCGGACCTCGAGAACCTTCGCAAGCGCCAGCGCCGCGAGGTCGAGGATGCGCGCTACGAGACCAAGGGCAAGGTCCTGAAGGAGATGCTGCCCGTCGTCGATAACCTCGAGCGCGCGATCGAGCACGCCACGCAGCAGAGCGGGACGAACCCGATCGTCGAGGGCGTGCAGCTCGTGCTGCGCCAGTTCCTGACGGCGTTCGAGCGGCTCGACGTGGTGCCGATCGAGGCGGCGAGCCAGCCGTTCGACCCGAACCTGCACGAGGCGATCTCGCAGCAGGACAGCGACCAGCCGCCCGGCACGGTCGTGCAGGTCCTGCAGCGCGGCTACCGCTCCGGCGACCGCCTCCTGCGCCCGGCGCTGGTCGTCGTCGCCAAGGCCCCCGCACCCAAGGCCGAATCCTAGGTGTCGCGCGTCGTCGGCATCGACCTCGGTACGACGAACTCGTGCGTCGCCGTGATGGACGGCGAGGCGCCGGTCGTCATCGCGAACTCCGAGGGTTCGCGCACCACGCCGTCGGTGATCGGCTTCGCGCAGTCGGGCGAGCGGCTCGTCGGGCAGGCGGCGCGCCGGCAGGCGATGACGAACCCCGAGAACACGATCTACGCGGTGAAGCGGCTGATGGGCCGCAAGTACGAGGACGAGGAGGTGCAGCGCCACCTGCTCACGTGCCCGTACGAGATCGTGCCCGCCGAGAACGGCGACGCCCACGTGCGCGTGCGCGGCCGCGACTTCTCGCCGCCGGAGGTCTCGGCGCTCATCCTCGGCAAGATGCGCCAGACCGCCGAGGACTGGCTCGGCGACCAGGTCACCGAGGCCGTCGTCACGGTGCCCGCGTACTTCGACGACGCCCAGCGCCAGGCGACCAAGGACGCCGGGCGGATCGCGGGGCTCAACGTCCTGCGCATCGTCAACGAGCCGACCGCGGCCGCGCTCGCGTACGGCGTCGAGACGCAGGGCGCGCACCGCGTCGCCGTGTACGACCTCGGCGGCGGCACGTTCGATATCTCGATCCTCGAGCTCGACGACGGCGTGTTCCGCGTACGCGCAACCGCCGGCGACACGTTCCTCGGCGGCGAGGACTTCGACAACGCGATCGTCGAGCACCTGCTCGCCGTGTTCGCCGCCGAGAACAGCGGGATGGACCTGCGCGGCGACCGCATGGCGCTGCAGCGCCTGAAGGAGGCGGCGGAGCGCGCGAAGATCGAGCTGTCGAGCGGGCAGTCGACGGAGATCAACCTGCCGTTCATCACGGCGACGCCGTCGGGGCCGCTGCACCTACAGACGATGTTCGAGCGCGGGCAGCTCGAGGAGCTCGTCGAGCCGCTCGTGCAGGCCTCGCTCGATCCGTGCCGGCGCGCGCTCGCCGACGCGGGTATGACGGAGCGGGACATCGACGTGGTCATCCTCGTCGGCGGCCAGACGCGCATGCCGCGCATCCAGACGCTCGTCGCGGAGATGTTCGGCAGCGAGCCGAGCCGGCGCGTCAACCCCGACGAGGTCGTCGCCGTCGGCGCCGCGATCCAGGGCGGCGTGCTCACGGGCGAGGTGCAGGAGGTGCTGCTCCTCGACGTCACGCCGCTGTCGCTCGGCGTCGAGACGGCGGGCGGCGTGTTCACGCGCCTGATCCCGCGCAACACGGCGCTGCCGGCGCGCGCGACGGAGATCTTCTCGACGTCGATCGACAACCAGCCGTTCGTGAACGTGCACGTCCTCCAGGGCGAGCGCGAGATGTCGGCGGACAACAAGTCGCTCGCGCACTTCGAGCTGACGGGCATCCCGCCGGCGCCGCGCGGCGTGCCGAAGATCGAGGTGTCGTTCGACATCGACGCCGACGGCGTGCTCAGCGTGTCGGCGAAGGACCACGGCACCGGGCGCAAGCAGCGCATGACGGTGACGCCGACGACGGGCCTGTCGGAGCACGACATCGAGCGCCTCGTCGCCGAGGGCGAGCAGATGGCGGACGCCGACCTGATGCGCCGCCAGATCGCCGACTCGCGCGTGAAGGGCGAGGGCCTCCTGTACTCGTCGGAGAAGGCGATGGAGGAGTTCTCCGCGCTGCTCCCCGACGACGAGCGCGAGTTCCTCACCGGCGAGCTCGCCGAGTGCAAGGCCGCGCTCGAGGCGGACGACCTCGCCCTCGTGCAGGACGCCGTCGCGCGGCTCGAGGTCGCGGGCCAGCGCATCGGCGAGGCGATCTACGCGGCGGCCGACACGGGCGGGACCTGATGGCGCGCAAGAAGCGCGACTACTACGTGATCCTCGGCGTCAACCGCGACGCGACGGAGGCCGACGTCAAGCGCGCGTTCCGCGACCTGGCGCGCAAGCACCACCCCGACATGGCGCCCGCCGACGGCGGCGAGCGCTTCCGCGAGATCAACGAGGCGTACGCGGTGCTGTCCGACAAGGAGTCGCGCGCCCGCTACGACCGCTGGGGCCACCCCGACGACGGCTCGAGCGGCCTGTCCGCCGTCGTCGACGCCGCGCAGGAGATCATCAACGACGTGTTCCGCCGCGCGGGCCGGCGCGGCAAGCAGCGCGGCAAGGACGTGCGCTACACGCTCGAGATCGCGTTCGAGGAGGCCGCGTTCGGCGCGACCAAGACGATCCAGATCCCGCCGCCGCCCGGCAAGCCGGGCTCCGAGGGCAAGGCGCGCGAGCTGACGGTCGTCGTCCCCGCCGGCACGAGCAGCGGCACCGTCAAGACGATCCGCGGCGAGGGCGAGCCCGGCACGCACGGCGGCGCCACCGGCGACCTCCACGTCACCGTCCGCGTCGCCGAGCACGCGACCTTCCGCCGCGAGGGCCACGACGTGCGCAGCGACCACGCCCTCACGTTCGCGCAGGCCGCCCTCGGCGCCGTCGTCGACATCGCCACCCTCGAGGGCCCCGTGAAGATGCGCATCCCCGAGGGCACCCAGCCCGGCCGCATCTTCCGCATCCGCGGTCGCGGCATCCCGCAGTCCGGCGGCAAGAACGCCCCCCGCGGCGACCACCTCGTCACCGTCTCCATCGACGTCCCGACCGAGCTCACGCCGCGCCAGCGCGAGCTGATCGAGGAGCTCGCCCGCACCCTCGGCGACCCCTCCACCCCCGACAGCTCCCCCCAGCGCCCGCGGCGCCTCCTCGACCGCGTCCGCAGCCTGCTCGACGAATGAGCCGTCGTGTCCGAAAACGCCGACGGCGGCTCGCGGAGCCGCCGTCGTGGGCGCGTACCCGGAGGTCGGCGCCGGAAGGTTGGGTGGGTGGCTAGAGGTTCTCGAGGTCCCAGACGGCGCCCTGGCAGTGGGGCTTGGAGGTGTCGCAGGAGAGCGTGGCGAGCTCGGCCATCGGGGCGCGGACGTGGACGACGACCTCGTCGCCGAAGGCCTGGCGGCAGGCTTCCTTGGGGTCCTTCGCCGTCGCGGCGCTGAGGTGGCTCGCGAGGAGGTCGCACGCGACGAGGGTCTGGTCGGCGACGGGGTCGGGGGCGGTGACGCCGTTGACGGTGACCGTCTTCGCGTCGCCGGTGGAGACGTAGCGGCAGCCGGCGGGGAGGCGCTCGACGCCGTCCCAGGTGCCGAGCGTGAAGCCGCGGCGCGAGTGCGGGACGAACAGCTCGCGGGCGACCTCGAGGTCGGCCTCCTTCGCGAGGTCGAGCTTGCGCGACGCGCCGGCCTCGTCCTTGACGTTGACCGAGCAGCCGCACTCGGCGACGCGCATCGCCATCGTGCACACCGACGGGTCCGACTTGCGCCACGGCACGCACAGGCCGTCCTTGGCGAGGACGCCGCACAGGTTGCAGCCGCGGAGGAAGCCGTCGTTCTTCGGCTTCTTGCCGGCCGCGAGGCAGTCGTTGAGCAGCGCCTGCGCGGCACCGTTGGAGTTGACCGAGCCGCCCATGCGGAACAGCGGCTCGCCGTTGGACGCCCGCGCCGTGAGGCCGTAGCCGCCGATCTTGTCGGTGCCCTTCAGCGGGCGGTCGATGTCCTGGTGCCACGACGTGAACACGCACTCGCCGACCTTCTGCGTCGGGTTCTGCGCCATCCACTCGAGCTGACCGGTCGACAGCCTGGGGTCGAGCGGCGTGACCTTGTTGCTGCCCGAGTCGAGGTTCTTGCCGAGGATCGCGGCCGGCGTGTTCGTGTTGACCGACGAGCCGGTCACGCACGAGAAGATCTCGGTGTTGCACGTGCCGGTCGCGCACGGCGTCGACGCGTCGCAGAACACGGGACCCTGCTCGTTCATCACGATCTCGGGGATGCCGTCGGTGTGCAGCATCGTGAAGTACTCGCAGTACTCCTGGCCGCGGTCGTCCTCGGTGTTGCTGTCGGCGGTGACGCCGCTGACGTCCTTGCACGACCACCGCACGCCGAGCGGCGTGAAGTGCGGGCGGCGCTCGTCCATCGCGGAGGTCCGCGCGTTCTCGCACTGCTTCTTCAGCGCCAGGCCATCGGGCGTGTCGCACTTGCCCGACTCGTCGCAGTCGAGCGAGTCGCCGCCGGTACAGGCCAGCGCGAGCGTGGACAGCGAGAGGGTGAGGAGCGTCGTGATGGCCTTCATCGGGATCTCTCCGCGTGGGAGTGGCTGATGGAAGGCCCATGCAGCACGGTCCGTGCCGATCGATCGTCGCAGGGAAAGGCGAGCTACATCGAAGGCTTGGTGTGCTGGCGCCGGCTCGTACCGCGTTGCCGGCCAGTCGAGCTGTCGGTCGTGTTGTCTCCAGCAGCCCTCGTCCGGGCGTTCTGCAGCTCGCACGCGGCGGCGCGAGGCGCGGGAACTGGCGGGACCCTGTGCGCGCGTCTAGGCTAGGCGCGTGCGGTTCGCGCTCGCGTGTCTGGTGGTCGCGGCGTGCGGTCATCGGCCGCCCGCGGGGGCGTGGCTCGAGCGCGACGCGCGCGGCCAGAGCCACGCGCAGCCGGGGGCGCAGGCGCCGGATCCCGACGGTGCCGCGCTCGATCCGCGGACGCTCGACGCCGCGAAGATCGACGCGCTCGACGAGGCCACGGCGATCGCG
>JAHBVW010000108.1 GCA_019637375.1 Deltaproteobacteria bacterium | reverse complement strand
GCGGGTGGGCTCCGCTCCGCCTTCGAACTCCAACAACCCTTACGGGGTCAGGCTCCTAGCGCGACATGCCGAGCTCGCTCGCCTTGAGCTGCGGGCGGGCGGGGTCGGGCCAGTCGATGTGGAAGAACTCGCCGCGCGGGGCGTCGATGCGCTCGTAGGTGTGCGCGCCGAAGTAGTCGCGCTGCGCCTGGAGCAGGTTCGCGGGCAGCGTCTCGGCGCGGTAGCTGTCGTAGTACGACAGCGCGCTCGAGAACACCGGGACCGGGGTGCCGTCGAGCGCCGCGCGCGCCACGACCTTGCGCCAGTTGTCCTGCTTCGCGTGGACCTGCTCGGTGAAGTACGGGTCGACGAGCAGGTTGTCGAGCTGCGGGTTCTTCTCGAACGCCTCCGTGATCTTCTGCAGGAAGCGCGCGCGGATGATGCAGCCGCCGCGGAAGATCTGGGCGATCGCCGCGAGGTTGAGGTTCCACTTGTACTCGAGCGACGCCTGCGCGTAGAGCTCGAACCCCTGCGCGTAGCAGCACAGCTTCGAGCAGTAGAGCGCGTCGCGGACGGCGTCGACGGTGATCTCGATCGGCGAGCTGCCGCCGGCCGGGCCCTTCAGGATCTTCGAGGCGCGGACGCGCTCGTCCTTCTGCCCCGAGATCAGGCGCGCGAACACGGCCTCGGCGACCGACGCCGCCGGGATGCCGAGGTCGAGCGCGTTCACGCTCGTCCACTTGCCGGTGCCCTTCTGGCCGGCGCTGTCGAGGACGACGTCGACGAACGGCTTCTGCGTGACGGGGTCCTTCTGTTGCAGCACGTCCGCGCTGATCTCGATGAGGAAGGAGTCCAGGTCGCCCTGGTTCCACTCCTTCATGATCTTCGAGATCTCCTCGGGGCTCTTGCCGAGGCTGTAGCGCAGGATCGAGTAGGCCTCGCAGATGAGCTGCATGTCGCCGTACTCGATGCCGTTGTGCACCATCTTCACGTAGTGACCGGCGCCGTCGGGGCCGATGTACGTCGTGCACGGGACGCCGCCGACGACAGGCTTGCCGGGCGCCGCGCCGGCGATCGGCTTGCCGGTCGCCGCATCGACCTTCGCGGCGATCGCCATCCACACCGGCTTCAGGATCTCCCACGACTCCGGCTTACCGCCCGGCATGAGCGAGGGTCCAAAGCGCGCGCCTTCCTCGCCGCCGCTGACGCCCGACCCGACGAACAGGAGGCCCTTGTCGGCGAGCGCCTTCTCGCGGCGGATCGTGTCGGTGTACAGCGCGTTGCCGCCGTCGACGACGACGTCGCCCTTCTCGAGGTGCGGCACGAGCGAGTCGATGACCGCGTCCGTCGGCCCGCCCGCCTTGACGAGGATGATGATCCGGCGCGGGCGCTTGATCGACGCGACGAAGTCCTCGAGCGTCGCGCCGGGCACGAGCCCGCCGCCGCCGTCGCCGAACACGCTCGGGGGGTTATCCGCGACGAACTTCTCCGTCGTCGCGGTCGTGCGGTTGTACACGGCGACCTTGAACCCGTGGTCGGCCATGTTGAGGACCAGGTTCTGGCCCATGACGGCGAGGCCGACGAGGCCGACGTCGGCAGAATTCGGTGCGGGCTTAGCGAGCGCCATGTCTGTTTCCCCCTGTGTGATCGCGAACGCTACCCCGGGGGCCGTCCCGATCACAACCTCGCCCTCACCCGATGCAGTAGAAGTTGCCGCTCGCGCTGCCGACCCAGATCTTGCCGTCCTCGATCGCGGCGCCCGAATAGCAGCGCTCGCCGACGTCGACCTTCGCGATCAGCTTGCCCTTCGCGGCGTCGACGATCCGATAGGACTCGTCGAACGCGCCGAACATGACCTTGCCGTCGACGACCTGCGGCGACGCCCAGGTCGGCGCGCCGATCTCGAACGTCCACACGTCCTTCCCGGTGGCGAGGTCGAAGCAGTACAGCTTGCCGTCGTTGCCGCCGACGATGACGTGCTTGCCGTTCGACACGGCCGCGCTCGACCAGATGCCCTTCGGGACGTCGCGCGCCCAGACGCCGGCGCCGCGGTGGCGATCGATGCAGTGGAACGTCGGCGCGCCCTCCTCGACACCGACGTACAGGCGGTCGCCGACGATCAGCGGCGACGCGTCGACGTCGACCCCGAGGTGGTTCCACCACAAGACGCGGCGGTCGGCGAGCGAGTACGCGCGCACGTTCCCGTCGAGGTGACCGAAGTACGCGACGCCGTCGGCGATCGCGAGCGAGCTCTCGATGCCGTCGGAGCCGGGGTAGTCGCCGGTGCCCTGACCGAACGCGTGCTTCCACACGAGCGCGCCGGTCTCGGGGTCGAAGCACTTGAGGTCGCCGTCCTCGCCGCCGATGTACAGGCGCTTGTCGACGACGCGCGGCGAGCTGTCGATGTCCGCCCAGCCCTTCCAGTCCCACAGGAGCTTGCCCGTGCTCGCGTCGAGGCAGCGCAGGTGATCGTCGACGCACGGGATGTAGAGCCGGTTCCTGTAGATGCAGGGCGAGCCCTTGAACATGCGCTCGCCGGCGAACACCCACGTCAGCTTCCCCGTGTTCGCCTCGAAGCAGTGCACGTGGCCGCCGACCGAGCCGACGAACACGTAGTCGCCGTACGTGAGCGCCTGCCCGGTCCAGCCGGTGCCCTGCCAGCGCACGGGCCGGCCGCGCAGCTTCGTCGCGAAGTCCGACATGCGGAACTTCCACAGCACCTTCGGGCGCTCGGACACGGTGCCCGAGCCGTAGTACGTGCCGGTCAGGTTGCCGCGGAACATCCGCATCGAGCCGGGCACCGACTCCGACGACGTCGCGCCGTCCCACGCCGGCAGGTGCGCGACGCCGTTCGTGTGCCACGGATACGGATCCCGCGTGACGGTCGTCGTCGAGTGCACGACGTCGGGCAGCGTTCCGCCCGCCGCGATCTTCGCGTCCTTCGCGTCCGCGCGCAGCGGCGCCGCGGCGAGTCCGGCGGCGCCGAGGCGCAGGAACGTCCGCCGCTGCATCCGCTAGAAGCTCACGATGGTGTGCGTGATCACGCCGGTGCCGAACGACTCGAGCTGGATGACCTTGTCGGGGGCGCCGTTGTTCGGCGAGATGAACACGTCGAGGACCTGCGTCGGCAGCTGGGCGATCCACGCGACGCCGTTCGGGCCGGTCGCGATCGTGTTCCACACCTGCGGGTTGGCCGCGTTGTCGTAGAACGTCGCCGACCCGATGACGTTGACCGAGGCGCCGAGCAGCGGCGTGTTGTTCGCGCGGACCTCGATGATGAAGCCACCGCCGAGCGGGGTCAGCCCGTTCGCGCCGAGCAGCGTCATGTAGGTCGTCAGGTCGATCACCGGCATGACCTGGATGTCGCCGAGGAACGGCGCGAGCGTCGTCATGAGGTCGAGGCGGTCGAGGACGTAGTTCTTCGGGTTCGCCACCGACGTCACGGCGAAGCTGCCGTCGGCGAGGCTCGAGGTGTCCTGGGGCGTCGTCCTCGCGAGGCGCACGTTGATGGCGCCGGCGTTCTGCGGGTCGCAGCCCGTGCGCGGCGAGCGCAGGTCGGTGACGAGGCACGCGCGGCCGGTCAGCGTCGCCGGGAGCGTGCCCGGCGCGTCGATCGACTGCGGGGCGTCGACCTCGCCGCCGCCGCCTCCTCCTCCGCCGCCTCCACCGCCGCCACCGCCGAGACCCGGAGGTCCGCCGCCGCCGCCCGGGGTCACCGGGTAGTGGTCGGGATCGGTCAGGTTGCAGCCGAGCACCACGACGCCGAACACGACGAACAGCCACGCGCCACGCATGGGCCGATGGTACGACGGCGCCGCGCCCGTGCGGAATTCTTCGCTACTTCGTCGGGCGTGCCGGCGGGCGGGGTGTGGGTGCGCGGCGGAGCTGGATGTCGTGGACGCGGTTGCGGGGGGCCTCGAGGATCGGGCGCAGCGGCGTCGAGTCGCGGACGCCGAGGTCGGTGAACAGCATCAGCGACAGGATGAGGAGCAGGGCGAGCCCCAGCATCAGCATCACGATCGTGCGCTCGCGCGGCCAGCCGCGGTGGCGGTTGCGTGCGACGATGTTCTCGAGGCGCTTGCCGGGCGCCCGCTCGGGGTCGAGGATCGGGCGCGGCGCATCGTCGGCGCGCGCCGGCTGCTTCGCGGGCGGCTTGTACCCGCGCCGGTTGCGCTCGGCGATGTCGTCGAGCCGTCCCATCTAGTGCACGAGGAACCACTTCACGCCGGCGGTGACCTCGAGGTGGAAGTGGTTCTTGTGGGGCGGGTTGTAGTTCGGCGTCAGGACGACGTTGAACAGGTGCCGGCCGACGGCCTCGCACAGGATCGAGCGCAGCTGCTTCGCCTTGTCCGTCGCGGGCCACGGCGCCGCGTCGGGGCCGCACGTCTTGGCCCCGATCGCTCCGTTGAAGTCCTTGTCGACGTCGAGCACGGTCTTGTCCTTGAGGATGAACCGGCCGGCGTCGAGCGCCAGCGCGCCGGCGTGCCGCGACGCGAGCTTGTCGGCCGGCCAGGACTTCTCGGGCGGGCGGTACATCGAGTAGTGGCGCACCTCGACGACGTCGTTGTTCGCGAGGATCTCCGCGAAGTCGTCGAGCGCGAGGACGAGGCGGCAGTCGCCGATCTCGTAGGGGCTCGTCGCACGCTTCGCGTCGGTGTCCTCGGTGCGGAACGTCACGCCGCGCAGCGGGCCGGTGAGGCGCACGGGGGCGAACACGCCGCGCTGCGCCGGCTCGCGCACGAACGGGATCTTGCGGTGCCGGAGCGCGGCCTCGCAGTCGTCCGCCGACATCGTGCCGTAGCGGTACGCGGGCTGCGTCGTCGCGTCGGTCGGCGCCTCGAAGCGCGAGTCCGCGCGCCGCGCGGCCGCCGCCACGGGCTTCTTCGCCGCGGGCCGCTTCGCGGCGGACTTCACGGCGGGCTTCGCGGTGGGCTTGGGCGCCGGCTTCGCCGGCTTCGCAGCTGGCTTCGGATCCACCTGCCTGGGCGACGTGACCGGCTCCGCGCGTACCGTCGCGACCGAGGTCAGTGCGACGACCAGGCCCATCCGCAACATGAGGGCCACAGTAGCAAGAAGCGGGCGCGGCGGCGAAACAAGCGACACTTCGGTCCCGGCGTCTCGCTCAGCGCCCGGTGGTGCCGTTCGCCGAGCGGGAGCTGCGTAGCTTTTCGTGCACGACGCGCGTCGTCGCGGCACACAGGCGGAGGCGGTCGTCGATCTCGTCCGTCGACGGCGGGAGCATCGCCGTCGCGAGCTTGATGCGCCGCTCGAAGCACACCGTCTTCGCCGTCCCGCGTGCGTGCAGGTAGATCGGCTTCGTCGAGATCGCGACCTGGCGCTTGTCGACGAACAGCGGCGTCGCGGCGGGCAGGTAGTCCTCCTGGCGCAGGTCGAGCACGCCGTAGCCGCCGCCGGTCGCGATGTCGGAGGCGTCTTCGTCCGAGTCGCGGACACTCGCGCTCGGCGCCGCCACCGTCGCGGCGATGCAGCGGTCCTCCATCGCGTACATCACGGTCGCGCCGCGGCGCTCGGCGGAGGTCGCCGACGGGGCCGCGTTCAGCGTGACCGAGCGATCGCCGAGCGTCACCTTCGTCTTCGGCGCGAGCTCGAACTCGTGCCCGGTGATCGAGCGCGGCTTCTCGCGCTCCGGCGTGTACGACCAGCCGACCGAGGCCGCGGGGACCTCGACGGGGAGCTCGTCGCCGCGGAGGCCGGCCGCGTACCAGCCGCCGGCCTGCGCGACGACGGGCACGCCGGGCCGCAGCTGGATCGCCGTGCCGTCGGCGAACTTCTTCGCGTGCGCGCGCGTGACGACGGGCGCGAGGTCGCTGCGCCGGACGAACAGCCGCAGCTGGCCGATGTCGTCGGTCGTCGCGATGCGCGACCACGTGCAGTGCACGTCGCCGGAGGGCTCGACCTCGACGAACGCGCCGCCCGCCGACACGACGCGCATCGGGAACGCGTGCCCGGCCCGGCGCGCCGGCAGCGTCGCCGCGACGCGGACGTGCGGCGCGGTGTCGGAGGCGTCGGCGTACAGCGTCGCGTCGTGCCACACGAGCACGTAGCCGCGCAGCGGCTCGGACGCCGGCGCATCGGCGCGCGCCTCCGCGACCGCGAACAGGAGTGGGAGCGTGAGGAGTGCCGGCCGCATGGGTCGCGGAACCTGCCACGCTTCGGGTCCGGCGTCGTGTGACGCAGCTCGCTTTCGCCGTCAGGCCAGCACGGCGAGCAGCACGCCCACCACGAGGGCGGCGGCGAACACGACGATCCACACGGCGACCCGCGACGGCTCCTGCGCGACCGGCGCCGGCGTCGGCTCCCGCGTCGCCGCTCCCGGGTTCGTCCTCGGCGGTGCGCCCCAGCCGTCGAGCGTCGAGTACGTGCGGGACGACGGCCCGGGTGTGAACGGCGCCGGCTGCCCGGGCGCGAACGGCGGCGCGCCGTAGGACATCGCCGGCACGGTGCCCGGCGACGGCGTGGCGTACGGCGGGTGGGGTTGCGGCTGCGTGGGGCCTTCCTGCGACCCGCGCGGCGGTGTCGTCGGTGCGCGCGGGATCGGCGGGGGCGCCGCGGCGAGCCGGCGCGACGGCGACCGCTCGGAGGCCTGCGGCGGCGTCGGGGGCGGCACCGACGTCGCGCGGCGGACCGTCGACGGCATGCGCGGGGGCGGCGGTTCGATCGTCGGCGTGGGGGTCGGGAGCTGCCGGTGCGCGCCCTCGGCGATCGTCGGCGGCTCGAGGTCGCCGTCGGTGTCGAGCGCGGGCTGCAGCGGGCGGTCCGACACGAGCGTGGCCTCGTCGCCCGGGTGCTCGTCGGTGTCGGCCGGCGGCTCGCCGCGGCGCGGGCGGGCGAGGTCGGCGACGGAGATGTTGCGCGTCGCGCCCTCGTCCTGGCCGTCGAGGAGGACGTCGAGGGCGGCGGCGAGCTCGCCGACGTCCTGGTAGCGCCGCGGCGGCTCGTGCTCGAGGCAGCGCAGGACGACCGCGTCGAGCTCCGCCGGCGTGCCGGGCACGCGCACCGACGGCGGCGTCGGCGTCGTCGTCACGATCGCGGCGAGCAGCGCCGCTCCCGTCGCGTGCGCGAACGGGCGCGTGCCGGTCAGCATCTCGTACATCACGACGCCGAGCGTGTAGAGGTCGCTCTGCCCGCTGTCGGTCTCGCCCATGATCTGCTCGGGCGAGACGTAGTCGAACGTGCCGACGACCTCGTTGTGCTTCGTCAGCTCCTCGCCGGCGCCGTCGAGCTCGCTGCCGCGCAGCACCTTCGCGATGCCGAAGTCGAGCACCTTCACGAAGTCCGGCTCGGGCGCCGGCTCGAGGTGGATGTTCTCGGGCTTGAGGTCGCGGTGTACGACGCCCAGGCCGTGCGCCTCGGCGAGCGACTCGCACACGGCGCGCCCGATCGCGACGACCTTGCGCCACGGCAGAGGCCCCTCGCGGCGGAAGCGGTGCAGGAGCGTCTCGCCGCGCAAGAGCTCCATCACCATGAACAGGTTGCCGTTGTCCTCCTCGACGAGCTCGTACGTCGTGACGGTGTGCGGGCTGCGCAGGCTGGTCACCGTCGCCGCCTCGCGCTTGAACCGGGCGACGATGCGCTCGTCGCGCGACATCACGGGGTTGAGGATCTTCAGCGCGACCGGATACTTCGACTTGACGTGCGTCGCGCGGTAGATGACGCCGAACCCGCCGACGCCGATCCGCTCGTCGACGCGAAAACGCCGATCGAGGACCGTGCCGAGAAATGGATCTCGCACCTCGACCCGCGTGTGGTCACCGGTGTCGTGCTGCTCGCCGATGGGCGCAGTATAGACGCTTGCGCGAGCGTCGAGTAAGGCACCTCACGCTCGCGTGAGGTTCTGTCGGCCGCCGTCGGAAGGGCCGATCCGGACCGGCAGTAGACTACAGGCGTGGACGCCGCGCAGCTCGATCGGGACATGGCGCAGCTGTCGGGCGCGCTCGCCGCGGCGGTGACGGCGCTCGACGGCGACGGGGCACGCGCGCTGAGCGACGAGCTCGGCCGGCTCGCGCGCGCCCTGCGCGAGGGTGCCCTCCCGGGCGGGCGGCGCGCCTTCGCCGAGCGCGTCGCGGCCCTCGCCGACGGCGACCTCGAGGTCGCAGCGCGGGCGGCGACGCTGTGGTGCCACCTCGCGAACACCGCCGAGGAGCGACAGCGGCTGCGCGTCCTGCACGACCGCGGCGAGCGCCCGGCCGACGGCCTGGTCGCCGCGATCGATGCGTGGATCGACGCCGGCGCCGGCGAGCGCGAGGTGCGCGCGCTGCTCGACCGCGCGCTCGTGATGCCGGTGTTGACGGCGCACCCGACGGAGGCGCGCCGGCGCAGCTCGCTCGAGCACCTGACGCGGATCGCGCACGACCTCGACGATCTCGCACCGAGTCGCGGCACGCGGACGGCGCGCGAGCTCGCGGCCGAGGTGTTCGCGCTGCACGCGACCGAGCACGCGCGCGCCCGCCGGCCGTCGCCGCTCGACGAGGTCGAGGCCGTGCTCGACGCGTTCCGGCGCTCGCTGCTCGACGTGACGCCGCGCGTGTACCGCACGATCGAGGACCGGCTGCGCGACCGGCTCGGCATCGCGTGGCGCGTGCCGACGTTCTTGCAGTGGGGCTCGTGGGTCGGGGGCGATCGCGACGGCAACCCGAACGTGACGGCGCAGGTCACGCGCGCCGTGCTGGCGCGGCACCGCGGGCTCGTGCTCGAGCGCTATCTCGACGACGTCGCGGCGCTCGGCCGCGGGATGTCGGTGTCGACGCTGCGCGCGCGGGGCTCCGTCGAGGAGATCGAGGCCGCGCTCGAGGTGGATCGCGCGCGCATGCCGGAGGTCGCGGCGCACGCGCGGCCGCGCACGATGTACGAGCCGTGGCGCGAGAAGCTGTGGTACGCGCAGGCGCGGCTGCGCGCGACGGTCGCGCACGGCGACGACGCGTACGTCGACGCCGACGAGTACCGCGACGACCTCTTGCTGATCGACCGCACGCTGCGGGGCGCGGGGTTCGCCCCCGTCGCGGATCACGACCTGCGCGACGCGATCCGCCGGTGCGAGGTGTTCGGGTTCCACCTCGCGTCGCTCGACATCCGCCAGCACTCCGCGGTGCACGACCGCGTCGTCGCCGAGCTGCTCGCGCGCGGCGGCCGCGATCACTACCTCGATCGCGACGAGGCGGGCCGGCGCGCCGTGCTGCGCGAGGTGCTCGCCCGGCCGATCGCGCCGGTGCGCGACACCTCCGGCGTCTCCGCGGCGGCGCAGGAGCTGATCGCGACGCTCGAGGTCGTGGGGCGCGCGCGCCGCGAGCTCGGGCCGCGCGCGTGCGAGCGCTACGTCGTCAGCTTCACGCGCGAGGTGTCGGACCTGCTCGAGGTCGTGTTCCTCGCGCGCGCGGCCGGCCTCGCGCCGAGCGAGCTCCACCCCGTGCCGCTGCTCGAGCAGCTCGAGGACCTCGAGCGCGCCGGTGCGATCGCGCGCGACGCGCTCGCCGAGCCGACGCTGCGCACCGAGCTCGGCGACTGCCTCGAGGTGATGATCGGCTACTCCGACTCCGGCAAGCAGGTCGGCTACGTCGCGTCGTCGGTCGCGCTGCGGCGCGCGCAGCTCGAGCTCGTCGGCGCCGCCGAGGAGACGGGCGTCACGCTGACGCTGTTCCACGGCCGCGGCGGCGCGCTCGGCCGCGGCGGCGGCCCCGCGAGCGAGGCGATCCGCGCGCAGCCCGCGGCGGCGCTGCGCGGGCGGCTGCGCGTCACCGAGCAGGGCGAGACGGTGACCGCGCGCTACTCGAACCCGGAGATCGCCGAGCGCGACCTCGAGCTCACGCTCGCCGCGGTGTTCGACGCCACCCACCTGCGCGACGGCGACACGCGCGAGCAGGACGCCGCCCTCGCCGTCGCCGCCGCGAGCGCCGGCGCGCGCTACCGGGAGCTCACCGTCGACGAGGACCTCCTCGCGCGCTACACGCTCGCCGCGACCCCGATCGACTTCGTGTCCCACCTCCCGATCGGCTCGCGCCCCGCGTCGCGCGCCGCGGGCGCGAGGCTCACGCTCGAGTCGCTGCGCGCGATCCCGTGGGTGTTCTCGTGGACCCAGAGCCGCCACGGCATCCCCGGCTGGTTCGGCGTCGGCACGGCGCTCGAGGCGCTCGCCGCGCACCTCGGCCCGGCCGGCGTGCGCGAGCTCGTCGAGCGCTCCCGCTTCGCCCGCGCCCTCGTCCAGAACTGCGAGCTGTCGCTCGTGCGCTCCGACATCGACGTCGCCGGCGAGTACGCCCGCCTCGCCGACCCCGACGCGCGCCGCCTCTTCACGATCATCGCCGACGAGCACACCCGTACCGTCCGCGCGCTCCACGACCTCCTCGGCCGCACCGGCCCGCTCTCGACCCGCCCCTACCTCGCCACCTCCGTCGCGCGCCGCAACTCCCAGCTCGACATCCTCTCCCACGTGCAGATCGAGGCCATGCGGCGCCGCCGCGCCCTGCCCACCGGGCAAGGCGACCCGGCCCTCCTCGAGCGCACGATCTTCACGACCATCGGCGGCATCGCCGCGGGGCTGCAGACCGCCGGTTAGCT
>JAHBVW010000107.1 GCA_019637375.1 Deltaproteobacteria bacterium | reverse complement strand
CCGGAAGGTGGTCTCGACGACCGCACGCGAGACAGCAGAGCGTTCGTGTCAAACCACCGTCGGGAGCCTCTGCGAGCGCCGCGCGTTCACCATCGGGAGGCCCGCGACGAGCACGAACCGGCGCGTGATCGCGACGACCGCACGCAGGACCGCCCGGCCACACGTCGAGGTTCGCCGCCGAGGGCTAGGGATTGATCGAGATCCGGCCGAGCACGCCGCCGTCGTGGCACATGTTGCAGTTGCCCTGCGACGGCGATGTGAGCATCGCGTTCATGCGCTCCGTCGTCGGGCACGCGCTGACGTCGACGAACACCGGGAACGCCAGCCCCGACCCGGCGCGCACGTAGAAGTTGCCGGCGTCGTCGGTTTGCTCGACGCGGATGCGGTCGAGCGAGTCGCGGATGCGGATGTGGACGCCGCCCTCGGGGCCGTTGTCGCGCGTGAACACGGTGCCGGCGAACTCGAACACGATGCCGGCCGCGCCGCCGGGCTGGTGGCACGTGAAGCACTCGAGCCCGGCGTGCGTCATGCCGTCGGTGTGGACGTGCGCCGGCTCGGGTGGGTTGCGCTCGATGCACCCGACGGCGCCCGCGTCGACGTCGCCCGCACCCCCGGACTTGCAGCCTGCCGCGGCGAGCACCGCGGCGATCGCGACGAAGGCACGCATCCCGCGCAGGATATCAGTAGCCGTGCATCTGCTGCTGATAAGCGTGCGCGGGGATCCAGAGCGGGTCGACGAACGTCTGCGCGAGCACGACGGTGATGTTGTCGGTGCCGCCGTTGTTGTTCGCGGCGCGGATCAGGTTCTCGGCCACGCTCTCGAGCGAGTCGCCCGACGTCATGATCTCGCGGATCATCCAGTCGTCGACGAGGTCGCTGAGGCCGTCGCAGCACAGGAGGTACACGTCGTTGTGCTCCGGCTGCATCGCGTTGTGCTCGATCTCGACGTTCGCATCGAGGCCGATCGCGCGGATGATCACGTTCGACGTCGCCGGGCCGAGCGTGCCGATCAGGTCGGGTCGGTCCTGATACAGGTTGCGCAGCGAGTGGTCGCGCGTCAGCTGCTGGAGCTGACCGTGGCGGAGCAGGTACCCGCGCGAGTCGCCGCAGTGGCAGATGTGGACGAGGCCCTCCTCGAAGCGGAGGCCGACCGCCGTCGTGCCCATGCCGTGGCACGCGGGATCCATCTGCGCGCGCTGGTACACGGCGGCGTTCGCCGCGCGCATCGCCGCGACGAGCGGGTCCTGCCCGGGCGCCGGCAGCGGGTCGCCGGTCTTGAGCGAGTGGACGATCGTGCGGATCGCGATGTCGGACGCGACCTGGCCCGACGCGTGACCGCCCATGCCGTCGCACACGACGTACACGCCGAGGAAGTCGTCGTAGTACATCGCGTCCTCGTTCTGCGTGCGCTGCGCACCGACGTCGGTGCGGCCCACGGCGCGCAGCAGGAAGCGCTCGACGGGAATCGGACGCGGATCCATCACGCGATTCCCTCCACCCGGCGTGCGCGCATCGTGCGATCTACGGCGCGGCGGGAGCGCGGCTTCCTCACGACAGTCCCTCGCGGCGGTTCGGGAGGTAGGTCTTCAGCACATCCACCCACGGTGCACTACGCACGACGCGCGACTCGCCGTACAGCGCGCAGCCGACGGTGAACGTCGACGGTTGGGCCGTCGCGCGGAAGCTCTGGCGCATGAGCTCGGCGACGGTGTGGCCGACGTCGACGACGAGCTCGCGCCCGTGGTCGACGATCTCGAACACCTTGTCGAACACGTCCTCGGGGCGGTGCAGGTCGCGCAGGATCGCCTGCGGCGTGCACTCGTGGAGATCGTCGATGAGCTGCTGCGGGATCTCGACCTCGCGCGGCTCGGCGATCGAGTGGCCGTGGCCGAGCGCGCTCTGGTCGAACATCGTCATGTCCGGATCGGCGTAGGTCCGGAGCTCGGGGAGCGGGCGGGGGAGAACGCGATCCGCGTCGGGCTCGACGCGCCGGCGGTGCCGCTCGAGCAGCGCCGGATCGATCGCCGCGAGGGCGCGGGCGCGCGCCGCGAGCAGCTTCTTCAGGTCCTCGTCGACGGGTTGCTGCGGCTCGGGGGGGCGCTCGGCGAGCTCCTGGTACGACGGCAGCCCGAACCAGCGCTCGAGGTCCGCGCGCGTCTGCGGATCGAGCTCCTCCTCGGGCGGGACGTCGCCGTCGGGTGCGGGTGCGGGCGCGCGCCTCGCCGACGCTCGCGCGAACGCCGCGGCGAGATCCTTCGCGGTCAGCTCGGGGGGCGGTTCGTCGTCGGCGGCCATGGGTTCACTGCGTCTGCAGCACGATCACGTAGGCGAGCGCGCCGATCGCGATGCCGATGAACAGGGAGACGATCCAGAACAGCGTCGACGCGCCCTGCTGGACGGTCTCGCCGCCCGCGGCCGGCTGGATCGGCTGGTTCGTGCGCGCGACCGAGACGACGCCCTCGCTCGGCTGCAGCATCACGGTCTTGTTCGGACCCTGCGGCTGCTGCTGTTGCTGCTGACCGGGGCCGCCGATGCCCTGCGGCATCGTCGCCGCGTTCGGGTGGATCGCGTTCGGCTGCATGCCCGGCATCCCGGGCTGCATCATCTGGCCCTGCACGATCGGCGGCGCCATGCCGGCGACGATCGTCTTCTGCATCGGGTTCGCCGACACGAAGCCGCCCGGGCCGGGCTGCGGCTGTCCCGGCGCGAGGCCGCTCGCCTGCTGCGGCGGCATCTGACCGCCGGCGAACGGGCTCTGCCCGGCGACCATCGTCTTGGCCGCCGCCGACGACTGCTGCGGCGGCTGCCCGTAGCCCTGGTTCATCTGCTGCGGCATGCCCTGCTGCATATGGGGGGGCATGCCCATGCCGGGCATCTGCGCGTTCATCTGCTGCGGCGGCATGCCCTGCATCATGTGCGGGTTCGGCTGCGCGACCATCGTCCTCGGGACGCCGCCGCCGCCGACGGAGACGCCGCCGCCGCTGAGCTCGGCGAACACGGCCTGGCACTGCTGCATCATCTCGCCGGCCGACTGATAGCGACGGCCCGCGTCCTTCTCGAGCGCGCGCCGCACCACCTGCTGGATCGAGTACGGCACCGTCTCCGGCATCGGCGGCACGCCGGCGTGGAGGTGCATCTGGATCACCGTCATCGGGTTGTCGTCGTGGAACGGCACGTTGCCCGTCAGCATCTCGAACGCGAGGATGCCGAGCGCGTAGAGGTCGCTGCGCGCGTCGAGCGGCAGGCCGCGCCCCTGCTCGGGCGACATGTACTGCGGCGTTCCGAACACGACGCCGGCCTGCGTCTTCATGCGGTCGCCCTCGAGGAGCTTCGCGACCGAGAAGTCGAGGAGCTTCACGAAGTCGGGCGAGCCCGCCATGTTCAGCAGGAACACGTTATCGGGCTTGATGTCGCGGTGGATGATGCCGATCGAGTGCGCCTCGGCGAGCGAGGCGCAGCACTGGATCAGGATCTTCGCCACGCGCTGCGGCGCGATCGGCCCGGGCGTGAGCACCGCGCGCAGCGAATGCCCGTCGAGGAACTCCATGGTCATGAACAGGCGCGAGTCCTGCGTCTGACCGAAGTCGAACATGCGGATCGTGTTCGGATGCTGGAGGCGGCTGCACGCCTTGGCCTCGTTGTAGAAGCGCTGGACCCACGTCGGGTCGTTCGCCATCTGCTGGTTCAGCATCTTCAGCGCGATGATGCGATCGATCGACGTCTGGCGCGCCTTGTAGACGACGCCCATGCCGCCTTCTCCGATACGAGCCTGGATCTCGTAGCGGCCGTCGATGACTTTCCCGACGAAGGGATCGTGGTTGGTCACCATGCTTATTTCGGCGAGAAGCGCACGTACGGCGTGGCGCCGATCTGGTCGGGCGTGAGCTTGGTGCTACCGACCGTGATGTTCTTGTCGATGCGGACGATGCGGACGTCACCGCCCGAGACGGCGCCGGCCTTGACGTCGTTCGAGCGGACGACCTCGCCCTTCCAGCTCTTGCTGACGCCCTGGAGCTCGCCGACGCCGACGGTGATCAATAGCTCGCCGCCCTTCAGCTCCTTGCCGACGATGCGACCGACGACCGGGTCCGCCGGGATGCGGCAGTTCGGGTTGCGGTTGTCGGGCTTGGTCTTGTCGGGGCAGGGCGGCCACTTGTCGGGCGTGCAGGCCTTCACGCGCTCGTCGGGTGCGCCCGGAGGGCACGGCATCGTCGCGTGACACGCGGGCTCGTCGACGGTCGGCGGGTTGGGGCACTTGCCCTTGCACGGCGGCCAGCCGGGAGGCGCGCCGACGGCGGGGCAGATGCTCTTGCACGCGGGCTTCTTGATGTCCCAGACGAACTCGTCGCACTTGTCCTTGTCGTCGCCGCCGGCCGGCTCGGGCTCGGGCACCGCGGCGAGCTTCGGCGGATCCGGGATGTCGAGCTTCGCGACGTCGAAGCCCGGGCCGACGATCTGCTCCTTGAACTCGACGGCGAGGCTGTACTTGCCCGCGTCGCCGCGGCCGACCGCGTAGATGCGGACGAAGTACTTGCCCTTCGCATTCTCGACGACGGCCTCGCGCGCACGCGCGCGCACGCGCTTGGCGCTCAGCAGCTGGTGCTGGTACTCGTCGAACACGTCGAAGCTCAGCTTCAGCCCCGGGCGCGGCGTCTGCCACGTGAGGTTGAGGTTGAGCGTTCCCTTCTTGTTGTCGGGGATCTCGATCACCTTCCAGTCGACGCGATCGCCGCCCGGATACGTGACGATGCCCTTCGCCTTCCCCTCACCGTTCTCGAGGTTCACCGCCTTCGCACCTTTGATGCGTCCGTCCTCGGCGGTGTGCGCGTCCTGCGAGATCGTGCGCGCGCACGCCACGACGAAGACGAGGCCGGACAGGAGTACCCTCGGTCCCACCGATTTCCCGAGCATTGCTGGAGTGTTACCGAACCGACTACGCGATTCAAGGGCTACGGCGACAAGACGACCATGCCGCCCGCGGCCTTCACCTGATCCGTCGTCGCCTTCGTGATGACCGCGTTGCAGGTGCTGTCGCTACACCCCGAGATCGGGAACGCGCCGGCGATGCCCTTCAGGGTCGCGCGCATGCCGTCGATGGCGGGCGGCTCGCTCCCGGTGCCGCGGCCGATGAGGATCTGCACGCCGCCCGACACGACGCTGACGCCGACGATGCGGGCGCTCACCGTGGTGACGGTCGGCTTCTCGGGCTTCTTGTCCGGCGTCACCGGCTTCTCCGGCGTGACGGGGGGCTTCCAGCCCGGGGGCGGCTTCCACGGCTCGGGCTTCTTCGCCGTCTTGGGCGCCTCGTCGGTCGCGTTGATCGCCGCGAGCGTCGGCACGTACTCGACCTGCTCGGGGAAGTTGGTCTTCGCGTCGGGCGCCCGGGTCGACCGGAACGCGACCTTCAGGCCGAACTCCGCCGTGTCCACGCGCGACTGCAGGTACAGGTGGATGAGGTACTTGCCGGGGTCGATGTCGCGCAGCGTCTTCTGCTTCTGCATCTCGCCCTTGCCGTCGCCCTCCTCGGCGTCGGACTTCGCGAGCACGCGGAAGTGCGGATCGAGGATCTCGAAGCCGAGATCGAAGTCGTCGTTGACCGCCTCACCGGGCGGCGTGACCTCGAGCTTGACGTCGAGCTCGCCGTGCGTCGGGAGCTCGACCGCGAACCAGCGGGCGCGCTTGTAGGTCGCGTAGCTCAGATCGCCGCCCGCCTTGCCCTCGCCCTTGTCGTCGAGCTTGATCGACTTGGCCTTCTTCCAGGGCTTCTCCTTCTCGCTCTTGTAGCCGGAGTGCATCGGAATCGGCGTCCCGCCGCATCCGACGACGCCGACGAGGAACGAGGCCAGGACAATCCACCGCATGGCACGAACACTAGCACGGCCTTGCCACGCGCTACCGCGGATGGCATCTGGCGAGGGTGCGGCACCTCCTCTGCGCTCTGGCGATCGCGCTCGCGGCGTGCAAGGTCAACGCAGCAGGTGACTCCACCGACGGTCGGGACCTGTTCGCGTCGCAGTGCTCGGCGTGTCACGGACCGACGGGCCGGCCGACGGAGATGATGGTCGAACGCTTCGGCGTGAAGGACCTCACCGCTCCGGACGTGCGCCGCGACATGACGCCGGCGAGCGTCGAGCGCCAGATCCGGCGCGGCTCGGCGAACTTCAAGATGCCGTCGTTCGAGGGGCAGCTGACCGACGCGCAGATCAGGGTGCTGGCGGAGTTCGTGGCGGGCTCGACGTTCGTGCCGCCGCCGCCGTGATCTCCTCGGCGACGAACGGATCGTCGTCGGTGAGCCCCGCGACGTTGCCGCCGAGGCGCGCGAGCGCCCACACGGCGTGGCCGCGCACGAGCGGATCGCGATCCGCGAGCAGCCCGCGCACGGCGGGGAGCGCGTCGGGCGAGCCGGTGTTGCCGAGCGCGACGGCGACGTTGCGCAGGAGCGACGCGCGCGGGATGCGGCGCAGCGCCGTGCGCTTGACGTAGCGGCGCAGCTGGTTCGTGTTGCGCGCGGCGAGCGCGACGAGATCGGGCAGCGCGTGCTCGAGCGAGCGCGGCGCGAGCGCGGGATCGGCGGGCTCGCCTCCGCCCGCGTTGAACGGGCACACGTCCTGGCAGACGTCGCAGCCGAACACCCACGTGCCGATCAGCGGGCGCAGCTCGCGCGGGATCGGTCCGGCGTGCTCGATCGTGAGGTACGAGATGCAGCGGCGCGCGTCGAGGACGTAGGCATCGGCGAACGCGCCCGTCGGGCACGCGTCGAGGCACGCGCGGCAGCCGCCGCAGCGCGGGCGCGGCGGGGCGGCGGGCGCGCTGACGGCGAGCTCGGCGTCGACGAGCAGCTCGCCGAGCATGACGTGGCTGCCGAGGCCGGGCGCGATCAGCATCGTGTTCTTCGCGACGAAGCCGAGGCCGCCGCGCTCGGCCCACTCGCGCTCGAGGACGGGCGCCGAGTCGACGCACGGCCGGCTCGCGACGGGGACGCCGGCGTGGCGGGCGATCGCATCGGCGAGCGCGACCAGGCGATCGCGCATCACGAGGTGGTAGTCGTCGCCGCGGGCGTAGCGCGCGATGCGGCCGCGCAGGAGGCGATCGGGCGGGACGACGGGATCGGTGCGATCCAGCGCGAGCGCGACGACGACGAGCGAGCGCGCCGTCGCGAGCAGCGAGCGCAGATCCGCGCGCCCGGCGACGTGCTCGGGCGACGCGAGGTAGGCCATCTCGCCGGCGCGGCCCTCGGCGAGCCACGCGGCGTACAGCTCGTGGCGGCGCGGCGGCTCGACGGGGACGACGGCGGAGCGCGCGAAGCCGAGCCCGCGCGCGAGCTCGGGCACCCCCGAGATCACCGCGGTCACTCCGTCTTCATCCGACGGTCCCCTCGCGATCGTCGTCGGGCGCGACGCCGGCGAAGTAGATGTCGTCGTAGGGCACGGTGCAGTCGCGCGCGCGCGGCTGCGGGTACGCGATGCGCACGCCGCGGTACGTGCGCACGACGGCGGTGTCCGCGTCGAGGCTCTCGAGGTAGCTCGGGAGGATCGGCACCTTGCCGCCGCCGCCGGGCGCGTCGAGCACGAGGTGCGGCACCGCCATGCCGTTGATCCAGCCGCGCAGGCCCTCGTACAGCTCCATCGCGGTCTCGACGGGCGTGCGCAGGTGATCCGTGCCGACGACGGTGTCGCCCTGGAACAGGTAGTACGGCCGCACGCGCGAGCGCAGGAGGCCCCGCATGAGCGCGCGCAGGCAGCGCACGGAGGAGTTGACGCCCCGGAGGAGCACGGTCTGGTTGCCGACGGGGATGCCGGCGTCGGCGAGTCGCTCGCACGCGCGGCGCGCCTCCGGTGTGAGCTCGACGGGGTGGTTGAAGTGCGTGTTGATGAACAGCGGGTGGTGCTTGCGGAGCGCCGACGTCAGCTCGTCGTCGATGCGCATCGGGCACACGACGGGCAGGCGCGTGCCGATACGCAGCGTCTCGACGTGCGGGATCGCGCGCAGGCGCCCGAGGAGGTGGTCGAGGCGGCGCGTCGACAGCAGCAGCGGATCGCCGCCCGAGAGGAGGACGTCGCGGATGCGCGGCGTGCGCGCGATGTAGTCGATGCCGGCGTCGAGGTCGGCGGTGGTCGGCGGCTCGTCACCGCCGACGAGGCGGCGGCGGTTGCAGTGGCGGCAGTAGATGCCGCAGCGATCGACGACGAGGAACAGGACGCGGTCGGGGTACTTGTGGACGACGGACGGCGCCGGGTTGTGCGAGTCCTCGCCGAGCGGATCGCGCAGCTCCTCGTCGCGCACGTCGCCCTCGGCGGGCGCGGGGATCGCCTGCATGCGGATCGGGCAGCTCGCGTGCCGCGGATCCATGAGGCTCGCGTAGTACGGCGTGATGCCGACGCGGAACAGGTGCGCCGACGCGGCGAGCCCGGCGCGCTCGGTCGGCGACAGCTCGACGATGCGCGCGAGCTCCTCGGCGGACGTCATCATGTGCGCGAGCTGCCAGCGCCAGCTGAACCACTCGGCGTCGGAGACGTCCGCGCGCCGGACACTCGGCACCGAGGCGGCGGCGGACGCTAGCGGGAGGCGAACCACGCGCCGTGTGTAGCACGAGCCTGCGCGAGCACGTCGTGGAGGCCGTCGGTGACGGTCATGCCGGCGAGCTCCGCCGGCGTGACCCAGCGCGCCGCGCGCACGTCGCTCGCCGCCTCGAGGTGCCCGCCGACGGCGCGCGCGCAGTAGTCGAGGATGATGTAGTGGTAGCCCTCGCCGATCCGCTCCACGACGCACGCGAGCGCGCCGACCTCGACGACGATGCCGGTCTCCTCGAGGACCTCGCGCACGACGGCCTGCACCAGCGTCTCGCCGGTCTCGACCTTGCCGCCGGGCACGGTCCACAGGCCGGCGCCCGGCGCCCGCGCCCGCTCGACGAGCAGCGCCTTTCCGGCCGCGTCGAGCACGATCGCGCCGACGGCGACGATGGGGATCGCGGTGGGGTTCGCGTGGGGGCTCACCAACAACCTCGTACCGACAGTCGTCGCACCTGAGGCGTCATGTTCGCGCGTTTCGCTTCGCCGCGCCACGCGCCTTCCCTGCCGCCGCCTTCCCCGCCTTCGCCTTCTTCGCCGCCTTCCCCGCCTTCCCCGCCTTCGCCTTCTTCGCCGCCTTCCCCGCCGCCTTCGCCTTCTTCGCCGCCTTCGCCAGGACGCGGCGCTGCTCGGCCTCGGCGACGATCGAGGCGCCCAGGCCGGCGCTCGGGCAGATCGGGGCGAGCGCGCAGTGCTCGCAGTCGGGGAGGCGGGCGTGGCAGACGCGGCGGCCGTGCCAGATCAGGCGGTTCGCGTAGTCGGTCCACTGATCCCGCGGGATGAGGCGCATGAGATCGGGCTCGATCTTCGCGGGCTCGGTCTCGTGGGTGAGGCCGAGGCGCTGCGCGACGCGCATGACGTGGGTGTCGACGATGAAGCCCTCGTTCTTGCCGAGGGCGCAGCCGAGAACGACGTTCGCGGTCTTGCGCGCGACGCCGGGGAGCGTGACGAGCTCGGCCATGGTCTCGGGGACCTCGCCGCCGAAGCGCTCGACGATGGCGCGCGCCGTCGCGATCAGGTTCGCCGCCTTCTGGCGAAAGAAGCCGCTCTGCTTGATCATCCCCTCGAGCTCGAGCTGGTCGGCCTGCGCGAGCGAGGTGGCATCGGGGAACTTCGCGAACAGCGCCGGCGTGAGCGTGTTGATCGTCTTATCCACGGCTTGCGCCGCCAGGATCGTCGCGACGAGCAGCTGGTACGCGTCCTGATGGTCGAGCTCGACGTGGGCGTCCGGGTACAACGCCGCGAGGCGCGCGCCGATCGCGGCGGCTTCTGCCTCGGTGGCGGGTGGTGTTTTGGCGGCGCTCGTCGCGGCAGCTGTGCTATTTCGAAGGCGTCCACCCATGCGCGCCGTGCAACGTATCACCTTCTTCATCGCCGTCGCGGCCGCCGCGGCGGCGTGCTCGAACCGGAAGGAGGTCGAGACCGCGAAGCGATCGCTCTACGACATCGACTTCGCGATCGTCTACAACGCCGCGCTCGAGGCGACGCGCGAGCTGTACCCCAAGATCGACGACGTCCCCGGCACCGGCGCGGTGCGCACGGCGTGGCACCAGGTGCAGTACGCGAACAACCAGGACGACCTCGCGAACCAGCGCACGGTCGCGCAGGGCCAGGGCATGCCGACCGGCACCGTCACGCAGGCCCAGGCGCAGGCCGGCGTGCCGACGCGCCTCGCGTACAAGCGCTACTTCATCCGCTTCGACGTGATCGTGACCGGCGGGCGGCCGTGGCGCGTGAAGGTCGTCGGCCACGCGTCCGAGTGGGAGCCCGGCGCGGCGCTCCCCGTCGAGCTGTTCGGGCCCGCGAAGCCGCACTGGCTCGAGGGCCGCACCGACGCGCTCACGCTCGCGATCTACAAGCGGATCCGGCCCTACGCGGTGCCGATGAAGGAGAAGATCGAGGAGACCCGGCCCGAGGACACGGTCAAGAAGACCGATCCGAAGCAGTTCAAGGGCGTGCCCGAGGCCGCCGCGGGCCAGCTCGCGCAGATCAAGGACGCGCTCATCAAGCGCGATGCGAGCGCGCTGCGCGCGTACCTCGCCGACGACGTGGTGTGGAGCCTCGGCGCCCCTCCGGGCGCGGACGTCGCGCTCGCGACGTGGCAGGCCGACACCGAGGCGCTCGACGCGATGGCGAAGCTGATCGGCGACGGCTGCGGCGCGACGGACAAGAAGATCTCGTGCCCGGCCGCCGATCCGAAGGTGGGCGCGTGGCAGCTCCAGCTCGAGCAGCGCGCGGGTGCGTGGAAGGTGTCGTCGTTCGTGCGCGCCGAGTAGCGGTCAGCGCCGCTCGACGACGATCAGGCAGTTGGAGTCGGGCAGCTCGACGGGGGCGTCGCGCTCGTCGGTGAGCTCGATCGCCGCGGCGAGGTGGTCGCGGTAGCCCGGCTGGAGGTACGAGCGGAGCGGGGTGTCGACGACGCGCGCGGCCTCGGGGCCGCCGCACCACGCGACGAGGTGCGCGACGTAGTCGTCGTACGGCAGGATGCCGTAGAGCTCGCGCACCTCGTACGGGAAGCTCGCCGGGCCCCACGTGTACGTGTAGAGGAACTCCATCGCGTCGGCGGTCGACATCTCGACGCGGTCGGGCGCGAGCTCGGTGAACGTGATGCGCCGGCCCTCGAACTGCGCGGCGTACAGCTCGAGCGTCGCGCGCACGTCGTCGCCGCCGGGCGACCGCATGCGGATGCGGCGGCGGCCGGGCGGCGGCATCACGCCGTCGCGGATCACGAGGCGGCCGCCGGGGCGCAGCGCCGCGAACGCGGCACGCACCGCGCGCTCGACGGCGGCGAGCGAGAACGGCGGCGTCGCGTAGCTGTAGACCTCGTGGAGGATCGAGCAGAACACGACGGTGTCGACGGGGAGCGCGACGAGCGCGGGCAGGTCGTCGGCCGCGCCGTGCACGACCCGCCACGCGGCGCGGGTCTGCGCGGCGCGCTGCTCGAGCGCGGTCACGACCTCGCGCGACAGGTCGACGCCGATGACCTCCGAGCCGGCGAAGCGGTGCGCGAGCAGGTCGAGGACGACGCCGCCGCCCGGGCCGATCTCGACGATGCGGCCGGGCACGACGTGGTCGAGCATGCGCTCCTTGTCGGTGCGCGCGGCGTTCATCGCCGCGAGGTAGTTCGCCTCGTTCGCGACGCGATCGAACTCGTCCTTGCGCAGGCCGTAGAGGTCGCACAGCGCCTTCAGCATCGTGTGGTAGGCGACCTGCGAGCGCGTCTCGTACAGCGCGAGCAGCGTGACGAGCGCGGCGCTCTCGGCGGTGTCGAGGTAGTCGATGACGATCGCGTCGGGGTCGGTCGGGTGCGCGAGGCGCGCCGACAGCGTGCCGAGCGGGCCCAGGCTCGCGGTGCCGGCGAGGAGCGTGCGGATCGGCGTGGCGGCGAGCGCGGCCTCGACGAGCCGGCGCCGGTAGCGGACGTCGGCCGGCGCGTCGTCGTCGGCGCGGTTGATGTGCTTGCCGGAGGCGACCCTGTGGTACACGTCGTAGAAACCCATCGCCACCGTGATGATAATCGCGATCCCGGTCAACGCGTCCAGGAACGCGGACAGCATCCCCGTGACCGAGGTGAACGACAGCATCAGCGCCATCTTCGAGCGGATCTTGATCACCAGCTTGGTGACCATGTACAGCAGCAGATCCTTGAGAAAGTAGACGCCCGCGACCATGAAGATCAGCAGCAGGATCACGTCGAATCCCCTGACCACCTCCTGGTACACCGCGAGCGGCGACGTCATCCCGATTGCGACCGCTTCGAGGGCCAGCAGCCCGCCCGGCTGCAGCGGATAGCAGCGCAATGCCATGACCAGCGTGAACAGGAACTCGAACAGCAGCACCCAGCCCGCGATGTACGGATGGATGGCAAACAGGATCGGGTTCAATACGAGGAACCCGACGATCGTGTGCTTGTACCACTGCGGCGATTGGCCCAGGAAATTCTGCAGAAATGCGTGGGCCAGGGTCTGCTGGCTCATGAGCGCCTGCAACAGGGCCGATGACTGCGCCACCAGGGCGCGCCGCCTGCTTTTTCCATGATTTTCATCCGACCTTGTGGCCGTTCCGGCGTTCTTCTGGTTTTTTCAGACACTTCGGACAATGGCCCCTGGCATGCCGATCCAACCGGCGCGAGCCGCTTCTCCCGGTGCGCTTCGGTGTTTTCGCAGGGCTCCGGCCGCGTCGATCGCCACGGCCCGTTGCGCTGCCAACACCCGCGCAGACGCATCTTGCCCAAGGTGACGCCAGAAATCAAAGCACTTTTTCCCGCCGCCGGCATCAACAGGCTTCGCTGCATCGCCGCACGACCGTCGTCATGAGATGCCTGCCCCGGCGGCAATGGCCGTAAAATCGCACGGTCATCACCATTTCGCAAAGGCACGACATGCCCATGAAGCTCGACAACATTCTGGTGATCGCCGATCGCGACGATTCCGGGCAGCCGGCCGTGCGCGCCGCGCTCGATCTGCTGCCGGCCGCCGCGGGACGCCTGCGCGTCGCGGGGTTCGTCTATGAGCAT
>JAHBVW010000106.1 GCA_019637375.1 Deltaproteobacteria bacterium | reverse complement strand
GCACGCCCTTGCTGTCGACCACGAGGATCTTCCGCGGGTCCGCGCCCAGTGCGACGAGGAGGTCCAGGCACGCGATCGCGGCGGCGCCGGCGCCCGACACCGCGACGCCCGCCGCGAGCCCCGGCGCGGAGATCCCACCGGCGCGCTGCGCCTGCGCGAGCGCCTCGAGGTCGACGGCGAACCCCGTCGCGCGCGCCGCGCGCCCGTAGCGGCCGATCAGCGCGTCGTAGCGCCCGCCGCGCAGCACCGCATCGGGCGCGCCGTGCGCGTAGCCGGCGAAGCGCATGCCCGTGTAGTAATCGAAGCCGCGGATCTCGCCGAGATCGATCGTCACCGGCGGCGCCTCCGGATCCGCGAGCTCGGCGAACGCGGCGAGCGTCGCGTCGACGCGGGCGAGCGCCGCGCGGACCTCGTCGGGCCACGGCAGCTCGCGCGCGCGCGCCAGCGTGGGCCGCGCCGGACCGAACAGGGAGCCGAGCGCCTCGGCGAGCGGCGCGATCTCCGGCGGCAGCTCGCGCGCACACGCGCGCAGCCCCGCGCGGTCCTTCCGCGCCAGCGCCGCCGCGAGCCGCGCCCGCGTCTCCTCGCTCGCGACGCTGTCGAGCACGTGGCGCAGCGGCGCGACGTGCCCGAGGTCGAGCCGCGTCTCGGGCAGCTGCGCCGCCGCGAGCGCCGCCGCCGCGACGGCGAGCACCTCGGCATCGCCCGCGACCTCGGTCGCCTCGTCGTCGCCGCGACTCTCTGGACGCCCTTCCGGACGCCCTTCCGGGCGATCCACGAGCTCGATCCCCGCCTGCAGGATCTCGCGCTGGCCGAGCTCGTCGGCGAGCCGTCCCGACATCCGGTAGACGGGGCCCTCGTAGCACAGGCGGAACGGCGCCTCGTGGTCGGCGAGCCGCGTCGCGACGAGCCGCGCGACCTGCGCCGTGATGTCGGGCCGCAGCGCGACGACCTCGCCGGTGCCGGGCTCGACGAAGCGGATCGCGGCCGCGCGCGCGTCGTGGCCGAGCCCGCGCTCGAGCACGTCCGCGCACTCGAACACCGGCGTGATGATCCGCGCGTAGCCCCACGCCTCGAACACGCGCGTCACGCGGTCCGCGAGCGCCACCCGGCGCGACGCCGCGCGCGGCAGGAAGTCGCGCACGCCCGACGGCAGGCGAACGCGCGCCTCCGAGGATCTGATCGGCGAGGACAAGCGCGCTTACTCTACGCGACCTGTCGTCGAACCGTAGCGAACTGCGCGCAATTCGGACCGCGCGATCGCCCCACAGCACGCGCGCGATCGGTGTTACGTGACGAAGGATGAACCGCACCGTTTTCCTGATCCTCGCGATGACCGCGGCGTGCGGCGACAAGAAGGACGCGCCGGCGGCTGCACCCGGCTCGGCGTCGGCATCGTCGTCGGCGCCGGGCTCGGGCTCGGCGAAGTCCGGGGACGACGGCTCGGCGAAACCCGCGACGCCCGACGCCGCCACCGTCGCCGCCGCGCCCGACGCCGCCGAGGCGCCGTCGCCGCCGAAGCAGGCGCTGCCGGCGACGTGCATCCCGTGGGAGTCCTCGACGCTGGCGATCGGGTTCGCGAAGATCGGCGCGCAGCTCGCGGCGTGCGCGTCGGACCACGAGGGGATGCGCGGGTGCTGGAACCTCGACGGCAAGACCGGCGCGATCACGAAGCGCGACCTCGCGCCGCTGCCCGGCGTCGGCTTCCCCGTGAAGGGGAAGTGCTACGAGGGCCTGTGCTCGCGCGCGGCGACCCAGGACGAGGGGATGCTGGTCGCGCTCCACCCCGACGGCAAGCGCGCGGCGAGCCTCGAGGGCGACGCCGTCACGGTGTTCGACCTCGCGTCGAAGAAGGCGACGTCGACGTTCAAGTTCGAGATCGGCCTGCAGCCGCAGGCGCTGTGGTTCGTCGGCGACACGGTGTTCGTGCGCGGCGACGCCGCCGGCCCGGGGAGCGACCTCAGCATGTTCAAGCTCGACGGCAAGCAGGCGGCCGAGCCCTACCGGGGCCTGTACCACGGCGGCGTGGCCGTCACCGACGGAAAGCTCGTCGTGCAGGAGACCGCGCTCACCGCCGTCGCGATCCACGACGGCCTGAACGAGATCACGAAGGTCGGCCCGCGCAAGGTCGCGAAGGGCCCGTGCGGTCCGCTCGACGAGCCGGAGTGGGCGGCGATGGAGGGCGGCGACGCGAAGCAGAAGAAGTGCCTCGCGTACGTGAAAAAGCACTACGCGCCGTTCGACTTCGCGCAGCTCGTGATCGACGGCGACAAGCTCGTCGGCCTCACGCGCGGCGCGCTGTTCACGCTCGACGGCAAGACGCTCGCGGAGAAGTCGCGCGTGAAGCTCGCGATCTGCCCGCCCCTGAAGGAGGAGGACTGAAGGAGGTGTGGCGCCACCGCTCGATCAGCGGGTGGCGTAGGGATTGCTTCCACGTCGATCCGTGACGGTGTTCGACCTGCTCCACCGCCAGCAGCGCGAGCTCGACGCCATGTTCGACGAGCTCCAGCTGTGTGCCGACGACGACGCCTGGTACCTGTTCCAGACGGTGTCGACGCGGTGGATCGCGATGATGCGCGCCGAGCATGCGACGGTGTACCCCCACCTCGCCGCCCGCGACGGCGACCTCCACGGCGAGCTGCGCGAGGCCGCCCGCGCCGACGAGGAGATCGAGCGCGGCATCAACCACGCGCGCCTCGCACCGCTGTGCCCGCTCGAGTGGCGCGAGGCCGTCCGCGACCTGCGCGTCCGGATCGCGGACCGCGCGACGTGGGAGCAGTACGTGCTCGGCCCGCTCGCCCACCTGACGATGTCGCCGGCCGAGCTGTCGTGGCTCGCGAGGTCCTACCTGACCTTCCAGCCCGTGGCGCTCACGACCGCCGCCGCCTCGATCACCTACGACCCGGCGCCGCCCGCCCGCGCGGAACCGCCCACCGTGGCGATTCCCCTCGCCAGCTGATCACTCGTCGAGGGCGCGGTCGTTGGTCTCGCGCATCGCGAGCATGATCGGCAGCCCGATCAGCCCGTAGATCATCACGTAGAACGCCGGGAGCGTCGGCGGGTCGTAGTTGTCGATCAGCCACTTCGAGATCAGCGGCGCGAGGCCGCCCGCGAGCGCGAGCGTGATGCTGTACGCGAAGCTCATGGACGTCACGCGCGTGCGCAGCGGGAAGATCTCGACGACCATCGCACCCTGGAGGCCGAGCGCCATCCCGAGCGGCACGCCGAGCAGGAGCTGCCCGATGAAGAACTCCGTCGGGCCGCCGAACAGCATCAGGCGCAGCGACGTGTACACCGCGACCATCGTCATCACGGTGATCGCGATCATCAGGCGCCGGCGCCCGACGCGGTCCGACAGCCAGCCGCCGAACAGCTTCGCGAACAGCACGACGACGAGGCTGATCGTGTTGAACGCCTGGAACGCCGTGTCCTCGGCCTTGCGGCGCTCGACGGCGAACGTGAACGCCAGGTAGTACGCCGCGTTCGTGAGCGCGACGATGCCGAACGTCTGCGCGATCGGCTTCCAGTCGGCGACGAGCGACCCGAGGATCGGCGCGCGCTCCGCGATCGCCTTCGCGCTCACCTCGGGCTCGACGATGCCGCGCCGGAGGAACCAGCCGAGCACGCAGAACACCACGCTCCCGATGAACGGGATCCGCCAGCCCCACTCCGCCGCGGCCTCGGCGCCGAGCGACCTGTTGACGATCCACGCCGTCAGCGAGCCGAGGATGAAGCCGAGCGTCGTGCCGGCCGCCGTCGAGCTCGCGACGATGCCGCGCATGAGCGGCGACGCGAGCTCGGTCGTGTACACCATCGACCCGGTGAACTCGCCGCCGAGCGAGAAGCCCTGGAGCAGGCGGCACAGCGTGAGCAGCACCGGCGCCGCGATGCCGATCGTGCTGTAGCCGGGCAGGAGGCCGATGAGCAGCGTCGCACCGCCCATCAGCGCGATCGACAGCGTCATCAGCGCGCGCCGCCCGATGCGATCGCCGACGACGCCGAGCACGAGCCCGCCGATCGGACGCGCGGCAAAGCCGATGAAGAACACCGCCAGCGCGATCAGCTCGCGCTCGCTCTGCGCCATCGTGCTCGGCGTGAACGTCTTCGCGATCTCCGTCGTGAAGTAGCCGTACACCGCGTAGTCGAACCACTCGAGGACGTTCCCGATGAGGCCAGCGGCGGCGGTGCGCAGCGCGGATTGCATCGCGGCCACCGTAGCTCAGTTGTCGCCGGAGATCCGGCTACAGCGGGCTCGGCACCGGCACGAACTGGACGTTGAGGCCGGGAAAGCGCATGCGCAGCTCGTCGGCGAGGCGCATCGGGCCGAACACCTCGGTCGCGTAGTGGCCCGCCGCGACGAGCGTGATCTGCAGCTCCTTCGCGAGGTCGCCGGCGCGCTCGGCGAGCTCGCCGGTCACGAACATGTCGCAGCCCGCGTTCGACGCCGCCTCGAGCAGGTCCGACGCCGCGCCGGTGCACACGCCGACGCGCCGCACGACCGCCGGGCCGTACGGGAACACGAAGCGCGGCTGCTGGCCCTTGCACACGCCGCCGGCGACGCGCCCGATCGCGTCGTCGCGCGACAGCGGCGTGCTCCACACCCCGGCGAGGCCGAGCGCCGTCCCGCGCACGTCGCCGAACGCCTCGCGCGTCGCGCCGAGCGCGAGGGCGTCGGCGAGCCCGACGTTGTTGCCGAGGCGCGCGTGCTTGTCGAGCGGGAGGTGGTACGCCGCGAGCGAGACGTCGTTGCCGAGCAACAGCCGCAGGCGCCGCGCGAGCGGCCCGGCGATGTGCGTCAGCCCCGAGCCCCACACGAGCCCGTGGTGCACCACGATCAGGTCCGCGTGCTGCTCGATCGCGCGCGAGATCAGCTCCGCCGACGCCGACACGCCGGTGACGACGTTGTCGACCTCCATCGCACCTTCGACCTGCAGGCCGTTCGGCGCGAAGTCGCGAAACTTCTCGATCTCCAGCGTCGTGTCGAGGAAACCGACGACCTCGCGCAGGTGCACGGGCATGCGACAGCGTGCGCCCGCCCACCGATGTCGTCAACTGCGTTCCAAGAACCGGCGTGCGCCGCACGCGCATCAGCGCCTCCCTCGGATCCCGGCGGGTCCACGCCCGCCTGGTAGACCGCGGTATGGCCCCGACCACACCGAGCGGCATCCCCCTCGAGATCAGCTACGGGCCGCAGCACCTCGCGGCCCGCGGCTGGACGTACGACGATCGCCTCGGCGACCCGGGGCGATATCCGTTCACGCGCGGCCCGCACGCGACGATGTACCGCGGCCGGCCGTGGACGATGCGCATGTTCGCCGGCTTCGGCACGCCCGAGGACACGAACCGCCGCTTCAAGTTCCTCCTCGCGCACGGCCAGACCGGGCTGTCGACGGCGTTCGACATGCCGACGCTCATGGGCCACGACCCCGACCACCCGCGCGCGCTCGGCGAGGTCGGGCGCGAGGGCGTGTCGGTCGCGTCGCTCGACGACATGCAGCGCCTGTTCGGCGACATCCCGCTCGACCGCGTGTCGACGTCGCTGACGATCAACGCGCCGGCCGCCGTGCTACTCGCGCTCTACGTCGCCGTCGCCGAGCAGCAGGGCGTCGGCCCCGAGCGGCTGCGCGGCACGCTCCAGAACGACATGCTGAAGGAGTTCATCGCGCAGAAGGAGTGGATCTCGCCGATCCGCGGCCACATGCGGATCATCCGCGACATGCTCGTGTGGTGCACCCGCGCGATGCCGCGGTGGAACACGATCTCGATCAGCGGCTATCACATCCGCGAGGCGGGAGCGACGGCGGTGCAGGAGCTCGCGTTCACGCTCGCCGACGGCATCGGCTACGTGCAGCTCGGCGTCGACGCCGGCCTCGACGTCGACGAGTTCGCGCCGCGCCTGTCGTACTTCTGGGACGTCCACAACGACTTCTTCGAGGAGATCGCGAAGTTCCGCGCGGGCCGCCGCATGTGGGCCAGGCTCATGCGCGAGCGCTTCGGCGCGAAGGACCCGAGGTCGTGGCTCCTGCGCACGCACGCGCAGACGGCGGGCGCGTCGCTGATGGCGCAGCAGCCGCTCAACAACGTCGTGCGCACGACGATGCAGGCGCTCGCGGCCGTGCTCGGCGGCACGCAGTCGCTCCACACGAACAGCTACGACGAGACGTACGCGCTCCCGACCGAGGAGGCCGCGCAGCTCGCCCTGCGCACGCAGCAGGTGATCTACGAGGAGAGCGGCGTCGCCGCGGTCGCCGACCCGCTCGCCGGCAGCTACTTCGTCGAGACGCTGACCGACCAGGTCGAGGCGGCGGCGTGGGAGTACATCCACCGGATCGATGCGATGGGCGGCATCGTGAGGGCCGTCGAGGAGGGCTATCCGCAGCGCGAGATCGCGCGCGCGGCGTTCGACTACCAGCGCGACGTCGACAGCGGGCGCCGCGCGATCGTCGGCGTCAACAAGTACGCGACGCCCGAGGAGGGCGACCGCATCCCGACGCTCGCGATCGACCGCGAGGTCGAGCGCGGCCAGATCGCGCGGATCGCGGCGCTGCGCGCGCGGCGCGACGCGGCGGCCGTCGAGCGGGCCCTCGCGGCGGTGCGCGCCGCGCTGCGCGACGATGCGGCCAACGTGATGCCCCCCATCCTCGACGCCGTGAAGCAGCACGCGACCGTGGGCGAGATCTGCGACCTGTTCCGCGCCGAGCTCGGCGAGTACCGCGACCCGGCGTACCTCTGACACGCGGGCGGTTAACACTCCGCGCGCGACCCCGTCCTGGGTGCGATGAGGCTCGTCAAACCCCTGCTGTTCCTCGGCATCGCGATCGCTCCGGCGGCCGCGCCCGCCGATCCCTCCGGCGCCTCCGCGCGCCGCCCGCTCGCCACGCGCGAAGGCCGGCCCGCCGTCGGCAACATCGGCCAGCGCGGCCGCCCCGACGCCCCCGCCGCGGCGCGCCCCGCCCCCGCCCGCCCGCGCGCCACGTTCCTGCACGCCGCCGTGCGCGCGGTGCAGGAACGGGCGGCCCAGCTGCGCGTGCAGCGGCCGCTCGTCACCGGCGACGAGCGCCCCGCCGTCGGCAACTGCGTCGGCAAGTGCCCGGGCGGGTACCGGCGCGAGCGCGCGGAGCGGATCGAGCGGATCGAGCCGCCGAAACCCTACACGTACGATCCGCAATGATGCGCGTCGGCGAGCTGGAGATCGGCTTCCTCGGCGGCTGGACGGAGCGGCGCATGCACCGGCGCCGGCGCATCGCCGACGACCTCCCGTGGGGCACGCTCGACCTGTCGGCGTACCGGCAGGACGAGCTCGTCCACGCGCGCGAGGTGTGGACGAACGGCGTGTTCACCGAGTACGCGAGCGCGGCGGCGTTCTCGCAGCTCGCGACCGCGTTCATCGAGTGCGGCGCGCCGATCGACCTGACGGCGACGTGCGCCGACATCGTCGTCGACGAGATCGCGCACGTCGAGCTGGTGTCGCGCGTCGTCGTCGAGATCGGCGGCGCCGTGCCGTACGCGCTCGAGCTCGACAAGATCACGCAGCTCGTCGACCCCGAGGCGCCGGCGCTGCTGCGCGCGGCCGAGCTCGCGGTCACCACGTCGTGCGTCGGCGAGTCGCTCAGCGTCCCGGCGCTGCAGCGCTCGCGCACGCTCACGACCAACCCGCTCATGCGCGGCGTCCTCGACCGCCTCGTCCGCGACGAGGGCCCGCACGCGCAGCTCGGCCCGCGCTTCCTCGCGTGGGCCAACCCCCGCATGACCGACGACCACCGCGCCTGGCTCGCCCGCGTCGCCCTCGACGCGATCGCCGTCTATGCCCCGCTGTGGCAGGGCGAGGTCGCCGCGGACGTCGCGAACGGCCTCGGCGTCGCCGACGACGACGGCTACCAGGGCACGATGACCGCGGCGGTGCGCGACAAGATCGCCGGCCGCCTCGAGCGCTGCGGCATCCACCTCGATCCGGACCGGCTCGCGGAGCTGCTGTAGGCGCGTCTACAGGATGCGGGCGAGCGGCAGGAGCTCGACGTCGCTCGCCGGGACGCGGCGCAGCTCGCCGTCGATGAGGATCAGGTCGGCGGCGCCGGGTGCGGGCGGAGCGACGCCGAGGTCGTAGGTGACGGTGGCGCCCTCGACGCGCAGCGTGCGGATGCCGCCGCGGGCGCGGGTGTGCGCGCGGGGTGTGACCCAGCCGTCGAGCTCGTGGACGCACTTCGCGTGGCCGCTGTGGCCGGCCACCTGCGTGAGGCCGGGCGGCAGCGTGCGCGGGTCGAAGCGGCGCGGGCGCGCGGCCGCCACCGGGGGCGCGCCGGGGCGGTCGGGGTTCGAGGGGCGGTGGTAGAGGAGGCCGCCGCCCTCCTCGCCCGCGGCGCCGGCGCGGTGCACGGGCTCGAGCGAGAGCGGCACGAGCTCGCCGCGCTGCCACGGGGCGCGCACGGCGTCGACGGCCGCGCGCAGGTACGCCTCGAGCGCCGCCGCGATCGTGCGCGGATCGGGCGAGGTGGGCGAGCCGGACGAGGCGACGCCGAGCAGCGCGAGCTCGCGCGACGTGACGCCGGCGTGCGTGAGGAGGCAGGCGCGGCCGTCGGGGAGCTCGCCCGCGAGCGCCAGGCGGAGGCGCCCGGCGAGCAGGTACTCGACGACGGCGTCGCGCTGCGCCGTCGAGTACGACGCGAAGTCGCGCCCGACGGTGCCGGGCGCCGGCAGGTCGGGGTAGGCCGCGGCGAACTCCGCCGCGGCCTCGGGGCCGTCGATCGCGCGCGCCCGGCGCCGCGCCTCGGCGAACGCGGCGTCGGAGAAGCCGATCAGCTCCATCACGCGCGCGGCGTCGTGGTTGCCGAGGAGGATCGGCACCTGCGCCGGGTCGTGACCGGCGAGCCAGCGCAGGAGGTGCGTGCCCTGCACGCCCGCGCCGTCGGGGTCCTGCTGATCGAAGTCGAAGTGGTCGCCGATCGAGACGAGCGTGACGTCGGGGGCGATCCGGTCGCCGGCGAGCGCGCCGTGGTGCGCGAGGACCTCCAGCACCTTGGCGAAGGGCGCCTGCGGATCGCCCATCACGAACGTGCGTGCCATGTCCCGCCATCGTACTCGAACGTCACGTGCGCCGGCGCTTCGCGATGCCGGCGACGAACATGACGCTGAGGCCGATCAGCGCGAGCACGCACGTGCGGACGCGGTTGACCATCGCGAAGCCCATGCCCTCGGCGCCCGACGCGCCGAGCGCGCCGTACAGCGCGTAGCTGCCGCTGTCGTACAGGCCGATCCCGAACGGGATGATGTTGGACAGCCACATCAGCAGCTGCCCGACGGTGAGCACGCCGAGCACGAGCGGCAGGGTCAGCTCGATCCCGGCCGCGCGGAGAAGGACGATCGTGCCGATCCAGCTGCACACGCGCGACCCGGCGGCGAACGCGAGCCCGCGCCGGGACCACGTGTCGCCGTACCTGCGCAGGTTCGCGTCGATGCCGGCGCTGCGCGCGACCCAGCGCTCGGCGCGCTCGGCCGAGAGGATGCGCATGCGGCGCAGGGCGCCGATCGCCGCCCCGAGCGCGCCGCGCCGCACGATCACGAGGACGGTGACGACGATCGCGACGAGGCCGACGACGGCGGTGCAGACGGCGAGCTGCAGCTCCATCGGGAGATCGAGCATCAGGATCGTCAGCGGGACGCCGATCACGATCGTCGTCGTCGCGACGAGCATCGTCGACAGGTTGAACATGAGGACCGCGGAGACGGCCGTCGCCTCGGGGATGTCCTCCATGAGGATCGTGACCTTCAGCGGCTCGCCGAACGAGTTCGTCGGGGTCAGGCGGTTGATCGCGAGGCCGCTCGCCTGCGCGGCGAACACGCGCCAGAAGCCGAGGTGCTGCTGCGTGCGCACGAAGCAGTACAGCTCGGCGGCGTCGCAGAACATCGAGCCGAGGTCGATCAGCGCGATCGCGACGAAGCTGATCCCGACGTGCGCGATCGCCGTCTCGATCCCGGCCCACCCGACGGTGTGGACGAGGAGCGCGAACGCGCCGACGCCGACCACGAACGCGACCACGCGGAGCCCTCGGATGATGCGGCGTGTCCGCGGGGATGGTTGCAAGCGCGCCAACCCTACCCCTGGCTGTCCCGGACGCCGCTGTCCGGCCACCGGACAGTTTCGCGCGCAACCCTGCGGACTCGCACGGCACGTACGCTGGCCCGCGGCGTGGAACAGACGCCGGCATGCAGACGACGACGCTCGCTCCCTCCGCCTCCGGCACTTCCCATGGGTCGGGGCATCCGCTCGAACATCATCCAGCGTACCGCGCGGCGATCGGCGCCGCGCAGCCGATCGCGGAGCTCGCGGCCCACCTGCGTGCGCCGTCGCTCGTCGAGACGCTCGCGGTCGCGTGCTGCGATCTCGCACTCGGGTTCGCCGCGGCGCCCGCGAGCCGGCGGCGGATCGCCGCCCACCACCGCGCGTGGGTCGCCGTGCGAGGGATCGACCGCGCCGTCACGATGGCGCAGCGCGGCAGGCGGGCGCCCCCCGAGGTCCTCGCGCGGGTCCGGCGGGCCGTCGACCGCGCCGAGGTGCTGGTCGCGGCGCTGCTTCCGGGAGATTCGGCGTGACCGCGGCCACAGGATGCGACAGCGCAACGCATCACTCCTCCGTATTAGGTAGCATCCCTAACCCGGAGGTCTCATGCGACGCAAGGTAGCGACGATCCTGCTGTGCAGTGCAGCTCTCACCTCGATGGCCGGTTGCAAGAAGAAAGGCACCGGTGGCGGTGGAGGCGGCTGGTTCGTCGGTGCCGAGGGCCTGATGGTCAACGTCCACCCCGACGGCCAGGTCGGCCAGCCGTACGATCTCGGCTCCGACCAGACGCTGAACGGGATCGCGTGTCGCTACCTCGAGGAAGCGTACGTCGTCGGTGCCAAGGGCACGGTGCTCCACACGAGCGACGCCGGCCGCACGTGGATCGCACAGGACGTCGGCACCACGGCCGACCTCTATGCGCTCGCGACGCAGGACGCCGGTCCGGTGTTCCTCGGCGGCGACGGCGTCTTCATGACGGCCGTCCCCGACTTCGCGACGGGCGCCGCGACGTGGCGCAACCTCGCCGACGCCACGACGAGCTTCCGCTCGATCGCCGCCGCGCAGCACGCGTCGACGGTGCTCGCGGTGTCCGCGGACGGCGGCGTGTGGGCCTACGAGCACGACGCGCTCGTGAAGCGCACGACGATCCCCGGCGCGCGCTCGGTCGGCGTGTCGCCGGACGGCCAGATGGTGCTCGTCGCGGGCGCGGGCCTGTCGCTCAGCCTCGACGGCGGCGCGACGTTCCGCGCGCTCGAGGTCGACGCCGGCATCACGTTCAACGACGTCGGCGTCGACGACGAGCGCGCCGGCATCGCGGTCGGCACGAACGGCGCGGTCGCGCGCATCGACGACGAGGGCCGCGTCCTCCTCCAGCGCATCGGCACCGCAGATTTGAAGACGGTCCGCACCGCCGGCAGCGACTGGGCGACGGCCGGCTTCGCGGGCGGCGCCGACGGTCAGGTGCTCGTCACGCACGACGGCGGCTGGACCTGGCAGCACGGCCCCAGGCTCGGCGCCGCGATCCTCGGCGTCGACGAGATCGGCGACGGGCATAACTGAACACTTGAGGGGCGCCGCGAAACGCGACGGTTCGACCGCCCTCACGTGAGGCTCACCGACGCCGGCGACTCGCCGGCGTTGTTGTTTTCACTGCCGAAACACGCCCGTCGGCGTCGCGCTACCCGACCTCTAGCCGGTCGGTACGAGCCTCGGTTGTTTGCGTCGATACACTGTTCGGGATGAGTGAACCGCTCACCGGCCAGGTGCTCGCCTCGCGATACCAGGTCGGAGCCAGGCTGGGGTCGGGGGCGATGGGCACCGTGTACCGGTGCGACCACGTGAAGGTGAAGCGGCCGTTCGCGGTGAAGGTGCTGAGCCCGAGCCTGACCGCGAACCCGAAGCACCTGCGCCGCTTCCAGCGTGAGGCCGAGCTCGCCGGGAAGCTGCGCCACCCGAACGTCGTCGGCGTCATCGACGTCGGCGCCACGCCCGAGGGCATGCACTACCTCGTGATGGAGTACGCCGAGGGCCCGACGCTCGGCCACATCATCGAGCAGTGCGCGCCGATGACGCCGCACCGGGTGATCGAGCTGGTGCGCCAGATGTGTGCGGGCCTGCACCACGCGCACGACGCGGGCATGATCCACCGCGACCTCAAGCCCGACAACGTGATCGTCGAGGCGAGCCCGACGGGCGAGTACACCGTCCGGATCCTCGACTTCGGCATCGCGATCCTGCTCGAGGACGCGCAGCTCGAGCGCGATCGCCTGACGACGGCCGGCCTGGTGCTCGGCACGCCCGAGTACATGGCGCCCGAGCACGCGATGGGCGCCACGATCGATCACCGCATCGACCTGTTCGCCCTCGGCGTGATCATGTACGAGATGCTGACGGGGAAGATGCCGTACGAGGGCAGCGGCGTGGACGTCGCGCGCGCGAACCTGATGACGCCGACGCCGCCGATGGCCCGGCGCGTCCCCGACCTCGACGTCGATCCGCTGCTCGAGGCGTTCACGCGCGCGCTCATGGAGAAGGCGCCCGACGCGCGCATCCCGAGCGCGAAGGCCGCGCTCGACCTCCTCGATCTCATCGCCACCGACCGCGACACCGCCGCCTCCGTGTTCGGCGTCGTCCTCCCCGCGAAGGTCTCGTCGCGGAGGCCCGCCGCGACCGCCCCACCCGCCCCGCGCCGCCCCGACCTGCCGTCGCAGGAGCTCGCCGTGCTCGTCGCCGCGGCGGCGCCGCAGCGGCCCACGCCGGTGCCGGTCATCGTCGACATCGTGCTGCCGGAGCCGCACGAGGTGGTGCCCGAGGCGATGGGATCGGACGCGATGGCGCCGATCGTGATCGAGCCGGTCGTGATCGAGCCGGTCGTGATCGAGCCGGCCGTGATCGAGCCGGTCGTGATCGAGCCGACCGCGCGCGAGGCGATGCGGTCCGAGGCCGTGGCGCCGATCGCGATCGCGCCGAAGGCGCGCGAGGCGATGCGGTCCGAGGCCGTGGCGCCGATCGCGATCGCACCGGAGCCGACCGCGCCCGCGGCGCCGGCGCCGGCGCGGCCGACGCTGATCTCGGAGGCGATCGAGCCGTTCGAGGTGCTCGTGCCGCTGCCGGTACCGGTGCGCGCCGCGACGGCGCCCGCGGGCCGCACGTCGACGCCCATCGAGCCGGAGCCGCCGCCGCAAGAGGAGCCGGCGCCGTCGACGCAGCGCAAGCGTGGGGGCCTGCGCCCGCAGCGCCGCGCGGTGATCGCGGGTGCGGTCGTCGCGGCGATCGCGATCGCGGCGATCATCTTCTTCGCGGTCGATCGACGCCGCACGGCGGGCCC
>JAHBVW010000105.1 GCA_019637375.1 Deltaproteobacteria bacterium | reverse complement strand
TCGCCCGGCCCCCGCCCGCACGCCACCCCACGTCCGGAAGTCGATCGACATCTGCCCTTCGCCACCCTCGCTCTTCATCTTGATTTGAGCATACATGGATTCAGCACCAAGGCAAGCCCGACGAGCGCTCCTTGGCAGGTTTCGGCTCGCTTCTTGCGCCCCGTGATCGCGACGACCGACCGCCTGCCAGCAGAGCGCCCGCGTCAACCCACCGTCGGGAGCCTTCTGCGAGCGCCGCGCGTTCACCGTCGGGAGGCCCGCGTCGAGCACGAGCCCGTGCGTGGTCTCGCCGACCGCCCGCGCGACAGCAGAACGTTCGCGTCGACCCACCGTCGGGAGCCTTCTGCGGGCGTCGCGCGTTCACCGTCGGGAGGCCCGCGACGAGCACGAACGGAGTGGACACTAGTAGCGCGACGGCGATGGCTGCTGCGTGGCGGGCTCGCCCCAGCGGGCGAGGTAGCGCGCGACGTCGAGCTTTCTCACCGTCGCCTCCGACGACATGTAGCGGACGGTCCCGAAGATCGGGCGCACGGGGCCCCACGGGCGATCGAACAGGCCGAGCGTCCACAGGATGCCGCTGTACGAGTTGGGATCGCGCCCGTCGACGGCGTACCGGTTGTTGAGCTCGATCATCGTCGCGAGCGCCGCGCGCGGCGTGCGCGACCACTCGAGGATCTTCTTGCCCCACACCATGCGCAGGTAGTTGTGGATGCGGCCCTCGGCGAGCAGCTCGCGCTGCGCCGCGTTCCACACGCGGTCGTAGGTCGCGGCGCCGGCGAGCTGCGCGCGCGTGTACGCGACCGGGCGCGGATCCGCGGCGTGCTCGTCGAGGGTCGCGCGCGCCCAGGCGGGCAGGGCGCCGTAGCTCGCGTGATCGGCGCGGTGGAAGCAGAAGCCGTAGCCGAGCTCGCGCCACGTGATCAGCTCGTCGAGGAACGCCTCGACCTCCGGCGGCGCGCCCCACCAGCCCGCGCGCTTGCCGGTCGCGCGCGGCCCCAGGCGCGACGGGTCCCAGCCCGCTGCGTCGAGGACGCGCCGCACCACCTCGTGCGCGCCGGCGTGGCCGAAGTGCAGGTACGGCGACAGCCCGCTCGCCACATCCGCGTCGGGGTGGCTGCGCTCGAGGTAGCGCGCGAGCCGCTCGTCGACGAACGTGTCCAGCACCTCGGCCGCGGCCGCGGCGCCGCCGCGCGCGGTCACCGGCGCGACGCCGTGATCGATCGGCAGCTTCGCGAGCGCCGCCGCGCTCGCCGCGAGCAGCGCCGCGCTCGCCGCCGGCCACCTCCGCGCCACGCCGCGCGGCAGCGCCGCGTCGCGCACGACCTTCGGCACCCGCGCGAGCGGCGCCGCCGCGGGGAACGACGCGAGGTGCGGGCCGGCGACGCGCTGGAAGTGCCGCCGGAACGCCATCGCCGTCGCGAACGCGCCGTCCGCCGCGCGCAGCGGCAGGATGCCGTTGCCGTCGACCTGCTCGAGCCGCACGTCGAGCTTCCTCCCGGCGGCCGCCACCATCCGGGGCAGGAAGAACCCGGGCTGCTCGTCGGTGACCACCACGCGCGCCTTCGCCGCGAGCGCCGCCAGCAACCCCTTGCCCGCGCCCTCCTCGGGCTCGACGTACGGCAGGTACGTCACGCCCGCCGCCGCGAACGCCCGCGCGTTGTCCGCCATCCCCTGCAGCACGAACGCATGCATCCGGTCGCTCGCCCAGTCGTAGCCGCAGCGCAGCGGCTCCAGCACGATCAGCGGCACGCCGAGCTCGACCGCGCGCGCGATCGCGTGATCGAGCGCGTGGCTGAAGCGCGTGCGCCGCGCGCCGATCATCCAGTACAGCACGTGGTCACCGGCCCGGATCGGCCGGTCGACGACACACGAGACGCGCATACCGCGTTGGATGCAGTCCGCGCGCCGAGGTTACGGCGCGCCTCGGCGGGCTAGGGCTCTTCCTTGACCTCGATGGTCGGCTCCTCCGGCGGCGGGGTGCGCCGCGGGGGGGCGGGCGAGCGCGGGAGCTGGATGGCGGGCTGGGTCTCCTCGGCGGTGATGCCCATGTCCTCGAAGGGGCGGCGGTACTCGGGGGGGAGGCGCGCGAACTGCTGGGCGAGGGTGGAGCGGGGGACGAACAGCTCCTCGCGGCGGCCGTCGCCGATGTCGCGCTTGAGGATGAGCTCGCCCGACATCTTGCTGCGCTCGCGGATCGAGCGCGCGAGCGGCGTGAGCTGGTTGAGGAGCTCGAGGGGGGCGATGCGCGGCTCGTCGAGGTCGGACAGCGGCTTGCCCGCGATGCTGAGGTCGACGAGGGAGCGGCGGTTGATCAGGTCCTTGAGCGTCGCGCTCGCGCGCTCGACGAGCTTGCGGATCGGCGCGACGTCCTCGACGTCGAGCGGGTTGGCCTCGCCGTCGGCGTCGCCGGCGATCGTGATCGAGGTCCACGTGGCGCCGGTCTCGGTGACGGCGAAGCGCAGGCCGGCGGACGCCTTGTTCGGGTTCTCCTTGAGCGTGATCGTGTGCTCGCCGATCGAGCGCTCGAACGCGACGACGACGTACTTGCCGAGGTCGATGGGCGCGGGCTTCGACTTGCCGAACACGCCCTTCTTCATCATGTGCACGACGACGCCCTCGGCGAGCTGCTCGACGCGGATGGGCGCGCGGTACGGGTCGGGTGCGAGCGAGAATGCGGCGGTCAGGCGGCCGGCGGTCGCGACCGCGTTCGCCGACGGCTCGGCGCCGCGCACGTCCCACGACATGATCCACGCCGACTTCGGCAGCTGGTGCCCGTTGAAGAACGGCGCGAGCGCTTGCAGCACGGCGTCGCTCGCGGTGGAGGGCGCCGCCTGCACCTCGGTCTGGTGCACGCGCGCGTCGACCTGGCGCTTCGCCTCGGCGATCACCTGCTTCGCGGTCTGCGCGAGCTTCGTCGCGACCTGCATCGTGGCGCCCGGCTTCTTCGCGTCGGTGGGCAGGTAGGGCGAGAGCGCGCTCGACAGCGATCGCTCGAGGTCGTCGAGCCGGCCGGCCTCGCGGTCGCCCTCGCGGCGCGCCTCGCGGGCCCGCTCGCGGCGCGCGTCGAGCTCGGTGACCGGCACGAAGGCGTTCGTGCAGGTCTCGACCGCCATCGTCAACGTCTCGATGAAGTTCTCGTCGAGCGGAAAGGGCGTGCCGTCGCCGTAACGGTACATGCACCGAGCATAACACTCCCGGTCGGAGAACCCGAAGTTACGCCCCCGTGTCGCCGCCGCGTTGCCGGGGCCGCTCCCGACGACGTTCGCCGCACGCACGCGCCGGCGCTTGCCACGTGCTGCCGTTCGCGCGTCGCGGCGCCGTGACGACGACGGCGCCGCGATCGCGACATCGGTGTCGTCGCGGTGTGGCAGGGTCCGACCACGACGCCGCCAACCGCGCGCAGCTCCATCGCCGGCATCACGGCACGCGTCGTGCGTAGGGGACGGGCATGCGCCGCCACCTCTGGCCCGTCTTGCTCCTCGCCTCCACGCCCGCGTGCACCCTCGGCGACCGCGCCCTCGACGGCTGCCCGCCCGAGGAGGAGCCGTGCTCCGACTCGACCCCCGGCGGCATCGACTTCGCCGGCGCGCGCGCCGTCGGCGACAGCATCTTCGACGGCAACCACGCGACCGCCGTCGGGGGCACGCAGGCGATCACGCTGTTCCACGGCGACACCGGGCGCCCGGTGACCGAGCCGTACGTCGCCACGGCCGTGCCGTCGTTCACGATCGAGCGCACCGGCGGACCGGTCGTCACGCTGCGCGCGAAGCAGCGCGGTGCGAGCCACCTCACGATCCGCGACCCCGAGGGCGCGCTCATGGATCGCAAGGTGTTCAAGGCCGCCGAGATCCTCCGCATCGACCTCGCCGTCGCTCGCTACGAATCCACCCAGCTGCCGATCGCGTTCCTCCCCGGAAAGATCGAGCTCGGCATCGCGCTGCGCGGCGCTGGCGGCGACCGCCTCGTCGACCAGTCGATGACGCTCGAGCTGGCGGGGGCGACGCAGAAGGGGTGGGACACGCTCGTGGTCCCCGACGCCACCGCCGGCACGCACGCGATCGCCGTCACCGCCGGCGGCCTCCCCCCGGTCGACGTCGACGTCACGGTCGTCGCGGCGGCCGAGCAGCTCGTGGAGCACGTGCCGGCCGAGCCGCTCGTCGTCGGCCAGCCGGGCTCGGTGTGCTTCGACGCGGTCGCGCAGGATCACCACGTCGCGGGCCTCACGTGGACGTTCGACAGCGACAACGGCCCGGGCGGCACGTTCGGCACCGCGAACTGCGCGTTCCTCGTACCCGAGCGCGCGGGCACCCTCACGCTCACCGCGGGCGCGAACGGCCTCCAGCGCACGCTCTCGCTGGTCGTCCAGCCGGCGCCGCCGCAGGCGCGCGTCGCGCCCGAGGCCCGTCTCGGCAGCGTCGCCGGCGAGCGCGCCGAGGCGCTCGCTCAGTAGTTGCCGAGGAGGCCGAGCTGGAGCGTGACGGCGTCGATGAGGCTCGTGCCGTAGATGAACTGCTGGTCGATGCCCATCGGGTTCTTGTCGAGGTTGTTCGCCGGGAGCACGTCGATCAGCATCATCTCGCCGCGCAGGTTGAGCTGCAGCTTGTCGAACAGGCCCCACACGGGCTTACTGCCGCCGACGGTGATCAGCGTGAGCTTCGCGCCGAGCGTCACGTTGCGCACGGGCGACAGCTCGCGGTCGCCGGTGAAGAACTCGCCGGCGCCGGCCTCGGTCTCGTAGAAGAACGCGTCCTTGAAGAACGTCGCCGCCGTCTGCTGGTAGAGGCGCGCGAACAGGCGCACGAGCAGCGGCTTGCCGAGGTACTGCGAGTAGGCCATCTCGACGTTGCCGCCGATCACGCCCCAGGTGTCGTCGTAGAAGCGCGCCTCGAAGTGCGCCGCGCCCTTCAGGCGGGGCAGGTAGCGGTTGACGCGCGCCGTGAGCGACCAGCGATCGCGCGTCGCCGGGACGTGCTCCTGCGGCGAGTTCGAGCCGATGCGGACGCGGCGGTAGGGGTTCGACAGAAAGCCGTTCTGGATCTGACCGAACAGCGCGACCTGGAGGTTCATCGTCGGCGACAGGTTCTGCGTGATCGTCGCCTGCGCGGTGTCGATCGTGACGTCGCGCCACGTCGTCAGCTTCACGCCCATCTCGTCGATGTGGTCGCTGCCGTAGAAGAGGTTCGGCTTCTCGCACGGGTCCGCGCCGATCAGCGCCCGCGCCGCGAGCGGCGATCCGGCGTTGTTGTCGCCGCGGTCGCACACCTGATCGAAGCCGTGCGAGTAGGCGAGCGACACGGTCGTGTTGCGGCCGGGGAGGTCGATCGACGCGACGCCGCCGACGGCCCGCGTGATGTAGTCGCGCTCGACGCCGAACGTGCCGGAGAACGTGATGCGCGAGCGCTTGCCGCGGAAGCCGAGCGACAGCGTGCCCTCGTTGCGGAAGTCGCTGAACGTCGTCGCCGACGAGATCGCGTCGGCCTGGTAGACGGACGCGGTCGCGCCGGTGACGGCGTCGGCGGCGTAGGCGATCGCGAGGTCGACGTGGTTGCCGACGTCGAACCCGAGCAGCGCCTGCGGGTGGATCACCGTCAGGCCGCCCTTCTCGCCGGCGCGCGACTCGACGAAGAACGTCGTCGACACCTCGGCGCGATCCTCGGCCGCCGCGAGCTTCGGGGCGGAGAGCGCGAGGGCGGCGGCGAGCGCTAGTTGCAGCCGCATCCACCACCGCCTGCGCCGCGGCCGCCGGCGGCGCCCTCGCGGTTCGTGCGGACGTGCTCGCTCGCCGACGTGTCGTGCGGATCGTCGTCGAACGTCATGATCTGGTCGGCCAGGAACTGCTTCTCGGAGGCGCGCACCGCCTGGCGTCCGCAACCGGTGGCTGCGAGCGCGGCGAAGGCGGTGAGGGCCAGGAGGATGCGCATGCGTGACTCCTTCAGAAGAAGATGGCGAGGCCGCCCGAGTACTCCTGGCCGTTGTTCGACTTGTTCTCGTCGAACAGCGTCCAGTTGCGCGCGTCGAGGCGCAGCGTGATCTGCTTCTTGAACGTGATCTCGAGGCCGCCGCCCGCGCCGAGCGCCATCAGCGTCTCGGGCTTGTCGATGAAGTTGTCGGCCTTGGGGCGGAGCTTCGCGGCGCCGACGCCGATGCTCGCGTACGGGCCGATCACGGCGCCGGGCGCGAGCCGGAGGACGAAGCCGAGCCCGCCGAGGAAGATGTCCTTCTCCGCGCGCGGCGACAGGCCGCCGAACGCCTCGATCGCCCAGTACGGGTCGATGATCCACGACGGGCGCAGGATGAACACGCCCTCCCGATCGAGGATGCCCGCGGAGAACGACAGGCCGACGTTCGCGTAGGACACGCCCGACGGGCCGAGGATCGCGCTCTTGATCGCGCGGCCCATGCGCGTGAACACGCCCGGCCGGGTGGCGTCGTTGACCTCGAACGGGAACACGGCGTCGCCGAGGATCCAGCCGCTCGTGCCGTCGTCGAGCTCGACCTTGAACCAGAAGTCGCGGGTCGCGCGCTCGAGGACGGCGAACACCTGGCCGCGCTCGGCGGTGTAGACCTCGCGGTAGCCCGGGCCGGGGCCGGTGCGCACCGGCGTCTTCTGCGAGATGACGCGCAGGTAGGCATCGGCGGCCGCGGTGGCCGGGACGAGGAGCAGGAGCGCGGCGAGGACGGCGATGCGCAGCTTCACGGAGCGCCGATCTCGTCGAACCAGTTCAGGAACACCTTCACCTCGGCGTCGGTCGGCCCGAACAGGTCGTCGCCGCCGTGGGCGTCGATGCCGGCCATCGGCTTGGTGAGGAACTCGCTCATCTCGGGCGTGCCGCAGTTGAGGTACTCCTGTGCCTGGCGGTAGCTCAGCGAGAAGTTGAGCGGGGCCGTCGCGAAGTTGAGCGCGTTGCCGCCGGCCTCGGCGTGGCACCCGCCGGCGCGCGTGCACGCCTTCTGCGGGTCCCCGTGCTTGATGTACATCGGCCAGATCGTGCTCTGGAAGTAGATGATCCCACGCGCGGGATTGCAGCGGCCGACCTGGTCCGGGGAGTCCCCGAGGTCCACCGTCGGGCACCCCGCGAGGAGTGCTGCGACCAGGGCGCACGATCCGAGGACCGCGCAGGTGCGGAGGGACCCCATCGTGAAGCCAGGATACACCCGATCCCGCGGCTTGCGGTTGCTCCGGGGCATTGGATAACCTCGCCGACAGTGTCGAACGGAGGGTCTCGTCCCCCGGGCCCGGGTCGCCCACCTTCAGCGACCACGACGCCATCACTCGGCACGCCGGTGGCGGCGCCCAAGGCTACACAGCCGCCGCCCATCCCACCGCCCATCCCGCGCGTGACGCAGGCACCGCCGCCCGACGGCACGCGGAAGACGACGCCCCCGCTGCCGCTCCCACCGCCGCCGCGCGCACCGGGCGCGATCCCGAAGGCACCGACGACACCGCCGCCGCTCGACGCGCCGATCCCGAAGGCCCCGACGCCCGCGCTCGGCATGCCGTCGCGGTTCACGAAGCCGCCGACGATCCCACCACCGATCCCGTCGATCGTTCCGACCGTTCCGACCGTTCCGACCGTTCCGACCGTTCCGACCGTTCCGACCGCACCGGCCGCACCGACGCTGCCGCCGCCCCCGGCGTCACCGACGCTGCCGCCGCCGTTTTCGCCGGCGCCGCTGCCGCCGCCCCCGGCGTCACCGACGCTGCCGCCGCCGTTTTCGCCGCCGCCGCTGCCGCCGCCCCCGGCGACACCGACGAGCGCGTCGCCGACGATGCCGCCGCCGCTCGCGGCGTTCGAGGTGCCGGCGCCCAAGGGTGGGCGATCGACGACGCCGCCGCCGATCCCCGAGCGCCACCGGAGCCTGGTGCGGATCGAGAGCGAGCTGGTGGAGCCGCGCACCGTGCGCAGCCCGCTCGTGGGGCGCACGGATCGGCTCGCGATGCTGGAGGAGGTGGTCGCGCGCGCGATCGACTTCCAGGCGCCGCAGCTGGTCACCGTCGTCGGCAACCAGGGCACGGGCAAGACGCGCCTCATCAACGAGCTGATCGCGAAGCTCGCCGGGAAGTGCCGCGTCTACCACGGCGCGGCGGAGCGCGACTCCGGCGGCGTGTCGGTGCGGCTCGCGGCGATCGCGTCGGTGCTGCGCGATCGGTTCGAGCTCACGCCGCACCCCGACGAGATCGCGCGGCTCCGCTTCACCCACGAGGTGCGGCAGGTGATGGCGACCGAGCAGGTCGCCGAGATGCAGCACTTCCTCGGCGGCTTCGTCGGGCTCGAGTTCGCCCCGACGACGTTCCTGAAGGCGATCGTCGGCGACCCGAAGCAGAAGGGCGAGATCGCGCGCGCGGCGCTGCGCCAGTTCATCGAGCACGATGCCGCGCAGAGCCCGCTCGTGCTGGTCCTCGACGACATGCAGTGGGCCGACCCCGAGACGCTCGCGCTCGTGCCGGACCTCGCGGCGGGCCTCGGCGGCTCGCCGGTCGTGTTCCTGACGGCGGCGCGCCCGGAGATGCTCGTGCACGCGGGCAGCTGGGGCAGCGGCACCGTCGATCACGAGCGCATCGACCTGCGCAACCTCGAGCCCGACGACGCGGAGCAGATGTTCCGCAACCTCCTGGCGCGCTGCAAGGACATCCCCGACGACACGGCGCAGCTCGCGGTCGAGATGACCGGCGGCAACCCGGCGTTCCTCGAGCAGCTCGTGCGGCTGTTCCTCGACAACGGCACGATCGACGCGCGCGGCCCGGTGTGGCGGATCGATCCCGACCGCGCCGCGGAGACGGAGCTGCCGATCGGCATCGAGGAGGCGATCGAGGCGCGCATCGCGGCGCTCGAGAACGACGAGCGCGACCTCCTCGAGAAGGCGGCGGTGTTCGGCAACGTCTTCTGGGTGTCGGCGGTGATCGCGATGACGCGCGGCGAGGCCGACGCGCCGGCGCAGCCGCCGGGCGCGCTCGAGCTCGAGTGGGGCGAGGGCGAGGACGTGCGGCGGCGCCTGAGCGACCTGATCGCGATCCTCGCGGATCAGGACTACCTCTTGCCGCTCGAGGCGAGCGACTCGAGCATCCCCGGCGAGGCCGAGGTCGTGTTCAAGCACAACCTCGAGCGCGAGCTCATCGTGCGCTCGACGGAGCACGGCAAGCTCGCGCGCTACTACCTCGCCGCCGCGCAGTGGCTCGAGGCGAAGACGGTGCAGCGCAGCGACGAGCAGCTCGAGTTCCTCGCGAACCTGTACGAGAAGGGCGGCGACGCGCGGCGGTCGGCGCGCTGCTACCTGCAGGGCGGCGATCGGGCGCGCGCGCGGTACGCGCCCGACGAGGCGCGCGTGCTGTACCAGAAGGGCCTGCACATGATCGGCGACCGCGAGGCGCCGGCGCGGCTCGACGCGCTCCACAACCTCGGCGACGTGCTCGAGCAGACGGGGCACACCGACGAGGCGATCGCGTGCTTCCTCGAGATGCTCCACCTCGCGTGGCGCTTTGACAACATGGCGAAGGCGGGCGCGGCGTACAGCCGGCTCGCGCGCGGGCAGCGCCGCCTCGGCAAGTACGACGCCGCGATGGAGCACCTGCGGCGCGCGCACGAGCTGTTCGAGCGGTCGCGCGACGACCGCGGCATCGCGTCGACGCTCGACGACATGGGGCGCGTGCACTGGCTGCGCGGCGCGTACAGCCAGGCGCTCGACTTCCACCGCCAGGCGCTCACGATCCGGCGCGGCCTCGGCGATCGCCGCTCGATCGCGCTGTCGCTCGCGAACATCGGGCGCGTGCACCACGACACCGGCAACTTCAAGGCGGCGATCAACCAGTTCCGCGAGGCGCTCGACCTGCGGCGCGACATCAACGACATGGTCGGGATCGTGCAGTCGCTGTGCGACCTCGGCGGCGTGCACGCCGAGGACGGCAACCACGAGCTCGCGCTCGAGCTGCTCGGCGAGGCGCGCCAGATGGCGCAGGAGATCGGCGACAAGCTCGCGCTCGCCGACGTGCTGTCGCGCGCCGGCGAGGTGAAGTCGGCGATGGGCCGCGGCCAGGAGGCCGTGCGCGATCTGTCGGAGGCCAAGGCGCTCGCGTCGGGGCTCGGCGACCGCGTCGCGCTCGCGGTGACGCACCAGCGGCTCGCGCAGGTGCAGCTGCGGCTCGGCAACCTCGAGGCGGCCGACGTCGAGGCGCACGCCGCCGTCGCGGTGAGCGAGGCCGTCGGGCTGCGCGTGCACATCGGCTGCGGCTACCGCGTGAAGGCGGAGGTCGCGGCGGCGCTCGGGCACACGCTGCACTCCGAGGACGACTTCCGCCGCGCGATCGACATCCTCGCGGCCGTCAAGCACGAGGTCGAGCTGGCGCGCGCGTACCAGGGGCTCGCGACGCTCAAGGAGGCCGCGGGGCAGATGGGCGAGGCCCAGAAGCTGCGCGGGCGCGCGCTCGACATCTTCTCGCGCCTGCGCGGTGCGGCCTCGACGGAGTGAGCATGGACGATCCGGATCTCGCGCGCCTCGAGGCGGCGGTGCCCGCGAACGTGCGGCGCGTGTGCGAGCGGCTGACCGCCGCCGGGCACCAGGCCGTCACCGTCGGGGGCGCGGTGCGCGATGCGCTGCTCGATCGCGCGCCGGGCGACTGGGACGTCGCGACGAGCGCCGTGCCCGAGGTGGTGCTCGACCTGTTCGATCACACGATCCCGACCGGGCTGCAGCACGGCACCGTGACCGTGGTGACGGGCCGCGGCGCGCACACGCACGTCGAGGTCACGACGTTCCGCGGGGAGGGCGCGTACACGGATGCGCGCCGCCCGGATCACGTGCGGTTCGGCGTGCCGCTCGTCGAGGATCTCGCGCGGCGCGACCTGCGCGTCAACGCGATGGCGTACGACCCGGCGAGGCACGAGCTCGTCGATCCGTTCCGCGGGCGCGATGACCTGCGCGACCGCGTGCTGCGCGCCGTCGGGCCGACGGGCGACGTCTACGCGGACGCGGTCGCGCGCTTCTCCGAGGACGGCCTGCGCGTGATGCGCGCCGTGCGCTTCGCCGCGCAGCTCGAGTTCGCCCTCGATCCCGACACCGAGCGCGGCATCGGCCCGGCGCTCCCCTCGCTCGCGAAGGTCTCGCGCGAGCGCGTCTCCGACGAGCTCCGCAAGATCCTCGGCGCGCGCCTCCCCTCGCTCGCGCTCGCGATCGCCGAGCGCACCGGCATCATCGCGCAGGTCCTGCCCTCGCTCGCGGCGAGCTTCGCGGCGTGGGGCGACGCCCGGACCGGCGCGATCGCGGACTGGTGTGTCGCCGTCGACGCCGCGCCCGCGGCGGCGCGCCTCGCCGCGCTCGTCGGCGAACCGGAGCCGGGGCTCGGCGCGCAGCTCGCAGCCGCGCGCGGGGACGGCTTCGAGAGGCTCGCGCGGATCGCGCTGGCGGCCGGCGCGGTTCGCGACGGTGCATCGGCGCGGGAGGCCTACGACGTCGTCGTCAGGCATCGCGATCGCGTCGTGTTGATCGAGGCCAAGCGCACCGCCCCCGAGGATGTCGAGCAGGGGCTCGCAGCCCGGGTGACGCGGCGGCTCGATCGCGCGGATGCGCGGCGGGCCGAGGAGGCGCTGCGGGCGCTCAAGTTCTCGAACGAGGAGATCGGGATGGCGGCGCCGCTCGCGGGAACGTGCGCCGCGACGTTCCACGCGGCGTGGACGGAGGCGGACGTGCGGCGGTTGCTCGCCGACGTCACGCGGGCGCGCGCGGCGGCCGCGGCGGGGCTGTGGCGCGCGCAGGGCGCGGTGGCGCTCGCCGACGCGGCCGACGCGATCCTCGCGCGCGGCGACGCGATCGGGCAGGGCGAGCTCGCGCTCGCGGGCAAGGAGCTGATGACGGAGCTCGCGGTGCCGCAGGGGCCGGCGATCGGGCGCATGCTCGCGCTGCTCCTCGAGCGCGTCCTCGACGATCCGTCGCGCAACACGCGCGATCAGCTGATCGCGATCGCGCGCACGCTCGAGCTCGAGACGGGCCGCAGCTGAGGATCCAGCAGCGGACTAACGAGCTTCCTCGGTGCGCGCGACGATCTCCGGGGTCGTGAGCGCGCGGTTCCAGAAGCGGACGCTGTCGATCGTGCCGGTCAGCTGGGCCATGTGGTTGCGGTTCGAGCCGAAGGAGGTCGGGCCGAGGACGGGCATGGGTGGGGCGGCGTCCACGATCTGGTTCTGCTGCAGGCCGTCGACGTAGAGGCGGAGCTTGTCGTCGCGCACGCAGGTGATGCGGTGGAAGCCGGGCGGGATGGGGCCGTTCGTGACGACGGAGTTGTCGAGGCCGACGCCCGAGCTGCACCGCACGGCGCCGCCGGCGATGGTGTCGAGCTGGTAGGTCGGGCGGTGATCGACGAGCACGGGCAGGAGGCCGCCCTCGATGCTCACCGTGAGCTCGATCGTGAACGGGCCGGTGAACGCGAGCGCCGGGTGCTCGGGGACGTCGACGGCGCTGTCGCCGGCGCCGACGCGGATCGCCAGGTTGCGCTCGGCGCGCACGACCTGCGTGACCATCGCGCCGAGCTCGGCCGACGCGCCGGTGCGCGAGCTGTCGACGGCGATGCGGTCGTCGATCGGGTCCTCGAAGTCGAGGCACAGCACGAGGTCCTCGCCCTCGCCGTCGCACAGGCGCGGGATCGGCGTCTCGGTGGCGTCGAACAGCAGGCCGCAGCCCGGAGCCGCCACCGCGAGCGTGAGCCACAGCGCGCGCACGCCGCCATGGTAGCGCACTACGGCGAGCGATCGCGCAGCTCGGCCGAGGCGTCGACGACGAGCGTGCGCGCGCCGCGGCCGCCGACGACGATGCGCGGCAGCTCGAGCGAGAACAGGCGCTGCTCGAGGTCGACGACGAGGTGCGACGCGCGCCGCAGGAGGTTCGCGAGGCCGATGCGATCCGGCTCGGGGTCGCCGGCGCGCGACGCCACGACGTGCGCCGCGAGGAGCTGCGCGTCGGCGAGGCGCAGCGGCGCCGGGGCGGCGACGCGGCCGGCGCCCGGTGCGTCGAGGACGACCGTCCAGCCGAGCGACGCGAGCTCGAGGAAGCTCGCGCTGACCTCGCGGCCGGGCGGCGGCGTCTCGCGGATGATCACGGCGGCGCCGTCGGCGGCGCGCGGGCCGGTGCGCCCGGCGGCGGCGAGCACGCTCGCGAACGCCTGGCGCACGAGCGCGTCGCTCGTGACGTTGCGCTCGACGGGGCAGCCGGCGGGCTCGCTCGGCAGGTCGTGCCCCCACGGCTTGACCTCGACGGGGTAGCCGGCGCGGCGCGCGAGCTTGACCGCGGCCGACGGCGTCGTCGCCACGGCCTGGCGCGTGATCGGCACGCCGTACGCGGCGAGCAGCACCTTCGTCTCGTGGTCGCCGAGGCGGCCGTCGCCGAGCTTCTCGAGCTGGCGGTGCAGGCGCGCCTCGTCGATCGCGAGCTCGGCCGATGCCGTGCGCGGCGCCGATCCGAGGCCGGCCGCGATGCGCTCGGCGGCGCGGCCGAGGATGTCGACGGCGGCGAGCGCCGGGCGCGCCCCGAACAGCGCGGCGCCGTCGCCGCTGCGGGCGAGCTCGCCGCGCGCGATGACCGGCACGTACAGCACGTGCTCGGGCGCCGGCGGCGGCGCACCGACGGCGGGGTCGTAGAGGACGACGTCGGTCGGCTCCTCGGCGTCGCGCGCGGTGACGTCCGAGAAGCGGACACTCGTCTCGTTCCGCGCGGCGCCGCCCTGCGCCTGCGCGTCGAGCCACGAGCCGGCCGGCGCCACGACGGCGGCGCGCGGCCCGCGCGGGTTGCCGAACCGGGCGAGCAGCACGACCGCCTCGAGCCACGCGTCGACGTCGTGCGCGATCGCGGCGCCGTGCGCGTGCAGGTAGGCGAGGGCGGCCGTGCGCTCGAGGGCGGCGCGGTCGTGGCCGCGCGGCGGCGGCGCGAGCAGGCAG
>JAHBVW010000104.1 GCA_019637375.1 Deltaproteobacteria bacterium | reverse complement strand
GCGTCCTCTCCGTCGACGTCCGCTGAATCGCTCGTCCGTTACTCGACGTCGACGGTCGCGAGCTGCTGGAAGCGGACGAACAGGCGCTCGATCGCGCCGATCGGGGCGTAGCCGAGCGCGGCGGCGGCCTCGCCGAGGCGCACGCCGGGGAGCCGGTCCTGCATCTGGAGGGCGCGGAAGAGCTGGTAGCGGTCGAGGACGCCCTGGTCGACGAGGTACTCGCCGAACGAGACCTCCTTGAGCCCGTCCTCGACGACCTCGATCCCCTGCGACGAGTACTCGAAGTACAGCCGCAGGTCCGCCTTGTTCTTGGCGTTGGCGTAGCCGGAGATGTGGGACGACAGCTGGAGGAAGGAGGTGGCCTGCATGACGACGGTCTTGTCGCGATCGCTCAGCAGGGGATGTGCCAGCATGGTGTGCGGCAGCGTCGCGCTGAAGGGAGGTCAAATCGAGGTCTTACACGTGTCTGGCGCTCGCTGACGAGGCGCCGGCAAGTCAGCTGGCCACTGCGGTGGCTAACGCAATAGCTAACGGGGCGTCCCCGTGGCACGTCAGATCTGCGATGGAGATGCGCACGACGATCACGTTCGCGATGTTGGCGGCGCTCGCCGCGGCCTGCGGTGACAGCGACGCCGCCCCGTCGGGCCCCGGCAAGACCGAGGGTGCGTGGGCGGCGCCGACGACCTGGCCGGCGCGGGCCAAGACCACGGCGGCGCCCGCCGGCAACGACAAGCTCGTGCCCGTGCCCAAGGAGATCGCGGCGGGCGTGCAGCTCGTCGAGGTCGCGACCGGGCTGTCGCGGCCCGTGGCACTCGTCGCCGCGCCGGGCGATGCGCGCAGGCGGCTGTTCATCGTCGAGCAGCACGCCGGCACGATCCGCATCCTCGAGAAGGGCAAGGTCGCGCCGGCGCCGTTCCTGACGGTGAAGGGCGTGTCGACGGGCAACGAGCAGGGCCTGCTCGGCCTCGCGTTTCACCCGAAGTTCGCGGCGAACGGCAAGCTCTACGTCTACTACACGACGCGCGACCTGAGCCTGCACATCGTCGAGTACAAGGTGTCGGCGAAGAACCCCGACGTCGTCGACGAGGCGACGAAGCGCGAGCTCATCGAGATCGCTCACCCGTACTCGAACCACAACGGCGGCAACCTCCTGTTCGGCCCCGACGGCAAGCTCTACGCCGGCACGGGCGACGGCGGCTCCGCCGGCGATCCGAAGAAGAACGGGCAGAACGACAAGGCGCTGCTCGCGAAGATCCTGAAGTTCGACGTCGACGCGGCGAACCCCGCGCCGGAGATCGTCGCCATGGGCGTGCGCAACCCGTGGCGGTTCTCGTTCGACGAGAAGACGCGCGGCCTCTACATCGGCGACGTCGGGCAGAACCTGTGGGAGTACGTCTGGGTCGTGCCCTACGACGACAACGTGCGCCGCAACTTCGGGTGGAACGTCGTCGAGGGCAGCCACTGCTTCAACGCTGCCACGTGCACGAAGACCGGCTTCACGCCGCCGGCCGCCGAGTACTCGCACGACGAGGGCTGCTCGATCACCGGCGGCTTCGTGTACCGCGGCAAGGCGCTGCCCAAGCTCGACGGCCGCTACTTCTACGCCGACTACTGCACGGGCCTCCTGCGCAGCTTCACGTGGACGCCCGACGACAGCTCGCCGACGGCGCCCGGCTTCGTCCGCGACCACTGGAACTGGAAGAGCGCGATCGACCGGGGCGGCCAGCTCTACGAGATCTCCTCGTTCGGCGTCGACCACGACGGCGAGCTCTACATCCTCAAGCTCACGGGGACCGTGTTCAAGCTCGCGCCGAAATCGTGAGGTGAGGCGCGGCCGCGACGGGGGTGTCGCAGCCTGCGACCGCGACACGATGCGCGGGCGGCGCGCCGGTCACGTCGTGTTGTGAGCGGGCAGCGGCCCGCGCGCGGAGGCTCGCGTATCTCACAGACATGAGGGCCTTCCTCCTCGGTCTCGTCCTGTTCGCCGGATGCGGTAGCCCGACGCTCGGCTACGTGCCACCCGCCGCCGGCCACGACGCGCGCACCGGGCTCGGCCAGCTCGGCGCGCAGCTGTCCGAGGCGATGCGCCAGGTGTACCGGCGCCAGGTCGACCGGCCGCAGGCGCCGATGCAGCTCGTGCCGTCCGACGGCAGCGAGCTCGAGCTGCGCGCGCTCGAGGCCGCCGTCACGATCGACGGCCCGCTCGCGCACACCGAGCTGCGCTTCACGTTCCACAACCGCGAGGCGCGCGTGCGCGAGGGCCGGTTCTCGATCGCGCTGCCCGCCGATGCCGCGGTCGCGCGGTTCGCGATGAAGATCGACGGCGCGTGGCGCGAGGCGCGCGTGGTGTCGCGCGAGCAGGGGCGGCGCGTGTACGAGTCGTACCTGCACCAGAACGTCGACCCGGCGCTGCTCGAGCGCGACCTCGGCAACCAGTTCAGCGCGCGCGTGTTCCCGATCGCCGCGTCGGCCGACAAGGAGATCATCGTCGCGTACGAGCACCGCGTCGCCGAGACGCAGCCGTACGTCCTGCCGTTGCGCGGGCTGCCGATCGTCCCGAAGCTGACGGTGGCCGTGACGAAGGACGGCGCGGCGCAGACGATCGATCGCTCGGGCGAGGTCCCCGACGACGTCGCGCTCGACGTGATCGGCGGGCCGGGCGCGATCGCGGCGGGCGATGCGTTCGTCGCGCGCATCCCGGCGAGCGTGGCGCCCGAGCCGGATTCGCTCGAGCGGACGCTGATCCTCGTCGACACGAGCGCGTCGCGCGCGGCGGTGATGGGGCGGCAGGCGGAGCTCGTGCGGCGCGTGCTGGCGGCGATGCCGGCGGGCGCGACGGTCGCGCTCGCGGCGTTCGACCACGGCGTGGCGGAGCTGTACCGCGGCGCACCGGCGGGTGCGGCGGCGGCGGTCGAGGGCCTGTTCGAGCACGGTGCGCTCGGCGCGTCGGACCTCGGCGCGGCGCTGCGCCGGGCGGCGGCGTCGGGGATGTCGCGCGTCGTGATCGTCGGCGACGGCGCGCCCACGCTCGGCGAGCACGACGCCGGGCGGCTCGCCGCGATCGTCGCGGCCGCCGCGATCGAGCGCCTGGATGCGGTGCAGGTCGGGCAGAGCGTCGACCGCGACACGCTCGCGGCGCTCGTCCGCGCGGGCCGGCGACCGGGCGCGATCCTCGACGGGCGCGACCCGGCGCGGGCGGCGCGGCAGCTCGCGATCGCGATGCCGCGCGAGGAGGCGATCCACGTCGACGGTGCGGTCGCGACGTGGCCGTCCACCACGCGCGGCATCGCCCCCGGCGAGCCGGTCTGGGTGTTCGGCCTGCACCCGGGCGCCGCGACGGGCCCGATCACCGTGCGCGTGGGCGAGCGCGCGTTCCCCGTCGCCTCGAAAGCGGCGGGGGACGCGAGGCGCGTGCGGCGCGCGGTGGCCGTCGCCGAGCTCGGCGAGCTGACGGCGTCGCTCGCGACCGCGAGCGCGGACGACCGCACCGCGATCGGCGCGCGCATCGAGCGGCTCGCGCTCGAGTACCGCCTGGTGTCGGCGCGCACGTCGCTGATCGTCCTCGAGAGCGACCTCGAAGAGCGGCGCATGCTCGACGGTCCGGCGCCGGGGCGCACGTTCGAGCAGGCGATCGGCGCGGCGTCGGGCTCGCAGTCCGATCCGCTCGGCGTGTCGATCGCCGGCTCGACGAGCGTCGAGAACACGTACGTCGTCGAGGGCGTCAACTCGACCGGCTACACGGTGCGCGTGCCGGAGCGCCCGCTCGCCGGGAACGCGCTGCAGCACCGCGAGCTTGCGCGCGCCGTGCAGGGCAGCGCCTTCACGCTCGCGCCGGCCGACGGCACGCCCGAGAAGAAGAAGTACGCGGCGCCGTACACCGGCACGCTCCACCGCGTGATGCAGGCGATCTCCGACGGGCAGCGCGCGACGGCGCTCGAGCTGGCGAGCGCGTGGCAGCTCGCGAGCCCCGGCGACCTCGCGGCGCTGATCGGGCTCGGCGAGGCGCTCGAGGCGCGCGGCGCCTCGGCCCTCGCGGCGCGCGCGTACACGTCGATCATCGACCTGTACCCGAACCGCGCCGAGCTCGTGCGCGCGGCCGGCGAGCGCCTCGATCGTCTCATTGGGGGGCGGGCGCTATCGATCGACGCGTACCGGCGCGCGATCCGCGAGCGCCCGGACCAGCCGTCGACGTACCGCCTGCTCGCGTTCGCGCTCGTGCGCGACGGCCGCCCGGCGGAGGCGCTCGACGCCCTCGACGAGGGCATGCGCCACGCGCGCCGGCAGAGCGTCCTGCAGCTGCTCGCCGAGGACGCCGCGATCGTCGCCGCCCACGCGGTCGCGCGCGACCCGGCCTCGCGCTCCGCCGTCGAGAAGCGCGTGCGCGGCCCGCTCCCCGCGGTCCCGAGCCTGCGCATCGTGCTGTCGTGGGAGACCGACGCGAACGACGTCGACCTCCACGTCCACGACCGCCGCGGCAACCACGCCTACTACCAGTCGCCCGAGATGGTGTCGGGCGGCCGGCTGCGCGAGGACCTCACCGACGGCTTCGGCCCCGAGCTGTTCGCCGTCGACGACCCGCGCGCGTTCCCCTACCAGGTCGGCGCGCACTACTACCGCCGCGGCCCGATGGGCCTCGGCCTCGGCACCGTCCAGGTCATCCGCCACGACGGCCGCGGCAACCTCGCCATCGAGGACCGCCCGTTCGTGATCCAGAACGACGACGCGCTCGTCGACCTCGGCGTGATCAAGGGGACGTAGCCGCGGGCGCGCAGTCGTCGGCGAACGTCTTCACGATCTCGATGCGGCGCGGCTTGTCCTCGATGAGGAAGCGCCAGCCGGCGGTGGAGAAGGCGAGGGTGGCGAGCGCGTCCTTCGGGGCGCCGGCGGCGATCGCCCGGTGCCAGACCTGCGCGACGGTGCACCGCGGGGCGAGCGCGACGGTGGGCATGCACGCGCCGAGCTCGGCCTCCCACGCGCCGGTCCTCGCGGTGAACGTCCACGTCGGGCAGTCGGCGTCGGCGGACTCGGGCGCGTGCTCGCGGACGGGCGCGCCGACGGGGCGCGAGGCGTCGTCGCCGGGAGGCGGCGCGCGGAACTCCACGCGCAGCTCGCCGTACGCGGGATCGAGCGTGCCGTCGGCGCGGGCGTAGCGGTACTCGATCGCCGCGGCGGCGAGGTGGGGCTTCTGCGTCTGCGCCTGTTCGCGCGCCGCGGCGAGCAGCGCCGTCGTCGCGAGGGCAGGGGACGGCGCCGCCGGCTCGGGCGGCAGCTTCGCGTGCAGCGCGTCCTCGCACGCGAACGTGTCGCGCACGAGGTCCTCCGACTCCCGCAGGTCCGCACCCGCGAACATCGTCGTCGCGCTCCCCGCCGCCTCGATCTGCCGATCCACCCACGCCGTCAGCTCGTCGCGCACGCCGTCGGTGCACGCGCGGTCCGCGCACGCGCACATCCGGCGCTTCGTCTCGCGCAGGTGCTCGAGCGCGCCGCGCCGGCTCGCGGGCGCCACCGCCGGTGGCGGCGCCGATTCCACCTCCGGCACCGGCGCCGGATCGCGCTTGCACCCGACCGCCACCCACCACAACGCCGGGAGGAGGCGCAGTGCGGTGCCGGGTCTACGACGGAAGGCGCTCACCGACCGAGCCGCGGCTCGGGGCCGTCGGCGGCGGGATCGCGGGCTCGGGCTCGGGCGTGGTCGGGGCCTCGCCGAGCGCGACCGAGAGGGCGTCGTCGATCTTCGTCATGAAGCGAAGCTCGATCGCGTTCTTCACCTCGTCGGGGATGTCGATCGTGTCCTTCTCGTTGCGCGCCGGCAGGAACACGATCTTGATGCCGGCGCGGTGGGCCGCCAGCACCTTCTCCTTGATCCCGCCGACGGGCAGCGCGTTGCCGCGCAGGTCGATCTCGCCGGTGATCGCGACGTCGTTCCGGATCGGGCGCTTCGTGAACACGCTCACCACCGCGACGGCCAGCGCGACGCCGGCCGAGGGCCCGTCCTTCTTGATCGCGCCCTGCGGCAGGTGGATGTGGAGGTCCGACGCCGCGATCTTGTCGGTGTCGACCCCGAGCCGCGCCGAGTTCGCGCGCGTCCACGTCACGGCCGCCTGCGCGCTCTCCTTCATCACGTCGCCCATCTGCCCGGTCAGGCGGACCTCGCCCTTGCCGGGGTAGATGCGCGTCTCGATGAACATGATGTCGCCGCCGACCGGCGTCCACGCGAGGCCGGTGATGACGCCGACCTCGGGGCTGCGCTCGGCGGTGTCCGAGACGTACCGCGGCGGACCGAGCAGCTCCTCGAGCTGGGGCTTCTGGATGTGGATCTTCTCGCTGCCCTCGGCGACCTTCACGGCCGCGCCGCGGCACACCGCCGCGATCTCGCGCTCGAGGTTGCGGACGCCGGCCTCGCGCGTGTAGCTGTGGATGACGTCCGCGACCGCGTCGTCGTCGAGCTCGAGCTGCTCCCGCGTGATGCCATGCTCGCCGAGCTGCTTCGGCACCAGGTGGTTCTTCGCGATCGCGAGCTTCTCGACCGTCGTGTAGCCGCTCAGCTCCACCATCTCCATGCGGTCGAGCAGGGGCTGGCTGATCGTCTCCGTCTGGTTCGCGGTGCAGATGAACATCACCTTCGACAGGTCGACCGGCACCTCGACGTAGTGATCGACGAAGTCCTTGTTCTGCTCCGGGTCGAGCACCTCGAGCATCGCCGCCGCCGGGTCGCCCCGCATGTCGGCCGCGAGCTTGTCGATCTCGTCGAGCACGAACACCGGGTTCATCGAGCCCGCCTTCTTCAGACCGGCCACGATGCGGCCCGGGAGCGCGCCGATGTAGGTGCGGCGGTGGCCGCGGACCTCGGCCTCATCCCGCACGCCGCCGAGCGAGATCCGCACGTACTTGCGCCCGAGCGAGCTCGCGATCGACCGGCCGAGCGACGTCTTGCCGACGCCCGGCGGGCCCACGAACAGGAGGATCGGGCCGTGCTTGTTCGGCGCGAGCTTGCGCACCGCGAGGAACTCGAGGATGCGGCGCTTCACCTTCTCGAGGCCCGAGTGCTCGGCGTCCAGGATGGCGCGCGCCGCGCCGACGTCGAGCCTGTCGTCCGTGAAGACATTCCATGGGATCTCGAGGAGGTTCTCGACGTACGTGCGCGCGATGTTGTACTCGGGCGAGCTCGACGCCATCTGGCTCATGCGCGACAGCTGCTTCTTCGCAACGGCGCGCACCTCGTCGGACATCTTGCTGTCCTCGATCTTCTTGCGCAGCTCGTCGATCTCGGCGTTGTCGTCCTGCTCGCCGAGCTCCTCCTGGATCTGCCGCATGCGGTCGCGCAGCACGCGCTCGCGGTGCGTGCGCGACGACTCGCCCTCGAGCTCCGCGCCGATGTCGGCCTTCAGGCGCAGCACCGTGGCCTGGCGCTCGAGCGACGGGATGATGCGCTCGAGGCGCTTCATCGTGTCGGTCTCGACGAGCAGCGCGGTCAGGTCGTCGCGCTCGAGCTCGAGGTACGGCGCCGCCGCGTCGACGAGCTTGTCGGGGTCGACGATCGCCTGGACCTGGGCGCGCGTGAGCTCGCCGCGCGGCGGCTCCTTGCCCTCGGACTTCTGCCCGGCGGCCGGCTCCTTGGCCTCCTTCGCCTGCGCGTCCGTGACCACGGCGAGCAGGTAGTCGCGGACCTTCGCGGTCGTCGCGATCAGCTGCTCCGCCGTCGACGAGGACGTCGCGGCGAGCGACGACACGCTCGCGACCAGGAACGGCTCGGTCGCGACGAGCGCGTCGATGTGCACGCGCTCGAGGAACCGCATCACGCACGTGAACCGGCCCGGCGAGTGCTTCACCACCTGCACGATCTCGGCGCGCACGCCGACCTCGTGGAGGTCGCGCTGCCCCGGATCGCGGACCGCGGGGTTCTTCTGCGGGATGATGACGATCAGGTTGTCGTCGCGCGTCGCGGCCTCGATCGCGCGAACCGAGGCCTCGCGCCCGATCTCGAGCGGCCCGACGTGGCCGGGCAGCTGCACCTCGGTGCGCAACGGAATGACGGGGTACTGGCCTGCGGTCTCGGTGTGCTTGGTCACGCTTCCTCGAATCTACCTTGGATTCCCCCGCTCAGTCGGGGTGCTGTCGTTTGCGGATGCGCTGCACGAGCTGGACGAGCTGCTTCTTCGCTTCGTCGTCGAGGTCCCCCGGTACGTCGATGTGGACCGTGATGAGATGGTCGCCGGAGCGACCGGTGCGGTCGGGCACGCCCTTGCCGCGCAACCTCAGCTTCTTACCACTCGAGGTCCCGGGCGGCACCTTCACCTCGGCCTTCCCGTCGATCGTCGCGACCGTCGCCACCGTCCCCAGGATCGCCCGATCGAAGGTGATCCTCACGTCGCTGTGGACGTCGATCCCCTCGACCCTCAGCCAGGTCCCGTCGGAGGCCTTCACCTTGCTCTCGAACTCGGCGTCCTGCACGTCGCGCTTGCGGCGCGGGGGTACGTCCTCGTCGTCGTCCATCCGCATGCGGCCGCGCCCGTTGCGGAACATCTGGCTGAACAGGTCTCCGAGATCGAAGATGTTCGGTCCCGGTCCCTGCGAGTACGTGTACTGCGCACCGCCGCGGTCGCGCCCGCCGGGGCCGGTGACGCCGTGCGCCCTCACCTGATCGTAGAGCGCGCGCTTCTTCGTATCTCCGAGGACGTCGTACGCACCCTGGACGTCCTTGAAGCGCGACTCCTTCGCCTTGTCACCGCCCGTCGAGTCGGGGTGGTACTGCTTCGCGAGCTTGCGGTAGGCCTTCTTGATCTCGTCGGCGGTCGACTTCTCGCCGACGCCCAGGGCCTTGTAGTAGTCGACGGTCGGATCGAAGTCGATCTGCTGCGCCATTTACGCTGCCGTCACTTTCTCGCGCGCTGCGCGCCGGAACACGATGCGGTCGTCGTCGACGCCGGCGTCGATCACGTCACCGGGGTGGAACGTGCCGAGGAGCAGCTGGTTGGCGAGAGGGTCGATCACGAGGCGCTGGAGGGCACGCTTGAGCGGCCGTGCACCGTACACCGGATCGTACCCAGCCTCGGCGACCCGGGCGACTGCCTGGTCGGAGAGGTGCAGCGTGAGGTGCCGGTCGGCGAGCAGCTTGTCGAAGCGCGCGAGCTGGATGCGCACGATGCGCTCGAGGTCGGTCCGGGCGAGCGGCTCGAAGAAGATCACCTCGTCGATGCGGTTCAGGAACTCGGGGCGGAACGTGCCGGCGAGGTCGCGCATCACGAGCTTCTCGATCTCGGGGCGGTTCTCCGGCGTCAGCCGGAGCAGGTGCACGCTGCCGACGTTCGACGTCATCACGAGCACCGTGTTGCGGAAGTCGACCGTGCGGCCCTGGCCGTCGGTGAGGCGGCCGTCGTCGAGGACCTGCAGGAGGACGCTCCACACATCCGGATGGGCCTTCTCCATCTCGTCGAGGAGCACGACCGAGTACGGGTGGCGCCGCACCGCCTCGGTGAGCTGGCCGCCCTCGTCGTAGCCGACGTAGCCGGGAGGTGCGCCGATCAGGCGGCTGACGGTGTGCTTCTCCTGGTACTCGGACATGTCGATGCGGATCATGTTGCGCTCGTCGTCGAACAGGAACTCCGACAGCGCGCGCGCGAGCTCGGTCTTGCCGACGCCCGTCGGGCCGAGGAACAGGAAGCTGCCGATCGGCCGGTGCGGATCGCCCAGCCCGGCGCGCGCGCGGCGGATCGCGGCGGACACGGCCGCGACGGCGCTGTCCTGGCCGATCACGCGCAGGCGCAGGCGGTCCTCCATCTTCGTCAGGCGCTCGACCTCCGTCTCGAGCATCCGCTCGACGGGGATGCCGGTCCACTTCGCGACGACCGCCGCGACGTCGTCCTCGGTGACCTCCTCGCGGAGGAAGCCGCCGGTCTGGCGCAGGCGGTCGATCTCGGCGGACTTGTCGGCGATCTCCTTCTCGAGCGCCGGCATCGAGCCGAAGCGCAGCTCGGACGCGCGCGCGAAGTCGCCCTGGCGCTGGAGGCGATCGGCCTCGCCGCGCAGCTGCTCGAGCTTCTCCTTCAGGCCGTGCACGCCCTTGATGAGCTCGCGCTCGCGCGTCCACTGCGCCTTCATGCCCGTGACCTGCTCGGTCAGCTCGGCGATCTCCTTCTTCACCTTCGGCAGGCGCTCGCGCGACCGGCGGTCGTCCTCGCGCTCGAGGGCGGCGCGCTCGACCTCGAGGGTGCGGATGCGCCGCTCTAGGTTGTCGATCGGCGTCGGCACGCTCTCGATCTCCATCTTCAGGCGCGCGGCGGCCTCGTCGATGAGGTCGATCGCCTTGTCGGGCAGCTTGCGCGCGACGATGTAGCGGTGCGAGAGCTTCGCGGCCGCGACGAGCGCGGCGTCGCGGATGCGGATGCCGTGGTGGACCTCGTACTTGTCCTTCAGGCCGCGCAGGATCGCGATCGTCGACTCGACCGACGGCTCCTCGACCATGACGGGCTGGAAGCGGCGCTCGAGCGCCTTGTCCTTCTCGATGTGCTTCCGGTACTCCTCGAGCGTCGTCGCGCCGATGCAGCGCAGCTCGCCGCGCGCGAGCGCCGGCTTGAGCAGGTTCGCGGCGTCGGTCGCGCCCTCGGCGGCGCCGGCGCCGACGAGCGTGTGCATCTCGTCGATGAACAGGATCACACCGCCCCCGGCGGCCGCGATCTCCTTCAGCACGGCCTTCAGGCGCTCCTCGAACTCGCCGCGGTACTTCGCGCCGGCGATCAGGGCGCCCAGGTCGAGCGAGCAGATGCGCTTGTCGCGCAGCGACTCGGGGACGTCCCCGGTGACGACGCGCTGGGCGATGCCCTCGACGACGGCGGTCTTGCCGACGCCGGCGTCGCCGACGAGCACGGGGTTGTTCTTCGTGCGGCGCGACAGGATCTGGATCGTGCGGCGGATCTCCTCGTCGCGGCCGATCACGGGGTCGAGCTTGTCCTCCTGGGCGAGCTGCGTGAGGTCGCGCGTGTAGCGCTGGAGCGCCTCGTACTTCGCCTCGGGGTCCGCGTCGGTGACGCGCTGGGTGCCGCGCACGGCGACGAGCGCCTCGAGGATGGCCTCCTTCGTGGCGCCGGCGCGCTGGAGCGCCTGGCCCGCCGGCCTGGACGCCGTGAGCGCGATCAGGAAGTGCTCGGTGGACGTGTACTCGTCCTTCATCGCGTTCGCCTCGCGCACCGCGTCGGCCCACACGTCCTTGAAGGCGCGGCCGGCGGTCACGTCGAGCGCGGCGCCGTGCGCCTTCGGGAACTTCTGGAGCATCGCGTCGACGTCGGACTTCACGACGCGCGGGTCGGCGCCCAGCTTCTGGAGGATGCGCGGTACGACGCCGCCTTCCTGCTCGAGCAGCGCGAGGAGCAGATGTTCTGGCGTCACCTCCGCGTGGTGGCGAGCGACCGCGAGATCGCGCGCCGCGGAGATGGCCTCCTGTGCCTTGACGGTCAGCTTGTCCAGCTTCATGGCGACGTCGAACGTAACTACGCTTACAAGAGCGTCAATTACCACCCCATACTTTTGCGGTGATCAGACCGTTCCGAGGACGCCGGCGACCGGCGTACCCGCCGCGGCGGTGCGAACTTTCGCGAGATCGAGGGTGCCGCGGCGCGCGAGCTCGGCGATCGCCGTGGACGCGGTCTGGAGCTGCAGGCGGCCCTCGCGACCTGCCAGCTCGGCGAGGGCCGCGGCGATGCGGACGGGCGCCTCCTCGCCGAGCGCGGTGGTGATGCGCTGGGCGAGCTGCGTCTCGCCGACGAGGGCGGCCGCGACGAGCGCGTGCGCGAGCGAGCTCTCGAGGGTCGGGCCGGTCGCGAGCGCGCCCTTGTCGGCGAGCTCGGTCGCGACCTCGACAAGCGCGCCCGGGTCATCGGCGCGCCAGTACACGTCGAGGAGGCGGCGCAGCGTGGGGAGGTGCGAGGGGTCGAGATCGGAGGCGCGCAGGAACACGTCGTCGGCGCGATCGGTGTCGCCGAGGTGCACGAGCACGGCCTCGCCGAGGCGGTACAGGCGCTCCGCGCGCTCGGCGGGGGAGGGCGCGAGCGGCACGAGCTGGTAGAGGTAGCGCGTCGCGGTCGTCCAGTCGGCGCGCGCGACGTGGAGCTCGACGAGCTGCTCGAGGACGAGCGAGTGCAGCGGCTGGTCGCGCAGGATGCGCTCGAGCTGCGTGATCGCGCCCTCGAGGTCGCCGGCCTGGCGCTGGAGGTCGATCAGCGCGAAGTGGGTCGCGAGCTGGGCCTCGTCGTCGTCGAGCGGGACGAGGTCGAGCACGCTGCGCGCGGCGCCGAGCGCGGTGTCGAGGTCGCCCGTGCGCGTGGCGAGCTCCTGCACGCGCACGATGATGTCGCGGCGGCCGGGGGAGGCGGCGGAGGCGGCGCGCGCGTGGGCGAGCGCCTCGGTGTCGCGGCCGAGCTGCTCGGCGATGATCGAGCGGCGGAGCGCGAGCTCGTCGTCGCCGAGGACGGACTCGCCGGGGCCGAGGTCGCGGTAGATGAGGTCGGCCGTCGCGAAGTCGCCGAGGCGGAACGCGAGCGCGCCGCGCGCGTCGAGGGCGCCGATGTGGCCGGGGTCCTCGATGAGCGCGAGGTCGTACGCGCGCGCGGCCTGGTCGAGCGCGCCGACGTCGTCGGCCAGGCGCGCGACCTCGAGCCACGCGGTCGCGCGCTCGTCGGGCGAGTCGGCGCGGCTCGCGCGCACGGAGGTCAGCTCGGTGAGCGCGGCGAGGTCGCCGTTGGTGCGGTGCACGTTCGCGAGCAGGCGGAACGCCGACGGGTGCCCGGGCTCCTGGCGCCACAGCAGGTGCGCGAGCTCGAGCGCGGCGTCGAGGTCGCCGGCGGCCTCGGCGCGATCGAGCTGCGCGGCGAGATCGGGCTCGGCGTTCGCGGCGGCGGCGGCGCGGGCGCGCGACGCGGCCTCGAGGAGCCCGCCGCGATCGGCGGCGCGCGCGGTGGACGCGGCCTCCTCGTACAGGCGCGCGGCCTCGGTGTGGCGGTGGATCGCCTCGTAGCGGCGGGCGAGCGGCAGCTTCGCGGCGGGGATCGTCGGGTCGAACGCGAGGGCCTGCTCGTAGTTGACCTGCGCCTGCTGCTCGTCGTCGAGCCGCTCCTCGTAGATCAGCGCGAGCTCCAGGTGGAGCGCGCCGCGGTCGCGCGGGTTCGTGGACCCCGCGATCTCGCGGTAGAGCAGCGACGCGGCGAGCGCCCACTCGCCGCGCACCATCGCGGCCGTGCGCAGCTGGTACGAGATCTCCGGGTCGGCGGGCGCGCACGCGTGCGCCTCTTTGAGGCACCGGTACGCCTCGGCGTCGCGGCCGAGCGCATCGCGGTAGATGCGCGCGCGGCGGCGCCACAGGAGCGCGCGGTCCTCCTGCGTGTGGACCAGCGTGAGCTGGCGCCCGATCGCCTCGGACGCGGCGGTGATGTCGCCGCGCTCGAGGTAGAGCCGCTCGAGCAGCTCGAGCGCGACCGCATCCTCCGGCGCCGCGACGATCGCGGCCTCGGCGGCCGCGATCGCGCCCGGGAGGTCGCTGGTGTCGACGAGCAGCTGCGCGCGCTCCGCGGGCTCGGCGGCGGCGACACGCGCCGCCAAGAGGATGCTCACGGCGACGGCGACGCGGCGCATCACTTCGTCTCTCCCGGCTTCGCGGCGACCGCCTCGCCGAGACGGAAGTCGGGCTGGGGCGACTTGACGAGGCGCTCGCCGCCCTTCAGGCCGCCTCGTACGAGGACACGGTCACCCTCGAACCGAGCCACGGAGAGGAGCCGCTCGCTCAGCCGCCCCTCGTCGACGACCCACGCGCGGAGCAGCCCCGCGGTGGACGTCGTGGACGACAGCGGGACGTCGACGAGCTCCTCGCTGCCGCCGACCTCGAGCCACGCCGTGTAGCGCGCGCCCGGGAGCAGCGCCGCCGTCCCCGCGTCGCCCGCCTCCCCCGCGTCGATCGTGGCCTCTACGAGGCGCGCGTTCGCCTCACCGACGAGGCCCGGCGTCGAGCGCACGACGCTGGCCGAGCGCATCGCTCCGTCCACGAGGATGGTGACCTTGCGCCCGAGCGCCACTTTGTCGGCGTCGAACTGCGGAACGTCGAAGCGGATGCGGAGCTCCGTCGGATCGATGACGCGCACCAACGGCGCGTTC
>JAHBVW010000103.1 GCA_019637375.1 Deltaproteobacteria bacterium | reverse complement strand
CGGGCGACGGCGAGGTCACCGCGCCCGACTCCGTGATGACGCGGTCGCTGGCCGGCGAGCGCGCCCTGACCGCGCTCCTCGAGGGCAAGGCCGCCGTCGTGATCGGCCCCGGGCTCGGCACGTCCGAGCTCGCCGCGGCGCGCGTCGCCGAGGTCCTCGCCGCCGGCGTGCCCGCCGTGCTCGACGCCGACGCGCTCAACCTCCTCGCGCACGACCCGGCGCGCATCGCCGCCGCCGCCGGGCCGGTCGTGATCACGCCGCACCCCGGCGAGGCGGCCCGCCTGCTCGGCACCACGACCGCCGCGATCGAGGGCGATCGCCTCGCCGCCGCGCGCGCCCTCGCCGCCCGCACCCATGCGACCGTCGTCCTCAAGGGCGCGCGCACGATCATCTGCGACGGCATGCTCGCGGACGATCACTGCACGATCAACCCGAGCGGCGGCCCGGCGCTCGCGACCGCCGGCAGCGGCGACGTGCTCGCCGGCACGATCGCCGCGTTCCTGGCGCAGGGCGTCGCGACCACCGACGCGGCGTGCCTCGGCACCTACGCCCACGGCCGCGCCGGCGAGGCGCTCGCCACCGTCCACGGCACGCGCGGCGTCATGTCGAGCGATCTCCCCGACGCGATCGCGACGGCGCTGCGCGCCATCGCCGATCTGTAGACGCTGCACCTACACGCCGGCGCGAGCGATCCCGCGTCTGCTTTGAGACGCGGTTTGTGTCTACACATCCTCGGGTCGAAAGACACACTTTCTTTCCAAACACTTGCTGGTGGCACAACGGCTGCTTTTGACAGCGACCATGCCGAGCACCGGGAACCAGCTGCCGACCACGTCGACCCTCGTTCGCAAGACCACCCAGGCGCCCCGGGTCCTCCGGATGGTCAAGACGGACAAGGCGGCCCAGGCGGAGAAGCCGGCCGCGAAGCACTCGGACTTCGAGCTCGCGTGCCTGCCGCACCAGGCCGAGCTGTACGGCGTCGCGATGCGCATCTGCCGCGACCCCGACACCGCGAAGGACCTCGTCCAGGAGACGCTGCTCCGCGCGATGGTCGCGTGGGACAGCTTCCAGCCCGGCTCGAACCTGCGCGCGTGGCTGTTCCGCATCCTCACGAACGCGTTCATCAACGGTTACCGCAAGCGCCGCCGCCACCAGCGCTTCGCGTCGGAGCGCCCGGGCGACGCGCTGTCGGCGCTCTACGGCCGCGACCAGGACCACACCGACGACCTCGAGGACGCGCTGTTCGGCGAGGAGCTGTGCGACGAGGTCAAGGTCGCCCTCGGCCGCCTCGGACCCGAGTACCGCGACGTCGTCGAGCGCGCCGACCTCCGCGGCGAGAAGTACAAGGACATCGCCGACGCGCTCTCGGTGCCCATCGGCACGGTGATGTCGCGCCTGTTCCGCGCCCGCCGCGTCCTCGAGGGCGAGCTGGCCTCGTTCGCGCAGCGCGACTACGGCATCAAGCGCGCCGCCTGATCCTCCACATCTCCTCGGCATCCTCGACGCCGCCGTCTCCCACGGCGGCGTCGCTAGTTTCGGCAGCTGCGCGCGAGCACGCCGGCGAGCTCGTCGGCCCAGCCGCGGATCTTCGCCTCGTCCATCCCCTCGATCATCACGCGCGCCTTGCTCTCCGTCCCCGAGTAGCGCACGAGCACGCGGCCGTCCTCGCCGAGCTGGCGCTCGACGTCGGCGATCATGCGCTGCAGGTCCGGAAGCTGATCGAGCGGCACCTTGCGCTCGACGGGGGTGTTCACGAGCACCTGCGGCGTCCGCGTCATCACGCGCGCGAGCTCCGACAGCGGGCGGCCCTCCCGGGCCATGATCGCGAGCACGCGCAGCGCCGCGACGATGCCGTCGCCGGTCGTCGCGTGGTCGAGGAACACGAGGTGCCCCGACTGCTCGCCGCCGAGGTTGTAGCCATGCTTGCGCATCTCCTCGACGACGTAGCGGTCGCCGACCTGCGTGCGCACGACCGAGCCGCCGGCGGCGCGCACCGACCGCTCGAGGCCGATGTTCGACATCACCGTCGTCACCAGCGTCTTCTTCGCGAGCCGGTTCTCCGCGATCATGCGCGTCGCGCACAGCGCCATCACGGCGTCGCCGTCGACGACCTCGCCGTGCTCGTCGCACAGCACGAGCCGGTCCGCGTCGCCGTCGAGCGCCACGCCGAGGTGCGCCTCGTGGAGCCGCACGGCCTCGCACATCGTCCTCGGGTGCAGCGCGCCGGCGTTCGCGTTGATGTTCTTGCCGTCGGGCTTGGTGTGGATCGCGATGACCTGCGCGCCGAGCTCCTCGAACACGGCCGGGCCGACGCGGTACCCCGCGCCGTGCGCGCCGTCGACGACGATCCGCATCCCGTCGAGCGTCAGCTCGCTCGGGAACGTCGCCTTGCAGTACACGATGTAGCGGCCGCGCGCGTCCTCGATCTTGCGGCTGTAGCCGACGTCGCCGGGCGGCGCGACGCGCCGGTCGAGCTCGGGCGACTGCATGAGCGCCTCGATCTCCGCCTCGACGTGATCGGGCAGCTTGTACCCGTCGCGCGCGAACACCTTGATGCCGTTGTCCTCGAACGGGTTGTGCGACGCGGAGATGACGACGCCCGCGTCGCAGCGCATCGACGCCGTGATGAACGCGATGCCCGGCGTCGGCAGCGGGCCGGTGAGCCAGACGTCGGCGCCCATCGCGACGATGCCGGAGGCGAGCGCGGACTCGAACATGTAGCCCGACAGGCGCGTGTCCTTGCCGATCGCGATCCGCGTGTGGCGGTTCTCCTGGTGGAGGCGCGCGGCGATCGCCATGCCGAGGCGCATGACGGTGGCGCTGGTCATCGGCTCGAGGTTCGCGACCCCGCGCATCCCGTCGGTGCCGAACAGGGAACGGCCGTTGCTCATCGGATCGTTCGTAACACGGGCGCGCGGCGCTCGTCAGGGCGGCGGCGTCGGAGCCGGCGCGGCGGGCTTCACGGGCGTGAGCGTCACACGCTCCGGTGAGATCCGGTGGCCGACGAGCGGCGGGAGCCCCTCGATCACGACGTCCGCCTTGCGCGCCCCGCGCACATCTGCGGCGCCCGCGCGCACCACGAGCGGCAGCTTCGCGGCCGCATCGACCGCGAGCGTGGGCCCCGACAGCGTCACCTCCACCTCCTCCGGATCGACGGTGAACTTCGGAGCATTGGGGGCGGCCGCGTCGACGCCCTCGAGCTTCACGACGACCTTCTGGGCGGTGTAGGTCTTGATCACGAGCGCCTCCTCGATCCGCACGTGCACGGACACCCGCTGCTTCGGCTCGACCAGCTCGACGCCCGGCGGCGGGGCGAGGCCGACCTGGGTGTCGAACGTGTCGCGGCGGTCGGCCAGGTCGACGTCGGCCGTGCTGACGGAGGTCACCGCCTGCAGCGACTTCTCGCCGCCGCGCACGCGCACGATCGGCGGGGTGACCTTGGTCTCGAACACCTTGTAGCCGTACTGCGCGTGGTCGGTCGTCGACGGGACGACCGCCACGAGCTTCTCGATCTTCTTGTCGAACTGCACGCGCACCGACTTCGGCGTCATCGACGTGACCGTCAGGCGCGGCGGCAGCTGCGTGACCAGGTCCGGCGTGATCGCGACCTCGAACTCGCCGCTCGTGGTCGCGCTCATGAGGTCGAGGCGGATGCGGCCGAGCTCGCGGTCGTCGAACCGCTGCAGCACGCGCCACGGCCCCTTGATCGTGAGCGTGACCTCCTCGAGCACGCCCGACACGAGCACCTTGTCGGCCGGGTAGTCGTACTTGACCGGGACGCGCACCGTGATCTCGCGGTCCTTGTCCGTCGACACGAGCAGGAACACGGTGACCGCGAGGATCAGCGACAGGAACTTGAGGCCGGGGTTGTCGAAGATCGCGCCGCGCATCCAGCGGCGGAGCGGGCCCGGCCCGGCGTCGTCGCGGTCGGGCTCGCGCGGCGGCACGGGCGTCACCGGCTGCGGGCTGCTCTGGCGCGCCGGCGCGCGGCCGAGCGTGCCGATCGTCTGGCTGCGCTGCCTCACGACGTCGCCTCCATGTGCGGCTGCGACGACGACGGCGGCTGGACCGGCTCGGGGCGCGGCTCGGCGACGAGCGCGATCGCCTTGCCGACCTCGGCCGCGGCCTCGGCCTCCTCGACCATCTCCTCGGTCGCGCGCCCGCCCGCGAACAGGCCGACGAGGGCGCGGCGCAGCATGACCGGCTCGAGGTCGCGCGCGATCGAGCCCTTGAAGCACAGCGAGATCTCGCCGCGCTCCTCGGACACGACCACGACGACCGCGTCGGTGTCCTCGGTGATGCCGAGCGCGGCGCGGTGGCGGGTCCCGAACTCCGGACCCAGGTCGGTCGCGCGCGACAGCGGCAGGAGCGCGCGCGCCAGGTCGATGCGGTGGCTCTTGCCGATCACGACCGCGCCGTCGTGGAGCTCGTTGTCGCGCGCGGGCACGAACAGCGACACGAGCAGCTGGCGCGTCAGCGCCGCGTCGAGGCGCGTCGCATCGTCGACGAACTCCTCGAGCGCCGCATCGCGCTCGAACACGATGATCGCGCCCATCTTGGCCCGCGCGATCTGCGCGCACGCGGCGACGACCTCGTCGACGATGTGCGTCGTCTCCTGCTTGCGGCCGAACGGCAGCACGCCCTGCCCGATCCGCCCGAGCGCGCGCCGGATGTCCTGCTGGAACACGACGATGATGAGGATGATGAAGTACGAGATGAAGTTATCGAGCAGCCACGACACGGTGAGCAGCTCGAGGCGCTCCGCGACGAAGAACGCCGCGCCGATGAGCACGATGCCGACGACCATCTGCGCGGCGCGCGTGCCGCGGATCGTGAGCAGCAGGCGGTAGATCAGGTAATAGACCAGCGCGACGTCGACCACGGTCGTGGCGACGGACGTGACGGTGAGACCGTCGATGAACTCTCGGAGCGACGCGGTCATGACCCGGACCTCGCGCAGGGCGAGCCGTCCGGGCCGACGGTGCTCGCGATGCGCCTCTACAGTTTGGTGTACACCGCGAGGGCCGCACGGAGCAACGCAACGTTGTGGATGCGGAGCACGTGCGCGCCCGCCCGCGCGGCGCCGAGGCAGGCCGCGACCGAGGCGGCATCGAGCGCCATCGCACCGGTCGTGGCGCCGGTCGCGCCGGTGGCGCCCGTCCCCGCGGCGAGCAAGCGCCGCAGGAAACGCTTGCGACTCGGCCCGACGACGACCGGGCGACCGAGCGCACGGCCGAGGTCACCGCTGTGCCGGATCAGATCGAGGTTGGCCTCGGGGTCGGCGCCCTTACCGAAGCCCAATCCGGGATCCACCCAGGTCCGCGCGCGCAGCTCGGCCGGCATCGCGGCGAGCCGGGAGCCGAGCTCGTCGACCACGTCCCGGTACGCGACGCGCCCCTCGGCCGCGAACACCTCGGCGATCGTCGAGCCGCGCAGGTGTCCGAGAACATAGGTGACGCCGAGCTCGCCGACGGTATCGATCATCGCGGGGTCGAACGCCCCGCCCGAGACGTCGTTGACGATGCGCGCCCCGGCCGCGACCGCCGCCCGGGCGACCTCGGCCTTCGTCGTGTCGACGGAGATCGTGGCGGTCTCGGACGCCGCCAGCGCCGCGATCACCGGCAGGATCCGGCGCAGCTCCTCGGCCGCCTCCACCGGCGCCGCCCTTGGGTTCGTCGCCTCACCCCCGACGTCGAGGATGTCGGCGCCGTCCGCGGCGAGCGCCCGGCCGTGCGCGATCGCCGTAGCCGGGTCCGGATCACCGTCGGAGAACGAGTCCGGAGTGACGTTGACGACCCCCATCACACGGATCGTCGCCGCCGTGACGGAGGAGGACGTCAGGCCGGCTCGGTCTTGGGCGCGAGCGGCGGGAGGATGGCCGGGCGCTTGTGCGCCTCTTCCTTCTCCGCAGCGGCTTCCTGGCGCTTGCGCGTGACGGCCGACACCGGGCGCTCGATCTTCTCGCCGCGCAGCAGGGTGTCGATGTCGTCGCCGTCGAGCGTCTCGTACTCGAGCAGCGACTCGGCGACCTGCTCGAGCTCCTTGCGGTGCTCGGTCAGGATCTTCATCGCGCGCTCGTACTGCGACGTCACGATGCGGCGGATCTCGGCGTCGATGCGCTGCGCCGTGTCCTCGCTGTGGCGGTCGCCGGACGAGAAGTCGCGGCCCAGGAAGACCTCCTGCTTGCCACCCGAGGAGAAGTTGAGCGGTCCGAACGCGTCGGACATGCCCCACTCGGTGACCATCGACCGGGCGAGCTCCGTCGCGCGCTCGATGTCGTTGCCGGCGCCGGTCGTCTTCTGACCGAACACGATCTCCTCGGCGACGCGGCCGCCCATGAGGATGGAGATCTGGTTCTGCGCGAACTCGCGCGTCATGTTCAGCCGGTCCTCGGGCGGCAGCTGCTGCGTCACGCCGAGGGCGCGGCCGCGCGGGATGATCGTGACCTTGTGGACCGGGTCGGCCTCCTCGCCGACGAAGCGCGCGACCAGCGCGTGGCCGGCCTCGTGGACGGCGGTGGTGCGCTTCTCCTTCTCGGAGATGATCATGGAGCGCCGCTCGGCGCCCATCAGGACCTTGTCCTTGGCCTCCTCGAAGTCCTCCATCTCGACCTTGTCCTTGTCGCGGCGGGCCGCGATCAGGGCGGCCTCGTTGACGAGGAACTCGAGGTCGGCGCCGGAGAAGCCGGGCGTGCCGCGTGCGAGGATCTCGAGGTCGACGCCGCCGGGGGCCGGCGCGAGCGGGACCTTGCGCGTGTGGACGGCGAGGATGCCCATGCGGCCGCGCAGGTCGGGGCGCGGCACGACGATGCGGCGGTCGAAGCGGCCCGGGCGCAGCAGCGCCGGGTCGAGGACGTCGGGGCGGTTCGTGGCGGCGATGATGATCACGCCGTCGTTGGACTCGAAGCCGTCCATCTCGACGAGCAGCTGGTTCAGCGTCTGCTCGCGCTCGTCGTGACCGCCGCCCAGGCCGGCGCCGCGGTGGCGACCGACGGCGTCGATCTCGTCGATGAAGATGATGCACGGCGCGTTCTTCTTGCCCTGCTCGAACAGGTCGCGGACGCGGCTCGCGCCGACGCCGACGAACATCTCGACGAAGTCCGAGCCGCTGATCGAGAAGAACGGCACGCCGGCCTCACCGGCGATCGCGCGCGCCAGCAGCGTCTTGCCGGTGCCCGGTGGGCCCATCATCAGGACGCCCTTCGGGATGCGGCCGCCCAGGCGGGTGAACTTCTTGGGATCTTTGAGGAAGGCGATGATCTCCTCGACCTCGTCCTTCGCTTCTTCGACGCCGGCTACGTCCTTGAACGTGACGCGGTTCTGGTGGTCGGAGAGGAGCTTGGCCTTCGACTTGCCAAAGCTCATCGCCTTGCCGCCGCCCGACTGCAGCTGGCGCATGAACAGGAAGAAGATGCCGACGAGGAGGAGCATCGGCAGCCACCACACGAGCACCTGCGGCCAGATGCTCGACTCGTCCTTGGGCTTCGACGAGAACGCGATGTTGGCGTCCGCGATCTCCTTCGGGAACGTGCCCGGGAACTCGGCGTAGACGACACGCTTGGTGCCGTCGCCGGACTTCATCGTGATGACGTACCGGGCGCTATGCTGGCCGCGCTCCTCGGCACGAACGCTCTCGATCTTGGCGGCGTCCTCCTTGTTGAGGAGCATCTTGTGGAACTCGGTGGCATCGAGCTCCTTCTCCTTGCTCGAGGAGTCCGTGAACATCGAATAGATGCTCACGAACATGAGGATCAGGATCGCCCAGATCAGGATGGTCTTGTGAGATTGACGCAACGGCAGAACCGCCCTTAGCTCGCTGAGGGTTTAGGCCTTAGCATGTTCCGTTTGGCGAAGGTTGCAAAGCCGAAAGTCCTCAAAAAATCCCGCCCTTTTGGGTGGGCCCGGTCGCACCGCTGGGTAAGCAGTTCTCGCGTTCACCAAAGGCCAGACCGACGTGCTCGGCCCACACGATCGCGCCGTCGGTCGTGCGCTCGACGACCCGCGCGGATGCCCTCTGGATCCTCGGGACCTTCGCATCGGTGTACAGGTCCGAGAGCTTGCGCGACCGCCCCGCGAGCCGAGCCGGCCTCATGCGATCCCCGGGGCGCCAGCGGCGCAGCACGTAGGGCCCGACCGGCGCTGTGAGGTCGGTCGCAGGGGTGCCCTGCCCGGCCGCGCCCGACGACAGCGTGAGGGTGTCGTAACTGCGGACGGCGCGGCCGCCCGGCAGATCCAGGCAGACCTCGCCGCGGCTGGGCGCGGTGACGAGCCGGTCGAGCGCCTCGAGGTGGACCGCGCCGTGGCCGACGCCGCCGGCCTCGAGCGCGAGCTGCAGGGCGCGCTTGCGGACGGCGGCCGGCGCGGCGGCGAGCGTGCGGCAGTCCAGCGCGGCGTCGAGCGGGCCCGCCGATGCGAGCAGGGTTGCGGCGAGGCCGTCGATCGCCTCGCGCCACTCGGCCGCGATGCCGGCGAGGCGGATCAGCGCCGCGTCGAGGTTGGGGTTGACCTCGCGCAGGTGCGGCAGGAGCTCGTGGCGGACGCGCGCGCGGGCGTGGCGGACGTCGGCGTTCATCGGGTCCTCCCACACGGGCAGACCGCGCGCGGCGGCGCGCTCCTCGATCAGCCGGCGGTCGAGGGCGAGGAAGGGCCGCTCGAACCGGCCGCGCTGGGGCGGGATCGCGGCGAGCCCGGCGGGCCCCGTGCCGCGCAGGATGCGCAGGAGGACGGTCTCGGCCTGGTCGCGCGCCGTGTGGCCGAGGAGGACGACGCCGAGGCCGAGCCGCTCCGCGAGCCGGTCGAGCGCCGCGTAGCGCGCATCCCGCGCCGCCGCCTCGAGCGATCCGGCCGGCGCGACGGCGACGCGCTCGGCGACCGCGGCGGCGCCCCGCCCCCTCGCCCACGCGACCACGCGGCGCGCGACGGCCGCGCTGTCGGGGTGCAGGCCGTGGTCGATGACGAGCACCACGACGCGCTCGGCGCCGGCGGCCTCGATGACCGCGTCCGCGAGCACGAGCGAGTCCGCGCCGCCCGAGCACGCGACGCCGATCGCTCCCGCCCGAGCGGAGAGGGGCGCGAGCGCGGCGGCGACGGCGGAGGCGATCGGATCGGGCACGAGTACGAGCCCGAGTTGTAGCGTGGTACACGGCGCACATGGCTGAGCGCGATCCTTCCGGTCACCTCGCGCGGCTGCGCGCACAGCTGGCGGCGCCGCGCGGCATGCGCCGGATCGACGCGCTGCTCGGCGAGGACGACGCGCCGGCGGCCGTCGCCGCGCTCGCGCCGGGCGAGGTCTTCGAGCTCGTGCACGAGGTCGGGTTCGAGGACGCCAACGATCTGATCGCGCTCGCGACGCCGGCGCAGATCCAGGGCTGCTTCGACCTCGACGGCTGGAACAAGGACCAGCTCGAGCTCGCGGCGCTGCGCCCGTGGCTCGCGGCGCTCGGGGAGGTCGGGTTCGAGAAGGTCGGCGAGGTGTGGGGCAAGCTCGACGCCGAGCTGCGCGCGCTGATCCTGCAGCGCTCGGTCAAGGTCTACGACCTCACGCTCGGCGAGGAGCCCGCCGAGGACAACGAGGCGGCGATCATGCCGACGCCCGACCGCTTCTTCCTGCTCGAGCTCCCCGACGACGACTCGCAGCAGCGCCTCCTGATGTCGCTCGTCGAGGACCTCTACCGCGCCGACCCCGACCTCGCGCGCCACACGATCATGGCCGCGCGCGCGGAGCCGCCGGCCGAGCTCGAGGAGATGAGCTACCGCTGGCGCGCCGGCCGGCTCGCCGACCTCGGTTACGTCGACTTCTACGATGCGCTCGACCTGTTCCGCCCGCTCGACGCCGATCAGGTCGCGATCGGCGAGGGCAGCGAGGACCGGCTCGTGCAGGACGACACGGCGCGGATGTCGGTCGCGATCGCCGAGCAGGTGATCGCGCGCAGCTTCCTCGCGCGCGCGATGTCCGCCGTCGACGATCCGGCGGATGCGGCGCGCCTCGAGGCGTCGCTCGCCGTGCTCGTCAACAAGGTGCTCGCCGCCGGGCGCGCGAAGCCCGGACAGGCCGAGGTCGTGCGGCGCGGCGCGCTGTACGCGACGGCGACGCTGTCGCTCGGGCTCGAGACCATCGCGCGCGGCGACCTCCCGCGGGCCGTGCAGGCGCTGCGCACGATCGCGCTCGGCCGGCTGTTCCGCGTCGGCTACACGGTCACGCAGAAGCTCGCGCGGCTCGCGCAGGCGCTCGCGGCGCGCTCGCTGACGGCCGGGCCGCCGACGCGCGACCTCGTCGCCGGACTGTGCTCGCCGCGCCCGCTGTTCGCGCGCGCCGCCGAGGAGCCGCCCGGCACCGGCCTGCGCCCGTTCGAGTCGCAGGCGGATCTTCGCCGTGCCGGCGAGCTGCTGGCCGGGCTCGCGCTGCGGGTCGCGCTCGTCGAGGGGCTCGGTGTCGACGTCGTGGCGATGGGCCAGGCGCCCGAGCCGCGCCCGGCGCTCGACGACCACATCCGGACGGCGCTCGCGCACGTCGCGATCTTCGCGCGCCTCGGCGCCGCCGCCCCCGGCGCCTCCGGCGGCTCGGGAGGTGCGCAGCCGTTCGCCGGCGACGCGCTGTCGCAGGCGCAGCTCACCGCGCTCCGCGGCCTCATGACCGGCGGCAAGCTCCCGGCGGACGTGCGGCGCGCCGCGCACGTCGCCGTCGAGGCGCGCCTCGCGCGGGCGCAGCTCGCCACGCCGAGCGGTGTGCTCGCGCGCCTCGTCGACGGATGGCTCGACGACCTCGACGCGATCCTCGGCGGTGTGACGGATGCGGAGATCGATCCGCGGTTCGTCGAGGGCGTGCTCGTCGAGCTGCGGCGTAGTTGATCTTCCGATCCCCGCCGGGAGGCGCGCCGGCGCGGGCGGCGGCGGATCCGTGCTAACGACAACAGCGATGCCAGAGGCCTCGCCGACACCGTATCGCTCGGGGATGACCGCGGGGCTGGGCCCCGTCCTCCTGGCGGCGCTCGCGATGGCGATCGCGGACATTGTCCACATTGGGGGCGGCGTCGCGTTCATCCCCGCGGACCTCGCGCTGTGGGCGCTCGTCGCGCTCCCGCTCGGCCTCGGCGTCGGGCTCATCCTCGGCGCGGGCAACGCGACGTGGGGCGAGGGCTGGCTGCTCGGGCTGTTCCGGCGGCTGCGCCGGGACCGCGACCTCGACGCGAACGTGGCGGCGACGCTCGTCGCGGCGGCGCTCGTCGCCGGCGTGCTCGCGCTCGCGGTCGACATCCTCGCGAACAAGCTCGTCATCCAGGCGCACCGCCAGACGACGGGCGCGCTGCTGCTCGGCGTGGTCGTCGTGGCGCTGCTGCCGATCCTCGCGCTCGGCGTGCTGCCGCTGTTCCGCGTGCTCCGCCGCGTGACGGCGCTCGTGCCGGCGATCGGCCCGCTGTCGCGCGTCGTGATCCTGCTCGTCGGCGCGGCGGTCGCGACCGTGCTCGCCGGCGCCTACGTCATCACGAGCGGCTACGACTACCAGTCGACGAACCTCGGCGCGCCGATCACGATCGCGCTGCTCCCCGTGATCGCGCTCGTGCTGTCGATCCTCGGGCACGGCGCGCTCGCCCGCGTGCGCGAGCGCATCCCGCGCCGCGGCACGATCGTCGCGGCGGGGGCGATCGTCGCGGCGGCGCTGCCGATGGCGCTCCTGGTGACGCCGTCGGAGGACACGCGGATCGCGATCGAGGACCGCTCGTACTTCGGCGCCCCGGCGATCAAGCTGCTGCGCAGCCTGATCGACATGGACGGCGACGGCGAGTCGGCGTTCTTCGGCGGCCCCGACTGCGACGACCACGACCCGACGATCTACTCGGGCGCCGACGACATCCCCGGCGACGGCATCGACCAGAACTGCTCGGGCGAGGACGCGAAGCTGACCGTCGAGGACGCGCCACCGCCGGATGCGCTCGCGCCGGGTGGCGATGCGCCGCCGCCCGCCCCGCCGCTGTCGGGCGGCGACAACGTGCTCGTGATCTTCGTCGATACGCTGCGCTACGACCGCCTCGGCGTGTCGGGCTACAAGCGCGAGGGCGCGTCGCTGACGCCGCGGATCGACGCGTTCGCGGCGCAGAGCGTGGTGTTCGAGCAGGCGTACTCGCAGGCGCCGAACACGCCGCGCTCGGCGCCGTCGTTCCTCAGCTCGCACTACCCGTCGCAGGTGAAGTACGACCGCAAGACGCGCGACTACCCGAAGATCTCCGACGACAACGAGCTCTTGTTCGAGTCGATGCAGGGCGCGGGCTTCCACACGCTCGGGATGAGCTCGCACTTCTACTTCTGCGACCGGCCGCGGTACCCGAAGAGCTGCGCCGGCGTCGCGGAGTGGCTCGATAGCAACATCGGCCAGGGCGTGGACGTGTGGGACAACGACGCCGCCGGCAACATCCCCGAGTCGAACAGCGACATCGCGGGGCCGCGCATCGTGAAGAAGACCGTCGCGAAGCTCGACGAGCTCGCGAAGACGCCCGACAAGAAGTTCGCGATGCTCGTGCACCTGTTCGAGCCGCACAGCGACTACCCGTTCCACAAGAAGTTCACGTACAAGGACCGCAGCCTCGCGGAGCGCTACGACTACGAGGTCGCGCTCGAGGACGAGTTCGTCGGCGAGATCCTCGACGCGCTCGACAGGACCGGGCTCGCGAAGACGACGACGGTCGTGCTGCTCTCCGACCACGGCGAGGCGTTCGGCGTGCACGTGTTCGCCGGGCAGGAGATGTTCTTCCACGGCCAGACGCTGTACCGCGAGCTGATCCACGTGCCGCTCATCTTCCGCGTGCCGGGGGCCAAGCCGCAGATGCGCTCCGACGTCGTGCAGCTCGTCGACCTCGCACCGACGGTCGCCGCGCTGTTCGGCGTGACGCCGCCGAAGAGCTGGCAGGGGCGCAGCCTCGTGCCGGCGCTCGAGGGCAAGCCGATCGCGCCGCGCGCGGCCTACTCCGAGCTCCTGTGGGCCGACAACTGGCGCCACGAGGGCAAGTCGATGGTGTCCGCCGACGGCCGCTACCACGTGTTCTACCGGCTGAGCGACAACCGCTGGGAGGTCTACGACCTGTCGGTGGATCCCGAGGAGCGCAAGCGCCTCGACAACGAGGAGCCGGCGGCCAAGGAGATGCGCAAGAAGCTGCTCGACTGGATGGAGGGGCCGCTGCGCGCCGGAGTGCTGAAGTGACGTACCGGAACCCGGTCCCGACGGTCGACCTGCTGATCGAGCTGGACGGCCGCCCCGGCGAGCTGGTGTTCGTCGAGCGGCGCAACGAGCCGGTCGGGCTCGCGCTGCCGGGCGGCTTCGTCGATGAGGGTGAGTGGGTCGCCGACGCGGCGGTGCGCGAGGCGAAGGAGGAGACCGGGCTCGACGTCGAGCTCGTGGAGCTGTTCCACGTGTACTCCGACCCGGCGCGCGACCGGCGCCGGCACACGATGTCCGTGGCGTTCATCGCGCGGGCGCGCGGCCTTCCCGTCGGCGGCGACGACGCCGCGCGGGCGCTCGTGTGCGCGCCGGACCAGCTGCCGCAGCCGCTCGTGTTCGACCACGCGACGATCGTCGGCGACTACGTCGCGTACCGGCGCACGGGCGTGCGGCCGCCGCCCCGGCGCTGACGTTCTCCGTCGGCCTCTGAACGCTGCGTCCGCGCAGCGTGCGCGCTCGCTCACGCGCAGCGGGGGTGGTCTCGCTCGGCAACGGCCGAGGTCGTGCAACAGGCCGAGCTCGCCCGCAAGCGCGCCGAGGTGCGGTGGTCTCGCTCGGCAACGGCCAGGTCGTGCAACAGGCCGAGGCCGAGCTCGCCCGCAAGCGCGCCGAGGTGCGGTGGTCTCGCTCGGCAACGGCCGGGTCGTGCGACGGTGCACGATCGCGAGCGCGGCGGCGCGGCTCGCGATCCGGCGCGGGTCGCGTCGGAGGGCTTCCCCGCGCCGGGTCGCCGAGGGCGCCGGGTCGCCGCGAACGGGGTTTGCGCCGGGCCCGTCGGGGCGTGCGAAGATGCGGCGTGCTCGCACGCTGCGTCGTCGTCGCCGCCCTGCTCGCCGGCGCGGCCGGGTGCGTGCGCGCGCCGTCGCGCATCGACACGGCGGCGCTGGTGCGCGCGCAGGGCGGCGTGGTCGAGGCGCGGCGGGTGCTCGAGCTGCGCACGGTGAAGGATCCGAAGGACCTCCAGGCGCGGCTCGCGCTGGCGGCGCTCGAGGAGCAGGACGGGAGGCCGGCGGCGGCGATGGCGCACCTGGAGGTGGTGCGGACGACCGGCGGGCCGTTCGGGGCGCGCTGGCACCCCGAGGACCGGGCGCGGCTCGGGCGGCTGCTCGCGGCGCGCGGGATGGCGCGGGTCGCGCGCGGCGCGGGGACGGCGGCGGCGGACCTCGCGCGGGCGGTGGAGCTCGGTGCGGCCGTCGACGCGACGGCGATCGCGCGCGGGACGCGGGTGAAGGCGGAGGCGCTGCTGCGGCACGCGGATGCGCGCGAGCGAGCGCGCGGGCAGAGGCTGATCGCCGGGCTCGCGGGCGGGCGCGGCGCGGAGCCGGCGTGGCGCGGGGCGCTCGTGGGGGCGACGCCGGCCGCGCGCGCGGAGTACGGCGCGTGGCTGTGGTCGGTCGGTGCGCGGCGGGCGGCGTGGACGGAGCTGTCGGCGTGGCACGCGGCGACGGCGGCGCCGCGGGATCCGGCGCTGCAGGCGCGCTACACGGTCGCGCACCTGTGGTGGACGCCGCCCGAGGGCAAGCCGCTGCCGGCCGAGGAGCTCGCCGGCCCCGAGCGGTGCGCCGCACCCGGCGCGCGCGACTGCGCGCCGGCGAAGGTGGTGCGCGTCGAGG
>JAHBVW010000102.1 GCA_019637375.1 Deltaproteobacteria bacterium | reverse complement strand
GGACGAGACCGTCGCCCACCTCGCCGGCGACCACGAGGCGCACGTGCTCACGCTCGCCGGGTTCGCCGGCCTCCCCGCGATCAAGGAGCCGCTGTCCAGGGCCGTGCGCCGCGACCTCACGCGCTACATCCGCGCGAAGAAGCTCGTCGACCCGATCATCGTCGGGCACAGCATGGGCGGCTTCATCGCGTACTGGCTCGCGTCGTACCACCCCGAGCTCGTTGGCCCGACGATCATCGTCGACGCCGGGCCCGCGCTGTCGGGCGACCTCGACGAGGCGAAGGCGCTGCGCAAGCAGTGGAAGAACGCGAGCGACGAGGAGTTCGCCGCGACGACGCGCATGGTGTTCATGTCGATGACCACCGACCCCCGGCGCATGGAGCCCGTGCTCGCCGGCGTCGTGAAGTCGGATCGCGCGGCGATCGGCAACGCCGTCTACGAGATGATGACGACCGATCTCACGGAGAAGGTCGAGGAGATCAAGGCGCCCGTCCTGGTCCTGGCCGCCGACGGGGGCTACCAGAAGCGGATCCGCGCGCAGGTCGCGCCGATCGCCGACCACGAGGTGATCGTCGTGCCGCGGGCGAAGCACTTCGTCATGTTCGACGACCCGCCCGCCTTCTTCCGCGCGATCGACAAGTTCCTCGCCGATCACCCGGCGAAGAAGAAGCGGAAGCCGGCGTCAGCCGAATAGCTCGGCCGCGCGCGCCGCGAGCCCCCACGCGACGCTCGTGAGCTCCTCGCCGCCGACGACGCGGTCCTCGGAGAACCGCGCCGCGAGCCGCGCGCGCACGGCCGGCACGAGCGAGCTGCCGCCCGTCGCGAACACGCGGTCGACGTCGCCCACCGTCACGTTCGCGCGCCGCATGACGTCGTCGAGCGTGGCGTCGATGCGGTCGAGGTCCTCGGCGATCCAGCTCTCGAACCCCGCGCGCGTCACCGGCAGGTCGAGCTCGACCGCCTCGAGCAGCACGCGGTCCTCGGCGCGCGCCGACAGCCGCACCTTGCTGCCCTCGACGGCGCGGTGGAGGACGAGCCCGAGGTCGTCCTCGACGACGCGGATCAGCTTGCGGAACTTGTGCGCCTCGAGCGCGCCGTGCTCGACCCGCTCGAGCAGCCGCAGCGTCGACTCCTCCTTCAGGAACGACAGGTAGTGCCAGCGCCGCAGGTGGCCGTACAGCCACGCGGGCACCGGCGCCTCGCCGCCGAGCTCGTCGCGGTAGCGCGTGCCGCGCCCGAGCGCCGGCGCGACCACCGCGTCGATGACGCGCGCATCGAACGCGTCGCCCGAGACGCCGATGCCGCCCGTCGCGAGCACCTCGCTGCGGCGCGGCCCGACGCGGATCGCGGTGAAGTCCGTCGTGCCGCCGCCGAAGTCCGCGACGACCACGAGCTCCTCGTGATCGAGCCGCGCCGCGTACCGCGCGGCGGCGCCGACGGGCTCGTACTCGAAGTGGACCTCGTCGAACCCCGCCTTGCCGAGCGCCTCGCGCATCCGCCCGACGGCGCGCGCGTCGTCCTCGTCGTCGTCGGCGCCCCAGTACCGCACCGGCCGCCCGATCACGCAGCGCCGCCCGAGGTCGACCGGCGCCGCCGCGCGCAGCTGGCGCAGGTACGCCGCGATCATGTCGTCGAGCGCCCACCGCCGCCCGAGGATGTACGTCTTCGAGAACGCCGCGCTCGCGAGGTGCGACTTGATCGACTGCACGAGCCGCCCCTCGCCGTCCGTCTCGAGGTAGCGCGCGATCGCCGGCGCGCCCGCCGACAGCCCCCCGCCGGCCTCGAAGAACAGCACCGTGCGCCAGTGCGGCGCACCCGCGAGCGGGATCAGCTCCACCCCCGACGGCCCCGCGACCGCGACCGCGGAGTTCGTCGTCCCGAAATCGATGCCGACCGCATGGCTCATGGCGCCACCGTCGACGATCCGGTTTCGATTTACCAGCTGCCCCCGGATCGGTATCCTGTGGGAGCTGCTCAGCGTGACATGGGGGATCTGGCAACCCAGGCCGTCGTCATCACCGGCCTGGCGTACGGCCGCCGGGCGACGCTCGAGATCTCCGGCGACACGCTGACCTGGCGCGCCCGCCGCGGCACGTTCTCGTCGGGCCCGTCCGTCCCCGAGAACATCGTGACCACCGTGCACGACGTTCGCTTCGCGCGCTGGCTCGAGCTTCCGTGGAGCTACGCCGGCACCGCCACGCTCGCGCTCGGCGTCGCGCTCGCCCTCACCGGCGCCCCGCTGGGCGGCGCCATCGCCGCCGCCGCCGGCCTCGCGCTCCTCGTCTGGCGCCGCACGCACCCGCGCCAGTTCCTGATCCTCGACGTCGGCGACCGCCGCCTCGTCCTCCGGGTCGCCCTCCCCTCCGCCGCCCGCGCCCGCTCGCTCGCCGAGCGCGTCGACCGCGCCCTCGCATCCGGCGAGGCCCCGCTCTCGCCGCCGACGCTGCCGTGACGGCCTACTTCACGGCGAGGTGCTTCGTGACCTTGCCGCCGCCGGTGATGCCGGCGAAGAAGTCGTTGCCCTTGTCGTCGACGACGATGAACGCGGGGAAGTCGGTGACCTCGATCTTCCAGATCGCCTCCATGCCGAGCTCGGGGTACTCGAGGACCTCGACCTTCTGGATGCAGTCCTTCGCGAGCCGGGCCGCCGGGCCGCCGATCGAGCCGAGGTAGAACCCGCCGTGCGCCTTGCACGCGTCGGTGACCGCCTGCGAGCGGTTGCCCTTCGCGAGCATGACCATCGAGCCGCCGTGCGCCTGCAGGAGATCGACGTAGCTGTCCATGCGGCCGGCCGTCGTCGGGCCGAACGAGCCGGAGGCGTAGCCGGCCGGGGTCTTCGCCGGGCCGGCGTAGTAGACGCAGTGGTCGCGCAGGTACTGCGGGATGCCCTCTCCGCGGTCGATGCGCTCCTTGAGCTTGGCGTGCGCGATGTCGCGCGCGACGATCATCGGCCCGTCGAGGACCAGGCGCGTCTTGATCGGGTAGCGCGACAGCGTCGCGCGGATCTCCGACATCGGCCGGCGCAGGTCGATGCGCACGACCTCGCCCGCGAGCTCGCCGTGCGTCGTGTCGGGGAGGTACTTCGCGGGGTCGGTCTCGAGCTGCTCGAGGAACACGCCGTCGCGCGTGATCTTGCCGAGCGCCTGGCGGTCGGCGGAGCACGAGACGGCGATCGCGACCGGGCAGCTCGCGCCGTGGCGCGGCAGGCGGATGACGCGCGCGTCGTGGCAGAAGTACTTGCCGCCGAACTGCGCGCCGATGCCGGTCGCGCGCGCGATGTCGACGACCTCGTGCTCCCACGCGCGGTCGCGGAACGCGCGGCCGAGCGCGTTGCCCGACGACGGCAGGTGATCGAGGTAGCGCGCCGAGGCGAGCTTCGCGACCTTGAGCGTGTGCTCGGCGCTCGTGCCGCCGATGACGACGGCGAGGTGGTACGGCGGGCACGCGGCGGTGCCGAGCGTGCGCAGCTTCGCGTCGAGGAACGCGGCGAGGCTCGCCGGGTTGAGCAGCGCCTTCGTCTCCTGGAACAGGAGGCTCTTGTTCGCCGAGCCCCCGCCCTTGGCCATGAACAAGAAGTGATAGGCGTCGCCGTCGACGGCGTAGAGCTCGATCTGCGCCGGCAGGTTGTTGCCGGTGTTCTTCTCCTCGAACATGTCGAGCGGCGCGACCTGCGAGTAGCGCAGGTTCGCCTCCGCGTACGTGTCGAACACGCCGCGCGACAGCGCCGCCTCGTCGTCGCCGCGCGTCAGCACGTGCTGGCCCTTCTTGCCCATCACGATCGCGGTGCCCGTGTCCTGGCAGCCGGGCAGGATGCCGCCGGCCGCGATGTTCGCGTTCTTCAGCAGCTCGAGCGCCACGAACCGGTCGTTCGCCGACGCCTCGGCATCGTCGAGGATCGCGCGCAGCTGGGCGAGGTGCCCGGGGCGCAAGAGGTGCGCGATGTCACGCATCGCCGTCTTCGCGATCAGCGTCAGCGCCTCGGGCGCGACCTCGAGGAAGGAGCGGCCCCGGGCCTCGAACGTCGACACGAAGTCTGCGGTCAACTGCTTGTACGGCGTGTCCTCGTGGTGTCCGATCTCGAGGAGCTCCTGATATGCAAACGTACCCATCGCGCGCAGCATACCTGCTCGTTGCCCTCGCGAGCTGCGGCGGAGGCGGAGGCGGCAGCGGCGAGCCCACGCCCGGTAGCGCGAGCGCGACGCCGCCGCCTCCTCCGCGCGTCGCTCGCCCCGCACCGATCCAGGCACGCACCGGGCCCGTCGAGCTCGCCGCGGACGACGGCGTCCCCGCCGGCGGGCTGTCGATCGCCGAGTACGACGCGCGCTACCGGCCCCTCCAGGGGCTCGTCCCGGCGACCGTGTGGCCCGACGGCCTCACGCCGGCCGCGCGCGCCGGGATCAACCTCGTCGTCGGCGGCAAGAACGTCACGTGGGTCGCCGATCGGGATGCGGCCGGCGCGTGGCTCGCGTACGACGCCGACGCCGACGGCGATCTGCGCGAGGAGCCGAAGCTGCGCTTTGCGCGCGACGAGCTCGTCGTCCCGGTGCCGGGCGACGTGAAGCGCTTCCGGCGGCGCGGCGACGCGATGTTCGTGCAGACCCGCACGATCCGGCGCGGCGCGATCGCCGTCGGCGGCAAGCGGCTCGCGTTCGCGCTGCTCGGCGACGGCGGCAGGTTCGGCGAGCCGCACCAGGCGCTCGCGATCGACCTCGACGGCGACGGCGCGCTCGACCTCGACGCCGTCGACGGCCCCGAGCTCGTGCACATGTTCGAGAAGGCCGTGCGCATCGGCGACACCGGCTTCACGCTCCACGTCGACGGCGACGGCGCCGTGCTCGAGCTCGTCCCGCTCGATCGCCCGCCGCCGTTTCGGCCGCCGCTCGTCGAGAACACGCTGGCCCCGCCGTTCGAGGCCACCGCGCGCGACGGGTCGCACGTCGCGCTCGATCACCTGCAGGGCTCCGTCGTCGTCCTCGACTTCTGGGCGCGCGGCTGCAAGCCGTGCCTCGACGCGTTCCCGAAGCTGCGCCGACTGCCCGAGGGCGTGCAGGTCGTCGGCGTCGCCGCCACCGACGACGGCGACGCGACCGGCCTCGACCTGCCCGGCACGCAGATCCTCGACCGCGCCGACGAGATCCAGAGCCGCTACCGCGTCGCGCGCTGGCCGACGTACTTCCTGATCGACCGCACCGGCAAGATCGCGTGCGCCCGGTGCGCGCTCGACGACATCGTGCGGCTCATCCCGAAGCTGTAGGTCACGGCCCGTCGAGCGCGGCGAGGTCCTGCGGCGTCGCCGTGCGCAGCCACACGAGGTAGTCGGCGACGGCCGCGCGGTCCTCGATCGAGAGCTCGGCGTCGAAGCGCGGCATGAAGCTGCGGTCGGGGCCCATGTACAGCGGGTGCTTCGGGTTGCCGACGAAGTCGAAGTAGTACGCCCGGCTGCCGAGGCCGACCAGGTTCGGGCCGCCCTGCCCGACGACCTCGAACGCGAGCTCGTGGCAGTCGCTGCACACGGCGCCGAACACCTTCACGCCGGCGGTGCGCTTCGCGGCATCGACGTCGGTCGCGCCCGTCTGCGCGTACATGAGCTCGACGACGGCGTCCATGTCGGCCGGGTCGAGCTCGTTCATCGCCGGCATCGGCGACAGCTCGGGCGCGAGGAACTCGAGCCAGCTGTCCTTCCATGCCTCGGCGAGCGGCTGCGACACCACGAGCTGCGTGCGCCCCCAGAACTTGTCGCCGCTCGGGTCGCTCAGGAAGTCGCGCATCCACGCGCGGTCGCCGTGGCCGGCGGTGATCAGCGGCGCGCGGCGCTCGACGTCCTCGTGGCAGCCGCGGCAGTTGTCGGCGAACACCTTGCGGCCGCGCGCGCCCGGCGCAGCCAGCCACACGTCCTGGCCGCCGCTCGACGGCACGCCGTGCGTCTTCGCGAGCTCGCGCGCGCGCGCCGCCACGGCGCGGGCCCGCTCCTGCCGCTTGGCGAGCTCGCCGTCGTTGGCGTCGCGCGCGAACGACATCATCGTCAGCGCGCCGATCAGCGCGAGCAGGCCGGCGAGGCCGCCGAGCCACGGGAGGCGCGCGCGCACCCGGCGGCTCGGGCCGCGGTCGAGCAGCGGCAGCGCGACGAGGAACCCGCCGACGATCGCCGGCGCCGCCAGCGCGACGAGCTTCTCGGCGCTGCCCGCGAGCTCGCGCAGCTCGAACAGCCAGCGGAAGTACCAGAGCGGGCGCGCGTCGTACGACTGCGACGGATCCGCCGGCGCCGCGAGCTCGACGCCCTCGCGCGCGACGACGACGCCCATCAGCATCGCGAGCGCGACCGCGCAGGCGATCGCATCGCGCACCGCCTGGTCGGGGAAGCGCGGCGCGGTCCGGTTCGCGCGCACCGGCGTCGTGCCGTGCCGGCGCGCGACCTTGACGTGCAGGTAGCCGAGCGCGCCGACGAGGACCGGGAACAGGAGCGCGTGCAGCCCGTAGAACCGCGTCAGCGACAGGTTCCCGTGGTCGTTGCCGCCGAGCGCGACCTGCTGGATCTGGGCGCCGAACGGGCCGCCCGCGGCGATGCCGAGCTCGACGCGGTTCGCCCAGTAGCCCTCCTGATCCCAGCGCAGAACGTAGCCGGTGACGGCCCACACCACGACGAGCACGAGCAGGAGGACGCCGAGCCACCACACGAGCTCGCGCGGCTTCTTGTACGCGCCGGCGACGGCCGTCTGCACGAGGTGCAGCCCCGCGACGACGACGATCGCGCCGCCGCCGTGGTGGTGCAGCCCGCGCACGAGCCAGCCCCACGTCGTCTGGTCCTGGAGGTACGCGACCGAGCCCCACGCGTCGGTCGTCGACGGGCTGTAGAACATGCCGAGCGCGATCCCGGTGAGCCCCTCGAACACGAGCAGGAACACGAGGACCGACCCGAAGACGTAGGCGAACGACGGCCCGCCCTCGAGCATCGCGGGCGCGCCGGCGGCGCCGAGGCGTTCGCGCACCCAGCTCGTCACGCGCGCTCCTTGGTCGCCTGGCCGATCTTGTAGCGCTCCCACGTGAGGAGCAGCCGGCCGTCGGCGCTGACCGACACGGGCAGCGCGTCGAGGCCGCGCTCGGACGGGCCGGACAGCACGTCGCCGGACAGCGCGAACCGGCTGTCGTGGCACGGGCACAGGTAGTTGTTCTGTGCGGGGTCGTAGCCGACGCCGCAGCCGAGGTGCGGACAGATCGCGGAGCGCGCGTCGACGTCGCCCGGGCGCGGGCCGATGCGCGTGACCCACGCGGCGCCGAGGACGACGCCGCGCGCGGCGGTCCAGGCGTCCTTCACGACGGGCGCGATCACCTCGACGCGGCGCGGAGGCTCGCCGGCGACGAACCGCGCGGCGGGCCCCAGGTCGAGCGGCGCGCTCGGCGAGGTGACGGTCTCCTTGCCGGCGGGGTCGAGGATCACGCGCAGCACCGGCGCGACGCTCACGAGCCCGACGCCGCCGCCGATCGCGCAGGTGGCGATCGACAGGAACTTTCTGCGATCAGGATCGGACATGGGCCCCGCGACGGTAGCGCGGGCCCCTGACGACGGTCAGCCCATCGTGCGCTCTTCGCGCTCCTGATCCTCTTTGCACTTGATGCACAGCGAGGTCTCGGGCCGCGCCTCGAGGCGCTTCTTGCCGATCGGCTCCTCGCAGATCTCGCAGATGCCGAACGTGCCGTCGTCGATCTTCTTCAGCGCGAGATCGAGCTTCGACAGGAGGCTCTTCTCGCGGCCGCGCAGGCGGAACTCGAACGACTGGATGTACTCGCTCGACGCCAGGTCCATCTCGTCGGGGAGGTCGTTCGCGTCGAGGACCATCCCTTCGGAGAGCATCTGCCGCGCGCGCTCGAGGACCACCTTGCGTTTCTCTTCGAGGAGCTCTTGAAACTTCTTCAGCTCCTTCTTGGTGAGTGACTTCGATGACGTCGCGGCGGTCGTGCTCACGGGTGGTCCCCCCTTCGGCAGGTTGGGCGTTGTGGAAAGCGCGGTAGGATAGTGATGGTCAGTGGCGCTGACAACCCCAGAACGGATCTACCGCTTACATCCGCGGATGCCTTGACACCATGTGGTCGCTCCTCGAAACTAGCTCGCGTATGGCCGGATCGGATAAACGCAAGCAGTCCCTGTATTTTCCCGAAGACATGCTGAAGGAAATCCAAGACGAAGCGACCCGGCAGGACCGCTCCCTGTCGTGGATCGTCCAGAAGGCATGGAAGATCGCGCGCAAGGAGATCATGAAGTACCCGTCGGTGAACGAGTTCCCCGGCGAGGAAGACGAGAAAGAGATCGCGTAGCGCGTGGCCGGTGGGTCCGGAGGAACCGACAGCGGAGGACCCTCGAGCCCGATGACGTGGGGATACGCCGTTGCTCCGAGCGACGGCAGTCCGCTTTTCTACGAGTCGTGGGGTGAACGAGGAGCGCCGGCACCGGTGCTCCTGTGTGACGGTATCGGGTGTGACGGCTACGTCTGGCGCTACCTGAGAGCGGATCTCGGAGCGCGCTTCGGGCTGCATCCTCACTACCGCGGTCACGGGCGGACGGCGCCGCCGCGCGATCCGCAGCGCGTGAACATCGAGGATCTCGCCGACGACGTCGCGTGCGTGCTCGACGACGCGCTCGTCGAGCGCGCCGTGCTGATCGGGCATTCGATGGGCGTGCAGGTCGCGCTCGAGACGTACCGGCGCCACCCCGAGCGCGTCGCCGGGCTCGTGCTCGTGTGCGGTGCGCCTTCGCACCCGTTGCGCACCTTCCGGGGCTCGGCGGTGCTCGAGGAGCTGCTCCCGACGATTCAGCGCTGGATCCATCGCGTGCCCGGCGTCATCAACCGCGTGACGCGGGCGGTTCTTCCGACGAGGATCGCGTACGAGATCGCGAGCCGGCTCGAGATCCGGCGCGAGCTCGTCGAGCCGGCCGACTTCATGCCGTACCTCGAAGGAATGGCGCGCGTCGACGCGCGGTTGTTCGTGGCGATGCTCTCCGCGGCTGGCGCGCACAGCGCCGACGAGCTGCTCGCAACGATCGCGACGCCCACGCTGGTCGTCGCGGGCGGACGCGACGGCTTCACGCCGCCGGAGCGTAGCCGCGCGATGGCCGCAACCATCCCCGGTGCCGAGCTCCTCGAGATTCCCAACGCGTCTCACACGGCTCCGATCGAGCGTCCGAACCTGGTCAACCAGACAGTTCGCGAGTTCCTGACGAGGCGTATCGACGGTGAGGTCCCTGACAGCAGGGACGTCGGGTCGAGTGTTGAAAGATGACGATTGTCGAGGGTGGTGATATGTTCGCTTCTCTCTCGCTGGGGACTCGAGAAGCCCGAACGGTTCGATTTTGAGCCACATTCGGGTTAGCTCACGGTTAGCCTCGAGTTTTCGAAAGGTTTCGCTCGGATTTTCATCGCTTTTCGAGACCCGATCAGGCAAGGTCGCGGTCCATCGCAGAGCGACCCTTGCGGGGGAAAACCAAGGTTCTCGCTGCGAGACCAGGACAAAAAAGCCATGGAAACCGCCAAGTCAATGACACGCCCTGTCCTCCGTCGGCCCGACGACGACAACGACGGTCTGGTTGCGCTGCCGCCCGTGCAGCTGGTTCGCCAGCGCCTGCGCCAGTCGGTGAAGGAGTTCGCCACGTCTCAGCCCGGCAGGCGCGCCGCGGCCCTGGCCGCGGTGTGGATTGCTGCTACCGGCTGTGAAGCCGATCTCGGTCACTACGATCCCGAGGAGGCGCTTCGCACCTACCGCCTGATCGAGTCCGAGCTGCGCGCCGAGCTGCGCATCAGCCTGGGCCGCGCGATCACGAACGAGCCGCATGCGCCGACGCGCAACACGATGATGAGCATGCTCGAGCACCTCGAGGAGCTCGAGGCCGCCGCGGTTGCCCCGCGCCCGGCGCGCCGCCGTCGCCGTCGCTGAGCACGTTTTTCGTCGAGCTGAGTCCGTACTAGATTCTTTGCGCGGGTGGGGTGATCAGGGCGATCAGGGAGCCTGCGTCCGGCGTCCGGCCGGTTCTCGGACAGCCTGTCCGACCGGCGGACAAACGGTCTCGCAAGTCGGCGAGATCGCTGGCGCAGCCGCGTGGCCGCGGGCTTGCTGCTCGCCGGCGGCATGAAGAAGCTAGCCGCAGACCGACCAACCGCAGCTCCGGCACAATCGGCAGGAGCTCTGCACGACAAGCTCCGAGCCACACTCCGGGCAGCTCGGAGAAGCCGCCACGATCGCGGCGCGCGCGCCGGTGACGAGGACCTGGCCGTCACGGCTGCCGTCGCGGTAGACGGTGATTCCCTTGCAACCAAGCTCGTACGCGAGCTCGTACGCAGCTTTCACCCCGGCGGCGGTGGAGCTGTTCGGCAGGTTGATGGTCTTGGAGACGGCGGCGTGCATGCGGCGCTGGAAGATCGCCTGCATCCGCACGTGCGTGGCGACGTCGATCTCGTGCGCGGTCGGGAACCGGCGCTGCACGTCGTCGGGGACGGCGGCGTTGCCGCGCACACCGCCGTGCTCGGCGATCGCCTCGAACAGCGCGGGCGTGGCGAAGCCGCGCTCCTCGGCGAGCCGCTGGAACGCGGGGTTCACCTCGGTGAGCTGCGCACCGTCGAGGACGTTGCGGTGGTACGCGAGCGCATAGAGCGGCTCGATGCCGCTCGAGCATCCGGCGATGATGCTGATCGTGCCGGTCGGGGCGATGGTGGTCGTCGTCGCGTTGCGAAGGGGACGCTCCCCGGCATCCTCCCAGCGCGACCCGGTCCAGGCGGGGAAGGCACCGCGGCGCTCGGCGAGCGCGCGCGAGGCTGCCAGCGACTCGTCTTCGAGGAACGCGGCGACGCGGTCGGCGAGCCCGAACGCGTCCTCGGAGTCGTACGCGAGGCCGAGCTCGGCGAGCGCGTCGGCCCAGCCCATGAGGCCCAGGCCGATCTTGCGGGTCGCCTTGGTGGCGCGCTCGATCTCGGCGAGCGGGTAGCGGTTGGCGTCGATGACGTCGTCGAGGAAGCGGACCGCGTCGTGGATGATCGTGCGCAGCCGGTCCCACGCGAGCTGTCCGCCCTCGACGAGCTTGCCGAGATCGATGCTGCCGAGCGTGCAGGACTCGAACGGCAGGAGCGGCTGCTCCCCGCAGTTGTGCACGAGCAGGCCGTTCGCGAAGAAGTGCGACGTCGTCGGCTCGGTCAGGTCGAACACGGGCTCTTCGCCCACGGGGACGACCTCGGCGACCTGCGCCCACCGCATGCGCGCGACGCCGGCCGTCCCGTCCTGCTCGGCGATGCGCTCGGCGCCCTCGCAGTACGGCTCGCCGGCGACATCCGCCGCCGTCGCGGGGAACATCGCCACCCGATCGCCCGGCTCGAGCTCGACCGCCCGAACGTCACCCCGGTGCGTGGCGACGAGGTGGTCGGCCGTCAGGCGGAGGGTGAGCCCTTCGACGGTCGCGAGCCGGTACACCTGCCGCACGCCCGTCGCGACGACGCGCGTCGCCTGCCGGAACACGACGCACTCGCTCGCGGGATCGAGCGTGGCGATGCGTGGCGCGGTGCCGACCAGCTCGCCGATCGGGAGCCGACCGCGGCCCTCGACGAGGACGAGGGCGTCGCCGGTGACGCAGGGGTTGGTGGCCTCGATCGGCCCGAGCGCCGGCGTCGGCTGGAGCTCGTTGATGCGGTCGATGAAGACCATGCCCGGGTCGCCGATGGCCCAGGCGGCGTTCGCGATCGCATCGAGGACGCGACGCGCGTCGAGCTTCCCCGCCGGCGCGCCGCTGCGCGGGTTGACGAGGTCGTACGTGGTGCCGTCGCGGACGGCGCGCATGAACGCGTCGGTCACGGCGACCGACAGGTTGAAGTTGCGCATCCGCGACGGGTCGAGCTTGATCGCGATGAACTCGAGGATGTCGGGGTGGTCGACGCGGAGCATGCCCATGTTGGCGCCGCGCCGCGTCCCGCCCTGCTTGATGGCCTCGGTCGCCACGTCGAACACCTGCATCAGCGACACGGGGCCCGAGGCGGTGCCGCCGGTCGAGGCCACGAGGTCCCCCGAGGGCCGGAGGCGGGAGAACGAGAAGCCCGTACCTCCACCGGTCTTCTGGATCTCGGCGGCCCAGCGCACGGCCTCGAACACGCCGGTGGTGGAGTCGTCGACGGGGACGACGAAGCACGCCGCGAGCTGGCCGAGTGGGCGGCCTGCATTCATGAGCGTCGGCGAATTCGGGAGGAACTCGAGCGAGGTCATCATCCGCTCGAAGGCGGCGCGGGCCGCGGCGACCTCCTCGGGGGCGTAGCCGTGCCGCGCCTCCACGGCGCTGACGTGGTGAGCGACCCGGCGGAACAGCTGCTCCGGCGTCTCCACGATGACGCCCTCCTCGCGCGCGAGGTAGCGAGCTCGCAAAACCGCGAGCGCGTTCTCGGTGAGCGTCGCCGCCACGTGCGGACCGTACGCTCGGCCGCCCAAGCACGCAACCAGCCCCGCCGGCGGCTCGCGTGGTTCCTCGCACTCGTCCTCACCACCTTCTTCCTCCTCGCGATCCTCTCCGCCCGCGGCGCCGCCGCGGCTCCGCCCTCCCCCACCGCGACCGCAGCCGCTGCGCCGCGCAGCACGCTCGCACCGCCGCACCACGACGGCGACGACGGCGACGACGGCGACGATGGGAACGACGGCGACGGCGACGGCGACGGCGACGGCGACGGCGACGGCGACGGCGACGACGGCTACGGCGATGACGCGACGATCGACGCCGGCGATACCGCGGCGACCGACGGCGACCGCGGCGACCGCGGCGACCGCCGCAAAACGCAAGCTCTGCGCGGCCTCGCCGCGAACGGTGCGGATGACAGCGACGGCGGCGACGCCGACGAACCGTGGCCGAGCACGACGAGCGCGACGAGCGCGACGAGCGCGACGAGCACGACGAGCGCGACGAGCGCGACGAGCGTGACGAGCGCGACAAGCGCGACAAGCGCGACGAGCGCGACGAGCGTGACGAGCGCGACAAGCGCGACAAGCGCGACGAGCTCGACTGGTGTCGACGGCGACAGCGGTGTCGACGGCGACGGCGGTGTCGACGGCGACGACGCGGCGTGGATGGGCGCGATGAGCGAGACGAGCGGCGACGGCGACGTCGTCGGCATCGGCGACGGTGACGACGCGGCGTGGACGAGCGCACACGGGATCGAGCCGGAGGCGGCCGAGCGCGCCTACGCGGCCGGGGCCGAGGAAGAGGAGGCGATCGACATGGCGGACCGCCACCGGCGGCCCTCGCGGTGGGGGCGCGTGGATCTGTCGGTGTCGTGGACGCGATCGGTGTCGGTGTCGGCGTCGGTGCCGGACGGGCGCCGGGTCGACGAGCTGTGGCTGCGCGCCACGTGGAGGCTGTGATGATGACCGTGCTGTTCGTGGTGCTGTTGCTCGTGCTCGGGATGACGGCGTTCACGCTGTGCACGCCGACCGGGCCGTACGACGGGCCGGTCGATCCCGACGACCAGCCGACCGTCACGGCGCTGCGCGTGTTCCGCGTCCTGCTCATCCTCGCCGTGCTCGCGCTCGTGTGGATGGCCGGCCGCAACGAGGCGCCGCCCACGGCCACGTCGATGGCGGCGAGGAGGGTGTCGTGACCCGCGCCGCGATCGCCATCGCCACCGCCGTCGCCGTCGCGCTCGTCGGCGCCGCCACCGTGCCCGCGGCGGCCGACCCGCTGTACGCACCCGAGGCGAGCGACGTCGTCGAGGCCGCGTACCGCGCGAACGGGCTCGCGCGGAATCCGGTGCGCGGCCTGGTCCGGCGCGCGCGCCTCGGCGGGCTCGTCCCGTGGCTCACCGTGCGCACCGGCCGCAACACGCGCTGGCAGGACCCGCTGTCGGCGTCGCAGCCGGCCACCGACATCGGCCACGGCATCACGCTCGAGGTACGCGCGACCTGGCGCCTCGACCGGCTCGTGTTCGACGGGCGCGAGATGCAGCTCGCCGCGCTCGACACGGCGCGCCGCCGCGAGCGGCGCCGGCTCGCCGCCCGCGTGATCCGCACGTACTTCGCGTGGAAGCGCGCCGTCACCGGGACCGCCGTGCCGTCCGGCGGCGACCCCGACGACGCGACGCCGCGGATCCGCGCGGCCCGGGCCGAGGAGGCCGCGGCCGAGCTCGACGCGCTCACCGACGGCTGGTTCTCGGCGCAGCTCTCCACCTCCCCGGATCGTCCGAAGCCCGGACAGCGTGAGCCATGACCGGGGTGGGGCGGGGTATCGCCCGGGTCCCACCGGCGCAACCCGGTGCAGGGAACTTGCGTCCTCCGACGAGCGCCTCCACACTTTCGGTTGGCAGTGCAGGAACGCGAGCATCCCCGGTACGCCCACGAGGCAGCGCTCACGCTGCACGTCGGCGGCGACGCCTACCAGGGCCGCACGGACAACGTCTCGCGCGGCGGCCTGTGCGCCACCCTCGCGCTCGGCGCCCGCGACGGCCTGGCGACAGGCACGGACATCGAGGTCGACCTCCAGCTCGTGTTCGAGGACGAGCGGCACTCCGAGCCGCTGCGCCTCCCCGCCCGCGTCGCCTGGTGCACCGCCGTGGACGAGGCCCACCAGATCGGCATCGCGTTCAAGCCGCTCCCCGCCGACCTCGCCCAGTACCTGACGATGTTCCTGCGCTTCCTCGACGACGGCACCAAGCCGACGCGCTCCAAGCGCGAGTCCACGCTCGACAAGCGCTTCGGCTGAGCTCGCGCGCGACGCGCCACGAGTGGTTCGAAACGCGACGCCGACCAGGTGTCCTCGGACGGAGGCGTCGTGCTGTTGCGAAAGCTCGACGAGCGGCTCGACCTTGCGGTTGGACTGGCGTCGTTGCTTGGCGACCGGCGCGACTCGGCTCGAGTTCAGCACTCACGAGTCGAGCAGCTTCGGTAGCGATCCGATCTGCATGGGGTACGAGGACTGCAATGACGGAGACCGGCTCCGACATGACCCGGCGTTTCGCTTCCCCTGCGATGCCGACGACCACGCCCTGTCGTCGCAGCCAACGCTGTCGCGCTTCGAGAATGCGTGTACGGGGGCGTGAGCTCAATCAGCTCTGTCGAGCCTTGCCTCACCTCGGCGGTCGTGAATGATCCGAGCTAGTTTCCACTCCGTTCGTGCTCGACGCGAGCCTC
>JAHBVW010000101.1 GCA_019637375.1 Deltaproteobacteria bacterium | reverse complement strand
TGCTGGCAGCAGCAGACCAGCTCGGGGCGTCGAATGAGCGTCGAGGACAACCCGAGCTTGTAGGGCGACGTCAACAGATCGCGCAGCACATCTGCCGGACGAGGTTTGCGTCGTCGCCGATCTTGGGCGCGACCAGTGCCGATGTTGGGTATGTACTCGCCTCCTACGAGCACGCCGGGATCGTCGCGCTTGTGCCGATCAGCCAGCCGATGTGAACACCTTCGCCATGCTCGAGATTCGTGGGCCCGAAGAGATCGCCTGTGTTGATCACCTGAGTCGGACTGCCAGGGGATGCGACCTCGACGATCGACCCGCTCGCGATAAGCAACTCGAGCTGTGCGATCGTTGTCGCCCCTGGCTTGACGCGCGGCTGCACGATGTTGTCGCCGGCCTCGACGATCAAACCCGCATCCGTTGGCGACGTGCCGATCACCGAAACGGTGACTGAGTTGCCTTTGACGCCCGGCATGCGCGCACGCACGACGGCTCCGATCGTTGACGTTCCCACCGTCGAATGATCGAGAGTTGCGGCGACGCCGGCGGTGTGCTCGTACAGCCCCACACTCATCATGCCGCGGTAGCCGGGGATTTGACTGCCGGCGCGCTCGCGCCGCATCTGTCGGCCGATGAATGTCGTTGGCGCGAACGGGTACGCGGCGCGGATGGCTTCGCGGCGGTCACGGCGATCGCTGATCCGGTACGCGGCAATGAGGGCCCGGCGAGCATCCTCGAGTTCGGCGATGGCGAGTCGGAGATCGGCGGCGTCCTGTTCGTCTGGCGGAGGCGCACCCCGCTCACCGCGTCCTCGAAAACGCGCCCAACCCTCGGCTGAGTCTCTCCACAGGCCGCGGCTTGTGTCGCTCGCGGTGCGGGATCCACTCCGGTGCTCTCCGTCGCTCATGGTGCCTCCTTGGGAGCGAGCCTCTTGTGACGATACTTCTCGACGGTCGACAGCTTCTCGCCGGCGGCTCGACGTGCCTCGAGTCGCTCCCATTCGTCGCGTTGCGCTGCGGCTACGGCGGCATCGGCTCGAGCACGCTCCTCAGCCTCCCTGTGTTCCCTCTGTTCCAGCTCTAACGCCTTGAGAGAGAGGAACCGGATCGGGGCTTCTCGTCCTCGAGGCTGGAGGATACCGGTGATCGCCTTGTTGACTGCCTTCCATCGCTCCGCTGATCTCCTCCTCGAGAGAGGCCACGAGAGCGGCCCCGGCGGCGGACTCGATGATCTTCTTCGCGCCGGGGTACTCGCCGAAAGCTCGCGGACCTTGGCTTGAACCTCGGGGAAGCCAGCTCGCTTGACCCATGACTCGAGGAGAAACAGCTTCGCTCCCTTGCAGCCGACGACGACGAGAGCGTTGTACTCGCCCTTCGCCGTGAGCTTCCCGCCGGCGAGGTCGCCCGCGATCACGATCGCGTCCATCTGCCTCGGCAGCACGACGGCCGGCCCCTGGTAGCACTCCTTCGGGCTCGCCGCGACCGGCGGATCGGCGTCGTGGCGCCAGAACCGGAGGTCGGCGAGCTTGACCATGGCGCCCGTCGCCGGTGCCGGACGCCCCTGATAGAGCTTCGCCCACCGACGCTCGCCTTTCGCACGCTCCTCGGCGATCCAGGGGACGTAGGCGACGAGGAGACGGCTCTTGAGGAATCCCGGCGGCAACGTCGCCAACAGGTTGCGGAACCGCTGCACGAAGCCGGATCGCGCTGCCGTTTGCGCCCAGTCCTCGACCAGCGCCTGGAGGTGATCGCAGACCACCTCGTAGGGCCATCCCCACATGAGCGGCGTGGCGGGCTCGTGGACGTGCCAGGAGGCACGAAAGAACCCCGAGAACGAGCGCCGCAGCGACTCAGCGCTCGCCGCCCGAGGATCGAGGGTCGCGAGGAGCGCGGCGGTGTTCACGATCTCGATGTAGCGGGTCCGCGTCTTCCTCGCGTCTCCACCTGCGCGCGCGTCGTCGAGGGAAAACGGACGTTCCTGACGTTCGCTACGTTCGCAATATCAAGTGATGTTCAGTGCATGACAACACCTCGCGAACAAGAACTTCGTGTAACGGCTACAGACCCGCGTCGGCGAGGCGGCCGAGGATCGCGAGCGCGTCCTGCGAGAGGGTGCCCTCGATGCGGACGGCGATCTCGCCGGCGGGGTCGCGCTCGAGGACGATCGCGCCGTCGGGGGACCTGCGCGTGTCGTCGAGCCGGCAGCGCACGCGCGCGAGCGGGCCGGGGCGGCGTAGCTCGGGCAGCCAGGCGTCGAGCGCGTAGCGGTTCACGGGTGTGAAGATGTCGATGCGCTCGAGCTGCTTGCCGAGCGGCGTGCGGAACAGGCGCTGCACGATGTGATCGGCGGGCGAGTACTCGGTGTGGAGCGAGAGTGCTCGCACGCGGGACAGCGCGCCGGCCTTCGCGATCTCGGTCCACGCTTCGTACGCGGTGTCGAGCTCGAGGCCCTCGCGGATACGGCGCTGGTGGAGCGCGCGCGTCGGACCGACCAGCTCCTCGACGGGGAGCGGGTCCTTGCCGCGCGCGATCCGCGCGAGCACGTCGGGCGCCGCCGACAGGCGCCGCAGCGAGCGCAGGCACGGGTGGGTGATCAGCTGCGCGTCGTCGCACGCGAGCTCGACGACCGTCCCCCACCGCGGGTCGCCGATCGAGGCGGTCGCGAGCGGCCCGGCGACGACGCGCCCCGCGGCGAGGAAGCCGCGCTCGACGACGATCGAGCTCGGGTACAGCGCCGCGAACACCGGGCCGAGCCACGCGGGAGCGTGCTGCGACCACAGCGCGCGCTCGCGCGCCGTCGGAGCACCGCCGGCGCTGCGTGCGAGCTGCAGCGCGATGAGCTCGCCGCGCGGATCGCCGCGCTGCTGGAGGTGGTCGGCGTACACGGCGCGCGGCCCGTCCGCGTCCGGTTCGGCGACGATCGCCTCGAGCAGGCGCGCGCCGCGCTCGTCGTCGGCGGGCGGCGGTGCGGGGTCCACGCGGGCGAGCCGGATCGCCGCCTTCGCGTGCTCGAACGGTGCGTCCGCGGCCCACACGGTGACGCCGGTGTCCGCCGCGCGCGCGAGCTCGGCCCGCGTCGGCAGCCGCGCCCCGCGTGCCGCCGCGTACGCGGCCGCCTCGTCGGGCGACACCATCGCGGGCGCCGCGGCGCTCGCGCGGTAGTCGACGGGTAGGTCCAGCCGCTCGGCGACGCCGCGGTACTCGCCCTCGAGGACCGGCGCGGGCGCGAGGCCGTCGACCCAGCGGATCGCCTCCGGCTCCGCGCCGTCGATCGACAGCGCGTGTCCGAGCGTGGTCCCGCCGGGCACCCACCAGAAGTGGTCGCAGTTGCGACACGTGGACTCGTAGGTGTAGTTGCGCCCGTCGGAGTCGCGCCGCGTCTCGAAGTCGCTCGACCCACAGCGCGGGCACTTCACGCGCGCAGTATGCCGCGCCTCGTCGGTCAGGCGAAGCGGCGGCGCATGCGCAGCGTGAGGCCGCGGACCGCGCGCACGAGGACGAGCAGCGGATCGCGGAACGCGCGGTCGAGGTAGGCGACCGGCTCCGGGAGCGCCTCCTCCATGACGCGCGGTTCGCGCGGATCGAGCGGCGTGTCGCCGTCGGGGAGGAGGCGGCTCAGGATGCGGCCGGGGAGCTCGTCGCGGTTGCGGCCGTGCAGGCGCAGGCGGTGCGCGCGGGAGCGGGCGAGGTCGTCGAGGCGCCCGACGAGGCCCTCGAGCGGCTCGACCACCGACGGCGCCACGCCCGCGTGCTCGGCGAGCAGCGACGTGCGCACCGCGCGCAGCGACGCCTGCGGCTCGGGCGACTCCCACGCGACGCCGAGCTCGCTGTCGAAGCCCATGCTGCGGTTCGACAGGTTCGCGGAGCTGACGAGCACGAAGCGATCGTCGACGGCGAGCACCTTGCCGTGGATGAACACGGGCACGTCGCCGTGCTCGCCCGGCGACACGGTGTAGTAGACGCCGAGCCGGTGCCCGGTCTCGGCGGCGACGCGCCCGAGGCGATCGAGGATGCGCGCCTGGTACACGCCGATCGAGATGCGCTCCTTGAACCCGCGGCTCTGCTTCGGCAGCACGAGCACGATCTCGAGGCGCGGCACGGCCCGGCGCATCCGCCGCACGAGCGCCTCGGCGATCGCCCACGACGACAGGTACTGGTTCTCGAGGTAGATCACGCGCTCGGCGAGCGCGATCGCGCGGATGTGGAGCTCGGCGAGCTCCGACAGCGGCGCGCGCTGCAGCCGCGGCCGCTCCTCGATGCGCGGCCACGTGCGCGCGAGGCCGATGCAGCGCGCCGACAGGTCGAGCGTCGGGCGGATCGGGATGCGCCGGCGCGGCAGGCCGTCGTCGCCGGGTAGCTCGTCGCCGGTCGCGCGCCGCCAGCGGTCGCGGAACCAGCCGCGCAGGACGTCGACGGGATCGCCGGTCACGAACGCGTGCACGTCGTGGTACGGGCCGTAGCGCATGCCGTGCGAGCGCCGCTCCGGGTCGTGCGCGTGGTGCGTGCGGTCGTCCCAGCGCGAGTTGCACACGTCCATGCCGCCGACGAACGCGATCGAGCGGTCGACGACGACGAGCTTCTGGTGGTGGCTCGCGCCGAACGGGTGTTGCCGATCCTGGCGGTAGTGCACGCGGGTGTGGCCGCGCACGGTGAACATCAGGCGCTGCAGCGGGACGCGCTCGAACGCGAACACCGCCGACGCGTCCCACGCGAGGATGTGCACGTGCAGGTGCGGCCGCTCCTCGCACAGCGCGCGCAGGAGCTCGACGAGCTGGATCGGATGCGTCCGCCCCTCGGCGTCGGCGCCGTGCAGCAGCGCGACCTTGCTCTCGAACTGCCAGCCGAGCATGAGGATGCTGCGCTCGGCGCGCTCGAAGGCGTCGTAGAGCGACGCGTAGAACGAGCGCACGTCGACGAGCACGCCCGACGGCGGCGCCGCGAGCATGCGCCCGCACGTCAGGCCGGGGACGAGGATCGCCGTCACGGCAGCGCTCTCCGGTACGACAGCTCGGCGACGACCGGCAGGTGATCGGAGGCGCGGCGCGCGATCGGCGAGATCCACGCGCCCGCGTGCACGACGTCGAGCGGGCCGCGCACGAGGATGTGATCGATCGCGAGCATCGGCAGCCGCGCGGGCCAGCTGCGCGCACCGCGCGTCGCGTTGCGGAGCGTCGTGCACAGCGAGCGGAACGGCGTCGCGTTCGTCGTGCAGTTGAAGTCGCCGAGCAGGATCGTCTCGTCGCTGTCGAGCCCGCACGCGATCGCCGCGATCTGCTCGCCGCGCTCGCGCGACACCGTCGACAGGTGCGTGTTGACGACGTCGAGCGTCGATCCCAGCGGCCACGCGATGCGTGTCACGAGCGCACAGCGCGGTTCGCTGCGCCAGCGGTGCGGCTTGCGCGGCAGCACGATGATGCGCGCCACATCGAGCGGGAACCGCGCGAGCGTCGCGATGCCGTAGTGCTCACGCCCGTTGACGATGCACGGCGCGAAGCGCACGTCCATGCCGAGGCGGCGCGCCAGCTCCTCGGGCTGGTCCACGTGGGCGCTCCGCGCGCGCCTGATATCGAGCTCCTGCAGCGCGACGACGTCGGGCTCGAAGGAGGCGATGACGTCGGCGATCCGGCCGAGGTCGATGCGACCGTCTCGACCTCGCCCGTGCCGGATGTTGTACGTCATCACGCGGAGGTTCACCTCCGCGATCTAGCAAGCGCTGCGCCTCAGGGAGTGCAGCCGCGCAGCCCGACCGAGCGGCGCGCGTTCGGATATGCGTTTTCTCCCGAGAGGAAGGCCGGCGCGGACGACTCCATCGGCGCGGTGTAGCCGTCGGTCGTGATGCCGGGCAGGTCGGTCGCGCTCTTGCTGTTCCAGTCGGTGCACCACGTCGCGTCGCTCTCCGCGAGCGACTTCGCGAACGCCGAGTCCCCGTCGAGGTCGTACAGCGCGGCCTGCTCGGCCGCGTCCATGCCGAGGAGGCGCGCGACGCCGGTCGCGAAGTCCGACTCGTCCCCGCGCCGGGTCACGTACACGACATTCTCGCAACCCAGGTTCTTGAGGACGAGCGTCGGGTGCAGGTCCGACCAGCCGCCGAACGACACGTCGCCCGACGGCAGCTCGAGCGCGCGCGACAGGCCGGGCTCGGCGGGCGAGTACGAGATCGCCTCGCGCCACGTCGCGGCGCCGAGGCTCAGGAACTTCGCCGTCTTCGCGTCGCGGTAGCCGCGCGGGTTCGCGCCGGCCTTCTTCAGGTCCGAGGCGTGACCGAAGTAGCCGAACTTCACGTCGTCGAAGTCGACGGTGAGCGGCTCGTTGCGGCCGGCGAGGTACGCGGCGCGCGCGCTCGCGAACGACGCGACCGACGCGCCGGTGACGACGGACGTCGAGATCAGCGCCGGCATCACCGCGCCGACCTTGTCGTCGATGCGCGACCGGTACTTGCCCTCGTCGGCGAGCAGCGCCGTGCGGTACGTGCCGATCATCGCGTCGAGCTCGGCGCCGCACGTCGACGTCGCCGTCGGCAGCCGCGCGACCTCGAACCAGGTCTTCCCGACGCCGGCCAGCGCACACGCGTCGAGCCACGCCGACATCCGCTCGTGATCGGCGGGGCCGTAGCCGGCGTAGAAGCTCGCGGCGCGGCCGAGCTTGTCGGCGAGCGCCTCGAACGACAGCAGGCCGGGGCGGATGAAGATGCGATCCGTGTTCGCCTCGAAGCTGCCGAGCTTCTTGAGGCCGTCGATCACGTCGTTGATGTGGAACGCCGGCGTGTGGCTCGTGCGCACGAGCTCGACGATCTCCGGGTTGATGAGGTCGCGCAGGTCGCGCGACTCGAGCAGCGTGACGAGCGCGGTGCGCGCACCCTCGACGTCCGACGACAGCAGCGCCTCGATGTCCGAGGTTTTCAACTTGCCAAGAAGCGGCTGGAGCTGCAGGAACGCGCTCGCCTCCTCGGTCGTCGTGAGGAACGTGAGGTAGCCGGGGAACGACTTCAGGAGCAGCGCGGCGCGCGCGGCCCGCTCGTCGGCGCTGCAGTCGTAGCCGCCGCAGCTCCACACGTTCGGGTTCTTGCGGACGCTCTCGGTCATGAAGATCGTGATCGAGGCCGAGCTGCCGCCGGCGGCCGCGTCGATCATCCCGTAGTGCTCCGTGATGCGCGCGAGCGACGCGAAGTGCGCGGTGATCAGCTGGCCGTTGCCGCGGATCGCGGCGCACAGCTGCGGCTTGGCCCGCTGGTCCGGCCCCTTGTCGCACTTCTCGCAGTCGTCGGTGTCACCGCCGCCGGTGCAGCCGAGCATCGCGACGAGCAGGAACGCAGAGAGGGAGGACCGCATGCCGGCGACGGAGAGCAAGCGGTGTACCGCGCGACCGCGGTGCAGATCCGTGCACTTGGCGCGCGCCGGCAACTCGAGTTGCTGGAGGGTCCGGCTTCAACGCAGCCCGTCGAGGAGGGTCCGCAGGCCCGCGCGGAACCGGCGGCCGAGCGCGTCGCGGTCGGCGCCGGCGTCGTTGACGTACGAGATCAGCGCGTAGACGTAGATCGCCATCACGTTCGAGGCCGCGGTGCGGCTCGGCGCGGCCGCGGCGAGCTCGCCGCGCTGGACGGCCCCGCCGACGAGCGACGCGAGGTACGTCGTGAGCTGCGCGACGTGCTCCTGGTACAGCGCCTCGGCGACCGGCTCGGCGGGGAACACGATCGCGCGCAGGAACACGCGCGACAGGGCGGGGCGCTCCGCGTAGAAGTCGAACAGCCCGTCGAAGAGGTGCAGGAGCTGGCGCTCGAGGTTGCGCGCCGGCAGCGCGGCTGCGCGCGCGGCGAACTCGGCGCGCAGGCCCTGCTCGAGGGCGCGCACGAGCAGCGCCTCCTTCGTCGCGGCGACCAGGAACACCGTGCCGTGCGCGACGCCGGCCGCCTCGGCGATCTGCTTCGTCGTCGTCGCGTCGTATCCGTGCGCGCTGAACAGGCGGAGCGCGGCGGCGAGGATGTGCTGCTCCGTCGTGCGGCGCTGCAACTCCCGACGCCTCGGCATCGCTCGCGACCGTATCACGGTCTTGACTGAGCGCGCTCACTGAGTACACTCAGTGAAATGAGCATGCACCCCAACGCGCGCACGATCGAGACCTTCTACGAGGCGTTCGGGCGCCGGGACGCGGCGGGCATGATCGCCTGCTACCACGCCGACGTCTGGTTCTCGGACCCGGCGTTCGGCGACCTGCGCGGACCGCGCGCCGGCGCGATGTGGAAGATGCTGTGCGAGCGCGCGACGTCGCTCGAGATCGTCGCGTCGGGGATCTCCGCCGACGACGCGGTCGGCCGCGCGCACTGGGAAGCGAAGTACGAGTTCTCGGCGACCGGCCGCAACGTCCACAACAAGATCGACGCCGCGTTCGAGTTCCGCGACGGCAAGATCATCCGGCACGCGGACACGTTCGACCTGTGGCGGTGGGCCGGGATGGCGCTCGGGCCCAAGGGCAAGCTCCTCGGCTGGCTGCCGCCGGTGAAGGCGGCGATCCGGAAGCAGGCGCGGAAGGGCCTCGCGCAGTACGAGGCGAGCGCCGGTGGTGCTTCTTCCTAGCCGACGTCGCCGAGGAACGGCCCGGCGGCGGCGACGACGGCGCTCGGGATCTCGTGGCCGCCGTCGAACGGGTGCCAGTCGACGGTGGCGCCGGCGTCGCGCAGGCGATCGCGCAGCGCCTCGGCGACGCCGAACGGCAACAGGCCGTCGGCGCGCCCGTGCGAGAGCAGCACCTTTGAGCGCGCGAGCCGGGGCCAGCGGGGCTGCCAGTCGGATTCGGCGAGGAGCGTGCCCGACATCAGCAGGAGGCGCGGCGGCGTGCGCTCGCGGTGGAGCGCGACGTCGAGGGATAGCATCGCGCCCTGCGAGAACCCGCCGAGGACGAGGCGATCGGGCGCGACACCGTGCTGGGCCTCGAGCTCGTCGAGGAAGCGCAGCAGCTGGGCGCGCGCCGCGTGCAGCCCCTCGGGGAGCTCGGCGCGGCGATCGCGCGGCACGCCCGTGCGCAGATCGGCCTCGAGCGCGGCGAGGTCGAGCAGCCACCACGCGCGCGAGTCGCCGTAGAGGCCGCCGAGCTCGAGCGGCGCCTCGGGGAAGAACCAGCGCGCGCCGGCGCGGATGTGATCGGCGAGCACGACGAGGTCGTCGCCCGGCGCGCCGAAGCCGTGCAGCAGCACCACCGTGCTCGGCGCGTCCGCCGCGCCGGCGATGTGCGTCGTCAGACCCGCGATCTCGACGGTGTTCACGCGGCGGAGGTTACCTCAGCCGCCGGCGCACGTGAGGCGGAAGCCCTTGGCCGCGCTGCCCGTGCACGACGCGCCGCACGGCTGCTGCGCGAGGCAGCTGCAGTTCGCCGGGCCGGGACACGTCGGCATCGGCTTGCACGTGAACGTGTTGCCTTGCCCGCCGATGTCGGAGATCTGCTCCTCGCAGTACTGGGTCTCGAGCATGCACTGCCTGAACCCGCACGCGAACCTCCCGGGCGGGACCATGCAGCGGCCCTGCGCGTCGACGTCGACGCCGGCCGCGTTCGCGTCGCACTCGCTGGTGTGGACCTGACCGTCGCAGCCGCACACGAAGTCCGGGACGAGGAGGTCGGGGCAGCCCATCGGGCGCGGCAGGCACACGCCGCTCTCGTCGCTGGTGCCGCACGAGTTGGTCCCCAGGTCGCAGAACTCCGTCGGGCCGCACGCCTTCCCGCCGAAGCCGCCGCACGCACCGCCCGGCGGACCGATCGGCGCATCGATGTTCTTGATCGGCGGACCGCCGCTGCCGTGCTCGCTGCACGCGGCGATGACGAGGAGGCCGAGGGCCCAGCGCATGCCCAAAGCATCCCACCGGCGAGCCCGCCGCGTACAGCTCAGAAAATTGAACCGAGCCTGACAGCGCCGCCGTGGACGCTGACCGTGGCTCGCCGGCGAGCCGCACGCTTGCCGTTGCTCCCCATGGCTCGCGACGGGGCGCGGCTCGTCCGGCGCTCGCGGTCGGGACGGGCGCGGCTCGCCCGGCGCACGCCGTCGCCTCGCGACGAGTCGGAGTCCGATCGGCCGTGTCCTGCCTTCACGATGCTCGCGGAGCCACGGAGTGCGGGCGGCGGGCGCGACATCGACTAAGATCCGGCGATGGCGCGCGACCTCGACCGGCGCGAGTGGCTGCTGGCGACGAGCGCGCTCGGCGCCGGCGCGATCGCGTTCGCGGTCGGCGGGGGAGGGTGCGATCACGCGGGTGGGACGCGCGATGCGGCGGCCGCGGTGCTCGAGCCGTCGCACGAGGCGCTGATCGTGGCCGTGTGGGCGCGGCGGGCGCGCGCGGCCACGGTCGCGGTGCGGGCGGGCGACGCGCCGGCCGTGCTGCGCGAGCTCGCGTTCGGAGCGTCGGGGTCGGCGGCCGTCGACATCGGCGGGCTCGCACCGGGCGCGAGCTACGAGATCGTCGTCACGCTCGACGACGGCACGTCGCTCGCGCCGCTGCGCGGCCGCCTCGCGCCCGACCCCGCCGACGCGCGCCCCGTGCGCCTCGCCGTCGTCGCCGACATCGATCCGAACCCGGACTTCGACACGGACATCTGCGCGCACCTCCTCGCGGCCGAGCCCGACCTGCTCGTCGGCCTCGGCGACTTCCCGTACACCGACAACGGCCCGATCGCCGAGACGCTCGAGGTCTACCGGGAGCGCCACGCGGCGGTCCGCGTGCACCCGCCGATCCGCGCGCTGCTCGACGCGATGCCGCTGCGCGCGATCTACGACGACCACGAGTTCCGCAACAACTGGGACGCCATGTTCGTCGCCGCCGAGCCGGCGCGCTACGCCGCCGCCGTCGCCGTGTGGGACGAGTTCTTCCCGGTCCGCGCGCCCGCCGGCGAGGTCCGCTACCGCAGCTGGCGCCACGGCGCGCACGTCGAGTGCTTCCTCCTCGACTGCCGCCGCTTCCGCAGCGCGAACGCCGCCGCCGACGGTCCCGGCAAGACGATGCTCGGCGACGCGCAGCGCGCGTGGTTCCTCGACGCGCTCGCGCGCTCCACCGCCACCTGGAAGCTCGTGTTCACGAGCGTGCCGCTCGACTTCGGCAACGGCGTCGACCACTGGCGCGGCTTCCTCTCCGAGCGCGACGCGCTGTTCGACGCGATCGTCGCCGCCCCCATCACCGGCATCGCCTTCTTCAGCGCCGACCAGCACTGGTTCGCCTCCCACCGCCACACCTTCGGCATCCGCGAGTTCATGTCGGGCCCGCTCGCGCGCGGCATCGCGACGCCCGACGCGACGCCGCCCGGCGTCCTGTTCCACGCCGAGCGCTTCAACGCCCTCCTCGTCGACGCTTCGCCCGACGCGCTCGTCGTCACCGGCCTCGGCGAGGGCGGCGAGCGCTTCTTCGAGGAGCGCCTCACCGTCGCGGACCTCACACCCGCGCGCACGTAGCCCGTCAGTCGGGCAGCCGCAGCTGCGACACCACGACGTCGACGGCCACCTGCTCGAGCAGGACGCGCCGCAGCGCCCGCTCGTGCGGCAGCACGTACGGCCCGAGCGCATCCAGCATCGCGCCGACCGCCGCCCCCATCCGCGCATGCTCCTCCGCCGACGCGTCGCGCCCCGCCCGCACCAGGTGCCCGAGCATCATCCCGAACGACAGCACGCTCCGGTACGCCTCCACCGTGCACGCCCCCTCCTCATCCACCACCCGCTGCTCCTCGAGCGCCGCGATCGCGACGAAGCTCTCCACCGCACTCTCGCGACACACCCGCACCGCCGAACGCGCCCTCTCGTGCAGGCAGCTCGCCTCGAGCGCAAAGCTCCCGGCGATCAGCTCGTCGAACGCCGCCGACAGAGACGTCATCCCCACCCACCCTGCACTTCCAGGACCTCCCTTCCCCCACCACGATCTCGCGCACCTGCACCCGTCCTTGTCCGCCGACCGGACAACACGTCCGACATCCGGCCGGACCGGACATCACGTGCCGTCGATGACGTCGGCCAGGACCTCGCGTGCCGTCGCGAGAAACTCGACCATCGTCGGGGCCTCGACGCGATCGAGGTCGCCGGCTTCGACCACCGGTAGGTACGCGGCGAGTCGCTTCAGCTCGAGCCCTCGCTCCGTGAGGGCGTCCATCACCTTCGCGCGCGACATCGCGTCGGTACCGCGCACGCCGCACATCGCGAGGATCCACCCTTCGAGACACGGCGCCGGCGTCCCCGCGATGATCGCGAGCGCGTACCGGTACTCCGCCTCGAACAGGCCGCGAATCTCGGCGAGCCCGTCGTCGATCGCAGCGGCCCGGTCGGGATCGCCGTCGAGATCGCGCATGAACGCGAGGACCTCGGCGTGCTCAGCGTAGGCGTGTGCGACGAGCCCCTGCACGTTGTGGCGGTCGTGGTGCGCACCGAGGCGACCGGCGCCGGCGCGGTACTTGCGGATCGCTTTCCACGCCATGGCGCCGCGGGTCTTCCAGCCGGTGGGCCGTACCTGCCGGAGCAGCACCTCGAGCACTCCCGGGACCGTGCCGTCCGCGGGGTCGCTGTACCGGGACCCGAGCTCGTTCGGTCCCTCGCCCGAGAGGAAGATGCTCGCCTCCACCGCCGCCATGGTCGGGTCAGGTCCCGGTCGGACGCTTGGCGGGGTCCACGAGCGCGGACTCGTTCAGGCCGTCGGCGAAGCTGAGCCACAGCTCGCCGAGCGCGTAGACCTTCTCGCGCGCCCGGAACGCGGTGGTCTCCGCAATGGGCGTGGCGATCGTGCCTCGGTCGAGGTCGCGCGTCAGCAAGGTGACCTCCTCGGGGGCGAGCTCGTTGATGACGAGTGGACTGTGCGTGGCGATCAGGATCTGCGTCGTCTTCGCGACCTCGCGGAGCACGCGCATGACCTCGGCGATGCGCGAGGGATGCAGGCCGTTCTCGGGCTCCTCGATCAGCAACAGCGGCCGAGGCTGCGCGTACGGGAGGATCGCGAACGCCAGCCAGTACACGAGGCCCTCGCTCAGCTGATCCCCGGGGACCTTGGTGCCGTCGATCAGCTCGACGCCGAGCTGCTTCTCGGACTGGCTCGTGGTCGGCAACCAGATGCGCCGCACGCTCGGAAACAGCTCGTGCACCTTCGCCTCGATCGCCGCGAACGCATCGCGGTCGCGCGAGAGCAGCGCCTCGTAGGCGGCGGGCATGCCGCGCCCGCGCTCGCCGAGCTGAAATGCCTGGTGCTCGGGGATCGGGCGTGCCGCGGCACAGATCTCGTCGGGATCCCAGCGGACGAAGGTCGATCCTCGAACGGACGCGAGCACATCCGGCGTCCTCTCGTCGGAGAGGTCGATGTTGAGAATGTTGGCTCCTTCCCGAACCCCCGCGACGTTTGCGGTGGCCGGAAGGAACGCAGCCTCCGTGTCGCCCCACCCGAACGTGACGCGAGCGCCGCGGTACCTCGCATCGCGCCGGGGAGCTCGAGCATGGACCTGATCGGCGATGGCCTGGATCGCGCGGAGGATCGTCGTCTTGCCGCTGTCGTTCGGCCCGATCAGCGCGTGGAGCGGCGTCAGCCGCAGGTGCACGTCGCGCACGCAGCCGCACTCCTCCAGGTGCAGGCGCTCGACGTACGGACGGTCCATGGAGCGAATTGTTCCCCGCCGCCGGGAGGGCGTCAAATCCGCGGATCCTGCGATCACCCGGGGACGTCGATCGGCCAGGCGAGCGAGCGGAGGTCGGGGGCGATCGCGGCGAAGCCGGCACGGAGGCGGGCGGCGGTGGGGCGGCGCTTGGGGTCGCGGGCGATGCCGGCGCGGAGGAGCTCGGCGAGGGGGGCGAGGCGGGGGAGGCGCTCGAGGTGGGCGAGGACGGCGGAGGCGGGCTGGCGCGTGAAGTGCTCGTCGACGACGCCCTTCAGGGAGTCGCCGCGGATGAGGACGGAGGCGGTGAGGATCTCGAAGGCGACGCAGGTGGCGGCGTAGACGTCGGCGGGGAAGGGCTCGACGGCGGGCGCGTCGCTCCAGACCTCGGCGGCGCCGTAGTGGATGCTGCCGCAGCCGGTGCGGAGGCGGCGGCCGGCGAGGCCGAAGTCGACGAGGACGGCGGCGCCGCTGCCCTCGCGGAGGACGACGTTCGCGGGCTTGACGTCGAGGTGCGCGATCTGGACGCCGTGCATCGCCTCGAGGCCGGCGAGGAGGTTGTCGATGATCGCGAGGCAGCGCGGGACGTCGAGGCCGCCGGCGTCGACGGCCTGCTCGAGGTTCGAGCCGGGCACGAACTCCATCGCGAGGAGCGGCTTGGGCTGCGCGCGCGCATCGAACGTGAAGAACTGGGCGATGTTCGGGTGCTGGGGGAGCGCGAGGAGCGCGCCGGCCTCCTCGCGGAACATCGCCTCGAACTCCTGCTCGGACAGGTTGCGGGCGGCGCCGCCGGAGTAGTCCGGGACCTTGAGCGCGACGAGCTGGCGATCGGCGCGCGTGCGCTCGTCGGCGCGCACGGCGAGGAGGACGGAGCCGGTGGTGCCGCGCCCGATCGGGCGGAGCACGTAGTAGCCGCCGAGCAGGCGCGACAGCGGCACCCACGCGGGGAGGATCGCCTCGGACGCGGCGGCGGGCGCGGCGGTGCCGGCGGCGCGCGTCTGCGGGCGGCGCGCGAGCCACAGGAGCACGCGCTCGAACGCCGAGGCGACGGCGGGCGGCAGGCACGCGCGGCTCGCGTCGATCGTCCGGCCGACGGCCTCGTCGAGCTGCGCCGCATCGGCGGTGGTGTCGATCGCGCGGGCCGACGCCTCGAGCTCGTCGCCGGGATCGGGCTCGCCGTTCAGCTGCTGCTGCGCGGCGGCGGCGCGCCCGACGCCGAGCCGGCGGCGCGCACCGTCGACGCGGCGGGCGAGCGCGCCGAGCTCGATCGCGATCGCACCGACGGCGTCGGCGCCGAGCTCGGCGTGGCTGTGCAGCGTCGTGACGCGCGCGAGGAGGTTGCTCAGGCGCGCGAGCGCGAGCCGCACGGACTCGACGCGCGGCGAGCGCTCCGGCGGCAGCGCGTCGGCGAGGTCGCCGAGCCGCTCGACGACGGCGCGCACGGCCTCGGTGTCGTCGGGATCCGCGGCGCGCCACGCGGCGTCGGCGAGGTGCGCGTACGCCTCGAACGCGGCGTCGATCTCCGGGACCATCGACGCCTCGCGCACGATCGTGAACTCGTCGTCGGGGAACGCCATCGTCCACACGAGCAAGAGGTCGGTGATCTCGGCGTGGCCGTCGCGCAGGAGCGCCTCGCCCGCGCGCGTGAGCGCGGCCCACACGGCGCGGCGCAGCGGCGAGTGATCGGCGGCGGCGCGGCGCATGAGGCGGCGCACGACGGCGAGGCGCGGCTCGACGTCGACGTCTCCCTCGGGGCGCGCGCGTCCGCCGTCGAGCAGGCGCACGAGCGCGCGCAGCCGGGCGATGCGCAGGCCGCCGTGCGCGACGGCGCCCGTCTCGGGGCGCGTCTCGCGGGCGAGCAGCGATAGCTCGATCGCGTCGAGCGCACGCACGAACGCGGCGGGCGCCGGATCTCCGTCGGGGGCGAGCGCGAGCACGGCGGCGAGCGTGTGGTCGCCGAGGACCTCGCGGTCGAGCTCGCGCAGGATGCGCATCGAGTGCCGGCGATCGATCGGATCCTCGTCGGTCGCGCGATCGAGCCAGTCGGCCATCGCCGCGACCTCGTCGACGGCGGCGCGCGCCTCGCGCAGCGCCCCCGGCACGTCGCCGGTGTCGAGCGCGGCCCGCGCCCCCGCGAGCGGGATCCCGACGCCGTCGCTGCGCGGCCCCGCGCCGAGCTCCGCATCGAGCGCGTGCAGCAGCGCCCACCGCCCGTCGTCGACGGTCGCGACCTGTCCGCTCGCGCGCTGCACGGCGATCGGCTGCGTCTCGAACGACTGCGCACCGCGCACGACGCCGATCGGCTGCGTCTTCGCCTCCTCGAACGCCGGCATCGCGATCGGCTGCGTCTTCCCGCCCGCGAAGTTGACGCTCAGCGCCGGCAGCGTCCTCCCTTCACCGTGCGGCGCCACGGACGCCGCGGGTGCCGCGACGCCGGAGGCGAGGAGGGCGGCGGCCTCGAGCTTCGCGGCCGCGATCGGCTGCGTCGGGGCGTTGCCGACGGCGACGTCAACCGCGGGCGCGGCCTGGCGGAGGTCGGCGATCGCGATCTGCTGCGAGCGGTGCTGGAACGCGACGGCGGCCTGCGCGATCGCGAGCTGCTGCTTGGTCCACGCGGTCGCGGCGGCGGTGGCGCGCGGCAGGAGCGCGGAGCCCTCCTCGCGGCGCAGCTCGGCGAGGCCCTCGACGGCGTCGAGCGGTGCGCGCTCGATCAGCGCGCACGCGAAGCGGTCGGCGTCGTCGGGCGCCGCGGTCGCGAGGCCGGCGAGGCCGAGGATCGCGCCGCGCGCGACGCCCGGCTCCTTCCCCGCGCGATCGATCACGACGGCCTCCCAGCGCGAGGCCGCGCCGCCGCGCTCGAGGGCGGCGGCCGCCGACGCCGCGGCGCGCCGGAGCTCCGTCGACGACGCGCTCGGGCGCAGCTCGCGATCGACGTCGTCGGCGAGGCCGGAGTCGACGTGCGCGAGCAGGCCGCGCGCGATGCACGCGAACCGCCACACGAGCGCCTCGCGGTCACCGAGGAGCCG
>JAHBVW010000100.1 GCA_019637375.1 Deltaproteobacteria bacterium | reverse complement strand
AAATGAGCGTAGGCGCGGGCGCCGAGCTCGTCGCTAGGGGGCCGCGAGGAGCTCTTCCGCGAGCTTCTTCACGAGCTGGGCGTCGGCGCGGTCGCCGAACTGCTTCTTGATGGCGCCGATCACGCGGCCGGCCATCTTCGGGTCCTTCTTCGGGAGCTCGGCGACGGCCTTCGCGACGGCGTCGCGGAGCTCGGCCTCGGAGAGCTGCTCCGGGAGCCACTGCTTGCACCACCCGATCTCGAACTCGAGCTCCTCGAGCTGGTCCTTGCCGCGGTCGCCGGCGGCGGCGTACTCGACGCGCGCCTTCTCCATGCTCTTCTTGTAGGCGGTGATCACCTCGAGCACGAGGGCGTCGTCGACCACCGGCTGCGCCATGCCCTCCCCCACCGACGCCGTCCGCCGCTCCATGATCTTCGTCTTGATCATCCGGATCAGGTTCGCGGTGCGGGTGTCCTTGGCCTTGAGCGCGGTCTTGAGCCCGTCGGCCAGCTGACCTTCGAGGTTGGTCGCCATGGCGACCATCTACCATGGACCGTGCGGTCCGGGCGAAGCGACGGTGGATGGAGCGGGCTCACGGTCATCTCCTCAGGTCTTGAACAGCTTGGACTGCGCCGCGGCCCCCACGGCCCGATCGATCCGGCGGCGCTGCTTGCCGCGCCGCGTGCGCCGGTACTCGCGCCACGCGCCGCGCTCGAGCCCCTGCGCCATCGACATCTGCAGCACCTGCGCGAGGTCATCCGTGCCCGTCGCCGCCAGCACGAGCGACAGCGCATCCAGGCTGTCTCCTGCCTGCTCGGCGCCGTCCTGCGCAGCTGCGGCCACCAGCGACGCCGGCGTCGCATCCGCGCACGGGTGCGGACTGACCGCCGCCGCCGCCGCGGTCGCTGCGGAAGCGGAGGCCGCGAACGCGGCGGCCGGCTCGTGGAGGCGCAGGCGGGTCTGCGCGTTCACCGCCGCACGCACGCTGTGGCGATCGCCGCGGGCCGGGCGAGCCGGCGCGCCCGGCTGGGCGGCGACCGGAGCGGCGACCGGAGCGGCGACCGGAGCGACGGCCGGAGCGGCGACCGGAGCGGCGACCGGAGCGGCGACCGGAGCGACGACCGCCGAGGCGGCCGCGAGCGAGGGCAGCGCCGTCGGGATCGTCGCCGCGTCGAGGGCGGGCGTCTCGACCTGCGCCGGCGAGGCGGTCGCGGCGGTGGTCGCGAGGGCCTCGCCGACGACGGTCACGACGATGCGCCACGGAGAGGCGGCCTCGGTGCCCGCCTCGGCGTGGAGCGCATCGGCGATCGCCTCGGCGACGGTCTCGTCGTCGTGACCCGCGCCGGCGCGCGCGGCGCGCTCGAGCAGGTCGACGCGCACCGTGCGATCGCCGGTGCCCGTCGAGGCGACGACGTCGAGCCGCGCCGCGCTCCGGCCGCGCCCGACGAGGCGCAGCCCGATGCGCTGCGCGAGCGTCGCCACCGCCGCGCCTGCGCTGAGGCCACCGGGAGCAGCGCCCACCACGCCGCCGCCCGCGCTGCGCGTCAGCAGCACCTCCTCGCGGATCGGCGCGTCGGGCGCGTAGGGACGGAGGGTGTGGCCGCCGTCGCCGCGCGCGAGCGCCTGGAAGTCGGCCTCGAACGGACGCGAGACGGAGGGCGCGGGGAGCGCCGCGAACTCGCCGAGCGTCGTGACGCCGAGCGCCTCGAGGACGTGCTGCACCTCGGGCGTGATCGAGAGGAGGGAGAGCGGGCGCGGCGCGAGGTACGCCGCCGATCCGCCGCGCGGCACGCACACGACGTGCGGAACCGCGGGCGGATCGGCGTCGCCCAGACGACGCTCGCCGGCGTCGGCGGTCGGCGGTGTCGCCGCCGGCGCCGCCCAGTCGAGCACGCCGCCGCGCGCGATCGGCGCGACCAGGGTCGCCGCGCCGTCCGCGCGTGGAGCCGCCGCCGCCGCGGCGGCCGGGGTCGTTGCCGCGACCCAGGCCGTGAAGCGGTCGTCGGCGATGCCGACGCGCGCGGTGAGGCCGAGACCGGCGAGGCGCTGGGTGGTGCGCTCGCCGAAGGCCGTGCCGCGCGTGCGGGTCGGGACCTCGCAGTAGACGGCGAGGTGCGCGCCACCCGGGCCGACGCGGCCGCCGAGGTCGACGACCGTGGCGACGCCGAGCAGCGCGTCGGCGATCGCGCGGACCGCCTCGCGCTCGCGCGCCGCGTCCGCCGGGACCACCTGCAGCTTGCCGCCGCTCGCCTCGCGCGCCGCCGCCGCCGTCATGCCGACGCGGACGCCCAGCGCCCACGCCGCGCGCGAGCACGCCTGCACGACGGCGCGGGCACCGGCGGAGCCAACGACGGCGACCGGCGCGCCGCGCAGCGCAGGGTCGATCCGGGTGGCGCACTGGAGCGCGAACTGCGGGAGGTGGACACAGGCGATTCGCATGTCCTAGGTCTTATCGCACTGGTCTGATGTTCAGTGCCACTCCGGATGGACTGAACACCCAGGCAGTACACGCAACCGGCTATCATTGTTGGTCTTTTCTGATATCGTCGAGGCGCGATGGCACGACCGAATCCGGAGACCATCTCGCCGACGGCGCACTACACGGGCTACGTCTGGTTCGCGCACGGGCAGTCCCACGAGGCGTTCGCGACCCGCCGGGGGCGCCTCATGTACCAGGCGCTGCGCGGCCCGAACATGATCGCGCAGGCCGCGAACCTGCCGACGCTGGAGGGCATGCTGATCGCGCGGCACAAGCTGATCGACCTGCGGCTCGGCCAGGCGATCGAGCGCGGCGAGATCGGGCAGGTCGTCGAGGTCGCGGCCGGGCTGTCGCCGCGCGGGTGGCGGTTCCGGCGCCGGTTCGGCGATCGCGTCACCTATGTGGAGGCTGATCTGCCGGGGATGATCGCGAACAAGCGCGGCATCCTCGCGGAGCTCGGCGGCGAGACGAGGCACCATCGCACCGTCGAGGTCAACGCGCTCGTCGACGACGGGCCGGCGTCGATCGACGCGATCTGCGCGTCGCTCGACCCCGCCATCGGGACGGCGATCCTCACGGAGGGCCTCGTGAACTACTTCGACACGCCGACGCTGCTCGGCATGTGGGGGCGGTTCGCGCGCGCGCTGCGCCGGTTCCCGCGCGGCATCTACCTGTCGGATCTGATCCTGCGCGAGAACAACGGCGGGCCGCTGGTCACCGGCTTCTCGTGGCTGTTGTCGGCGTTCGTGCGCGGCCGCGTGCACATGCACTTCGACTCCGCGGCGGAGGCCGAGGACAACCTCGCGTCCGCCGGGCTCGCAGGCACGCTGCTCGACCCGCGCGAGTTCTCCGCAGCGCTGCCCGACCTCGAGCGCGTCGGCGCCGGGCGGGTGCGCATCGTCGAGGCGATCGCGTCGCGCGCGTGACGCGTCACATGCGCCGGATCCGCAGGTAGCGCAGGGCCTCCGGCACCGCGCCGCGCCCGATAAACGCAAAGAAAGCGGCGACGATGCCGCCGGTGAGGGCGAGGGTACGTTTCGACGAGCGCTTCATGGCCGGGAGGCGATCAACTCGCGGACCAGATCCGCGGCCGCCGGGAGCACGCCGGCGACCGCCGCGCTCAGCCCCATCCCGAGATCCAGCGTCTCGGGCTCGCAGCCGACGACGAACGTCGGAGGGAGCGCACCGCCGAGCTCGCGCACGGTCGCGAACACGATCGGCAGGTTCATGCCGTGCGCGTCGCCGGTCGCGCCCCCGGCGAGCTCGTCGCCGTCCGGTTCGATGAGGTACAGGCTCCCCGGCGCACCGCCGCGCGACACGCAGTCGGCGACGACGAGCAGGTCGAGCGGCTCGAGCAGCTCGTACGCGAGGTGCACGGCGCGGATGCCGTAGTCGACCACGCGCGCGCGCGGCGGCGGGCTCGCGGCGAGCCGGCGCGCGAGCTCGACGCCGAAGCCGTCGTCCCCGAAGAACAGGTTGCCGATGCCGGCGACGAGCACGCGCGTCACAGGACCTCGACCTCGTCGAGCCGGTACAGGTGGCAGCGCCCGTACCAGCGGTGGAGCTCGGCCGCCGGATCGCCGTCGACCGTGACGCCGAGGAACGTGGTGCCGTCGACGTCGTGCCGGATCTCGACGACGGTCGCGACGCGGCCCGCGTACAGGAGGTCCTGCGCGTCGGTGCGCCGCGCCGGCGCGAGCAGCCGGACCTTCGCGCCGACGCCGACGTTCACGTCCATGCTTGGCGCACCGTGCGCCGGCACCATCTCCCCGGCGACGACGTCGCGCGCCGCGCCGTGCATGCGCGCGAGCGCGGCCTCGGACAGCGCGTCCGCGCGGTCGACGATCGCCGCCGCGCGCGGATCCGTCGCGCGCGCCTCGCGCTTCTCGTCGTCGGTGAGCAGGCGCGTGCGCAGCAGCAGGATCTCGTCGATCTCCGTCGCGTCGCACAGGTCGCCGGCGCTCTCCGGGGCGAGCTGCGCGTGGTCCTGCATGATGAGCGGCGACGCGAGCAAGAGGTCGTCGCGCCCCGGCGGCCCGACGAGCGCCGGGTACAGTCCGCGGTGCGCGCACGCCGCGGCGCGCGGGTCGGTCGCCGACACGAACGCGCCGCCGTCGACGCTCGCGAGCAGCTGCACGGAGGCGAACGCGGCGACCAGCGCCTCGTCGCGCGGCGCGCCCGGCCGATCGAACCGCGTGTGGTTCTCGATCCGGACCGACACGCGCTCGAGGCCGTCGCCCGCCGCCGTGCGCGCGAGCGTCAGCTCGCCGGCGAGCCCGTCGAACGCGAACAGCACGCGCCCCGGCACGACCGGGAAGTCGACGGTGCGCAGCACGCCCTCGTCCCACGGGCCGGCGTCGCGCTGCACGCGCGCGATCTGGAAGAAGCGCAGCCGCCCGGCCACACGCGCGCCGGTGCCCGCGACCAGGAACTGCGTCTCGAGCCACCACGGCTCGCACCCGTCCGCCTCGCTCCACGCGCGCGGCGCGACGACGCCGAACGTCCAGCGGTAGCGGTTCTTCGTCGCCGAGGCGCGGTACGGATAGAGCGCGTAGCCCTCCATCAGCACCGCGTCGGCGAGCCCCTTCGCGCGCTCGAAGCTCATGGACACCCTCTCCCTGGCTGGCCCCTGCGATCGAGGTCGGCGAAGAACCGGGCCAGCTCGGCCTCGGCGCGCTCGCCGCCGGAGAACCCTTCCCATACGGCGCGCAGCCGCGCGACCAGCTCGTAGCCGGCGCTGATCGGCACCAGGTAGCACGCGAGCGCACGCTCGCCCCGCGCGCCGCGCACGAGCAGCGCCTCGACGTCGTCGGCCAGGTCGCGCGCGAGCGGGGTCGCCGCGGCGAGCGCCTCCCACGCCTCGGGGGCGAGCTCGGCCTCGATCACGCCGGCCGGGCCCGGGTAGCAGACGATGCCGCCGCGCGCCGTGTCGCGGTAGCAGATGGCGAGCGCGACGGGGATGCCGAGCTCGGCCCAGCGGTCCGCCGTCAGCGCGAGCTCGCCCGCACGCCGCACGCGCTCGGGCACCGTCCGGTAGCGCGCCGCCGCGTCGCCGCGCTCGAACAGGATCCCGCACGCCCGGCACGCGCACAGGACGCCGGGCCGCCCCTGCTCGACGACGTGGCGGTGCTCGTCCGCGAGCGCCGCGCCGCACAGCTCGCACGCCTCCGCGGACGCACCCGCCGGCTCCGCCGCCGCGAGGCGCGCCATCCAGCGCAGCGCGATCACGGCCCCTCGCGGCGCGCGCGCAGCTGTACGAGGCTCGGATCGCGCTCCTGCCCTCGTGGAGCCGGCCCGAGGATCTCGACGGCCGTGATCTCCGGCGCGACGGCCTCGATCACCTTGCGGATCGCGCCCTCGGCGACGCGCGCCGACATCGCGCCGCCCCCGAGCGCGTGCGCGGCGCGCAGCTCGACGCGCCCGCCGGAGATCGCGACGAGCTCGAGCTCGTCCTCGGGGACGCCGAGCTCCTCGCGCGCCGTCGCGAGCGCGCCCCGCACGCGCTCGTCGAGCGTGCGCGGGTGGAGGCCGTGCAGCACGAGCAGGCTGCCGAGCAGGTCGTCGCCCGCGACGAGCTCGTCGAACACCGCCGGCTCCGCGCCCGCCGCGCGCGCGTGCTCGAGGGCGCGCCCGAGCCCGGCGCCGTACAGGCGCACCACGCGCCCGAGTGCGCGCTCGATGCGCTGCCACGCCGGCGCCGTCACGAGCGCGCGGATCTCGTCGAGCAGGTGCTCGATCTCGGCCGCCTCGGCGGTGAGGCGCTCGTCCTCGGTGATCGCGCTCATCGGGCTCATCGCACGCCCTCGAGCTGCTGCTCCAGCCACGCACACCACTCGGCCATGCCCTCCCCGCGCGCGGCCGCGACCGGGAACACGGCGAGGTCCGGGTTCACGCGCCGGGCGTTCTCGATCAGCAGCGCCGGATCCGCGTCGACGTGCGGCGCGAGGTCCATCTTCGTCACCACGAGCGCCGCCGCGGCGCGGATGACGTGCGGGTACTTGAGCGGCTTGTCCTCGCCCTCGGCGACCGACACGACGGCGACCTTCGCGCGCTCGCCCAGGTCGAACAGCGCCGGGCACACCAGGTTCCCGACGTTCTCGACGAACAGGAGCGACCGCCGCGCGAGCCCGAGCTCCCCGAGCCGGCGCTCGATCATGCCCGCCTCGAGGTGGCACCCGGCGCCCGTGTTGACCTGCACGACCCGCCGCCCCGTCGCCGCGATCCGCCGCGCGTCGCGGTCGGTCGCCTGATCGCCCTCGATCACCGCGATCGACGCGGCCGGCAGCTTGCGCAGCGTGTGCTCGAGGAGCGCCGTCTTCCCCGCCCCCGGCGCGCCGATCAGGTTGAGCACGGCGATGCCGTCGTGCTCGAACCGCGCGCGCAGCGCCTCGGCGATGCGATCGTTGCGCGCGAGGAGATCCGTCTCGAGCGCGATCCGCCGCGACCGATGATGGTGATCGTGGTCGTGATCGTGATCCGCCGCGCCGCAGCCGCAGGTTCGACACATCAGTAGACCTCCACTTCCTTGAGCAAGAGCTCGCCGCCCGCGATCAGCTCCCGATCGAAGCCGCCGCACGCACACGGCGCGCCGTACGCCGCGAGCGCCGCCTCGCTCCCGCAGCTCCGGCAGCGCGCCACCGCCGCGACCTCGACGACGTCGAGCGACGCGCCCGCGATCGGCGTGCCCTCGATGCACACGTCGAACCCCGTTCGCAGCGCCTCGACCGAGACTCCCGCGAGCGCCCCGATCTCGAGGCGCACGATCGCGACGCGTTGATCCCCGATCCGGGCGACCACCTCGTCCACCACACTCTCGATCAGCGCGAGCTCGTGCACGGCCGTCACGCCGCATGCGAATGCGATACCAGCGCCCCGCGAAGCAAACTCGCACTCCAGATCATCGCGCGGTGAGGCGGATTTTGCAGTCCAATCCGACTGAGCAATGACAATGGAACCCAACGAGAATCGGCTGATCGTCCTGGTGAATCTCCTGACCGATGCGCTCTATCCCAACCCGGAGGATCCCGGGCCGGCCGGGCCGTGGGGACCCTGGATCCGGGAGGCATCCTCGAAGGCCGCGCTGGCTGGGCTCGCCGGGCACGTCGACGATCGCGACCACCCGTTCGGGGGTCGGTGGCCGCATCCGAACTGGGCCTGGATCGTCGCCGCCATGCGCGACCTTGCCTCGCTCGATCCCCAGCCGTTGCCTCCCCGAGATCCCGGAATCGTGTTTGCGCGGAACCTGGCAGACGTCGCGATCCGGCGCGCGCGCGAGGCCGGCGGCGAGCAAGGTGGGAGTACGCTGCGCCGCTTTGCCGAGGATTGGTGTGGCACGGTGAGCCATTTCCTCCCGCCGAAACCCGGTGACCCGGGCGAACCTCGCCCGCCCCGCCCCGAGGAATCGCTGGTGCTGGGCGCAGCGCTGGTTCGCGCGTCCGGCTCGATCGACGTCCCCACGCTGAAGCAGGCCGCCGAGGAAGCAGGTCGCAAGATCTTCGATCACGGCCTCGCCGGCATGGCGTGACCGTCGCGACCACCCTGCCACGTCGGAGTACGCTCGCTCGTGCGGCGGCGCTCGCCGCGGGGGCGCGGATGATCGGGAGCAGTGGGGCCTTTGCGTGGTCCTGCAAATGCACGCGCCGCGCTGGTGGATCACGAACGGCGATCGATCCGCATCCGCGGCGTCGTCCAGGGTGTCGGCTTTCGTCCTGCGATGTACCGCCTCGCGGATTCGCTGGGGCTGGGTGGCTTCGTCTGCAACGATCGCGAGGGCGTGTGGGTCGAGGTCGAGGGGCCGTCGCGGACGCTCGATCGGTTCCTGCGCGCCGTGCGAACGGCCGCGCCGCCCGCGTCGCGGATCGATGCGATCGAGGTCGCGGCCCTCGCGCCGCGCCGCGATCTCGCGTTCCGGATCGCGGAGAGCCCGGTGACGGCCGGTCACGGCGCGAGCGCCGAGATCCCGTTCGACCTGGCGCCGTGCGCCGCGTGTCTGCGGGAGCTCGAGGACTCGCTCGATCGCCGCTTCCGCTATCCGTTCATCAACTGCACCTCGTGCGGGCCGCGCTACACGATCGTGCGGGACACGCCGTACGACCGCGCGCGCACGACGATGGCCGCGTTCGCGATGTGCCGCGACTGCCGCCGCGAGTACGAGACGCCGAGCGATCGCCGCTTCCACGCCGAGCCGAACGCGTGCCCAGCCTGCGGTCCGCGGGTCCAGCTCGTCGCCGAGGGGCGCGCGATCCTCGACGGTGACGCCGCCCTCCACGCCGCCGCGCTCGCGATCGCCGACGGCCAGATCGTCGCGGTCAAGGGCGCCGGCGGCTTCGTCCTCGCCGTCGACGCGCGCTCGGAGGCGGCGGTCGCCCGGCTGCGCGAGCGCAAGCGCCGCCCCCACCGCGCGTTCGCGGTCATGGCGCGCACGCTCGCCGAGGCCGAGTGGGTCGCCGTCCTCGGCGACGCCGAGCGCGAGCTGCTGCGCTCCCCGCGCCGCCCGATCCTGCTCGTCCCGGCGCGGCGCGGCCACCTCGCGCGCTCCGTCGCGCCCGGCCTCACCGACGTCGGCATCTACCTCCCGGCGACCCCGCTGCAGTTCCTGCTCCTCTCCGACGGCCCCGCGCTGCAGGTGATGACGAGCGGCAACCTCGCCGACGAGCCGCTCGCGCGCACGAACGAGGAGGCGCTCGAGCGGCTCGCCGACATCGCCGACCTGTTCCTCCTCCACGACCGCGACGTCCACGCGCGCGCCGACGACTCCGTCCTGCGCAGCTCGCGCCGCGGCGCGATCCCGATGCGGCGCGCGCGCGGCTACGTCCCCGACGCGATCGCGCTCCCCGTCGCCGGGCCGCCGGTGCTCGGCGTCGGCGGCCACGAGCGCAACACCGTGTGCCTCGCGCGCGCGGGGCACGCCCTCGTCTCGCAGCACGTCGGCGACCTCGACGCGCCCGCCGCCGAGGCGTTCCTCGCCGAGGCCATCGCGCACGTGCAGCGGCTCGCCGGCGTCGACGAGCCGCAGCTCGTCGCGCACGACCTCCACCCCGACTACCGCTCGACGCGCTGGGCGCTCGCGTGCGGTCTCCCGCGCCTCGCCGTGCAGCACCACCACGCGCACGTCGCCGCCTGCCTCGTCGAGAACGGCCGGATCGATCGCGTCGTCGGCATCGCCTTCGACGGCACCGGCCTGGGCGACGACGGCACGCTGTGGGGCGGCGAGGTCCTCGAGGCGGACCTCGCGCGCTCGCGCCGGCTCGGCCACCTGCGCGCGCTCGCCCTGCCCGGCGGCGAGGCCGCGATCCGCGAGCCCTGGCGCCTCGCCGCCGCCGCGCTCACCGACGCCGGGGAGCCGCTCGACCTCCTGCGCGGCGTCCCCGACCCGGCGCGCGAGCGCATCGCCGCGCTCCTGGGGACCCGCCTCTCGATCCGCGCGACGGGCGCGGGCCGCTGGTTCGACGCCGTCGCCGCGCTGCTCGGCGCCGCCGCGCACGTCAGCTACGACGGCCAGGCCGCCGCGCAGCTCGAGGCGCTCGCCGGCACGCACGAGGGGCCGCCGTTCGAGCTCGCGCTCGTCGAGAGCCCGGCCACCGGGCCGTTCGAGCTCGACCTCCGCCCCGCGATCCGCGAGCTCGCGCACGAGCTGCGGCGCGACGCGAACCCCGCCCTGCTCGCCGCGCGCTTCCACACCACGATGGCGCACGCGATCCGCCTCGCGTGCCTGCGCGTCGACGCGCGCACCGTCGCGCTCACCGGCGGCTGCTTCCAGAACCGGCGGCTCGCCGACCGCACGCACACGCTCCTCGAGACGGCCGGGCTCGAGGTGCTCGTGCACCGCCAGGTCCCGCCGAACGACGGCGGACTGTCCCTCGGCCAGGCGGCGATCGCCGCCTACCACCTCGCAACCGGAGGAGCGAAGCGACGACCTCCGAACCATGATCCCGGCGGGAGCGGGCCGTCCTCGGAGCGTCCGCCCGATGCCGCCGGTGGGAGACCCTCATGTGCCTAGCGATCCCGGGTGAGATCGTCGACGTCGTCGAGCGCAGCGGGATGCGCTTCGGCCGCGTCCGCTTCGGCGGCGTCACGCGCGAGGTCTGCCTCGAGTACCAGCCGGACTCGGCGGTCGGCGACTTCGTGCTCGTCCACGTCGGCTTCGCGATCGCGAAGATCGACGCCGACGAGGCCGCGCGCCAGTGGGAGCTCCTGCGCGAGCTCGCACCCGAAGGCGAGGAGCTGTGAAGTACCTCGACGAGTACCGCGACGCGGCGGCGACCGCGGCGATCGCCGACCAGATCCGGCGCGAGGTCACGCGCCCGCACGTGGTCATGGAGGTGTGCGGCGGCCAGACGCACGCGATCCTGCGCTACGGCCTCGACCGCATGCTGCCGCCCGAGGTCGAGCTCGTGCACGGCCCCGGCTGCCCCGTGTGCGTGACCGCGCTCGAGACGATCGACCGCGCGCACGCGATCGCGCAGCGCCCCGGCGTCATCTTCACGTCGTTCGGCGACATGCTGCGCGTCCCCGGCTCGCACGGCGACCTGCTCGGCCTGCGCGCGCGCGGCGCCGACGTCCGCATCGTGTACTCGCCGCTCGACGCCGTCGAGCTCGCCCGCGCGCACCGCGACCGCCCCGTCGTGTTCTTCGGCATCGGCTTCGAGACCACGGCGCCCGCGAACGCGATGGCCCTGATCGCCGCGCGCCGCGGCGGCGTCGCGAACTTCTCGATGCTCGCGTCGCACGTCCTCGTGCCGCCCGCGATCGCCAGCATCCTGCAGAGCCGCGACAACCGCGTCGGCGCGTTCTTGGGCCCCGGCCATGTCTGCGCGATCACCGGCGCCCGCGCCTACGCGTCGCTCGTCGCGCGCTACCGCGTGCCGATCGCGATCACCGGCTTCGAGCCCGTGGACCTCCTGCGCGGCGTGCTCGCGGTCGTGCGCCAGCTCGAGGCCGGCCGCGCCGAGCTCGAGAACGCCTACGCGCGCAGCGCCCCGCTCGCCGGCAACCCGGCCGCGCGCGCCGCGCTCGCCGAGGTCTTCGAGGTCGTCGACCGCAACTGGCGCGGCATCGGCGCGATCCCGAAATCCGGCTACCGCATCGCCGAGGCGTACCGCGCGCACGACGCCGACCGCATCTTCGACGTCGGCGAGATCGCGACGCGCGAGCCCGAGGCGTGCATCAGCGGGCGCGTGCTGCGCGGCGTCGCCAAGCCGAGCGAGTGCCCCGCGTTCGGCCGCACCTGCACACCCGCCACGCCGCTCGGCGCGACGATGGTGTCCGCCGAGGGTGCGTGCGCCGCCTACTACCAGCACAGGAGGACCGCATGAGCGCCGCGACGATCGTGCCCGGCGTCGACCGCCGGAGTGCCGCATCGAGCGCATCAAGCGCGGCAAGCGCATCAAGCGCGGCAAGCGCATCGAGCGCGGCGAGCGCGGCGAGCGCGGCGAGCGCCGAGCACAGGAGGACCGAATGACGACGGCGTCCCTCATCGGCAAGGCGCGCGAGAGCGCCGAGCTGATCGCGTCCACGATCGAGGCGTGCGCGCCGCGGCTCGAGGTCGCCGCGCGCGCCCTCGCGGACCGCTTCCGCCGCGGCGGCCGCCTGTTCGCGATGGGCAACGGCGGCTCGGCGTGCGACGCGCTCCACGCGGCCGTCGAGTTCCAGCACCCGATCGTCGAGAAGCGGCGCCCGCTGCCGGCGAGCGCGCTCCCCGCCGACGTCGCGCTGCTCACCGCCGTCGGCAACGACGGCGACTTCGGGCAGGTGTTCGCCGCGCAGCTCGCGCTCGCGTGCCGCGACACCGACGCCGCCCTCGGCATCTCCACGTCGGGCACCGCCGCGAACGTGCTGCGCGCGATGCGCACCGCGCGCGAGCTCGGCGCGTGCACCGTCGGCTTCACCGGGCGCGACGGCGGCCCGCTCGCGGACATGTGCGAGCACGCGTTCGTCGTGCCGAGCTGGTCGATCCACCGCATCCAGGAGGTCCACACGGTCCTCCTTCACCTCCTGTGGGACCACGTCCACGTCGAGCTGGGGGCTCCCGATGTTCTTTGACTGTCCACTCCCGTCGATGTCGACCGACCGCGTGCTGCTCGGCCACGGCAGCGGCGGCAAGCTGACGTCGGAGCTGATCGAGAAGCTGATCGTGCCCGCGTTCGCGAACCACGCGCTCGCGGAGCTCGACGACTTCGCCGTCGTCGACACCGGCGGCACGCGCCTCGCCTTCACGACGGACGCGTACGTCGTGAGCCCGATCAGGTTCCCGGGCGGCGACATCGGCGAGCTCGCCGTCAACGGCACGATCAACGACCTCGCCTGCGCCGGCGCGCGCCCGCTGGCGCTGTCGCTCGCGCTGATCCTCGAGGAGGGGCTGCCCCTCGACACGCTGCGCGCCGTGATCGAGTCGATCCGCGCCGCGGCCGCGCGCGCCGGCGTCGCCGTCATGACCGGCGACACGAAGGTCGTCGAGCGCGGCCACGCGGATCAGGTGTTCGTCACGACGAGCGGCGTCGGGCTCATCCCGCCGGGCCGGTGCCTCGGCTCGCGCTTCGTGCGCCCCGGCGACGCGATCCTCATCAGCGGCCCGATCGGCGACCATGGCGTCGCCGTGATGGCGCGGCGCGCCGGGCTCGAGCTCGACGGCGTCGCGAGCGACACGGCGGCGCTGCACACGCTGTCGGGCGCGCTGCTCGAGACGTGCCGCGACGTTCACGCGCTGCGCGACCCGACGCGCGGAGGACTCGCGGCCGCGCTCGTCGAGATCGCGACCCGCCGCGACCTCGGCATCGAGGTCGACGAGTCCGCCGTCCCCGTGCGCGAGGCGGTGCGCGGCGCGTGCGAGCTGCTCGGGCTCGATCCGCTGCTCGTCGCGAACGAGGGCAAGCTCGTCGTGTTCGTCCCCGAGGACAGCGCCGATCGCGCCCTCGCCGCGCTGCGCGCGCACCCGCTCGGCGCCGAGGCCGCGCGCATCGGCACCGTCACCGCCGAGCACCCGCGCCGGGTCGAGCTCGTCACGCCGGTGCGCGGCCGCCGCACGCTCGATCTCCCGTTCGCCGAGCCCCTCCCGAGGATCTGCTGAAAGCGAGGTTCCATGCCCGAGTCCAAGATCGACACGCCGCTCGACGAGATCCACATCCTGTGGATCTCGGAGGGCATGAGCTGCGACGGCGACACCGTGTCGCTGACCGCGGCGCGGCAGCCGAGCATCGAGGACGTCGTCCTCGGGCTCGTGCCGAACATCCCCAAGGTGAAGCTCTACAACAAGGTGCTCGCGTACGAGACGGGCGAGCGCTACATGACGCCGTTCCGGCTCGCGGCGCGCGGCCAGCTGGGGCCGTTCGTCCTCGTGATCGAGGGCTCGATCCCGAACGAGCGCATCAACGGCGACGGCTACTGGACCTCGTTCGGCAACGACGAGAACGGCGAGCCGATCACGCTCAACGAGTGGATCGACGTGCTCGCGCCCAGGGCGTGGGCGGTCGTCGCGTGCGGCACGTGCGCGACGTACGGCGGCATCCACGCGATGGCCGGCAACCCGACGGGCAGCATGGGCCTCGCCGACTACCTCGGCTGGGACTTCCGCTCGACGGCGGACCTGCCGATCGTGAACGTCCCGGGCTGCCCGATCCAGCCCGACAACTTCATGGAGACGCTCGTGTGGCTCCTGCAGTTCGCCGCGGGCAAGGCGCCGCTCATCCCGCTCGATCAGAAGCACCGCCCGACGTGGCTGTTCGGCAAGACGGTGCACGAGGGCTGCGACCGCGCCGGCTACTACGAGCAGGGCGACTTCGCCGTCGACTACAACGCGCCCCGCTGCCAGGTGAAGATCGGCTGCTGGGGACCGGTGGTGAGCTGCAACGTCCCCAAGCGCGGCTGGATGGCCGGCATCGGCGGCTGCCCCAACGTCGGCGGCATCTGCATCGGCTGCACGATGCCCGGCTTCCCCGACAAGTTCATGCCGTTCATGGACCAGCCTCCGGGCGCGGCGTTCTCGTCGAAGCTGGTCACCGTCTACGGCCGGCTCGTGCGCACGCTGCGCGGGATCACGAACGCGACGATGGATGAAGAGCCGAAGTGGCACCACAACCACCCGGCGCTGACGACCGGCTACGACCCGTACTACGCGCCGGGCAACGGGCGGCGCAAGGAGCACGCGCGATGACCACGACGACGAGGGCACCGACGACGACCGGGCAGCGCAAGCTGGTGTCGATGGCGTGGGATCCGGTGACGCGCATCATCGGCAACCTCGGCATCTACACGAAGATCGACTTCGACAACCGCGAGGTCGTCGAGTGCAAGAGCACGTCGTCGATCTTCCGCGGCTACAGCGTGTTCCTGCGCGGCAAGGACCCGCGCGACGCCGGCTTCATCACGAGCCGCATCTGCGGCATCTGCGGCGACAACCACACGACGTGCTCGGTGTACGCGCAGAACATGGCGTACGGCATCAAGATGCCGCCGCTCGCCGAGTGGATCTACAACCTCGGCGAGGCCGCCGAGTACATGTTCGACCACGCGATCTTCCAGGACAACCTGGTGTTCGTCGACTTCTGCGAGCAGATGGTGCGCGAGACGAACCCGGGCCTGCTCGCGAAGGCGCAGTCGACGCTCGCGCCGAACTCGCACCTCCACGGGAAGCGCACGATCGCCGACATCATGCGCGCGGTGAACCCGTTCACCGGCGACATCTACCGCGAGGCGCTCGAGATGAGCCGCCTCACGCGCGAGATGTTCTGCCTGATGGAGGGGCGGCACGTGCACCCGTCGACGCTGTACCCCGGCGGCACGGGCACCGTCGCGACGCCGCAGGTGTTCACCGACTACCTGTCGCGCCTGCTGCGCTTCGTCGACTTCGCGAAGAAGCTCGTCCCGCTCAACGACGACCTGTTCGACTTCTTCTACGACGCGATGCCCGGCTACGAGAAGGTCGGCGACCGGCGCATCCTGCTCGGCTGCTGGGGCTCGTTCCAGAACCCCGACGCGTGCGACTACCGCTACGAGACGATGAGCGACTGGGGGCGCGCGATGTACGTGACGCCCGGCATCATCGTCGACGGCAAGCTCGTCACGACGGACCTCGTCGACATCAACCTCGGCATCCGCATCCTGCTCGGCAGCTCGTACTACGACGACTGGATCGGCGAGGAGATGTTCGTCACCGAGGATCCGCTCGGCAACCCCGTCGATCCGCGTCACCCGTGGAACCAGACCACGATCCCGCGGCCGCAGAAGCGCGACCTCGAGAACGGCAACTACAGCTGGGTGATGAGCCCGCGCTGGTACGACAAGCGCACGAAGGACCACCTCGCGCTCGACACGGGCGGCGGGCCGCTCGCGCGCCTGTGGGCGACCGCGCTCGCGGGGATCGTGCACACGCCGTACGTGCGCTCGACGGGCAAGAGCGTGCAGATCCACCTGCCGAAGACGATGTCGTTCGGCGAGATGGACCTCGAGTGGAAGATCCCGCGCCGCGCGAACACGCTCGAGCGCGACCGGGCGCGCGCGTACTTCATCGCGTACGCGGCGGCGATGGCGTTCTACTTCATCGACAAGGCGCTCGAGCGCGTGCACCAGGGCGACGTCAAGGTGTTCCAGGAGTTCAAGGTGCCCGACGAGGGCATCGGCTGCGGCTTCCACGAGGCCGTGCGCGGCGTGCTCTCCCACCACCTCGTGATCCGCGACCGCAAGATCGCGAACTACCACCCGTACCCGCCGACGCCGTGGAACGCGAGCCCGCGCGATCGCTTCGGCACGCCCGGCCCGTACGAGGACGCGGTGCAGGGCATGCCGCTGTTCGAGGAGAACGATCAGGACAACTTCAAGGGCATCGACATCATGCGGACGGTCCGCAGCTTCGATCCCTGCCTGCCGTGCGGCGTGCACATGTACGGCGGCGGGCGCGTCATCCACCGGCGCCACGTGCCGATGTTCGGAGGAGGTCACGATGTTGAGGAATAGGACCGGCAACAACCACGACAAGACCAAGGTCATCGCGAACGTCGTCGTCGGCAAACCCGACGTGAAGCCGTCGGCCCCGAGCCACGTGCCCGGCGTGTTCCAGGGCAACCACCCGCACGCCGGCGAGCGCGGCAAGGGCATCCACGAGGTCGACGGCGCCTACGCCGAGGGCACCGCGCGCCGCTCGACGGGCATCCGCCCCAAGGCGCACGACGTCATCGATCCCCGCATGCCTCGCCTCTCGCCCGCGTAGGAGCTTTCATGAAGCGCATCGCCCTCGTTCTTTCGCTGGTGGTACCCAGCGCCGCGCTCGCTCACCCCGGTCACGGCAGCACGCCGCCCGAGAGCTGGACGCACTACCTGACCGAGCCGGTCCACGTCGGCCTCGCGGCGATCGCGTTGATCGCCGCGGCGGCGGCGTGGCGGCGGCTGCGCCGGCGCGCCCGCTCCTGACCGGCACGTGCATCGCACCCAGGCGGGGCATGTGGAGAGCGTGCGCGCTGATCGCCTGTGGCTTCTTCGCTTGTCGTCCGTCGGAGCCGCCGCCGGTCTCACCAACACCGTCGGGCCCGCTGTCGGGGCACCGGCCGCGCGGGATGCACAACTGTCCCGTCGCCGTGGCGGGTACGACGACGACCGTCGCGCGGACTCCCGACGGCGTCACGCTGACCGTGCGTTCCCCCGACCCGGCCGCGCGCGCCGAGGTCGCGGCCCGCACCGCCCGCGCGATGCAGTTCGCCGGCAACCGCGGCCAGGTCCGCGCCCACAGCGGCCGCGGCGGCGGCCCCGAGACCGTCGGCTACTGCCCCGTGATCCTCGACGGCAACGTCGTCACCTCCACGGAGATCCAGAACGGTCTCCAGATCCATCTCCGCCCGATCGATCCTGCCCAGGTCGCCAACCTCCAGCTCCAGGTCGAGTCGCGCACCCAGGCCCTCAGCCGCGTCGGCGTCCGCTGAGGCCTCGCCCTCGGGGCGTAGCGTGCCGTTCGCCTCCGTCGTCGCGGCCTCGCCTCGGGCCGTAGCGTGCCGGATACCGGCCGCGTTCGCCTCCGTCGTCGCGGCCTCGCCCTCGCGCCTCTCGCGCACCGCCACGTGCCGAGCGCTAAGCGTCGCTGCTGTGCAGGCGACCGACCCGCACGCGTGCGCT
>JAHBVW010000010.1:0-200000 GCA_019637375.1 Deltaproteobacteria bacterium | reverse complement strand
AGCAGGAGCGGGGCGACCAGGCCGAACAGCTGGGGGCCCCGCATCTTGTGCGAGAGCTCGCAGCCGGCCGTGATGTTGCCGTACTGGTCCGAGCCGCCGACCTGGAGGCGGCACCCGTGCGCCTTCGCGAGGTGCACGAAATCGAACGCCTGCAGCAGCATGTACGAGAACTCGGTGTAGCTGATCCCGCTCGCGGCCTCGATCCGGTTGTTCACCGAGTCCTTCGCGAGCATGTAGTTGACGGTCAAGTGCTTGCCGACGTCGCGCAGGAACTGGAGGAACGTGACGTCGCGGGTCCAGTCGTAGTTGTTCGTCATCAGCGCGCCGGTCTTCGGGTCATCGAAGTCCAGGAGGCGCGAGAGCTCGGCGCGGATGCCGGCGACGTTGGTCGCGAGCGTCTGCTCGTCCAAGAGGTTGCGTTCGTCGCTCTTTCCGGAGGGATCGCCGATCATGCCGGTGGCGCCGCCCACGAGGACGATCGGGCGATGGCCCGCGAGCTGGAAGCGCTTCAGCATGATCGTCGGGACGAGGTTGCCGACGTGGAGGCCCGAGGAGGTCGGGTCGTAGCCCGCGTAGACCGGAACGATCTGAGAGGCGAGGAGCTTCTCCAGCCCCTCGCGATCGGTGACCTGCTGCAGGAGACCGCGCTGTTCGAGCTCGTCGACGAATGTCACGGACGCGACCGTAGCGCGATTCACGCGGCCCGCGCGCCGTTCGACGCACCTGCCGAACCTGCAGCGTCGAGCTGCGGAAACCGCAGTGCGCCGGTCGCGAGCGGCGCGCGTTGTCGTCGTGATGTCGAAGCAGATTCGCGCTGAGAATTCGCGCGGCTACGATGCGGATGCAGAACGCGCGCGCCGTGGGGTCGGCGGCGCTGTCCACCGCGTGGGGCCCTCGCGGATCTTCCGCGGCATGGAGTTCTCGGGGCCACGGCGCACGCCGCTGTTCGCGGAGGATCCGATCGGTGAGCTGTGCGGGCTCGCGACGCTGACCGATCCCGACGACGAGGTTGCGGCCGTCGTCGATCTCGCGATCATCGGCGCGCGCGGCGACGGCAAGACGCAGTTCATCGTGCACGCGATCCGCGCGCTGCACGCACACGCCCCGGCGGTCGAGGGAGCGGAGCAGCACCTCAACCGCGACATCATGCGGCTCGTGCTCGATCCGCGCGCGACGCGGCCCGAGGCGACGCCACCCGGCGTGATGCCGCACTTCACGTTCCGGATGCGTGCCGCAGGGCTGTTCGACCGGATCGGCTGGCTCGGCGCGCTGCGGCTCGCGGTGAAGGCGGCTCGCGTCGGGATGTGGCTGTTCCTCGCGTTGCTCGCGTGCGGGATCGGCATCGCGATCGGGATGCGCGGCAACGTGCCGCTCGGCGTCGTCGCCGGTGCGAGCGGCACGATCCTGGCGGCGATCGCCGCGATCATCGCGAAGCGGCGCATGCTGCGGTTCGGCGACGTCGAGGTCGTGTTCTGGGATATCGCCGGCGAGCAGGTGTACTCGGCGGCCGCCGCCGATTACTACGCGGTGCTCGGCAGGCTCGTCGATGCGCGGCGCCAGCGGGCCGAGGCCCTCGGGCGGGCCTACGCGTTCGCGCCCGTGCTGATCTGCAATCCGATCGCGCTCGGGACGGACGACGAGGGCAGTCCTTACGAGCGGTTGCGGCAGCTGCTGCCGCTGTTCGCGGCGCTCGACCGCGATGCGGCGCGCACGCTGGTGGCGATCAACCGGTGGTCGATCGTCGATCCGATCTGCGCGCGGGGCGCGCCGCGCGACGAGATCGTCACCGTCACCGCCCACGGGCGCGGCGAGCCGCCTCCCGACCCGCGCGAGGTGTCGCGCGAGCAGGTGCGGGCGCACTGCCTCGACGCCGAGGACGGGCGCGACGGCGACGTGCAGGTCTCGTATCTGCGCTACGACACGGCGATCCGCGCGTCCGTCGAGGCCGATCCCGACACGGCGACGCTGGCGTACGAGTACGACGAGGGCCCGGGCGCGTTCAGCGGCCATGCGCGGCGGCGGTTCCTCGACTGGATCGTCGGGCTCGTACGGTGGCCGCACGCGCTGCGCGGTCCGGCACCGGCGCCGGTCGCCGAGGTGCCGTCGGTCGCCGCGCCGCAGGTGGCGCCGGCGCACCTGCCGCCGATCGACGTCCCGCCGCACCTGGAGGTGTGGTCGCGCCCCGTCGACGCGAACCCGGGGCCGCGGTGAGCACGCGGCCGGGCGTGCACGTGCGCCAGGCGTGGCTGCAGAAGCACCCGAGCCCGGCGGCGTCGGGCGGCGAGTTCCACTGGCACCCGAAGGACCGCGACCGCGAGCTGCGCGCGAGCTGCGTCGAGCGGCTGCGCGGGATCGAGCCGCCGGCGGTGCTGTGGCAGCTCGCGCCGGGGCACGTGGCGTGGGCGCAGCTGTTCGCGGCGACGGCGCCGTTCGACCGCCGCAACTACGTCGGTGTGGTGCTGACGGTGGCCGAGGGTGACGGCGCTTCGGCGGCCGAGCTGCTCGACGCGCTCGCGACGCCGCCGGCGGGGCCGTGGACCGAGGCGGCGGAGGCGGGGATCGGCCCGCGCGAAGATCTCGCCGGTCCGGCGCGCAACGCCGCGGCGATCGCGCGCGCGCTGCTGTCGGGTGGATCGGCGATCGTCGACGATCCCGAGGCGTCGAACCTGCCTCAGCGGATCGCGGCGGTGGAGCGGATGCTCCCCGTGGCGGTCACGAAGGTCGTCCGGCGGGGCGTGTTCCGCGCGCAGGGCATCGGGCACGCGGCCGATCCCGTCGCCGAGCTGATCGCCGCGGCACTCGCCGAGGGTGGGTCGCGCGCGCGGATCGCGTGGCGGATCCTGTGTGATCTCGCGCCCTCGGCGGAGGCGATCGACCGCGTCGCGGGCGAGCTCGAGGACGCCGACGAGGCCGCGATCCGCGCGCTCGGCGAGGGCGAGCGCCGGCTCCTCGGGGCGCGCACCGGGACCGTCGACACGCTGCACGCGTGGGGGCGCGGCCGCGTCGGCAACGCGCCGGATCTCGTCGATCGGCTCGCGCGGGCGGTCACCCTCCGCATCCTCGCGCGGCTCGTGCGGGATCGCGATCCCGGCCCGGTGCTCGCCGAGGTGCGCTGGCACGCGCTGCTGCCGGCCGCCCGCCGGGAGGCGCTGCTCGCCGCCGTCGCCGCGCGGAGCCCGGCGCTCGGGGAGATCGTCGCGAGCCACCGTCTGGAGGCGCGCCGTGCGTGAGCCCCGGCCCGACGACCCGGACATCGTGGCGTCCTCGATCGACGAGTGCGGGCCGCGCTGGCGCATGGCCCGCGTGGTCCGCGCGCAGCGTGCGCGGCGCACCGCACAGGACGCCGCGGCCATGGAGGTACGACATGCGTGATGCGAAGCGACTCGTGCGCACGCCCGAGGCTGCGCTCGACGAGGTCAGCGACCACCTGGGCGAGGTCCTGCGGCGCGCCGACGATCTACTCGCGGAGTGGTCGCGGTTCGGCGAGGTCGTGCGCCGGCAGGTCGAGCGCGAGGCGGCGGACATCGGCGACGCGGTGGCGGCATCGGTGGAGGTCGCGGCGGTGCGCGGGGTCGCGGCGAGCGTGGATCGCGCGCTGACCGAGCATGTGGGGACGCGGCTGTCGGCGCTCGCCGGCGAGATCGCGCGGCTCGAGGCCCGCGCACGCGCGGCGACCCGCGTGGTCGCCGACGAGCGGGCCGTGGATCGCAAGGTGCTGTGGATCCTCGGCGCGGGCGTGCTCGTCGCGAACGTGCTGCTCGCGATCCTCCTTCTGCGGCCGGCGCCCGAAGCGCAGCCCGCGCCCGCGCAGCCCGTGCCGGCGCAGGCGCCGGTGGAGCCGGCGCAGGCGCCTCCGGCCGAGCCGGCGCAGGCGGAGCTCGAACTCGAGCACCCGGCGCCGCACGCGGCGGCCGAGGCCCTCGCGGACGGCGAGGCGCACCCCAGGCCGGCGGCGATCCCCGTTGCTCCCAAGACGTACGGCGCCCCGGTGAAGAGGAACTGACCGGTGCCGCTGGCACTGTGGTTCGCCGGGTTCCTCGGCCTCATCGCCGCGGCCGCGTTCGCCTCGGCGCGAGGGCGCGCGACCCCGAACGACGTCTTCGGCCGCGGCGCGCTCGGGACCGCCGCGCTCGCCTACACCGGCCTCGTCGCCGGCGCCGTCTGGGTGTGGGGTGGCGCGACCGCCGTCGAGGCCCGCCTCGATCGCCTGCGCGACGGCGCCTCGGTGAACGTCACCATCCGCGGCGTCCGCGTCGCGCTCGCGGGCTCGCTCTCGCTCGGCCACGCCCCCGCCGCCGCGCTCCGCGTCCCCGGCACCGGCCCCGACGAGCTCGCGCGCGTCGAGCTCGATCCCTCCGGCGACGCCGCGGTCGTGCGCAGCGCCCTGCCGCCGGCGGCCGATCCCGCCGCGGCGTCGCTCGTACCGCGCGAAGACGACGGCGCGATCGCCCCGGCGCGGCCGGCGAACGGCGCGACGCCGTCGAAGAAGCGCGGGTTCGTCGACGTCGTGAACGAGGCGGTCGCGACGGCGGCGGCAGCGCCCGCGCGGCCTGCTTCGCCGCCAACGCCGCGGATCACGGTCGCGCTGGTGGCCGTCCTGCGCGGCACGCCGGAGGCGACGGCGACGGCACGCGGGTGCAAGGGGGATGCGGCGGTGGCGCTCGCCGTCGGCGGCACGGCGGTCGCGGTCGTGTGCGACGGCGGCAAGCCGGTGCGCGCGTTCGCCCTCGCCCGGGCCGCGAAGGAGCTCGTCGTGACGCCGCTCGCGTGGCACGGGCGGTTCACGCCCGAGCGCATGCTCGTGCGCGCCGGCGACGTGCTGCGGCTCGGCGGCGGCGAGGCCCTGCCGGGCGTGACGACGTGGGACGTGCTGTCGCTGCGCGGCGCGACGTCCGTGCTCGCGGTCCCGGCGGATCCGACCGAGTGCGCGGCGTGGTCGCCGGACACGCGCGCGACCCGCGACGGTTGCTCGATCTCCACCGGCGCGTTCGAGCTCGCGTCGCTCGCGCTCGTCCCGGATGCGGCGGCCGTCGTCGATCGGGCGCAGCGCGTGGCGTTCGCGATCGGTGCGCCGCCGCTCCTGCTGCTGCTCGTGCTCGTCGCGTCGCGGCGCCGCGGCCGGCGCGCGCTCGGCGCCGGCCGGGCGCTCCGCCTCGCCACGCTCGGCACCGCGCTCGCCGCGCTCGTGTGCTGGCGCCTCCTGTGGGCGTACCGCATCGACGTCCTGCGCGAGCTCGCGGCGATCGGGCCGCGCGTCCTCGACAACCAGCTCGCGGCCGGGGCGATCGGGGCCGCGCTCGCCGGCAATGCGGCGCTCGCGCTCGAGGCGCTCGAGGGGCGCCCGCTGCTCCACCGCGCGATCGCGGCGCTCCTCGCGTGGGCTGCGTGGCTCGCGATCGCGTGGACCGTCCTCGGCGTCGCGCCGGCGGCGAGCGGGCGCACGATGGGCATCGCCGCGCTGTCGCTCGCGGGCGCGCTGCTGCCCGTCCTCGGCGAGGCGACGCGCGGCTGGTCGCACCGGCTCGGCCCCGAGCTCGCACTCGCTGCGATCGCCGGGGGTGCGCTCGCCGGGCGCCTGTACCTGCCGCGGGCGCCGCTGTGCAAGCTCGCGCTCGCGTACGCGACGGTGCTCGCCGGGCACGCGGCGCTGTGCGCGATGCTGCACCGCGAGACGAGCCTCGTGCGGCGCGCCGGGCTCGCGGCCGCCCTCGCCGCGGCGTGCGCCGCGCTCGCGACGTACGACGCCGGCGTCACGCTCGCGATCGCGGGGTCGGGTCTCGCGCTCGCGATGAGCGTCGCCGGTCACGATGCCGCCTACGATGCGTCGCAGGCCGGCAAGGTCGGCGTCCTCGAGCGCGAGCACGCGCGGCTGATCGCCGTCCACGGTGCCGCGGCGATCGCGCTCGCCGCCGGCGTCGCGACGCTGGCGCTCCTCGCCGACGATCGCGACCTCATCGCGCACGGCGCGCTCGCCGTCCTGCACGCGCCGCTCGTCGTGGTCGGCCTGTTCGGGCTCGCGGCGATCGTCGCGCGCTCGCACCGGCGCGGCTGGGCGCCGTGGGTCGCCGCCGCGCTCGCGGCGCTCGCCGTGTGGGGCATGCGCGAGGCGCTGCTCGAGCGCGCGACCGCCGGCGACGGCGTCGGCGCGCGGCGCGTGACCGCGGTCGTCGAGCCGGGCTACGCGCTCCTGCGCGACGAGCGCTCGTTCGCGGCGAACGTGTCGGCGTGGCAGGAGGCGTCCGCGCCGTCGAGCGCGGTCGACCACTGGACGGGGCAGGGGTACTTCGGAGCGCACGTGCGCGATCCGGGCGTCGTGCGCTCGATCGACAACGACTACCTGCCGGTGCTCGTCGTGCGCGAGGGCGGCATCGTCGGCCTCCTGCGCGGCATGGTGTTGCTCCTCGCGATCGCGATCGGCGCGGGCGTCATCGCGAGCGTGCGCCTGCGGCATGCGAGCCGCGAGCACCGCGCGCGCTGGCTCGTGACCGCCGTGATCGGCGCGACCGCCGTGTACCAGCCGATCGCGTCGCTCGGCGTGTTCCCGCTGACCGGCATCAGCTGGCCGGGGTTCGGCGTCGACAGCCCGGCGGATCTGTGGCTGTTCACCGTCGGTGCGATCTGGTGCCTGATGGGCGGCGATCGACCCGAGCTCGGCGTCGTGCGCAAGCGGGCGGCGAACGAGCAGGAGCAGAGCGGCCCGCGGCGCGTCGCGATCCCCGTCGTCGACGAGCGCCTGCGCCGGACGCCGCGGCTCGCGCGCGCCCGGGCGATCGCCATCGTCGCGCTCGCCGTCCTCGGCGTGGCCGCGATCGTCGTCGTCGCGCGCGCCGGTGACAGCGCGCTCGGGCGGGCCGCCGCCGAGGACCGCCGCATCGACGACGCGATCGCGTACACCGCGTCGATCGCGTGCCCGTGGCGCGAGCACGACGGGCCGCTCGAGGAGGTCATCCCGGAGACGTTCGCGAGCGCCCCGCGCGACTTCGCGACGTCGCGCTTCGACGGCGAGCTGCGCGCGGCGTGGAGCGTGGATCGCGCGCGGCTCGTCGAGGCGATGCGGAGTCGCGCCCTCGCCGATGCGCCCCCGCTCGCGCCGCCGGCCACCGGTGGGGCGAGCCTCCTCGGCGCGGCCGCGGTGATCGACGATCCGCCGGTGTCGTCGGGCGCGGGCTGCACGGGCCGCGTCGGCCGCTGGCGCCTCGCGCGCGACGGCGACACCTGCCGCGCGACGTTCCGCGCCGGGTGGCCGGAGCTGCGCCTGGCGCTCGACCGGCGCGGCGCGGCGTACCACGCGACGTGCGAGGTCGCGCAGAGCGGCGACTCGTTCGTCGCGCTGCGCCAGCCGGCGCGGTCGCGCACGCACCAGCGCATCCGCGTCGTGTCCGCGCCGCTCGGCGTCGCCGCCGACGATGCGGGCGAGCTCGTGGTCGGCCAGCGCATCGTGCGCTTCCGCCCGAAGGCGGCCGCGCTCGACCTCGGCCACCTCGCGCCGGGTGTCTATGCGGCGAGCATGGTGCAGGTCGCGCCCGACGTCGCGCTCGAGGTGCAGGACCAGCCGCGCGGCGTCGCGCTGCGCGGCGCGGCCGAGCTGTTCGTGGCGTCGGCGGGTGAGTCCGAGGCGCTGCGCGCGTGGCAGCGCCTCAGCTACGCGAGCACGCTCGCGCTCGATCGCGTCACGCTGATCGTCGCGGGGCCGCCCGAGCGCCGCGTCGTCGCGCTGTACCGCCCGCCGCGCGCGTGGGGCGGCTCGACGACGATCGACACGCTGCTCGCCGACGACACCGTCCGCGCCGGCGACGCGCGCACGCGCCGCGCGTATCCGTACGGCGACGCCGTGCCCGAGCTCGGGTGGATCAACCCGTTCGACGCGGCCCACTCGATGGGCCTCGACGGCTGGATCCACGCGGCGCATGCGTCGACGGCCGCGGCGACGCCGGCGTGCGGCACGCTCGCTCCGCCGGAGATCGCCCGCGACCGCGTGTGCACGCGCAACCCGCTCGACGGCGTGCTCGAGTGTCGCGTATCGCTCCAGCCGGAGCTCGCGATCCGGCTGCGCTCGCTCGCCGAGCGCATCCTCGCCGATCCGAAGACGTACACGGCGCGCGACGTGACGCCGGTGCGCGCGGCGTACGTCGTGCTGCGCGGCGACACCGGCGAGCTGCTCGCGCAGGGCAATCTCGTGCCGGGGCGGCCGCGCCTGGCGTACGCGCCCGTCGACGAGGCCGCCGAGGCCGCGCTCGTCGAGCTGCGCGACCGGCGCGCCGAGCAGGATGCCGAGCGCATCGACTGGAACCTGCCGATCGCGATCGGCTCGACGTTCAAGCCGATCGTCGCGCGTGCCGCCGAGCAGGCGTTCCCGGCGCAGATCGCGGCGCTCGGCCTCACCGCCGAGGGCCACGGCGGCGGGTGCAAGGGCAAGCGCGCGGTCGATCCGTTCCTCGGGCACTGCCCGCCGACGCCCGTCACCGGGCAGCCCGCGGCGGCGGACTTCCACGACTTCCTCGCGCGCTCGCCGAACTGGTACATGGCCGCGCTCGGCATGATCGGACTCGGGCTCCCCGACGGGACGTTCACCGTCGACAAGAAGCGGGTCACGCTCGCCGACATCACGAGCACCGACCTCGCGAGCTGGCCGGCCGACAAGCCGCTCGAGATCGCGGATGCGACGGGGCCGATCCTCACGGCGAGGACGGTGAACGTCGACGGCGTGCGGCGCACGAAGCTGTGGTCGCGCATCGAGGCGTTCCTCGGGCGGCCGCTGTGCACGCTCGGCGACCGGGCGCAGTGCAAGCGCGCGGCGGCCCGCGCGGACGTGTGCTCGGCGCGCGCGTTGCCGATCGCGTCGCCGACGTCCGACCTGCGCTACCTCGTGTCGCTCGGGCCCGACCGCATCGACCTGTACGCGGGCGATCGCGCGGGCCAGGCTGGCGTGCCGGTGCGCGAGTACTTCCAGCTGCTGCGCGGCTCGGGGCTGCACGCCGTCGGGTCGCTCGCGCAGATCACGGATGCGTTCGGCCGCGTCGTCTACGACCCGGCGCCGGGTGCGCCGACCCTCGCCGCGACGTGGTTCCCGTCGCCGGCGGCCGGCACGCTGCCCGACTGGACGTGCGCCACGACGGGGCGCGGCCACGCGGCGAGTGTCCGCGGTCCGGACGGTGGCCTGTGCGCCGTGCTGCAGCCGGGCGGCACGGCGAACACGCTGCTCGGCGACATCGTCGACGATCCGGCGATCCGCCTCTACGGCGCCAAGACCGGCACGATCGACTCGCTCGCGGAGATCGCGCGTCGCCCGGCGGCGTGCCGCGCGTGGAATGCGTCGCACGTGCCGGCGGCGCAGCTCGCGTGCGGCAAGGTCCCGCCCGACGACAGCCTGTTCGTGATCGCGTTCGGCGTCGTCACGCCGCAGGGCACGATCCCGGTGACGCTCGGCATCCAGCTGCAGCGCGCGGGCAAGGGCGCCGCGACGCGCGCGACGCCGCACTTCATTCGGGCGATCGCGACGTATCTTCGGGGCTGACCGAGACGAGGCCAAGGACGCCGGCGGCGAGGAACGCGATCGCCTGCAGCGCGGCCATCATCACGAACGGGCGCGCGGCGTTGTGGTCGAGGATGAAGCGCCACCCGTACTCCCACGAGCTCGCGAGGATGCCGGCGACGACGGCGGCGTCGACGATCGCGATCGCGAGCACGACGAAGCGCACCTCGCGCCGGGCGCGCATCAGGAACGCGAACCCGGCGAGCGCGGTGAACAGGATCGTCGCCAGCGTGAGGGCGGCGATCGCGAGCGCGCGCCCGTCGATCAGCGCGACCTCGCCGGGCCAGATGACGCCGCGCTCGTCGTCGGCGCCGAGGCTCATCTGGTGGTTGGCGAACGCGACGCACGAGTAGATCCCGAGGAGCGCCGCGATCGCACCCGAGCCGACGGACGCGACGAGCGCGGTCGAGGCGCGTGCCGAGATCTGGGATTCCGCCATCGCGCGATGGTATCAGCGCATCACATCGTCACGGTCGTGCGCGGCGCGTGGATCTCGAGCTCGAGCTCGCTGGCCCACACCGGCATCTTCGTCGCGAGCGCGCGCACCTCGTCGTCCTCGGCCTCGCCGAGCGGCGGGGCGAACACCGGGAACGTCACCGTCACCACGGCCGTCGTCTCGGTCTCGGGCTCGGTGGCCGCGACGACGTGGGGCCCGGGCGGGACCTCGAACGCGGGGATCGGGAACTGCGGCGGCGGCGACGCGACGACCTCGCGGCACGGGACGACCGCCGTGCCCTTCACGACACCGTCGAGCGCCACGTGGATCTTGCGCGGCGCGACGCCCCGGCACGACGGCTCGATCGGGAAGTCGTCGAGGACGATCACCTCGAGCGGCGTCACGCGGAGGCGCGGGTTCGCCTTGTTCGGCGTGCGCGGTGCGGGTGTGCACGCCATCGCCAGGATCACGAACGTCGCGACGACCCACCCCCGCATGCCGCGAGCATACGTCAGTTCGCGAACACCATGCGGATGCCGTGCAGCGCCGCCGTCGGGAAGATCGTGCCGTGCGTCTCGTGCGGCATCGGATCGTGTCGCCACACGACGCCGGGCGGCGCCTCGATGCGCAGTGCGGTGAGCAGGATCGTGATGCCCTCCTGCATCTCGGCCGTCGCGACGTACAGCTGCTTCGGCCCGGCGGTCCACCACGCGAGGCGAGCGTGCGCGCCGCGCACCAGCTCCTGCTCGTTCCACCACACGCTCGGGTCGACGGCGATGTACGCGTCGAACATCGCCGGCTCGAGGAGGAATGTCTCCACCACGAACAATCCCGCCGCCGACTCTCCGATGAGTGCCGCTTCCTTCGTCGTGCGATAGCGCGCCTCCACCCAGGGCTTCAGCTCGTCGCGCAGGAACTGCCGGAACTTGTGGTTCCCGCCCGCCTCCGGCAGCATCTTCATCTCCTCCGGCAGCCTCGACACCCCGACGAGGTCGCGCTTCCGCACCGTGTTCTTCACCCCGACGACGATCACCGGCCGGATCACGGCGTTCTTGATCGACACGTCCACCGACCCGACGACGTGCGGGAAGTCCTCGTCCATCCCGCCGTCGGGCATGTACAGCACCGGATAGCGCTCGTTGGTCTTGCCGTAGTCGGGGGGCACGTACACGTTGATCGTGCGCTGCTCGCCGAGCACGCGCGAGTCGAGCGTGAACGTCTCGCCGATCGCCGCCGCGTTGTGGCTCGGCGTCGCGCCGGCCTTGGGCCGCGCGGGTTGCGAGCACGCGGCGACGACGGCGATCACGACGACGGCGAGGGCAGGGCGCACGGCTCGACGAGCATCCCGCTCTCCGGCGGCGAAGGAAAGGCCGCGCGGTTCCGAGATCAGCGGGCGTACTCGGAGGCGCGCGTCTCGCGGACGACGACGACGCGCACCTGGCCGGGGTAGGTCGCCTCGCTCTCGATGGCGCGGGCGATCTCCTTGGACATCACGATCGCCTGGGCGTCGTCGACGTGATCGTTCATCACCATGACGCGGATCTCGCGGCCGGCCTGCAGGGCGTAGGCGCGCTCGACGCCGGTGAAGCGCTTGCAGATGGCCTCGAGGTCGTCGAGGCGCTTGATGTACGAGGCGAGCTGTTCGCGGCGGGCGCCCGGGCGCGCGGCCGACAGCGCGTTCGCGGCCGACACGACGTGATCGAGCAGCGTCTGCGGCAGCGGGCCGTTCTCGTCGCCGTGGTGCGAGGCGATCGCGGCGCACACCTTGGGCGACTCGCCGTGCTTGCGCGCGAGCTGCGCGCCGACCTCGGCGTGCGGGCCCTCGTGCTCGTGGTCGACGGCCTTGCCGACGTCGTGCAAGAGGCCGGCGCGGCGCGCGAGCTTGACGTTCGCGCCGAGCTCGGCGGCGATCAGGCCCGCGAGGTACCCGACCTCGACGGAGTGCAGCAGCACGTTCTGCGCGTACGACTGGCGGAACTTGAGGCGCCCGAGGTGCTTCACCAGCTCGGGGTGGACGCGGTGCAGGCCGAGGTCGAACACCGCCTGCTCGCCGGCCTCCTTGCACGACTTCTCGACTTCCTTCTCCGCCTTGCGCACCACCTCTTCGATGCGCGTCGGGTGGATGCGCCCGTCGGCGACGAGCGCCGAGATCGCGAGCCGTGCGATCTCGCGGCGCACCGGGTTGAAGCACGAGATCGTGATCGCCTCCGACGTGTCGTCGATGATCATGTCGATCCCGGTCGCGGCCTCGAGCGCGCGGATGTTGCGGCCCTCGCGGCCGATGAGGCGGCCCTTCAGGTCATCGGACGGCAGCGGCACCACCGCGACCGTGCGCTCGTGGACGAACTCGCTCGCGAAGCGCTGGATCGCGGTCGCGACGATCGTCTTCGCGCGCGCGGACGCCTCCTTGTGCGCCGCCTCCTCGATGCGCTTCACCTCGACGGCGGCCGACGACAGCGCGCTCGCGCGGACCTCGTCCTCGAGCTTCTTGCGCGCGTCGTCCTCGCTGAGGCCGGCGATCGCCTCGAGCTTCTTGCGCGCCTCGGTCTGTGCGGCCTCCGCCTTCTCCACCGCGGCGTCGGCCTGCTTGACCTTGCCGTCGATGCTCTTCTCCTTCTTGTCGAGGTCGCCCGCGCGGCGCTCGGCCTCGCGGCGCGCCTTCTCGACCTCGCGCTCCTTCGCGGCCAGACCGTCCTCGCGCTTCGCGAGCTCGGCCCGCCGCCCGCGCAGCTCCTCGTCGAGCTCCGCCTTGTGCTTGCGCGCGAGCTCCTTCCCATCCACCTCGGCCGCCTTCTTGATGGCGTCGATCTCGGCCTTCGCGGCGGCGCGGATCTTCGCGGCCTCGTCCTCGGCCGCCTCGGTCGCGCCGGTCTCGCCGCGCGCGCGTCCGAGCCGCGTCCCGACGACCAGTCCGCCGACCAGACCGATCGCCACCGCCAGGAGCATGTACACGGGATCCATCACGCCCCCACGACGTACGTCGCGGCCTCCGTGACGATGACGTGCATGCGCTCGTCGTGCGGCTCGTTCGGGAGCTCGTCCACCATCTGACACGCGAAGGCCACACCCACGCGCCACGCGCGCGGCATCGCGGCGAGCGTCGCGTCGTAGTGGCCGCGGCCCCAGCCGATGCGTGCGCCGCGGTGGTCGAACGCCAGCCCCGGCACGACCACCGCGCCGATCTCCGCGAGCTCGACGGTCGCGGCCTCGGGCGCGGGCTCGCACAGCCCGAACCGGCCCGGCGCGAGCTCGTCGCGGCCGACGGTGTGGAACGTGAGCGCCCGCCCGTCGCCGACGCGCGGGTACGCCACACGGCGCCCCGCCGCGCGCACCGCGCGATCCAGCTCGGTCGTGTCCACCTCGCTACCCTTCGCGCAGTACAGCGCGACGATCCCTTCCACCGCACGCTCGGCCAGCATCGCGTTCACCACCTCGGCGATCCGCGCGCTCGCGGCCGCCCGCGCCTCGACCCCCATCGCGTCTCGACGAGAAAGCAGCGTCCTCCGCGTGGTTGGTTTGGACGACGACACAGGCTGCGCGGCTTGATCCACGTGCAAAATCAACGCGGCATCATATCCACCCCAACTCCACGATCAACCCATCAAACCATCGAATCGCAACAGGAAACGGCGCCTCACCGTCCCGACGCGTGCTGCCGCATGATGAAGTTTGCCAGCGATCGGCTCGTCGCCGTCGGCTCGACGAACCTAAGGCCCATCCCGGCCTTCCCGTCGCTGTGCTCCACCCGCACGACCTCGACGTTCAGGCGCAGCGCCTCATCCCCGGGCACGACCAGATCGATCTCCGCCGCCGATCCCGGCCGGACCCACTTCGGCGCCCGCAGGAACATCCCGCTCCGGCTCACATCCTCGACCAGCCCCTCGATGACAATCCCCGACCCCGCGCACCGGCACCGAGCCTTCACGTGGACCGGGACCCGAACTGCCTCCCGCTTGTCCATGGCAAAACCTACATAACCCACCCACACCCCACCTGGCAAATCTTGCTACGATCTCACGATGATGCGCTGCGCCGTCCTCGGATCGGTCCAACCAGCCGCGCGCACCCACCTTGCTTTCCTCCCCGCCCTACGGCAGATTCCCTCACCTTCCAAGGGCCCATAGCTCAGTGGTAGAGCACCGGCCTTTTAAGCCGAGGGTCGAAGGTTCGAAACCTTCTGGGCTCACCCTCATCAGACCCCATCGTCCAGAGGCCTAGGACACCCGCCTTTCACGCAGGTAACACGGGTTCGAATCCCGTTGGGGTCGCAACGCAATCGGGAGACAGCTCCCTCCATGACCAACGTCTGCAAATTTGCAGCGCCTTCGATTTTCCAGATCGCGCGTCGGCTGTCGGTCGATCGTGCTGGCGTGAAGGTGAGCCCGTCTGGGAACAGAGCGAGGAAGACCTCCCGGAGGTCGCGCCGATCGGCGAGCGCGCCTTGAAGGTCGGCGAGCTTCGCTCGCGCGCCGGCTTCCACCTTGACCATGAGCGTGGCGAGTTCGTCCGGCGTTCGACGTGCGGCGATGAGACGGGCCTCGAGGTGCTGGATCGTGACCGTGCGCGTCCTCAGCTCCGACACCAGCTCGGGAACGTCGTCCGCCATCGCAACGGCCTTCGCGAGCCGCTTCTGCTCGCTGCGGGCGCTGGATAGCTCCGTCTCCAGCGCAGCCGTGTCGGCCTCCTGTTGCGGTAGCTGTGCCGCGATCTCAGAACGGATCTCCCTGATCACGAGCTGCAGAACGCCATCCGCAAGCACGTGACGCTGAAGGTGATCGATCAGTGCGGCCTCGACCTCCTCCATCGGCTGGTACACGGTGACTTCGCAAACCGAGCTACCGCGCTCATGGTGCTTCGCACATCCATAGCAAAGCGCACGCGGTCCGTTGCGGCCGAAGGTGTGGACTCGAGATGCGGCGATCGCACCACGACAGTTGCCGCACTTTCCGATGCCCGTAAGCGCGTACTTAGCGGCCGGCCGACCGGCCGTGTTCGGGCCTCGCGAAGTGAACCGCTCGTTGACGGCGAACCACGTTGCGTCATCAACGATCCGCCATTCAGGAACATCGATGGTCAGCATCTCTGTAGGGTCCGCCTTCACGCGGATCACACCACCTCCTTGTCGCACCTTCTTGATCCGACCGTGGATGTAGACACCGCGGTAACGGGCATTGAGCAAGATCGTGCGTACGGCACTGGGCGCCCATGATCCGCTCCCACGCCGACCCGCAGACGGAGCGGGCACCGATTCGCGATTGAGCTGATGTGCGATCTGTTTGAGACCACGACCCGAGAGGTACTCGGCGAAGATGCGTTGCACCACCGGCGCGTGTGCTTGATCGACAACTGCGATTGTGAACCGCCGGCCGGCTCCATCGCTCTTGCGTTCGAGCTTGTACCCGTAGCAGGCACCTCCGGCGACCCGTCCATCACGCACGCGGTTCCGCAGCGCTTCGCGCGTACGCGAGCGGATCGCCTCGAGTTCCATCTGGTGGCCAGTGCCGGCAATGAACGTCGTGGCCTGGTCGATCGCATTTGCGAACTGAACCTCCTGACCGGTCGCGTAGTAGAAGAGGCGGCATCCACGATCGCGCACGAGATCGCGAATGACGAGTGTCACCTCGATAGCATCGCGACCAAGGCGAGACTGGTCGCGGCACATGATGATGTCGCCGCGCTTGGCCTCGGCGAGAAGCTGGCGCAGCCCCGCACGGCCGAGGAAGTCATCGCCACCGCCGCCATCGTCAACGTAATCGAGCTGCACCTGCTCGACGAGCCCCATACGTTGGATATGGTCGGCGCAGCCTCGCTTTTGCGCGTCGAGGCTGAATTGCTGCTTGCCCTCGTCGTTCTTCGACCGGCGTCGATACGTTCTGATCACCATCGCTCCCTCTCGCTGTGCTGGATCAAGGTCGGCGAATCATCCAACGAACGCCCGCTCCTCGCAACCGCCGGGATCGTCGCGAGCGGAGTTTGTCTCCGTCGAGAACAGCTCAGCTCGAACGAGCACTCGCGCGAGTGCGCGGTAGAGGATTGCCCCGTTGCCCGTCGGGTGGAGGACGAGGCGCGGTCCGCTCTCGTTGGCGGGATATTGAGCGGGTACTGGCTTCACCGTGGCACTTTCACAAGCGGGTACTGGCTTCACCGTGGCACTTTCACAAGCGGGATGTTGAAGCGTGTGTGAGGTGTAGCCTGCTGTTGTTGCTCAGCCGGTATGAGGGCTCGCACGCGGCCGATCACGAGATCGAGCAATTGATCGGGCGGTGTGCTGCGCACGAGTGCGGCGATCGCGGCGGCCGTGGGGCCAACGTCGATCTTGGGTGGTGCCGCTGCACCCGGGTCCCTCGTCTCGGCGCCGAGCATCGACAGGACGGTGCGGCAAGCGGCGATGCCTGCCGTGCGCGCGTCAGGAGCCGCGTCGACTACAAGCGCCGCACGGATGCTCTCGATGAGCTTTTCGTTCGCTTCATGGGTCATGGGTCACTTGCTCCTAGAATGGGACTTCCTCGACGAGTTCGCGCTGACCGATCACGTTGTCGCGTGGCGCGAGACGCGCGATGAGGCGCATCTCGACATCGAGCGCGTTGGTCGGCGCCGTCCGTCGTACAGCCACCTCGACGGATGCACGGTCGTAGGTCACGCCCGGATCATTTTCGCTGTACTGGCCAGGCCATGTCTGGAAGTGTCGAGTCAGGGTGTCGTAGAGCCGCGTCGTTGAGGACCCGACGTAGAGCACTTCGCGTGTGCGCGCGTCGCGGATGGCGTAAACGCCAGCCTCTCCCCTCAGCGCTCGAACCCAGTCCGGATAGGGCTCCCCAGTCGCACCAACGGAGCGATATGGCGATAGCGCCCCATTCCGCGCCACTGCGCCGGGCGCGGCGACTGCGCGAGGCCCAACGTGGTGCTCTCCAAGCACCTCCCAATCGCGCATGATGCGACAGGGATCGATCCGGCTCTCGGGCCCCCCCAGCCACACCTCGAAGTGGAGGTGTTTGAGCCCTTCGGGGTCCAGAGGCGACGCGCCGACGATGCCGAGCATCTGGCCGGCCTGGATCGGCAGGCCGCCCTTACGCGGCCGTGACTGGGGCACAAACAGCTGCTCCAGATGCGCGTAGTACGTCGCGACCTTGCGCGGCGAGTGATCGATCACGACCGAGTATCCGCTCGGCGTCTCCTCAGCACTCCAGAGCACACCATCACTCGCAGCAAACACCGGCATTCCATCAGGCATCACGTTCCACTTGGCGCCATTCGGTGTGCCGACCTTGAACACCGGGTTCTGATTGTCCGTGGGGCGCCGGGGATACATGATGTCGACGCCCCCATGCCGTGGCAGACCCGGCCGAGGCGAGTGGTAGCCGTCGGAGATCATCGGTGTGCGACCACTCCACGCGGCCAATGGCCATACCCAGCGACCCGGAAGCGGAATTGCGTAAGGTGCCGGTCTCCCTCTCTCCGCGGACGGAACCTCGTCCGTGGTTGTCGACGGGGCTGACTTAGCGGGTGTCGTGGGCGACCCCCGTCGTGGGCGCTGTGTCCACGCGTAGGCGAGCACACCGCCTCCGATCAGGAATGGCCAGGCACGCATAGTCAGCTCACCGCCTGCTTGTCACGAGATGAGTAGGACTGGTTGCGCGTGAGGAGGTACAGCCCGAGGACGCCAACACCACCGATGATCAGCGGCGTTGCCAGTCCCGATGCTAGGCCGCTCGTCGTCTGGTTCAGTACCTCCCCCGCAGCTTTCGCCGCGACCTTCGCGGCGCCCGCCACCGCTTCGGCTCCCTTCTCTGCAGCGCCGGTGACGATTTCGGCGCCCTTGGACGTAGCCGTGGCCAGGTTGTTGGGAAGGTTCTTTATGGACCAGATAAACGAGGATTTCATTATGTCCCACCGCGATGGCTTGATCGCGGCTGCGCTGATGTGGGCCGCGAGATTCGCGAGTTCTCGCCAAAACGCGTTGTTCTTGGCATATACGGCAGTCGGCTCGCCTCGGCGTGCGAACGTCTCGACGTCTGCGAGGGCGGCCTTCCAACGGCGCTCGGTCGTGCTCGCGCCGTTGATGTGCGACGCGTCCTCAAGCTGTGGCGTCCAGTAGTCAGCGAGCGCCACCACGTCGGAGTTTGTCGAGCGAGGGATGGGTCGCGTCGTGCCGGGCATTCCCGGCTCCGGGTCGAGCTTGTCAAAGCCGCGCACATCACGGATGTGCACAAACTGCTTGAGATAGAGATCGGTAAATGAGTCGACACCATCGAGACTGACGGGAACGCTTGACTCCGCGTTGCGTGGCCCGTGCGCCCAAAGGGCATCGATCGCAGCATCCCACACACGCGGCGCCGGCGGCTCCACCGCGAGGGCGTCGAGGAGCACTGCCGCCCCTTCGAGCGATGAACAGAAGGCTCGACTCTCTGGGAAAACACCGTGCGTTGCGGCGAGCGCATGCCTCTCCACGTCATCGAGAGCCGCGAACCATCGAGCGAGCACACCGGGCGTGGCGTGCGCACGCACAGCCGCATCGAACAACGCGGCAATGACAATGGTGTCCCCGCCTGACAAAGACGGCCACTGCACGCCGAGCTCCTCCATGACGCCGCGGCTCTCGCACGCCGCGCGCAGGATTGCGAGATAGCCGTCAGTCCAACTGCGGATCTCCATGTGTCCTCCTGAACTGAAAAGATCGGGGGCCGGGGACGCGCGAGCAACTCGCCGCGACCCTGGTTTTGGGGTTGGTTCTGCTACGTGCCTTCTGCTACGTGCCTTCTGCTACGTGCCTTCTGCTACGTGCCTTCTACTGACTGCACTCGTCCGCATCGCGCGGGATCACGATCGCGATCGGACCGCACGCGCACGGATCGAGGTGCTCCCTGCACGGGGCGACCGATGCATCGCCCTGCGGGGCCGGCGACGGCTTGGGAGCCATCTCCGATCCGCTGGTCGACGTGTCGGTACGCTTGTGCGCCGTCTTGTAGACCGGCGCGGCGCCTGCCCACGAGCTGAGCCAGCCACCGCCGCTCGCCGCCGGCTGCTTCGTACCCTTGTAGTTGGGAGTCATGGTCGGTTAGCCCAACAGGCGGGTAACGAGGTTCCCCAACGTGCGGACCTGCTCGTCACGCTTCGCATACGTGGCAAGCGCGGACTGGTACACGATCAGGTTCGAGATGTCGGTCGGCGTGTCTGCCGTCGCCGTCGGCGCCGCAGGCAGCGGCATCAGCGCCGCGAAGATCTGCGCGACGAGATCTACGAGCTGCGCAGCGCTGACGTTGCCGAACAGGTTCGCCGCCGGCGACATCATCGGCGGGTTTGCGTACACGATCTGCGGCGTCTGCGCGATCGTCCGGACCGGCTGTGCGACGACGGTCCGGACCGGTTGCGTGGCCGGCCGCCAACCGGTGTTGTGCTGTGAGGGCGGTGGCCTCACAGCGTTACGCGTGTCGACGATATAGATATCTTCTTCCATGTAGCTTCCTTTCTTGAGTCGCGCCTCGTCGCTCGCGCGACCCCGACCCCCGATCGACGCCGCTACACCTCGTGGGCGGAGAGCGCGAGCCGCGCTTGGGCGCGTTCGAGCGCCGCCTCGAGTGCGCCGGGCGGCAGTGCATCCGCGTTCGGCGGCTTCTTGTCTTCCTTCTCCTTCGACTTGGCGAGCATGTCCTTGGTGATCTGCCCGGTGGCTGCCGCCATCGCGCCCGCACCGACGCTGCGGATCGTCGGGTCGTCACCTTTCCACCCGAGCCCTGCTCCGACCGCCATCATCACCGTTGTCACGGTCTTGGGCGCCCATCCCTGCCGGGCGAGGATCCCGCCGACGATCGACGTCCCGAGCGCGCCGCCGGCCGTGACTGCGAGGCGCCGCAGCGGCGTTTCCTCCTGGGACTTCTCCTGGGGCTTCGCACGGGGGGCGCGCGGTGCGCGAGGCCCACTCGGTCCCGCGTTGCGATGGTGCTTCCGAACCTTCTTCGTGTGCTTTGCCATCTCGTGTTTCCTTTCAGGCAACGCGGAGCTGGAAGATGTTCGAGTCCGCGTGACGCGGGCGACGGCGGATCACGACCGGCGGCAACCGCTGCGTTGCGCCCGGGCAGAACAGCGCCTCGAGGAACGTGCGTGCGAGCGCGATCGCGGGATCGTCGTCGCCGCGATCGAAATCGATCGCGCCGATCACGATCGCCAAGATGACGAACACATCCTCCGGATCGATCTCGAAGCAACGCCCGTGCTGCCACGCCTCCACGGCGTCACGCACGCGTGCGAAAGCCTCGAGCTCCTCGTCCTCGAGCGCCAAGGCGCGGGCCGTGTCGAGAGCCCACACGATGGCAGTCTGCACGGAGCGCGCGGCCTTCGATCGCTTGTCGTTCTTTTCGTTCTTCCTCATCGGTCTCCTTCGCCGGGCACACCCGGCCGTGCCCGCACAGCGAGCGATTAGAAGTCGCGCAATGCACCACGCACGGCGCGAGGGAGATGCACGTGGCTAGGCGCGCGAGCCGAACGCCGAGAGATGCGGCGGACGGGCCAACGAGCCTAGGCTCAGCCCTTCACGGTTCAGCTCCAATTCCACGAACGGCACCAGATCTTTGCCGATGCCGAGCGCATCGAGCTGCGCATGCAAGGCGGCCCCACCGATGCCGAGCCCGACGCGTCCGGCGGCAACTACGAGTTGCCCGATCCGCCGGCGCGTCTCGGCCCGATGGTCCCGCTCGTTGAGCGTGAGGTTCCGTTGGGTGCGCGCTAGCACCTCGTCGAGAACATCTGCGATTGCGCGCGCAGTCGTGCGAACCATCGTGAGCGCACGTGCGCCGTATCGACGTGCAGCCTGTTCGGCCAACGCGAACATCCATCCCATCGCGTCCACCTCGGACGAGGCCGGCACTGCGCCCTCATCGACGAGCCTCATCACCGCATTGCGCGCGACGCGCACTCGGGAGGGTCCGTTGCGAAGAGGTGCAGCGCCGGCCCCGTCCTCCGCCAGTTGTGCCGACCACTCGATTGCATCGCGCGCATCCACGACCACCGGGCCGAGCGCGGCCATGGTGACGCCGTATCGCAGCCCGTTTCGCGGTACGCGCGGATCAAGCACGATCGGTGCGCCGCTCTCGAGCGGAAACGTGTGCAGCCCGATCGCGGTGTCGAGGGTCGCGAGCTGGCGCACGGGACCCGGCTCGATCAGCTCGGCCGCGGCGAGGTAGAGTGCGGATCGTTCCACGCAATTCGGATCTGCGGCCGGAATGCGGAGTCGCTGTTCCGGGTCACACTCCACAACCTTGGGGCCGTCTTGCGGGTCGCCGGTGTCGTCGCGTTGCGGTAGCGTGCGGATCCACGCGGCGAGGCTCTCAGTGCTCGCATGCTTGTCGGCGATCTCGACGATCGCGGGCTCGCGGTCCCGCACCAACCCGGCGATGGTCTGCGTGATCGACCCGAGACACCCCAGGTCGTTGAACGGCACCCCGATCACGCTGCACCGTCCTTCGAGACGCCGATCGCCGCGCGGACTTTCGCGACGGCTTCCTCGACCGTGAGCGTTGCGAGCTGATTCATCCACGCCGCTTTCTCGGGCGGCGCAAGCTCGCTCGCGAGACGCCGAGCGCGCGCGGCCTCGTCAGGCGCGAGCGCTGCCTGGATTGCGATGAGGTGGGTCATCGGATCCGGCTTGGGACTCTCGGGTTCGCGTCGCGCCGCCTTTGCTTCGCTCCTCGGCTCCCGCCTAGGCTTGTCCGCGGGCGGCTCCGTTTCAACGGCGGAGGCGGCATGAGCGCTCTGGCGCTCCCTGAGCCCCTCTTCGTGCGCCTGGTGCCAATCGAACGCAGAGGAGAGGCTTAGCCCCTTGCCGGCGAGCGTCTGCATGAGGGCCTGCACGAGCCTCGGCCCATGCCGCTCGACCACGCTTGCGAAGGCGTCCACGAGCACGGTGGTCAGCATCGATTCGGACTTCGCGTTTTCGCTCTGTCGGATGTCGTCCTGGTCGTCGTCGGTCACCGGCAGGCGCGAACGATCGAAGATCCGCGTGTCGTCGGCCCCCTTGAGGAAGCCCGCCGCGGCCTCGAGCATGAGAGGCTCGCGCTCGATTGCCGCCTTCGCCGTCGTCATCATGTCGCCGAAGCGGTCGATCACCGCTTTGGCAAGGTCGGTATTGAGGCGCATTGCCTCTCGCAGGGTGTCATCGCTGACACCGGTCGACGTCGAAGACGCGGTCAGGGCACCTCCCTCGTTGCGGTGCGGCTTGTTGACTTGGATATAGGCGGCCGGGACGCCCTCCACGGGTCTTCCGTCGTCGTTGATGGGATCGAGACGGTAGCGCCCAGAAACGCCGCCGACAGCTTCGCGCAGCTCTTCGACACCTGCATCAAGCCCGATCGTGAGCGGTTGACCGTTCGCGCCGTAGACCAGCTCGGGAGCCCCACGCGGCTTGAGGCGACGTACACGCCACGCGGCGACGGCGGCGGGAAGCTCGAAGCTCTCTCCAGTTGCGCTAAACGCCAGCTCGCTCATCTCGTCAGACCTCCTGATCTGTAATCTGACGAATCAGCTCGCCGTCCCACCGTGGCATAACAAATGCGCGCGTGAGCTATTGCACGCGTGCCCCGCATGACTCAGTGGTGGCCAAGTATCGACGGCACTTTCCTCGCTCGCACGGAGGAGGCGGCTAACTACGTGGTTCGCCGATCAGCTTCGCTGATGGGATCCGCCGCGACTTGGCCGTTCCATCGTCGTGCTTTCCGCTCGCGACCTTCTTTCTCGACCGTCCCGGACCGTCGAAGATCGACCGCCGACCGCTCGACGTTTGCCCGTTTCGGCGTGCGAGATTTCTTTTCGTGGAGTGCGGGCGGAGTGCGGGCGGTCATCCCTTTCGCGGCTTCGGATGCTCGTCGTGGCTCCTGGCGACGCGCTGGAGCGTCGCGCGCGACTCACGCGGGCCCTCCGACGGGTCGGCAGCAACTTGAGGCGACTCTCGCTCCTGCTGTCGAAGCTCGGCGAGCCGAGCACGCGCACGCTCGACGAGACAGCGTGCGCTCAGGGCCGTCGCCGGAGTGCTCGTCGTACTGCGCGCCTCGGATAGCGCGAGTTCCTGGAGGATGTAGGCGAGGGCTTGGAGATTGCGTTGGCTTGAGTTCATTGTCATGCGCCTCGTTTGGCGATCGCTTGTTGGAGCGGATCAGTCATGGTGACGTCCATCGATTTTGCCATTCGCAAGAGGCTTTGGTACGCGGCGTAATACTGCCGCCTCGTCAGTCCTGTAAACGCCATCACATCCGAGCACCCAAAGCACCCGTGTTCATATGCGTGAATAAGTGCGCGCACTCCAGAGTCAGATCCCGTAGCGCGTCGCAGTGAATCCATGACATGAGACCAGCATTCGAGGAGCGGCGGCCCATCCACCGCGAGGCGAGCACCGGAGAGTGCCTCACTTGCCTCAGCCTCAAGGCTCTCGAGATCCTGCTCGGCGTCATCCAGCGAGACGTGACGAAATGACCTGGCGTGTTGCATCTCATTCAACATCTGCGTGCGCACCGCGCCGACGAGATATCGCTCCAGGTCGATGCGACCAGGGTCCCAGTGAAGGCTCCCCTCGAGCGTCTTGGTGATGACGTTGTGCAGGCGATCGTGAACCGTCTGGCTGTCGCTCCATGTCGAGTATCGCGCCAGGCCCTTGGCGATTCGTTCCGCTGCTCCGATGACCCGCTCTAGCAGGGCGCAAGTGAGCTGTTGCTCAAACAGAGCCCGCCAGAGTGGCTCTGTCGCATTCATGGCTTCCATTGTACCTCCTTCGAAGACACGACGTGTTCCGCAGCGCTGTTGCGACTAGTCACTCGTACGCTCGCCGCCATCGAACGTGTCAAGCACTCGCCACAGCACAATGCGCACCGCCGTCCACGGCACCTCGGAATCCTCGGTACTCAGCACGTGAGGCGGGACCGCGCCGAGGAAGGGAGCGAGTGCGTCGTCGCATTGACGACGCAGCGCACGCATCGCCAACACCTCGGTGTCGGTCGGCGGTCGTTCACGGTGGAGCATCCGCAGCCCGAACACCAGCACACGAATAACGAAGGCCGATCGAAACACTTCCTCGCGATCGTCGGCGTAGAGGGCGCACTCGAGCTTGTCGATCTCGAGGGTCCCAAGGTCGACGTAGGTCCGAAAGAGGCCGTGGTCGGTCCAGAACAACCCTTGCTTCTCATTGGAGACGTACTGCATGGGCTCGACACATCGGCAGAGGACGCGATCGGTTGCGTCCTTTCGCGCAAGCCCTGGACATCCAGTCACTTTTTGCTCTTCGAGCTGGCGGTCTGACCTGGGAGCTCGACCGGCTCGCGACCTCACCGCGACCAGCTCGGCCTCGCCTGGAAGCTCGACCGATCGATCGCCAGCTCGCGCGGCTCCCAGCTCGCGCGGCTCCAGCTCGCGCGGCTCCAGCTCGCGCGGCTCCAGCTCGCGCGGCTCGGCTCCAGCTCGCGCGGCTCCAGCTCGCGCGGCTCGCGCGCTCCATCGCTGCTAGTCGACCGTCCCCACGTCGACACAGTCGATCAGGACCATGTGCACGAGTTCGCTAGCGGCGATCTGCGCGAGGACCGACGGCGGCGTGGTCTCAGACAGGCGGAACGTGCCCGCGTAGCCGCTATGTAGCTGCGGCTTCGGCGCGCACGTGGAGAGGTACCGCTCGAGCGCGCTCGTCGGAACGTCGGAGAAGACCTCGATTCTGGCGCGGGATCGGCACGCCTTGCGACCGAGCGATGAGAGCCCGATCAGCTTCGGGCCGCTCTGGACGGCGACCGGCTTCGCGTTGCAGCGCGGCCAGCCGGCCGGGTGGGCGATCCGCTGCGCGACGTCGCGGATGGCCCACGTCATGTAGTCGAGCGACCGGCTCGGCGGTTGGGGCTCCTCGACGGAATCGCTGAGGTGCCACGCGTCGGTGGGGCCGGTCGCGGCCTCGATGTCGGCGGCGAGCAGATAGCGAGTAGCGTAGAAGTACACCGTCGCGTGGGTGTGGGGAAGCGTGGCCATCGCCGGCTCGTCGCGCCCGAGGCGCCCGTGTTGCGGAGTGCCGCCAACGACGACGGCGCCGGCGTACGCTTCGAGGACGCGAGCGACCAGCTCGCACGCGCTCTCGCAGTGGCGACCGACGAGGACTTCGATCGGCCGGCGTGCCGGCGGGGGCGACGGCGGCGCCGCCGGGGGCCCGACGAGCGCGCGCCAGACCGCGGGATCGCGGCCGCGATCGGTGTAGCGCTCGTTGTAGAACCGCGTGTAGATGTCTGCTGCCATCGGGCGCTCGATCGCGCGGAGCGGCGCGAGGTCCGGTCGCCCGGTGAGCTCGCGCAGCCACGGCAGCAGCGGGCGAGGGTCGGCGCCCGCTGCGTGGCGTAGGTCGAGGACGAGACCGCGGGCGGCGCTGAGCTTCTTCGCGATCGTTGGGAACTCGGTCCATGCCGGGTCGGCGGCGTTCCCCAAGTCGTGGATCGCGAGCACCGCGATGTCCGTGTTCGAGGTGCGGACCTCGAACACCGGTGATGTGAGGGTGCGCGGTTGCCACTTGTAGTGGCACGGCGCGGTCACGCCTGCGTCGTGGATGCAGAAGCCCAGACGGTATGCATACGATGTGAAGCTCTCCGTCACGTGGAAGATCGACGACGGGCTAGCTCGCCCGAGATAGCGGTGCGCTTCCTCGAACGCGGCCTGCATCTCCGGCGTACCGGGCGACGCGAACGTGTCGACCAGGCCGAGGAACGTGTCCGTCACGTCGCGGATGCGCGCGCTATCGAGGTAGCGCTCTCGCGCGATGCCGCGCGCGAGTGCCGCGTCGCCCAAAGGCGTCGTCGCGGCGCCGGGCTCGAGCGCTAGCGGGCCGATCGGGCTGGACGCGCGTGGATCGATCCCCTCGAGCGGCTCCAGCTGATCCGGTGTCGGGCGGAGCGGGCGGTAGGTCTCGCTGCACGCCGCGGCCGCGAGCAGAAGAAGTAGGACCACAGACTGGTTCATGAGCCCTCGAGTGTGTCGAAGATGAGCGACCCGCTTTCGCATGAGTCCCTCCGTGGTTAGTCGTCGTCGTCGCGTTCCTGAGGGCGGCGACGTCGAACCCACTCGCCGAGGGCAACATGGGACATTTCTAGTATCTCCGCGGCTTGGGCGATGTTTCCCCTCATGCGCAAGGCAACGCGGCGTAGCGTTGCCTTCTCGATCTCGATGTACGTTGCCCTCTCGATCTCGTCGCCTGTGCCCACGGCGCGGCTTCGGACCCAGTCGCGATCGAGTCTCGTAAAGGACAGTTGCGCATCCAGTGCAGCAACAGCATCAGCTCCGTACTCATTGATCACGTGATCGATCTCGGTGGGGCGCGATGACAGCCGCGGGATGTTCACGGTCGCCGCCATCGTTGCCACAAGACGATGGCTCTCGGTGCCGTCGACGGTGCAGACGATCAGCTGGACACGACGCCCCGGGTCACGTAGTGCCTCCATCACCTCGCCGAAGTCGCGAGGGAGTCGCCGACTCCGTACACATAGCGAGCCTCCTTCGGCAGCCTGAAGCGCTTCCATTCCGATCTCGACGTTCATAGGGGATCGTGCCGTTGCCGCGTATCGCCGGCGTCGCGGATCACATACGACGAACGGTTTGCGAGGTCCAAGAGCGCGCTGATGGATTCCGTAGGCGATCGGAATCAGATCCTCCTCGCCCGACACGATCAGGGGTGCATGCCTCGTCGCCGCGATGCGCACCGCGCGCAACGCGAGGTCGACTGCCTCGCATCTGTCACGATGCCACCCGAGCAGTCGGGCAAGGAAGCTGCGCAGCGCAATGAGCCTCTTGCTCTCGACGATGACCGTCACGCCGCCAATCCTGACCTCAAGCCCCGGTGTCAGCGTCGTGAGTTCGCGCCGGGCGCCGTCGACGTAGATCCCATTCTTGCTGTCGAGGTCGCGCAGAACGTACGTATCTCCCTCCTGCACGATCACGGCATGCTTTCGAGAAATGTGCTCGGTGGGATCGTGGAGCTGGATCGCACACTCGGACGAGGAGCCGATGATCGCATCGGGAAGGAGCAAGAAGCTCCTGGTCGTGCCCCAGATGCGGAGTCGTACGACCGCATCGTTGACCGCCCACTCCGATGCTTCGATGTCGGTCTTCGTCCGTTGCATCACTTACTCTTGTGACGTTGCGCCCGCGCGCTTACCAGTTCGGATACCACGTGTACGCGAAGCTCATGTTCGCCTCGAGGAGCTGCACGCCGGGCGTTCCCGTGACGCCGTAGTAGGCCGTTGCACCCGCGCAGATACCGAGCGACCAGCGCCGGGTCAAGCGGCGGTCGAGTCCGAGACGCAATGTGCCGAGCACGTCGGGTGTGATCGCCGAGTCCTGCCCATCCGGCGCGAACACCCCGCGCTCGGTGCGTAGCTGCGCTGCCGAGCGATGCCGTCCGCCTGCGCCGATCCCGATGTAGAGCGTGGGCACCCACCGGACTCCGAGGCGAAGTGTCGCGCCGGCGCGCACGTGAGCGAGCTGCGTCGTCCGCGAGAGCTCGCCCGTCTGCATTCCACCAAGCACCTGAAGCGTCGCGGTGTCGTAGGTCGCGTGCGTCGTGACGTGCACCGCGACCTCGCCGCCGATGTCGAGCCAGTTCAGGACGCCGTACGAGAGCCCTGTCACCAGGCCACCGCCCTGCACCAGCGCCGACTCGGGTGTCCCGTCATCGGCGACGCGCGCGAGGGTGCCCGCCGAACGAACGACGATCGTCGCCTCGTAGCGATCTGCGCGCGCGAACCTCGCCGATTCGAGCGCGACGGCGATGATCGTGAGTCTGGATCCCAACCGCTTCACGTTCACGCCGACACTCACCGGAGGACGATGTCGCGATCGATCCGGATCTTGCCGCGACCCTGCGGCCCTGACAGCTCGAGGACGAGCGGCTTCCCGAGAACCCCATCCACGCCATGCACGACGACGATGCCGCGCGCGGTCGCGCCGGCCGGGACCACGCCGATCACCGCCGGATCGCGATCGACGGCCGCCGAGACGAGCCGCGCCGGCCCGGCGACGTCGCGCGCGCGGCCTACCTCGGTCACGAACACACGCGCCGTGGTCAGGCGGTACGCGGCACCGGAGCGGTTCTCGATCTCGAAGATCAGGTAGCCGTCTTCGCCGACGAGGAGGCCGCGTTTCACGTGCGCGATCACGTGATCATCGTTGCGCTCGTGCGAGGCGAGCCGCACGGGTTCGTTGCGCCGGAGCAGGCGCTCGGCGAGAAGGCCATCGGCGCGCGCGCGGATCTGCGCGTCCATGTTGTGGCGTGCCTTCGCAAGCTCGGCCTCGAGCGGCCCGATCCGCTTCGCGACCTCTGCCTTCACCTGCGCCTCGAATGCCTCCTCGGCGGAAGCCAGCTTGAACCGGACCAGCGTCATGGCCGGCTTCTGCCCAGGGACCACGGATAGCGTCACGTTGACTTTCACCATGCCCGAGGCCGTCGCGAGCGCGAGCGTCGTCGTCGCCGCGCTCGCGGTGATCGCGCGCACCGCCACGCCGTCATCGCCCCACGACTTGATCTCGTAGTCGGGTGAGCTAGCAAGGGCCTGCTTGCTCAGCTTCTCGGCGAACGACAGGATGCACACTTTACCCGCGTGCACCGGCACCTCGAACGCGCCGCCCTGCGGCGGCACGAGGTGCTCGGCCTCGGATCGAGTAGCGGCTGCTTCGCCTGGGCTCGTCCGAGCTGGTTGCGCATAAGCGATCGCGACCGCGTTTAGGAACGCGACCACGAAGACCATCGTTTGGGAGGTGGCACCGCTCATGGCGCGGGCTTCAGGCACACGACGGTCGCCTGGATGTTGACCGGGGTGGCCTCGTTGTTGCGGAAGCTGCACGCCCACACTCCCAGCTCGGATGCCTCGTAGAAGCCGGACTGCTGGAGCGTGACGTCGCGGACGGGATTCAGGAGCTGGGTCGTGCAGCTACCGCTCAGGAACAGCGTGCCGGTGGGGCACCTGACGCTCTGACCGCCGGTCCCATTGGCGGGGACGTCGCCGATGTTGCTGACAACCTGGTACCGGCTCGCGGTGAGCGGCGGCTCGGCCGCGGGACAGTCGCAGGTGGCGGCGTCGGCCTTGCCGGGCGCGTCCGAGCACGACAGTACGAACGCGATGCCGGCGACCACGCCGCTGGCGACGAGAACGATCGATCTTCCAAAGCTCATGATTTTCTCCTCAGGGATTCATGGAATCGTGTACGTCGGCAAGGTGCCCTCGTTGGTGATCCAGCCGCCCTCACTGCGCGTCTGCATCGCCCGCTCGATCGGCGCGATCGTTGATGCAGCCGCCGTGGCATAGCTGCTGTCGGTGCTGCCCGTGAACTGCAGCTGTGCGCGGGTCAGCGCCCTATACGGCCGTATGGTGCTGCGCTCCTTGCACGTCTCCACTCCGGCCGGGAACTCGCGCTTCGTGCATCCCGTGGACGCGGTCTCCAGCTTCCCGGTGATCCGCACACCTGCGAGCGTTGTATCCACGAACGGTGGCGCGGCGAACGTCTGCGCCGGGGACGCTCCGACGCTCGGGTGGAGGTTCGTCACGGGACCGAGCATCGTCATCGCCACGAACTTGCGGAACGGCGCACCCGTCTGACCCGGCGCGGCGCGTGGTGGGATCGCGAAGCGAAACGTCGGACCGGATGGGCTCGTCCCGGGGCACGGCGCGATGCAGGGGACCTCGGTCGTCGGCTGGTTCGCGGCATCGAGCTCGAAGACCTTGACCAGGTACGTCGGGTTGTTGACCGTGCCGAGCACGTTGTTCGACGAGGTAAACGGCGTGAAGCCGGTGGGCGAGTTGCAGTTGTTGGGATCGCCCCCGGCGCCCTCGCACTTGAGGCTCACGTCGCTGACAGAGGTTCGGGCGTTGTGCATCACGAACGTACGCGCGGCCTGCACCATCGTCGGCGTCAGCGTCACGGTCACCGTCAGGAAGACCGTCTCGGCCGTGCCGTTGACGATCGGCTGATCGAGCAGCGAGGCGCCCGCGTCGGCGTTGAGGAGACGCGCGGCGATCTCGTCGAACGGAGCCGCAGGAGCGAGCGACAAGGAGTTGAGCGCGAACTTGTGCCCGGTCGCCGGGCCGGCCGCGGGCATGCCGATCGCGGCCGGCGGCTGGAAGTCGAGCGGGGCCGCGAGCAACTTCAGCGTGAAACACCGCGCTGTCGTGGTGGTCCGTCCGAGGCGGTCCTGGTTCGTCAGCTCGACGTCGTAGACGCCTTCGGTGGTGGCCAGGCCGGCGACCTGATCGGAGACCACGCGCACGTCGTACTGGTCGAAGCCGGCGCCGACCGGCGTCGGCGTGCCCGCCGAGAGCAGCTGCGTCAGCCAGACGGTGACGTTGCTCGCATCGCGACGACCGACCCGAAACTTCGTCGATCCAGGCGTGATGCCAACGCCCGTGTCGCCCGAGACGAACGTCAGGTGCAGCGGGTTGCGCTGGGGGTTTCCGTTCGTGTCTTCCTCGATCCCGTAGGCGGGCGCCGCGGCTCCGAGCAGGTAAGCGTGCTTGTGCACGGTCGGACAGCTCGCGCCCATGCCGGTCGCGAGGTTGATCGGCGCGCCCGCGTGGCGGTGGGTCGGCACCTCGGCGACGTTGGCCGCGCCCGGAGAGAACGTGATCGTCTCGTTCAGCTCGCTCAGGACCGCGCTCGCCAGGACGTTGATCTCGGGTGGCGTGAGGTCGGCGCGGATGCGCTGCACGGCCGTGGTCTGGTTCCCGGCCTCGTCGGTGGCCGTCACGAGGACGTTGCCTCCGGCGAGGTCGATGTCCCCGGCGGAGAATGTGACCTGCCAGCTGTTGCCCGTGATCGTCGCCGAGCGCGTGACCGCGCCGATCGTCGCGACGATCGTCTTCGGTGCGACGTCGTCGACGGTGCCGCGCAAAATGGGCGTGACCTTGTCGGTCCACCACGTGTTCGCGGCGATGTCGACGAAGAAGCCGGTCGCGTCGAGGGTCACGACCGGCGGCGCGTTGTCGACCTGAAACGTCCGCGTCAGCGTGGCGGTGTTGCCGGCCATGTCGACGGCCTTCGCGATGACCGCGAAGGTGCCATCGGTGACCGCCGTCGTGTCGATCGTCGCCTGCGCGACCTCGTTGGTCGGATCTCCGTCGGTGTCGACGAGACCTTCGAACGACGCGCGCGGGTTCGGGTTGTCGTCGCTCACCGTGATGTGGACCGTGCGCGTCCCGCGGACGAAGGCATTCTCGGCAGGTGTCTCTCCGTCGAACACGATCGTCGGCGGGACGCGATCGAGGCTCTCCCGGCAGACGTCGGCGAACAGCTCCACGGAGAGGTTGTCGTTGACGGCGCTCGCGACCGCGACGATGTCGTTCAGTCCCGTCTTGTTGACGTCCTTGTTCCCGATCACCTTCTTCATCACGCCGGCGAGGAGCGAGCGCGGGTGGTTCGCGTAGAGGTCGCACAGCGTGCGGCACGCGCCGATCGCGCAACCGGTGCTCGGAGCCACGCAGCCCGGCGGGAGCGGCGGGCACGTGCCGAGTTGGATGCCGCTGAGGTAAGCAATGTCGTTCTTGTCGTTGCCGTCAAACGGACCGTCCGACAGATCCTCGGCCCAGGCGCGAGCGAGCGTGAGGACGTGGACGTCTTGCGGCGAAGCGCCGGATTGGATCGCGGTGTCCTGGACGAGGAAGCTCAGCGCGGCCTGGACCAGCGCCGCTCGCACCGGCTCGGTCGGGCTCGTCGCGGGTTGGTCGAGCCCGACGAGCGAGAGCCGGGTCCAGTCGCGCACCTGACCGAAGTGCTGGTTGATCGGCGCCGCCGCGGCGGCGAGAGCGTCGAGCGCACCTTTGGGGCCGCTCGCCTCCGGGAGTGTCACCGCGGCGAAGCGCGCCGCGATCAGATGACTGATGGGACTGACGAGGAAGTCCTCGCCGATCTCGAGGATCTCGAACGGGACGACCGCGTGCAACTCGTCCGTCGCATCGAGCTGGACGATCGTGCCGGTCGCGAGGTCGGTGTACGAGCCGCCGCGCGCAACGATGCGAAACAGGCCGTTGTGCACTCCCGTCTCGAGCGTGAATCGTCCCTCGCCGTTGGTCTCCGCATCGTTGACACGATCCTGAACCTCGCCGGTGTCCGTACGGAGTTGCTCGACGGAGACCTTCGCGCCGCGCAAGGGTCCCGACACGACGACCTGACCGGCCAGCGTTCCGTTCTTTCCGTCGTTCGTGATCTCGTCGGCGCCGCACGCAACGAGACCGATGCTCACCAGCACGCCCACGACTCTCATGCGCGACATCTTGAGGGCAGAGACAGGCAGAGGAAAAGGACAATGTGCGCGATCCGTAGGTGTCAAGATCAGCATGTCGACTCCTCTCGGCTCGAGTTCATCCGCGTACTTCGACCGGCGACGTCTGAATAACCCGTTGAAACGACTGCGAAGTCGCGAGCGGCTGCCGCATTGTGCGGCATGCTTGACATCACGTGAGGCGTTACTCGCGCCGCCATCACGCCTCCAGTTCGCACCGGCCATCACCCAACTTTCTACGCTGGTTCTGGGCTGGTTCAGTCTCCCTCTCCGAGGGCTCGGGACGATTTGAAGGTTCGTTCGCGTCTTCGCGCCGACCCTACACGCCACGTGGCGTATAGGGCGAGCCCGTGGTTGGTGCTACGATGCGTGCTTCGTGGCGACGGCGTCGACGCTCCTTCGAGGCAAGTACGTTCAGGAGCGCCTCCTCGGCGGCGGCGGAATGGCCGAGGTCTTTCTCGCTCGAACAGTTGGCGCCGAGGGGTTCTCTCGCCCGATCGCGCTCAAGCGGATCACACCCCACTACTCGAGGGACGCGACGTTCGCCAAACTCTTCCTCGCCGAGGCGCAGCTCTCGAGCAGGCTCCAGCACCCCAACATCGTGTCCGTGCTGGACTTCGACCGGGACGAAGACGGCGCCTTCTTCCTCGTGATGGAGTTGGTGGCTGGCCGTGACTTGAGCGCACTGATGGCCACCAAGCGACTCCCACTGCCGGTGATCTTGTTCGTGGTCGGCGAGGTCTTGAGGGGCCTCGGACATGCGCACGACCTGCCGGCCGGCGTCGACGGTGTTCGCGGCATCATTCATCGCGACGTTTCTCCGCACAACGTGCTCTTGTCCTGGGAGGGTGAGGTCAAGGTCTCGGACTTCGGGATCGCGAAGGCGCGCCAAGCGAGCGAGGCTACAGCGTCGGCGTTCATCAAGGGCAAACCGGCGTACATGAGCCCAGAACAGGCGAGCGGAGCGGGACTCGACGGTCGAAGCGACCTGTTCGCGGTCGGCGTCATTCTTTGGGAGATGCTCTGCGGCCTATCCCTGTTCGCAGGGGATTCGACCGAGGAGACGCTGTCTCGCGTCCTCTTCGGCGAGATACCCTCGACGCGCATGTACCGGAAGGACCTTCCGCGGGATGTCGAGCGCGTCGTGACGCGCCTGTTGATGCGAGACCGCTCGCACCGTTACGCAAACGCGTGGGACGCGATCGCGGAGCTCGGCGCGTGCGGCGCCTTCCCGTCCAACGGCCGCGACGCTCTCGTCGAGATCCTCTGCGAGCGCTTCCCCGGACAGGCTCCTCGTCGTGCGCGTAGTATCCCCAGCCTCGGGCCGACGGATGCCACGGTCGGCGTTCCGAGCCCTCCGACCAAGGCGACCGTGCCAATGCGCATGTCCGGTCCGCACACGACCGGCAACACGTGGCGTGTTGCGCTGTTCGCCGCGGTCGTAGTCGTGGCCGCCATGGCCGCCGCCCTCGCCGTTGCCCTGTGGAACCGTCCCGCCTCGACGGAGACGACGGTCGTCGGTCCTGGTCCTGCGAGTGGAGGTGCACTCCCCAAGCCTGAGCCTACGAGCCGCACTGTCGATGTCCGCGCCGTCGGTGTCGGCGAGCCCGAGGTCGCCCACGAGGAGATCCACGCGACCGCGCACCCCTCGAACGCTGATCTCGCAACGGAGCAGATCCCTCCCACGGGGTCGAAGCCGCCCGCGGGGTCGAAGCCGCCCGCGGGGTCGAAGCCGCCTGCGGGGCCGCAGCCGCCCACGAGCACGATCCGCGAGATCACGCTCGGCGGCGGCTGACACGTCAATCCTCGAGCGGCGTCAGTTCACACCACGAGGGCGCTCCGGACGATCGAATTCCGGGTCGGGATGCGGCTCCATACCATAGGAGAGGAGCCAGTCTCTCGAGAGACGTCGGGCTTCTACGGGAAGCGTGGTGATCATCGTGCGTACTTTGTGAACGCTAGCCAGGAACTGAAGAGGGTCATCGGGTAGACCGTGCTCGAATTTCCACTTCTTGAAGAAGGCACGAATCACGAACTCGTCGAGACTCAGGAATGCTGCATCAAACTCGTCGGCAAACGAAGGCATAGACTTCTCCTTAGTGGGTAGAGCTGGACATCCCCCGATGCGCGAGTGGTGGAATGCCAGCCAGTAGATACCTAAATGCCACAATGGTCGGCCTCCGACGGAGGCCGAAGCTTCTTCGTTCAGAACGCCTCGCTGGTGAGCCAATCTTCGACGACTTCAATTCGACGACCTTCCCATCCGGGAGAGAATTCGGTATCTCGCAAGTCTGGCTTGCGCTCCACTCCGGTCGCAGTCGAGTCGAACGCCCAAGCGACTTGCATGTGTGGGTAGTCCTGTGGACGAATGGTCTTAGCTGCCAGCGCGGGCGCCTGAATAAGAAGTCTGACTCGAAGCGCAAAACGTCCGAGCTCGTCACCCGTGCGCGCCGCGCTGAGGACTTCCGGTGTAATCGCCAGATCAGGATGCACACCTAGCAGTTCCAAGCATGCTTCGCGAACCGTCGACGTGCCGTTGAGTGAGTGATAGAGCCACTCCAATCGTATGGTGCCCATCGTCGCAAGCGTACTGGACTCGCGAAGCGTTGCACTCCACACCGCGCGATGCGAGCGAGTTCCAGGTGGCGCACTACAGCGAGGTGTTTCAGGGTTGATCCGTTCATCCGGACCCACCATGTCCCACGTCATTGGCACCGCCGGCCCGGCTGGTTCTCCCGGGCGGATGGGAAAGCAACGTCGTGCCTTGGAACCTGCGTTCGCAGGTCGCACCCGCCGCAGGTCCTCTGCCGAGCGCGAGCACGCAGCCGCGCAGAACACCACTACCGCAATTGAACGGGATATCATAGCCGGCCTCCCCCTTCCTTCAGTCGTCGCTGTAGCTGTTAAGAATCCAGTTTGCATAGAACGTCGTCAAGGTGTCGCCGACATCATCATCATCGATCTCCCAGCCGGAGAAGTCTGCGCGTTGATCCCTCTGCTCCTCGATGACGAGTCCCGCAACGAGTTCCTTGTAGGTGCTCCCGTTGGGCCTGGACAAGGTCAATTCGACAGGGGTGTCTAGATTGTGAAAGCGAAAGACTCGTCGCACTGAACGAGTTGCCTTCGATGACACTGCGTTGCTGAAGCTGATGTTCACCCCAACTTCGCCACCTTTCGACTTGTCACCGTTCGATGCGGCAACCTTCCCACTGGCCGCCACCACGTCGGTGGCCGTCACTTGGGGGCCGCAGATCTGAATGTCATAGATGATATCGGCAAACCTCTCACCATTCAGTCGAATCGAAGTGCCGAGCAATTCACCTGCGACTGACAGATATTGTCCAGCGCGCCCGTCAAAGACGGGCCTCGCCTTCGCATACTTGACATAGATCTGTCCACCCTCACTAAGACATACAAGTGTGGTCAATTCGACGTAGCCCAGGTACTCATAGTCGTAGTTTGTATCCTCGATGTGGACCCGCTTGATGAAGGTCTTCATTGCCTTAATGCGATCTTCCGGTGGCTCTGCTCGTGCCGGCCCGCGGTCGACCTCGTTGGAGATGCTGATCGGGACCCCATTCTTGTCGCTCTGTGGCGCTGGCACCGAACCGCCAGCGACCGAGGGAGCGTCGCCACTCAGGCGCGCCGCCCACCTCGGCGACTGGCCAACGAGCTTGCGCGCACCATCGGTTGCTGCGGCTAGTTCCGCCAGCTGAGGAAGGGACTTCTTGTCGTTCGCCTCCACGTACGTGATGACGCGTTCCAACACGGGCTCGATACCCTGCACATCCGCCGCGGCCGCGCGAGCTTCGCTGGCGACCTTTGGGTCGAGTAGCAGATTCGTCCCTGAACGGAGCTCCCGGGCCACAGTTGCAACGGTGCTGTACCTGCCCGCCGCGATCTCCGACCAGCTGTCAAGTAGGTACTGCTGGGCTGCGCGCAAGTGAAGCTGTCCGAGCGCGCCCTTCTCGGAAGTGCTCAGGACGAGCGCCCCGCTTTTCTCGGCAGTGGCCATGCGTTCGTGTCCCTCGACCGACCCCTTTGGGGATTGCCATCCCACCGGTGCGAATCGGCGATTGAGAGAGATCAGTGCCGCTTGGATGGTTGCCGCTTGTTGCACCAGGACCGGCTCCGTCCGATGACGGAACCCCTCGTAGAGATCGAACAGCGCCATGAACGCTCCGTCGAGTGTTCGAAACAGCGGCTTCAACGTCGGACCCGACGCATCGCGGATCTCGAGCGAGGCGAGGACTTCCTGCACGCAGGAGATGGCGCGTGCGGTCTCGCGCGTCAACTCCGCGACGTTTGATACGAAGGTCCAGTTGCGCGCATTGCGTGCGAGCATTGCTGTTTCTTGCAACAGGAGATCTGTGAATCTGGTGTGATCCGATGCAGTGAGCCCCAATGGCCTAGGCGCCGCGGATGCGGACTGCGCTGCACCTTGGCTGTTGGGGGCGGCCTGACTGGAATGTGATTGCTCGCTCATGCCTCACTCCACGTAGCGGTCATTGTCTTGTGGCGATCTTGCCGAGTGCCTCGTACTCGAGCAGCGCGGCGCGTGCGAGGCGTGAGTGATCGATCGCGCAGTCTTCGTCGGCGGCCACGAAGGCAGCGCGCAGAGCTGCGTTTCGGATGTAGCCACCGCTCATCGCGAAGCGTCGCGCCAGATCTTCGAGCCGCAGATCTTCCGCTCGAGGGGCAGCGTCGGGGATCATCGACTGCCAAAGCAGGAGGCGCTCGTCGGCATCGGGAAGCTGAAAGCGCACGTGGACGGAGATCCGACGGCGAAACGCCTCGTCGATTGCACTCTCGTGGTTCGTCGTGAGAATGCACATGCCTCGATAGCTCTCCAGACGTTGGAGGAGGTAGTCAACCTCTTGGTTCGCGTGGCGGTCGTTGCTGGTGCGAACTTCGGTTCGCCTCGCGAAGAGTGCATCCGCCTCGTCGAAGAGGAGCACGGCGCCCCCCGCCTCGGCAGCATCGAAGAGCGCCGCGAGGTTCTTCTGTGTCTCTCCGATCCACTTCGACACGATCCGGCTGGTGTCGACTTGGTAGAGCTCTACGCGAAGCTCTCGCGCGACGAGGCCAGCGGTCATCGTCTTGCCCGTACCAGGAGGCCCGGAGAAAAGCGCCGAGACGCCGATGCCGCGTCCAACCTTGTTGCCGAAACCCCACTCCTCGAAGACTCGACGGCGACCACGCACGCGAGCGACAAGCTCCGCGACCGCGGCTCGCTGGTCTTCGGAGAGCACGAGATCGCTCCAAGTCTGCGTCACCTGGACCGGAGTAGCCAGGCCGGCGAGTCGCTCGTCCAAGGCGACCCGGAGGCCGGCCTCGACATGCTCGGGGGACATGCGCTCGTCGCCACACTGCTCGATCGCCGACCGTCCGGCCGCTTCGATCATGGCGGGTGCGAGTGGGTACATCGCCGAGAGGATCTCGGCATCGGCCTGCGATGCCATCGGCAATGCCCGGCGCCACAAGCGAGCATGCTGCGCCCCCCGCAGCGGTTCGAGCCTGACACCAACGGGGGCGCGTTTCCACCGGCGAGCGATCAAACGGTTCGCAGTCGCCATCACCGACCCCGAGAGGACCTCTTCGACCAGCTCGATTCGATCGGGAACTTCGCCGGAGGCGTCAAGCGCGTCCATGCTCGCAATCAGAGGTGTGAGGTCGAGAAGCCGGCACTCTCGCGCGATGCACTGGAGTTGCTGGCGTGCTGCGTCGAGGGTTCGCGCGATCGCGTGCCCGTCGATCTCGAGGACGCGCCATCCTCGAGCGTGAGCTGAATTGCGAAGCAATGACCTGCGCCCGGTGCCGACTCCTCCATGGACGAGAGTGAAGGCACCGCGGTCCAGCGCGCGCGTGACCTCCGTGGCGGCATTCTCGCTCAACTCGAGCGCATCATTCGATCGGACGTCGCCGATCCTGGCGATCGGTTTGAGCGTGGGATCCAGATCGAGCACGCCATGGACGAGCCGCGTCACACGGGGAGATAGCTTCCACGTCCGACGATGGAAGGGCGTTCGGCTGTCGTCCATGCATTCGAGGAGCGCGAAGCGCAGCATGGCCCCGGCGTCGCTCAACTCGTGTGCGGCGCGCGGTCCGATACCGCCGGCGTAGACGGCGCGACAGATCACGTCACTGGTTGGATCCAGAACTTCTTCTGTCGCAAGCGCGCGCAGCATCTTTCGCGAGTGCGCGCAGACCTCGTGCGCGATCATCAACCACAGGATCCGTAGCTCGGTCTTCGTGAGCGAGAATCGCTCGCACAGCTGGATCAGCGGGAACGCTGAGGCCGATGGCGTGGCGCGGACGCGGCGATCGATCTCCGCAAGCTCGGCGACGATTTCGGAGCGCCATCGATTTCCGACGCGCGGCTCGAGTGTGAGTGCCATCGACTGCTCGCTCAGTAGTCGGAGCTGCTTCCTCACCACCTGCAGCTGATCGCGCACGAGCTGGACTTGCGACGGGTAGCCTCCATCGACGACGGGTAACTCCAGATCAGTCGCGTGTACTGCGGCCTCAACAGCATCGGTACTCATCGGGCCTCTCCCATCGTCCGCCGTCGAGGAGCGTCCGCCAGGTACATCAGGAGCCGGCCTCGACGTTCAGCGGCGAGGCGATAGAAGGCAGTCGCGACGAGATCGGTCGCCTCTGGCGACGAGAGACGCCTATACAACGCTCGCGCCTCGGGGAGATCGAGTCGTCCGAGCGCGCTGGCGAGGTCTCGTTCCTTGCGGGCGAATGCGAGTGCGATCGTTTCATCGTGTTGTCGCGGTGCTTCGAGGATGTCGATGAGGCGCGCATCCAGCTCGGAGGCCCTTGGCGGCGGAGGGGGCGTCGATGGTGCGATGGTGGTGGCGTTTGTCTTCGGTCCCACCTCGACGGGTGCCCTGAGTTTGCGAAGGAAGCATGTAGAGACTTCGCGAAAGATGTTTCGCTCCGTCGAGGTCACACCGTCGTGACGGTCATCGGGATTGCTCGTCATGGAAATGGAGGAGGATTGGGGGAGCGGCGCAGCCGTGCCTTGAACACGTCGCCTGCGATGTCGTCGAGCTTCGTCTCAGACATCACCCCTCGTACGGGGAAGTCGTGACGATCTCTCTCACGTGCTGTCGAAAGGAAGGTTCGGACGTTCTCAGCTACCGATCCTTCAGCTCGCTCCCAACTCGCTGGTCGTGGGCGAGCTGGTCGTGACCGTGGGCGAGCTGGTCGTGGGCGAGCTGGTCGTGGGCGAGCCGGTCGTGGGCGAGCTGGTCGTGGGCGAGGCGAGCCGGTCGTGGGCGAGCTGGTCGTGGGTGAGCTGGTCGTGGGCGAGCTGGTCGTGGGCGAGCTGGTCGTGGGCGAGCTGGTCGTAGCGGGTCGTGGTCGACGCTCGGACTCGCTCACGATCGACCAGCTCGGCCACGACCACGGCGGCACCTGAACACGGGTGTTCAGGTCTTGGCGAAGTCCGCTAAGTCGCGTGGTCCAATCGTTCCGCAATCGTTCCGCAGGCGTTCCGCAGCACGCTCCGGTGGATCCAAGGGGGATCGAACCCCTGACCTCTAGAGTGCGATTTTCGAAGGTCGGCGAGGACTCCGAGCCGGAGGAGGTCGGCGAGCCGGAGGAGGTCGACGAGCCGGAGAAGGTCGACGCGCTGGAGGAGGTCGGCGAGCCGGAGGAGGTCGGCGAGCCGGAGGAGGTCGACGCGCTGGAGGAGGTCGGCGAGCCGGAGGTCGACGAGCCGGAGGAGGACGACGAGCCGGGCGAGCTGGAGGTCGACGAGCCGGCGGTCGGCGAGCTGGAGGAGGTCGGCGAGCTGGAGGAGGTCGGCGAGCTGGAGGAGGTCGGCGAGCTGGAGGAGGTCGACGAACCGGAGGAGGACGGCGAGGACGGCGAGCCGGAGGAGCCGGAGGTCGACGAGCCGGAGGTTGGCGAGGACGGCGAGCCGGAGTAGGACGACGAGGGCGACGAGCCGGAGGAGGACGACGAGTCGGAGGAGGCGCACGCGCAGTGGAAGTGGTCCCTCCGGTTTCGCGGCTGCGCAACCCGCAGTACCGGTCCCCGGCCCGATCACCGGTGACAATCTCAGACCGACGACGGCCGCACGCAACCGCGCTCGCCGGGCTCAGCACTCGTTTCGCGGTGCGGCCTTGCCGATCGATCGCGGCCGAGGTTATCGAGCAGGGATGGCGTCTTCGCTGCCCGCGAGGACGAGGTGCCTGCCCGCGAGGATCTTCGTCAGGAACGGATGGCGCGCCTTGCGGCGTCGCGCGAACTCCTCGGCAGAGTAGAGCGTTGGGCTGACACGCCGTGCGAGCCGCGCCTCGACCGACTCGAGTACGGCGTACACACGCTCGAGCGGGAGACCGTCGGCGACGATCAGCACGTCGAGATCACTGTTCGCGGTGTCCGTCGCCTTCGCGACCGAGCCGTAGAGGGCCGCGAAGTATGGCGCCGGTGCCAGCGTCGAGAGCGCGCTACGGAGTTGCTCGGCGACGCCCGCGGTCTTGTCCACAATGCCGCGCAGTTCTTCGAACAGTGGCGCCTCGCGGTTGGCTTGGAAGCGCTTCTGCCCTTCCACGTGCGTGGTCGAGACAAGACCGCTCAACGCGAGGCGCTCAAGCTCGCGCTGCACCGCGCCCGAGCCGACCTCCGCCAGCCGGATCAACTCCATCGTGGCGAACGCGCGATCAGGTTGGCCGAAGATGAGGGCGAGTACACGTTGCTTGGACCGCGAAAACAACGCGTCCAGCATCGAGACCTGTGACGGCGACTTCGGTCGACGCGACGCCGGGCTACCCATCTTGGTATTCTACTAGACCGTTCAGTCTCGATGCGATCCGCCAGCTCGCGTATGTTCGGCTGTATGGGCCAAGACCTCTCTTTCTACGAGAAGAAGTTCAACGACTCGAGCACGACCGCGGACCAGCTCGTCCGCTTCGCCGAAGGTCTGTTCGACGAGACGGTGCGTATCTGCGACCGGTACATCGAGCTGGACAAGAAGCTGGGTGTGCAGGCCGCCAAGCCCGTGCTGGAGACCTGCGAGCGCCTGCGCAAGGACCTCGCAGCGGTTGGCAGTCGAGATGCCGTCCACAAGGTTGCGCTCAACGCTCTGAAGAACGCGCGCGACGCTGAGATGTTACTCCTCATGTACTACTGACGAGGGCACCCTGCTGCGAGTCACTCAACGCGCGGCTCGCCAATCGGCGAAGGCCCCCCGATGCGAAGCACGGCGTCGCACGCCATCGAGATCGCCTTTGCCACCTCCTGCGCGGTGTGCTCGTCCCTGATGGCGATGCCGTGCCTGTACCCGTTCACGTGAACCGCCACGGGCACGCTATCGACGTTGCCGCTTGGTGCAAGGATCGCGTACCCCATCGGGAGAGCGAGCGTGATGCTCGATGCGTCGTCACTCACGCGGATCCGCCAGCTCGCGGCCCGCAGCTCCGCGCAGCTCGCTCCGCCAGCTCGCCGCCCGCCAGCTCACGGCCCGCAGCGCTCCGCCCGCTCGTGCTCCGTCCGCTCGTGATCCGCCAGCTCGGCGCCCGCGCTCGATCCGTCCGAAAAAAGAAAAGCGGACTCGGACGGTAGGGGCCCCCGAGGCCAACTATCGGGCATTTTAAGGGAATCGCAGGCTCGAAACGGTTGTCGGTCACGCTGGCGCTGATCGTACTTGCGACGTCGCCAACAAGCTGATTTTAATCAAGAACCTCTCCCGATTGGAGCTCGTCCCGTTGGGGTCGCGATTCGTTTGGAACCACCACCGCCGTCGGTGGAGTTGCGCGCTGTTGGATCCGAGGTGTTGGAGTCGTTCGCGGGGGGACGGGTCGTGATTCGTTTGGAACCGGCGGCGTCCGTGAGTGAACCGAGATCGACGTCGCCGGTGATCTTCCAGATCTGACGTTCGCCGCCCGGCGTGCGCGCGGCGGTGAACGTCAGGCCGTCGGGGAAGAGCGCCAGGAAGGCCTCGCGCCGATCGGTCTCGTCGGCCAGCGCCGCGCGCAGGTCCGCGAGTCGTACGCGCGAGGTCCGCTCGATCTGCTTCACGAGCTTGGCAAGCTCGTCCGGCGTCTTCTTTGCCGCGAGGATCTGCGACTCGAGGAACTGGATCCGGGTCGAACGCTGGCGCAGCTCGCTCACCAGCTCGGGCACGTCATCGGCGAGCGCGACCGCCTTCGCGAGCCGCCTCTGTTCGGCGCGCACGTCGCGCAGCTCGGACTCGAGCGCGCTCACATCGGCCTCGCGCTTCGGCAGCTGCGCCTCGATCTGCACGCGGATCTCGGCGAGCACTTCGTCGAGCACGCGTTCGGTGAGCACGTTCCGGGAGATGTACTCGACCAGCGCGCCTTCGACGTCGTCCATCCGCTGGTACACGGTCACCGGGCACACGGCGCTTCCGCGCTGGTGGTGGCGCGAGCACGCGTAGACCTTCACGCGTTCCTTGCCGCCGCCGTAGACGCGCGTGCGCGCCGACAGGATCGCCCCGCCGCAGTGCGCGCACTTCGCGAGGCCGGTGAGCGCATAGCGCGCGGGCGGACGGCCGATCGCCGCGCGCGGTCCCTTCGAGCCGAAGCGCTCCTGGACTGCGAACCAGGTCTCGTCGTCGACGACGCGCCACTCGGGCACCTCGACCGTCAGCACCTCGTGCGGATCCGCCTTCGCGCGGATCGTCGCGCCGCCCTGCCTGACCTTCTTGATGCGACCGTGGACGTACACACCGCGGTAGCGCGCGTTGAGCAGGACCGTTCGCACCGCGCCCGGCGCCCACGACCCACTACCGCGTCGGCCCGCGGACGGTGCGCGAACTCCCTCGTTGTTGAGCTGATGAGCGATCGCTTTGTGCCCATGATCGTCGAGGTACAGCTCGAAGATGCGCCGGACGATCGCGGCCTCTTCGTCGTTGACCACCGCGATCGTGTAGCGGCGGCCGGTGCCATCGCTCTTGCGCTCCAGCGTGTAGCCGAAGCACGAGCCGCCAGCGATGCGACCATCGCGGACGCGCGACCGCAGCGCTTCGCGCGTGCGCGAGCGGATCGCCTCGAGCTCCATCTGGTGACCGGTTCCCTGGATGAACGTGGTCGCCTGGTCGATCGCGGTCGCGAACAGGACCTCCTGACCGGTCGCGTAGTAGTAGAGCCGGCACCCGCGATCGCGCACGAGGTCGCGGACGACCAGCGTCACCTCGATCGCATCGCGTCCGAGCCGCGACTGATCGCGACACACGATCACGTCGCCGCGCTTCGCGTCCGCAAGTAGCTGCCGCAGTCCGCTACGCGTGTGGAAGTCGTCGCCGGACCGACCGTCGTCGACATAGTGCAACGTCGGCGCGGCGCCCAGGTCCATGCGCTCGATCAGCTCGGCGCAGCCGGCCGCTTGGACGTCGAGACTGAACTGTTGCTTGCCCTCGTCGTTCTTCGAGCGACGACAGTAGGTCCGTACGTTCATGGCTTCCTCTCCTCGAGCTCTGCGATCCGGGCGTTCGCTACGGTGAGCTGAGCTTGCGCCTCGTGCAGCTTCGTCCGCATCGTGTCGTTGTTCTTCCGCAACTGATCGATCTTGGCGAAGAGTCCGTCGACGAACGCCGTGTTCAGCTTGCCCTGCGACGCGGCTGAGGCGAATGCCGTGACGGACAGCTCGGGGACGCGAGAGCAGTTGAAGACGCCCCGGCTCGTCTCAACGAGGACAGAATGGCCGGTGAGGATGTCCATCGCCTTCGATGCCCCTCCCACGTCGACGCCGAAGTGATCGGCAACCTCCTGGTAGGTCACGGTCACTCCGTCCTTGGCCTTCGCGCTGAAGAACGTATGCAGCTTGTCGCGATCGAGCCCCACGTTTGACCTCCTCGTTCGTCTACGCCTGCAGCGCTGGCACCCAACGCCACCGACGGACGGAATCATCCCTCGATCGCGTGCTGCTCACAACGAGTGGCATCGCGAACCAAGCCCGCCGAGATCAGCTCGCGGCGAACGATGGCGCGGGCGAGCGCGCGGCAGAACGCTCGCCCGTCGCCGACGTGCCGGAGCTCGATGACCGGCTCATCGCTGTCTGGCCGCGATGTCCGACGCGCAGCCGTCACGGCTGCTTCCTGGCGAGCGGAGGAACGGCGACGAGGTGGAACTTCATCGGCTGCACCTGCTGCACCTGCGTTCCCGCCGGTAGCGCGGAGCGCAGGCGTGCGATCGCGAGGTCGAGCAGCTGCTCGGGCGGCACACCGCGCAGCATCGAGACCATGGTCGCCATCGGATTCGGTTCGGTCACCGCGGCGGCGAGCGGCTCGCCGGCCTTCGCTTCGAGCGTGGTCAGGATCGTGCGGCACGCCGTCGCGCCCGCGGCCTTGATGTCGTCGGTTGCATCTGGCGCGACGGCCGCGCGGATGGTGTCGAGAAGGTTGTCCATGGTCCTGCTCCTCAAGCGGCGGTGGGTTGCTTGGTCTGGTCCGGCGTGTCGCTCCACGGCCGCACGAGCCAATCGCGCAGGTACTTCGCGGGATCGACGGGGCCGCAGCCCTCGTCGTCGCAGCGCCACAGCTCGAAACCGACGTGCACCGGGTCGCGACTCGCATAGCCGAGCACGTCGCCCGCGCGCACGCGCTGCTTCCGTCGTTTCGCGAAACGATCGACGGGCATCGAGAACATGTGCTCGAGGTCGCCGTAGCGCGTCGACCAGCCGCCGGGGTGGTCGAGTGCGATCGAGTAGCGCCGGACCTTCTTGCCGGCGCATTCGATCGTGACCCCGCCGGCGTAGGTGATGACGCCGTCCTGCACGGCGAGCACGGGGACGAAGTGCGAGGCCGGGTGGTCGTCGTACACGATCTCGGCGTACGGATGCTCGCCGCGCGCCGCACGCCGCACTCGCGGCTCGCAGTCGTCGAGACGAGGTAGGGGCCAGATCCACGGATGGATCTGAGAGGCGCTCGTGTGAAGCGTTCGGGTCGTCGCGATGTCGTGCATGTCATCCTCTCGATGGTTGGAGTCTCAGAACGGGACCTCGTCGTCGACCGGCTGACCCAGCAGGTTGTCGCGAGGTCGCAGGCGACGGATGAGGCGCGCTTCCTCGTCGAGCGCCTGGTCCGCGCGCGTGACGCGGACGGCGACCTCGACGGAGTCGCGCTTGTAGGTGAGGCCGGGGTCGTGTCCCTCGGCGTACTGGCCTTTCCAGAACTTCTTCCAGCGCCGCCACGTCTGGAAGTGCCGTGTCAGGGTGTCGTAGAGGCGACCGGTCGAGGAGCCGACATAGAGCAGCTCGGCGGTCTCGGCGTCGCGGATGAGGTACACACCAGCGCGACCCACGAGCTCGCGGACCCACGACGGGTACGGTTCGCCGGAGGCGCCGACGGGCCGGTAGTGGAAGCCCCCGTTGCGCGCGACGAGCACTCCGCGGCGCGGGTCGTCGACGACGTCCCAGCGCTTCATGATCTCCTCCGGATCGATCCGGTCGTTCGGCCCGCCGAGCCAGAGCTCGAAATGGAGGTGGCGCAGTCGCTCTCCGTCGAGAGGGTTGAGCCCCACCGTGCCGAGTAGCTCGCCGGCGCGGACGCGCTGCTTGCTCTCGGCGCGCGCGGTCTCCTTGACGGCGAGCGTCTCGAGGTGCGCGTAGAACGTCGCGGCCTTGAGCGGCGAGTGGTCGATCACGACCGCGATGCCGGTCGGCGATGGCATCGCGGACCACACCACCCCGTCGTGCGCGGCCACGACGGTGACGTCGTCCGGCATCACGTGCCACTTCGCGCCGTGCGGCGTGCCTTGCTTGAACGTGTCCGCCGGTAGGCGCTCGTACATGATGTCGACGCCTCCGTGGCGGGGTAGGCCGGGGCGGGGCGACTTGAAACCGTCGGAGATGACCGGGATGCGCCCTTTCCACGACTGCACCGGCCAGACCCAGCGACCTGGCAAGCGCGGATCGACAGACGTGGTCGCCGTGACCGGCATTGGCGGCGCGGGCGTCGCCGTGCGCACGCGGTTCCGCGTCCACAGGTAGGCGGCGAGTGCGCCACCGCCGACGACGAGCGGCAACCGATCCATGGCTACGCCTCCGAGCCCTCGCGCTTGCCGGTGCGCGACACGAGGTAGAGGCCGACGAGCCCGGCGCCGATCAGCAGCGGCGTGCCGAAGCCGGTGAACAGCCCCTTGCCGGCCTCGTGCGCGAGCTTGCCCACCGAGTGCGCGGCACTTCCCGCGAGCTTGCCGACCTCGTTCGCCAACACCTTGACTCCGCCGACGATGTTCTTCGGCAGGTCCTTGATGCTGTCCTTGAGCGAGTCGATCATCATCTCGGACCGGCTCAGCGTCGCGTCGGCACCACCGACGTGGCTCGCCGTCTTCGACAGCACGCGCCAGAACGCGTGGTTCGTGGGGTAGACGGCGCTCGGATCGCCGACTCGTGCGATCGTGAAGACGTCGACCAGCACCTCGCGCCATCGCTTCTCGACGCCCGCGGTCCCACTCACGTCCTTCGCGTCGTCGAGCTCCTTCGACCAGTAGCCGGCGAGCGCGAGGATGTCGCTGTTGGTCGTGCGCGGGACGAGCTGCTTGCCACCGGCCATCCCCGCCTCCGGATCGAGGAGGTCCTTTCCACGCTGCTCCGCGAGGTAGTCGCGCTGCGCGAGGTAGAGGTCGAAGTGCGTCTTGGCATCGAACTTCTTGAACGGGCCGTCGCCGCTCGGACCGTTGCGATACGCGAGACGCTCGGAGATCTGTGCGAGCAGCGCCTCGAGCACGTGGGCTTCCGGCAGCCGTACCGCTTGCGCGTGCAGGTACACGCACATCGCGGACAGCGTGGACCAGAACGCGCGATTCTCGACGTACTCGGCATCGGGCGTCGTCAGCGCAAGCTGCTCGAGATCGTCGACACAAGCGCGCCAGCGGCGTGCGAGCCCACTGCCGCCGAAGCGAAGCGTCGTCGCCCGCACGACCGGGTCGAGCACGGCAGCGATCGCGATGACATCGGCGCCGATCGTGCGCGGCGAGCGCGTGCTCGGATCGTCGCCGACCTCGGCGTATCCGCGCGACTCCATGACGCTCGTGCGCAGGGCATGGAAGGCGCGAAGCCAGGATGTGATCTGGGTAGACATGGTTTGCTCCTGTGGATGAAGCGAGGGGATCGGGAGCCGGGGTCGCGCGCGCGACGAGCGGCGCGGCCCGGTTGGTTGGCGTTACGGGTGGACTGCTACGACTTCACGACCTAGCGATCGCGCGGGACGACGATCGCGATGTGTCCGGCGGCGAGTGCCATCGGATCGATCGGACACGTCGACGCCTCGACGTCGCTCACGTTCTCCAGCGGCGGCTGCGCCGGTGCGGTCGCGTAGGCGACCGTCGACGCGCCGTTGCCACCCGAGGCCGGTTGCCCGGCACCCGTGTAGCTCGGCGTGCCACCTCCGAGGAACGATCCGAGGCGACCGAACCAACTGCCGCCGGTGTCGGCGGACGGCTGGCCCTGACCCTGATAGACCGGGGGCGCCACGGTTACCCCACGACCTTCCCGACGAGGTTCCCGAGCGTGCGGATCTGCTCGTCACGCTTCGCGTGCTGAGCGATGGCTCCCTGGTAGAGGATCAGGTTGCCCACATCCGTGCTCGTGTCCTTCGTCGCGATAGGCGAGGAGGGCAGCGGCTGCAGCGCGGCGAACAGCTGCGCGACCATCTCGACGACCTGACCGGTGGTCAGCTTGCCGAAGAGGGTCGCCGCGATCGTCGGCTGCGGCTGCGGCATCGCGTACATCACCGGTGCCGACGCGTAGCTCATCGCCGGCGACGCCACGTAGGGCATCGGGCGATGGCCGCTCGGCGGCACGTACACCGTCCTCGACGGCGGGGTCGGAACCCAGCCCGGGCGCGAGCCCGAGGACGAATGGCGGTGATCGCGCGGGTCTGCGTTGCGCGTATCGACGTAGTAGATGTCTGCGTACTCGTTATCCATGGTGTCTCCTTCGTGGGCCGCGCCTCGCGCCGCGCACGCGACCCCGACCCCCGATCTCCCTCGCCGTTCAGCCGATCGCTTCGTGGTCGCCGTGCACCAGCGACAGTCGTTCGCGCGCCCGCTCGAAAGCGTTCTCGAGCGCGCCCGGCGGGAGGCCGTCGGCGTTCGACTGCTTCTTCGCCTCGGCGGGTGCGCTCTTCGTCGGCCTGCCCTGGTCGTCGATCAGCATCAGCGCGAGCTGGCTTCCCGCCGCGGACATCGTGCCGGCACCGACGCTCTTGATCGTCTCGCCGTCACCCTTCCAGGCGAGGCCCGCCCCGACCGCAGCGAGTGCGCCGGCGATCGTCTTCGGCGCCCAGCCCTGACGCGCCAGGAATGATCCGACGAGCGCGGTGCCCGCCGCGCCCGCCGCGGTGTAGCCGAGCCGGTGCATCGAGGTCTCCTCCGCCGGTTGCCGCGGTGCACGCGATGCACGTGGAGGGGCGGCGTTACGCGGAGCCGGGCGCGGAGCAGCGTTGCGGTACTTGTGTTTGTGCTTCTTCTTCGCCATGGCAGTTCTCCTCAGGCGCGCGCCTGAACGGGTGCGGTGTGGATCCAGAGGTCGCTCGCGAAGTGCCGAGGCACCCACGGCTCCCAGAACTCCGACGCGGTCGGGAGCTGCATCGGCATCGCGAACCACGGCGCTCGGACGCCGATGGGACCGAGGTCGCGCTCGATCGCGCCGATGATCAGGCCGAACGTGAACAGCACGTCGTCGACGCGCACGTGGGCCTCTTCACCGGTGATACGGGCACGCATGAACCTGCGCACACGCTCGACGGCCTCGACCTCCTCGGGGAAGTCGCGAGCCAGCGCCGCGGCGACGTCGAGCGCCCACTCGAACGCCTCGCGGAACGCGGCGAACAGCGGCGCCCAGTCGAGAGCGCCTGTCGCGTCGAGCTCGCTCGCTCTCCTCACGGCCTTCTTCTTGATCGGCTTCTTCTTCACGGATCTGTCTCCTTCGCGAGGCAAGGCCTCGCCCATGCCCGCTCTCGGCGGGCGTGTTCGTTCCCGCGTCGCGCACCACGCGCGACGCGAACGCGATGCGTTGGCGCGCTACGCGGCGCGCGGGGTGACGAAGTGCTCGATCGTCGGCAGCTTCCGCGGCTTGGCGAGCGCGCCGAGCGACAACCCTTCGCGGTTGAGCTCTTCCTCGACGAGGTCGACCATGTCGTTGCCGATGCCCATCGACCGGAGCTTGCCCTGCAGCAGCACTCCGCCGACATCGAGCCCCACGCGACCCGCGATGCGCGCGAGCCCCGACATCCACGGCGCCGGCTCGAGCCGGGTACGGCCCACCTCGAGCGCGAGGTTGCGCTGGCTACGCGCGAGCGCCTCCTCGGCGAGGTCCGCGATCGCCTGTGCGGTGGTACGCACGATGCTGATCGCGCGTGCCCCGTACCGGCGTGCGACCTTCTCGGCGAGAGCCAGCAGCCACCCGATCGCCTCGACCACCTCCGCCGAGGCCGGCGCGGTCCCCTGGTCGACGAGTCGCATCATCGCGTTGCGCGCCGGCGCACGCGGCTCGGCCCGTTCCGGAGGTTGACCGCGCCGGCCTCCGCCAGCTGCGCCGTCCACTCGACCGCGTCGCGCGCCTCGATCGTGACCGGCCCCGCCTTGCAGGCCGCGACACCGGTTGCGAGCGCGTTGCGCGGGACGCGCGGGTCGAGGATGACCGGCGCTCCGTTCTCGATCGGAAACGTATGGAGGCCGATCGGCGTGTCGAGCGTCGCGAGCTGGCGCACCGGATCCGGGTCGATCAGCTCGGCGACGGCCACATAGAGTGCCCCGCGCTCCACACAGTTTGGATCGGCGGCCGGGATCCTCAACCGTTGGGGCGGCTTGCACGCCTCCACCTTCGGCCCGTCGGCGGCGACTCCGTCGTCGTCGCGCTGGGGCAGGGACCGGATCCATTCGGCGAGGGACTTCGTCGTCGAGTGCTTCTCCGCGAGCTCGACGATCACCTCGTCTCGGTTCGACACCAGCTCGGCCACCACCTCGGTGATCGAGCCGAGGCAACGCAGGTCATTGAACGGCAGGCCGATCACGATGCACTACCGTTCTTGCCGTGGCCGGCGATCAGCTTGCGCACCTTCGCGACCGCGTCGGGCACGGCGAGCTTGCTCAGCTCGTCGAACCACGCGCGCAGCTCAGCGGCGCTCAGCTCCTTGGCGACCTCGCGCGCGATCGCGGCTTCCTCGGGCGCGAGCGCGGACTGGACGGCGATGAAGTGCGCCATCGTCTGCGGATCGATCGGCGGCAGCACGTCGGTCGCGTTCTCGGGCACGACCTCCGCGGCCTCGACCGCCTTCGCAGTCTTCGCCGGCTTCGCCTTCGACGTTGCCGCGGTTGCGGCCTTGCGCCAGTCGAGGATCTCGCCGAGCCCGGGCATCTTGACGTTGCCAAGCGCCGCCGCCAGCACGGGGATAAGCTGCGTCGCGAGCGCGTGCAGATCGAACGCCGGCCGCTTCTCCGCGGGCTCCGTGTCGTCATCGCCGTCGCCGTCGTCTAGCTCGTCGCTGAGGCGCGGCTGGCGCGACGGGAGCCCGGCGCCATCCGCGGCGCGCAGTAGCGTCGCCGATGCCTCGAGCATGAGCGGGAACTTCTCCACGACTGCGCGCGCGATCTCGGCGTTCATGCGCATCGCTTCGATGACGACGTTGTCGCTCGGTGCGGGCAGCTTGTTGGCCGTTGCCGCGACGCGCGGCTCGTTGCTGCCGTCGTTGTGCACGACGACGTAGCCGGCGGGCGCATTCGCGATCGGCCGGTGACCGTCGACGGGATCGACGCGATAGCGACCGGGCGTCTCGACCTCGCGACGGAGATCCTCGACGTCGGCCTCGAGCGGCAGCACGAGCGGGAGCCCGTCGCGGCCGTAGACGACCTCCGGTGCGCCCTTGTGCTTCATGCGCCGGACGCGCCAGCCCGTCGCTGTGACGGGAACCTCGAACGGCTCCCCATTCATGTTGAACGCTAGCTCCGACATGTTCTTTCGTCTCCTTGTTTGCTAAGGCCGACGAGAGGGCGGTTTGCTAACGCGCTCGACCCGATTTCGTAGGATCTCGACGCAACCGCGCGCACGCACACGATCAGTTACGCGCGTCGAAGCCGATCGACGGTCGGCACTAGAAGTCCGCTCGTGATCGCGGGACTTCGCCGAAACATGGCCGTCGATTCGGTCCCGGATTCGGTCCTGGGATTTCGGCGCGCCGCGCGCGAACGCGACGGAGACCGACGGTAACGCCGCGTGCTTGAGGGGCCCAGAATGCCCGCACGATCGCGCGGGCCTTTGCTCGTCGGGGGCGCAACACTGGCGAGGTTGCCGGGGGATGTGTCCCGGCTTGCTGAAGCAAGGTTTCGGCGCTAACCAGGGCGACGATTCGAACCGGCTCGGCGGCGAATCTGGGGAAGGTCGACATGAAGAGACACGTTCTGACGAAGCGCGAGCGCAAGCCCACCAAGTTCGACGCACTCAATGTGTTCGCCGCATGGGCGCAAGACGAGCGCGTCGCGATGACGAAGGGCGACGCGATCCCCCGCTTTGCGGAGTTCCTCAAGGAGTCGCTCAAAGAGTCGCTGCAGTCCGACACGTTGCTGTACGGCAACCGAACCCAGGCGATGTTCGAAGCGGTTGTCGCGAACTTGGGTGCCGTTCAGCTCGTGAAGAGCGAGGACAGCGGCGACATCTACAACGCGGACGCCACGCTTGAGATCCCGGACACCCGCATTATCCTCGCTGATGGGCAGAACCTGTTGGTCGAGACGAAGAACTGCCACAAGGATTGGAACAAGCCGTATCGGATCAAGGCGGCGTACCTCGACGGTCTCGTTCGCTACGCGAGCTTGGTCCGCTGCGACCTTCGCATCGCGATCTTCTGGTCGCAGCAGCAACGCTGGACCCTGATCCCGCCGTCGGCGCTCCAGGCCAACGGCAAGTCGCTGCAGATCGAGTTTGGCGACGCGCTCATGGCGAACGAGATGGGAACTCTCGGCGACAAGCTGATCGGTTGTGGATTCCCGGTCACGCTCCGGCTCTACTTCGAAAAGCGCGACGGCAAGCTGCGGATGCAAGGCGACAAGCATCGGTACTTCATCAACAAGCGCGAGATCACGCAGGCGAACGAGAAGAGGCTCCTGTTCTTTCTCATGGTGTGGGGCGAATGGGAGATGAACGGCAACGTCTTGGAAGAGGACGCGTCCAAGCGCATCGTCGACATCACGTTCATTCCGAATGATGAGATCCGGCGCGGCGATCCGGACTCTGGTGATCTGTGCGTATTGACCGAGTTCCTAAGCACCGTGCTCTCCCGTTACTGGGTGCAGTTCACCAGCAACGAAGACGGGAAGTTCAAGACCATGCTCCCGACGAGGGAGGTCTGGAACACTCGCTTGCTCGAGATCACGGAGGACACGTCCAAGTCCTTCGCCGTCGCGACGGTCGTCTCGAAGGCGCAGCACGCTGCTGAAGTGGGTGTCGACGAAGCGAACGCCGAGGCGTCGGCGGACGCATAGGACCCGAGCGCGGTTCCCACAGTCTCAACGGAGTCCGCGCGTCAGCCTCGCCGCGAGCGCAGCGTCGATGCCGCTGAAGTCACCACAACGCGCTCGTCAGCGGGTGCACGAGCGCGTCAGCGGCTGTTGCTTCGCGGCACCCTCGCCACACACGCTGGATCCCTCCGGAGTGGTGAAGCACCTCGTCCTACATCGTGGACGGCAGCTCGTTCGACGGCGACGGCCGGCCCGCCGAGTCCGTCAGGCTCGTCAGCTCCGTCAGGACCTGCGCCTTCGTTCGCACGGCACCCATGTCGTTGACGGGTCGCAAATCGATGCACATACTGCGTAGGTTCTCTGACAGTTCGCGGGGCTGGAGGCCCTCTGATACTCGACGCCGCTGCCCTTGCGGTTGCGGGGCACGGCAGAAGCAATTCTGTCGGCTTACTAATGTGCGTCGAGTACAAGAGAAAGGCATCAAGTAAAAATGATCGGTCTACTGGCCCCGAAGTCTCTCATGCCGCAGCCGTGGTTTGCGCTCCTGCTCAAATTCGGCCCGTATCGCATCGCATTGGGTCTCGGTCGCGCTGGCCTTCTGGTCATCGTGCGCCGCGAACTTCCGGCGGCGGTCGCGGCATAGAGGCCGGCGAACGACCAGCTCCGCTGGTCGTTCGTCGTTTCGGGGTGCTCGCCCACGAACTACCGCCGAAACACGCGTTGGCGTCCCGAGAGCAACCGTGTGATGTGATTCCAGACTCCCATCGCAGCCTGGGGCCTCGTCGGGAAGTTGAAGCGGTTCTCGATCGGATGGAAGATTCTGTCCTGGTCGGGCGCGAACACAGCGAATCCGTAGTCTCCGTCCTGGCGAGCACGAACGATGAGACCGAGGAAGGCGCCGGATGCTTCCTCGAGCCACACTTCCTCGTGAAACAAGGCGCCGGCGCCAGGTACAACGGCGACGAACTCGTGAAACATCTGCTTCGGGATCGAGCGGATCTCGACGGCCTTGGTCATCGGACGCGGCTTCTGGCGCCACCGGTCGTGCACGACGTTTGTGATGGATGCGACGGGGTGCCAGCCCTGATAGTTCGAGATGACCTGTCTGTCCTCGAGTCGACTGTCGACTGCATCGGGGAAGTACTTGTCGGGTAATGGGTGCAGCGCGTTGGGATTGTGAACGCAGACTAGACCTTCGCCCCACGTCTCGCGATGGGGTGCCGCGTCGAGGTCGTACTGGAAAAATCGCGGCAGCATCGCATCTGGATCGGGGTCGTAGGCCGTTCCTCGTCGCAGGATGTGCACGTCCCTGCCACCGACGCCGGCCAGATAGCCCATCCTCGAGAACTTCGCGACAGTGCCGGCGTTCGTGAACAGGACTGCGCTGACCCGTTCGGTCTCGGGTTGGTCGAAGAACCCTGAACGCACGACCTTGGTCGCCTTTTGATGCGTGGCGATGGCAGACGAGCCGACGAGGAGCTCACCTCGATCGGTCATCTCGGCTTCAGCACGCAATCCGTACAGATACTGGGTCAGCGCAGTATCGGAGAGCTGGAGTGCGTGTGGATCGTGAAAGGTCTCGATGGCGATCACGAACGGGGCATCGCGGACGTGGTCGAGGTTCCAGTACTGCTTTCGCATCTTTTCGTGCAGCGCGTTGCTGAGCCTCACGGCGAGCTCACCATCGCAGTACTCGGTGATCTCGCTCGGCGTGTCGAGATCCTCGATGCGTGCCGCGGTGCGCCCGAGGACTCCTCCTTGGGACGGGTTCGTCGTAGTCGCTTCGACGGCAGCCCTCAACCCGTCCCGCTCGATGACGAAGTCGGGACGTGCGTGGGTTCGGTCCACCGCGAATCCCGACGCGGAGAAGTAGGCGCTAAGGTACAGCTCGAACACGCGCGCATCGAACGCGTCGCTCTGGAATTCGGTCACGAAGTGTCCATCTGGATCCGTGAAGCTCGAGAACGCCTCGCTCATCGATGCACGTGCTCCGGCGCGAGCTGGATGCGTGCGCGTGGACTCGAACTTCGGATTCAGTCGATCCGGCGGCACGGCAACTTCAAAGAGTCTCGATACTGGCACCGCTGTCGCGGCTGCCGTCACGGCCTCGCGTAACGCTCGGCGCCGCTCGCGCTTCTCCTCGCGCTTGTCCCGTCGCGTGGGATTCAACCTCGCTCGGCCTCGCATGACCCTCCTCGGCCCATCCTAGAGTACTCGCGCACTTGTCCGACCGCTGAGGACCTTGCCGGACAAACTCTCGAATTCTCGAAGCATTTGGATCTCTTGCGGGAGTGGCCAGTCACGCAGACCTGAACGCGCGCTCAGTGTCGGACGGATCCCCTAGCGTCACTCCACACCAAACGGAGCAAACGATGAAGCACGCGAAGACCGACGAACGAGTCTCGGAGATGGAGCGGCTGATCCTCGAGGCATGGAGTGGAGATCGCCAGCTGGCACAGGCTGCCCTATTCGCGATCGGGGAGCTGAAGACCTTGGTCGATCTTCGTGCCGCCGAGGAAGGACTCGGAATCGAGGCAGCGTGGGCAGACATCTTCGACCCCACGAAGCTGCGCGCCGAGATCGACGGTGAGGACGCCATCCGCCGCCGCGCCGCGCTGTGCGTGAAGGTCGAGCTCGATCACGTCAGGAAGTTGCGCGCGATCTCTCGCGGCGATCGGGATCCGTTGAGTGCCTACGAGATGCGTTGCTGGGCGAGCCGCGTCGCGAAGAGCCTCGGGCGCCTGAAGCCGTACATCGAGCCGAAGAGCCGCGTGTCGCCGCGCGTGCGGGCCGTGTCGGTGGCGAGCTGATGGAGGCGACGATGACCAGCGACTCCAGCGATCATCAGGAACATCCACCTCGGTTCTCCCCGAGCGAGGCATGGATCGACGCGTTCCATGATCCCGCCGTTTCAAAATTCACCCTTTCGGCGCGCCAAAACTCACCCACCCCCAACCGCCTGAGCCTCCGTCAGAGGCCGGGCGTCCGCTTGGAGGGTGCTCGCTATGGAAGAGGTCTACGTTGTGCGTCATCGACACTTCGTCGAGCGCACGCCCATCCGCCAGATCGCGCGCGAGATGGGCATCGACAGAAACACGGTGCGCAGGTACCTGCGAGGCGCACCGGCTGGTGTGGGCAAGCCGCGGGGTGTTGAAGGGGCGCCGGTTCACGACGCGGTGAGGCCGCGCGCCGAGGCGATCCTCGAGGACTCGAAGCGCTGGACAGCCGGGAAGCAGCGGCTCACCGCAGCGCGCCTGCACGAGTTGCTGCGCGGCGAGGGCTTCGACGTCGGTTACACCGTCGTGAAGGACATCGTTCGCGAGTGGAAGCGCAAGCGCAAGGAGGTGTTCGTTCCGCTCGTGTACAAGGCCGGCGACCTCGCCGAGGTCGACTTCTTCGAGGTGTTCGTCGACGTCGGAGGCGAGAGGCGCAAGGCGCACATGTTCGTCATGCGCGTGATGCATTCCGGTCGCGACTTCGCGTGGCTCTATCCTCGCCAGGATCAGACGTGCTTCCTCGACGGGCACGTTCGCGCGTTCGCGCATCTCGGTGGCGTCCCGCATCGGATCGTTTACGACAATCTCAAGGCGGCCGTTCGCAAGATGCTCGTCGGAAGCGATCGCGAGTTGACCGTTCGCTTCCTCTCGCTCGCGACGCACTACGTGTTCGAGCCGTGCTTCGCGCGCCCGCGCGAAGGGCACGACAAGGGCGGCGTCGAGTCGCGCGGCAAGGCGATTCGCTGGCAAGAGCTCGTGCCGATCCCGTCGGGCCTCGACCTCACGACGATCGCGACTGCGCTGCTCTCGCGTCTCGACGCTCGCGCCACCGAGCGCTTCGAAGAAGATCGCGCGGCCATGCTGCCGCTGCCGACGACGCCGTTCGTCGCCGAGCGGTGCTTGCCACAGGTATCCGTGTCGAGCCGCAGCTTGGCGAAGGTCGAGAGTGCGTCCTACTCGGTCTGGTCCACGTGGGCACGCACCGTGGTGACCGCGTACGTCGGGATCGACGAGGTTCGTCTCGTCGCACGCGATGACAAGCGCGTTGTCGTGCATCCCCGGCAGCCCTTCGGCGGACGTGCGGTCGACTATCGGCACTTCATCCGCGAGCTCGCTCGCAAGCCGCAGGCGCTGCGGCAGGTCGCCGACGAGCTAATCGCTGCTCTCGACGAGCCCTTCGCGGCTGCGTGGCGCTTGCTCGTTGATCAGCACGGCCCCAAGAAGGCCGCACGGCTGTTCGCGCAGGTGCTCCGAGCGATCGAGGACCGTGGCGAGCGTGAGGTCGCGAATGACATCGTCGCCGCGCTCGCGACGGGTGAGCCGATCCAGCTCGCTGTTCGCACACGGCACCAGACATCGGCGGCGCTGCCAGCAGCGTCTCTGCCGTCGAGCCTCGCGAGCCTCGAGGTGCAGGCTGGCGTGGCAGCCGACTACGACGAGCTGCTCGGAGGTGTCTCGTGAGTCGCGCCGTCGTGGTTGGTGATCTGATCCGTCAGGCGACGAGGCAGCTCAAGATGCCCGGTGCATCGCGCGAGTTCGAAGCGCTCGGGCGTCAAGCGCGCGAGGAGAAGTGGTCGTTCGAGGACTACCTGCACGAGGTCTTGTCGGTCGAGATCACATCTCGACGAGACTCCGCCGTGCGGCAGCGGATCCAAGACGCTCGCTTCCCCGAGATGAAGACGCTCGACCAGTTCGACTTCGAGGCAGCCGACGGCATCGACGCAGCCCAGGTCGCCGAGCTCGCGCGTGGCGGCTGGCTCGAACGCGCCGAGAACGTGCTGCTCGCGGGGCCGATCGGCACCGGCAAGACGCACCTCGCGATCGCACTGGGTATCGAGGCAACGCGCCAACGTCGACGCGTCGCCTTCACGCGTGCAGCGGATCTCGTCCAGAGCCTCGTCGAGGCGCGCGACAGCCGCGAGCTCGGCCGCATGCATCGCCGGTACGATCGCGTCGACCTGCTGATCCTCGACGAGCTGGGCTTTGTCCCGTTCGATCGAACGGGCGGTGAGCTGCTCTTCAACGCGATCGCCTCCCGCTACGAGAAGCGGAGCGTGCTCATCACGACGAACCTCGCCTTCTCCGAGTGGACGAAGGTCTTCGGCGGCGACGAGAAGCTCACCACCGCGCTCCTCGACCGGCTCGCGCACCACGCCACGGTCATCACGACAGGCGGGAAGAGCTTCCGGATGCGGAAGCGCTCGGAGCCTGACGACGAAACCTTCCACGAAGGCCGCGAAGTCGGGTAAGACCCGCTGACCGTGGTCAAGACTGAACAACTGGGTGGGTGAGTTTTGGCGTAGCCGGGAGGGTGAATTTTGGTCCGGCGGATCCAACGTCATGCGAGACCTGCGAAGACCAACAAGACAAACGAGCTCTTTCTCGCGTGGAAGTGTGAAGGGCGCGACCTGGAAAGTGCGGTTCGCGAGGAGGAGGCTATGGGATGTGACGCCCGCGTAGGTTAACGGATCCTCTCGCGGCGTCCTTCCACATGGGACGCGGCGGCCGTCTAATCGATCCGGCCGTCCCATGGCGCAACGAGCGAACCGCATGCAGATGCGCGCACGACGTGTCCCGTCGACGCTGCGCACGAGCTCCGGCGACGAGGAGAGCAGCGATGTTCTGCTCGAGCTCGTGGAAGACATGCGTGCGCGCTTCTCGACGGTCGATGCCTTCACGAGCGCGGCCGCGGAGCTGTTCGACAGGATCCCGTGGCCGAGGCGCCGTGCGCACCGGCGGGACTTCACCCGGCTCTCCCACTTGCTGAGCCAGGCGGCGACGATGGTGTCGGAGTCGGCGGTCGAGAGCGAGCGACGGCTTCGTCTCGCACTGAAGCGTCGACGGCGGCGTTGACCGGGATGTCGGGGGCGCGTGCTCGAGGCGAGCCTCGCGAAGGGCGCGAAGGTGGCGGGCGAACAGCGGGGGCGGTGCGCGGCGAAGAGGTCGAGGCCCGTGCGTGTCACCGCGCGTTGGCGAGGGGCCGGACCGAGGACGCCGGGTGGTTGCCGAGCCGCGAGGAGCGCTCGCGGACGAGGACCGTGGTACCGGGTGGGCCGGAGGAGACGTGGACGCAGTAGGTGATCGTGGCGGCCCACGGGCAGCGGCCGTGGAAGATCTGGCGGTGGGCGAGGTCGCCGACGCGCGCGCGTGGGGAGACGACGTCGGAACGCCGCAGCCGGCCGCCTGGCGCGGCGGCTCGGATGCCGAGCTCCCGCGATGAGTCGCCGGTCGCCTTGTCGACCTCGGGCGGCAGCTTCTCGCGCGCGAACGCGAGCATGGCCGCGCAGCGCGGGCGCGGGTTCGACGTCGAGCGGGGCCCGGCGGAGGTGGAGGCGGGGCGCCGGCAGCTGGGGACGGTGCGTGCAGGCCACCGGCGCCCACGTGAACCACGACGCCTTCCCATCGCCGACGGTGCCTCGAACCCGAAGAGCGTGGTCGCGCCACCCGCGGTGGCCCGCCCGAGGCCCCTCCTCGCCGCGCGCAGTTCCGCAGCGGGCAGCAGGGAGATCGTCCCGCACAGGAGGTCACCCGCGAGGACATGTTCGAGCACGGCGAGGACGGGGCCGAGAGGCGAGGCCGCCGCGGGAGCGCGCGCGAGCACGGCGTGCGCGTCGCCGTCAGGTGGCGAGCGTCGCCCAACGAACGGCGGGATGGGGAGAGCATCGGGTGGCTCGAGCGACCTCGAGCTCGGTGCAAGCGAAGCGGCCGCGTTGAGCATGGTCCCGCGCGGAAAGACAGGTGCCACGGCTCCACCCGACGTCGGTGCGGCCAGATCCTCGTCGGTGCGGCGACGCATCGGCGCATCGGCGCTGTCGCTGCCGCAGGCGACGTTCGCGAATCCGGAGGCGCGCCGACATCCTGGCGGACGCAGGCCAGCGAGACCGACGGCGGAGGAGCCTCGCCTGGTGCAACGTTTCGCTGCACCAGAATTGTTAAGGGCCGTATAGACAGCCGAGACACGCATCAACGAGGATGGGTGTTCACATCGCTTGTCCACGCGTGGAGGGGGCGACATGGCAGTCGTAACGACCAGCGCAACACCGTTGCGCGATCTCGTGCAGCCACAGCTTTCGGATCTCCTGGCCAACATGGCCAAGGGCAGCTCGACGAACGGATGGGATGCCGTCACGTCGTACAGCATCACGGCGCTCAACGGCGTGCTGGCGGCGAGTTACCACGCCGGGAGCCTCGCGAAGGAGCTCAAGTTCTCGGTCACGAGGACGGATCCGATCTCCCTGAAGGCGTTCACCGTCGATTACGACGTGACGCTGGGAGCGCCCGCGTTGCAGTTCGTCGGAGGCCAGTCGGGGGTGGCGACGGTGAACATGCCGATCGTCGGTGGGAACGCCACGATCACGCCCGCCGGCGAGACCGGCTACACGAAGGCGTTGCCGACGGGCTACAGCGTGGTGGCCAACGTGCCGCTCGCGGCGCTCACCGGCGACGGTCAGATCACGACCGCCGGCAACGTCGTCACGTTCGCCCATCCCGACGACACCGCGCACATCGTGCTGCACTTCAAGAGCGGCCAGGGCAGCGGCACGACGTTCGAGATCGAGCCCGTGCCCGATCCGACGAACGAGGACGTCATGGTCACGTACTTCGTGCCGCTCATCCAGCAGTACTTCGCGCAGCAGGTGAACGAGCTCGACTACGCGCTGACCGGCGTGACCCCGAAGGCGGCGGCCGGCGAGATCGTGATCGAGCCCAAGACCTTCGTCTTTGCCTCGGATACCGACGTGCTCAGTCTGTATCTCATGACGACCAACTCCAGTGGAGTGTCAGGCAATATCCATCCGTCGTTCCAGCCGGGCGGCGTCGAGATGTTGCCCATTCCGGCGGGCCACACGGCCTCGGTGATCCTGGCGCAGGAGCTGGTCCGGAAGATCTACGTGGATCCGGCGCTGACGGCGCTGGGCCGGGTGGAGGACGACGAGAGCGTCCCCGGCGGGATCCGGTTGAGGCTGTACCGGGACCTCCCGTCGCTCGAGTACAACGCCAGCGGAGGGAGCTACCAGAAGCTCGCGATCGATACGCTGAGGGTCGATTTCAGCCAGCTCCCCTATCAGCTGAAGTTCGTCGATAACACCTTCGCAGTCTCGTGGTCATTCTCCCAGAGCCTCCGCTGGACGACGGATGATATCGATCCTTCGACCCACGACGACCAGACGGAGCGCGGGACCACGACGGTGTACGCATCGCTCCCCGAGCAGACCGTCCAGCTGACCGCGAGCGGCGACGATGTGTCGCTGACGTTCTCGATCCACACCGACGACTACCACATCTCCGCCGACGGCCCGACCGGCTGGTTCAGCGACGGCGACATGGTCCAGGGGAAGCTCACCTCGTTCCTCCAGGGCAATGCGCCGGTCGGGTTCACGTTCGCCTTCGGCTCGCTGAACTACTTCACCGCCGCCAACCTCCTCTTTCCCAACTCTCACAAGTTCCAGGTCGACGCGACGGCGGGGATCAACATCCCGTGCGATCTGCTCATCCTCGGACAGATCGGCTGAACGCCCATGCCGAAGCCCAAGCCCCCAATCGCCTGGAACGTCCTGCGCGCACCCCTGATGCGGGGCCTCACCTGCTTCGCGGTCGGCGTGATGCGCCCGGTCGTGGGACTCGCGACGCGCCGCGTCCGGCAGGTGCCGTTCTCCTACGACCCCGATCGCTACGCGCAGCTGGCCTGGAAGAAGCCGAAGTTCGACGGCACCACCGCGGTCGCGGACACGTTCCAGTCCCTGAAGAACAACCCCGCGGACTACCGAGCCGGCGTGGCGCAGGCGACGCACGAGATCTGGCAGGCCGCGCACGCCGCCGCGCAGGCGACCTACCCCGACCTGACGTCGCCCGCAGCGCGGGGCACCGTCCTCGTCGCCAGTTCGCCGCGACCCGAGGGCGGGCATGCCGCGATGACCGTCACGCTCGTGCCGCACGAAGATCCCGCGAGCGTCGTCGCCAGCCCCAACGGTCTCCGCCACGCCGTCGCCGGATTTCCCGGCGGGGCCGCGGAGCTCCCGCCCGGCGCGGCCGTTGCCATCGCGCGGGCGCGCATCTGCACCGGGACGAGCGTCAACGCGCTCGATGCGCTGCGGCTGAAGATCGCCGCCTACAACGCCAAGCAGCTCCAGAGCGCGGCCCCTCTCGACGGCGCCGAGATCCACCTCGGGGGCAACTCGATGGTGAAGGCGGCGGACGTCGCGACGATCGATCTTCCGGGAGGAGGAAAGCTGCTTCGCGGGCTCCTCCGCACGACGCTGATCCACTCGCAGGATGGGATCGCGGACTGGAAGCTCGGGTACCACCCGTCGATCCCCAAGACGCTGCTCTGCATGAGCGATCACCTCGGTCACAACCCGATTCCCGGCGGCGACGAGGCCAATGTGGCGCTCGCGCCGGCGCTGTTCCACGTGCTCTTCCGCACGGGAGCGCTCATCGAGCGGCACTTCGCCGAGCTCGCCGACGGCCTCCCACCCGAGCAGGCGGCCCAGCTCACGCGCGATCCCACGTTCCGCGCACGCCTTCTGGACGTGATGGTCAAGGAGGATCCGGACCTGTACGTCACGTGGCAGTGCATCCGCGCCCTCGACGTCACGGGCGGCGCCAAGTCGAACGGAGTCCGGCTGTTCTGGGGCGGCGATGCGATCGCGACGCTCGACGCCGCCGAGCTCGACAGCGTACCGGACTCCGCCACGGATCCCGCCGGCGCCGCCGCGGCCGTCGCGAACGCCGAGACCGCGGGCGTGACGAGGACCGTCACCGACGGCTACACCGGTGGCCCGAGCGTGACGGCGGCGGATCCCACGGCGGTCGTCGTCGCCCCGTCGGACGTCGCGACCAGCAACGTCCTCGCGGCGAGCAACCCGGACAACTCGCCGTTCCTCCCCGACGTGCAGCCGTACGCCGACGCGGTCGCGACCGCCGGGCGCGCGGCGATGGCCGACCTCCAGGATCCGGTCGACGCGGTGATCACGCGCGAGTCGCGCGCGGCGTTCGCGAACCTCTCCGATGCCGACAGGACCGCGAGGGGCATCACCGACCAGGCGACCGCGCTGCTCGGCGGCGAGCTCCGCGACAACCTGCGCACGGCGCTCCACGCCGAGGTCGTGCTGCCGGCGCTGTCCGCCCTGCCCGCGTTCGCGGCCGCGGCGAAGGAGCTCGACGAGGAGGCCGAGGCCGACGACCTCGTCGACATCACGGTGACCGAGCCGCTGTGGACGCGCATGACGGCCGGCGCCGACGGCACGAGCTATCTCACCTCGCGGGTGGTCCAGGCGCTCGCCCAGCCGCTCGCGCACGCGCTCGCCGAGGAGGCGCCCGACCTGCAGGAACGGTTCGCCGACGCCGACCAGCACTACAGCGACACCGTCGCCGAGCGGAAGGCGAAGTCGCAGGCGCTCGACGAGGTCCAGGCGCAGCTGAAGGCGGACCCCGGCAACCCGGCGCTGAAGGCGCAGGAGCAGCAGCTCGTCGACGCGCTGGCGAAGGCGGTGGAGGACGAGCGCGCCGCCGAGGACGCCCGCAACGCCGCCGAGGACGCCCAGCAGGAGAATGCCGACCGCGCGAAGGACGTCGCCCCGCGCAGCGACGCGGCCGAGGCCAGCGCCAACGAGCACGAGGGCGCGGTGTTCTCCAGCGGCGGATCATGAGCGACGCGAGCGACGCCGCCGCACTCCTGACGCAGGTCGACGAGCGCCTCCAGCGGGTCACCGTCGCCGGCTCGACGGTGGTGCTGAGCGCCTACGACGTGCTCGAGGTGGGCACGGCGACCGGCGTGACCGCCGACTGGCGCACGCCCGATCCGACGCAGCTCGTCCATTTGTTCGGCGAGGCCCTCGCGCTCGCCGGGACGTTCGCCGCGAACGGCGGCACGCTCGCGGCGCACTCGATCGTGGCGGTCGGCGGCCTCGCCGTCGACGTCTCCGGGGCCGTCGGGGCCACGCCGCCCGCCGCGCCCGGCGACGCGAAGCCCGTCGACGGAGGCACGGGTGCCAGCGGCGGCGCGCTCACGCTCTACCTCGAGGACGTCGATCCGACGGTGGCCGCGCCGCGCCTCGTCGCGCACGGCGGCCAGGGCGGCGGCGGTCAGCCCGGCGACGCGACCCGCGACGGCGGCGACGGCGGCGACGGCGGCACCGGCGGCAGCGTGCTCGCCGTGATCGCGCACCCCGCGCGCCGCTGGATCGAGGCGCTCGCGGCCGCGTACGCGCTCTCGGATGCGAGCATCAAGCAGCGGGCGCTGCAACAGCTGCTCGCCGCGCTCCCGACGGGCGCGGCGCCCGCGCAGCTCCCCGCGATCCGCGCGCGCCTCGCGGCGGCCGTCGCCGGCACGCCGACCGCCGGCGCGATGAACGACGCGATCCACCAGCTCGGGCTCGAGCTCCAGCTCCTCGTCGACGCCTGGACGAGCCAGCTCGACGCCACGCTGGACGTCGCGGGCGGCGCCGAGGGCCCGCCCGGCGTGGGCAAGACCGACGGCGCGCCCGGCACCGCGGGCGCCGCCGGCACCACGACCGTCCAGATCCTCGGCTCGCTCGATGCGCCGCGGGACACGATGCCGCTCGCGTTCCTCGTCCACCCGAGCCAGTGCGAGATGGTGCTGGCAAAGGCGAAGCTCGCGTTCCTGTTCCTCGATCCGATCGGGAACCCGCAGGGCGTCTCCGACGCCGCGGCGCTGTTCGAGCGCGTGCGCGCGCGGACCGAGCTGTTCGTGAGCTTGCCCGACACGAGCGACCTCGCCGCGTTCTATGCCGCGCACGAGGCGGAGCTCGGTGCCGTCGGCGCGATCGCGGCGCTCCGGCGCAGCAACGCCGAGGCGAAGCAGTACCTCGGGTACCTGAAGCAGGGGCTCGACTTCTTCGGGTACAGCAGCGCGTACGTCCCGCTCACCAGCCTGACCGCGATCGCCAGGAACGGCGTCACCCCGATCTTCGAGGCGTTCCGGCGGATCGAGACCGCCTATCAGAAGCAGTTCGCGCAGCTCGCGCAGGACCAGCAGGTCCTCGACTACGTGCGGGACACGCGGAACCAGATCCAGGCGGCGACCCAGCAGGCGAACGTGGACATCCCGCAGCTCGTCGCGCAGCTGACCTCGGCCGCCACGATCATCGACGGCTACCAGGCCGTGCTCCCCGCGAAGCGGCAGGCGGTGCACGACGCCCTCGAGCGCTACCAGGACGCGATCCGCAACGCGTTCAACTTCGACTGGCAGACCTTGCTCGGCGCACTCGGGCAGTGCGCGTTCGCGCCCGACAACGACGCGATGTACGCGATCCAGGCCGGCTCGATCGCCTACCCGAACGTCACCAACGTCACCGACGTCCAGGGGCAGCCGGTGCGCCGGGACTACCTCGTGCACCAGGTGAAGGCGGTCGAGGCGACGATCGACGGCCTCACCGAGGGCTTCGAGACGCTCGACGACGGCACCGTCGAGGAGGACGACCCGGGCGCGGCGAAGCTGCTCGCCGCCGAGACGCAGATCGACGCGCTGCTCGAGCAGCTCTACGGCAAGTTCCCCGCCGAGGCCCAGGCTCTGAAGACCGCGATCCAGGACTACGTCGGCGCCGTGATCGCGCGGAACAACCAGGTCCTCACGTACAACGCGGCGCTGACGCTCGTCGTGCAGTACCAGCAGGCGCAGCAGCTGGCGCAGGTGCAGGCGCAGCAGCTGAACGATCAGGTGCTCGCGTCGCTCGAGGCCGACGCGCCCGGGCTGACCTCGTTCGTCTCGCAGGCGTACTACCGCGCGCGGGCGCAGGTGCTCGAGTTCATGGACCTCGCCGCCCGCGCCTACCGGTTCTGGGCCCTCGAGGACGGCGACCTCCTGCGCGACGCGCTCGCCGGCGTCTCGCCGCCCGCGATCGACTCGACGGTGCTCGATCAGATCCAGGCGAACTTCTGGGCGACGTACACGAAGGCGCTCGGCGACGTCGGCGGCATGCAGGTGTTCCCCGACGATCCGAGCGACCGGCGCGGCGAGACGTTCACGATCACGGGTGTGCCGATCGACGTCTTCAAGTCGACGCACCACCTGCTGATCGCGGTGCCGCTGTCGCAGAAGGAGTCGGCGTCGGGGCCGTTCCTGAACATGTCGAACGTGCGCGTGACGCACGCCCGCGCCTACGTGCACGGCGCGAAGACCCAGAGCGGCGCGCTGAACCTCACGATCACGCACACCGGCAAGGAGAAGATCGTCAGCCCGAGCAACCTCGTGTTCGGGTTCCAGCACAGCGCGATCCCCGCGACGTTCAAGTACCAGCTCGCCGACGAGCACATCCTGCTCGACGCGACGTTCGAGCTGCCGGCCTCGACCACCTCCTCGACGGGGCTCGCGCTGATCGGGCCGTTCGCGTACTGGCACATCTCGGTGGACCCCGCCTACAACCCGGGCCTCGATCTCTCGGGCGTGACCTCCGTCGAGCTCGACTTCCGCGGGTACTCGCAGAGCTATGACTGACGAGCCCGGCTTCGTCGTCCGCGGCGGCGCGCGCGACCTCGCCCCGCTGCCCGCCGAGGCCGTGCTCGACCGCCTGGCGAGCTTCGAGGCGCGCGACGTCCGGATGTTCGACCGCGACGTCCCCGTCGATCCGGCGGAGTTTCGCGACGGCGAGCGCATCGTCGTCGACGGCGTGCGCCGCTGGCTCGCCGCCGGCAAGAGCGTGTACGCGTTCAACGCCTGCAGCCACTTCGCCGACGTGCGCGCGCTGTGCCTGCGGATCGGCGAGTTGCTCGGCGTCACCGCGTTCGCGAACCTCTACCTCTCGCCCGCGCAGGCGAGCGCCTACAAGCGCCACCGCGACAAGCGCGACCGCTGCGTCGTGCAGGCCTCGGGCGCCAAGCGCTGGTGGCTCGAGCACCCGGTCCCGTGCCTCGAGGACGGCTCGATCACCGAGCGCAGCGACCTCGTACTCGACGCCGGCGACCTCATGTACCTCTCGCGCCACAACGAGCACGAGGCGCGCGCACTCGACGCCGGCTCCGTGCACCTGACCCTCCGCCTCCTCGGCGAGCCACCACCGCCGGAGCGGTGCCGACTGCTTCAGACGTAGCGCAGAGACGCAAGGCGGCGGCATGGCCTCGCGTTGCGACGGCGCCTGACTCGTGAGAGTGTCTCTCGGAGATGGTGTCGGTGAGGGGAAGCGGCGGGCTCCAGCGCGCCCTCACGCGGCTCGCACATCGGCTCGAGCGGCGACTCGGCGAGCTGCGCACACGCGGGCAGAGCCTCGCGATCGAGCCGGGCCATGCCGCGGATGACGGTCCGGAGCTGCTGTCCGCGGGCCTCGCACCGTTCGAACACGTCGCCGAGGTGTTCGAGCTGACGGACTTCGAGCGCGAGGTGCTGCTGCTCGCGCTCGCCCCGGAAGTGGAGGCGCGGTTCTTCCGGCTGTTCGGGCTCGTGGACGAAGGTCTCGCGGCGCTGCGTCCCACGGTCGGCCTCGCGATGGCCACGCTCGCGCGATGGCCCGACGAGCTGGGCGCGTTCCTGCCGCACGCCCCCCTCCTCCGGCACGGTCTGCTGATGCTGGAGGGCGAGGCGCCGCTGGCGAGCCGGCCCCTGCGGATCGCGCCGGATCTGTGGCCGCGGCTCGCCGGGCTGGCCACGCCACCGGTCACCCCGTCGACGCGCCTCGAGGACCTCGCGCTCGTGCCGTCGACCGCGGCGCAGGCCGAGACCGCCGTGCGGGCGCTCCGCGATCACCCGTGGCGAGATCGATCCGCGATGCTGGTCGCCGTTCGCGGCGATCGGGGTCACGAAGCCGTCGCGGCTGCGATCGCCGGCGCGGTTGGGCCGGTCGTGCTCGCGGCCGAGATCAAGGATGCGCTGCAGCGCATGCGCCTCGTGCGCGCCGCGATGTGGGACCGAGCGACGCTCGTCGTCGAGCACGGTGCATCGCTCGACGATGTGCTCCACCTGTGCCGCGAGGCGCCCGTGCCCGTCGTCGCCGCGCTCGAGGAGGTCGACCTCCCGACGGCGATCCGCGTCTCCGGACGGACGCTGCTGGAGGTCGCGATCGCACCGAGCGACGACGCGCACCGGCGCGGGCTCTGGAGCCGCGCATGTGGCGAGATCGTGGGTCTCGACATCGCGCTGCTCGCAGCGCGCTACCGGTTCGACCCGGAGCGAATCGCTGCGACCGCGGCGCTCGCACGAGCTCGAGCCTCGTCGCGCGGCGGAGCCGCGAGCGCCGATGACGTGCTCGCGGCGTGCCGCACGATGGCGGACGCAGCCGCCCGCACGGCCGGGCACCTGATCCGCAAGCTCGACGCGCGCGGCGAGGGCCACGAGCTCGTGGTCCCGATCGCGACGCGCTGCGAGCTGGAGCTGCTGGAGGAGGCCGCGCGCGAAGGTCATCGCGTGCTCGGCGCCGCGGGTGGCATCGGCGGCGGCGCTGGGATCGTCGCGCTGTTCGCCGGTCCACCTGGAACGGGCAAGACCCTCGCCGCGCAGGTCATCGCGCGGCGGCTCGGGATCGATGTGCTTCGCATCGATCTGTCCCAGCTCGTCGACAAGTACATCGGGGAGACGGAGAAGCACCTCGACCGGGTGTTCCGTGCGTGCGAGACCAGCGGCGCGACCCTGTTCTTCGACGAGGCAGATGCACTCTTCGGGAAGCGCACCGAGGTCAGGGATGCCCACGACCGCTACGCGAACATCGAGACCGCGTTCCTCTTGCAGCGACTCGAACAGCATCCGGGCATCGCGGTGCTCGCGACGAACCTCAAGCAGAACCTCGACGTCGCGTTCCTGCGTCGCCTGCACTTCGTCGTCGAATTCCCGCTTCCCGATCACGCGGACCGCCGCCGGATCTGGCAGCTCCACATCCCGCCCGGCCGCGGCGATGCCGATCTCGACCTCGACCTCCTCGCCCGCTTCGAGCTCGCCGGCGGCGACATCCGCAATGCGGTCATGGCCGCGGCGATCCTCGGCGCACGACACCCGACGATCGCGATGAAGCACCTCGCGATCGCCGTGTGGCGCGAGCTGCGCAAGAGCGGGCGCATGAGCATGCCCGGCGACTTCGGACCGTGGGCGACGACCGTCGAAGCCTATGCGCGCGACGGCGGCGTCCCGTGACGGCGCCGAGGAGGGGTGGACCACGCTCCAGACTCGAGCGCGAGCGCGACGAACCTCGCACGAAGCGCACGGCCGACCTCGGTTCGACGCCTCCGACGAGGAACGCCGCGCGAGCGGCGGTCGCCGAGGCACACCTCGACGCACGGAGCGGGGATGCAGCCCGGGTCGTGCGGCGCGGGCCGAGTGCGGTCGCGCCCGCCCACGCTCCCCTCGACAAGGTCGAAGCGGAGGGACGGCTGCTGGCGATCCTCGAGAACCTCGTGGGCCACGCCGAGGTCGACGCGCTCCGACAGATCTTCATGGCGATCCCGACGTCGGAGCGCGGTGCGCTCTGGAGTCGACTGCGCGCGCGTCGCCGCGACGACCGGCTGGCCGCGGCGTTTCACTACCGACTCGCGACGGTCACGCGCGCCGAGCTCCTGCGGTTGCTCGACGGGGAGACCACACCGAGCCTGCGAGCACGTGACCCCGTCGAGCTGGATGCGTTGCTGAGCGAGATCGACGACGTCAAGCTCGCGCTGTCTCCCGGGGCGCCGGAGGTCTCCGGCGACGACCTCACCGCGGCCGTCGTCGCCGAGCTCGGCGCGCTCGACGTCGTGGCGCATCATGCGATCTCGCTCGCATGGCGCGTGGCGATCGACGCGCGCGAGTACGCCGCGGGCGTGGTCGAAGCCCCGGTTCGCGGACGGTGGCACCCGTCGTTCCGGATCGACGCCCCGAGCGGTCGTAGCTCGCTGCACGTCGAGCTCGTCGTCGACGGAACGGTCCGCAAGGTCCTCCGCCGGCTCGTCGAGGTCGGGCCGGAGGCGCTGCACGGCCTCGCCCGGCTCCCACCCGCCGTGCACGACACCGTGATGGAGGTCCTGTCACGCAACCTCCTCGACAAGCGCGGCGCGATCGACGAGGCCGTGCTGGACGACATGCTCGGCGACCTGGCTTCGATCGCGCCGGGATCTCGCGCGGCGGTCGTCGAGGCGCTGTCCGCGCCGGCCCGTGGGGCGTCGCTGTCCGCGCGCTTTCTCGCGCTACCGTCCACGGTGCGTCCGCGCTTGATCGCGGCCCTCGCGCGTGGATGGGTCGCTCCGGCGAGCGCCGTCACCCTCGAACACCCACTCGAGCTCGAGGCGACGCCGAAGCAGCTCGTGATCGCTCCCTGGACGAAGGCCGGCGTACCGGTGCGGGTGACGCCGAGGAGTCCCTTCGGGGCCATCGCGGGCCCGGCGCTGGAGGTGTCCTGGACGGTGGACCATGATCTCGGGATCCGGATCGGCGAGTACCGAACCGCATGGCGGCGCGGGGCGCAGGGTGAGCCGCTCGAGATCGCGCTCGAGGGGTCGGGGGTCCACGAGATCACGGCGAGCTTCGCGCGCGAAGGCATCGTCGTCGAACAGATCACGGTGAAGGTCCCGGTCGTCGTCGAGCGCGAGAGCGAACGCGCCGCCGCCGACCAGATGGAGCCCGAGCAGGCGCTCGCGGAGAGGGCCACGATCCGCGAGCAGCTGGTCGCCGACCGGACCCTCGCGCTGTGGCACTCGCCTGCGCTGTGGGTGCGCGCCGCCGCGCTCGACGCCCGGCTTGCGGCGACCGGACGCTCGGAACAACCGCCGCCGGTGGCCGACGGCGAGCGCTTCGAGCCACCTGGCTGGCTCGAGCACCGCGGGCGCTCGAATCCGCCGTTGTCGACGAATCGTGCCCGGATCCGCTTCGAGATCGAACAGCGCTACAAGCCCGGCGGGAACGACGCTCCACCGATCAGCTTCGCGCTGCGTGCCTACATCGACGATGGCGCGACTCCGGAGGCCGAGCGGGTCCGCGCACAGAAGATCCTCGGCCTCGTTTTCCTCGAGGAGGCCGCGCTCGGTGAGGAGCAGAGAGCGCTCCAGCGGCTCATCGGGGCGAAGGGACTCGAGCTGTGCCGGCAGCTGCTCGATCAGGGTGAGCGGGACGTGCACGCGCGGAAGCGCGAGTACGGGTTCGACGATGCCGTGTCACCGGAGACCCCCGACAACATCGAGGAGCTCGCCGGGGCCGCGAGTGACCTGGTCCCGTTGCAAGAGGAGGTCGATGCGCACGAGGCACGCCTCGCGTCCGTCGACGCATCACTCGCGTCGTTGCAGGCATCGCTGCTGCGCCGCGACCTGGACGAGGCGACCGCGCTGTCGCTGTCGGAGGCGATCGATCTCGCGAACGCCAACCGGACCGATGCAGCAGCGCGACTCGAGGTAGCGGAGAAGGGGCTGTACGTTCGGAGGGGCGAGCTGGTCCCGCGATTTCCGATCCTGGCCGTCGCCGACCTCGGCAAGCCCGACAAGTACCGCTTCGACGTGGCCTTGCTGCGAGAGCTCGCGATGGGAGAGCTCGCCAACGTCGCCGCCAAGCTCGAGCGCGTGCTCGAGGACATCGCCACGGTCCGCGGGGAGATCGACGAGCACACGGTGTGGAAGGTCCCGGTGTTGCTCGCGCTCACCAGGCACGCACTCGGGATCGTGCCGGGAACGTTTCAGGACCACGCCATCGAACGCAAGCTGTTCCTGGACCGCGCGACCAGGGCGATCAACGCGTTCTCGCGGATCGGCGCCGCGGTGCTGGCGACGATCATCACGTTCGGTGCGGCAGGTCCGATGGTGTGGATCACGTCGGGCGGGTTCGCCGCCCACGGCTTCTACGAGCTCGGCAAGTCGATCCGCGAGTACCAGTTCGAGAAGGCCCTGACCGGGACCAGCTACGACAAGGCAAGTGCCCTCGCGCACGACGAGCCGTCGGCGTTCTGGCTCGCGTTCGAGATCGTGACGACCGCGGTCGGCGTGCTGGACCTCGCAGCCGCCGCGAAGGGCATGAACGAGGCGCGCATGGCCTTCGGTGCGATCCGGAGCGCCCACCGTGCCGCCGCGCAGGTCACGGACGCATCGCGGATCACCCGGAGCCTCGACGAGCTCGAGCGCGTCGCGAGCACCCGCGGGCTGTCGGCGCCGGCGCAGCAGCGGCTGCGCCGCGAGGCACTCGAGGCGATGGGCAAGCGCGTCGACGAGGTCGGCAGCGCGGCGCGAGCGATGCTGAAGGGCTCGGAGGATTTCGTCGCGAAGGCGACCGAGCTGCACCGCGCGGTCGAGGGATGGGTCGCCAAGCTCGCCGGCGGAACGCCGGTCCCGACGTGGAGGCTCGAGGTGCTGTCGGGCGCCGAGTTCGAGATGCGCTTCTCGTCGAAGTCGGGTGTGGCCGTGTTCGTGCTCGAGGACGGCAAGCCCGTGATCTACGCGCGCCTCCAGGCGCAGGCGAAGGACCTCCTCGACGAGGCGGCCCACGTGGTGCAGCTCGGCGATCCGAAGTTCGCGCCGAAGCTGAAGTACCTCGACGAGGTGAATCTCGCCGACTGGAAGATGATGTCGGTGGCGGACCGGCTGGGCTTCTTCCAGCGCAAGCTCGAGGTCGAGATCGATGCGAAGAAGCGCGCCCTCGCGTTGATCACGGATGCCGAGGAGCGCGCGGCGACGCAGGCCAACCTCGCCGACCTCGAGGGCCTGGCGCGGCAGGTCGCGGGGATCACCGACGACCAGCTCGCGCAGCTGAACGCGAAGGTGCTCGCGGAACCGATGTTCCTCGACCAGCCGTCGCGCGCGTTCCAGAAGCGCAAGGTGCCCGTCGCGGGCAGCCGCCCTCCGCGCCCGCAGGTGGGCGACCTCGATCCCGCAGCTGCGCCGCCGCGCGAGGTCAGCCGGACCAGGGGCGATGCGGACTACAGCACGGCGTACAACGACAAGGACGTCGCGTCGGTCCTCCAGCGCGGTGAGGTCTGGCGCGAGCACGTCATCGTCACCTCGGGATACGGCGGCAAGATCACGAGCGTGAGCCCGGGCAAGCGGGGCTCGACGATCGTCTCGGTCAAGGACGAGCTCAGCGGCAAGCTCCAGCGCTACGTGATCGAGGCGGGAGCCGAGCTCGAGCCCGGGATCAGGAAGGGTTTGAAGATCGAGAAGGACGCACGGATCGCGAGGGAGGCGCCGCGCGAGTACCGCTGGGTCGAGGTCCGGCACGCCGATGGCACCGCGGCGACGCGCGCCGAGATCCGCGCGCTCGACGGCGCCGGCGGCGGCAAACGCGCAGGCTGGCTCCAGCGCGGCATGGAGTCGGGCGAGCGCGGGCGCGCCGCCGAGGCCGAGGCGATGGCCGAGGCGGATCGCGCGATCGCGGAGGCGCAGGCGGCCGGTGCCCAGCTGTATGCCAAGCACATGCCCCACAACGTCGGCGGGGGTGGATTCGACGACGTGATCGTCGAGTTCACGACCGGCGCGGACGGCCTCACGGCGAGGATCCGGATCCGCGAGGTCAAGGACTACCCGAACCGCTACGTCCCGCGATCGGAGTTCACGGCGCTCGATGACAACTGGGCACAGAACCTCAACGAGCTCCGGCGCAACGTGCAGAAAGCGCTTGTCGGAAAGTCACCGACCGGCTACGAGGGGTTCACGAGGGATGAGCTGGCGGCGATCTGGAACCGCCTCGAAGCGGATCAGTTTGAAGTGGAGATTCGGCTCGGGAGAACAACCCACCTGGGCGAGGGCCACACGGCGACGACCGTTCCAGCACTCTCGAGGCGGGTTGGGCGGAACATCGACGTCAAGAGGATCGGAGAAGGCGACCGATGACCATGTCGTTCTACGAATCCAATCGCACCAATGCGGAGTCTCGATGGGACTCCGAGGTTCGCACGATCGTCGAGCCGGCGCTCGCTAGGTACACGGCGGATCCCGCGAAGCTCAGGGAGTCATCCTTCAGCATCCTCTATCAGGCGGTCCTCGCGTGGGGGCCCGAGCGGATCACCCCCTACGCAGACCGCATCGCGCCCCTGCTCGGACCTGCGCTCGCCGCGCGCGCCACGAACGAGCCGAAGTCGACGGCCGACCTCGGCGTCGGCCAGCTCGCGAACCTGCTCGCGTGTTGCAGCTATCCCGACGAGAGTCCGGCGATCCGCGACTGGCTTCGCGAGATCCGGACCTCGAGTCGCGAGGAGTCGACGAGTGATCACTGGGAACGTGCGTTTGCCGCACTCGCGCTCGACGTCCGGCCGGTCTACCGCGCGCTTGCTGGAGCCGATCCGAAGGCACCACTGCCGCTCGAACAGCGCCAGGCGTTCGGCGGGAACGTTCAAGGCCTCCTCCGCTACCTCGGTGCTGCGGTGGAGCACGACCTGAAATTCGCGGCTGTGGAGCCGGCGTGGCGGGAGCTGCTGACGAACTTCGATCGTCACGAGTCCTCGCAGCAGCTCTTTCGCAACACCCTCTTCTGGATCGGCCGTATCGTCCACCACCAGATCGGCGGCGCGCCGCTCGGCAGCGTTGCCGAGTGGGTCCACGAGCAGGTCGCGACCTACGCGAGTTGAGCGAAGCGCTTCCCGCAGAAGAGCGAGTACGCAGAAGAGGAAGATCGGAGGCGGCGATCGATGAGTACTTCATTCTATGACTTCGTCCGGATCAACACGGAGGAGCGCTGGGACTGGGAGGTGCAACGCAGCGTCGAACCGGCGATCGCGCGGTACACCGCGGATCCCGCAAGACTCGACGAATCGCCGTTCAGCATCCTCTACGCGGGCGTCCTCGTATGGGGACCCGACAAGATCACGCCCTACGCAGACCGCATTGCCCCGCTCCTCCAACGGGCGCTCGCCGCGCGTGCGGGGAACGAACCGAAGTCGATCGCCGACCTGGGGGTGGGCCAGCTCGCAAACCTGCTCGCCTGTTGTGGTTATCCGGACGAGACCCCCGCGATTCGCGAGTGGCTCCGCGAGATCCGAACGTCGAGCCACGACGAATCGACGAGGGAGCACTGGGAGCGTGAGTTCGCGGCCCTCGCGCTCGACGTCCGGCCGGTCTACCGCGCGCTCGGTGGGGCCGATCCGAAGGAACCGCTGCCGCTCGAACCGAGCCGGGCGTTCGGTGGGAACGTTCAAGGGCTCGTTCGCTACCTCGGCGCGGCCGTGGAACACCACCTCACGTTCGCCGCCGTCGAGCCCGCGTGGCGGGAGCTGCTGGGGAACTTCGATCGCCACGAGTCCTCGCGCCAGCTGTTTCGCGACACGCTCTTCTGGATCGGCCGGGTGGTCCATCACCGGATCGGCGGCGCGCCGCTCGGCAGCGTTGCCGAGTGGGTCCACGAGCAGGTCGTGGCCTACGCGAGCTGAGCCGGCGGAGGGGAAACGCACGCATGGAGATCCGGAGGTGATAGGGTCCCCCCGGGAGGGTAGATGCGACGGTTCAACCCAGCGTCCGAGCGCCCCGCGCGGGCGGTGCAGTGCTGGCAGATCCTCGTCGGAGCGGCGATGCACCGGCAGACGCTGTCGCTACGCCTGCTCGCGCAGGCGATGTACGGGAAGCCCGATCCACACCCGCAGCTCGCCGATGTCCTGGCGCATGTGGCGTGGTACTGCGCGGACGAGAAGCTGCCGCCGCTGGCGGCGATCGTCGTGCAGCCGGCGAAGCCGGTGACGGATACGCAGCGCGAGGCCGTGTATGCGTACGACTGGTTCGACGTCTACCCGCCGACGGCGGACGAGCTCGCCCGCGCGTTCGCCCGGCCGCGCTGAACCGACGCGGCCCGTCGAGGCGAGCTAGGCGGCGAGCGTCGGACCCGAGCTCATCCCGCGGTGGCGCGCGGTGAGCAGGGTGGCGCCCTGGGCGACGGCGAGCTCGGGGGCGTCGGCGCGCAGGATGCGCTCGGCGCCGAAGTCGGCAGCGATCGCGGCCTGGAACATCGGGACGAGCGAGCTGCCGCCGATGAGGCCGACGAGGTCGACGTGGTGGTGCTGCCAGCCGGCGCGGTGGAGGCACTCGGTGACGACGTTGCGCGCGCGGAAGAGGAGCGCGCCCCACGCGCTGTCGAGCCACGCCTTGTCGACGGTGACCGACAGGTCGCGCGCGCGCCCGTCCTGGTTGTACGCGCCGCGCATCGCGACGACGGCCTCGGGCCGCGACGACAGCTGGCGCTTCGCGCTCTCGCAGCGGAGGAGGAGCTCGTTCCAGCGCACGATGTCGCGGTGCATGTCGTAGCGCGACTGCTTGTAGATGCCGCCGGCGATCGCGCGTGCGAGCGCGTCGTCGAGGTCGTCGCCGCCGAGGTAGTGGTCGCCGAACGCCGCGACCGGCGAGAAGCGCAGGCCCTCCTGCACGACCGCGGAGACGTCGAAGGTGCCACCGCCGAAGTCGCACACGATCACGCGGCGCCGGCCGGGGTGGCGGTGGAGGTCGAGCGCGAGCGTGCCCGCGATCGGCTCGGCGATCAGCTCGACGAGCTGCACGCCGGCGATCTTCGCCGCGCGCACGACGGCGTCGCGGTAGCCGGCCGGCGCCGCGGCCGACATCGTCATCACGGCCTTCGTCACGGGCGCGCCGAACCGCGCCTCGGCGAGGTCGCGCACGCGGCGGATGATCTGCGCCGCGACCTGCTCGGGGGCCATGTCACCGGAGCGCAGCTTGAACAGCGGGCGCGCGCCGGTGAGGTCGACGCGGTAGGGCACGGAGCCGGCGTAGTGGCGCGCGATCTCCTCGTCGGTGCCGACGCCGAGCACGCGCTTGACGGAGCGCAGGACCTTCTGGGGCTCGGTGAGCTGGTGCGCGGCCGCCCGGCGCCCGATCTCGAGCGCGCCGCGGTCCGGCGCGTAGACGACGCTGGGGATCACGACGTCGCCGCCGTCGGGGACGAGCTCGATGCGATCCCCGACGAGCACGCCGGCGATCGTCGACGACGATCCGAAGTCGATGCCGAGCACCAGGTCCTGCGTCACGGTGTTTGCTCTTCACCGGCCGTGCGCGTGACCCACAGGGGCAGCGTCTGGGCGAGCGCCGCGCGCTGCTCGCCGCGCAGGCGGGCGAGATCGGTGCCGGCGATCGCGGACGCGAGGCGCGCGAACACGGCGTAGGACTCGTCGGCGTGGCTCGTGAGCGTGCCGGCGCCCGCGCGCAGGCCGCCGGCGAGCGCGCCGGTGCGGCGCAGCGTCGCCACGAGCGGCGCGTGCACGAGCAGGTGGTCGTAGATGAGGGGGCTCATGCGGCCGAGCGCGGCGACGTCGGCGTCGTTGCCGACGAGGTTGGCGACCATGCCGACGCCGAAGCGCAGCAGCGTGTCGACGATGCGGTCCGCCAGGTACGCGTCGAGCGGGCGCAGCACGCCGAGGAGCTGCGGGATCGTGCGCGCCTTCGTCTCGGCGCCGAGCGCGGCGTCGATCAGGCCCTGCTCGGTCTCGTCGTGCGACAGCTTGCGCACGACGCGGTGGACGCATGCCTTCATCAGCGCGTACGCGTTGTGTAGCGACGGCAGCGACGGCGTCATCACGAACAGCTTGTGGTCGGCGGCCGCGACGAGGTCGACGACGTTGAACGAGGTGCCGGCGCCGACGTCGAGGATCGCGACGTCGGTGTCGAGGTGGCCGATCGCGCGCAGGAGGCGCAGGCGCTGGATGCCGGCGAGGTTCGCCGAGCCGGGGCGCGAGGTGCCCGCGACGAGCCCGACCGTCGGCGCGACCTGCGTCACGAGCGGCGCGAGGTCCGCGACGCGCTGGTCGAAGAAGTCGGCGAGCGTGCGCTCCGGGTGGAGCGCGCCGAACATCGTGTGCAGGTTCGCCGCGCCGAGGTCGGCGTCGACGATCACGGTGCGCAGGCCGAGGCGCCCGATCGCGAGCGCGAGGTTGGCGGCGATCGTCGACTTGCCGACGCCGCCCTTGCCGCCGGCGATCGCAACGATGCGCGGCGGTGGCTTCCTAGGCCCACTCATGTCGGCCTCCTTCGGGTGCGGTCGGAACGGCGGCGAGGCGCGCGACCGGCGCCGCGGCGAGGCGCGCCTGCGCGGCGGCGAACGTCGGCGCGAGGCGCTCGATGACCTCGCCGAGCGTGACCAGCAGCTGCTGCGACGCCGCGAGGAGCTCGCCGGTGCTGCGCCCGCCGGTCGCGGAGGCGTGCGCGCGCTCGACCTCGCGCTGCGCGAGCAGCGACGCGAAGCCGAGCGGCCGCAGCGCCGTCGCGAGGGTGCGCTCGAGGCGCTCCAGGCGCGGCCCCGACTCGCCCGCGGCGATCATCTCCCGCGCGGCGGCGGCGAGGCGGCCGCAGCGGCGCAGCGCCGTGACGAACGCGGAGATCCGGCCGGCGAGGCGCGCCGTGCGCGCGGGTGCGTCGACGGCGGCGATCGCGCGGTCGAGCTGCGCGGCGACGTCGATCGCGTTCCCCTGCACGAGCTCGCGCGCCACCGCCGCGAGCGGCGTGTGGATCATCCCGGGGATCGACGCGCCACCCTCGGTGCAGTTGTACACGCCGGCGTCGTTCACCGAGCGCAGCCGCTCGACGAACCAGCGGTGGAACAGGCCGAACATAAAGCTCGACGGCACGGTGCCGTCGCCGCTCCACGCGGGCAGCCGGATCGCGCGCTCCACCGGCGCGGACGGCCCGCCGCTCGCCTTCATCGCGGTGAAGCCCGCGCTCCAGTTGTCGACGCGGACGGAGCCGCGCTCGTCGACGGTGGCGCGCACGCCGCCGTCGCACGAGGTGTTGACGTAGTACGCGCCGCCGGGCGCGAACGACAGGTCGAGCCCGACGAACACGATCGGGTCGCAGCCCCAGCGCAGCGCGAGGGAGAACGCGCTCGTCGCGACGGAGCCGCCGCCGGGGACGAGCGCCTCCTCGCCGAGCCCGTCGAAGATCCAGTCGTCGATCGCGCAGTTCGCCGACATCGTCAGCATGCGCGGCGCCGGCAGCTCGAACAGCGCCGGGTGCGCGGTGGCCGCGTTGACGAGGCACGTGCCCGACAGGTCGCAGCCCGCGAAGTGGTAGCGCACGTCCTGCGGATCGACGGTGATCACGAAGTCCGGCACGACGCCGGCGGCGAGCACCGCCTTCAGCGAGTGGCTGAACGCGGTCACGATCGCGCGGCCGCGCAGCGCGCGCAGCTGCGCGACGTTGTGCGCGAGCGACGGCCCGGGCGCCGCGATCACCATCGGCACGCCGCGGAACGCGCCGTCGAGCGCGGCCACCGAGGGCCACGCGCCGATCGCCGGCAGGTTCGCGGCGCCCTGCTCGATCCACGTGCGCGAGAACGCCCGGATCGTGTTGCGGTGGATGCGCAGGTCCGCGATCGCCGCGCGCGCCGCCTCCGCGATGTCGTCGACGGGGCGCACGCCGCGCAGCATCATCTGCGCCGGCGGCACCGGCACGAGCGAGCGGATCGCCGCCGCGACCTCCACGGGACCGTCCGCGCGGATCAGCGAGGGTCCGGAGGAGCCGCCGTCGGAGGACCCGAGCTGCGGGAGGCACGGGCGATCGGCACCGGCGAGCACGATCCGTCGCTGGCCGAGGTCGGCGAGCAGCTCGCCGACGGGCGCGAGCTCCTCGCCCGCGAGGACGACGAGGTCGGTGTCGAAGTCCCACACGGGAGGCAGGAGCTTGTCGGCGATCGTCGCGATGCCGAGGCCGCTCGCGAGCAGCTCCGCATCGGGCGCGACCGGGCGCGCGAGCCAGGTGTCCATCATCGCCTCGGCGCCGCGCGCCGCGAGGACGAGCACCTTCACGCGCGCGAGGTCGGCGTCGTCGGCGGCCGCCACCGGGTAGCGCCCGAGGGCGGAGCGGGCGCGCCGCAGCTGCATCATCGTCGCGATCGCGACGAGCGCGTCGCCGGCCTCGATCGCGTCGCCGAGCGCGCGGCCGAGGTCGCCGATCTCCTCGAGGAGCGCGAGGACTTCAGGGCGCACGAACCGCCTCCTCCCCGAACGTCGGCTTCTGCGCGACGTGGGCGTTGAGGATCGCGAGCTCGGGCTGCGCGCGCATGGCGGCGACCAGCGCGCGATACGGCATCGCCTCGCGCGCGAGGTCGAACCTCGCGTACAGCGCGCGCACGAGCGCCAGGTCCTCGGGGGTGTCGACGGTCCAGCGCAGGTCCGAATCGTCGACGGATGCGCACACCCGGCGCGTGCAGAACAGGTCGGGGCGCTCGAGCACGAACGCGGTGACGTGCTCGCGCGCCGCCGGCGAGGTGCCGAGGCGCGCGATGCGCTCGAGCGTGTCGCGGTGCAGCGCCTCGACGTCGAGGCCGCGCGGGTACGTGCGCGCGTGCGTGTTGGAGGCGTAGTCGACGTCGTCGCCGAGCGCCGCGACGACCTCGTCGACGACGCCGGGATCGAGGAGCGGGCAGTCCGACGTCACGCGCACGACGGCGTCGGCCTGCGTCGCGCGGGCCGCGCCGAGGTAGCGCGCCAGGACGTCGCCCTCCGAGCCGCGGTACGCGACCGCGTCGAGGCGCTCGGCCTCGCGCACGATCGCGTCGTCGCCCGCGTGCGTCGACGTCGCGATCGCGATCGCCGTGATCCGCCGCGCCGCGCGCAGCCGCTCGACCACGCGCGCGAGCATGGTGTCCCCGCCGAGGTCGGCGAGCACCTTGCCGGGGAGCCGGCTCGAGCCCATGCGGGCCTGGACGATCGCGACGGTCCGCATCACATCCCCGCGGTCTTCTCGAAGAGATGCGCGGTGCAGTCGTCGTAGCCGTCGGCGTCGCCGAGCGGGATCGTGCGCACCTCGCGCAGGTCGGGGTGCCGCGTGCGCCACAGCGCGCCGTGATCGCGCTTCCACAGCGCGCCCGCGTGGCCGCGGTACGAGACCTCGGTCTCCGTCGGGTGGTCGTACTCGATCGCCACGATCCACCGGCGCGACACGCGATAGATCTCGTCGAGCGCCGCGCCGATCGTCGACGGCGAGATGTGGATGAGGACGCCGCTCGTGAACGCCAGGTCGAAGAACCCGTCGCCGAACGGCAGCTCGAACGCCGTGCCCTGCACGACGTCGAACTCGTCGCACCGCGCGCGCGCACGCTCGACGGCGTACGCCTGCGGCTCGATGCCGTGCAGGCCGCGCACGCCGAGGCGCCGCAGGTACTCGAGGTTCCAGCCGACGTTGCAGCCGACCTCGAGCACGCGGTAGGGGGCGATGCCGTCGAGGAGGCGCCGCCACGAGGTGACGCGCTCCGGCTTCTCGCGGTCGTTGCGGTCGGTGTAATCGCGCCCGAAGTCCGAGCGCCACAGATCGAGCTGGTTCGTGTGCATACGTCTTCCTCAGGGGCTCCAGTGATAGGTGACGACGCCGCCGCGCTCGTACGCCGCCTCGAACTCGCACGCCTCGAAGCAGGCGCGGCTGGCGGTGTTGGTCGCGAGGATCTCGGCGACGATGGGTCGGTTCCACGCCAGGCACGCCGCCGCGAGCGCGCGCCGGCCGACGCCCTTGCCGCGGGCGCGCGCCGCGAGCGCGATCGAGATGCGCGCGACGTCGCCGGCACCGCCGATGCGGTCGAGGCGCACGATGCCGACGGGCACGCGCGCGTCGAGCACGACCCACATCGGCTCGGCCGTGCGCGCGAGGCGGCGCTCGTACCAGCGCGCGTGCTCGGTGAACGTGACGGTCCGCGCGTCGCGCGACACGGCGCGCACGTCGGGGGCGAAGTTCCACTCCCACACGCGCACGCAGTCGTCGGGGCGCGCGCGCCGGAGCTGGATCTGGGGCTGGGCGATCGCGGGGCTCACGCGATCAGCTCCCACGCGAGCGCCGTGCCGCGCGCGATCGCGATCTTCGCGCGCCGGCCGATCACCGCCGGCAGCTCGCGCGGCAGGAGGCCGTAGCCGGGGCGGATCGAGCGCACGTTATCGCGCGTCAACTCGGCGCCCTCGGGGATGTCGGCGACCGCGTACAGCGAGCGCCGGAACTTGCGCGAGCCCTCCTCGGCCTTCGGGCGCACCGGCGAGCCGTCGCCGAGCGCGCTCCACGCCGCGCGGCACGACCGCACGACCTCGGCCATCTCGGCGGGCTCGAGGGAGAACCCGGCATCCGGGCCGCCGTCGGCGCGCGCGAGCGTCAGGTGCTTCTCGACGATCAAGGCGCCCCGCGCGACGGCCGCCGCGGGGACGGTGGCGCCCGGCGAGTGATCGGAGATGCCGAGGGGCACGCCGAACTTCGCGAGCGCGTCGAGGCGCCGCAGGTTCGATTGCTCGATCGGCGTCGGATATCCGGAGATGCAGTGCAGGAGCGCGACGCCGCCGTCGCCGTGCGTGCGCGCCGTCTCGATCGCCTCGCCGACCTCGTCGTCCGATGCCATGCCCGTCGACATGATCAGGGGCTTGCCGGTGCGCGCCGCGCACGCGATCAGCTCGAGGTCGACGAGCTCGAACGACGCGATCTTGAACGCGGGGGCACCGAGGCGGTCGAGCTGCTCGACGGCGATCGCGTCGAACGGCGTCGAGAACACGACCATGCCGCGCGCCGCGCCGCGCGCGAACAGCGCCGGGTGCCACTCGTACGGGGTCTGCGCCTCGCCGTACAGGTCGTGCAGCGAGCGCCCGCGCCACGGGCCGTCGGCGATGTGGAAGTCGGCGACGTCGGACGACAGCGTCATGCCGTCGGGGGTGAACGTCTGGAGCTTCATCGCGTCGCAGCCGGCGTCGGCCGCGGCGTCGACGATCGCGAGCGCGCGCTCGAGGCTGCCGAGGTGGTTCGCCGACAGCTCGGCGATGATGAACGGCGGGTGGTCCGCCGCGATGGGCCGGCCGATCTTCACTGGACCACGAACTCCTGGAAGAAGGCGCGGCGGACCTTGTTCGGCCCGAGGATCTTCTCGAGCCGCTCGGTGATCTCGGTGCGCAGCTTCTCCTTGTTCGCCGCACCGAGCGTGTCGGCGACCTTCAGGCCCGACAGGTGCGACAGGATCGAGTCGCGGATGAGCTGCTTGCTCTTCGTCAGCGGCGCCTCGGCGTCCTTGTCGATGAGCTCGAGCTGCAGCGTGATCTTCAGGTAGCGCGACGGCGTCTCGTCGAGGTTGACGACGAACGGGTCGAGCGCGACCACCGGCCCGACGACCTCGTTCGTCAGCGGCGCCGGCGCGGCGTGCTCCGCGTTCGCGGCCGCCGCGGGGTTCGCGGTGGCCAGCTTGAACGTCGCGAAGCCGCTCGCGCCGAGGTTCAGCGCGAGGAGGATCAGCACGATCTTGGACGTCTTCGCGGCACCGCCGGCGGCTGCGGCGGCGGCGGGCTCTGCGGGCTTCGGGGGCTCGTCGCTCATGTGCTCCCTTTCAGCAACCCACGTGCCGCGCCAACCTCCGGAGATCCGAAGAGGTCGGCTCCCGCCGCTGCGTCAACTCTGGCGGCTGCCGAGGGCGAGCAGCGCCTCGAGGCCGAGGCCGGCGACGTGCGCGGGTGCAGGTGCGACGACGTAGGCACCGTCGACGGCGCGCGCCACCTCGGTCACGCCCGGGTACTCGGCCTCGAGCGCCTGCTGGAGCCGGTCGCGGCGCACCGACTGCGCGCGCTCCTTCGACGACGCCGCGAGCTCGCGGTGCCGCGCGATGCCGGCGGTCACCGCGTCGCGGATCTGCGGCGGCAGGAACGGCTTGTTGAGGTAGCGGAACACCTCGCCGAGGTTGATGCCCTCGATCGCGGTCGCGAAGTTGCGCACGCCCGTGAGGAGGATGCGCACCGTCTCGGGGCGGACCTTGCGCACCTCCGCGGCGAGCTGGCCGCCGGTCATCTCCGGCATCTCGTAGTCCGAGACGAGCACGGCGACGTCGCGCGACGCGACCCAGTCGAGCGCGGCCTGCGGCTCCGTCGTCGACAAGAGCTCGATCGGCAGCGACTTGAGGATGCGCACGACGCTCGCGAGCATGTCGGGATCGTCGTCGACGCACACCACCACGGGGAGCCGGTTCGTCGCGATCGCGGCCGTCATGACAACCACCTCCGCCAGCCGCGCCGGCCGACGGTGCGCGCGATGCCGTCGAGCTCGACGAGGAGCGCGCGCATGTTGGGGAACCTCGCCGCCGGCGACTTCGCGAGGCAGCGCTCGACGAGCTTCACCAGCTCCTCGGGGAGCGGCCCGTGCGGGCTCGTCGCCGCCGGGGGCGGTGCCTTCATGTGCATCATGCACAGCTCGCGGACGTCGTCGCTGTAGAACGGCGTCGTTCCGGCGAGCATCTCGAACAGGAGCGCGCCGTACGAGTACTGATCGGAGCGCTCGTCGGCGGGCGCGCCGCGGATCAGCTCGGGCGCGATGTAGCACGGCGTGCCGAACACGACGTCGGTGTCGCTCGGGGCCGCGCGCGCGCCGCGCAGCTCGGCGAGGCCGAAGTCGACGAGCTTGGTCATCACGCCGTCCTCGTGCGAGCTGACCAGCACGTTCGAGGCGCTGACGTCGGCGTGGATCACGCCCGCCTCGTGCGCGACGGCGAGCGCCTCGGCGAGCTGCCGCGCGACGGCGACGGCCTGCGCGATCGGGAGCGCGCCGCGGGCGACGAGGTCCGACACGCTCGTCGCGTCGAGCAGCTCCATCACGAAGTACGGGCGGCCGTCGGCGAGGTAGCCGAAGTCGAACACGTCGACGATGTGCGGGTGGCGGATGCGCGCGGCGGCGCGGGCCTCGCGCAGGAAGCGGTCGACGCTGCTGGCGTCGCGCTCGAGGACGCTGCCGTGCAGCACCTTGAGCGCGTAGCGGCGCGCGAGCGTCGCGTGCTCGACGAGGTACACGGCGCCCATGCCGCCGGCGCCGAGGTGCACGAGCACGCGGTAGTGATCGACGACCGTGCCGTCGCCGAGCTCGGCGTGCGACGACGACGTGATCGCCGCGGCCGGGCCGCGCGCCACGAACATGGCCTCGGCGCGCAGCTCGGTGCCGGGGCGCAGCGTGAACACGAGCTCGCGCTCCTCCCCGCCGTCGACCGCGCGCAGGCGGGTGGTGCCGGTGGCGGCGCGCGTCGCACCGACGTCGACACCGGCGATGTAGGCCAGCCGCGCGATCACCGCCGCGCCGAGACCGGCCTCGAGGGTGGCCGTCGCGAGCACGGCGCCCGCGCGTTCGATGGAGATGAGGTAGCGATCCTCGGCGCAGGCGACCGGCTCGATCCACACGCAGTCCGCGCGCGCCGCGAGCGCGGCGTCGAGCAGCACGTCGGTGATCGCGACGGGCGCGGAGATCGCGTCGAGCACGAGCGCAGCGCTTCCACGCATGTCGGAGCCTGGTTCGGCCGCGTGCACGTTGTCTGTAGGTCGGACACGAGCGTGTCGGCGAGCTTGACGCGGCGTGCGTGCGACCCGGCGCAAACCGCCTGAATTCGATCGCCGCGGCTGGCACGCGCATCGCAGGAAAGCCCGGCGTGTCCAACGTGGCTGCTGCTCGAGATGGTGCGGTGGAGATCGCGGCGCAGACGGCGCCGTCGGGAGTGCGCCTCCTCGTCGTCGACGACGACCCGCGCGTGCGCCGCGCGATCGCGAATGCGATGTCGCGCGCCGGCTTCCACGTCTTCGCCGCCGAGGACGGCGGCCCCGCGCTGACGATCGCCGAGCAGACGCCTCCCGATCTCGCGATCGTCGACTTCAACATGCCGACGCCCGGCCTCGAGGTCGTGCGCAAGCTGAAGAAGCTGCACGGCGCGGCGATCTGGATCGCGGTGCTGTCGGGGCAGGACGACGAGGAGACGCGCACCGTCTGCTTCGACGCCGGCGCCGACGACGTGATGGCCAAGCCCGCGATGATCGCGGAGCTCAAGCGCCGCATGGTCGCCGCCGCGCGCACGCAACAGGCATACGTCGAGACGCGCCTCGCCCAGGAGCGCGCCGACCGCCTGCTCGCGTACGGCGCCGAGGCCGCCGCGATGCTCGCGCACGACCTCAACAACGGTCTCGCCGTCGCGCTCGGGAACATGGTGTACCTGCACGGGGTCGTGACGCTCGGGGAGGACGAGACCGCCGCGCTGACCGCCACGGTCACGGCGCTGCGCCGGATGTCGGGCCTGGTCGCGAACTTCGTCGACATCGCCCGCTTCGAGGACGCGGCGGTGAAGCCGTCGTGCACGTCCAACAACGTGCGCGCGCTGCTGCACGAGGTGATCGACGTCCACTCGGTGGTGCCGAACCGCAGGGTGCGCTTCGAGGTCGACTGCGATCCCGCGCTGCTCGGCCACTTCGACACCGCGCTCGTCGAGCGCGTGCTGCACAACCTCGTCGGCAACGCCGCCCGCTACTGCAACGACGGCGGCACGATCCGCCTCACCGCGCACCGCTGGGACCAGCTCGACGGCTCGAGCGTCGAGCTCAGCGTCTTCAACACGGGCCCCGCCGTCCCCGACAAGCTGCGCGAGAGGCTGTTCGCGAAGTACGCGAAGGGCTCGAACGGCAAGCGCGGCTTTGGCCTGTACTTCTGCCGCCTCGCCTGCGAGGCGCACGGCGGCACGATCGACTACGTCGCGTCCCCCGAGGGCTCGACGTTCTGGATCCGCCTCCCCGGCCGCTAGAAGCTCCTCCCTCGAAGGGAAGCTCGCGGTGATCTCGCCGTCCTCGACCGTCGGTCGAGTCGAGCTTTCGTGCGTGGGTACGCGGAGATCGCGAGAGCTGGGTGATCAGCTACCCCCAGGGGGTAACGCGTTACCCTCCCTCGCGGCGATGTAGGGACAAGTATCGTCTTCAGATCGTTGGCTACCCATTTCGTAACCTAACCGACGGTTACCCGTCCCAACGATTCCAACGACATGGCCCGCGAATCGCACTGCGATCGGGCCGTGATGATGATGACCGACTTCGCTTCGTGGCGCGCCCAGTACGCTTCCGAGATCGTCGGCGAGTCGCCGCAGGTCATCGAGGCGCTCGAGACGATCCAGCACGTCGCGAACAGCGACTGCAGCATCCTCATCACCGGCGAGACGGGCAGCGGCAAGGAGCTGTTCGCCCGCGCCGCGCACCGCGCGTCGTCGCGCCGCTCGCGCGCGTTCATCGCGGTGAACTGCGCCGCGATCCCGGACTCGCTGCTCGAGACGGAGCTGTTCGGTCACCTGAAGGGCGCGTTCACGGGCGCGACGAACGCCCGCCCCGGCCGCTTCATGACGGCGCACGAGGGCACGATCTTCCTCGACGAGATCGGCGACCTCCCGCTGTCGGCGCAGGCGAAGCTGCTGCGCGTCCTCGAGGAGCGCGTCGTGTCGCCGGTCGGCTCGGACACCGACATCCCCGTCGACGTGCGCATCATCGCCGCGACGCACCGCAACCTCGAGGAGATGGTCGCCCAGGGCAAGTTCCGCGCGGACCTCTACTTCCGCCTCGCCGTGGTGCCCATCCACCTCCCGGCGCTGCGCGAGCGCCCCGAGGACGTCCTCCGCATCGCCGAGGTGTGCCTCGCTCGCTCGCGCGAGCGCCTCGGCCGCAACGTCGAGGGCTTCGACGCCTCGGCGCGCAGCGCGCTGTGCGCGTATGCCTGGCCGGGCAACGTGCGCGAGCTCGCGCACATGATCGAGCGCTCGGTGCTGCTCGCCAAGAAGGCGCGCCTCGGCGAGGCCGACCTCCAGCTCCCGGGCGCGAAGAAGCCCAAGTTCATGGCGTCGGGCACGAACCCCGAGATCCGCATCGTCGCCCCGCCGGCGGCGGCCGCCGCGCCGCAGCCCACCGCCCCCTCGGCGCCCGTCCTCGACGACACCTCGCTCGATCTCCGCACCGCCCTCGAGAACCTCGAGCGCACCCTGATCGATCGCGCCCTGACCAAGGCCGGCGGCAACCGGACCGAGGCGGCCGCGCTCCTCGGCCTCAACCGCACGACGCTCGTCGAGAAGCTCCGCAAGTACGCCGCGTGAATTGCATGAGGTAACCCCATGGCCAAGCTCAGCCACCAGCGCAGCCACAAGGGCACCGAGCGCCGCGACCTGCGCGATCGCGCACGCCTCCGCGACCGCCGCGCCTCCGACACCTCCGACACCTCCGACACCCTTTCCGACTCTCCCGACCACGACGCCCACCACGAGCCCCGCAGCTTCGACGAGACCACGTAGGGAGCGCGTTACTTGTAGGTGGTCGGGTCGATGCCGTGGCGCTGGAGGAGGCGGCGGAAGTTGGTGCGATCGAGGCCGGAGAGGCGGGCGGCCTCGGAGACGGAGCCCTTGGCGCGCTCCATGACGCGGACGAGGTAGTCGTGCTCGTACTTGGTCATCGCGCGGCGCTTGGCCTCGGTGAGCGGGAGCTCTTCCTCGTTCTCGCCCTTCACGACGGGCATGGGCAGGGTGCCCTTCACGCGCCCGGTGGCGTGGAACGGGAGGGCCTCGGGGCGGATGGTCTCGCCGTGGTGGAGGGCGACGGCGTGGAGGAGGGCGTTCTCGAGCTCGCGCACGTTGCCGGGCCAGTGGTAGGCGGCCATCGCCTCGAGCGTCTCTGGGGCGAGCACGGTCGCGGGGGCGCCGCGCTCGCCGCGCGCCGTGTGCTTGCGCAGGAAGTGGCCGGCCAGGAGGGGAAGGTCGTCGAGCCGCTCGCGCAGCGGGGGCACCGGCATCACGACGACGTTCAGCCGGTAGAACAGGTCCTGGCGGAAGCGGCCCTCGGTGACGGCGGTGTTGAGCTCGACGTGGGTCGCCGCGATCACGCGGACGTCGACCTTGCGCACGCCGCTCGCGCCGACCGGCCGCACCTCGCTCTCCTGCAGGACGCGCAGGAGGCGCGCCTGCACGCCGAGCGGCATGTCGCCGATCTCGTCGAGGAACAGCGTGCCGCCGTCGGCCTCGACGAACACGCCCGCGCGGTCGGTCGTCGCGCCGGTGAACGCGCCCTTCGCGTGACCGAACAGCTCGCTGTCGATCAGCGACTCCGGGATCGCGCCGCAGTTGAGCGCCACGAACCGGTGCTCGCGGCGCGGACCGCGCTCGTGCAGCGCGCGCGCGACCAGCTCCTTGCCGGTGCCGCTCTCGCCCTGGATCAGCACGGACACGTCCTGGTTCGCCAGCCGGGCGATCGCCGCGCGCATCTTGCGCATCGGCGCCGACGTCCCGACGAGCAGCGGGTCGGTGGTGTCGTCGAGCGCCGCCCGCTTCTTCTCGTGGAGCTGGCGGCGCAGCCGCGCGTACCTCGCGGCCGACTCGACCATCGACGCCAGCTCGAACGGCCGGAACGGCTTGGTCAGGTAGTAGAACGCGCCGGCGCGCATGCACTCGGTCGCGGTGGTCGCGGTGTTGTCGCCGGTGAGCATGAGCACCGACACCACCGAGCCCGCCTCGCGGAACCGGTGCAGCACGTCGATGCCGCTCATCCCGGGGAGCCCGACGTCGAGGATCATGACGTCCCACTCGGCGTCGCCGGCGTCGAGCCGGGCGAGCACGACCTTGGGGTCGTCGGTCAGCTCGAGGTCGTAGCCGTCGCCGCCCAGCTTGCGCGCGATCGCACGGCTGACCTCCGGGTCGTCCTCGACGACCATCACCTTCGCATGCGCCTCGTGCGCGTCCTCGACCATCTGGTGAGCGATCGATGTTGCCTCAGCTGTGCCGCCGACGCCAAACGCGTTCGGCGCAGATCAGGTGTCGCGCCGTGCGGCAGATCTCACGCGGCCGCCTCGGCGAGCAGCGCCGTCCCCAGCTGCGCGCGCAGCCGCTCGACGGCGCGCCACAGCAGCTGGCACGCGCGCGACGCGGTGATGCCGAGCGTCGCCGCGATCTCCTGGAACGTGAGCTCCTCGATGTAGTGCAGGCCGAGCAGCGTGACGTCGCGCGACTCGAGCTTGTCGAGCCCCGCGCGCACGCGCGCCAGCTTCTCGCGGTGCGACGCGAGCTCCACCGGCGTGCGCTGCGGATCGATGAGGGCGCGCGACGTCTCGCCGCCGCCCGGGCTCGAGTCGAGCGACTCGACGTCGACGTCGACGAGGTGCGCGAGGTCGGTGCGGTAGTGCTCGACGGTGACGCCCATCGCGTCGGCGACCGTCTGCTCCGTCGCATCCTGCCCCTTGCTCTCGAGCGCGCGGATCGTTGCCGCGATCTTGCGCGCGACCTGGCGGACGCGGCGCGGCAGCAGGTCGCCGCGGCGCAGCTCGTCGAGCACGGCGCCGCGGATGCGCTGCTCCGCGAACGGCAGGAACGGCTCGGCGCGGTTCTCGTCGTAGCGGCGCGCCGCCTCGGTCAGGCCGAGCAGGCCCGCCGCGACCAGATCCTCGCGCGCGATCCACGCCGGGCAGCGCCGCGCCATCTTCAGGGCGATCCGCTTCGCGATGTCCGCGTGGTCGGAGATGAGCTGGTTGCGCCACTGGCCCTGCGTCATGCAGGAACCTATTGCGACGCGAGTGCCACCTATCGTTCGCGAATTCTCGAAGAGTTTCGCGAGGTCATGCAGGGTGCGTAGCTACCCGGGGTACCCCGCTACCCTCCCTCGCTTACCCAGGGGCGATTCACTTTCGGCCGACGCGCAGCTCGTACGCGTCGTCGTCGTGGCCGGGGTCGTAGCTGCGCTTCTGCTTCTTCGGGGCGATGTGACGGGTGACGCCGAACATGACCTGGTGCTGGTCGAAGCCGCCGTCGAGGATCGGCAGGCGCGTGGCCGGGTTCCCGAGGTCGCCGCGGTCGACGACCGCGTACTCGGCGAACACGTCCCACTTCTTCTCGAGCGAGAACACGGTGCCGACCCGGAAGTCGAGGCGCGGCTGCGGGTCGACCGCGAGCGAGGTCGTCGGGTCGGTGCCGCGCGCCGACACCGGCAGCGCGTAGCCGAGGCCGATCCACGAGCCCCACTTGCCGTCGATGTCGAACAGCGCCGACGTCGACACCGCGACCTCGGTGATGAACGCGCTCGAGGAGCGCGGCGCGGTCAGCGTGATCCCGCCGACGCCGCCGGTGACGTCGAACGTGAGCCCCCGGGCGATCGGCTTGCGGAGCTCGAGCGTCATCGCCTGGCGCGTCCACATGCCGGCGTGCGAGAGCAGGTGCCCGCCACCGCCGGTCAGCGCGACCGCCGTGCGCTTGCCGAGCGGGCTGCGCAGGCCGACCCCGAGGCTCTGCCACGGCTTCTCGCCGGTGTACGACGGCTGCTTCGGCAGGAACGTCGCGCTGCCGGAGATCTCGAGGCGCGAGAACAGCGACCACCGCCCGGTCATCGTGAACAGCGCGAGGTCGGAGAACTTCAGCTTCTGATCGCCGAGCAGCGGGTCCGACAGCACGAACCGCATCTGCCCGGTGACCTCGCCGCCGTGCGGCGCGACGAGGTAGCTCTGCGCGACGCCGCGGTGCGAGCCACCGCCGCGCACCGGGTCGACGGCCAGGATCTCGGCGCCGCCGGAGCGCCCGCCGAGCTCGGCGACCCCGCGGGGGGAAGGTTGGTGCTCGCGCGCGGGGCCGTCGTCGTCGTTGGCGTCGTCGTTGTCGTCATCGGCCAGCGCCGTGCGACCCAAGGTCGCGAGCGCGAGGAGCGTCCAAGCCAGCCGCGTCAGCATGCCCGCGTGCAACGCACGGCGCGCGCAGCGGATCTACTGCGGCGCGACGGCCCAGCGCTCGAGCTGCCGGTGATCGACGGCGCCGGCGCGCTGGCGCACGAGCCGCCCGCCGGTGAACAGCGCGAAGTTCGGGATGCTCTGGATCTGGTAGCGCTCCGCGAGGACGGTCATCGCATCGGTGTCGACCTTCAGCACGATCGCCTTGCCCGCGAGGTTCGCCGCGGCCTTCTTGACCTCGGGCGCCACCTGACGGCACGGCCCGCACCACGGCGCCCAGAAATCGACGAGGACCGGCACGCGCGCGTGTCCGAGGATCTCGTCGAACACCGTCTGCGAGCTGATCTCGATCGGCTGCGACTGCGGCGGCAGCGCCGCGCGGCACTTGCCGCACTTGCCGGTATCGGCGAGGTGCCTCGCGGGGATGCGGTTGACGGTGTTGCACTCGGCGCACACGCGACGCATGCCTCGATCAGAGCACAGATCCTTCGGACGGGTGGCGCTTCTGTTACCGTCCGCGCGTGGCGAAGACGAAGCGGGCCACCCCACCTGCGAAGGCGAAGAAGGCCAAGAAGGCCAAGAAGGCCAAGGCGAAGAAGGCGGCGCCGCCCAAGCGATCGGCGAGGCCGGCGAAGCCGGTTGCGAAGAAGCCTCCGAAGGCGACCGCGCCGAAGACGACGCGGCCGTCGCTGCCGTTGCCGCCGCCGCCTCCTCCGCCGCCGCAGCAGCGCGACGAGCTCGCAGCCGAGCGCGACGTCGGGCGCCTCTTGCGCTACGGGGAGCGGATCGGGGCGATGAAGATCGACGTGCGCTGGCTGCCGGTGCCGCTGCCGATCGCGTCGACGCAGATCGCGCTGTGCGACCCGGGTGCGCCGAGGTCGTGGCGCGAGCTCGACCGGCCGGCGGGCGGGGGCGCGTTCCGGATGATGCTGGCGGTCGCGTGCGATGCCGTGAACGCCGCCGCGCCCGAGCGGCTGGCGGCGCTGGTCGTGCACGTCGGGCGGCCGCCCATCGCGCGCTGGACGGTCGCACACGAAAAGGGCCAGAAGCGGCCGCGCTCGGCCGAGCAACTCCCGCGGATCGCGGTCACGACCGGCTGGCTCGCGATCGTCGATGCGGGGCAAGGCAGCCCGGGAGCGATCGCCCTCCCGGAGCGGCCGGCCGCGACGGCCGCGGTCGCCGCTCCCGTCGAGATCCCGCTCACCGACGGGAGGCGCGCGTTCGCGGTGCCGTGTCCCGCCGGGGCGTACGCGGCGTACTGGGCGATCGACGCGGCGGACAGGCCGGTGTGCCTCGTGATCGACTTCGACGCCTTCACGCAGAAGGAGTGGCGAGCGAAGGCGCCCGCCTAACGCTCACACCGGACCCTTTTGTCGGTCGCGATGGGCGGGGTAGATTCTGGGCGATCTGCATGCCGGTGTCGCCCTCCCCTTCCTCCGAGTCAGACGACATCGGCGTAGGCTCCGTCCTCGACGGGCGCTATCGCATCGATGCGCTGATCGGGACGGGGGGCATGGGGCGCGTGTTCCGCGGGGAGCACACGGGCATCGGCCGTGCGGTCGCGATCAAGGTCCTGCACGCCGACCTCAACCGCAACCGCGAGGCGTCGGCGCGCTTCCAGCGCGAGGCGATCGCGTCGGGCCGCCTCGACCACCCGAACATCGTCGGGGTCAGCGACTTCGGCGTGCTCGCCGACGGCGCGTGCTACCTGGTGATGGAGGTCCTCGAGGGCGAGACGCTCGGCGACCGCCTCGCGCGCGACCGCCGCCTGCCGTGGCGCGAGGCCGTCGAGGTGCTGCGCGGCGTGCTGCTCGGGCTGCGCCACGCGCACGAGCGCGGCGTCGTCCACCGCGACGTCAAGCCCGACAACATCTACCTCGCCCGCAAGGACGGCGACCTCAACATCAAGATCCTCGACTTCGGCATCGCGAAGCTGCGCGCCGGCAGCCCCGACGACCCGGCCGCCACGCGCGCCGGCCTCACCGTCGGCACGCCGGCGTACCTGTCGCCCGAGCAGGCGGTCGGCGGCGAGATCACGCCGGCCTCCGACCTGTACTCGGCCTCGGTCGTGCTGTTCGAGATGCTCGCCGGGCGCGCGCCGTTCGAGGACAAGGACCCGCTCGCGATGCTGGGCGCGCACGTCAGCCGGCCGCCGCCGCGCGTCGCCGACGTCGCGTCCGACGCGCCGATGCCGGGCGGGCTCGAGGAGATCATCCAGCGCGGCCTCGCGAAGTCGCCGGGCGAACGCTTCGGCCTCGCGAACGAGTACCTCCAGGCGCTCGACCAGATGCTGCACGCGCGGGCGAGCAGCCAGCACCTGCTCGCGCCCGTCCAGGTGCTGCCGATCGGCAGCTCCGGCGGGATCGCCCTCCCCACGCCGCCGCCCCTGCCCGACGTGCACGAGATGCACGGCCTGCCGGCGACGCTGCCGCCGTCGGCGCGCGCCGTGACGCTGCCCGGGACCGAGCCGATCCCGCGGCGCTGGATCTGGACCGGCGGCCTGGTGCTGCTCGTCCTGATCCTGCTCGCGATCATCGTCGGGATGGCGACGCGGGGCGGCAAGGGCGACAAGAGCGACAAACCCGACAAGAGCGACAAGAGCGACAAGAGCGACAAGAGCGACAAAAGCGAGAAGACGGAGAAGCCCGACGAGCCGAAGCCCGCGGCGGCGGCGACGACGACGAAGCCCGCGGGCGCGACGACGACGAAGCCCGCAGCGACGACCACCGAGCCCGCGGCGCCCGACGACACCCAGCTGAAGGCGACCCTGCACGACCTGCAGACCGGCAAGACGTGTGAGGAGCGCCGCACCGCGGTGCAAAAGCTCTCCGACCTCGGCGACCCGCGGGCGATCCCGGCGCTCAAGCAGGCGCGCTACCACGGCTACGGCGGCGTCCTCGGGATCGGCGAGAAGAACGCGAACTGGTGCCTGGTCAAGGACGCCGACGCGGCGATCAAGAAGCTCTCGCCGCCGCCCAAGAAGAAGTAGCGGCGCGATCCCGCTGCTATCCTCGAGCGGTGACCGACCGCGGCAGTGATGGTGGGGCCGTCACGCTCGAACAACTCGGGCCGCTCGACGAGCTGCGCGACGGAGCAGAGCTCGCCCCGTTCGAGACGGCGGGGGACGACGCGCGCTACCTCGAGGGCCGGATGCTCGGCGCCGGTGGGATGGGCGAGGTGCGCAGCTTCGTCGACCGCGCCACCGGGCGCAGCATCGCGATGAAGACGGTGCGCAAGGGCGCCGACGCGCTCGCGCTGCGGCGGTTCGCGCGCGAGGCGCGGATCCAGAGCCAGCTCGAGCACCCGTCGATCGTGCCGGTCTACGACGTCGGGCTCGATGGGACGGGCGCGCCGTACATCACGATGAAGCACGTGCGCGGCCAGAGCCTCGCGAGCGTGATCACGAAGCTGCGGGCCGGCGACGACGCGACGGTGCGGCGGTTCTCGCAGCGCAAGCTGCTGACGGTGCTGTCGAGCGTCGCGATGACCGTCGAGTACGCGCACCGGCGCGGCGTGATCCACCGCGACCTCAAGCCCGACAACATCATGCTCGGCCCGTTCGACGAGGTGTACGTGCTCGACTGGGGCCTCGCCGCGATCGTCGCCGAGGCCGAGCCGGTCGTGCGCATCTCGGCGCAGATCGCGGCGGTGCCGGATCCCGACGAGCGCGCGTCGCAGCCGCTCGTGGACTCGTCGCCGCGCCCGGAGACGGCGACCGGCTCGCTGCTCGGGACGCCGGGGTACCTGGCACCGGAGCTGCTCGAGGGCGGGCGCGTCGCGACGCCGTCGTCGGACGTCTACGCGCTCGGCGCGATCCTGTACGAGGTGCTGGTGTGGGAGCCGATGAACCGCGGCGAGAGCGTCGCGCAGAAGCTCGGGCAGGCGCTCGACCTCGACGGGCCGAGCCCGCGCGAGCGGGCCGTCGCGGCGGGGCGCGAGGACGTGGCGCCGGAGCTCGACGCGCTCGCGCAGCTCGCGACACGGCGCGATCCGGCGATGCGGCTCGACACGGCCGCCGGGTTCCAGCGCGCGATCGAGCGCTACCTCGACGGGGATCGCGACACCGCGCAGCGGCGCGAGCTCGCGGCGCGCTCGGTCGACGCCGCGGCGGCCGCGGTGGCCTCGCCGGATGCGACGCTCGCACAGCGCAGCGCGGCGCTGCACGAGGTGACCAAGGCGCTCGGCCTCGACCCGACGAACGCGCAGGCGCGCACGCTGCTCGTGCGGCTGATGACGCAGCCGCCGCGCGAGGCGATGCGGATCGCCGAGGAGGTCGGGCGCGAGGCGCGCGTGCGCAACTTCCGGTTCGCGGCGCGGTCGTTCATGTTCGCGCAGGCCTCGTACGTGCTGTACCTGCCGCTGCTGCTCGCGATGGGCATCCGCAACTGGTGGATGATGCTGTTCGGCACCGTGATGATCGTCGGCGTCCTGTTGATGACGATCTACTACCACCGCCGTCCGCCGCGCGACCTCGATGTCCCGATCCCGCACCTCGTGACGTCGCTGTTCGCGCTGCTCAGCGGCGAGGTGCTGTTCGGCCCGCTCGTGCTCGTGCCGACCATCGTCGTCGCGACGGGCGTCGGCTACCTCGCGAGCTTCCAGCGCGGGCGCGTCCCGATCATCGTCGGGTGCCTCGCGGTGATCTTCGTCCCGGTGGCGCTCCAGCTCGCGGGCGTGATCCCCGCCTCGTACGAGTTCGCCGACGGCCGGATCTCGATCGTGCCGATGATGACGGAGCTCCCGGCCCTGCCGACGATGATCCTGCTCGTCGCGAGCCACGCGATCACGCTGACGGTCGCGCTCCTGTTCGTGGCCCGGCTCCGCCGCTCCTACGTCGAGGCCGAGAGCGCGCTGCGCCTGCAGGCGTGGCACCTCGGGCAGCTCGTGCCCGAGGAAGCCCGGCCCGCCGTTCCCTGACTAGCGGCGCTTGCGCGGCGGAAGGCCCGTGTGCTGCGTGAGCGCGACGCCGGGCTGGATGCGCCCGCGGGTGGCGCGCGGATCGACGCCGGTGCCCGCGGGCTGCCACGAGGGGACGAGGTGGTGCTTGCCGCCGCCGATGAGATCCGCGCGGCCCATGCGCCGGAGCGCCTCGCGCAGCATCGGCCAGTTGTTGGCGTCGTGGTAGCGGAGGAACGCCTTGTGCAGCCGGCGCTGCGCCAGGCTCTTCACCACGTGCACGCGCTCGCGCGCCTTGATCGAGCGCAGCGGGTTGTAGCCGGTGTGGTACATGGCCGTGGCGCTCGCCATCGGCGACGGCAGGAACGCCTGGACCTGGTCGGGACGGAAGCCGTTGCGCTTGAGCCACAGCGCGAGCGCGAGCATGTCCTCGTCGGTGGTGCCGGGGTGCGCCGCGATGAAGTACGGGATCAGGTACTGCTCCTTCCCGGCCTCCTCGGAGTAGCGGTCGAACAGCTCCTTGAAGCGGTCGTACGCGCCGATGCCCGGCTTCATCATGTGCGCGAGCGGGCCCGACTCCGTGTGCTCCGGCGCGATCTTGAGGTAGCCGCCGGTGTGGTGCTGCGCGAGCTCGCGGATCCACTCCGGCGAGCGCACGGCCAGGTCGTAGCGGACGCCCGACGCCACGAAGATGCGGCGCACGCCGGGGAGCGCGCGGGCCTTGCGGTACAGCGCCACGAGCGGGCCGTGATCCGTGCCGAGGTTGTCGCAGATGTCGGGGTAGACGCACGACGGCTTGCGGCACGCCGCCTCGATCTCGCGGCTCTTGCACGCCATCCGGTACATGTTCGCCGTCGGGCCGCCGAGGTCGGAGATGATCCCGGTGAAGCCGGGCGTGCGATCGCGGATCCAGCCGATCTCGCGCAGGATCGACGCCTCCGAGCGGCTCTGGATCACGCGGCCCTCGTGCTCGGTGATCGAGCAGAAGCTGCAGCCGCCGAAGCAGCCGCGCAGGATCGTCACCGAGAACTTGATCATCTCGTACGCGGGCAGCTTCGTCGCCTGGTGGCGCGGGTGCGGCTTGCGCGCGAACGGCAGCTCGTACAGCTCGTCCATCTCCGCCGTCGTGAGCGGCAGCGGCGGCGGGTTGAGCCACACGTCGACGGCGCCGTGGCGCTGCACCATCGCGCGCGCGTTGCCGGGGTTCGCCTCGAGGTGCAGGATGCGCGACGCGTGCGCGTACAGCGCCGCATCCGCCGCCACCTGCTCGAAGCTCGGCAGGCGGAGCACCTGCTTCGCGCGGTCGACCCTGCGCGGCCGCAGCTGGATCAGCTCCGCCTTCGGGGCCTCTCCGGTCGCGCACGCCGCGCCCTCGCTCGCCGCGCGCTCCTCCATCGCGTACGGATCCGGCGGCGGCTCGATCTTCCCCGGCCGATCGATCGACGTCGAGTCGACCTCCGCGAACCCGTCGAGCGGCCGCACGTGCGCCGTGCCGCGCAGCTCGCGGATCGCCTCGATGTCCTCGCCCGCGCCGAGCCGGTGCGCGATCTCGACGATCGCGCGCTCGGCGTTGCCGTACACGAGCAGGTCCGCCTTCGCGTCGACGAGGATCGACCGCCGCACCTTGTCGGACCAGTAGTCGTAGTGCGCGATCCGCCGCAGGCTCGCCTCGATCCCGCCGATCACCACCGGCACGCCCGGGAACGCCTCGCGGCAGCGCTGCACGTACACCAGCGTCGAGCGATCCGGCCGCAGCCCCGCCGCGCCGTCGGGCGAGTACGCGTCGTCGCGCCGCACCTTCCGGTCGCTCGTGTAGCGGTTGACCATCGAGTCCATGTTGCCGGCGGTCACGCCCCACATGAGGTTCGGCCGCCCGAGCTCGCGGAACGGCTCGACGCTCGTCCACGCCGGCTGGTCGAGGATCCCGACGCGGAAGCCGTGGCGCTCGAGCAGCCGCCCGATCAGCGCCATCCCGAAGCTCGGGTGATCGACGTACGCGTCGCCGGTGACCAGGATGACGTCGCAGCTATCCCAGCCGAGCTCGTCCATCTCGGCGCGCGTCGTCGGCAGGAACGGCGCGATGCCGAACCGGTGGGCCCAGTAGGGCCGGTGCGCGAACAGCTGCGGCTTCGCCACGGCGACGGTCGTGTAGCACGACCGCCCCTCCCGGCGTCGAAATTACTCGCCGCCCTCGCAGGGATCCGCGGACATCGGCGCCCCGCGCGTCCCGCCCCCGCCGCCCGGGGGCGGCTCGTCGCCGGTGTGCGTCCGCCCCAGGCGCTCGCGCAGGTCCTTGCCGAGCGCCTTCTTCGCCTCCGCCGGCAACTTGCCCCGGCACGCCAGCAGGTCGTCGCGCGACCCAACCGCCATCAGGCACCGCTGCACGTCCTCCGCCCACCGGTCCTGGGTGCAGCGCTCGACGAACGCGACCTTGGCCATGCGCAGCTGGTCGTCCGTGAGCGGCCGCTTCGACACGCCGCCCGGGATCGTGACGACCTGGCTCGCCGCGGCCTCGCACGACGGCCCGGCCTCGGCCTTGTGGCCCGGCGCCGACGCGCCGTCGCCGACCGGCGTGACCGCGGACTTGTGCGGCGTGCCGCAAGCGGCGGCGGCGAAGCCAACGAGGGAGGCGAACAGGTACGTGCGCACGCCCTATCGTACTCCGTCGCCCTCCGGCGCGCCCGCGTCCCCTCCCGGCTGCCGCTTCCCGAACATGTCCTCGATCGCCTTCCCCGCCGCGTCGCGCTGCGGGACCGTCAGGTACTCCGCGCAGCCGTTCGTGTCCTCGAGCTTCGCGACGCCGCCGAAGCACGTCTGCGCCTCGACCGACCACTTCGTGTCGACGCAGATCTGGATGAACATCCGCGTCAGCGCGTCCGCCGTCTCCTGCTTGCCCCGCGACGGCGCGTCGCCGCCCGGCTTCTGCTCGATCCCGTCGAGCATGACCTCGATCAGGTGGTCGGCCATCTTCTCGCACGCGCGCGGGCTCGCGACCGGCTCGGGCCGCGACGTCGGCCCCGACGCGCACGCCGACGACAGGGTGATCGCCACGAGCACCGCGAGCCGCATGGGACGAGAGCCTAGCCCGGGTGCACGATGTTGCGCACGCCGTCCGCGATGAACTCGACGGCGACGGCCGCGAGCAAGAGGCCCATCACGCGCTCGAGCGCGCGCATCAGCGTCCGCGGGATCAGCTTCTCGGCGCGCGCCGCGTAGCGCATGAGCAGCCACGCCGCGAGGCACGTGATCCCGACGGCGACGAACACGGACGCGGTCGCGACGGGCTCCCACGCGGCGCGCGACATCAGCACCATCACCGTCGCGATCGCTCCCGGTCCGGCGAGCATCGGGATCGCGAGCGGGAAGATCGCGATGTCGTCGCGCGCCTGGCTCTCGCGCTGCTCCTCCTCGCTCGTCTTCGTCGCCGGCGGCTGCGCGCGCATCATGTCGACGGACATGAGCAGCAGCATGAGGCCGCCGGCGCACTTGAACGCCCCGAGCGAGATGCCGAACGCCTGGAAGATCACGCCGCCCGCGATCGCGAAGATCGTCATCGTCAACCACGCGGCGAGCGCGGCCCGCTTCGCCATGCGCTCGCGCTGCGCGACGGTGTCGCCCGACGTGATCGTGAGGAAGATGGGCAGGATCGCGAGCGGATCGATCACGAAGAAGATCGCCGACAGCGCGACCACGCCGAACTTGAGGTCGTCGTAGCCCACGGCCTACCAGCCACACTTCGCGCTGAACGAGCGCCGGATGGCCTCGATCCCGCGCCGGCAGTGGTCCTCCAGGTCGGAACCCTTGACGCCGGACGCGAGGACCTGCGTGAACGCCTGCTTCATCGTCTCGCGCGACTCCTGCGGGACGGCCGAGCAGGTCTGCAGCTGGTCGATGCGATCGCGGTACTCGGCGCACACGCTCGGCAGGTGCGCGAGCCGCGCGCGGTCCTCCTCGGCGCCGAGCGCCTGGTCGAGCGCCCCGCGCTGCGTCGACGTCAGCCGGTCCTTGCAGCGCGCGTCGTCGGCGAGGGCCTTCTTCGCGAGGATGCAGTCGCGCGCGTCGACGTCCCACGTGTCCTCCCGGCAGCGCGTCGCGAAGATGTCGCGGATCGCGCGCTCGTGCGCGGTGTCGTGCTTGCCGCTCGGCGGCGTCACGCGCTGGAGCAGCGCGTGCACGTGGTCGGCGACGGCCTCGCACGGGTCGCCGCCGCTCCTGCCGGCCCTCGGGCCGGCGCACGCCGACAGCGCCATCACGGCGGCGATCCACGCGCGGCTCACCCGCGGATCATACCTCGTCCCGGCGCAGCGGTTCCCGGGCCGCGCGCCACGCCTCCGGGATCCCGGCGAGGCCGACGGCTCCCGCCACGATCCCGCCGACCATCGCGCACGTCGTGTCGATGTCGCCGCCGACGCTCGCGCACGCCCACAGCCCGCCCGCGTAGTCCGCCAGGTGCACGGCCGCGCACCACACGGCGAACGGCACCGTGTCGGCCGACAGCACGCGGCTGCCGTTGCCGAGCTCCGCCGCGACGGTGATCGGCTCGGCGCGCAGCATCGTGATCGCGCGGCGCAGGCCCTCGCACGTCGGGCCCGCCGGCGTGCGCGCCACGACCGTCTCGAGCAGCGCCCGCGGATCGCGCTCGCCGCCGAACGCCGCGGCCGCCGCGACGGCGACGGCGATCGCACCGGCGGCACCGTCGGGATGCGCGTGCGTCGGCGCCGCGGATCGCCGCGCGTGCGCGACGGCCGCGTCGAGGTCGCCGGCGAAGTACGCGCCGATCGGCGCCGAGCGCATCGCGCCGCCGTTGCCGCACGAGCCCTCGCCGCGGAACACCGCCGCCGCGGCCGCCTCGTACGGCGCGCCGGTCGCGATCGCCTGCAGGATCTCGTGCGCGCCGCGCCCGTAGCCGCGCGCCGGATCGGCGAGGTAGCGCCGCCCGAACCGGCGCGCGAGGGCGGCGGCGTCGATCGCGCCGCCCGCCGCGAGCTCCTCGACGATCGACACCGCCATCGCCGTGTCGTCGGTCCACATCCACGGCCGGCGCCGCGGCGTCACGCGATCCGCGACCGCATCCGCGCGCTCGTAGGGGCCGCAGTGCAGGAGCTGCTCGCCGAACGCATCCGCCACCGACAACCCCTCGAGTGATACTGTGGCCCGCTCCAGGGCGGTTTGCGACATCGTGTAACGATAACACTATAGATGGGCCCTCGCATCCTCTATCTCCACGGCTTCGCGTCGGGCCCCAACTCGACGAAGGGCCTGGGCTTCGACCGCCACTTCGCGGCGCGCGGGATCGCGATCGAGCGGCTGAACCTGCGCGTGCCCTCGTTCGAGCACCTGCGGCTCTCGGAGATGATCGCCACGACGCGCGCGGCGCTCGGGAGCGACCGCGACCGCGCGATCGTGATCGGCAGCTCGCTCGGCGGGCTCACCGCCGCGCGCACCGCCGAGCTCGACGCGCGCGTGATCGCGCTGATCCTGCTCGCGCCGGCGTTCCAGATCTACGACCGCTGGCGCACGTCGCTCGGCGACGACGCGTGGGCCGCGTGGCAGCGCACCGGCTGGCGCGAGGTCCACGACTACACGACGCAGCAGCCGGCGCGCGTCGACCACGGCTTCGCCGAGGACCTCGCGCGCGTCGACGCCGGGTTCCCCGACGTGCGCGTGCCGACGCTGATCCTGCACGGCACGGGCGACGACGTCGTGCCGGTCGCCGGCTCGCACCGCTTCGCCGCGCAGGCCGGCCCGCACGTCCGCGTGATCGAGCTCGACGACGGCCACGAGCTCGCGGCCTCGCTGCCGCGCCTGCTCGCCGAGGCCGACGCGTTCCTGGCGCCGTGGCTCAGCGCGGGTCGTTGACGCGCCCGAGGAACAGGATGCTCCCCGTGACGTGGTCGTAGATGAAGAACACGAACGGGCGATCGACGACGAACTGCGGCGGCAGCGACGTCGGCCCGACGACGACGCCCGTCGCCGCGGCGGCCTCCGCGCCCTGCTCGTCGACGGCGATCACCGCCTTGTGCACGGCCTTCTGCACGACGAGGTCGCGCGTGCCGTCGATGCCCGACAGATCGGCGCGCTCGTCGAACGCGCTCACGATGCCGAGCCGCGGCAGCACCTCGCGGAGGTCGAGCTCCGTCTCGAACTTGAACTTCGGCAGGATGACCGTCATCTCCTTGCCGCTCGCCACGTGCTGCTCGGCCGTCGCGATCGCGGTCGCGAGCGAGGCGGCGGTGAGGCCCTCCTCGAGGGCCGGCAGGCCGTTCGCCTCGTCGGGCACGAGCACCATCATCGACAGGTCCTTGCCGCGGAACGGCAGGACGCCCAGGTAGCCGCCCGGGAGCTCGACGCGCGCGACGTCGTCCTTCTTCGACATCATCGGCGTGTCGACCTGCGCGCTGGAGGCGAGCGTGAACTTGCCCGGTGCGGTCCTCGCGGGGTCGAACTGGTGCACCCACTTGCCCTTGAACACGATCGCGTTCGCGAGGACGAGGCGGGCATCGTTGCCGACGCTCCCCGCCTCGAGCAGCTCGGGGATCTTGTCGTCGGTCCGGTCGGCGACCCAGTCGTTGATCACGCCGCGCGCGGCCTCGGGGTCGCTGCGGAAGTCGAGCGACTCGAGCGGCGCGCCGTAGGCGTTCGCCGTGAGGTCGAGGAACGGCTGCAGGAACGGCGCGCCCTTCTGCCCGAACAGCCGGTTCGCCGTCGCGAGCGTGTACAGCTCGAAGCTGCGGCCGACCTCGAGGCTGTCGAGCATCGCGCCGTAGGCGTGGTGCGCGGCGTCGCCCGGCAGCGACGCGTGGAGCGCGGCGCGCAGCTCGGCGTCGGTGTCGCCGGCGGCGCCGGCGTCGAGCATCCACAGCGCCGTCGAGATGCTGAACGGCGAGAAGAACTGGTTCCCCTCCGCCGGCAGCACGGCGAGCGCGTCGAGCGCGAACTGGTTGTTGGCCTGCGCGACCGCGTGGACGTCGGCGGCGAGCGCCGCCGGGATCTTCCGCTCGGTGGTGAGGTCGGGGTCGGGGCTGGAGTCGCCGCAGGCGGCGAGGACCAAGGCGAGGGCGAGTGCGTGACGCATGTGTTTCTCCGTTCGAGCAAGTCCCGCGCCGCCGCCCCGCTCGAGGCATGTCGCGAGGTTGCGCGCGCACGCCTCTTCGAAATCTGATGCGCGCTACCGCGGATCCGTCACCCGCCCGAGGAACAGGATGCCGTGCGTGACGTGGTCGTAGATGAAGAACGCAAACGGGCGGTCGGCGCGGAACTCGGGCGGCAGCGAGTCCTCGAGGTTGATCGCCGTCGCGGCGGCGGCCTCGGCGCCCTCCTCGTCGACGGTGATCACGGCCTTGTGGACCGCGCTCGACACGAACAGCCCCGGCGCGATGCCCGACAGGTCCGCGCGCCCGGCGTCGAACGCGGCCTGGATGCCGAGGTCGCTCAGCGGGCCGGTGAGATCGAACTTCGTCTCGAACGAGAACTTCGGCAGCGCGACGACCATCGCGTCGTTGCCCGCGGGCGCCGCGGCGGCGATCGCGGCCTCGAGCCCCTCGGCGGTGAGCGCGCGCTCGAGCGCCGGCAAGCCGTCGACCTCGTCGGGCAGGAGCACGACCATCGACAGGTCGTTGCCGCGGAACGGCAAGAGGCCGATGCGCCCGCCGGCGATCGCCGCGGTCGCGAGGTCCTCGGACTTCGTCATCATCGGGGCGTCGACCGACGTGCCCGCGGCGACCTGGAACGGCGCCGCGCGCGTCTTGCTCCTGTCGAACGGGGTCGTCCACTGCCCCTTGAACAGGATCGCGTTGACGATCGAGAGCCGGTTCGTGCTGCTCAGCTGCTCGAGGAGCTCGGGGATCTTCTGGTCGGTCTGGTCCGACACCCAGCCGTTGATGTGCCGGCGCGAACCCTCGGGGTCGCCCGAGAAGTCGAGCTCCTCGAGCGGGGCGCCGTACGCGTTCGCGAGCAGGTCGAGGAACGGCTGCTGGAAGGTGTAGCCCTTCTGGCCGAACAGCCGGTTCGCCGTCGCGAGCGTGTACAGCTCGTAGCCGCGGCCGACGTCGAGGCTGGTCAGCATCGCGCCGTACGCGAGGTGGGCGCGGTCGCCGGGCAGCGTCGCGCGCAGGGCCGCGCGGAGCTCGGCGTCGGTCTCGCCGCGCGCGCCGGCGTCGAGCATCCACAGGGCCGTCGAGATGCTGAACGGCGAGAAGAACTGGTTCGGTCCGTCGGAGGGCAGCGCCGCGAGCGCGTCGAGGGCGAACTGGTTGTTCGCCACGGCGGCGGCCTGGACGTCGGGCGCGAGGTCCGCGGGGATCGCGCGCTCGGCGCGCAGGTCCGGGTCACCGCCGCCACCACACGCGGCGACCGAGGACAGGAGGGCGAGGGCGAGCGTGGTGCGCATGGGATCGCCTCCAGCAAAGCACGCGCCGGCGGTGCGCGGGGAGGTGCGCGCGGGATCGGGCGGTTGGGCGATCCGCGCGATGAAAATCCGTTGTGCGCGCCGTGACACGGATGTCGCGGTCGCCGGTGTCACGGTCGCTACTCGCCCGACGGGATGTGCGGGCCGACGATCGTGAGGATCGTGAGGACGAACAGCATGAAGAAGGTCACGCCCATCACGATGCGCGTGAGGCGCGTGCTCGCGAAGCGCGTGCGGACCTTCGCCTGCGGCAGCGCGATCGGCGACGTCCGGTCGGGCGGCTCGATCTCCGCCGGCTCCATCGTCTCACCGGGGGTGAACACGAAGTCGCTCTGCGCGGACGAACGGGCCATGTCATCTTGATGCCCGATCCCCGGCGAGCGCGCATGTGGCGCGATGTCGCGCGGTCATCCTCGCGTTCCCGGAGCGCGACGGTCGCAGCCGACGTGTTGGTGAATGATCCGGACTAGCTGCAGCTGCCGTTGTCGCAGGCCATGTTGCAGGTGGCGCCCTCGCCGCACTGCTGGTCGCAGCTGCCGTTGTCGCACGACACGTTGCACGTCGCGCCCTCGGCGCAGACGGAGCTGCAGGTGCCGTTGTCGCACGCCACGTTGCAGGTGGCGCCCTCGAGGCAGTGCAGGTTGCAGGTGCCGTTGTCGCAGGCCACGTTGCACGTCGCGCCGGCCTCGCACACGACCGCGCAGGTGCCGTTCTCGCACGAGAAGGCGCAGCTCTCGCCCCCGCTGCACGACCTGGCGTCCGGATCGCCGGCGACGCCCACGCCGACGACGACACCACCTTCGGCGCCGGGGCCTCCGGGGCCAAGAGGGCCGCGGGGCGGATGGCAGGCGAACAGGGTGGCGAGGAGAGAGACGGCGAGCAGGGCGGATCGGCTCATGGCGAGCTAGATCCGCGAGCCTACCGGCCGGTGGACGCCGACATCACGAACCGCAGCTCGGCCGCTCCCGCGAGCCGGGCGTGCCCGAGCTCCGCCCCGGTCACCGGGACGCCGTCGAGCGTCACCGCGGCGACGTGGCGGCCCTGCCCCTCGGCGACGATCACGAGCTCGCGCCCGCCGACACGCACGCGCGCCTGCGGGAAGCGCGGCGCGCCGACGATCCAGCGGTCGCTGCCCGGGACGGGGTAGACGCCGAGCGTCGTCAGCACGTACCACGAGCCGAGCGTGCCGCCGTCGTCGTTGCCCGCCACGCCCTCGGGCGTCGCGGCGTAGAGCGAGTCCTGGATCCAGCGCACCCAGATCTCGGTGAGGTCGGGGCGCCCGAGCTGCGCGAACACGAACGCCGCGTTCATGTCGGGCTCGTTGCCGTGCCAGTAGTAGGGGCGCGGGAAGTTCGCGCCCGCCGGGTCGGCCGTGTCGAAGTCGAGCTTCGCGCCGTCGAAGAACTCCTCGAGCTTCGCGATCGCGGCGGTGCGGCCGCCCATCACCTCGGCGAGCCCGTCGGCGTCGTGGGCGCCGACCATCCACAGCGAGTGCCACGCGTTCGCCTCGGCGTAGTCGTCGCCGAGCTCGAGCGGATCGAACGCGCCGGTCGGGAACGACCCGTCGGCGTTGCGCCCGCGCAGGAAGCCGACGCTCGGGTCGTACAGCATCCGCCAGCCGCGGCTGCGCGCGAGCAGGGCATCGCGGTCGCCGGCGTGGCCGAGCGCGCCGGCGAGCTGCGCGAGCGCGAAGTCGTCGTGCGCGTACTCGGTGGTCACGGACACCGAGCGCCCCTTGGAGCGCGGCACGTAGCCGAGCTGCATGTACGGCTCGACGTCGTCGCGGCCGCCGCGGCCGGCGGGCGGCGCCGTCGCGTCCATCGCCGCGGCGCGCAGGCCCGGCCACGCGAGGTCGCCGCCGGCGTCGGCGACGCCGCGCGCGACCGCATCGGCGATCGCGATCTCGGCGCTCGCGCCGAGCATCGTGCCGGTCTCGCCGATCGCGAGCGGCCAGCGCGGGAAGATGCCGAGGCCGGCGCCGAACGCGACGAGCGACCGCGAGACGTCGCGCGCACTCGCCGGCGCGAGCCATGCGTACAGCGGCGAGACCGTGCGGTACGTGTCCCACAGCGACAGGTCCGACATCTGGCGCCACCCGCTCGCGACCTGCGGCTGCCCGCCGGCGAGGCGGAACGTGCCGTCGGCATCCGCGATCAGGCTCGGCATCAGGAACGCGTGGTACAGACTCGTGTAGAAGATGCGGCGCTCGTCCTCGGAGCCGCCGGTGAGGAGCACGGTGCCGAGCAGCTCCCCCCACACGGCGCGCGCCGACGCGGCGACGGCCTCGACGTCGATGGCCGGGACCTCGGCCGCGAGGTTCGCGCGCGCGCCCTCGAGCGACACCAGCGACACGCCGACGGCGAGCTCCGCGTCCGCACCGACGACGATCGCCGCGCCGACACCCGTCCCCGACGCCGTCGCGACGTTCGCCGGCGGATTCCCGGCCGACCACACGACGTGGCTCGCCCACGGCGCGCGCGCCCTCGCGACGAAGAACACGTCGTAGCCCCCGAAGCCGCGCGACATCCCACCCACGTGGTGGAGGCGCCCGCGGATCTCGCCGGCCGCATCGTCGACGGTGATCGTCGCGTCGTCGACCCGCCCACCCTCGAGCGTCTTGTCGAGGTCGATCACGATCGCCCCGGCCCCCGTGTAGCGGTGCACGGCCGCGCGCGCCGTCGCCGCGAGCGTCACGCCGATCCCGTTCGCGAGCGTGACCTCGTACCGCCCCGCCGCCGCCCGCTCCGTCGCCTTGTCGAAGCGCGTCTCGTACGCCGTGACCGTCGTCTTCGCCGGATCGAACGCCGCGACCGGCATCACGGACAGCACGCCGTAGTCCGTCGCCCCCGCGCCGTGCAGGTGCAGGTGCGAGAACCCGCGGATGAAGTTATCCCCCGCCCAGTACCCCGAGTAGTGCAGGAAGTTGACGGTGCCGAACGGCCCGCTCGTGTCCGGCCCGACCTTCACCAGCCCGTGCGGCACCGCCGCCCCGACGAAGCAGCTCCCGTGCGCGAACCCCAGCCCTCCCGTCCCGATCGTCGGGTCCACGTACACCACCGGGTCCGTGACCTCCGGCGCGATCGGCTCCGGCCCATCGTCCCCGCACGCCCCGACGAGGATCGCGATGCACGCTAGCGCCTTCCGCATCGCGCGCACTCTACCCGATCAACCTGTCCGGGTTCCGGACGACGATGCCACCTGTCCGACCCCGGCCTTTCTGCACAATTCGCGCAGAGATCATGTCGGACCCGGCTCGACCGGGTTGAGCTCGGCGCGTTCCGCTTCCATGGCTAGCGGTAGACTGGTCGCGTGACCGAGAAGAAGGACTCGCCGTTCGCGGCGCTCGAGAAGCTGCGCGCCACGCTGCCCGAGGGCAAGGCGCCGGTCGCGAAGGAAGTGAAGGAGGAGAAGAAGGGGCCGGCGCGCGCCGTGGTCCGGATGGAGCGCAAGGGGCGCGGCGGCAAGGAGGTCACGGTCGTCGAGAAGCTCGGGCTCGCGCCGGCGGCGATGGAGGCGTGGTGCAAGGCGCTCAAGCAGGCGCTCGGCTGCGGCGGCGCGGTCGACGGCGAGATGATCGTGTTGCAGGGCGACCTGCGCACGCGACTTCCGGCGGTGCTCGAGGCGCGAGGTGTCGCGCGCGTCACCGTGGGATGACGAGGTCGCAGGCAACTTGACCAGCCGGTAAGACGGCGTTTGGGTAGGGTCGACCCTGGCTGATCCAGTTGCTGTTTCGTGGGTGTCGACGCGCTGCGTTGTGCAAACAGTCGTCCAAAGCTACGCAGGTCCAGGTGAATGGATCCCCAGGCGGCGGCGCGCGATCTGGCCTTCATGTTGCTCGATGGCAGGCCAGCCATGCGGAACTTCCTCACCACCTCGTCCGGTCTTCTGATTCTGGCGGCGACCGCAGCGTGCGGGACCGAGCCCGCACCCGCCAAGGAGCCCCCGGTCCTGAAGATCACCTCGCCCGAGCGCGCGCTCGTCAAGAACGGCGCCGGCCCGGTGACGGTGAAGGGCACGGTCGAGCCGAACGCGGCGACGCAGGCCCCGGTGGAGAAGGTCCTCGTCAACGGCGTCCAGGCCACGGTCGGCGCCGACGGCACGTTCCAGGCGACGGTGGACATCCGCGAGGGCGCCACGCTCATCAAGACGGTCGCGCGCGACGCCGAGGGCGGCGAGGCGCAGGACACGCGCGCGGTGCACGCCGGTGACGTCCGCAACGCGGGCTCGTCGATCGACAACGCGCTGACCGCGTCGCTGTCGAAGGGCGCGTTCGCGAAGCTCTCCGCGATCGCCGGCCCGGCGCTCAAGGGCCTCAACCTCGGCCAGATGATCGCGCCGATGCAGCCGATGGTGAAGGCCGGCGGCGGCCCCGACTGCCTCTACGCGCACGTCGCGATCGACGACGTCCGCATGTCGAACGTCGCGATCTCGCTCACGCCGACCCACGGCGGCCTCAAGTTCGGCGCCGAGATCACCGGCCTCGACGTCCCGGGTCACGCGAACTACGCGGTCGCCTGCGTCGACGGTGCGAGCCAGCTGCGCGTCACCGCGAACCGCATCGTCATCGGCGGCACGCTGCTCGTCAGCCCGAACGGCCGCAGCGGGTTCACGACGGACCTCGTCGACCAGCGCGTCACGCTCGAGGGTTTCCACCTGAGCGCGTCGGGCATCCCCGGCACGATCATCGACATGATCAGCATGGACCGCGCGATCGAGTCGATCGTGCCGTTCGTCGCGAAGCTCGGCATGGAGCCGATGCTGAACCAGGCGCTCGGCGCGCTCGCCGGCCCGAAGCAGCTCGACGTCATGGGCAAGCGCCTCACCGTCGAGGTCTCGCCGTCCGACATCTTCTTCGACCCCTCCGGCGCGCTCGTCGGGATGAACATGGCGATGCTGATCGGCGGCGCCGAGAAGGCGAAGTACATCTACACGGAGAACGGCACGCCGGCGATGGACGCGAGCAAGGGCTTCGCGATCGGCCTCGCCGACGACCTCGCGAACCAGATGATCGCGCAGGCGCACGCGCTCGGCCTGCTGAAGCTGGGCATGCCGGCCCAGGGCGCCACGTTCAACGGCACGGAGATCGAGATGGCGCTGCCGCCGATGATCTCGGCCGACCCGGCCGACGGCAAGCTGCGCGTCGTCCTCGGCGACATGATCGTCACGTACACGGACAACGGCACGCCGATCGGCAAGGCGGCGCTCAACGCCACGATCGACCTCGCGATCGAGCCCGCGGCGAACGGCTACGCGGTCGCCGTCAAGCTCGGCAAGCCGACGGTCGCGGTCAACGTCCTCGACCTCAACCAGACGCGCATGTCCGACGAGGACCTCGAGAAGGCGACGCAGTTCGCGCTCGAGGGGCAGATCGCGAACATCTCGAAGCTGCTCGTCAACATTCCCATCCCGTCGGTCGCCGGCCTGCAGATGCGCAACCTCAGCGTCGGCTCGGACTCGGGCTACGTGATGGTGAAGGGCTCGTTCGAGTGAGCTGAAGCGACTCGCTTCCTGCCAGGTCGACGCGGCGCTCCGGCGCCGCGTTCGCGTTTTCGGGCGATGATCCGGCCGTGCCGGGCAAGAAGCCGAAGAAGCAGGCCGTCGCGAAGCAGCGGGTCGCCGCGGCGGCGAAGAAGCCGACGAACGCGAAGGCGAAGACGGCGAAGACGAAGCAGGCGAAGCCCGTGCCGCGGCAGGCGAAGGCCGCCGCGACGAAGGCGACGACGAAGGCCGCCGCGACGAAGGCCGCATCGCAGGCGACGACGAAGGCGACGAAGGCGACGGAGGTAACGACGAAGGCGGCCGAGGCCGCGACGAAGGCCGCCCTACCGAAGGCGGCCGCGGAGGCGACGACGAAGGTCGCCACGACGAAGGCGGCGACGCAGGCGGCCGCCGCGGGTGAGGTCATCGTGCTGGGGACGGTGCGCGCACCGTCGGGGACGCTCGGGATCTTCGACATCGGGCTCGTCGGCTACCTGCCGCGCGAGGCGCTGGATCCGGCGATCGTGCGCGCGAGCGTGCCCGGGGATCGCACGCTCGGCGTGGTCGGCGTGCCGAAGGGCAAGCACGCGTGGGACCGCGTCGAGATCATCGTCGACGAGGGTGCGGAGGTCGTCGCCGCGCGCAAGCTCGGCGAGGTCGCCGTCGACCTCGGCCGGATCGCCTGCATGGACCCGGCGGCGCTCGACGCCTGGCAGCACGACGAGTCGCTCGACGGCCGCGCCGACGTCGTGTTCCGCGGCCGCGACGCCGCCGCGGTCGCCCGGATCCTCGGCGCCAGGCACCTGGTCGACGGCCACGGCTGGGCCGACCTGCCGGTCGCCGACGCCGAGGCCCGCTACGACGAAGTCGGCCGCAAGAAGTCGGCGAACCGGTGGCAGCTGTCCTCCGAGCTGCGCCGCCACTCGCACCACCACCAGGTCCTCACCGCGATCGCCGCCAGCCCCACCTCCTCCACCTCCCTCGAGCTCGCCGGCACGACCCTCACCGTGTTCACCGCCGGCGACCAGGGCGTCTACCCCGTCCACGCCCTCGTGGACGCCGCCGACCGCGTCGTGCGCATCCGCATCCAGCTCGGCTGACCGAGCTCGATCAGCGGACGAGGCCCGCGTACAGCGCGTCGGCGAGGAGGGCGGCACCCGCGGCGGTGGGGTGCTGGAAGTCCTTGATGAGCAGGCCGCGGCGGAACCAGGCGAGGGAGGAGCCCTTGCCGCCCATCCAGTCGTAGAGGTTCCAGAAGGCGCAGCCGTGGGCGGTGGCGGCGCGGTGCTGGGCGTCGACCATGGCGGGGACGGAGGTGCGGGGCTGGAACTGGGGGTCGCGCCAGTCCATCTGGTCGAGGGGCGAGACGACGAGGCACGAGCTGTCGGGGTTGGCGGCGCGCACGGTCGCGAGCAGGTCGCCGAACACCTTCTCGTGCTCCGCCATGCCGGGGCCGCGCGCGCCGAGCCACTCGGCCTCGTTGGTGCCGAGCATGACGATCGTGAGGTCGGGGGCGCGGTGGGCGAGCTGGTTGCGCAGGTGATCGGGCTGGATGTTCGTCGCGAAGCCCTTCGCCGTCGCGTTGACGACGCCGAGGTTGTCGACGACGACGCCGCGCGCGGCCTCGAGCGTGGCGCCGAACAGGCGCACGCCGGACGCCTGCAGCTCGACGCGCTTCGTCCCCTCGGGGAGCTCGACGCGCTTGAACTCGCTGCGCTTGGTGTCGGCGGAGGTGTCGACCTTCACCGTCAGCTTGTCGGCGACGATCGCCAGCGCGCCGCCCCGGGGCTGCGCGAGGTAGTGGACGTCGATGCTGCGCACCGGCGCGACCGTCGCGAACCTGATCGTGCCGCTGCCCTCGGCGCTGCCGCCGAGGCCGAGCAGGCGATCGGCGGGCATCGCCGTCGACACGCCGTGCACCGTCCAGCCGCCGCCGATCCAGCGTACGACGGCGTTGTTCTGGTCGAACGGGTGCGGGTTCGCGGCGTGGACGAAGCCCGGGCCGCCGGCGCCGAGGACCTTGCCGAGCTTCTCGCGCAGGCCGTGCACGATCTCGTCGGCGGCGGTGAGCGAGTCGCCGAGGTACGCGATGCGCAGCGGGCGATCCGCCTTGCCCGCCTTCTGCGCCGCGAGCGCCGCCGCGAAGTGATCGAGCGCCTTCGTCTTGCACGCCCCGCGATCGACGCAGGTGTCGTCGATCATCACCGGCTTCGGCGGCGCGGGAGCATCCGCGACGGCGACGCGCGCGATCGCCCCGAGGGACACGAGGAACAGCGTCGGGCGCAGCACGCCCGGAAGCTAGCGCGGATGGCGCGACGGCGCGTCCGGAGCGCGCGCTACTTGCTCGTGCGCTTCAGGATCAGGAACTCGACGCGCCGGTTCTTCGCCCACGCGGCCTCGTGGTGGCCGCGATCGATCGGCTGCGTCTCGCCGTACCCCTGCGAGCCGAGGCGGTTCTCGTCGATCCCGTGCGCGACGAGGTAGCGCAGCACCGACGCCGCGCGCCGCACCGACAGGTCGAGGTTGTACGCGTCGTCGCCGCGCTCGTCGGTGTGACCCGCGATCTCGACGAGCTTGATCTCCGGGTTGCCCTTCAGCGACGCGACGACCGCGTCGAGGATGTAATAGGAGTCCTTGCGGATGACGTCGCTGTCGTACTCGAAGTTGATCGGCTTTAAGATCTCGAGCACCGACTCCTTGTCGATCACGACGCCGCGATCCGGGCAGCCGTCCTCGTCCTCGACGTTGTTGTAGGTCTCGGGCTCGTTCGGGCACTTGTCGAGGCGGTCGGGGATGCCGTCCTTGTCGTTGTCGGGATCGGGGCAGCCGTCCTCGTCCTCGAAGCCGTCCTTGTCCTCGGGCTCGTTCGGGCACAGGTCGTCGCTGTCGAGGATGCCGTCCTTGTCGTTGTCGAGGTCGGGGCAGCCGTCCTCGTCCTCGAAGCCGTCGAAGTCCTCCGGGTCGTCGGGGCACTTGTCGACGTTGTCGAGGATGCCGTCGCCGTCGCGGTCGTTCTTGTCGCCCTCGGGGCAGCCGTCCTCGTCCTGGAAGCCGTCCTTGTCCTCGGGGACGTTCGGGCACTTGTCGAGGCGGTCGGGGATGCCGTCGTGGTCGTTGTCGGGATCGGGGCAGCCGTCCTCGTCCTGGAACCCGTCCTTGTCCTCGGGGTCGTCGGGGCACTTGTCGACGTTGTCCTTGATGCCGTCGCCGTCGCGGTCGTCGAGGTTCGGCTCGAACACCATGCCGATGAACGCGCGCAGGTCGGGGTTCGCGCCCTCCTTCGGGAGCAGGCCGCGCCCCGCGCCGAGCGACAGGTACGAGTTGCGCGCGAGGTACAGCTTGACGCCGCCGATCGCCTCGAGCGGGCGGTAGTTCTGCGCGCCCGCGAGCGGGATCGCGCCGAACACCTCGCCGACGACGTCGAACTTCTTCGGCGCGATCGCGAACGCGACGCCGGCGCCGAACGGCAGCTCCGCCGACGCGGCGATCGTCTTGTTCGTCGGCGGCGCGCCCTTATCGCCCGTATCGGTGAACGTCGTCGGCGAGCGCAGGCGGACGCCGCCGTTGACCGCCACGCGCAGGCGGCCGCGCGCGCCGAACTCCTTGTCGAGGATGCCCATGATCTGCGGCGTCAGCGCCTTCTCGCCGAGCCAGCGCTCCGCCGGGTTCGCCGTCGGCAGGTACAGGCTCGCGATCACGCCGACGCCGACGTGCGGCGGGCGATCCGACTTCACGAACCGCGTCTTCAGGTGCAGGCCGATGTTGCCGATGCCCTGCCCGTCGAGGTTGAACCGCATGTCGTCGCGCGGGTTGTTCGGGTCGCCGAGCGAGTCCGGGCCGCGGTCGCCGCTCATGATCGTGAGCGGCACCGACGCGCCGATCTCGAGGTCGAGCCAGCCGAGGCGCAGGCCGTACGCGCCGATCAGCGTCGCCGTGAGCATGTTGTCGACGCTGTAGCGGTTCGAGCCGTCCTCGAACGCGAGCAGCTTGTGCCCCCACGACAGCGCGCCGAGGCCGAACGAGAACTCGCGGTCGCCGAGCGTCTGCGACGCGTTGATCGTGAGGAAGCCGCGCGAGTCGATCGCCGGGCGGAACGTATCGATCGCGATGTCGCCGGCCGGCTGCGCCGACGCACCGCCGGCGAGGAGGCAGGTTCCGAGACACACGAGCACGGGCAGACGCATGGACCCACAGTGCACGGCAGGTGCGCCGCGGTTACACATCGCGCAGCTCCGCCGAACTATTGCTTCTTCGGCCGCGGCAGCTTCACGCCCGTCAGCCACCCGCGCAGCTCGTTCTCGATCAGCGCGCGCCGGGCGATGCACTGGTCCATGCCCTCGAGCTTCTGCGCGATCACGCGCGCGGCCCCGGGCATCTTGCCGAACGTCTGCTGCACGTACGCGACGATCTCCGCGCGCTGATCGGCGCGGCACGTCTTCGTGAACAGCCCCGCGAGCCCCGCCGGGCCGCCCGACGTCTCGTCGTTCGGCATACGCGGCAGGATCTCGCCGGCGTGGTCGCGGAAGAACGCGCGGGCGGCGGCGCGGTTCGCCTCGGTCGTGCCGCCGTGGAGCATCGAGATCGTCTCGCGCAGATCGAGCTTCGGCGACAGGAGCAGCGCGAGCGCGCGCTGCTGGCGCCCGAGGTCGCGTACGCCGGCGAGCGCGCGCAGCACCTCGCCGCGGCGCGTGCGGTCGGGCTCGGCCGGCACGGCGCGCAGGATCGCGTCGAAGAAGTCCGGGCTCGCGTCGGCGGCGATCGCGAGCACCCGCCCGCGGATCGACTGCGGCAGCGCGCGCCAGCCGGGCGCGAGCTTGCCGGCCTCGGCGACGAGCGCGGGGTCGCGCCCGAGCCAGCCGACGGCGTCGACGAGCCCCTCGCGCATGCTCTCGACGTCGAGCGAGTCGGTGTCCTTGCCGGTGAGGCCCGCCGACGCCGCGGCCGCGCCGAACGTCGCGCGCAGCCAGCCCTCGTACTTGCCGCGCAGGTCGTCGGGGACGAAGAAGTCCAGGCTCGCCGGCAGGTCGATCGCCGGGACGACGGTGAAGCGGTCGTTGCCGGCGAGCAGCTTCGGCACGAACGACAGCGCGAGCTGCAGCGGCATCTTGCCGGTGGTGACCGCCTCGGTGAGGTCGAAGTACACGGCGCGCCGCTCGGTCCACGACAGCTTCGGCCACGCCTCGTCGCGCAGCGCGGTGATCTGCGCCGTCGTGTACGCGTTGCGGTGGTAGCCGCGGCCGTGGACGTTCGGCATCACCCAGCGCGGGCACGCCTTCGCGTCGAGGTCGAGCGTGCCGCTCGGCGCGGTGAGCAGCGTGCACGCCTCGGCGCGCGCGCCGTCCTTGTCGTAGGCGACGCACACGGGCAGCGTCCACGGCGCCGTCGCGTCGGGGCGCGGCGCGCCGGGCGGCACGTAGCGCTGCTGCGCGAGCGCGAGCTTCGCCTTGCCGGCGGTGCACGACAGCGTCGCCGCGACCTCGGGCGCGCCGGCCTGGTCGAGGAACGACGCGAACGCCGCGGTCACGTCCTTGCCGGCGGCGGCGGAGATCGCGGCGGCGAAGTCGGCGGACGTCGCGTTACCGTGCGCGTGCGCGGCGAGGTACGCGCGCACACCCTTCTGGAACGTCTCCGGGCCGAGGTACGTCTCGAACATGTGGAGGACGCTGGCGCCCTTGTCGTAGGTGATGCCGTCGAAGACGTTGAAGATGTCGTCGGGCGTCGCGATCGGCTGGCGGATGCGGCGCGCGCTCACGAGGCCGTCCTCGTCGAGCGCGGCCTCGCGCATGTCGAGCGCGCTCTGCTCGTCCTTCCACGTCGGGTCGAAGCGCGCCGAGACCTTGTGCTCCATCCAGTTCGCGAAGCCCTCGTTGAGCCAGATGTCGTCCCACCACTTCATCGTGACGAGGTCGCCGAACCACTGGTGCGCGAGCTCGTGCGCCGCGACGACGATCCACCGGTGCTGGCGCGCCTTCGCGGCGCGCGCCGGGTCCATCAGGATCAGCGTCTCGGTGAACGTGACCAGCCCCGCGTTCTCCATCGCGCCGAACCCGACGGTGAGCGGGATCGTGAGCATGTCGAGCTTCTCGTACGGGTACGGCATGCCGAACCACGCCTCGAGGATCTCGAGGAGCCGCCCGCTCGTCTTCGCCGCCCACGCACCCTCGGCCGCGCGCCCCGCGAGCGTGAGGACGCGGATCGGCGTGCCGCGCGCCGTCGCGCCGGCGTCGATGACCTCGAACGGCCCGACGCCGAACGCGACCAGGTACGACGGCAGCGGCTTGGTCGCCGCGAACGCGACGCGCTTGTGCGTCTCGCCGAGCGGCGTCTCCGACGCGATCGGCGTGTTCGACACGGCGACCAGCTGCTTCGGCACGTCGAGCGTGAGCTGCCACGGCACCTTGCTGTCGGGCTCGTCGAAGCACGGGAACACGCGGCGCGCGTACACGGCCTCGAGCTGCGTGTAGACGTAGCTCCGGCCGGCGACCGTCTGCTTGAACGCGCCCGTCGTGTTGAGCGTGTCGAACGTGCCCGTGTACTCGAGCGCGAGCTGCCACGCGCCGGCGGCGAGCGGCCGGGCGGGTGTGAGCTCGAGCAGCTCCTCGCCGACGGCCGCGACGGCGACGTCGATCGTCTCGCCGTCGCGCTGCGCCACGCCGCGCGTGATCTTCAACTTCCGGCCATGGAGCCAGAGCTTCGCCGACGGAGAAGACATGGTACCCGCGATCGTGATCGCGCCGGTGAAGTCCGACTTCTCCGGATCGATCGCGAGCCGGACCTGGTAGCTCGTCGGGAGGAAGTTGCGCGGCAGGCGCAGCGTCGGCCGCGGCGGCGACAGCGGCTGCGCGGCGACGGGATCCGGGCGGACCGGCGGCGCCGGCGGCCGGGGCGTCGTCGTCGAGGCTGGCTGCCCACAGGAAGCGACGACGAGCGCGGCGAGGACCGCGGTGCGCATGCCCATGGCCGGCATCCTAGCTCGCAGCGTCGAGAATTCCACGTGCTGCGATCTGCGGCTGAGACACGTGCGACACTGCCTCCGTGCCCGCCACCGTCGTCGATGCCGTGCAGCTCCCGCTGCCGTGCGCGTGCCGCTGCCACGAGGTCCTCACGCTCGACGAGCGCGCGGCCGGCATCGAGGCGCTCTACCGCTTCGACGACGCGATGCGCGGCTGGGGGCAGACGGTGATCTGGGACCTCGCCGCGCCGGCGCTGTGGCGCGTGCAGCAGCAGCTCGGCAATGCCGTGAAGTGGGTCGCCGTGCGCGACGGCGGCTGCATCCACAGCCGCCTCCTCGGCTTCTGCGTCCACGAGCTCATCCACGCGATGTGCGGCGACCCCGAGGCGGCGAACTGGGGCACGCCCGTCGGACTCCCGTACGGCGTTCCGACGGCGGTGCCGCCCGTCGACGAGGCCACCTACCTGCACCCCTACAACCAGCACGAGGCGCGCGCCTACGTCGGCATGGAGGCCGTCGCGTTCCGCGTGTTCGCGATCGAGTGGCCCGTCTACCCGGCCCGCGACGTCGGCACCTACGGCTTCCCCGGCGGCAACGCCGTCGTCGACGTCCCCGACGGCTACCGCCCCGTCCCCCACTACGACCACCAGCACCACACGCGCCGCTACCTCGCCCTCGCGCAGAGGCTCGAGGACGAAGCCCGCACCTGGTTCACGCCCGAGAAGCTCGACGAGATCGCCACCCGCTTCGCCGCCGCCGAGGCCCTCGGCCGCCCTCAGCGCCCCTCGACATATCCGCACCCGCGCGAGGTCGCCCGCAAGGGCCCCCGCAAGCTCGGCCGCAACGACCTCTGCCTGTGCGGCTCGATGCGCAAGTGGAAGCAGTGCTGCGGCGCCGCGCTCGACTGACGCACGGTGGTCGACGGCGGCCTGGATGGCGGTCTCGCGCGGCGCGCACTTGTCCGAGGTGGCTGCGAGTAGCCGTGTACGCCTCGCCCGCGCCGGCAACTGTGCTTGCGGCGGCGGCGAGCGCGCGGGTAGATGCGGCCATGGCGCACGCGTTCCGGATCATGAACGTGTTCACGGTCGACGGGGATCGGCTGTCGGGGAACCCGCTGTGCGTGTTCGAGGATGCGCGCGGGTTGAGCGACTCGCAGATGCAGGCGCTCGCGCGGCAGATGAACCTGTCGGAGACGACGTTCGTGCTGCCCCCGAGGACGCCGGGGACGGACGCGCACGTGCGCATCTTCACGCCGGGGTTCGAGATGCCGTTCGCCGGGCATCCGACGCTCGGCACGGCGGACGTGGTCGGGCGCGGCCGCGACGACGTGGCGCTCGAGGTGAAGGCCGGGATCGTGCCGGTGACGCGCGCCGGCGACGCGTGGACGCTGAAGGCGGCGCGGGCCCCCGAGACGCGGCCGGTCGAGGCGTCGCGCGCGGAGCTCGCGCAGATGCTCGGCCTCGGCGAGGGCGCGATCTCCGACGAGCCGCTGTGGGTGAGCACGGGCGTCGAGCAGCTCGTGATCCCGGTCGCCACGGTGGACGACGTGCGCGCGGCGCGGCCGGTGCCCGAGCTGTTGCAGCGCTGGGGCTTCTCGGCCGCGCGCGACGAGGCGATGGCGTACGTGTGGGCGCGCGATGCGGCGGACGCGCGGGCGCTGACGGTGCGCTTCTTCTTCACGTCGCACGGCTCGGTGATCGAGGACCCGGCGACGGGCTCGGCGTGCGCGAACCTCGGCGGCTGGATGATCGCGACGAACCAGCCGCTGCCCGTCGAGCTGACGCTGCGGCAGGGCGACGCCGTCGAGCGCCCGTCGCGGCTCGGCCTGCGCGTCGCCGCCGACCGCGGCATCTACGTCACCGGTGCCGTGATCGAGCTCGGGCGCGGCACCGTCGAGATCTAGCGCCTCGGATCTGAAGCTCGAGCACACGCCTCTCGAGCGCGGTCGGATGCCGTCGCGCTGATCGCGAGCTTCCGGCGCAGGGCTCTGGCGGCTACGGCATCCCGCAGGCGAGCCACTCGGCGAGCTGCGCGCGGCCCTCCTCGGGCGGGTCGACGGGACCGGGCGGCATGGAGACGTTGGGGCCGGCGGCGCGCGCGAAGATGCGGGCGGCGTGTGTGCGGATGCCGTCGCGCGAGTCGAAGCGATACGCCGCGGGGGCGCCGGAGCGCGCGCCGGTGTGGCAGCCGTCGCAGTACTGCGCGAAGTACGGCTGCGCGAACGTGTCGTAGCGCAGCGCCGTGCCGCCGGGCGGGCACGTCGCCTCGTCGAGCGTCATCGGCGCCTCGAGGCAGCCGGCGAGCAGCGCCGCCACCGCGGCGAGCGCGAGCCTCACTTGCCGCTCCGCGCGAAGTCCCAGGAGAAGCCGATCGATGCGCCGAGGCTGCTCATCCAGCCGGGGCCGCGGTCCTGGTCCAAGAAGCGCGTCGCGTCGACGTCGAGCGCGACGTACCAGTCGCCGCGGCGGTGCGCGCGGAACGGCACGGCGAGCTGCAGCCCGGCGCGCGTGCCCATGCGGTGGCGCGTGCCGTCGGCGACGCCGAACAGCGACGCGACGGGCTGCTCCATCACCGCGGCGTACGGCTCCTCGTGCTGGTGCACGACGCCGAGCGTGCCGCCGAGCCGCACGCGCCCGAGGTCGCGGCGCACGGCGGCGTTGACGCTGAAGTAGCTGAGGAAGCGGTCGTCGACCTGCGCGTAGTGCTCCTTGCCGATGAAGCTCGCGCCGAGCCAGGACCGGAACCAGTACGCGGCCTGCAGCGCGGCGCCGCCGCCGCGGTCGTCGGGCCACGCCGTCGTGGTGGCCTGGAGACCGACGTCGAGGGTGAGCTCGCCAGCGCGGGCGCGCGTGGGGGCGACGACGACGCCGAGGACGCCGAGCGCGAGGAAGACGGTCGCGATTCGCATGCCCGGCCGCAACGCAACCCGCGTGCCGCGCACCGCCGTTCACGGATCGACGAGGATCCCGACGCTGGTGTCGCGAAATCCGCCGCTGAAGGGATGGACCGGATCGCCTGGGATCGATCACGACCCCGTACCAGCACGGTCAGAAGTAGTAGCTGCCGCCGAGCGTGAACCTGCCACCGGCGAGCTCGCCGGGCGAGGCGGGGGCGGGGACGGGCGCGCGGGACATCGCCGTGTCGGCGCGATCCTCGACGACGACCGGGCCGAGGCCGACGAGGCGCAGCTCGGCCTGGAGGGCCAGGCGGCGGAAGCGGCGCTCGACGCCGACGCCGACGTGGCCGATCGGGCGCGCGGTGGCGTCGCGCTGCTCGGCGGTCGCGTCGTGGCGCGCGATCGTGGCGGCCCCGAGGCCGGCGGCGACGAACCAGTTCCAGCGGCGCTCGGGGGCGAAGCGCCAGCGCGCGCCGGCGGAGAACGTGCCGACGGCGAGCTCGCCCTCCTCGCCGTCGACGGTCTGCCGGCCGCCGGCGATCGCGACCTCGAGCTCGAGGTGCCGCGTCGCGCGGTAGCGCAGCGCGAGCTCGCCGATGCTGAAGTCCGTCTTCGCCTCCGGATCCTCGGTCGGCGCGATGCCCATCCCGCCGATCCCGAGCCCGACCGCGAAGCGGTAGGCGGGCGGGGCCGCGGGCGCGACCGGCGCCGCGTCGACCGGCGTCTCGCCGGGAGCCTGCGCGAACGCCGGGACCGACGCGAACAGGGGGAGCGTGGCGAGCAGCGACAGGCGGCGCATGCCCCGCCGAGGTTCACCGGGCGTGCCACGCCAACCCCGCGACCTGCCACCGGGTTCGCGTGGCCAGAACCGACAACCGTCGACGGTTCCTACACTACAATCGCGATCGTGGCATCCCGTACCTTCGCGATCGGCGATATCCACGGGGACCTGACGGCGCTGCAGACGCTGTTCGAGCGCCTGCCGGAGCTGACGGCCGAGGACACGCTCGTGTTCCTCGGCGACTACCTGGACCGCGGACCGGAGTCGGCCGGCGTCGTCGCGTACCTCCGCGAGCTCGCGGACCGCGGGCCGGCGAACGTGGTCGCGCTGCGCGGCAACCACGAGGATGCGTGGCTGCAGGTGATCGAGAAGGGGTGGCCGGAGTTCATCCTGCCGCGCGGCAACGGCTGCCTCGAGACGTACCGCTCGTTCACCGGCGGGGCGCATCCGGCCGAGGACGAGCTGCCGGCGCCGCACGAGCTCCAGGCGATGCTCGAGGGCGAGTTCTTCCCGAAGGACGTCGTCGCGTGGATGAAGGAGCTGCGCTGGTTCCACGAGGACGACCACGCGATCTACGTCCACGCCGGCATCAAGCGCAGCGGCGGCAGGTTCCCGCACCCGTCGGAGGTCACGCCGCGGCGCGCGCTCCTGTGGCTGCGCGACCGCGACTTCTTCGAGAACTACCGCGGCAAGCTCGTCGTGTTCGGCCACACGACGACGCGCACGCTGCCGAACGAGCTGTCGACGTACACGCCCGAGGACCCGACGGACCTGTGGGCCGGGCCGGCGTGCATGGGCCTCGACACCGCGTGCGGCAAGGGCGGCTTCCTCACGGCGTTCGAGCTGCCGGCGCGCGCCGTCTACGAATCCCGCGGCTGAGGCGCTACGCGACGCGGCGCGCGCCGAACAGGCGGCGCAGTGGGTTGCGGCGCTGGGCGCGCAGCGCGGCACCGGCGGCGGCGGTCGCGGCGCGCGCGACGTGCTTGCCGAGGCCGGCGCGCTCGCGCTCGCTGCCGACGAAGACCTCGCGCGTCCCGGCGAGCGCGTCGAACCACGACCACGCGACGCCGAAGTTCTTGTCCTGATCTCCCATGTGGTGGTCGTAGTGCCACGGCAGGTGATCGCGCCCCCACGCGGGGTCGAGGTGCGCGCGCTTGTGATCGCGGCGGTACCGCCACAGGCAGTACCAGATCGTCGACGTGTAGAACGGCGCGACGGCGAACAGGGGCGCGTGCGCGAGCCCGACGAGCGCGAGCCCGATCGCCTCGCGTGCCTGCGTCGTCGAGCTCCACGGCGGGCCCTCGTACGCCGGGTCGTAGCCGCCGTTGCGGCGCACCGCCTGGTGGTGCTGGTGGAAGTGGAACGAGAGGCTGCTCCTCCGGTCGCGCCCGAGCCCGTGCAGCAGGTACTTGTGGGTCGCCCACTCGCCGTAGCCGAACACCGCCAGTGCCAGCGGGATCCCGATCATCGTCGAATCGTAACAGGTTCTATCGCCGGCGCCCCTCGGGCAAATAGGCGCGGGGGACCGCCGCACCCTCGAGGAACTGCCGACGCCGGCGCTGCCGGTTCCAGCGATAGCCGCCGTACAGCGTGCCGAACCCGGCGAACACGCCGCTGACCGCGACGAGGAAGTTCACGCCGAGCAGCGGCAGCCCGAGCGCGACGCCGCACACGATGACGCCGCCGCCGAGGCACGCCCACAGGATGTCCGTCGCATACCGGCGCGACCACACGTCGAACGCGCCGTCGCACGCCGCGCACCAGTCCGACCTCGGCGCCCGCTCGGCCTCCGCGCAGCGCGCGCACGTCGCGGGCGGCGCCTCCTTCTCCTGGTCGTCCTCCTCCGCCATGGCGTTGCCCGAGCCTACCGCCGACCGCCTCGGGAGGGTGACGGGGTAGCGGGGTCTGCGCGCGAGTGGTTGACTACCGGCATGGACCTCGCCGGGCACCTGGAGCGCATGTCGAAGGACGGATTCACGATCGTCGAGGACGCGATCGACCCGGACCTCGTGCGCGCCCTGCGCGAGGACCTGTACCGCCTCGAGCGCGAGCTCGCCGTCGTCCCGGCGGCGAACATCTTCGAGGGCACGCACACGGTCCGCATCTACAACCTGCTCGCGCGCGGCCCGCTGTACCAGCAGGTGCCGACCCACGACCGCATCCTGCCGATCATCGAGGGCGTGCTCGATCGCGGGTGCCTGGTGTCGTCGCTGTCGTCGATCGCGATCGATCCCGGCGAGGCGGCGCAGCCGCTCCACGCCGACGACCAGCTCATCCCGCTCCCCAAGCCGCACCCGAGCATCATCTGCAACACGATGTGGGCGCTGACCGACTTCACGCGCGCGAACGGCGCCACGCGCCTCGTCCCCGGCTCGCACCGCCTCGACCGCTCGCCGCAGCCGTTCGGCGAGCCCGCCGCGTGGATCCCCGGCGAGATGAAGGCCGGCAGCGTCCTCGTGTTCGACGGCTCGCTGTGGCACGGCGGCGGCGCGAACGAGACCGGCGAGCGCCGCCTCGGGCTCGCGATGAACTACTGCGCCGGCTGGATGCGCCAGCAGGAGAACCAGCAGCTCGGCATCCCGCTCGACGTCGCGCGCACGTTCTCGCCGCGCCTGCGCAGGCTCGCGGGCTTCGGCCTGTACAAGCGCCTCCTCGGCCACATCGACAAGTGCAGCCCCGAGGACCTGCTCGACGGCACGGGTCCGCGCCGCGTCGTCGGGACGTAACCCGTCCCGGTCAGTCCCAGGCCATGCCGACGCCGAACGAGAGCCCGATCCCGTCGGGGATGCCGATCGCGCGCAGCAGGAACTCGGGCTCCCACGTGCGCGAGCCCTTGTTGTCCTTCTGGAGGAAGCCGTACCCGAAGCGGATCCCCGCGAACCCGTGCGGCAGCACGGCGGCCTCCTTGCCGACGGTGCGCGGCAGGCTCATCGCCGCGATGCCGCCGCCGAGCTCGCCGTCGACGTAGAAACGCAGCACCTTCCTGACCGTGGTGGCGGCGAGCGTTCGCCGGAGCCCGGCGTGCAGGCGGTGGCCGCTGCTGTCGTTCGGATCGCGCATCGCCGTCGCGTCCTCGTCGGACAGCCACAGCCACTCGTACTCGCCGAGGATGCGCCACGTCTTCGTGAGCTGGTGCTCGACGCCGAGGCCGAGGCCGATCGTGCCGACGCGGTGGCCGTCGATGGGGAGCGCTCCGAAGCCGATGCGAAAGCCGAGCTTGCCGCGCGGCGCCTGGTCCGACTCGGCGCGGGCGGCCTGCGCCGAGCACGCGAGCGCGACGGCGACGGCCGCGATCACCGGGCGCCTCACCACGACACCCCCATGTTCGCCATGATCCCCGACGACCAGCGGCTCGTCGCCGGCGCCTCCATGCACGAGCCGCGGCAGATCGGCGCGGCGTGATCGGGATCGAGCGGCGCGAAGTACACGCGCGCGCTCGTGCGGAACATGAACTTGCTCCGGCGCATGCGCACCTGCCACGCCCACCCCCCGCCGAGGTCGGGGCGCGTGAGGCGGCCGCCCTCCTTCCACCAGAACTGCTCGAGCCCCGTGAACGCCTCGAGCAGCATCTCGATCGCGCCGTCGCGCTCCATCACGAACGAGCGGGCCAGCCAGCGCACGCCGATGCCGGCGCGGCCCTCGTAGCCGCGGATCGACCTCGCGTCCTCGCCGTCGCCGATCCGCGCCTGCGCCGCCAGGAGGCCGAGCTCGGCGAAGTACTGGAACGCGCCGTCGCCGACCGCCAGATCGACCGTCGGGCCGATCCCGCCGAGCGACATCCCGCCGGACCGGCTGCCGTGACCGCCGACGTACACGCCGACCGTGCGCCCCCGGAACGGCCACTTCCCGTCGATGTCCACGTCGTCGCCGGCGCGCGCGGGCGCCGCGGTGGCCGCCACGACCACGGCGGCGATGATGACGCTCCTCACCCGCCCCCTGTACGCACGACACGGGCGCCGGGTCTAAACTTGGGTCGTGCGCTGCGCGGCCTGTCTCGTCTCCATCGGCGCCCTCGTCGCCGCGGGGGCGTGCAGCGACGCCGTGCAACCGGGAGTGGGGCCGGCGTGGCGGAGCGGACCGGAGCTGCCCGACGGGCGGCGCCGCCTCGAGGCCGGGGTCGCGGCGATGGGCACGCAGCTCGTCGTGGCGGGTGGCATCGAGAACACGGTGATCGAGGGGCTCGACGTCACGCGCGAGGTGCTCGCGCTCGACACGCTCACCGGCGCGTGGTCGCAGCTCCCCGACGCTCCGGTCGCGCTCACGCACATCAACCTCGCGGCGGTCGGCGGGCGGCTGTACCTGCTCGGAGGGCTCGAGGGGCCGACGTTCATCGCGCGCGGCGCGTCGTACGAGCTCGCGCAGGGCGCGACGGAGTGGACGCAGATCGAGAGCATGCCGGCGGGCCTCGAGCGCGGCGCGGCGGCGGTCGTCACCGGGCCGAACCAGATCTTCGTGCTCGGCGGCGCGGGCTCGACGAGCGCCGTCGCGAGCTGCCTCGTCTACGACATCGCCGCGCGCACCTGGCGGCGGCTCCCCGACCTGCCGAACGCGCGCTCGCACCCGGCGGCGATGCGCCAGCGCGACGGCACGCTGATCGTCGCCGGCGGCCTCGCCACGCTCGACGCGCGCGCCCCGCTCGCCGACGTGTTCGCCCTCCGCGTGAACGACGAGGCGTGGACCGGCGGCCGCCACCCGATGCTGACCGCGCGCGGCGGCTGCGCGTACGGCACCGCGCTCGGCGAGCTCGTGTGCGCCGGCGGCGAGGCGGGCAACGAGGTCCTGTCCGCCGTCGAGTCGTACGACCCGGTGATGGACCTGTGGACGCAGCTGCCCGACATGCCCGCGCCGCGCGGCGGCACGCAGGGCGCGGTGGTCGGCCAGCTCCTGTACGTCCCCGGCGGCGCGGCCGTCCCGGCGTTCGAGCCGGAGTCGACGGTGCTCGTGTTCTCGCCGCTCGCGGCGCCGCGCTGACTCACGCGGCGAGCTGGTGCACGAGCGCCTGCACGTGGGTGCCGTGATCCGCGATGCCCTCGGCGTGGTCGTACACGCGGCAGGTACGGCGCTCTCCGCCGGGGAGCGTCCACGCGAGCTCGTAGCCGCTCGTGTACGTCGTCTGCATGTTGCCGGCGTCGGCGAAACGCTTCGCCCGGCACGACAGCTTCACCGCCGCGCGCGAACGAGATCAGCTGCCAGGCCTGCATCGAAGTGCCTCCTGCAGAGGACGTTGCCGAGGCCCGGCGAAAGGTTGCAGGCCGAGGCTAGCCGAGGCGCAGGTACTTGAACGCGTGCGCCCAGTCGTTCTTCAGGAAGCCCGGCGCGCACCACAGCTGGCACAGCGCCTCGATCGGGCGCGCGAGCTCGACGCCGCCGACGTCGACCGACTCCCAGCCGAACGCCGTGAGGATCTCGGTGGTCTCCGCCTTCGCGGCGTCGCTGTTCCCGCAGATGAACATCGACGGGATCGGCTTGAACGGCGGGCTCACCATGAACGTGTTGCCGACGCTGTTGAACGCCTTCACGAAGCGCGCCTCGGGCGCCTTCTTCTGCAGGCGCTCCATCAGCGACTCGTTCGGCCCGGTGAAGTAGCGGATGCAGCCGTTCTCCGGCGGGCCGTCGGCGATCGGGTTCGTGGCGTCGATGACCGTCTTGCCGGCGAGGTGCTGCGGCCCGGCCTGCTCGACGACGCTCTCGGCGGCGGTGCCCTTCACGGCGAACACGACGAGGTCGGCCCACGCGGCGGCGTCGGCGTAGGTGCCGATCGAGGCCTCGCCCTTCGCGCTCGCCTTCCACGCGGCGAGCTTCTCGGGGTCGCGCGACGCGCGCCGCACGGCATCACCGCGATCGAGGAAACCCTTGGCGAGTGCGTCGCCGACCTGACCCGAACCGAAGATGGCGATCTTCTTCATGCGGCGGACGTTCGCATGTTCGCGCGCGCACCGCGCCGGGAGTGACGCGGACGATCGGGCAGGGGGCGCCTCTCGCGCCGGGGCCCCCTGCCCGCCCGGTCGGCGACCATCAGGTAGTACGACCAGTAGCCGATGCTGCGCCCGTAGTGCCGGCGGATCGCCTCGACGTCGACGCGCTCGCCGTACGCCGCGCGCGCCTGCTCCTCGAACTGCGCCATCCACGGCAGCTCGTCCATGCGGCCGAGGCCGCGCAGGAGGATCGCCGCCGCCGAGAACGGCCCGACGTGCGGGATCGACAGGAGCGCGTCGCGCGCCGTCTCGTACGGCGCCGTGCGCAGGAACGCTTCGCCGAGCGCCGCGACGCCGCGCGCGACGACCGCGATCTGCTCGCCCTTCCGCGCGTGCCCGATCGCCTCGCCGATGTCCTGGCCCGTCAGCGCCGTCACCGCGGCGAGCTCCGGCATCGCGCGCACGGTGTGGCCTCCGCGCGACGCCGCCCATCCGAAGCGCTCGACGAACCGCCGGCGGAGCGCGGCCGACGTGCGCACCGGCGTGCGCTGCATCATCACGCTGTACACGGCGATGTCGGCGAGCGACATGAACCGCACGTGGTGGAGCCCGCGCAGCTCGCGCGCGATCGGCAGGAACATCGGGTCCGCCTCGGCCGCCGCGTAGAACGGCGCGAGGTCGTCGCGCGCACCGAGGAGGTCGCTCGCGGCGGCGGCGATCGCGGCCACCGGCGCGCCGTCATCGACCTCGAGCACGACCCGCTCGCCGGTCCCGCGCAGCGTGAACGCGTGCGCCGCCCCGCGCACCGCGACCGCCGCGGTCACCGAGCTCGTTGCGAGGACGTAGTCGCCGCGGCACGGCGGGAACCGCCCGAGGAACGCGAGGGTCTGCTCGAACGAGAAGGGCGGGGTGACCGGGATGGCGATTTCCATGTCACCAGGTTGCAGGCCGTTCGTGTCAGCCTACTGTCAGGTAATCCATGTACATGGGCCCCCATTCGTGTGCGACGATGCGCGCCGTGCCGAGGTGGATCTGGCCCTTCGTGACCGGCGCGGTCCTCCTCGTCGCGTGGTGGATCCCGTACGACCGCGGCGCGTTCCCGCAGGGCACCGTGCCGTCGCAGGGGGCGGTCGCCGAGGCGTTCTACGCGGAGATCTCGTCGGGGCGGCTGATCGACGACACGATCGCGTCGCTGTTCCGCGTGGCGTGGGGCTACGTGCTCGCCGTGGTCGCGGCGGTGCCGCTCGGCCTCGTGATCGGGCGCTCGCCGGCGGCGGCCGCGGCGCTGATGCCGTGGGTGAACTTCTTCCGCAACATGTCGCCGATCGCGTGGGTGCCGTTCGCGGTGGTGTGGTTCGGCATCGGCGATCCGCCGGCGATCTTCATCATCTTCATGGCGACGTTCTTCCAGATCGTGCTCGCCACGGCGGCGGCGGCCGGGTCCGTGCCGAAGATCTACTACCGCGTCGCGGAGGACCTCGGCGAGCGCGGCCACAACGTCCTGTTCCGCGTCACGCTGCCCGCGATCATGCCGCAGCTCGTGACGGCCCTGCGCGTGGCGATCGGCGTCGCGTGGATGGTCGACGTCGCGGCCGAGATGATCGCGGTGCGCAGCGGCCTCGGGTTCCTCATCATCGACGCGCGCAACGGCCTGCGCATGGACCTCGTCGTGTGCGGCATGATCACGATCGGCGCGATCGGCATCGGCCTCGACGCGGCGTTCGCGCGCCTCGCCCGCATCCCGAGCGTGCGCTGGGGGTTCGAGCGCTGATGACGGACCGCGACGACGCGAGCCCGATGCTGCGCCTCACCGGCGTCGGCTTCGACTACGGAGAGATCCGCGTGATCGACGGCCTCGACCTCGAGGTCGCGCGCGGCGAGCTCGTCGTGTGCGTCGGCCCGTCGGGCTGCGGCAAGTCGACGCTGCTGTCGCTGCTCGGCGGGCACCTGCACCCGACGCGCGGCCGGGTCGTGCGCAACGGCCAGAGCCGCACGATCTACCAGGACGGCGGGCTGTTCCCGTGGCTCACCGTCGCCGAGAACATCGCGCGCGGGTTGCCCCGCGAGACGGCACCGGCGGCGGTGGCGACGAAGGTGCGCGAGTGGCTCGGCATCACGCGCCTCGCCGAGTTCGCCGGCCACTACCCGCACCAGCTGTCGGGCGGCATGCGCCAGCGCGTCGAGATCGCGCGCGCGCTCGCCGGCGAGACCGACCTCCTGCTCATGGACGAGCCGTTCTCCGCACTCGACTACCAGACGCGCAACCGCATGCGGCGCGAGCTCGTCGCCACGCTCGCGGAGCGGCCGCGCACGGTCGTGTTCGTCACGCACGACATCGAGGAGGCCGCGCAGCTCGGGGACCGGGTGATCGTCCTCGGCGCGCGCCCGGCCCGCGTCGTGCGCACCCTCGCGTTACCGGCGGCGCGCCCGCGCACGCCCGCGAGCCCCGGCGTCGCGGACGCGGAGCACGCCATCATGGAGGAGCTGGGCCTGACATGAGCCGACACGCCGCGCGCATCGCCGCGATCACGTTCGCGACCCTCACCCTCCTCACGGTGCTGCACAAGAAGCCGTGGCAGACGGCCGCCGCCGCCGGCGCGCTCGACGTCGGCTTCTTGCCGGTGACGTGTCACCTCACGTGCCCGGTCACCGACTACGCGACGCGCTCGACGACGACGGGCACGCGCTTCGAGTCGCAGCGCTTCACCGAGTTCCCGACGGTGGTCGAGGCGCTGAAGGCGCGCAAGATCGACGCGACGTTCCTGCTCGCGCCGCTCGCGATGGTGCTGCGCGAGCAGGGCGTGCCGATCCACATCGTCTACCTCGGGCACCGCGACGGCTCGACGGTGATCGTGCCGAAGGACTCGCCGGCGAAGTCGATCCGCGACCTGCGCGGCAAGACGTTCGCGCGCCCGAGCCGGTTCTCGAACCAGTACCTCGTGATCACGAAGCTGATGGAGGACGAGGGCATGCAGCCCGGCGACATCAACTTCGTCGACATGCCGCCGCCCGACATGCCGTCGGCGCTCGCGGCCGGCGCGATCGACGCGTACTTCATCGGCGAGCCGTACGCGGCGAAGGCCGAGCTCGCCGGCACCGGGCGCGTCCTCTACTACGCGAAGGACATCTGGCCGCGCTTCGTGTCGTGCGTGCTCGTCGTGCGCGACGAGCTGATCGCCGAGCGGCCGGAGGTCGTGCGCGACCTCGTGCGCGGCATCGCCGAGAGCGGCGAGTGGGCGGAGCAGAACCGGCTCGACGCGGCGAAGGTCGCGGCGCCGTTCTTCCGCCAGGACCAGAAGCTGCTCGAGTACGTGCTCACGCAGCCGCCCGACCGCGTGAGCTACCGCCAGCTGACGCCGACCGACGAGGACCTGCGCGGCATCATGAAGTACGCGATCAAGGCGAACATCCTGAAGGGGCCGATCGACCTGTCGGACCTCGTCGATCGGCGGTTCATCCCTGCCGAGATCCACCCGGCGAACATCGTCCCCGAGTGATCAGCGCGGAGCGTCGGGCGGCGGGTACGGCGGGCCGCCGAGCGGCGGCAGCGCCGCGTACGCCGACGGCGGCGGCATCGGCTGCGGCATCGGCGGCATCATGTGCATCGGCTGCGACGGCGTGACGAACCCGCCGCCGCCGAGGATGAGGCGCCCGTACCACCACACGCACGCGCCCCACGCGGCGCCGTAGGTGAGGACGACCGCGGCGGCGAAGTGGCCGAGCCCGGTGCCGTCCTTCGCGAACAGCGCCTGGAAGCCGCAGATGAGGCCGAGGAACGCGACGAGGCCGGTGAACAGCAGGTTGAAGCCGCCGAAGATGCGGCGCACGTTCACGAACACGTCGTCGTTCGTCTTGCGGAGGAGCGCGACGTGCGCGCCGAGGATGATGCCGCCCGGGACCATCATGCCGAGCGCCGCGCGGTACGTCGGGCCCTTCTCGCCGCCGAGGATGTTGAGGAGGGTGGAGTCCTTCGGCGCGAGCATCGTGAACAGGAGGAGCATCAGGCCGAGCAGCGTGAGCTGGAACGCGAACAGGGCGAAGTAGTACAGGGCGAACTTGAGGCCGATCTGGGTGTCCTGGACGTGGTCGCGGGTGCGCCAGCGCACGATCACGTAGAAGACCGGCGCGAGGACGATCGCGAGCGTGACCGCCGTGAAGATCGCCGCCGTCGGCGAGATCAGCCGCAGCACGAACAAGGCCTTCTCCAGCTGCTCTTCCATGGCAGAAAACATCGCACACTTCGAGGGAACCTTCCCGCGGGCCCACTGTCGGAGGGCCGTGCGGCTCGCGGTTGCGCTCGGCTTCGCGCTCGTCCCCGCGCTCGTCTCCCCGCTCGTCCTCGCCGCGTCCGGACGCGCGCACGCGGAGGGGCTGCGGCCGGCGAGCGTGCGTGCATCGCTCGACGAGGCGACGGCCACGTTCGCGGTGCGCTACGCCGCTCCCGTGAAGGGGCCGGCGGTGGAGGCGCTCGACGCGGACGTCGAGCTGCCCGCGGGAGGGATCGTGGTCGCCGGCGCGGTGACGGATGCGAGCGGCACGCACGCGCTCGAGCTCGTGCAGGCGCAGCGCGCGCAGGATGCGATCGCGGCGCTCGTCGAGGCGCCGCCGCAGGTCGGGCGGCGCTGGGCCGTCGCCGTCGCGGCCGACTTCGGGCGCATGACGATCACCGTGGCCGCGGAGCGCGACGCGACGCTCGGGCTCGAGCTGACGATGACCGCGCCGACGTGCTTCCGCCGCGACCTGCGCTACGTGCACGTCCCGGCGAGCTGGCGCGACGCGCTGCCGGCGGAGGTCCGCGCGCCGGAGGCGATGGCGGGCGAGCTCGACGAGGCGTGCGCCGCGCAGCGCGCTCGGGGGCGCGTGTGGGTCGGGTTCCCGAGCCGCGACCTGCTCGCGCGGCCGGCGGGCGTCGGGCGGATCGGTGCGGTCGCGAGCCGGCTCGTGCTCGGCGACGCGCACGTCGCGAAGGTGGAGCTCGCGCTCGCGGGGCGGCTCGGCGAGGTGCCCGCCGACCTCGCGACGGTCGTCCTCGTCGACGTCTCGCGCTCGATGTCGCCGGCGCAGCTCGAGGCGCAGCGCGAGCTCGTCGCGTCGTACGTGCGCGCGGCGCCGAGCTCGCGGATCCAGGTGCTCGCGTTCGGGCGCGAGCCGCGCGCGCTCCTGCCGGCGTGGACCCCGGCGAGCGCGGCGGCGCCGCGGCTCGACCGCGAGCTGCGCGCCGCCGTGCGCAGGAACGGCTCGAACCTCGACGCGGCGCTGCGCGAGGCCGCGGTGTGGCTCGCGCGCGCACCGGGGACGCACCGCATCGTCGTGCTCGGCGACGCGCGGCTGCCCGCTCGCCTCGGCACGAACCCCGGCGCGCTCGCGTCGCTGGTGTCGCCGCGCACCCTGATCCACACCGTCGCGATCGCCGACCTCGGCACCGGCCTCGAGCGCGACGACGAGGGCACGCTCGCCCCGCTCGCGCGCGCGGCCCGCGGGATGAACGTCGCCGCCGGCCTCGCGCGGCTCGACGCGACGATGCTCGCGCGGCCGACGTCGCTCGATCAGGCCTCGCTGTCGGCGCCCGGGTGGACGATGTTCGGCCCGGCGGAGCTCGCGTGCGGCGGCATCCTCGAGGGCGAGCTGATGACGCTCGGCGAGGGCGAGACGTGCCGGTGGTACGGCGAGACCGATCGCCGCGGCGGGCAGCCGATCGTGCTGTCGGGCCTCTTGTGGGGCGAGCGCGCGACCCGCGTGATCCGCCCCGAGCCGTCGCGCGCCCGCGAGCTCGCACGCGAGCTGTCGGCGTCGCAGCTCCTGGCCGGGAACGACCTGCAGCAGCAGCTCGTCGACCTGGCGGCGCGCGCCGTCAACAGCGCGTGGTCGCTGTACGGCGCGTGGGGCGGTGCCGGTGGCTACGGGGACCGGGGCACCGGCGGCGGTGTTGGTGTCCTCCACACCCGGTGCAACCACTGCTCGTCGGGCACCTTCGGGCGCGGCACCGCCGACCGCGGGCGCGGCCCCGACGTGCACCTGAAGCTCGCGCTCGAGCGGGCGATCGCGACGTGCGCCGCGCCGGCGGGTGTGCGCGTCGTCGCAGCCGTCGAGACGACGGGCGAGGAGATCGTCGACGTCACCGTCACGACGCGCGACCCCGCGCGGCAGAAGTGCGTCGAGGACGCGCTGTGGTCGGCGTGGCTCGTCGTGCCGGATGCGCCGCCGCACGCCACGACGGTCGTCGAGCTCGCGGGGACGCCGTGAGGTCGCCCTCCGCTCCTCGCACGCCGCCGCCGCCGAGGCCGCGCTGCGCAGCTGCGTCGAGGATACCGTGCCGAAGCACCAGCGGGTCACGACGACGCTCGCGTTCAGCCGATCCTGAGGCTGCGCCAGGTCGCGAGCGCCCACGGCTCGTCGTCGGGATCGCCCTTGCACGTGAGGATGCCGACGTCGGGTGCGCGAGCGACGAGGCCGGTCACGACGCGCACGTCGCCGTCGTCGAACGCCTCGGCGCGACCGCAGCGATCGCCGTCGGTGAAGCGGTCGAGCACCGGGTGCGCCTCGGCCGCGACGGCGAGGAGCGCGGCGGAGTCGGCGCCGTTGTTCGCGGTGAGGCTCGTGAACTCGACGACGCGCTCGCCGTCGGTGGCCCACCAGCGGGCGTCGTCGTCCTCCCAGTGCCCGGCGAAGTTGCCCGACAGCGTCATCGTCCAGCCGCCGGCGAGCTCGATCTCCATCGGGTGACGGCGGTAGCCGATCGCCGGCTGCGCGTCGCCGGCGCGCTTGCGCAGCCGATCGAGCCGCTTGTCGTCGTCGATCCCGAGGACGACGAGCAGCTCGTGCCAGTCCGCCCACGGGATCGGCAGCGTCTTGTCCGCGCGGTACGCCTCGTCGAGGTCGAGGTCGACCTGCCCCATGACCTTGCGCTCGCGGTCGTCGAGCGGCTCGCGCCACGGGACCTCGTGCCACATCGCGACGAGCGCGCGCGCGAGCGCCGCCCGCCCCGGGCCCTCCGAGGGCCACGGGAACGCGTCGAGCCCCGCCTGCGGATCGGCGATCACGCGTGCGCGCCACGCGGCATCGCGCGGGCCGAGCGCCGTCAGCACGTCGGCGTCGTCGACGAGGAACACGCGCTCCGCCGGCATGCCGATCGCGCGCTTGCCGGCGCGCAGCTCGTCGGCGAGCCACGCGAGCATGTCCTCGTCGGCGTCGGGGTCGAGCTCCCACGCGAATTCGAGCTCCTCGAGGAGCGGCCCGAGCGCCGCGATCACGTGCGCCTGGTAGCCCGGGCCGAGCGCGGAGGTCTCCGCGCGCAGCTCGAGGTCGCCCTCGGCGGTGATCAGCAGCCGCGCCGGTGACGCACCCGGGTGGAACGCGAGCGTGATCCGCTTCGCGCTCGCGTCGCTGACGACGCCCGGGAGCATGCGGCGCGCGAGGCGCGGCAGGCGCTCGCCGAGCTCCTTCGCGTCGGGCGGCTTGCCGCCGAAGAGGCCGCGCAGCCCGCCGCGGCGCTTCGTCGAGCGCGCGAGGCGCTGGATGCCGAATCCCACGCCGCGATCTTGCTCGTTTGCGCGATCGCCGGGAAGTCACCTCGCCACTTCCTCGTATGATGCCAGCCATGGGAGCCCGCGAGACCGAAACCGCCGAGAAGCAGTCCGAGGACGTCACCACCGAGGCCGCGGCACCCGCCCCCGAGCCACCGAAGACCGAGTTCCAGGAGGGCGAGATCCCCGCCGTCGCCGCCGGCGGCGTCGACGCCGCGGCGACCGCCTCGGAGCTCGCCTTCGGCGACACCTCGGACACCTCGCACCTCGATCGCGGCGTCCACGCCTGGGAGGACTACAAGGCCGCGTGCGAGTCCTCCGGACAGCCCGACAAGTTCAAGCCCGAGTGGCGCTTCGGCTACACCGGCGCCGCCGGCTGGACGCAGCCCACCGAGAAGCGGCGCGACAACGAGTTCTCGCTCAAGCAGGGCCACAGCGCGTTCGACGCGATCCACGCCTTCCAGAAGGGCCTCACGATCACCGACTACCGCGTCGCCGCCGTCGCCGATCAGGTGCGCGAGCTCGCCGAGGATCTCGGCGCCCGCAAGTTCGACCGCCTGTTCGGCTCGAGCGAGGCCGCCGTCGACGCCGCGATCCCCAAGGGCCAGCGCCTCAACCTCACGCCCGCCCAGTACGGCATCCCGCACGTCGACCAGCTCCGCGCCATCGCCCGCGAGCACGACGAGGCCGGCAAGCCCGCCGACGAGGCCGCCCCACCCACCGTCGTCGAGGCCCGCGTCGAGGAGAAGCCCAAGGCCGCTCCCGAGGTCCAGGAGCCCGTCGTCGTCGCCCAGGAGCTCGGCCTCGAGCACCAGGACCGCGCCCTCGTCTGATCGCGATGTCATCCCCCCGCGTGAACCGCGATCACGCCGACTTGTTTCTCGTGCGCCTGGTCGTCCTGCCGTAGCTGCTAACGTTCGCCTGCGATGAACCGAGAGCCGGTCGAGCCGTACCGCGACGTCGCGAGCCACCTGCGCGACGAGCTGGCGCGGGCGTGGCTGCGGCTCGAGTACCAGACGCGGCTGTCGTGGACGAAGGGGCGGGTCGCGGCGACGGACGACGTCATCGCGGCGACGGACATCGGGCGCGTGTTCGCGGCGGCGCGCGGCGCGGAGCCGGCGGCGGGCGGCGACGATGCGGGTGCGGGCGTCGTGCTCGAGCAGTGGCTGGTGGCGCACCGGGCGTGCGAGGCGCGCATCCGCGCGACGGTCGAGGCGGGGGAGAGGTCGCCGCTGGTCGACCTGATCCGCAGGTTCGGGCTGACGCCGCGGCAGTGGTCGACGCTGATGTTCGCGCTGCTGCCGGAGGCGGATCCGAACCTGGTGCAGGCGTACCGCTACCTCGCGCGCGACGAGAGCTGTCGCGGGCTCGACGGGAGGCTGCTCGCGCAGCTGGTGTACGACACGCCGACGTCGCGCTCGCTGATGGCGCGGGACCTATCGCCGAGCTCGCCGCTGTTGCGCTACCGGCTGCTCGACCTGGGGCCGGCCGCGACGCCCGGCGACTCGACGCTGTTCCGGCGCCTCCGCGCGGCGACGCGCCTCGTGTACCTGCTCGACGGCACCACGATCGAGCTCGACCCGGAGCTCGCGGACCTCGCCGAGCTGCGGCGCGGGAGCGGGCGCGGCGAGTTCCCGGCGGTGACGCTCGACCACGCGACGGCGGCGCTGCGCTCGGCGGAGGTCATCCTCGCGGTGCAGGGGCAGCGCGGCCTCGGCAAGAAGCTGCTGCTCGAGCAGGCCGCGGCGCGCTGGGAGCAGCGCATCCTCGTCCTCGACGGCAGGCGCCTCCATCAGCTGCCGCCGAGCGCGCACGGGCCGACGCTGCGGGCGGTCGCGCGCGAGCTGATCTTGCTCGACGCGCTCCCCGTGTTCGCCGACCTCGACGACGTCGCGGTGCTCGACGGGGATCGCGACGCGCTGCCGCCGTTCTTCGACGCGCTGCTCGCCGAGTGGAGCGGGCCCGTCGCGATCACGATCAACCGCGAGCGCATGCCGCGCATCCACCAGCGGCCGCTCGTGCACCTCGCGCTCGAGGTGCCGAACCTCGGCACGCGCACCGCGATGTGGCGCGACGTGGTGCCGTCGCTCGCCGCGCGCGACGCCGAGAGCCTGTCGGGGCGGTTCGCGATCCCGGGCGGCGTGATCGTCGCCGCGGCGCAGGCCGCGACCGCCGGGCGGATGCCCGACGCCGGGCCGCCCGTCGTCGAGGAGCTCGCGCACGCCGTCGCCGCGCAGCTGCACCAGCGGATCTCGCGCCTCGGCAAGAAGCTGCCGACGCCGTTCGACATCGACGACCTCGTCGTCGACGACGACACGCGCGCCGCGCTCCTCGAGATCGCCGCCGCCGCGCGCGAGCGCCGCCGCATCCGCGATGCGTTCAAGCTGCGCGGCGCGCAGGGCATCTCCGTCCTGTTCTCCGGCCACCCCGGCGTCGGCAAGACGATGTCGGGCACGGTGCTCGCGCGCCGCCTCGGCCTCGACATCTACGAGGTCGATCTCTCGCAGGTCGTGTCGAAGTGGCTCGGCGAGACGGAGAAGAACCTGTCGGACGTGTTCGACGCCGCCGAGCCGGGGCACGTCGTGCTCCTGTTCAACGAGGCCGACTCGCTGTTCGGCAAGCGCACCGCCGACGTGAAGTCGAGCAACGATCGCTACGCGAACCTCGAGACGAACTACCTCTTGCAGCGCCTCGAGCGGTTCGGCGGCCTCGCGATCCTGACGACGAACCTCACGAGCGCGATCGATCAGGCGTTCAAGCGCCGCTTCACGTACGACGTGTTCTTCAGCTTCCCGTCGCCCGACATGCGCGCCGAGCTGTGGCGGCGCACGCTGCCGTCGCGCACGCGCACGGCCCCCGCCGCGTCGGAGGTCGAGATCGACTTCGACGCGCTCGCCGAGAAGTTCGAGCTGTCGGGCGGCTTCATCAAGGTCGCGTGCGAGCGCGCCGCGTACGTCGCCGGGGCGAACGACGTCGAGCTCGACGAGCCGCTGCTGCGCGCGACGATCGAGCGCATGTACCGCGAGCGCGGCAAGCTCTCCACCGTGGGGCCGCTGGAGTAGCGGTGCTCGCCGTCATCGTCTTCAACCTCCCCGCGCTCGCGACGGTCCTCGCCGGCGCGCTCGGCTTCGCGGGCGGCTATGCCGGCGGCCTCGCCGACGGCTGGGCGCTCGTCACGGGCTGCGCCGCGATGACGGCAACGGGCTGCGCGCTCGAGGTCCACCCGAGCGCGCGGCTGCGCCCGCGCTTCTTCTGGGTCGTGCCCGCGTGGTTCGCCGGGCTCGCGATCGGCGGGGTCGCGCTGATCGAGCTCGAGCGCGCGACGGCGGGCTACGTCGCGCTCGGCGTCGCCGCGGCCGCGTCCGCCGGGCTTATCGTGCGCGCGATCGCCGGCAAGCCCGGGGGCGCGTGGATGGCCGGCCTCGTCGGCGCGCTCGCGATCGTCATCGGGTTCCAGCTGATCGGCTACTTCCGCCCGGAGTGGAAGCACGCGGTGCTGTACGCGGTCAACGCGCTCGCGATGATCGCGGCGATCGCGTGCGGCGTCATGGTGTACCGCGCGCGCCAGGCGGCGGATCAGGGCGCGAGCTCGACGACGCGCTGATCCGGCCGCGCGCATGTCAGGAGCGTAGGCTACGGTAGGTGCGCGTGCAGCTCTACCGCGTGGACTGGTCGACACCGAGCGGCGAGCTGACCGCCGTCGAGCCGCGCGACGACGAGGTGCTCGCCCACGCGCCCGCGCTCGCCGTCGCGTACAACCACCCGCGCAACGCGCCGCTGATGGGCCACACGACCGAGCTCACCGAGGCCGACGTCGTCGCGCACTACCGCGAGCTCGCCGCGCAGCGCGGCGCCCGCAACTTCCTCCTGTTCCGCGACGGCGCGCTCGCCGGCGACGCCGACCTGCGCGGCATCGACGGGCGCGGCCTCGCCGAGTTCGCGTTCATGATCGCCGACCCGGCGGCGCAGGGCCGCGGCCTCGGCACGCGCTTCGCGGCGATGATCCACGCGTTCGGCTTCCACACGCTCGACCTCCGCCGGATCTGGGCCTCCGTCCTCCCCGCGAACACGGCGTCGCGCCGGGTGTTCGAGAAGCTCGGCTACCGCGCGCGCCCCGACCTTCCGGAGGCGCACGACTTCGTCGAGGACGGCGACCTCGCCCTCGCGCTCGACCGCGGCGACCTCGCCGCCGATCCCGGCATCCGCATCGCGCCGCGATAGCCCTCGCGATCTAGCGTCGCTTCTTCGCGGGCACGAGTTGGGCGGCGAGGCCGGTGCTCTGGTGGAACGTCCAGGCCTGCGCGATCTTGCCGTGCGCGAAGCGGTAGACGGCGAGCATCGGCAGGTTGACGGTGGCGAGCGTGCGCGGGATCGGGCCTCCGCCCTTGGGGCCGGGCAGATCGCCGTCGTTGCGGCCGGCGAAGGACTCGACGGCGATGACGTAGTCGCCGGCGGCCCAGACCTTGAGCGCGCCGAAGCGCAGGTCGGAGTAGCTGCGCCACAGCTGGGCGAGGTGCGCGAGGTAGCCCTTCCGGTCGCGGTCCGACGGGCTCGCCTGCTCGGACCACACGAGGTTGTCGGCGAGGGCGTTCCCGATCGCGGCGGTGTCGTGGCGGTTGAGCGCCTCGTTGAAGCGGCCGTACGCGGCCTGGTTCGCGCGCTCGGCGTCGTCGCCGCGCGGGACGAGGATCTGCTTTCCCGCCGGCCACGGCTCGGCGATCGCACGCACGCTCGCCTTCGTCACGCCGAGCTGGCCGAGCTGCGTCGCCGCGTCGAAGAAGCGCGTCTCGGAGTCGATCCGGTTCGCGTCGTCGAACGTGATGACGTTCGCCGACAGGTAGCCGAACTTCTTGTTCGTCGCCGGCGCGTCGCGCAGCGGCACGTCGAAGCCGCCGGTCCTGGCCTCGGGGCCGGCGGCGACGACGCCGGTGTGCGTGCCCGCGACGCGCACGATCGCGACGACGTCCCGGCCGCTCGCGATCGCGAGCTGCACGTCCGCGCGCAGGTCCGGATACCCGGCCCGCTCGGCGGCGACCTGCGCCGTGATGTTCGCCGGCCCGACGAGCGACGGCGGCGGCACGCGCGCGCCCGCGATCGTGAGGACGGCGCTCGCGCCGTAGCACGCGGCGAGCGCGTCGAGCTCGTTCGCGTTGCCGTGCGCCAGGCACGCCTCGACGGTCGCCGCGAGCTCCGCCGGCGTCTGCTTCCGCGGCGGCGGCGGCGGCGCGAGCGGCCACGTCCCGGTCAGCGGCTCGCCGACGCTCGCCGAGCCGCTCCCGACCATCGCGCTGCCCATCTCGGCGTTGCGCCCCATCGCGCCGCTCTGCCCTGGCGTCGCCATCATCTCGGGGTTGTCCTTCCGCGCGCACGCCGCGGCCAGGACCCATGCGATCGACGCCGCCGCTCGCATCCCGCGCATCATGTCACGGTGCGTCGCGCAGGTGCGCGATCACCGGGCCGTGGTCGCTGGTGCCGACGTCGCGGTACGCGTAGCAGTGCACCGTCTCGTCGACGAGCCCCTCGCTCGCCGCGACGAGGTCGAGCCGCCAGCCGATGTTGCGCTGGCGCAGGTTGCGCCACGGCGCCCACCACGTGAACAGCCGGTCGTCGTCGGGAGCGACGCGCCGGGCGACGTCGACGAGGCCGTGCCCGAGGAACTGCTCGATCAGCAGCCGCTCGTCGGCGGTCTGCCCGATCATCTCCTTTCGCAGGACCGGGTGCACGTCGATCGGCAGGCGCGCCACGTTGAAGTCGCCGCACAGGACGAGGTGCTTGCCGTCGGCGCGCAGCGCCTCCGCCCACGCCACCATCTCGCGCAGGAACACCATCTTCGCCGCGAAGTCCTTGCCGCCGTTCGGCACGTACACCGATCCGAACACGAGCGAGCCGACCTCCGCGACGACGATGCGCGTCTCCGCGTCGAACACCGGGTGCACGAACGCGGGTGCATCCTCGCCGAACGTCCGGGTGCGCAGGAGCAGCGCGACGCCCGAGTAGCCGCCCGTGCCGCCGTGCCAGAACGCGTGGTACCCGGGCACGCCGACGAGCGGCTCCGGCACCTGCGCGCGGTTCGCCTTCGTCTCCTGCAGGCACAGGACATCCGGCTCCTCGCGATCGATCAGGCTGATCACCTCGGTCGACCGCTTGCGGATGCCGTTCACGTTCCACGTCGCGATCTTCACGCGGTCCCTGGATAGCACGCCCTGCGATACGCTGGCGGCCATGGAATCCGTCGCCGCCGAGGTTGCACCCGCCGACGTCTCGCCGCCTCGCCGAGCGAGCCGGTTGCGCGGCACGCTCGTGTCGACGTTCCGCCGCCTGATGCGCCTCTACTTCCGCGACATCGAGCGCGTCGGCGAGCCGCCCGGCCCCGACACGCGCGGGCGCGTCATCGTGTCGAATCACACGAACGCGCTGATCGATCCGATCCTCGTGCTCACCGACGCCGCGTGCGAGATCTCGCCGGTCGCGAAGTCCACGCTGTGGTCGATCCCCGGGCTACGCTGGCTGCTCGATCGCGCCGGCGCCGTGCCGATCGTGCGGCGCAAGGACACTCCCGACAAGGACGCCTCCGCCAACGCCGCGACGTTCGACCGGATCGCGCAACACCTCGCCGGCGGCGGAAACCTGCTGATCTTCCCCGAGGGCACGAGCCACTCCGCGCCGCAGCTCGCGCCGCTGCGCACCGGCGCCGCGCGCATGCTGCTCGCCGCGGAGCAGCTGCGCGGCGGGGCGCCGACGTTCCAGGCCGCGGCGCTCGAGTTCGACGCGCGCACGGACTTCCGCTCGCGCTGCCTCGTCCTGTGGGGGCCGGTGCGCCGGTTCGCCGACGTGGCCGGCGACGGCGAGGAGCGCGTGCGCGCCGCGACCGCGCTCATGGACGCCGACCTGCGCGACCTGCTCGTCGAGGGCGACACGCACGAGGAGCGCCTGCGCGTCGCGCGCGTCGCCGAGCTGATCGCCCACGACGAGCACGACCGCTCGCTCGGCCGGTGGAGCGGCATCGGCCGCGAGGTCGAGCTCGCGAACCGGGCGCTGCGCACCGTCGATCCGGAGGTGATCGCGCGCGTCGCGGAGCGCGTCGACGCGTACTACGCCGAGCTCGACAAGCTCGGGCTCGAGGACGCGCAGGTCGTGACGGGTGCGCGCACGCGCGTGTCCGAGCGCGACACCGAGCCGCGCTGGGTGCGCGCCGCGCTCGCCCCGCTCGCCGCGTCGGGCGTCGTGCTGTACGCCCTGCCCTACTTCATCCCGCGCCTGGTCGCGCGCTCGCAGGATCCCGACGCCGTGTCGACGATCAAGCTCGGCGCCGCGCTGCTCGTGTACCCGCTGTGGATGGGCGGGCTCGTCGCGGGCTCGCTCGCGCTGCTGCCGCCGCCCCTGTCGTTCGCCGCGGCCGCGGTGGCGATCGCGTCGCCGTTCGCCGCGCTGCGCTGGCTCGACGCGTGGTACCTGCGCGGGCGCGAGGCGACGCCGGAGCAGCTCGCCCGGCTGGCCCGGATGCGCGCGGCGGCGCGGGTCGCGATCGACGAGGCGCGCACGAAGCTGCCGAGCTGAGCCAAGGCGGAGGTCACTCCGGCGGCGGGATCGAGCCCATCGGCATCGTCGCCGGCGGCGCGGGGTCCTGCGGGCTCATCGCCGAGATGCGGCGCGCGAGCTCGGTGTCCTGCCGGTCGTGCGGCAGGAGGCAGATCTGGACGAGCCAGTCGGTGGCGCACACGGGCTGGAGCATCCCGCCCTGCTCCTCGCGCCAGCGCACGATCACCGCGGGCGAGCTGCGCTCGACGACGCGGATCAGGTTGTTGACGTACCCCTCGCTGCGGCCGAGCGCGCGGGCGATCCGCGGCCCCGTCCAGCCCTTGTCGCGCAGCAGCTTGCACCACATCGCGAGGTCGCAGGTTCCGTTGAAGCTAATGGGGATGTTTTCCACGGCGGTCTCCGTCCACATCTCCCGGAAATGACGCGCGTGATGGCATCCTTCTTCCCATGGCTCGCGCTTCTGCCCCCGCGGGGTACTCCGGGACGCCGCTTCCCCAAAAGCTCGGGATCCAGGCGGGGTTCCACGTCGCGATCCTCGACGGACCAACCGGCTTTGGCCTCGGAACTACCCCGAGCGGCGCCGTCGTGCACACCTCGTTGCCACCCGTTGCCAAGGGCAAGACGCCCCAGCTCGTGGACGTGATCATCGCGTTCGTGCGGCAGCGCGCCGACCTCGTCGAGCGCATCGCCACCTGCCGCCCCCGGATGACCCAGGCCGGCGGCCTGTGGATCGCGTGGCCGAAGAAGGCCTCGAAGGTCCCCACCGACATCACCGAGGACACCGTGCGCGAGGTCGCGCTGCCCACGGGCCTCGTCGACAACAAGGTGTGCGCGATCGACGCCACCTGGTCCGGGCTGCGCCTCGTGATCCGCAAGGAGCTGCGCACCACGCCTACGGCGAAGCCGCGCTGAGCGCGCGGGCGCGCGCGAACACGGCGTCGAGCATCGGCTCGGTCAGCTTGCCGGTGAACGTGTTCTGCTGGCTCACGTGGTACGAGCCGATCAGCGCGTACCGCCCGACGCGCGCCTCGGCGCCGTGGCCGAACGCCGGCTTGGGCCTGGGGACCTCCTCGTCGAGGGCGCGCGCCGCCGCGAGGAAGCCGTCCCAGGCGAAGCCGCCGAGCGCCACGACGGTGCGCACACCCTCGAGCAGCGCGAGCTCGCGCACGAGGAACTTCACGCACCGGTCGCGCTCCGCCGGCGACGGCTTGTTGTCCGGAGGCGCGCAGCGCACCACGCACGTGACGTACGCGCCGCGCAGCGCGAGGCCGTCGCCCTGGCCCGTCGACGCCGGCTGGTTCGCGTAGCCCGCGCGGTGGAGCGCGCCGTACAGCCAGTCGCCCGAGCGATCGCCCGTGAAGATCCGGCCCGTGCGGTTCGCGCCGTGCGCCGCCGGGGCGAGCCCGAGCACGAGCAGCGCCGCGCGCGGATCGCCGAACCCGGGCACGGGCCGCCGCCAGTACGTCTGCCCCGCGAAGCGCTTCGGCACGTCCGCCGCCGCCGCCTCGCGGCAGCGCACGAGCCGCCGGCACCTGCGGCAACTCGTGATGTCATCGGTCAGCACCGCGAGCGTCGTCACGCGCGCAGCATAGCGTCGCAGCGAGGCGCGCGCTCCGCGCACGATCCGCGTCGCAGCGAGGCGCGCGCTCCGCGTCGCAGCGAGGTGTGCGAGGAGCGCGACACGCGACGCTGCACGGCGCGGCCGCGTGTCACGCGCCCTCAGCATGGCGCGATGGCTCGATCGTACGCGCGTCCCTTACACGATGAACGATGGAGCCACGATTTCTGATCACGCTGCGGCTCGCGTGCGCCGCGCTGCTCGCCAGCATCCCGCTGCTCTCGCCGACCACCGCCCGCGCGCAGTCCGCGACGACGGGCGCGATCGCCGGGCGCGTCACCGACCTCGTGAGCCACAAGCCGGTCGCCGACGTCAACGTCTGGGTCACGAGCCCGGCGCTCCTCGAGCCGCAATCCGCGGTCACCGACGAGGACGGCAAGTTCAAGATCACCGAGCTGCTCCCCGGCGTGTACGACGTGTCGTTCTTCCTCGGGAAGACGCACGTCGAGCGCAAGAACATCACGGTCAACTCGAACAGCGTGGCCTCGGTGTACCAGCGCCTCGCGATCGACCCGAAGGCGGTCGGCACCACGATCGTCATCGAGGACGAGCCGCCCGCCGAGATCGACGTCACCACGACCGACCACGGCCAGCGGATCGACCGCCGCCAGCTCGAGAAGCTGCCGCTCCCCGGCCGCACCATCGAGGCCGCCGCCGGCTCGCAGGCCGGCGCGCACAACGACGGCGTCGGCATCGCGTTCTCCGGCTCCACCGCCCTCGAGAACCGCTTCCTCGTCGACGGCATCGACATCACCGGCCTCACGTTCGGCGACGTCGGCACGCCCATCCTCAACGACTTCGTCCAGGAGATCCAGGTCCTCACCGGAGGCTACAGCGCCGAGTGGGGGCGCTCGACGGGCGGCATCGTCAACGTCGTCTCGCGCAGCGGCTCGAACCGGTTCAGCGGCAGCGTGTTCGGCACCCTGTCGCCCGGCTTCCTCACGGCCGGGCGCGAGCGGACGCCGGTCAACGCCTCGTCGATCGACGTCGTCGCGAACCGTGCGTACGCCGCCGACTTCGGCGTCACCCTCGGCGGCCCGATCATCAAGGACCGGCTGTGGTTCTTCGCCGGCCTGTCGCCGCAGCTCACGCGCACCGACTTCACGCGCTCGGTCAAGCGCCAGGTCGACTGCCACAAGCTGATGCCCGACGGGCGCCTATCCGGGTGCGACGCGCGCAACCCGCAGGACGGCGGCTTCGCCGACGGCGCGCCCGACATCGACCCGTCCACGGGCTTCTTCATCACCGAGGAGATCGAGCGCAGCGTCCGCAACGGCACCGCGCAGTCGCTGTCCGCGATCGGCAAGATCAACCTCGCGATCACGCCGCGGCACCAGGCCGCCGTCAGCCTCATCACCGTGCCGTCGCAGAGCCGCACGCCCGGCCTGTTCGGCCTCCCGACGAGCGGCGCGGTCGGCGCCGGCACCACGATCGACGGCGCCGCGCACTGGACGTCGAAGCTCGGCGACGGCAAGACCGAGCTGACCGGCGTCGTCGCGTGGCACCACGCCTCGGCGCAGAGCGGCTCGATCGACCCGTCGCTCGACGCGATGCCGCGCCAGGTCCTGACCGGCGGCAACCTCGGGACGTGGGCCGGGCTCGGCGGCGAATCCGCCGCGGTCGCGGCGAAGTGCGCCGACGGCGGCCCCGGCGACCCGTTCATCAACATCACGAACTGCCCGATGACCACGCTGCCGTACGCGACGGGCGGGCCGGGCAACGTCCGCCGCGACAGCGAGGACCGCTGGAACGCGAAGTTCGCCGTGCTGCGGCGCGGCCGCCTCGCCGGCACGCACGAGATCAAGGCCGGCCTCGACCTCGAGGACAACCACAAGGTCGCGTCGCGCCTGTTCTCCGGCGGCGCGTTCCTCGAGAACCGCGCCGGCATCGTCACCGTCACGCGCTGGGTCTCGCTCGCCGGCCCCGGCGAGAAGGATGCGCGCTACGACCAGATGTGCACGACGCCGGACCTCGACGGCGGCGGCCCGGCGAGCGGCGGCAAGCGCAGCTTCGCGTGCGACTACCTCGCCGACGGCTCGCCCGGCACCTCCGTCGAGGGGCGCACGCTCAACTGGGCCGCCTTCCTGCGCGACTCGTGGCAGATCCTGCCGAACCTCACGATCAACGCGGGCCTCCGCTACGAGGAGCAGAAGCTCTACTACGCGTCGAACCTGCGCCAGACGATCGACCCGCTCACGGGCAACAGCATCGGCAAGATCGCGATGAACCTGAAGGGCAACATCGCGCCGCGCCTCGGCGTGATCTGGGACCCGACGCGCGTCGGGCAGAGCAAGCTGTTCGTGTCGTTCGGCCGCTTCCACGAGGCGATCCCGATGGACATCAACGACCGCTCGTTCGGCGGCGAGGTCCGCTACCAGCAGATCTACAACGCGATGAAGCCGGGCAGCCCGTGCGGCCCGAGCGACCCGCGCATCGGCGCGCCCGACGGCATGGGCTGCCTGACGTCGACGGAGAAGGCCGACTCGACGCAGCTGATCGGCTCCTCCGGCGTGCTCGTCGCCCCGGGCATCAAGGCCCAGTACATGGACGAGGTGATGGGCGGCGGCGAGTTCCAGCTGATGAAGAACCTGAAGCTCGGGGCCGTGTTCCAGAAGCGCATGCTCGGCCGCGTCATCGAGGACGTCTCGACCGACGGCGCGTCGACGTACATCATCGCGAACCCCGGCGACTGGAGCGACGCCGACGAGGCCGCCTTCAGGGCGCGGATCGACGGCATCACCGACCCGAAGCTGAAGGCGCGCCTCGAGAGCCAGCTCGAGATGTTCCGCGGCATCCGCAACTTCGATCGCCCGACGCGCGACTACACGGCGCTCGAGCTCTCGCTCGCGCGGCGGTTCGCGGGCGGCCTGTTCGTGCGCGCCTCGTACACGTTCTCGAACACGCGCGGCAACTTCCCTGGCAGCGTGTCGTACGACAACGGGCAGATCGATCCGAACATCTCGTCGCAGTACGACCTCGTCGAGCTGCTCGCGAACCGCCAGGGCCCGCTGCCGCAGGACCGCCCGCACTCGATGAAGCTCGACGGCTACTACACGCGCGAGCTCGGCAAGGTCAGCGCGCTCACCGTCGGGTCGCGCATCCGCGGCGTGTCGGGCATCCCGATCAACGCGCTCGGCGCCCACTACCTCTACGGCCCCGACGAGTCGTTCCTCTTGCCGCGCGGCTCGCTCGGCCGCACGCAGTTCGAGCACGCCGTCGACGTCCACGTCGCGTACGCGCGCAAGCTCGGCAAGACCACGGCGGCCGAGGTGTTCCTCGACGTGTTCAACGTCTACAACCGCCAGGCGCAGTTCAACGTCGACGCGACCTACGCCCCGGCGCTGCGCCGCACGAGCTCGATCGCCAGCTCGGGACGGCCGAACAACGTCAACCCGATCTCCGGCGGCACGTACGAGGACCTGATCTTCGCGAAGTCGATCGACCAGGACGGCGTCGAGACGGCGATCCCGACCGCCGTCAACCCGAACTTCCGGCGCACCGCCGCCCGCTACGCGCCCGCGTCGACCCAGGTCGGCTTCCGCCTGACGTTCTAGCCGCGATATCGTCGGCCCATGCGCCACGCCGCCCTCGCCGCCACGCTCCTCCTCTGCGCCCCCGCCTGCGGCGACGACCCCGAGCCCGACCCCGGCGCCTTCGGCGCCTCGTGCGCGACCGTCAGCGACACGTCGACCGAGTGCGACTCCATGGTGTGCACCGACGCGTTCGATCAGGAGCCGACGCCGATCTGCTCGATCAAGTGCACGACCCCGGACATGTGCCCCGAGGGCTCGAGCGGGAAGAAGTGCAACATGAAGGGCTTCTGCAAGCCCTAGGACCACGCCCGCTGTCAGTACGACCAGGGTCCGTACGGGCCCCACGGCGAGGCCGGGGCCGTCGTGACGACGGTGGGCTGGCTCTGCCGGTTCATCATCATCATGAGGAGCAGCATCTCGTTCGTGCCGAAGCCGCCGCGGTTCTGGTGGTCCGCGAGGCTGCGCAGCGAGTCGAGGATGCCGGTCAGGGCGGTGAGGGTGTCGTCGGAGCTCGACGAGGACGACGACGCCGAGGAGGGCGTGCGGCTCGCGCCGCCGCTCACGTTCGCGAGGGCGGTCGGGTCGATCGTCGGGAGGGACTGCGGAGGCTTCTTCGACATGGGTGGTGTCCTGTCTTCGTGGGGGGTGGGCGACCCCGTCGACACAGGGCAACAGCACCCGTCGTGCCAGCGCGACGACGCGAGTGATCTCCAGCGGATCGAGCGCCGACCGGCGGAGGCGAGCCCGAGGCTCGTCTACCGGAGGGAGCAACGGGCGAGGCGAAGTCTCCGGTATGCTCGGCGGCCGATGCGTGCCGGGGTGCTCGTGCTGGCGTGTGCCGCGGCGTGCCAGAGCCGCGTCCCGGCGGCGCCGCCGCCGCCCGAGCAGGAGGTGCGGCTGCTGCGGGCGCGCGACCGCGAGGACGTCGACGCGATGCGCGCGCACGGCTGGGAGCTGTTCGCGCGCGTGCAGCCGGCGTGGCGCGCGTGGGCGAGCTCGGACGTCGCGCTCGGCGCGCCGGACCGCCGGTTTCGCGCGCTGCAGCCGTTTCGCGTCGGCGACCGCGTCGAGGTCGAGACGCTGCCCGTGATGTTCGAGGTCGTGCTCGACCCGGCCGCGGTCGCGCACATCCGGCGCTACGGCCTCGCGGCGAAGGCGCGGCTGCGCGCGCACGGCGGCCGCATCCCCGAGTTCCCGCGCGAGGCGATCGCCGCGAAGCTCGTGTGGTACCCGATCAAGCGCGACCGCCCCACGACGCTGCCGATCTGGGACGGTGAGCCGAGCCGCGACGACGGCAACCCCGGCCGCACGTGGCGGCGCACCGTCGTCGTCGACGGCCCGGGCACCGGCCGCGGCCTCCCGCTCGACGCGTTCCTCACGCGCCGCCTGGTGACGGAGGACGAGGCCGCCGCCGCGCGGGCCGCCGCGCGCGATCCGGAGATCGCCGCCGGCGACACCGTCGTGCTCGTCGCCATGCACCTCGCGACGAAGGAGATCCCCGACTGGGTGTGGGCGACGTACTGGTGGCACGACCACCCCACCGACGGCACGTTCGCCGCCGGCCGCCCGCGCGCGCTGACCGGCGCCGCCGGCAACTACCTCATGGACGTCGCCTTCTCGGCGACCTCACCGCGGCGCAGCGACGGCTCCCCGCACGCGTGCATGAACCCGTGGCTCGAGGCGCGCTTCCCGAACGGCGTCCACTCCAACTGCCTCGCCTGCCACCGGCGCGCCGCGCTCGGCGCGGCCGACTACCTCCCCGTCACGCGCGGCGATCTCTCCCTCGACGATCCGTACTTCACCAACAAGGTCACGACCGACTTCGTCTGGTCCCTGGCGCTCGAATCGCGCTGAAAGGCGACGAAACGCTGCGCGACGCGACGAACCCGACCGTGCCTCCGCGCTCCGCCGTTGCATTCGTCGAATTCACCATTCGCCGCGTTCGCCGCCTTCGCCGCCTTCTGCTGGGCTACGCCTTCACCTCGTCGTCTTCACCGTCTTCGTGGTCTTCGTCGTCTTCGTGGTCTTCGTCGTCTTCCCCACCCTCGTCGCCTTTCCCACCTTCTTCGGCTTCGTCGCCTTCCCCGCCTTCCTCACCTTCCTCACCTTCGCCGTCTTTGCGGTCTTCGCCGTCTGCTTCGTCTGCTTCGCCTTCGTCGTCCGCTTCGCCTTCGTCGTCCGCTTCGCCTTCGTCGTCCGCTTCGCCTTCGTCGTCCGCTTCGCCTTCGTCGGGGAAGGAGAAGAAGAAGAAGAAGAAGGAGACGTCATCGAACGGACGGTGCGCGCGCTCGCCGGCTTCTTCACCGCCTCGTACCGCGCGAGGAACGCGTCGACCGGGACCTTCGCGATCGTCTGGCCGATCACGTCGAGGGGCAGCGCGTCGAGCGTCTTGAATCGGACGCACGACTTGCCCATGTCGAGCTTCTTGCCGCTCGCCGCGAAGGCGCGGCGGAACCAGGCCTCGAGGTCGCGATCGCCGTAGACGCCGACGAGGTAGAACGCCATGTACTGCTTCTGCGACGCGAGGGAGGCGATCGCGAGCGGCTGGCCGTTGTAGGTGTCGGGGTAGCGCGACAGCGGCACGCACCAGCCGATCATCCCGTACTGCATACCCTCGACGTACCCGGCCGGCAGGTGAGCGTTGACGACGGCGCGCACGGCGGTGAGCGCGGCGCGCCGATCTTCGGGAAGCTCGGCCAGGTACGCGTCGACGGTGGCGGCGGCGCTCGATGCCATGTGCGCGTACGCTACGACATCCACCCAGGTCGCAGTGTGGTGTTTTGGCTACGGCCTAAGTTGGCGATACACATTCACACCGGGTTTATTTCGCCCAGCTTCCTCGCGGTTGTGCACGCTGGCACATGCCGTGCTGTAATCCCGGGACATGCGAAACATCCTCATCGCCCTGGTTGCCGCCGCGATCGGCACCGGCTGCTACGCGACCGGCGGCGTCGCCTACACCGGCACCGTCACGGCCGTCGACGTGCAGCCTGACCTCGTGTACGTGAGCCCCGGCGTGCAGGTGATCGCCGACTACGACGACTCGATCTTCTACTCGGACGGCTTCTACTGGCGCTTCAGCGGCGGCTACTGGCACCGGTCGAGCTACCACAACCGCGGCTGGGCCGTGTACCGCACGCCGCCGTCGCGCATCGTGAGCATCCGCGAGCCGGCGCGCTACCACCGCTACCGCCCGACCGGCTGGCAGCCGCGCCACCAGCCCGCCCGCGATCACCGCGGCCCCGCGTACTCGCAACCGCGCCGCAACGAGGTCCGCGATCACCGCGCGCCCGCACCGACGACGTACTCGCAGCCGCGCCGCGGCGAGGTCCGCGACCACCGCGCGCCGGCGCCGACGACGTACGCGCCGGCCCGCAAGGACTCGCGCGATCACCGCGCGCCCGCCCCCGCCCCGGCGAAGAAGAAGCGCGGCGACGACCGCGACCACCGCAAGTAGCGCGCACTCCCGCGTGGTAACGAAGGCCCATGAGCTCCTCGCTCGTGGGCCTCGCTGTTTTCGGCGCCGTCGCGTGCGCCGGCTGCTCGTCCGCGCCCCGCACGCGCGCCGATCTGACGACGACCGCGGAGCGCTCCGCGTACGCACGCACCGGGCGCTACGACGAGGTCGTGCAGCTGTGCCGCGACTTCGCGCGCAGCTACGCCGGCGTGCACTGCGACACGATCGGCACCACCGGCGAGGGCCGGCCGATCGTCGCCGTGCGCGTCGCGCGGCGCGCCGGCGCACCGGCGATCTTCATCCAGGGCGGCATCCACGCCGGCGAGATCGAGGGCAAGGACGCCGGGTTCGCGTTCCTGCGCGACCTGCTCGACGGGCGCGTCGCCCCCGGCGTGCTCGACGCCGTGTCGCTGATCTTCGTGCCCGTGCTCAACCCCGACGGGCACGAGCGCTTCGGCCCGAACCACCGCCCGAACCAGCGCGGCCCGGTGGAGATGGGCTTCCGCACGAACGGCGCGCGCCTCAACCTCAACCGCGACTACGTGAAGGCGGAGACGCCGGAGATCCGGGCGGTGATCCGCGTCCTGCGCGAGCGCGCGCCGGTGATGCTCGTCGACCTGCACGCTACCGACGGCGCGAAGTTCGAGCACGACATCAGCATCAACGCCGCGCCGGTCGCGCCGCGCGCCGACGGGCTCGACCGGGTGGCGGCGGCGCTGTCGCGCGACATCCTCGCGCGGCTCGCGCAGCGCGGGCACCTGCCCGTGCCGTTCTACCCGTCGTTCGTCGACGACGAGGACCCGCAGTCCGGCTTCGCGATGGGCGAGGCGCCGCCGCGCTTCTCGCAGAACTACGCCGCGGCGCGCGGCATGCTCGGCGTGCTCGTCGAGACGCACAGCTGGCGCACGTACCCCGAGCGCGTGAAGAGCACGTACCACACGCTGCTCGCGATCTGCGAGCTCGCCGTGCGCGACGCCGGTGCGTGGCAGCGCGCCGTCGCGGCCGCGCAGCAGGCGGCGCTGCCCGGCAAGGTCACGCTCGCGTGGAAGAACGGCCCCCGAACGACGATGATCGCGTTCCGCGGCTACGCGTACGAGAAGGTGCCGTCGGAGATCTCGGGCGGGACGTGGCTCGTCTACGACGAGCAGACGCCGCAGATCTGGAACGTGCCGCTCCACGACGAGCTGGTGCCGGCGATCGACGTCGACGTGCCGCGCGCCGGGTACATCGTCGACGGCGGCTTCGCGGCGCAGGTCGCCGCCGTGCTCGACCGCCACGGCATCCGGCACGTCCCGATCCTGGAGGGTACGCAGCCGCGCGAGGTCGAGGCGTTCCGCGCCACGAAGGTGACGCCGCAGGGGAGCTTCGAGGGCCGCGCGCGCGTCACCGTCGAGGGCGCGTGGGCGCCGGAGCGGCGCACCCTCGAGCGCGGCGCGATCTTCGTGCCGATCGCCCAGCCGAACCCGCGCCTCGTCCTGCACCTGTTCGAGCCCGAGCTGCCCGACTCGCTCGTGCAGTGGGGCTACTTCAACGCGGCGTTCGAGCGGAAGGAGTACATGGAGCCGTACGTCGCCGAGGAGATGGCGCGCGCGATGCTCGCGAAGGACCCGTCGCTGCGCGCCGCGTTCGACGCCGCGCTCGCCGCCGACTCCGAGCTCGCGCAGAGCCCGGCCCGGCGCCTCGACTGGTTCTACCGGCGCAGCCCGGCGTGGGACGAGCGCGTCGACCTGGTGCCGGTGTTCCGGACGTCCGCGACGCCCGAAACGACGCCCGAAACGACGACGACCGTCCGCGGGGGCGCGGACGGTCGGCGAAGGGAGTCACGGAGGGGGGAATGACAGCCGTGCTCCAGACGGCGTGGCGATCACGCCACGCAACATCAAGAGACTCCTAAGCGAATCGAACGATGTCCCGGCATCGTGCAACGGCGATGCCGAGCATGACGCACCGCGTTTCGCGCACCTACAGCTGGCACGCGTGGGCGAGCGGAGTTGCCAGGCGACGCGACGCGTCACCTATCGAATCCAGGTCAATACGGGGTCAGCAGCGCAGGATGATCTTGCCGAAGCCGGCGTTGCTCGCCATCCGCGCGTGGGCCTCGCCGGCGCGGTCGAGGTCGAGCACCGCGTCGACGACCGGAGCGATCGCCCCGCGCGCGAGCAGCGGCACGACCTCGGCCTCGAACGTGCGCATCACGGCGATCTTCTCCTCGAGCGGCCGCGAGCGCAGGACGGTGCCGAGGAGGCGCACGCGCTTGCGGAGGACGAGCCCGAGGTCGAGCTCGGCGCGCGCGCCGGCGAGCAGCCCGACGAGGACGATGCGGCCGAGCGGCTGCACGCAGCGCAGGTCCTCCTCGAGGTACGCGCCGCCGACGAGCTCGAGCACCACGGCGGGCCCGTCGGGAGCGGCCGCGCGGACCTGGTCCGCGAAGCGCGGCTTGTCGCCGGTGGGCACGATGCCGGCGTGGAGGCCGAGGGCGCGGGCGCGCTCGAGCTTGTCGGGCGTGCGCGCGGTGCCGATCGTGAACGCGCCGAGGGCGCGGCCGAGCTGCACGGCGGCGGTGCCGACACCGCTGCCGGCGGCGTGCACGAGCACCGGCTGTCCGCCGGCGAGCGCACCCTGCGTGACCATCGCGTCGTACGCGGTGATGTACGCCTCGGGGATCGCCGCCGCGTCCTCGTAGGCGACGCCGGCCGGGATCCGCGCGAGCGCGCGCTCGTGTGCGACGACGGCCTCGGCGTACCCGCCGCCTCCGACGAGGCCGAACACGCGATCGCCGACGGCGAGCCGCTCCACGCCCGGGCCGAGCGCGGCGACCTCACCGGCGATCTCGAGGCCGGGGATATCCGGAGGTGCATCGGGCGGCGCCGGATACGCGCCCATGCGCTGGAGGAGATCGGCGCGGTTCACCGCCGTGGCGTGGACCCGCACCCGCACCTCGCCGCGCGAGGGTTCGGGCAGGTCGCGCTCGACGACGGCGAGGACCTCGGGGCCTCCGGTGCGCGTGATCGCGACGGCTCGCATGCCGGGACTATGCCCCGGCCGCGAAACTCACCACCAGCGGCCGGACGAGTAGTAGACGGTCGTGCCGCCGGCCGGGCGGTTCGCCTGCAGCGCGAGCGCGGCGAACAGCAGGAACTGCGAGCTCGAGAAGCCGCTGGTCTTGTTCGTGAGGGACTTGACCGAATCGGCGATCGAGCTGAGCTGGTTCGCGAGCGCGGAGCCGCTGGTGCCGCCGGTGACGGTGTCGAGGACGCTGCTGTCGAGGGCCTTGAGGTCGGACATGGGGCTTCCTTTGGTGGTGACCGAGGCAGGTAAGAGCACCCGGCGTGCCATGCCCAAGCTCGCGAGATCCGGCCGGTGGCCCCAGATGACCTGCTCCGCTGCGGTAGACAGCTCGGCGACCCGGGTACTCAGTCGCTCAGCGGCCGACGAGGAACGGCTGGTCGAGCGTGGAGCGGATCGGGTGGCCGTCGTCGTCGAGCGCGGGGGCGTAGCGGAAGCGAAAGATCAGCTGCGCGGCCTGCTCGTCGCGGCGGCCGCCGAAGCCCTGCACGAGCTTCGCGCCGACGACGTAGCCGTCGTCGTCCACGTCGACGCGTGCGATGAACTGCTCGCTCGGCTCGGACTTGCGGTGGTTCCCCGGGTAGATGAGCCGCGCCGGCCGCGCCTTCGACGCGGGCCGCGGCGCCGGGAGTGCGAGGTGGGCGACGGCCGTGTCGGTGCGCTGCGCGGCGCCGCCGAGGCCGGGCCCGTCGCCGAGACCGACGCCGGCGCCCGCGCCGCCGCCACCACCAACGCCGCCACCGCCGTCGCCGCGCGGACCCTGCGCGTCGACGTGCGAGATCACGGCGTGCACCGGCGCGGCGAGGGTGCGCACGAGCGGCGCCGGCGCCTTCACCGGTGCCTTCACCGGCGCCTTCACCGGCGGCGCACCGCCACCGCCGCGCGGCGCGGCAGGAGGAGGCGTCGGCGGCGGCACGGGCTGGACGATCTCGAGGATCTCGATCGTGCGGCGCTGCGGGATCGGGAGCAGCGCCTGCGTGCGTGGGATCGCGAGCAGCACGCCGATCACCGCGCCGTGGAGCGCGAGGGTCGCCGCGATCGCCGTCGTCCGCCGCATCCGTGGAGCATGCGCGATCTCCACCGGCCGAGGCGACTCACGGGCGTTCACACGTGCGACCTCGGCGCCGCGCGGATGTCCCGGTGGCTACGGCGCCGAGCCGGAGCCCGCGCCGGATCCGGAGCCGCCGGCCGCGCTCGCGTCGATGATCGTGAACGGGATCTTCGCCTCGCCGAACGCGGCGCGCAGCTCGTCGAAGTCGCCCTGGCGCGCACCGCCGGTGACGGTGAGGTCGGCGCCCTCGCGGCCCTTGCACGCGGCGACCGCCTCCTCGCGCGTCGCCTTCGCGCCGTCGACGGTGATCCCCGCCGAGGCGATGCGGACCGCGCAGCGCGCCGGCGGTGCGTCGACGGTCGTCACGAGCGGCTGCACGCCGGGGCCCGACCCCGACCCCGACCCCGAGCCGTCACCCTTGCCCTTGCCGCCGAACCCGAAGCCCGGGCCGCACGTGAGGTACGTGACGGCGAGCGCGATCAGCGCGGCGAGCAGCGCGAGCACGAGCAGCCGGCGGACGCGCCGCCGCCGCCGCGTCACCTTGTCGAGTTGCACGGCCACATCACGGGCGAGCTTCTTGTCGGTCATAATGTCTTCTCGGGCGTCTTCTCGGGCGTCTTCTCGGGGGTCGTCTTCTTCGGCGGCGCCGGCGGGACGACGGTCGCCAGCCCGCGCTGCTCGACGAAGCAGCGGTCGAGGTCGCGCAACAGGCCGTCGCGCAGCGCGTGCTTGCCCTCCGACAGCGGCCGATCCGGCGACACGATCACCAGGTAGCGCGCGAGATCCGGGACCCCGAGCCGCTGCGCGGCGACGCGGCACAGCCGCAGGTCCGCCGAGCGGTCCCCGAGGTACGCGACCTCGACGTCGGGATCCGACGACAGCTCGAGGAGCGGCAGGTCCGCCGCGTGCGTCTTGCCGCCGGCCTCGATCCCCGTGATGCGCGCGTGGCCGGCGCCCGCTCCGGCGTCGGCCGGCGCGATCGCCACGCGGATCACGAGCGGCGCCCGCGCCGCGAGCTCGTCGCCGAACAGCGCGAGCGCGCGCGTGCGCAGCGCCGCGACCTCGGGCGGCGGCTGCGGCGGTTGCGGCGGCGCGGGGGGCGGCGGCGGCGCCGGCTCGGGGACCGCCACCCGGGTCGCCTCCGCCGCCTCCTGCTGCGCCGCCGCGGCGCGGATCAGCGCGACGAACACGACGATGAACAGCACGTCGAACAGCGACGTCAGGTCCGGCGGCCGCCGGGTGCGCCGCCGCACCCGGATCACGACGCCGTTCCCGCCGCGCTTCACGAGGCGGGCCTCGCGAGCCGGCGCGCGTCCCACGCCTCGAGGTTCTTCTCGCACGCGTCGACCCACGCCGTCAGCTTCATGCCGAAGCCGGCCGACAGGAGGATCGAGCAGGCGAGCCCCGCGACGGTCGTCCACACCTTCAGCGCGAGCGGCCCGAGCAGCTTCGTCACGTCGCTGCCCGTGTACGCGAGCGCGAGGCCGATGCCGAGCACGGTGCCGAGGAGGCCGAGCTGGCGCAGGAGGTCGGTCCAGAACGCGAGCGCGAGCTCGAGGCGCTGCGCGCGCATCTGCCAGCTCCGCACCTGCTTCTGCGCCCACGCCGGGTCGCGCGCGGTCATGATCGCGTGCGCGTCGTCGCGGATCTGCTGGACCTCGAGCGAGGCCGCGCCCTTTGGGCCCGCGTCGGGCTCGATCAGCTCGAGGCCGAGGTGATCCGTGAGCGCGCGCACCCACGCGAGCTCGCGCCGCAGGTGCATCCACCCGCCGAGGAAGACCAGCACGATGAAGCCGCACAGGAAGATCGTGAGACCCCACCCCTCTACGAACGACTCCATGGCGGGGGCATCATACTTGCCCGCCGCGACGGGAGGTCACCGCCGGCAGACGAAGCGCTGCGCGTCGCCGCAGCCGCCGTCGTTCCACTTCGCGTCGGGTCGCATCTCGGCGCAGTCCTCGTTGCCGTCGTTGTTGGGCTCGCCGCTGCCCCAGTTCGCGTAGCGCCCGAGCGGCGCCGTGCCGTTGGGGCCGCCCTGCCAGAACTGCGTGCCGCTCTGCCACACCCACATGCCCTCGACGGCGATGTCGCTGCCGCCGATGTGGATCGCGACGGCGCCGAGCAGCTGGTTCGCGGTCGCGCGCACGAACGCGTTCTCGCCCGCGTCGTCGATCTCGACGAGCGCCGCCGCCGCCGACACGCACACGGCCTGCGCGTTGTTCCAGCTCTGCGGGTTCGCGCACATGAGGTACACGTGGACGTCGTCGGGCGGCGGGCGGCGCACCGGCACGCAGCCCGCCGGGCACACCTCGGCGGTCGCCGGGTTGCAGTCGTTGTCGAGGCCGTCGCAGATCTCGGCGAGGCCGGGCGCGCGATTCGCGTCGCGGTCGTCGCAGTCGTCGCCGTCGGGCGACGTGCCCGGCGGTTGCTCGCACGCCTCGACGGGCATCGCCGGATCCCCGTGCAGGTCGCCGTCGCCGTCGCGGTAGAACGTCTTCATCTCGCACGGCGCGTCCGCGGCGGCGGCGTCCTGCTGCGGCGTGTCGCGGCCCGACGCACATGCGGCGAGCGCCAGCACGGGCACGAGGCGAGCACCGCGGACCATCCGCGCGATGATATGCCGACTACCCCGGTGTTCATCCACCAAACGGCGGAAGCGGTCGAGGCTGTGAACATGACCGCCCGCACGCGCTCGCGCGACCTCCAGGCCGGGATCACGCTCATGGAGGTCATGGTCGCCGTCGCGGTCCTCGGGATCCTCGTCAAGCTCGCGCTGCCGACCCTCGCGGGCGGCGCGCACAAGGTGAACGGCGACAGCGAGGTGGCAGCGTTCATGGGTGAGATCAGGTTGCGGCAGGCGCAGTTCCAGCTCGAGCACGGCCGCTACCTGTCGACCGGCAGCGACGAGACCCACAAGTTCCCGGCGACGCGCGCGATGCAGCCGCAGGCGCTCGGCGCCCTCCCGGCGACGTGGACGCAGCTCCGTTTGCAGCCTCCCGGCGAGGGTCTGCGCTGCAGCTACGTCGCGATCGCCGGTGCGGCGGAGTCGACGCCCGGCGCCACGGCGACCGGCGCGTTCGGGTTCGTGAAGCCGAAGGGCGCCTGGTACTACGTCCTCGCGCACTGCGATCTCGACGGTGACTCCTCGCTCGACAGCTACTACTTCACGTCCAGCACGGACGCGGCGATCAAGAAGCTGAACCCCGGCAGGTAGCGCCGCCGCCCGCGGATCGTCGTCGGAGTTACCCCACCGCGCACCCGCGGCGCTACCCGTCCGCATCGCGCGCGGTACCCCGCCGCGCGACGGGCCGTACCCCGCCGATCCCTCCACGCTCCGACGAGGACGGCCGATAGTGAAGTCCATGAAGCGCTGCACGAAGCGGAAGGCCCAGGCCGGCATCACGATGCTCGAGGTGATGATCGCCGTCGCCGTCGTCGGCATCCTCGTCAAGCTCGCGCTGCCCAGCCTCGCGGGCAGCTCGCGCAAGGTGAAGGGCGACACCGAGGTCAACGCGTTCATGACCGAGCTCCGCATGAAGCAGGAGCAGTTCCACCTCGAGAACGGCCGCTACCTGTCGACGGGTACCGAGAGCACGATGTTCCCGGCCACGGCGCAGCCGCAGCAGCTGGCGATCACGACGATGCCGGCCGAGTGGAACCAGCTGCGCGTGAACCTCCCGGAGGCGCAGGCGCGCTGCCAGTACGTCGCGATCGCCGGCAACAAGCTGTCCGGCACGATCGGCACGGTCGCCGCGTCGTTCGGGTTCTCGAACCCGGGCCGCGACTGGTACTACATCCTCGCCCACTGCGACCTGGACGGCGATGCCGCGGTCGACAGCTGGTACTTCACGAGCAGCAAGGACGCGGCGATCCAGAAGCTCAATCCCGGCCGCTGAAGTTGCCATGTGTCCGGATTACTCGCCGCGTCATCGCGCAACTGATTGACTTTGTGATGTAGCTACTGGTTCGACCACTGGTCCAGATATTGCTGCGCGTCGCGTCATGCGCTTCTTCACGCTGGTGGGTCTGTTCCTTGTGGGTTGCTCCGCGTCGCCGTCCGGTGGTGGTGAGGAGCTCGAACCGAGGTCGATGCGCGAGCGGCTCGCGGACGAGACGCGGCTCCTGCTCGTGTCGCGCGCGAGCGCCGGCGTCTTGACCGCCGAGCGGCGGACGCACGAGGGCTGGGACGCCGGCCTCGTCGATCTGCACCTCGACACCGGCGAGCTCGTCGCGAAGGCCGACCGGTCGGGCGCGATCACGCTCGGGCGGTTCGGCGTGGGCGTCCTGCCGATCGAGCTCCCCGAGGCCGTGTTCGAGCGGCCGGCGCGGATGGTCGACGTGCGCGCGGCGCTGGTCGCGCCGGTGCACACGCGCGACGTCGCGTGGAACGGCGACGACGCGGCGACGGTGCGCGCCGAGCTGGCGCTCGAGATGGCGTGGGCGCTCGAGGTCGACGGCGGCCGCACGCCGCTCGGCATGCCGCGGCTCCCACCGGTACCCGTCGAGATCGACCTCACCGGCGACGGGTTCGCCGTCCACGCCGAGCTGCGCGTCCGCGCTCCCGGCGAGCTGTGGAGCTGGGCCGGGCTCGTGAAGCTGCGCGACCTGACGCTGGTCCTCGCGGCGGCGACGCCGGCGCCGCTGTAGCCGCTACGGGCAGCTCGCGAGCTGCCGCGTGCCGGTGCGGACCACCGACGGCTCCGCCATCGCGATCCCCGACTCCTCGACGACGTGGCCGCGCGTGTCGGTCACGCGCACCGCGAACGGGCCGGGTCCGAGGCCGGTGCCGATGAAGTAGTTGTAGTCGGTGCGGACGAGCGCCTTATACGGCGCCTCGCCGGCGATCGCGCGCGCCTCGACGGTGGCGATCGGATAGCGGTGGTCGCGCACCTGCAGGCCCAGCCACGACGGGTTCGTGCCGTCCTTGAACACGTACGCCAGGTTCCCGTCGACGGGGCACGCGACGACGCGCCACGCGATCGGCACGCGCCCGTCCTCGAGCGGCGCGATCCGGGCGAACACGTCGCGGCCGAGGTCGACGTCGCCCGGCTTGCAGATCGGGCACGCGTCGGTGACGCGCACGACGACCTGGCCGAGCGGCCCGGTCACGAGCAGGCACGCGCCGCACAGCGCACCGCCCGCGTAGTCCGCCGGACCGAGCGCCGCGACGCCGCGATCGCCCGCGCGGCCGAGGCTGCACATGCCGGCGTCGTCGACGGCGTAGTGCGTCGCCGTGCCGACGGCGGCGCGCGGCTCGGGCGTGCAGTACGGCGGCGCCGGCGCCTCGGGGATCGGATCGTCGGCGGCGTCGCCCGGCTCGGTGCCGGAGCACGCCGCGACCAGCGCGAACAGCGCGGCGCGCACTACGGGACGACGGTGATGACGAGCGTCAGCGGGGTGCCGCGGCGGACGAGGTCGAGGACGACGACCTTCTTCGCGGCCTTCACCTTGTCGTACGCGGCGAGCGCGTGCTCGACGGTGTCGAGCGGCAGGTGCGCGCCGCCGTCGACCGTCACGCCCTGGAGCGTATCGCCGTTCGTCAGGCCGAGCTTCGCGTAGATCGAGCTCGGGCGGACCGCGTACAGCTTGATGCCGTCGGGCTGGCCGTTCTTCACCGCCGGCACGACGCGGGCGCCGCGGGCCAGGGTCGCGTCGCGCGCGAGCACCGGGGCGATCTTGCCGCGGCTCACGTTGGCGTGCGTGTCGTCGATCCGCTGCACGGCGGCGTCGATCAGCGCGTGATCCGCGTCGGCCTGGGCGAGCGGATCCGGCGCCGGCACGGGCGGTGCCGGTGGTGCCGACGCCTTCGCGGGCGGAGCGTCGGGGCAGCCGCGCGGAAACTTCGGGCCGAGCGAGACGATGATCGTGTCCGGCTTCACGACGACGGTGAGGCCGGTCGCCTCGAGCGCGTCGACGAACAGCTGCAGCGCCTGCTTCGGCGACATCGGGCCGGGCGAGTAGATCGTCACCTTCGTGACGTGCTTCGGCACGTCCGACGCGACGATGACGCTCCTGCACGAGAAGCCCATCACCCACGCGACGAGGTCGTGCACGGAGGAGTCCGGCTTGAACGTCGCGACGAGCCGCGCCGTCGGCGCCGCTTCCTTGCACGTGTACAGGGGATCGTCGGCGCGCGCGGTGCGCGCGGCTCCGGCGACGGCGAGGATCGCGACGAGCAAGCTCCGCATGCGCGCGTCGTAGCACGCAGCGCGCTCCACGATCGTGGAGATCTTCAGAAGCCCGACATCTGCACGCTGGTCTCGACCTCGGGCCCGCCGCGGCGCGGCGATGCCTGCGGGACCGGGTACGGCATCGGGATCACCGCGGCCGCGGCGGCGGCGGCCGGCGGCGCGGGCGGCGGACAATCGCAGCTCTTCTTCTTGCAACCGCCGGTGACCGCGGAGAGGAGGGAGACGTCGACGGCGTCGAACGTGGGCTTGGGCATGGCGGGTCGAGTTGCAGCGCATGTGCCACGGCGGGAACGCCGGCGATCCGGCGGGTTGCACGGCGCGGGCGGCGCGCGTTCGTAGCCCCAGGGATGCAACCCGAGGGGCGCACGGTTACGATGCGGCCGTGCGCACGAGAGCTCCGGTCGTGGTGGGTGCAGTGCTGGCCGCCGCGATCGCCGGGTCCGGCTGCGTGACGGGCGCGGCGATCGCGAAGCCGAACCAGGTGAAGCTGCCGGTGCTGATCGGCGCGGTCGCCGCGGACCTGCTCGTGATCATCCTCGGCTCGTCGCAGATCGACGGCTTCACGAACGAGGGCGCCGTGCTCACCGGCGTCGCGGTCACCGGCGTCGACCTCGGCATCGGGTGCGTGCTCGGTGCATGCTCGTCGCTCAGGCCGTAGCGATGTTCAACCACCCGAGCATGTCCGCGCGCGGCCGGCACGTCGCCGCGATCATCGCGATCCTCATCGTGCTGTTCCTGCCCAAGCGCGTCGAGTGCACGCACGGCGAGCGCTGCAGCCGCACGATCCCGGGCGGGCGCACGTGCTCGGCCTACGAGATCGAGCCGCTGATGTTCTACGCGCTCGAGCGCCTGCTCGACCGCGACATCGGCTTTGCGTACTCGAGCGGCGAAGACTGCCGCTAGCACGCCGCTCGAGCGCCGCTCCGCGAGCTCATCCACGCCTCGGAGCGGTTCGCGACGGAGCATCGGCGCGCTCGTAGTCGATCGCGACGACCTCGACGTCGCCCTTGGGCAGCGCGACCGAGTCGCCGACGGTGGCGTCCCACAGCGCGTTCGCGATCGGCGACTGCCAGCTGATCGCGCCCTCGCGCGGCGACGCCTCGATCGCGCCGACGAGCCGGTAGCGCGTGCGGTGGCCGTCCTCGCCCTCGACGGTGACGGTCGCGCCGAACCCGACCTTCGCGCGATCCGCCGGCGGCGGCGTGACCTGCGCGGTCGCCAGGTGCTCGGCGAGCTCGCGCAGGCGCGCCTCGATCTCCGGCGTCCGCTCGCCGCGCCCGAGGCGGTCCTGCTCGGCGAGGAGCGCGGCGTGGCCCGCCGGTGTCATGCAGTTCGGCACGCCCTCCGGCACCGGCACGCCGCGGCGCTGCGGCGCCGGCGGAGGTGGTGCTCCCTCGTCGTCTCGGGTGAACGCCTTCGACACGTCTCATAGTGTCGCACGCGAGTCGCAGTAGACGGCGCGTGCGCACGCGTTCATCTTCGTCGACACCATGATGCAGCGGCGCGAATTCTTCCTCGGTGCGGCGGCGGGTGTCCTCGGGATCGCGTGCGGATCGGCGAAGGACAGCGCGAGCACGCCGGGCTCTCAGCGAGCGCCCGATCCGACGCCCGCCGACAAGCCAACCGCCGACGCCGCGGTCGCCGCGACGAAGCCGGGGCCGAAGAAGATCCTGATCCTCGGCGGCACGAGCTTCCTCGGGCCGCAGATCGTCGACGCGGCGCGCGCGCGCGGACACACGCTGACGCTGTTCAACCGTGGCAAGACGCACGCGGACCTGTTCCCCGACGTCGAGAAGCTGCGCGGCGATCGCGACGGCAAGCTCGACGCGCTGAAGGGGCGCACGTGGGACGCGGTCGTCGACACGTCGGGGTTCGTGCCGCGCATCGTGAAGATGTCGGCCGAGCTGCTCGCGCCGAGCGTCGCGCAGTACATCTTCATCTCGTCGGTCTCCGTCTACGCCGAGGACGGCAAGGTCAACGCCGACGAGACGAGCAAGCTCCAGGTCGCCGACGACCCCAAGAGCGAGGAGGTGCGGAAGTACTACGGCGCGCTCAAGGCGCGCTCCGAGGAGGCCGCCGAGGCGGCGATGCCCGGGCGCGTGCTCAACATCCGCCCCGGCCTGATCGTCGGGCGCGGCGATCCGACGGGGCGGTTCACGCACTGGCCCGCGCGCATGTCCGACGGCAACGACGTGCTGTGCCCGGGCGACGGCACGACGCCGACGCAGATCATCGACGTGCGCGACCTCGCCGAGTGGATCGTGAAGACCGTCGAGGACCGCACGTTCGGCGCGATGAACGCGCTCGGCCCCGCGCAGCGCATGACGATGAAGGACATGCTCGAGGGCTGCCACCGCGCCGCCGGCGGCAAGGGCAAGCTCGTGTGGGTCGACGCCGACTTCCTCGCGAAGCAGGGCGTGCAGGGCTGGTCGGAGATGCCGGCGTGGTTCGACAACCGCGGCGAGATGGCCGGGTTCGGCACGACGTCGAACGCGCGCGCCGTCGCGGCCGGGCTCACGTTCCGCCCGGTGCAGGAGACCGCCGCCGACACGCTCGCGTGGCTCGCGACGCTGCCCGCCGACGAGCGCGCGAAGGTCCGCTCCTCGGGCATCAAGCCCGACAAGGAAGCGGCGGTGCTCGCGGCGTGGCGCGCGAAGAAGTGAACCGTTACACGCGCCTTACACGGCGGGCGCAACCCGCCGCGGCGCGCGGGGTCTCGAGGATCATGAGGCTCCTCGTGCTGTGCGGGATGATCGCGACCGGCTGCTCGACGGCGAGCGGCGACACGCCCCCGCAGGCGAGCGCTCCCGCCGCCGCCTCGGCGAAGGCGTTCTCGCAGGCCGACTACACGGCGCACATCGCCGCGCTCCGGAAGCGGCTCGACGAGAAGCAGCTCGGCCACCTCGCGATCCGCATCGAGGAGCCGTTCGTCGTCGTCGGCGAGCCCGCGCGCCTCGACCGCGACCGCACGACGGTGCGCTGGGCCGCCGACCACCTCGAGAAGGCGTTCTTCGCGGCGCGCCCGACGCGCATCCTCGACGTGTACCTGTTCGGCGACGCGGCCTCGTACGAGGCCGGCGTGAAGGCGCTGACGGGCGACGCGCCGACGACGCCGTACGGGTTCTACGCCTCGTCGGAGAACGGCCTGTTCATGAACATCGCGACGGGCGGCGGCACGCTCGTCCACGAGATCGTGCACCCGTACGTCGAGGCCGACTTCCCGAACGCGCCGCCGTGGCTCAACGAGGGGCTCGGCTCCCTGTTCGAGCAGAGCAACGAGCGCGGCGGCTGGATCATCGGCATGACGAACTGGCGGCTCGGCGGCCTGCAGAAGGCGATCAAGCGCGGCGGGCTGCAGAGCTTCCACACGCTCACGCACCTGACGTCGGCGCAGTTCTACGGCGACGACTCCGGCGTCAACTACGCCCAGGCGCGCTACCTCGTGTACTACCTGCAGGAGAAGGGCGTGCTCCGCGACTTCTACCGCACGTTCCGCGCGAACCGCGCGAAGGACCCGAGCGGCTACACGACGCTCGTCGGCATCCTCGGCGAGAAGGACATGGCCGACTTCCAGCGCCGCTGGGAGAGCTACGTCGCGAAGCTGACGTTCCGCTGACCGCCGGCGCGCACGCGTTGCGGCGTCGATCGATCGTCGGCGGCAATCGCCTGCCACGGCGTGCTATTGCCGTGGGCGTGAGCACCCCGGATCCGAACGCGCCGCTGCCGAAGCAGATCCCGTACATCATCGGGAACGAGGCGTGCGAGCGCTTCAGCTTCTACGGCATGCGGAACGTGCTCACGGCGTTCCTCACGGGCTCGCTGCTCCTCGACGTCATCCCCGACAAGGCGGCGCGCGACCTCGCGGCCAAGGACATCTTCCACACGTTCGTGATGGGCGTGTACTTCTTCCCGCTGCTCGGCGGGTGGCTCGCGGACCGCTTCTTCGGCAAGTACAACACGATCCTGTGGTTCAGCCTGCTCTACTGCGTCGGGCAGGGCTCGCTCGCGTTCTTCATCCACGACCGCTACGGCTTCTACGGCGGTCTGTTCCTCGTCGCGCTCGGCTCGGGCGGCATCAAGCCGCTGGTCGCGTCGTTCGTCGGGGATCAGTTCGATCAGTCGAACAAGCACCGCGCGAAGGTGGTGTTCGACATCTTCTACTGGAGCATCAACTTCGGCTCGTTCTTCGCGTCGCTCATCATCCCGCGCCTGCGCGAGGACCATCCGCGCCTCGCGTTCGGCATCCCGGCGATCCTGATGTTCCTCGCGACGGTGCTGTTCTGGCTGGGCAGCCGGCGCTACGTGCGCGTGCCGCCGGCGCCGCCGAACCCGGACTCGTTCATGCGCATCGCGAGGACGGCGCTGCGCGAGAAGGGCGACGGCGGACGGCCCGGCCTCGTCGTCGTGATCGCGGGTGCCGTCCTCGCGGTCGCGTCGCTCGGGCTGTGGTTCACGTCGCTCCCGAAGGCGGCGGTGCTGTGCATCGCGCTCGTCGTGCTGCTCGCGACGTTCTGCGCCGGCGTGTCGCTGCAGCTAGAGCGCGTGCGCTCCCACCCCGCCGAGGCCGTCGACGGCGTGCGCGCGGTGATGCGCGTGCTGATCGTGTTCGCGCTGATCACACCGTTCTGGTCGCTGTTCGATCAGAAGGCGTCGACGTGGGTGCTGCAGGGCGCGCAGATGACGCAGCCGTCGTGGCTCAACGCCTCGATGATGCAGGCGTTGAACCCGGGGCTCGTGATGGTGCTGCTGCCGCTCAACACGTTCGTGATCTACCCGGCGCTGCGGCGGCGCGGCTACCCGCTCACGGCGCTCGGCAAGATGACCGTCGGCATGGCGCTCGCGGCCTGCGCGTGGGTCGCGGCCGGATTGATCCAGCTCGCGATCGATGCGACGGCGTCGTACTCGGTGATGCCGGTGTTCGTGAACGGCTGGGGCAACGGCCCGGACCTCGTGTACTGGTTCCCCGTCGACAACAGCTCGACGGACGTCTGGATCTTCTGGCAGATCGTGCCGTACATCCTGCTCACGCTCGGCGAGGTGCTCGTGTCGGCGACGGGGCTCGAGTTCGCGTACAGCCAGGCGCCGCTCGCGATGAAGGGCGTGATCATGAGCTTCTTCAACCTCACGGTCACGATCGGCGGCCTGTGGGTGCTGCTGGCGAACTCGAGCGTGCGCAGCGAGACGGTGACCGACGCCATCGCGAGCACCGGCATGGGCGTGACGGCGTTCCTGATGTTCTTCTTCGCCGCGTTCGCCTTCGCGGCGGCGCTCGCGTTCCGCGTGTACGCGAAGCGCTACAAGCCGGTCGACCACTACATGGCGACGCCGCCCGTCGCGGCCCAGACCCGCGGCGAGGTGCCGACGGCGACCGCGCGCAAGGTCGAGAGGTAGGCGCTCAGCTCGCGCGCTCGATGCGCCCGTCGAGGAAGCGGGCGAAGCGGCCCTCGTCGCGGCCGTGCGTCGGCGCCTCCGTCGGCCACGGCCAGCCGCCGAAGCGCGTGCGCTGGTAGTCGACGAACGCCTGCTGGATCTCGGCGCGCGTGTTCATCACGAACGGGCCGTGCGCGACGACCGGCTCGCCGATCGGGCGGCCCTGGAGGACGAGCGCCTCCGCGGGGGCGTCCGGCGCCGCGAGGTCGATCGCGGCGCCGGGGCGCAGGCGGACGCCGGTGCCCTGGCGGATCGCGCGGTCGCCGAGGCGCAGGTCGCCGCGGAACACGTAGAGCGTGCGGTTCGTGCCGGGGCGCGCGGGCGGCATGGTCCACGCGCCGCCCGCGTCGAGGCGGATCGTCCAGATCGCGACGTCGGCGTCGGCGCGCGCGGCCCACGAGTGCGGCGGCGGCGCGAGCGGCGCGCGATCCGCGATCGCACCGGCGATCACGGTGACGTCGGCGCCGCCGCCCGTGACGTGCGGGATGTCGCGCTCCCACAGCATCGTGAAGTTCGGCTCGACGAGCTTGTCGGCGCGCGGGAGGTTGAGCCAGATCTGGAACAGCTCGAGCGGGTTCGGCGCGTCGCGGTGCACGAGCGGGAACATCTCGGAGTGGACGATGCCCTTGCCGGCGGTCAGCCACTGGACGTCGCCGCGGCCGTAGCGCGCGGCCGCACCGAGGGAGTCGGCGTGGTCGATGAGCCCGCGGCGTACGATGGTGACCGTCTCGAAGCCGCGGTGCGGATGTCCCGGAAAGCCGGGGACCTGCTCGCCGTGGTACATGCGCCAGCCGTCGAGTCCGGCAAAGTCGGACCCGAGCTCGCGGCCGCCGAGCGAGGCCGCCGGACCGAGATGTTCGTTGCCTGCGGGGTAGGCGTCGTCGTGGTGGACGCAGAACAGGAACGGATCCGCGGTCTCCCACGGAAAGCCGAGCTTGAACGTGCCGAGGACGGGGTCGACGGGATCCGGCATGACGACCAGGGTGGGGTGCCGACGGGGCGTTGGGCAGGCCCGCCAGGAAAACGGTGTGTTGCCTGCGCATGCGGGCGCGGCGCTGCCAAGATCGATCGATGCCGGCTCCCCATCCCAGCGCCGTCGGGTCGCGGCGATGGATCGGCACGCTCGCGGCCGTCACGGCGATCGTCGCACTGTCGATCGACATGAGCCTGCCGGCGCAGCCGACGCTGGCGCGCGCCTTCGACGTGCGCGGCGAGACGGCGCAGCTGACGCTCACGCTGTTCCTGATCGGCTTCGCGTGCGCGCAGCTCGTCGCCGGGTACCTGTCGGACGCGTGGGGGCGGCGGCGCGTGATGTGCGGCGGGCTGATCCTGTTCGTCGCGGGTGGCGTCGCGTGCGCGGTGGCGCCGACGATCGAGGTGCTGCTCGCGAGCCGCGTGATCCAGGGGATCGGCGCGGCCGGGGCGCCGGTGGTCGCGCGCGCGATGGTGCGCGACACGCAGCCGTCGCAGCAGGCCGCGCGCCTCTTGTCGACGATGCTCGCGGCGATCGCGATCGCGCCGATGATCGCGCCGCTCGTCGGCGCGGGGCTGCTCGAGGTCGTCGGGTGGCGCGGCATCTACGCGGCGCTCGCGGCGTGCGGCGTGGTGATGCTCGCCGTCGCGTACGGGACGCTGCCCGAGACCCTGCCGATGGAGCGGCGCGCGGCGTCGGTGTCGGTGCGCGGGATCGCGCGGAGCTACGTGAAGTTCCTGGCGACGCCGGGGACCGTGCTGCCGATGCTCGTCAGCTGCGCGGCGTTCGCCGGGCAGTTCGGGTACATCGCGGACTCGCCGTTCGTGCTCGTCGAGGGCTACGGGCTGTCGGAGCAGATGTTCGGCGTCGTGTTCGGCGCGACGGCGCTCGCGCTGATGCTGGGCTCGATCGCGGGCGGGCGCATGCTGCGCGCCGGGCGCCAGCCGGCGACGATGCTGCGCATCGGCACGGTGCTGCTGCTCGCCGGCGGCGCGACGGTGGTGCTCGGCACGCGCGCGGACATCGGGCTCGTCGGGTTCGTCGCGCCGATGCTCGTGTACTTCTTCGGCATCGGGCTCACGAGCCCGAGCGCGACCGCGCTGGCGATGGAGCCGTGCCCGCAGCTCGCGGGGACGGCATCGGCGGCGATCGGCTTCTGCACGATGACGGCCGGCGCGTTCGCCGGCTACCAGACGACGAAGCTCGGCGGCAGCTCCCCGGATGCGTTCGCGATCGGCGCCGGCGCGATGGCGGTCGTCGCGGCGGCGCTCGCGTGGCGCGCGAGCCGGCGCCCGGTGCGGCGCATCACCGGAGGCGCGTGACCTCGAGCTCGCCGCAGCTGTCGTTCGCGATGCGGCCCTTCATCGACGTCTGCCGCGCGTCGCTGCGGGCGCGGATCCCGACCATCGTGTAGCCGCTCGGCTGATCGAACCAGCGATCCGGGTTCGCCGCCAGCTCGAGCGTGCCGTCGTCGGTGACGACGAGCGATCCGAGCAGCTGGTACGAGCCGCTCGGCACCGCCGGGTTCTCGGGGAGCGCGCGGAAGTCGAAGCGGATGCGCGCGGCGCCGTCGGGGGTCGCGCTGATCGACAGCTTCATCGCCGTCGGCCCCTGCGAGCACACGTACCGGCCCTCCCACACGCTGAACTTCGGCGGATCCGGCACGTGCCTGGGCGGCGGCGCCACCGCCACGGGCGGCCCGGCGGTCGGCGGGGGCGGCGCGCCCGACCAGCAGGCCGACAGTGCCAGCGACGTCACGAGCGCTCGGTGCACGGCCGTCATCGTAGCTCAGCGCGGCGGTGCCGCCGAGAGCGCGGCGTCGAGCTCGTCGACGCTGATCACGCCGTCGCGGTTCGTATCGGCGGCGAGCGGATCGATGCGGCCGAGCGCCGAGCGGCGCAGCTCGTCGACGGTCACGGCGCCGTCGTGATCCGCGTCGAGCTGCGCGTGGATCTCGGCGAGCTTCCTGCGCCGGTCCTCGGGCGCGGTCTCGACGCGCGCCTGCGCGGCGGTCGCGGTGGATGGTGGCGGTGGCGCTGGCGCCGCCGGCAGGTTCAACTCGACGCGCGCCGAGCGCGTGCTGGTGCCGGGCTGGGGCGCCGCCGGCTGCGGTGCGGCCTGTGTGGGCGCCGTCGCCGGCTGCGGGCCGCTCGCCGGGGAGGGCGGTGCGTCCGACGACTTGCAGGCGGTGAGCGCCGCGACGAGGCACGCGACCCGGACGACGAACATGGCCTGTCATAGCGCGGAAAAATCAGCGAGGCGGGTGCGGTCGGGGCCCAATCCGACCGCACCCACGATCGAGTCACCACGTCTCGATCGTTCTCGCCGAAACCTGTGTGCCGGAGCGTGGGTCCTGGTGCCGGGTCATCGTCGCTCCGTGGCGAACCGATAGTGCAGCGCGTGTGCCGCGCCCAAGTGCGCGTCGCGACGTGCGAACGCCCCGCGCGCGTGGAGCGAGCGGGTTGCACTTCGTATCCCGGCGGGATCAGTGGCTACCGCGCTCGCCGGTCACGCACGGTCGGCGCCCCCGACGGCGTCCCCGACGGCACCCCGACCGCGATCGGCAGTCGATCGGCAGTCGAGCGGGCGATCGGCGGGCGATCGGCGGGCGATCGGCGGTCGATCGATCGGCAGTCGATCGGCGCTCGATCAGCCGTCGATCGGCGCTCGATCGGCGGTCGGTCGATCGGCAGTCGATCGGCGCTCGATCAGCCGGCGATCGGCGCTCGATCGGATCGGCGGGCGATCGGCGCTCGACGGATCGGTGGGCGATCGGCGCTCGATCGGCGCTCGGCGGCCGGTCAGCGCACGGTGAAGGCCGTGCCGTCGCCCGCGACGCCCACGATGCCCAGCGCGGCGTCGGCGCCGAGGGCGCGCGGGACGAGGGCGCCGGTGGGGACGGCGACGCCGTCGCGCGACAGCGTCCACACGTCCTGGCGGTCGCGCGTGCCGACGGTGAGCGCCCACACGGCACCGTCGTCGGCGATCTCGAGCCCGGTCACCTGCCCCGTCGGGCGCGGGCCGGAGCGCGGCTTCTCTCCGCCGAGGCGCGCGAACGCGAGCTCGTCGCCGCGCACGCCGGCGACGGCGACCACGCCCTTCGCGACCGCGACGCGCTGCGGGACGAAGCCGAGCGAGGGCGCGACCTCGCTCGCCGGCGGCGCCGTGGCGCCGGTGATCCGCGCGAGCTGCACCGGCGCGTCCGGATCGCACTCGACGACCAGCGCCACCGCCTCGGCGCCGTCGCCGGCGAGGTCGACGATGCGCGCCGCCGCGCACGCCTTCGCGCGCACGGGCGATGCGGGCAGCGCGCCGGTGCGCGCGAACGGCGGGTACACCCTGCGGCCGCCGTCCGGCGCGAGCACGACGAGCTGCGTCTGCAGCCGCTCCTCGACGACCCACACCTCCGTGCCGTCGCGCAACGCGACCGCGCGCAGCGGGATCCCCGGGAGCTCGACGGCCGGGCCGCCGCGGACGAGGCGCGTCGTGCGCTCCTGGTGCTCCTCGCCGCACGCCGCGACCGGATCGCGCGCGAGGAACAGCGTGTGGTCGTAGTCACCGCACGCCGTCGCGAGCTCCGCCCCGGCATCCGCCACGACCTCGACCGGCCCCGCCGGCGTCGGCGCGAGCCAGCGCCCGCCGTTGACGAACGCCACCCGGCGCGCGCCGCGCACGAGCTCCGTCCCACCGGCGGATCCGGGGATCGCGAGCGCCTTCACGCGCGCCTCCGCCGCATCCGGCGCCGGCGTCCCTCCGGACCCGGAGCCGGCCGCCGGCGGCTCCGCCCGATCGCCCTTGCCGCACGCCGCGATCAGCAGCGCCGCCGCGGCCCACGCGCGCGTCACAGCTCTCCCGCGAGCCACAGCACCGTCGCGCCGTCGCCGGCGGTGACGCCGGTGCGCCACGATGCGCGGTTCGCCCGCCACGCCTTCCACGCGCGCCGCGGCTGCGAATACGTCGCCGCGATCCCGACGGGGAACCCGATCGCGAACGACTGCGCCGCGATCCCTACGCCGCGCCGCGCCGCGAGCACCGCGACCCCCGCCAGGTTCACGGCGAGCCCGCCGAAGTGGTTCAGGTAGAAGCTCTGCCGCTCCCGGCGCGCATTCCGCTCGACCGCGCGGCGCAGCGCGATCAGATCTACGCACGCATCCGCGGTCCGCGCCGGCACCCTCACCCTCAGCGGCACCACCAGCTTGCTGATCACGCCGACCGTCGCCTTCGCGGCCCCCACGTACATCATCTCCTCGTAGTCGCGGTCGAACGTCGCGAACGGCTTGGTCTCCGTCAGCGCCAGCGCCAGCTGCCCCGCCACCGCCGCCCCATAGAACACCCCCCACGCCACGTTCCACCGCGACGCGCGCCGCGCCTCACCGGCGAGCAGCCCGTGCAGCGCATCGGCCTCGCCGTCGCAGTCGCCGGCCTCCGCGCGCCGCACGCCGGTGCTCGCGATCGCGATCACGACGACGAGCACGAGCCCCTTCATCCGCCAAATCTACGCCAACGCACGGCGGGCTCCTGTACCCTGCTGCCATGAGAATTCGATGCCTCGACACCTTCGCCCTCGCACTCGCGCTCTCGACCGCGGCCGCCTGCGGCGGCGGTGGGGGTGGGGGTGACGACGATCCGGACATCGACGCCCCGTCGACGGCGCCGATCACGATCACGGTCAGCGGTCAGGCGCGCGAGCTCACCGCGGGCGGCGCGAACCCGGTCGAGGGCGTCGCGATCGCCGCGTTCAAGAGCTCCGACGAGGCCACACCGATCGCGACGGCCACGACCGACGCACAGGGCATGTACTCGCTGACCGTCATGACGGACGGCCCGCTCGACGGCTACATCCGGGCGAAGAAGGCGGGCCTCGTCGACACGTACCTGTACGCGCCGGCGCCGCTCGACGCCGACTTCTCGAACGGCTCGATCAACATGGTCTCGAAGAGCACGTACGACCTGCTCAGCACGCTGTGCCAGGCCAACCAGGACGCGGCGAAGGGCACGATCGCGGTCCTCGTCGCCGACGGCATCGGCACGGACGCGAAGGGCGTCATGGGCGCGACCGTCGCGAGCACGCCGGCCGCGACGAAGGTCTGTTACAACAGCGGCGGGTTGCCGTCCGCCGGCGCGACGGCGACGGCGACCGACGGCATCGCGTACCTGTTCAACGTGACGGGCGAGGCCTCCGTGTCGGCGACGAAGGCCGGCTCGACGTTCAAATCGCACGGCGTGAAGGCGCGCGCGGGCACGCTGACGACGACGCCGATCACGCCGTAGCACTTACCGAGCACTTACACCGGGCGCTCGAGGTGGCGCGCATGCTGGTCCGCACAGGAGGACAGACATGCGCTCGATTCTGACGATTCTCATCTGCGCCGCGCTCGCGGCGTGCACGCACCAGGGGCCGGCGCCGGCGGTGACGGTGGTGAAGGCCGACCTCGCGGTGCAGCGCGAGATCTCGCTGCAGCGGCTCCGCGCGTACGCGGAGGCCGGGGTGTTTCCGCTCGACGAGCTAGGGCGGCCGACGAGCATCTTCCGCGACGGCGAGGGCCGGCTGTGTGCGATGGCGTTCCTGATCGATGCGTCGGGGCGCCGCGATCTCGTCGACGAGGTCGTGCGCACGAACAACAGGCTCAAGCTCGCCGACGTGAAGGACGGGCCGCTCATGGACTGGATGTTGAGCTCGGGCCTGACGCAGGAGGAGATCGCGCTGATCCAGGGTGAGCTGGTGATGGACTACGTGCGGTTCGAGAATTCGAACCACCCCGAGCCGATGCAGAACCAGATCGTCGTCGCGCGCGCGCGCAACGAGATCAAGCGCCGCCTCGCGGTGAGAGGGCAGCAGCTCGTCGCCCAGCGCAACACGAGCCTCGAGCTCGCCGCGCAGCGCGCGCCGTCGGCGAAGGTCGCCGCGGCGAACCCGCGCCCCTGAGCGCGCGCCGGTCGACCGTGACGGCAGAGGGCGTTGGTCGATGCGCGCCCGTCGATGCCGCCCGTCGATGCCGCCCGTCGATGGTGGCGGTCGACGGCGAGGGTCGATCGGCATACGCTGGATGGGTGAGCGCCGGCCTCGGTGCGATGCGGCTGTCGACCGACGCGGAGCGCGACGAGGCGCGGGGGGCGGAGGTGATCGCACAGGCGATCGCGGCCGGGGTGGAGCTGATCGATACGGCGGATGCGTATGGCCTGAGCGACGAGGATGTCGGGCACAGCGAGCGGCTGATCGCGGGTGTGCTGGCGCAGCTCGACGAGGATGTGCGGGCGCGCGTGCAGATCGCGACGAAGGGCGGGCTCGAGCGGCCGGGAGGTGCGTGGGTGCCGAACGGGCGCGCGCGGCACCTGCAGGCGGCGGCGGAGGCGAGCTGCGCGCGGCTCGGGCGGGTGCCGGAGCTGTACCTGCTGCACGCGGTGGATCCGGGGACGCCGCTCGCGACGAGCGTGCGCGCGCTCGCGCGGATCCGCGAGGCGGGGCACGCGAAGGCGATCGGGCTGGCGAACGTGACGCCGACGCAGCTCGAGGCGGCGCTCGGGATCGCGGAGATCGCGGCGGTCGAGGTCGAGCTGCATCCGCACAAGCTCGATGCGCTGCGCGGCGGGCTCGTGCGGATCTGCGAGGAGCGCGGGATCCGCGTGCTCGCGCACCGCCCGCTCGGCGGGCCCGCCGGCGTCGCGCGCCTGCGCCGGGACCGCGAGCTCGCCGCGATCGCCGCGCGGCTCGGCGCGACGCCCGAGGAGGTGGTGCTCGCGTGGCTGCGCACGCTGTCGCCGGCGATCACGACGCTGCCCGGCCCGACGCGCCCGGCGACGGTCGCGAGCATCGCCCGCGCCGCCGCGCTGCAGCTCGACGACGACGCGCGCACCGCCCTCGCCGCCCGCTACCTGTCGGTGGTCGGCGGCCACCGACGGAGCGGCCCGCCGGTCGAAGACAGCACGGGGCGGACGCGGGAGATCGTGATGATCGCGGGGATGCCGGCGTCGGGGAAGTCGACGCTCGCCGAGGCGTACGCGGCGCGCGGCTACGCGCGGCTCAACCGCGACGAGCGCGGCGGCAGCCTGCTCGACCTCGCGCGCGCCCTCGATGCGGAGCTCGCCGCCGGCGCCGAGCGGATCGTCGTCGACAACACCTACGGCACGCGCGCGCAGCGGGCGCCGGTCGTCGAGATCGCGCGCGCGCACGGCGTGCCGATCCGGTGCACGTGGGTGGCGACGCCGATCGAGCAGGCGCAGGCCCACGCCGCGGCGCGGCTGCTCGCGCGGCACGGGCGCCTCCTCGAGGAACACGAGCACGCCGGCGAGATCCTGCCGCGCGTGCTGCACCGGTTCGCGCGCGATGCCGAGCCGCCGCGCGCCGACGAGGGCTTCGACGCCGTCGACGAGGTCGTCTCCGCCCGCGCGCCGACGGGCACCCGCCGCGCGCTGATCCTCGAGCTCGACGGCGTCCTGTGCCGGCGCCGCCCGCTCGCCGCCGCCGACGTCGCCGTCGCGCCCGAGGTCGTCGCCGCGGTCGCGGCATGGTCGGCGCACGCCGTCGCCGTCGTCGCGTGGCGCCCGCAGTGGGCGCCGCAGCAGCGCGCCGGCGAGCGCACGCACACGCGGATCATGGTGGATCCGCCGACGGCGCAGCCGCTCGCCGATCGCGCGAGCGTCGCCGCGTTCCGCGCGGCGCTCGAGGCGCAGCTCGGCCGCGACGTCGTGCTGCTCGCGTGCGGCCACCCCGAGGGGCCGCCGACCTGCTGGTGCCGCAAGCCGCTCCCGGGGCTCGGCCTCCTCCTCGCGCACGCGTTCGACGTCGACCTCGGGCGCAGCGTCCACGTCGGGCGCGGGCCGGCGGACCGCGGGTGGGCGAAGCGGGTCGGGTGCGCGTACGCCGACGTCGCCGCGGGCTGGCCGGCGCCCTGATATCGTGGATTCGGTGGGGAAGCCGTTCTATCGGACGCTGTACTTCTACGTGCTCGTCGCGATCGCGCTCGGCATCGCGCTCGGCGTCGTCAGGCCCGAGCTCGCGGCGCAGATGCTGCCGCTCGGCGAGGCGTTCATCAAGCTCGTCAAGATGACGATCGCGCCGCTGATCTTCTGCACGGTCGTCGGCGGGATCGCGGGCATGAAGAGCATGAAGACCGTCGGCAAGGCCGGCGGCCTCGCGCTCCTGTACTTCGAGGTCGCGAGCACCCTCGCGCTCGTCATCGGCATGGTCGTGGTCAACGTCGTGCGCCCCGGCGACGGCATCGACCTGTCGAAGTTCGACGCGCACGCCGCCGACAAGTACGCGGCGCCCGGGCAGATGCACTCGACGACGGAGTTCCTGATGAACATCATCCCCGACACGCTCGTCGGGGCGTTCGCGCACGGCGAGCTCCTGCCGGTGCTGCTGATCGCGATCCTGTTCGGGTTCGCGCTGCAGAAGCTCGGGCCGCGGGGCGAGCCGGTGCTGCACCTCGTCGAGCTGCTCGGGCAGACGGTGTTCGGGATCGTCGGGATCATCATGAAGCTCGCGCCGATCGGCGCGTTCGGGGCGATGGCGTACACCGTCGGCAAGTTCGGCGCGGGCACGCTCGTCGCGCTCGGCGAGCTGATGATCTGCTTCTACGGCACGTGCCTGGTGTTCATCTTCGGCGTGCTCGGGCTCGTCGCGCGCGTGCACGGGTTCTCGATCGTGAAGTACGTGCGCTACATCCGCGAGGAGCTGTTCATCGTGCTCGGGACGTCGTCGTCGGAGTCGGCGCTGCCGCGCATGATCGACAAGCTCGAGCGGCTCGGCGCGAGCCCGCCCGTCGTCGGGCTCGTGATCCCGGCGGGCTACTCGTTCAACCTCGACGGCACGTCGATCTACCTGACCATGGGCGCCCTGTTCGCGGCGCAGGTCACGAACACGCCGCTCGACCTGTGGGACCAGCTCGGCCTGCTCGCGGTCTTGCTGCTGACGTCGAAGGGCGCGGCCGGCGTCACCGGCAGCGGGCTCGTCGTGCTCGCGGCGACGCTGCAGGTCGTCGGGCACGTGCCGCTCGCGGGGCTCGCGGTGATCGTCGGCATCGATCGCTTCATGTCGGAGGCGCGCGCGCTGACGAACGTGATCGGCAACGGCGTGGCGACGCTCGTCGTCGCGAAGTGGTGCGGCGAGCTCGACGAGAAGACGCTCGCGGCCGAGCTCGACCGCGGGCCGCCGATGACGCAGGTCACGGAGCCGACGGCGGCGGCGGCGTAGCGGCGGCGCCGAGCGACATCCGGCGCTGCGCCTCGGTGAACCGCTCCGCGGCCTCGGGCTCGGGCGCGAGCAGCGACGCGATGATCGCGACGGCGAACGACAGCGGCACCGTCACGATGCCCGGGTTCTTGAGCGGGAAGATCGCGGGACCGGCCTTGAACAGATCGGTCCACACCGTCGGCGACAGCAGGATCAGGACGAGCGAGCTCGCCGTGCCGGTGAGCATGCTCGCGACCGCGCCGCGCGTCGTGAACCGGCGCCACGTCATCGACAGGACGAGCGCCGGGAAGTTCGCCGACGCGGCGATCGAGAAGGCGAGGCCGACCATGAACGCGACGTTCTGGCCCTCGAACGCGAGGCCGAGCACGATCGCGACGACGGCGAGCACGACGGTGGCGCGGCGCGCGACGACGATCTGCTCCCGCTCGACGATCGCACCGCGGCGCACGACGTGGCCCCACAGGTCGTGCGCGATCGTGGCCGCGCCCGACAGCGTGAGCCCCGCGACGACTGCGAGGATCGTCGCGAACGCGACCGCGGCGATGAAGCCCATGAAGCCGGTGCCGCCGAGGACCTCGGCGAGCAGCGGCGCGGCCATGTTGCCGCCCTTCTCGGCGGCGGCGATCGCGTTGCGCCCGACGAGCACGGACGCGCCGAACCCGAGGATGAACGTGATCAGGTAGAACGCGCCGATGAGCAGCGTCGCGTAGGCGACGGACGTGCGCGCCGTGCGCGCGTCGGGCACCGTGTAGAACCGCATGAGGATGTGCGGCAGGCCGGCGGTGCCGAGCATCAGCGCGAGGCCGAGCGAGATCGCGTCGATGGGGTTCGCGACGAGATCGCCGGGCGCGAGCACCTTGTCGCCGTACTGGCGCTTCGCTTCCTCGAACAGCGCGAGCGGGTTCATGTCGAACTTCGCGAGGACGAGCACGGCGAGGATCAGCGCGCCGAACAGGAGCAGGCACGCCTTGATGATCTGCACCCAGGTCGTCGCGATCATCCCGCCGAACAGCACGTACGCGAGCATCACGCCGCCGACGATGACGATCGCGAGCTTGTACGGCAGGCCGAACATGAGCTGGATCAGCGACCCGGCGCCGACCATCTGCGCGATCAGGTAGAACGCGACGACGGCGAGCGTCCCCGCCGACGCGGCGATGCGCACGGGCCGCTGGCGCAGGCGGTACGCGACGGCGTCGGCGAACGTGTACTTGCCCAGGTTGCGCAGCGGCTCGGCGATGAGGAACGTGATCAGCGGCCAGCCGACGAGGAAGCCGATCGAGTAGATGAGGCCGTCGAAGCCGGACTTCGCGACCATGCCGGCGATGCCGAGGAAGCTCGCCGCGCTCATGTAGTCGCCGGCGAGCGCGAACCCGTTCTGCGCGGCGGTGACCGTGCCGCCGGCGGCGAAGAACTCGGCGGTGGTGCGCGTGCGGCGGGCCGCCCAGTACGTGATCGCGAGCGTGATCGCGACGAACACGAGGAACGAGACGATCGCGATGGCGTTCGCCTCGCCGAGGGACGTCGCGGTCGGCTGCGTCGGCTCGGGCGCGGGCGCCGCCACGCTAGCCTCGGTCTCGCTCGAGGACGGCGGCGACGGCGGGATCGAAGTGGCGGTTCGCCCACCGCACGTAGACGCCGATGAGGATCGGCGCGACGGCGATCACGGCCGCACCGAGGACGATACCGACGCTGACGCGGTCGCCGAGGACGAGCGTGCCCATCGCGGAGCCGCCGAAGGCGACGGCGAGGATGAAGCCGAAGTACACGGCGAGCATCGCGATCGTGAGCGCGATGCTGAGGCGCCAGCGCCGCGCGGACAGGGCGCGGAGGTGCGCCTCGGGATCGCTTGCCATGGGCGCAGTATGGCCGCTCCGGCGGGCGGCGCGCCACCGAGCGCGGGCGCTCGTCACCGGCGATACGCGGCGAACCAGCGGTGGATGTGCGCCGGCTTGAACGAGCTCGCGAGGAGCGCGCGGGCCGCGGCGGACCACGAGGTGCCGGCGATCTCGGTGAGGATGCGCGCGAGGTCGTCGACGCACGCGCGATCGATGCCGGTGAGGCGAGCGGTGGCGGCGGCGACGTCGAGCGGGTGTCCGTCGCGGAAGGCGTCGAGCAGGCGCGCCAGCGCGATCGGCGTCGGATCGGGCGGCTGTGGCGCGGCCGGGCCGAGGAGCGCGAGGACGGCGGTGCGGTCGTCCCAGATCTCGCGGGCGGCCCACTCGGCCGGGAGGAAGCCGAGGTCGTCCTCGAGGTCGCGCACCGCGCCGCGTGCGAGCAGGCGCTCGACGAGCGGCAGCGCTGCGACCGCCGGTGCGTCGTTGACCGCGCAGTGCAGCGGCGTGCGCCCGAGATCGCCGCGCGCATTCGGATCCGCGCCGGCGTCGAGCAGCGTCTCGACGAGGTCGGTGCGCTTGTGCCAGCACGCCTCGTGGAGCAGCGTGTTGCCGAGGGTGGTGCGCGCCCGGGCGAGCTCCGGATCTGCGCGCAGCGCCGCGGCGAGCTCGGCGGTGGAGGTCGCGGGGTCGGCGAAGCGATCGGCCCAGGTGGAGGCGGTCATCGCGTCATCTCGCGCCGACCGCGGCGATCCTCGACGCGGGGGACCTTCTGCGCCGCCGGGCGCTTCCGCGGTGCGCGCCTCGCGGCGCAACGCTTCGACTTCTTCGGGGACTTCGTCATGCGTCCGTCGATGAGATCACAACATCGGCGTGACGTCGACGAGCGCGCGCGGCGCCGCGCGGCGCGGTGCCATCAGTGCGACTTCTTGAGCTGCCGGCCGAGCTCGCGCTCGATCTCCTGGCGCGACCGGCCGCCCGCGTCGAACACGGCGCGCGCCACGTACATCGGAACCTTGTTACCGATCGCGAGCGCGATCGCATCCGACGGGCGCGCGTCGATGCGAACGACGCGGCCCTTCGCCCGGAGGAACACCGAGCCGATGTACGTCGAGTCGCGCAGCTCGTCGATCTGCACCTTCACGATCGCGCCGTCGAGGCGCGCGACGATCGCGTCGAGCAGGTCGTGCGTGAGCGGGCGCGGCCGCGCGACGCCGGCGACGCGCGCCTCGATCGATGCGGCCTCGGTGCCGCCGATGAAGATCGGGATCACGAGGTCGGTGCTCTCGTCGAGGACGAGCACGGCGCTGCCTTCGGAGGCGTCGAGCACCTCGGCGATCACGATCTCGACGTAGTCCTTCGGGATCTCGAGGTGCCCGCCGCTCTCGGCCGGCGCCGGCGGTGACGCCGCGACGGCGGATACCGCGGGTGCAGCCGGCTTCGGCGCCTGCGCGGCGGCACCGCCGCCGCAACCGGCGGCGAACGCGAGCGCGGCGGCGAGGATCCGCATGCGGGTCATCGTAGGCCCGAGCAGCCGCGCGCGACATCCGAAAAAGCGACGAGCCGCCGGCCGATTCGTCGTCGGGCGGCGGCTCGTCTCGGTCAGCGAACGGGTCGTCAGGTTGTGGCGGCGAGCGGTTCGACGCGAAACACCAGCTCGGGGACGCGGCGGCGGGACACCTCGGCGGCGACCTCCTCGCGGAGGTCGGGTGCGATCTCGGCGAGCCGCGCGAGCGCGGCCTCTCGATCGATCCCGTCGCGAGACGGTGCCAGGGTGACCTGCACGCGCGCGGCGCTCGGCGCCGGCGTCACCGATACGAGCACCAGCTCGGCGATCATCGGATCGTCGAGCTCGGCGAGCGCGTAGGTGAGTACATCGAAGACCTGCCGACACAGCTGCAGATCCTTGTGGTGGCCGCGGCGGCCACCGTGATCTTGTTGCATGTCGTTCCTTGGGGCGTGAGGGAGTGAGCAGTCCGTAGGGACGAAGAACACGCTCAGGAAAGAGGCCGAAGGGGCGACATGGCACGTCTCCTCGCTCGGGGAGAGTGCATGGCATGACGGTTGTGACCGCCGATGTCAAACGCGATCCCGCAAGTGCCTGGAAATGACGGGCGCCCGTCGATCGTTGCGTTCGTCGTGCCCGTCGTGCCCGTCGTGCCCGCGCCGACTCGGCGTCTCGCCGTCGTCTTCGGCGGGCTCGCCGGGCTCGCGCTCCCGCTCGGCCTCGCGGTCCTCGCGTATCCGCGCTCGGCGCCGTGGCACGGCGTGATCCGCGGCCACGTCGGTGACGTCGTGGCGGCGATGCTGATCTACGCCGTGCTCGGGCTCGCGCTCGCGCGCCGGTGGCGGCCGGCGCTGCGCGCGGCGATCGCATTCGGCTCCGCGGCGGCGATCGAATTCGGCCAGCTCGTCTGGGATGCGCGCTCGACGCTCGCCGAGCTCACGATCGGCACCAGCTTCGACCCGTGGGACATCGTCGCGTATGCCGTCGGCGTCGCGCTCGGCCTCGCCTGGGAACGGCGCGCCGTTCGGTGGCACGATGCAGCGTGCGCTCCGCCGTCCTGATGATCGCGATGCTCATAGGTTGCTCGGCTCCGGTGACGCGAGCACCACCGGCGACCTCGAGCCAGGAGCTGTCGCCCGACCTGGCGAGGTATGCGTGGTGGCTCGGCGACTGGAAGCTCGACGAAGTCGAGGGCGGCAGCGCGCCGCCGGGCGCGACGGAGCACTGGGTGGCCGCGGGCGGCGAGATCTACGGGATCGGGCTCACCGCCGGCGACTTCTTCGAGGTGATGGTCGTCGATGCGGCCGGTGGGCGCCCGCGGTTCCGGGCGATGCCGAACGGCGCGAAGTCGGTCGAGTTCCAGGTGGGCGCCCCCGCCGACGGCGTCGCCGGCTTCGCGAACCCGGCGCACGACTTTCCGAAGTCGATCACGTACCGCACGGCCGGCGCGGGGCTCGTCGCCGAGCTCGAGGGCGTCGAGGGCGGCACGCCGCAGCGGCAGCGCTACGTGTTCTCGCGCGCGACCGGCGCGCCGGCCCCCGAGCTCGAGGCGGCGGATCGCGCGTTCGCGGCGGAGGTCGCGGCGCGCGGCGTCGAGGGCTGGGTCGCCGCGTTCGAGCCGAAGGGCCGCATGATCTCGAACGGTGCGCGCGTGGAGGGGCACGAGGCGATCCGCGAGCTGATGCGCGACGTGGTCGCGCGCGGCAAGCTCGCGTGGGCGCCGTTCGCGAGCCGGGTGCAGGGCGGCGTCGGCTTCACCGTCGGCACGGCGACGGTCGCCGGCGGCACGCCGCACACGTACGTCACGATCTGGCGCAGGCAGCCCGACGGCGCGTGGAAAGTGCGGTTCACGACGCGCTAGGCCGCGTCTTCCACGCGTCGCGCTCGCGTAGGTGATCGGTCGTGGCCGCCTGCAGCCCGTGCGTCGACACGACCCCTCGCGACGTCGCCGAGGTGCGCGAGGATCAAGAGGACGAGCGCTGAACGATCGTGGAGCCGGCCTTTTCGTCGAGCGTCAACGACCCGACGCGTGCGCTGTGCTCGACGCGAACGCCCGCGGCTGCCTCGCCTCGACGACCCCTGTCGTGCTCAAACATGTCCTCGCGGGTGACCTCTTGTGCGGAACGATCGTCGTGCTGCCCGCTGCGGAACTGCGCGCGACAGGGGTCGTCGGGCGGGCGCGCCGCGGGTGACGAGAGCGCGATGCGTCGCGCCAGGCCCCGCGAGTACGGATGCCATGCTTCCGATCCGTCATGCACCGCGACCCGGGCTCGACGGCTCGTGCCGGCGACTCACCCGCCGTGTCGACGAGCCGCGACTCCACCACGACGTGGCGCCGAGCCATGTCGGCAATCTTGATTCGGCAGACATTCAACGCCTATCGACACGCCACCACCGCGGCGCTCACCGACGATGGGCACTTGATTCCGGCAGGCATTCACGCCGTCGGTCGATGAGCGGTCCACGTCCGCGCCGTGCCACCACCGCGGCGCCCGGCCCACGCGAGTGGCCCGATCACGACGGCAGAAGGAGAGATCGTGATCTCGCCTTGACGCGCCCAAGCGAGCAGAGCGCGGCACATGCTCTCGCCGAGAGCACGTACGGAGCAGAGGGGGAAGAGAACGTTCCCGGAGCCTCCGTCGTCGCGGGCTCTCGCCCCGAAGCGACGGAGCGCAGCGCCCGTGACGAGCGCCCGCCCCAAGGATCGCGTTCGCACGCTCGCGCGCGTGCGGGGCGGTCGTCTGCACAGCACCGACGCCTGCGCTCGGCACGGGCGGTGCGCGAAAGGAGCGAGGGCGAGCCCGCGACGACGGAGGCGAACGCAGCGGGTGTGCTGCCCGTCCGCGTTCAGCGGCAGACGCGGCCGGGGCCGTCGGCGATCGTGGCGCACTTGGTGCCGGTGGGGCACGTGGCGCCCTTGGCGTCGCAGGGGATCTCGCAGGTCTTGAACTGCGGGCCGCGGGCGCCGGCGATGCCGAAGTACTTCTTGCACGTCATGCCGGCGCTGCACGCATCCTCCGGGCCGCATGGATCGCCGGGTTGGGTCGCGGCGGCCGGCGGCGGCGCCGCCTCCGGGGGAGGATCCGACGGAGGTGGCGCAGGATCCGACGGAGGCGACGGCGTCGACGACGGACCGGTCGGCGGCGGAGACGGAGTCGAGCACGCGGTCGCAAACGTCGCGAGCGCGGCGAGCACGAGCACGGCGGGCCGCATAGGACGTGAGCGCGGCATCAGTCGTGGCGGTTGGCTTCGGCCTCGGTCGACACGAGGAGCGCCTCGACCTTGCTGCGCACCTGCTCGGCGGTGGCGTTGCGGTCGATCTCCCAGCCCTTGCGGGAGTAGTACTTCTTCACGCCGCGCGTCGCGCCGTCGAGCTCGAGGCAGTAGTCCATCTGGCGCTCGTCGCACTTGGTCGCGCGGGTCTTCACCTTCTCGCGCTCGTTGGTCTGCGGGTACAGGATGCGGATCTCGTTGCCGTGGGCCTCGTAGCGGAACAGCTCGAACTGGCCCTTCCACTGCGAGGCCGCCTGGAACACGCCGAACGGCTCTTCCGTGATCGCGACGAACACGTTGATGGTGTCGCGATCGTTCTTCGGGATGTGATCGATCCAGATCCGGTCGAGCACGAGGTTCGAATCGTTGACCGTCGCCTCGTCGGAGGAGCTACCGCCACCACCGCGCAGCTTCCACAGCGAGACCACCGCAACCACCGAGAGAACGCAAACGAGCATCGGCTTCTTCATGGAGACCCTCCGTTCGGGCGCATCCTATACCCGATCGCCGCGGGATCTGTTCCCGCGACGCACCCACCGGGCGTACCCGCCCCCGCACGGCGGCGATCGCGCGCGCCGCCAAATACGCCCGGTGGGATCCCGGCGCTCGCTGCCGAACACGAGCACTCGACGTGCCAGCACCCCACGCGCGCGATCTCCGCGAGTTGCGCTCGCACCCCGAGCACCTCAGGTAGACACGTCGTCGTCCTCGGGATCCGGCTCGACCGTGGATGCGCCACATCGCGCGCGAGATGCCACGTAAGCTCGCCGCGTGGCCGTTCCGTGGCGCAGCGTCTCGCGCTGGGCGCTGACCGTGGTGATGGTCGGCGCCGGGCTCAACCACTTCGTCGATCCCGCGACGTACGAGGCGATGATGCCGGAGGCGCTTCCGGCACCAAGTGCGCTCGTCGCGATCTCCGGCGTCGCCGAGATCCTCGGCGGGCTCGGCCTCATCCACCCGACGACGCGCCGCCTCGCCGCGTACGGGCTGATCGCGCTGTTCATCGCCGTGTTCCCCGCGAACCTCAACATGGCGATCCACGACCTCCCGCTCGGCACGACGCACGTCCCGGCGTGGGCGCTGTGGGCGCGCCTCCCGCTGCAGCTCGTCCTGATCGCGTGGGCCTACCGCGTGTCGCGACACCCCACGTGAGTCACCAGGCGTACGTCTTCCAGAACTCCCACGACAGCGCGGTCGAGCTCGCGTAGCCGGGACACGCGTACGGCTGCGCGCTCGCCGGGCCGCCCGCCCAGCAGTGCCCCATCGCCGTGAACGTGCACACCTCGACCTGGCCCTTGTCGGGGCAGCCGACGTAGTGGAGGCAGGTACCGCCCTGCACGATACGCGTGGTCGTCGTCGAGGAGCAGCCGTTGTGCGCGGCCCACGCCTCGGCGGACGGCGTGGTGCCGAGGACGCCGAGCGCACGCGGGTCGTCGCAACCGGCGGGGATCACCGGATCCGCGGCTCCGTGCAGGATGAGGATCGGCACCGGGCGCGCGTCGCACCCGGCGAGGTCGTGCGTGCCGCCCGAGTGCGGCGCGGCACCGGCGAAGTCGGCGCGCGTGCACGCGAGGTGGTGCGTCATGTAGCCACCCATCGAGAAGCCCGTCGCGAACACGTGCGCGCGATCGATGCACTGGTCCGCCGCGACGTCGGCCTTGATCGCGTCGAGGAACGCGAGGTCATCGCCCGTCGCGATCGGCGGCGGCCCGCCGAAGCTCGGGCACACGCCCGCGCCGACGTTCCACGGCGCGTCGAGCGAGTCCGGTCCGCCCTGGCCGTCGGGGAAGACGAGCGCGATACCCTCGTCGTCGGCGAGCGCCGTGTACCGCGTCGCATCGACCATCTTCTGGCCCGACATCGTGTAGCCGTGGAACACGAACACGAGCGGCAACGGCGCGGCGGTTGGCGCACCCGGCGGCAGGTACACGAGGTACGTGCGGCGCACGCCGCCGACGGTGACCTCGCGTCGCGTGAGCCCGCGCTCGCCGCCGCGATCGCCGCACGGCTCGGCCTCGGGCGGCGCGTCGACGGCGGGCGGCGCATCGGCACCGGCATCATCGTCGCCGTCATCGCCGCCGGGTACCGCCGGCGCCTTGCCGCACGCCGCCAGGCACGCGATCCACGGCAGCAGCGGCGGTGACCTCACGCGCCGATCTTTGCCAGAAGCGCGGCGCGCGTGTCCACCATCTCTAGATCCCGACGAAGAGCGCGGCCTCGGCGGCGGCATCGGGATCGGTGAGGCGGACCTCGACGAGTCGGCCGCGCACCTGAGCGTCGCGCGACGGGTGCTTGAACGAGACCTCGCCCGGGAGGACGGCGACGACGGAGCCGACGTCGCGACACCAGCCGCGGACGTTGCCGCGGCAGGCGAGGAGGCGCGTGCCGGCGGCGAGATCGCGCACGTGCTCGTCGGGGACGCGCGCGACGGCGGCGCCGGGCTCGACGGCGCGCAGGTAGACGGACGCGCGGAGCTCGGCGAGCTGCGCGTCGAGGCGCGCGAGCTCGGCGGCGAGGTCGCCGCGGCGGCGGCGCGCACGCGCGAGATCGAGCTCGGCGCGCTCGCGGTCCCGCGCTTCGTCGGTGGGCGTCGCCGAGCCGGTGCCGCCGGCGAGCAGCTCCTCGAGCGCGCGTGTCTCGGCGGCCAGCTGCGCGGCGCGCTGCGCGAGCTCGCTGCGGCGTGCGAGCGCCGCGGGATCGGGACGGTCGTCGCGCGTGCTGCGCGCGTAGATGTCGCGCGGCGGGTACGTCGCCGCCGTCGCCTGCGCCGCGAGCCGCCGCGTCCGCTCGAGCGCCGCGCGGCGGTCGCGCAGGTCGCGCTCGATCGCGCTCCCGACGTGCGCGCGCAGCTCCTCCTGCCCCGTGATCGCCCGCTCGACACCCGCGAGCTCCTCGGCGACGCCCGCGCGCGCCAGCTCCTGCTCCACGAGCTGCGCGCGCCGCGCCGCGACCTCCGTCGCCGCGAGCGGCGCGACCCACGCACCGTCGAGATCCACCACCGGCGGCGCTTCATCCTCGCGCCCGATCCCCACGACCGCCGCGACCACGCCCACCGCCGCCGCGGCCGCCAGCACCACCGCCGCGAACCGCGCGCCCCGCCGCTTCGGAGGCACCACCACCGGCACCTCCGGCAAAGGCCGCGCCGCGAGCGCGGCCAGCGACGGCGATGGCGATGGCGACGGCACCCACGCGCGTGCTTCCTCCGGCGCTTCCTCCACAGCAGCCCCGTCCCCGACCACCTCGGCGATCGCCTGCGAGATCACCTCCGCAGCGGGAGCACTCGCAGTGGCCGTCGCGACCGGCCCGACCGGCACGCGCGCGATCGCCGTTTCCTCCTCGTCGTCGTCGGTATCGGCAGGCACGTCCTCGTCGGAAGCGTCCGCGGCCGCGGAGGCATGGTCGTCGGTGGCGGTGGGAGCCTCGACGACCTCGGTGAACGCGTCGTCGTCGTCGTCGTCGTCGACGTCATCATCGACCGCATCGCTGGAGATCGGCGGTGCCGTTGTGGCCACCGCGCGCGGGCGCGGAGCGAGGGTGGCGTCGCCGAAGGCGGTCGCGGCGCGCACGCGCACGGCGGTGGTGGCGGCGGGGCGGAGCAGGAGGCGCGGGGCGGAGCCCTCGACGGTCGTCTCGACGTGGGGCATGGGAGGGACGGCCATCTGCGCGGTCGTCGGCTTGCGAGGCGAGCCGATGATCGGCGGCGGCGTGCCGTCGGCGATGTGTTCAGCGAAGCGCGCCGGAGGCGCGTCGCGGTCCTCGACCGTGCGCGGGAGCCTCATCGCCGGAGGTACGACCCGCGGGGCCGCGGCGATCACCTGGATGACTCGCGCCCCCACCCCCGCCGTTGGATTCGTAGAATCCGCCAGCACTTCCATCACGGACGACGGCGCAACCCGTCGAGATCCTTGCACCGCGCGCTGGTCTCGATGTTGCTCGCACGTCCCGCGTGCGGAGGACCTACCTCGTGGCCTTGCTGGGCCTCGCGGCGTGCAACACGACCATCGGCGGGCAGAAGCCCGTCGGCGGGTCGGTGGACACCGACGCCGAGATCCAGCGCTTCCTCAGACATGCCTACCTCGATCTGTCGGGGAAGGCGCCGGTTGACGCCGAGCTCGCCGATGCCACGGCGCGCCTGCGCGACGACGGCAACACCCCGAGCGCGCGCGCCGCGCTCGTCGACGAGCTGATCGCGCGACCCGCGTTCGCCGCGACGTGGATCGAGGAGCTGGAGAACGGCATCTTCGGCGGCGCGACCCTCACCGACCAGTACGCGTTCGTGTGCGGGATCATCCGCGGCGTCGTCGAGGCGTGCGCGTCGTGCACGGCGCAGGACGCGTGCACCTGCCAGTGCGGGCCGCTGCCGCAGTACCTCGCCGAGCGCACCGACCTCGCGACGACCGCGGCGGATCTCACCGGCGGTGCGACGACGTCGTCCGTCGAGCGCCGCTACGCCGCCGCCGCGGGCTACTTCGCCCTCGCCGGCTCGCTCGAGGGCCGCGTGCGCACGCTGTTCGACGACTTCCTCGCGCGCCCCGCCGAGCCCGACGAGCTCGAGAACGGCCGCGCGATGATCGTCGGCTCGCTCCTCCCCGGCTCGCCGGCGGGCCTCATGTTCCACCGCCACGGCGCGACGTACGCCGACCTCCTCGACATCGTGTTCGACAGCGAGGTCTATCGCGAGGCGATCGTCCGCCGCGTGTTCAACCGCCTGCTCGCGCGCGAGCCGAGCTCGCTCGAGCTCCAGCACTTCACGCCCACCCTCGATGCGAACGACCCCGACGCGCGCCCGATCGTGCGCGCCGTGCTGTCGTCGCGGGAGTACTTCGCCCAATGAAGCGCCTGCTCCTCTTCACCGCGCTCGCCGCGCTCGTACCCGCCGCGTGCACCGAGACCTACGACTACGACGCCGCGACCGCCGGCGACCCCGAGGGCACCGCCCGCCCGCACGGCAAGACGTCGAGCCAGTTCGTGCGCACCGCGTTCGCCGACCTGCTCGGCCGCGCCCCCGACAGCCACACGCTGTCGGTGCGCGTGAACGGCCAGGAGGTCGTGAGCTTCCAGGTCGACGAGGAGCGCCAGCTCGTCGGCACGCTCGACGGCCTCGGCGACTCGCTGCCGCTGCGCAACCTGCTCGTCGCCGGCCTCCTGCACTCCGACGAGGTCACGCTCCCCGAGAAGTCGGCCGTCGCGGATCCGCGCGCGTTCATCCGCGGTCAGTTCACGCGCCTGCTCGGGCGCGAGCCGAACGCGTACGAGCTCGAGGCATTCGCCGCCGAGTGGGCCGCCGATCCCGCCGTCGGTCCCCGCACCCTCATCCGCGCGATCGTCGGGTCGCGCGAGTACCAGAGCCAGTAGGAGGCCCCGTGGCAACCCTGTCCAGACGCAACTTCCTCCGCGGTGGGCTCGCCGGGCTCGGCGCCCTCGCCGCCGCGCGCGTGGCCGCGCCGCTCGTGAAGGTGAAGTCCGCCTCGGCGGCCGGCCCCGGCAAGCACGTCGTCGTCGTCGGCATCGGCGGCGGCCTGCGCCTGCGCGAGTCGCTCGGCATGGGTGAGGGCGCGACGATGCCGAACCTGTTCGGCCGATCGCCGCTCGTCACCGGCTTCGCCACCGGCGTGCAGGGCGGACCGAACCTCGCGCCCGAGTACCCGGCGCGCCGGCTCGTGCTCCCGCCGGTGCGCGCGACGCCGCTCCACACCGAGGGCACGCTCGTCACGAACCTGCGCTACGCCGACGGTCCGCCCGGCCACCTGCAGGGCCACGGCTGCCTCCTGTCGGGCTTCTACAACCAGCTCGAGAACCGCGCGGACGCGCACCTGCCCGTCCCGACGATCTTCGAGCTCCACCGCCAGGCGACGAACGCCCCGGCCACCGACGCCTGGTACGTCTCGCAGGTCGGCGGCTTCTACCGCGCGCTGATCGCGAGCGACGCACCCGGCTACGGCGCCGACTTCGCGGGCGTGTACCTGCAGCCGCCGGGCGCGATGCAGCCGCTCATGCCGATCATCGCGAGCGGCAAGCGCACGATCGACCTCACGCCGCAGAACCCGGGGCTGCCGACGATCCGGGCGAACGCCGCCGAGGACGCCGCCGCGCAGCGCCTGACGTCCGTGCTCGACGGCAACTCGCCGCGCTTCGCCCGCGAGGACACGACCGTGCACCTGTCGGCCGCCGACAACGCCGCCGTGCAGCAGCACCTCGCGTCGATCTACAGCGACGCCTCGTACGACTCGTTCTTCCCCGATGCGTTCGGGATCGGGATCGCCGACGGCAACGGCGGCGTCGACGGCACCGCCGACGCGCAGACGATCTTCCACGCCGAGCGCGTGCTCGCGAAGTTCAAGCCCGCGGTCATGGCGGTCACGCTGCTCGACGTCGACGTGTGCCACGGCGACTTCAACGGCTACCTCCAGGCGCAGCAGCTCGCCGACGCGTGCGTCGCGCACCTGTGGGACTTCATCCAGAGCGATCCCGAGCTCCGGAGCTCGACGACGATGATCGTGCTCCCCGAGCACGGCCGCCACCTGTTCTTCAACGGCAACAACCCCGACTCGCTCCAGCGCTCGGGCATCGATCACGGCCAGGGCGACGACGGCGATCGCAACGTGTGGATGCTCGCGCTCGGCCCCGACGTCAAGAAGAACCAGGTGATCGCGCCGGCGAACGTGGCGCAGCCCGGCCGCAGCACGAACCGCTACGAGACGATCGACGCCGTGATGACGGCGATGAGCGTGCTCGGTCACGACGGCCGCATGAGGACCGAGCTCGAGGCCGAGGGCGCGCGCCCCGGCCTGGTGATGGGGGAGGTGTTCGCGTGAAGGGCGCGATGCTCACCGGCGTCGTGCTCGCGCTCGCCGCGTGCGACGGCAAGGACGTCGAGCCGCCGCCCGACGCCGTCGCGGATCCGGATCCGCTGCGCGACATCCAGCCGACCGCGGCGGCCGGCAGCCTCGACCAGCTGCACGAGAAGATCCTCGCGCGGCGGTGCTCGGGGCAGCCGGGCCTGTGCCACAACGGCCAGTTCGAGCCGAACCTGTCGACGGCGGCGCTCACCTACGAGTACCTGGTGAACCGCCCCGGCATCGAGAAGGGCGATCGCCTGCGCGTCAGGCCGGGGAGCGCGGCGAACAGCCTGTTCATCGACAAGATCCGCAACCGCGGCGGCGTCGCGACGCAGATGCCGCTCGGCGCCGAGCCGCTCGAGGAGGCGGACATCCAGGCGCTCGAGCGCTGGATCGACGAGGGCGCGCTGCGGCGCCCCGGCGCGGACCCGGCGCCGAACCTCAACAACCCGCCGAAGCGGCCCGAGATCGGCTTCTTCACGACGGGCGGCGCGCGGCTCGACGGCGCCGGGCCCGTGCGCGTGAACGCCGGTTCGACGGTGGTGCTGCGCCACACGGTCAGCGACTTCGAGACGCCGGACTCGGCGATCCCGTTCGCCGCCGTCGTCGTGCAGGTCGTCGGGCAGCCGAAGGAGGTCGTCCTCGAGCCGGGCTCGCAGTCGCCGCAGGTCGGCCCGACGACGTTCGACGGCAGCCCGAGCGCGCCGCAGGGCAAGGGCGACAAGCTGAACTTCGCGCGGCCGTGGCCGATCACGAACCCGCTGCAGGTGCGCGATCAGGACACCGGCGCGATCACGGCGATGGACCCGCGCGGCAAGTCGTTCCAGGTGCTCGCGCTCTACATCGACGCCCCGGTGATGGGGATCGTCGCGCTCGACGTCGCCGCCGTCCAGATCGAGGTGAACCCGTGAAGGCCCTCCCGTTCGCGCTCGCGGCGTGCCTCGCCGCGTGTGGCTCGCCGATCGAGCCGAGCATCACGATCGAGTCGGTGACGCCCGAGTCGCTGACGATGTCCGACGACGCGCTCGACGACCTCACGATCGTCGCGACGTACGCCGACGGCGACGGCGACCTCGGCGAGGGCGTCGCGCGCATCCACGACTGCCGCGCCGACGGCCTCGTCACCGAGCTGCCGATCCCGGCGATCGCGCCGGAGGGCATCGCCGGCGAGAAGCGCATCACCGGCACGCTCGAGCTCCACGTCAACGACATCGGCGCCGCGCCCGCCGGCGCCGCGGTGCCCGCCGCGTGCCGCGACCTCGGCATCACCGAGATGCCCGCCGGTCAGGCGATCTTCTGCGTCGTCCTCGTCGACGCCGCCGGCCACGCCGGCCCGGGCGACTGCACGCAGGCCGTCGCGCTCGTCGAGTAGCCCGTCACTCCACGAGGGGGCGCATCACCGGGGGCGCGCTTCGCGCAGCACGCGCTCGACGGCCGCGCGGCCGGCGGGCGTGTCGGGGAGGATGCCCGGTGCGATCAGCCGGTTCGTCAGCTCGATCCACGCGGCGTCCGCGGCGAACGCCTTGCGGAACAGCGGCAGGGCCGCGTCGACCTGGCCCTTGCCGGCGAGCGCGACCGCCTGCCAGTACACCATCTCCACGCTGTCGGGGACGAAACGGACGGCGTTGCCGTAGTGCGCGAGCGCCGCGGCGAGGTCGTTCTTGTCGACGGCGGCGTCGCCCTGGTTCATCTGGTCGTACGCGCGCGCGAGCGTCACCAGGCGGCGCAGCTCGGCGATCGGCGCCGCGTGGTCCTCGACGCGCAGGTCGAGCTTCTTCTGCCAGGCCGGCTGCTTCCGGTCGCCGGAGACGACGACGATCGCCGCCGACTGGCACCCGCGGAGGTCGCCGCCCGCGGCCTGCCCGGCGTCGAGCGCGGCGAGCATGCGATCGGCGAGGTCGCCCTTCGCCGCCTCGAAGGCGGCGCGCATCGCCGGCACGACCTTGTCGTTGCCCATGAGGTTCGCCTGCACCGTGAAGCCGGTGCCGGCGTGGTGGTTCGCGAACTGGATGCAGCGCGCGCCGGTGTGCGCCGCGGCGCGGCCCTGCGCGTCGACGAAGCCGAGCTGGCGCCCGCCGGCGCCGGCGTCCTTCGCGACGAGCTGCGCGAGCGCGTCGGGGGCGCTCGTCCCCGCGCGCATCGCCGCGAGCCCGTTCGGCCCGTACGCCGGATCGACGAACGACTGCGTGGCGACGGCGCCGACGCCGGGCTCCGCCCACGCGACGAGCGCCCCGACGTTGAACCAGTGCGACTGCACGGCGACGCCGAGCTCGCCGGTCACCGGATCGCGCGCGACGATCGAGAACGTGTTCGCGGGGCGGATCGCCGAGCCCTGCTGCGTGCCGAGCGCCGCTCCCGCCGGCGCCCCCGGAGTCAGCGTCGCGAAGCCGCCGCGCCCACGGCAGTACCCGTCGGCGTGGGGCTGCGTCGGTGTCGGTGGCGCGGGCTGCGCTGTGGGCGCCAGCGGCGCACCCGTCATCGACCCGGGCTCCTTCGTCGCGCTGGGGTCGATCGAGCGGTTGCACGCGGCGACGAGGAGCAGCGCGGGGACGGCGATCCGCATCGGGGTACAGTACGCCCTTGCGGGCGGGCGCGATTTGGCCGATGGTGATCGGGTCCTCGGGAGGGACGAGCTAGCCTTCTGTCCGCGATGCAACGTCGCGGCTGTTGTCGACCGTACATGGAGCAGTCGTGCTGCGCTTCGTATGCTGCCGTCTAAAGACGGGCACAGGCACGAGCGGTTTCGTTCAGCACGCGAAGCGCCTCACGTGGCGAGCGAGTTGCTGCCCTCCCGAGGACGATCGATTCACGGCGAGCCGGCCGGGATGCCGGAGAGGTCGGGCGCGGCCGAGAGGTCGCAGCGCGCCGGGCGGCACAGCTCGTCGGGGCGGCGCGACAGGGCGGGCGTCGGATCGAGCCGGCGCGACGACCCGCCGCCCGTGCCCTGATCGAACGCGTACGAGAGCGTGCCGTCGGACTCGCGCCACGAGCGCGAGATGCCGACGTGCTTGCCGTGGCTGTAGTACGCGACGTGCGCGACCGTCCCGTCGGGGCGGCAGTCGACGCTGAGGCCGTGGTGGGTGTCGTCGGCCATGTCGCTCCACGAGTCGAGCCGGCCGTCCTTGTCGAAGTTGAACACGCGGCCGTGCTTCTTGTGGTCCTTGTAGTTCGCGGCGAACGACACGCGCTGCTTCGCCGGATCCGTCTCGGCGGCGTCGCGGAGGAACACCGACGGCCCCTGCCGCTTGCTCCCCGACCAGTGCTCGCCGGCGCCTTTCCCGCGCTGCGCCTCGCGTGCGCGGCACTCGGTGCCCGAGCGCGCCGACCCGGCGGGGCACGGCAGCGCGGTGAAGTCGCCGAGGCAGGCCTGCGTCGTCACCGAGAGCGGTCGAGACGGGTTCGCGGCGGCGATCGCGGGAACGAGGGTGAGGGTCGCGAGGATCAGCGTGCGCATGGGGAGAAGCTCCGAGGTGATTGCTCGCCCAGGAGCCACGGGGGCCGCGGCCGTCGCATGAAATCGACGTGTGCTTGCGAAGTGCGCGCCGCGCCTAGGGTTCCGGTGCGGGATCGACCGGCGCGCCGGCCTCCAGCCACGCCTCGATCTCCGCGGCCGTGTCGGCGCGCCCGAGGCGCGTGAAGATCGCCGCGGCCTCGGTCGCGTGCGCGCGGCGGACGGGCTCCTCCGGAGGGGGGCCGGCGCGCGCGAGGTCCCAGCGCGTCGTCGCGATGAGGAGCGGCGCGGCGCCGGCGGCGACGAAGATGTCGACGGCCCGCTCGAGGTCGGGCCCGACGAGCCGCAGGATGTTGCGGCGGCGCGAGGCGGCGGCGCTCGCCACGGCCATGCGGCCCGCGACGGGCGCCTTCGGGTGCAGGTTCGCGACGAGCCGGTTCGTCAGGTCGCAGCTGTGGCTGAACCCGAACTGCGTGGTGTGGGCCGCCTCGTACTCGCACATCGCGAGCAGGATCTCGACGCGCTCGTAGGCCGACAGCGCCGGCGGGGCGCGATCGCGCTCGCCGTCGGTGAACGGTGCGCGCGCCACGGACCACGCGCCGCGCAGGACGTCCTCGGCGCCCGGATCTCCGGCGAGCGCGAGGAGCTGACCGCGGGCGGCGTCGAGCCGGGCGAACGGTGCCTGGTCGACGCCGCTGCGGTAGCGGCGCCGCTGGTCGACGGCGAGCGAGGCGATCGCGCCGGCCGGATCGCCGCGGCGCGCGCGCCGCCAGGCGCCGGGCAGGCCCAGCATGGCGGGCGCCAGGCCCAGCACACTGACGATCAGCGTGACCTGCTGCACCGAGATGATGTCCAGGGCATAGAGCAGGGCCGAGGCCGTCGTCAGCATCGCCCCGAGCTTCATCAGGCGCGACAGGCCGGGCCCCATGTCCTTGCCGGCCAGCACCTGCTCGATGAACAGGAAGGACCCGGTGGCCGCGACCAGCGCGGACAGCCCCCCCATGTGCAGTTCCAGCCACTGGTTGCCCGGCCACACGAACTGCGCACCCACGCCGAACTGCAACAGGCTGAACAGCACGCTGCCGCTGATCAGCAATGCGTACTTGATGAACAAGGGCTCGCGCAGCAGGGTCCATTGCCCCACGCTGTAGACCAGCAGGCACAGGCCCAGGCCCAGCAAGATGCCTTGCAGCATCTGCTCGCGCAGCGCCCGCCCGAGGAACTCCGATGGCCTGGACAGGCTGATCGGGAGAATCATGGCCCCGGTGTTCTCGACCCGCAGGTACAGCCGGTAGTCGGTGCCGGGCGACAGCGTCAGTCCCATCGCGATGGATCGTGCATTGACCATGCGCTCGTCCGGCGGTGTCAGGTTGCCGGAGCGCCCGCGCGTCACCATCTGGCCATCGGCCACCAGGAAGAAGTCGACCCGGTTGATCACGGGGTAGTCGATGTCGAGCACCCACAGGCCGCCGGCATCGGGCGCTGCCGTGACCGGTATGCGCAACCAGACCGCCTCCTCGCGCAGTCCCAGCGTGCGCGGCGCCGTCGTGGGTACGCTGAAGGTGGAGTCGCGCCGCAGTACCTGTTCGATATCCATGTCCTTGCCGGGATCAGACAGGATCCGGACCTGCGGCCAGAGATCGACGTGCGAGCTGTTTGCATCGAGCATGATGGCCCGTTGCAGTTGCGCATGGGCCGGCGGCGCCACCAGGGCGGCCAGCATCACGGCCATGCCCATCAGCACGAAGACGCGCAGCGGCAGGCCGCCTGGCCACAGGCGGCAACGGCTGGCTGTGGCGGCGCGGCGGCGCGGTCGTCGTCCCATTGCGCGATCAGCTCGACGCATCCAGTGCATGTAACCGCCGCTCCTGGCGGCGCACCAGCCGTTCGATGTCCGCCCGGTCGGCGGCCGACAGGGCGGGGCCGGGTTTGCGCACCATGGCCGATGCGATCGCGCCGCGCTGCACCATCAAGTGCTTGCGCACGGCCAGTCCGATGCCGGCTTGTTGTTCATACCGCGCCAGCGGCAGGTAGGCGTCGAACAGGTCGTGCGCCCGCTCGATGTCGCCCCCGGCGTGGGCGGCGCAGACGTCGACCATCATCTCGGGATAGGCGAAGCCGGTCATCGCACCGTCGGCACCCCGGCTCAGCTCCTCGGGCAGGAACAGGCCACCGCCGTTGCCGGAGAGGATCGAGAAGCGGCGGACCTCGCCTTTGTCGCTGGCGGCGCGGATGGCCGAGATCTTGGCGAGGCCGGGGCCCGGCCAGTCCTCGTGCTTGAGCATGACGAAGCTGGGCAGGGTCTTGAAGATGCGCAGGATGACCGAGGTCGGCAACTGCACGCCGGTGGCCAGCGGATGGTCCTGCAGCGCCACCGGCACATCCGGCCCCAGCGTGGCGGCCACCAGGCTGAAATAGTCGAAGATCTGGTCGTCGCTGCGCAGGGTCGAGACCGGCGCCACCATGACGCCCGCGGCACCGTCGGCCATGACGTCCTGCGCCAGCTCGCGCATGGCGGCGAGGCCGGGCGAGGAGACGCCGACGATCACCGGCACGCGGCCGGCGGTCCGGGCGAGGACACGGCGGACGATCTGGCGCGATTCGGCGGCGGTGAGCTTCGGCGCCTCGCCCATGACGCCCAGCAGCGTCAGGCCGTCGATGCCGCGCTCCAGGTAGAAGTCGACCATGCGGTCGGTGCTGGCGAGATCGAGGGCGCCGTCCTCGGCGAACGGCGTGGCGGCGATGACGTAGACCCCCCGGGCCTTCTCGGTCAGCAGCGGCACTTTGGATCTCCCTGGCCGGCCCTACGGCTCGGAGGGCTCGATATCGTCGTCGGACAGGACGCGCAAGGCGGCACCCTCCATGTCGTCGTACTGGCCGCTGCGCAGGGACCAGAGGAAGGCCAGCAGGCCGACAAGGCCCAAGCCCAGCGCCAGCGGGATCAGCACGACGAGCACGGTCATCCAGCCCGGGCCTCCCGCCGCAGCGTCGGCGACGCCATCGCCGAGGGCTGTTCCAGTGCAGGCCGGCGGCCATGCCCGGCACGCAGGGCGTTGAGCGTCACCAGGATCGACGAGCCGGACATCGCCGCCGCGGCGATCAGCGGCGTGACGAAGCCGGCGACAGCGATCGGCACGGCGATGACGTTGTAGACCACGGCCAGCAGCAGATTCTCCCGCATCAGCCGGCTGGCGCGGACGGCGGCGTCGACGGCGCGCGCCACCGGCTCCAGCCGGTCGCCGATGAACACCGCATCGGCATGGGCCTGCGTGATCTCGGCACCGCTGACCGGCGACATCGAGACATGGGCGGCGGCGAGGGCAGCGGCGTCGTTCAGGCCGTCGCCCACCATCAGCACCCGCGCCCCGCTCGCGCGCAGCGCCTCGATCGTGGCGATCTTGTCGGCGGGCCTCGTCTCGGCCCGCCAGTCGGCGATGCCAAGCGCCAAAGCCGCGTCCTCGACGGCGGACGCCCGGTCGCCCGACAGGATCATCAGCTTCAGGCCCCGCGCCGCCAGGGCTTTGACGACCTCGCGGGCGTCCGGCCGGAGCTGCTGGCGCACCGCGAACACCGCGCGGACGTCGCCACGGGCATAGGCGATGAGCGAGGCACCGGGCTCCTCGGCCGCCACCCGCTCGGCCTCGGCGGTGGCATCGCAGAAGGCCGGGCTGCCGATGCGGGCCTCGATGCCGTCGATCAGAGCCTTCGCCCCCTGGCCGGTGATCTCCTCGGCCTTGGCCATCGGCCGGCGGTCGCCGGCCTCGCGGGCCAGGGCCGCGGCCAACGGATGCCGGCTCGACAGGGCCAGCCGGGCGGCGATCTCCAGATCCCCAGCCGGCACCGTACCGGCATTGACGATGCCGGGTTCGGGCAGGGTGAGGGTGCCGGTCTTGTCGAAGACCACGGTGTCGGCCTCGGCCAGCCGCTCGATGGCGTCGCCGCTGTTGAGCAGCACGCCGGAGCGGAACAGCGAGCCGGCGGCCACCACCTGCACCGCCGGCACGGCCAGCGCCAGCGCGCAGGGGCAGGTGATGATGAGGACGGCGATGGCGGTGATGAGGGCCGTATGCACCGAGGCGCCGGCCAGCAGCCAGCCGATCGCGGTCAACGCGGCGGCGGTGTGGACCATCGGGGCGTAGAGCCGCGAGGCGCGGTCGGCGAGACGGACATAACGCGACTTGGCGGCCGTCGCCTTCTCCAGCAGCCGCTCGACCTCGTCAAGCAGCGTGCCGCCGCCGACCGCCGTGACCTCGATGGTCAAGGTGCCGTCGAAGGCCGAGGAGCCGGCATAGACCCTCTGGCCGGGCGCGGCACGCCGGTGCGCCGTCTCGCCGGTGACCAGGCTCTCGTCGATCTCGGCGCTGCCGCCCAGCACGACGCCATCGGCCGGCAGGCGGTCGCCGGGCCGGACGAAGACGCGGTCGCCGATGCGCAGGCTGTCCACCGGCACCGTCACCAGCTCGTCGCCGGCTTCCAGGCGGTGCGCCGAGGTGGCGCGGAGCGCGGCGAGATTGCCGGCGACGGCGCGGGTGCGCCGCCGCATCGCCTGCTCCAGGTAGCGGCCGGCGAGCAGGAAGAAGAGCAGCATGATCGCCGAATCGAAATAGGCGTGCTCGGCATGAGTCGCGGTCTCGAACAGCGACATGCCGAGGGCGAGGATCACGCCCAGTGAGATCGGCACGTCCATGTTGAGGCTGCGCGCGCGGATGGCGGCAAGCGCGCTGCGGAAGAAGGGCTGGCCGGCATAGGCGGCGGCCGGCAGGGCGATCAGGGCCGAGATCCAGTGGAACAGGTCGCGGGTCTCGGGCGTGATGTCGCTGACATTGCCCGACCAGACGGCCACCGACAGCAGCATCACGTTCATGGCGGCGAAGCCGGCCACGGCGAGGCAGCGCAGCAGCCACTTCGCCCGCCGCTCCTCCGCATCCTCGGCCGCGACCATGCGGAAGGGATGGGCGCGATGGCCCATGCCGTCGAGCCGGTCCAGGATGGCCGAGGGCTCGCAGGCCCTGGGATCCCAGGCGACGCTCAGCCGGTGGGTGGTGAAGTTCAGCCGTGCCTCGCGCACGCCGTCGAGGCGCCTGACCGCCTGCTCGACCCGGCTGATGCAGCCGGCGCAATGGATGCCTTCGACCGCCAGCTCGATCCGGGCCGCACCGTCCGGGCCGGCCGTCACATAGGGCGAAAGATCGACGGTCTCGCGCAAAGGGCCACCTATTTCAGGATCAGCCGGTTCTTGGAGCGGAAGCGGACGTCGCCGTCCTGGAGCAGCGAGATGTCCAGCTCCCATTGTCCCGGCGCCGCATCGGCGTCGGCGACATAGACGCCGAGCGAGGCCTCGGTGAAGCTCAGCGGATGGTCGAGGCGGCTGTCGATCGGGTGCCGCAGCACCGCCTGGACGTCCAGCCGTCGCAGCGGATGGCCCTTGGCGTCGAGCGCCGTCAGGCGCAGCTCCCTGGCACCGCCGGCCTCGCTGCCAACCTCGGTGGTGACCTGCCAGCCGAGCGCCGCCTGCCGGGACGCTGCCTCGATGTCGGCCTGGTAGCGCAGCCCCGCCGCATAGGCGTTCTCGGTCTCGACGCCACCGAAGGTCGAGAGCGCGTAGTGAACGAGTGCGGCGTTGGCCACCATGATCACGCCGAAGAAGCCGAGCAGGCACATCAGGACCCGAAAGCCCGTCCACTCCCGGGCACCGTCGGCGTGATCAGGCAGCGTCGGCATCGGCAGCTTCCTATGGGCCCACGAAGTGGTCGTTGGCGGTCGCGGGCCGGCCGCCGCCCTCGGGTGCGGCGTGGAAGGTCAGCGGGATCGACGCAGCGGCGGGCAGGGCCTCGTGCGTCGTCACCAGCACCCGGACCTCGCGGGTCTGGTCGGGGCCGACCTCGACCACGGGGTCGGCAGCCTCGGCCTCGTTCACGCCGACGATCCGCAGGTCGGCACCTTCCAGGCCCTCGACGCTCAGGGTGAAGCGCTGCGCCTGCAGCTCCTTGTTGAGCAGGCGCACGGTATAGGCGTTGCGCAGGGCGCCGTCGGACAGCCGGACATAGACCGGGTTGCGATCGTGGATGATGTTGATGCCGGAGGTCGAGCGGGTGCCGAGCGACACCACCATGATGGCGCCGACCAGCAGGATGATGGCCGCATAGAGCATGGTGCGCGGCCGGACGATGCGGAACGATTGGGACTTGCCCTCCAGGCGCCGCTTGACGTTGAGGTCGGTGTCGTAGGCGATCAGCCGGGTCGGCCGGCCGATCTTGGCCATCACCGAATCGCAGGCGTCGATGCACAGCCCGCACTGGATGCAGCCGAGCTGCGTGCCCTGGCGGATGTCGACGCCGGTCGGGCAGACCGCGACGCACTGGAAGCAGTCGATGCAGTCGCCGGCCGGCTCGCCGGCGGCGCGCAGCTGCTTGGACTTCTTCACCGAGGCGCGCGGCTCGCCGCGGTCGTAGCGGTAGGTGACGTTGAGCGCGTCCTCGTCGGTCAGCGCCGCCTGGATGCGCGGCCACGGGCACATGTAGGTGCAGACCTGCTCGCGCATGTGGCCGGCGAGCGCGTAGGTCGTGAAGGTGAGAATGCCGATCCAGACATAGGCGACCACGGGCGCCTTGCCGGTGGCGAGCTCGCTCATCAGGGTCGGCGCGTCGGCGAAGTAGAGCACCCAGGCGCCGCCGGTCCACCAGGCGATGATCAGCCAGACGAGATGCTTGCCGGTCTTGAAGGCGATGTCGCTCGCGCTCTTGGGCCCCTGGTCACGGCGCATCCGCTCGCGGTGGTCGCCCTCGAACAGGCGCTCCACGGCATAGAAGAGGTCCGTCCAGACGGTCTGCGGGCAGAGATAGCCGCACCAGACGCGACCGGCCACGGCGTTCATCAGGAACAGCGCCACGGCGGCAATGATCAGCAGGCCGGTCAGGTAGTAGACCTCCTGCGGCCAGATCTCGATGAAGAAGAAGTAGAAGCGCCGGTTCGGAAAATCGATCAGCACCGCTTGGCTCGGGGCGTTGGGGCCACGGTCCCAGCGCACGAACGGCAGCAGATAGTAGATGCCGAGCGTGATGATCAGCAGAGCCCACTTGATACGGCGATATTGTCCCGAGACAGCCTGCGGATAGATCTTCTTGCGCGCGACATAGAGCGGCGGCTCGAACTCTTCGTCCGCGGCGGTGACGGCTGGGGGTAGGGTGGCCATGGTCGACGACGTCCGAATCTGCTGAGTCAGGATGTTGGGCTCGCGCTCC
>JAHBVW010000001.1 GCA_019637375.1 Deltaproteobacteria bacterium | reverse complement strand
GGCCGCGCCGATGATGCCGTCCTTGTCCGGATCCTCGTCCTTGGGCGGCGGGGGCGGCTCTTCCTTCTTCACGACCTTCTTCTGGCCGAACTCGCGGTAGAGGCCGAGCAGCAGCTCGAACTCCGTCGTGATGCCGCTCTCGAACTTCGGGGGCAGGAGCAGGCGCGCGTCGAGGCGCACGCCCCAGCCGTTGCCGGTGCGGTACTTCGCGCCGATCCCGACGTGCGGGACGATCACCGAGTCCTTCGCGAAGCGCTGCTCGTTGTTCGACTGCACGGTCTGCAGCACGCCGGCGCCGGCGAGCACGAACGGGATGAGCTGGGCGTTGGGCTTGTCGGCGCGGAACTGCGCGGCGAGCGAGGCCCGGTACGTGATGTTCCAGACGTCGAACAGGATCGACCGCGGCTCGCTCTCGATCACGCCGAACTCGCCCTCGACGCCGAGCATCGGGCCGAAGTACACGGCGAGGCGGACGCCGAACAGCGCCGAGTTCTTCAGCGTGTCCTTGTTCGGCGAGTCACCGAGGGCGTTGTCCTCGCTGAAGGTGTGGAGGCCGGCCGTGCCGCCGACCTCGACGTTCGCGCTGGCCTGCGCCGTGCCCAGCACGAGGACGGCTAGGAGTACCACCAAGCTCTTCATGAACCGCGTTGTCTTTCCGTTGCGACCGGGAAGCAAGGGGAAGTTCACATTACTTGTGTGACCGGCTCCGTCGGAGGCTCTCGCAGGGCGGCCAGGTGAGGCGCCAGGGCCGCGAGGAGCGCCCCGCCGATCACGCGCTCGCCGGGGACCAGCGTGTGCGAGACGCCCGACAGGATCACCATGACGCGGGCGATCAGCGTGAAGTGCGACGGGATCTCGAGCTCGCCGCGCTTGCCTCGCCGCAGCTCCTGGGCGAGCCGGCCGGTGTCCCGGTAGTCGCCGAGGAGCGCGCGCACGAGCCCGAGCAGCTGCGGGGCCCGCTCGTCGGCGACGACGAAGCCGATCGCGCGCGCCGCGGCCAGGGCCCCGGGCAGGTCGCCGCGCATCGCGCCGGCCATCATCGCGGCCGCCGACGCGGCGAACCCGGGCGGCAGCTCCTTCGCGAGGCCGAAGTCGAGGAGCGCGAGGCGCTTGCCGTCGGCGAGCACGAACAGGTTCCCGGGGTGCGGGTCGCCGTGGAAGAAGCCATGGTCGAAGATGAGCGTCGCGTACAGGCGGGCCACGCGCTGGGCGACGTCGCGGAGGTCGACGCCGCGCTCGCGCAGAGCATCGAGTCGGGTCAGCGGCGTGCCGTCGAGGAGCTCGAGGACGAGCAGCCGGTCCGTCGAGAGCTCGGCGTGGACGCGCGGGACGACGACGGTGGGATCGTTCGCGAGGTTCGCGCGGACGCGCTCCGTCGAGCGGGCCTCGCGCGCGAAGTCGAGCTCGAGGCAGACGAACTCGGCGAGCTCGTCGACGAGCGGCCGCAGGTCGAGCCCGCGGTTGACCCAGCGCGCGACGCGCGCGGCCATGCGCAGCGAGCCGAGGTCGATCGGGAACAGGCGGCGCGCCTCGGGGTACTGGATCTTGACGACGACGTCATCGCCGTTCGCGAGGCGCGCGCGGTGGACCTGCGCGAGCGACGCCGCGGCGATCGGCTGCTCGTCGATCTCGGCGAACACCTCGCCGAGCGGCCGCCCGAGCTCGCGCTCGGCGTGGCGGCGCAGCTTCGCGAGCGGGCGCGCCGGGACGCGGTCGTGCAGCTGGCGCAGCGGCGCGACGAGCGGCTCCGGCAGGACGTCGGCGCGCGACCCGAGGATCTGCCCGAGCTTCACGAACGCGCCGTTGAGCCCCGTCGCGAGGCCCAGGATCTTGCGCCCCGTCTTCGCGTGGGCGCGCGCCCACGCCTGGGGCGTCGACGAGCGCCGCTTCTGCAGCCACCAGTAGCCGAGCGCCACCGTCGCGATCACCCACGCCGCCCGCAACATCCGGTAGAGGCGAAAGCGACGCATCTCGGCGCAGGATAGTAGATGCCCATGGCCTGGACGAAGCTGGCGAAGAAACCGGCGAAGAAGACCGTTACGAAGACGAAGCCGAAGGCGCGCCGCTAGACGAGTTGTGTCAGCGTGCAACAACACGTCGCTCCGGCGGACATCGTGTTGCACGAATTGAGCACGGATCTCGTGTAGTTATCCTCGGTACAGCGGCTGCAGTTGGGTCGGGCCAGAGGGATATGACGAAGGATTCGAGATCACACACCGTGCTCGGCTGGAGCACGCCCCAGCAGCCGCCGTCGCAGCAGCCGTTCGCGACCGCGCCCACCGAGTGGGAGCAGCCCGCGTACCAGAACGCGAGCCCGGGCTATCCCCAGCAACCACCACCGCAGGCGCAACCGTCGCCGTTCACGTCGCCGGTCTCGACGGCGCCGACGATGTTCAACCAGCCGCCGCCGTCGTACGGCGCGCAGCCGCCGGCTCCGTACGGCCAGCCGTCCTACGGCGCGCAGCAGCCGTACGGAGGCCCGCAGCCGTCGACGAACCAGCTCCAGCCCATGCCGTCCTACGGCAACCCGCAGCCCGCGCAGCAGCCGTACGGCAGCGCGCAGCTCGGGGGCAACCCGCAGCAGCCGTACGGCAGCGCGCAGTTCGGCGGCAACCCGCAACCGCCGTATGGCGGCGTGCAGCTCGGCGCCAATCCGCAGCAGCCGTACGGCGGCGCGCAGCTCGGCGGCAGCCCGCAACCGCCGCAGCCGAGCTACGGGCAGCCGAGCTATCCGTCGGCGGCCGCGTACAACCAGGCCGCGTACGCACAGGCGGCGCCGTCGGGCGCTCCGGATGCGGGGCGGCCGATCGAGGGTGCGAACGCCACCGTCGGCATGTCGGATCGCGTGCGGTTCATCCGCCTCACGTACCTGCACCTGTTCGGTGCGATCGGTGCGTTCGCGGGCCTCTTGTGGGCGTTCTTCAACGTGCCGGCGCTCGGCAAGCTGCTCCAGCCGTTCGTCGAGTTCTCGCTCTCGGGGCGCTGGAACTGGGGCGTCGTGCTCGCGGCGTTCATGGCGGTGAGCTACGTCGCCGACTACTGGGCGACCCACACCGAGTCCAAGGCGATGCACTACCTCGGGCTCGGGCTCTACGTCCTCGCCGAGGCCGTCATCTTCGTGCCGCTGCTCGTGATCGTCGAGGTGAAGACGGCGGGCATCCTCGCGCGCGGCGGCGCGGATCCGCACATCGTGCGCGACTCGGCGTACGTCACGCTCGGCCTGTTCGGCGCGCTCACCGCGTCGGTGTTCGTGACGAAGAAGGACTTCTCGTTCCTGCGCAGCGGCCTGGCGCTCGCGAGCGGCGCGGCGCTGATGCTGATCGTCCTGTCGCTCGCGTTCGGCTTCAACCTGGGCCTCGCGTTCTCGATCGGCATGGTCCTCCTCGCCGCGGGCTACATCCTGTTCCAGACCTCGCAGATCCTGGCGCATCACGATCCCCGCCAGCACGTGTCGGCCGCCCTCGAGCTGTTCTCCTCGGTGGCGCTGATGTTCTGGTACGTGATCCGCATCTTCCTTCGTGCACGCGAGTAACCCCTCTCTCGCGATGCGCACGCCGCGAGGTCCCAATGGTGGGGCCTCGTTGCGTTTTCGGATTTCGGCTAAGTTCGGCGGGTGGACCGCTTCGATCGTCTTGCCGCGATTCGCGGTGATACCCAGAAGGGCCTGCCCACCACCGCGTGGCAGGCCAACCTCGAGGACCTCGACCGCGATCTGCTGCTGCGCGCCGCGATCGAGGCCACCCGCAGCCTGATCCTCCCCGAGTGGGAGTCGATGCACGCGGGAGATCGCCGCCCGCAGATCGCGCTCGAGGCGACCGAGGTGTGGCTGCGCGGCAAGACTCCGGAGGCGGTCAACGACACCAAGACCGCCGCGAAGGAGTGCACGGCCGCGCGCAACGAGACGTTCGGCCGCGACCACCGCATCCCCGAGGCGGCGCGCGCGATCGCGTGGGCCGTCACGGCGAAGGACAACGCGCCCATCTGGGATGCGTTCGCCGTGATCGAGGAGGAGCTGATCGCGCGCGTCACGCTCGTCGCCGAGTACCAGCGCGTCCCCGAGCAGCGCCGCAACCTGCTCGCGTGCCTGAAGCGCGTCCTCGTCCCCGCTCCCGTCGTCGAGGCGGCCGTCGCGACCGGGCCCGTCCCGTACGCCGCCTCCGGCAGCTTCACCGTCGGCCAGGAGCTCACGCACCCGAAGTTCGGCAACCTCCGCGTCGTCGCGGCCTCGGCCTCGACGATCGACGTCCAGCTCCCCGACGGCACCACGAAGCGCCTCGCCCACAAGCCGAAGTAGCGGCGCGTCAGCCGCGGCGGGCTTGCTTGTCGGCGGCCAGGGCGGCGTTCGCGCGCACGGCGAGCGCGTCGGCGGTCTCGTCGGTGTCGAGCGCCTCGACGACGCCGTAGCTGGCGGTGATGAGGCCGTCGCACGGGCGGGCCTCGGCGATGTGGCTGCGGCAGCGCTCGGCGACGGTGCGCGCACCCTCGAGCGAGGTGCCCGGCATCACGATCGCGAGGTCGTCGGGCCCGATGCGGAAGCAGCCGTCGATCGCGCGCGTGTGGTTCTTCACGATCGTCGACACCTCGCGCAGGCCGTCGTCGCCGGCGGCCTGGCCGAGGCGATCGACGGCCGTCTCGAGCCCGGCCAGGTCGAGCAGCGCGAGGCTGAACGAGTGCGCGTAGCGCTTCTTGCGCGTGAGCTCGGCCGCGATGCGCTCGTCGTAGGCGCGGCGGTTGCCGAGGCCGGTGATCGCGTCGTGCACGACGTCGTAGCGCGGGCGCGGGTAGGTGTACGCGCGGTGCAGCGCGATCGCGACGACCTGCGCGAGCAGGCGCAGCGTCTCGACGTCCTCGTCGGTGAACGCCGCGGTGCGGGCGGACGTGACCTCGAGTACACCGACGGCGCTCTCGCCGTACAACAAGGGGAGCGCGAGCAGCGAGCCGACGGCCCGCGCGCGCGTCTCGGCATCGGCGCGCGCGTCCACGCTCACGTCGTCGACGCGGATCGGCGCGCGCTCGGCGACGACCGCCCCGGCGAGCGTCGCGGTGCGGGCGAGGCGCGCCCCGAGCTGCAGCGTCGTCGCCCGCGAGGCCGCGCGGAACACCAGCTCCTCGCCCTCGACGAGCGCGATCGCGCACGCCGACGCGCCCGTCAGGCTCGCCGCGCGCTCGGCGACCAGGCTCTGGACCTCGTCGGAGTTCATGCCCGCCGCGGCGATCGCGTTCTGGACCTCGATGATCGAGAGGAGTCGCTCCGCGCGCGGTTCCATCGCGGCACCCATCCTACCTCGCACCCCGCCCTGTCACGGCCCGTCGGCCAGCCATTCGGCGACGGAGCGGTAGGTCCGCCCCTGGACCTGCAGGTGCTCGACGCCGAGCAGCCGCGGCGGCAGGCGCGCGAGCCGCCGGCGGAACCCGCGCAGCCGGTCCGCGTCGCCGTCGAGCTCGAGCCAGCGCAGCGTCGGCGGCGCGCGCTCGGCGAGCGGTGCGAGGTCGGTGTCGTTGCCGACGCTGCCGGCGAAGCGGTGGAGGAACCGCAGCGACGCGTGCGCGAACAGCGGCGCGAGCAGCGTGCGCCCCAGCCCCGACGCGAGCAGGTACGACAGGTCGAGCGCGCGCACGAACCCGCACCACCAGTCGACGCGCGCACCGCCGGCGAGCGCGAGCGGCCCGCGCAGCCGGTCCGGGTGCTCGTCGAGGAGGGCCGCCTCGCGCCGCCGCAGCTCCGCATCGCGACCGCCCGTCGCCAGCGCGTGCTGGACGACGATCAGCTCGCCGCGCGGCTCGCCCCGCTGCTGCAGCCAGTCGGCGTACACGAGGTACCCGCCCGGCTCCTCGGGGGCGTGCGTGATCGCGGCCTCGAGCGCGGGCTCGCGCGGCCCGTCGTCGTACGACTCCTCGTACGCGCGCTCGACCCAGCCGCGGCGCTCGACCTCGCGCGCCGCATCGGCCACGAAGAACTGCGCCTCCTCGACGGTCGCGAGCTCGTGCTCCTCGACCTCGCTGTCCGCGCCGAGCTCGCCGCGCGTCACGGTCACGCGCTTGCCGCGCAGCGTGAGCTCGAGAAACTCGGACGGAGATTCGAGCAGCTTGCGGATCACGACGCGACCGTAGCGCGCCGTGCGCGCCGGCTACATGCGCACGATCGACATCAGCATCAGCCAGATCCCGACCACCGACGCGAACGCCAACCCCAGGAACGTGATGACGATCTGCTTCTCGTCGTTCGGATAGACCTCGGCCATACCGAGAGCCGCTGCAAGATTCAGGGGCGCTTCGCGGGATCTGCGAGCTTCTCGGCGTCGGCGAGCTTCTGCTCGACCTCGGCGACGTGCGCCGCGTCGAGCTGGCCGCGCATCTCGCCGAGCGCGCGGCGACCCTCGGCGGAGGTCAGCTTCTGCTTCGCGAGGTCGATGCAGATGATGCACATATCCCGGAGCGTACCCCGCGATCGCCCTCGGCGCCGGACGCCACCGTCGACACCGGCGAGCGCGGCGTGGATCAGCGCGGTGCGGTGGCGCTCGGCGCGGCGGCCTGTGCGGCATCGGCGACCGAGCTCACGGCGACGAACGTCGCGAGCGCGACGAACGCGGCGAACATGGCGTCGCGGAGGCGGGTGCTGCGCTGGCGGGTGGCGATCGTCGCGAGGCGGTTCGTCATCGTGACCGGACCTTCATCAAGGTCTGGGCCAGCTCGAACCGACGTGTTCTCGCGCCCTTACGGGCTCGCGACCATCACCTCGGACGTCGCACCCGCTGTCGCAGCCCGCGCCGCTGTCGCGGCTACTTCTTCGCCGTGCGGCGCGCGATGATCAGGTGGTTCTGCATCTTGCCGTCGTTGCCGAACGACGGATAGCCGAAGCGGAACTTCAGGTCGCGCTTGGGCTGCGCCGCGTACAGCTTCTTCCACGCCGGCGTCACCCGCGCGCCCTCCTTCATGTTCGACGCGTCGTACTGGCCCCACATCTCGTACTCGAAGCCGGCCGGCTCGCCCGCCGACGGCGGCAGGCCCGTCGAGTCCGACACCATCCACTCGACGTGCTCGGCGAGGTACTTCCGCATCGTCGCGAACTCGTCGAACGTGAGCAGGTAGCTCGCCGCCTTCGTCATGCCGGCGACCTTGCCCTTCTTCTCGAGGTGCCTCAGCGGCGCGGGCGTCGTCTTGAGGCTGCCGTCGTTGAGGTTCGCGAGGAGGTGCCGGTAGACCTGCGTCTTCGAGCTGCCCTTCTTGCGGAAGCGCAGCTCGACGTTCGCCATCTCCTTGTTGTGCTGGACCGGCGTCTTGATCTTGTCGATCTCGGCGAGGTCCTTGTCCTCGAGGTAGACGGGGTCGCCGTTCGCGTCGAGCTTGAAGTAGCGCAGCGACACCAGCTCGTAGTCGTGGATCGACAGCGCCGACAGGCTGAAGATCAGCTGCGTCGGGATGCCCGACACCGTCATCGCGTCGATCATCCGCATCGTCACGGAGAAGTTCGCGCGGTACAGCGACGCGAGCTCGGTCGCCGTCAGGTTGAGCTGCCGCACGACGTCCTTCTCGGACAGCTTCGCCAGCGCGCGCGCGTCGCCCGCCGGCTCGAGCGAGAGCGTCGTGATCTCGTCGGCGTCGGGGTACACCGTGAGCGCGGTGCCGAGGTCGCCGCCCGCGAACGGATACACCACCGTCCGCGGCAGGTTCTTCGGCACGTTCGCGCTGAAGAAGTCGCGCGCCGCGGCGAGCCAGCTCTTCTTGTACTCGTCCTGCGCCGCCTTCACCTTCTTGCAGTGCGCCTCGACGATCTCCGGCTTCACCACGCTCTGCGTGCCGTCGGCGCACGCACCGACGACGAGCAGCAGCTTGGCGTCCTCGAGGAACTCGTGACCGGCCAGCTTCTCCGGCGGCGGCGGCGGATCGGGAGCCTTCTCGGGCGGCTTCTCGACGGGGAGCTTGTCCGCCGTCGTGTCGCCCGGCTTCGGATCCGGCCGGGCCGGAGCGGGTGCGGGCCCCGAACCGGGAGGTGCGGGATCCGGCTTCTTGTCACCGCCCGAGCACGCGACGAGCGCGAGCAACAAGGCAGCCGTGAGGGATCCCCGTAGCGACTTGGTCATCGCCGGAGAATTTGTCACGGGCGCGCGACGGGTGCCATCGCGCGCACCAAAAGCGCCGCCCCGAGTCGCGAAGTGCTGCGTGATTACGAGCAGCCGCTCGTCGAGCCGCAGTTGGGGCACTTGTGGCACGCGCCGTTGCGCACCATCAGCGTCCCGCACTCGTGGCACGGCGGAGCGTCCGTCTCCTGGACCCACGCGCGGTCCTTGACCTCGACGGGGATCGACGGAGATCCGGCATCCACGTAGTTCTTCGCGATCACCGGGATCTTCGGCAGATCCAGCTGCGCGTGGCGCGCCGCCGGGTGCCGCTCCACGATCGACGGGCCCTCCGACGGGAAGCGGATCGCGAGCCAGCGGAACAGGTAGTCCATGATCGACGTCGCGATCGGGATCTCCGGGTTGCCGGTGAAGCCCGACGGCTCGAACCGCGTGCCCTTCATCTTCTCGATCAGCACCTGCAGCGGCACGCCGTGCTGGAGCGCGAGCGAGATCGACGTCGCGAAGGAGTCCATGAGGCCCGCGATCACCGAGCCCTCCTTCGCCATGCGGACGAAGATCTCGCCGGGCGAGCCGTCCTCGTACATGCCGACGGTGATGTAGCCCTCGTGGCCGCCGATCGAGAACTTGTGCGTGAACGACGCGCGCTCGTCGGGCAGCTTGTAGCGGTTCGCCATCGGCGGACCGGCCGGGCGGCTCTTGCGGGCGCGCAGCGCCTCGACCAGCCGCCGCTCCTCCGGAGCGAGCGCGTCGAGCACGTCCCGCTCGGGGGCGTCCGGGAGCAGCGCCCCCGGCTGGGCCGAGCCGTTCGACGTGGCCTGGCTGAGGTTCGTCGACAGCGGCTGCGTGCGCTTGCAGCCGTCGCGGTAGACCGCGATGGCCTTCAGGCCCAGCTTCCACGCCTGGATGTAGGCGTCCTCGATGTCCTGCACCGTGCAGTCGTTCGGCAGGTTGACCGTCTTCGAGATCGCGCCCGAGAGGAACGGCTGGACCGCCGCCATCATGCGGATGTGGCCCATGTAGTGGATCGACCGCGTGCCGTTCGACGAGCGGAACGCGCAGTCGAACACCGGGAGGTGCTCCTGCTTGATGTGCGGCGCGCCCTCGATGGTGTCGTTCGCGTCGATGTGCGCGACGATCGCCTCGACCTCGCCCGGCGTGTGGCCGAGCTTGCCGAGCGCCTCGGGGACCGTGTGGTTCACGATCTTGAGGAGGCCGCCGCCGACGAGGCGCTTGTACTTCACGATCGCGATGTCGGGCTCGACGCCGGTCGTGTCGCAGTCCATGAGGAAGGCGATCGTGCCGGTCGGCGCGAGCACCGTCGTCTGGCCGTTGCGGAAGCCGTAGCGCTGGCCGAGCTCGACCGCGCCGTCCCACGCCTCGCGGGCGGCCTGCATGAGGTCGTACGGCACGAGCGCCGCGTCGATGCGCTCGACCGACGCGCGGTGCTTGCGCATGACGCGGAGGAACGGCGTCTCGTTCTCGGCGTAGCCGGCGAACGGGCCCGTCGCGTCGGCGGCGATGCGCGCCGACGTGCGGTACGCCTCGCCGCACATGACCGCGGTGATCGCGGCCGCGTACGCGCGGCCCGGCTCGCTGTCGTACGGCAGCGAGCGCGACATGAGGAGCGCGCCGAGGTTCGCGTAGCCGAGGCCCAGCGGGCGGAAGCGGTAGCTGTTGTTCGCGATCGACTCGGTCGGGTACGACGAGTTGTCGACGACGATCTCCATCGCGGTGATCGTCGTGGCGCACGCGCGCCGGAACGCCTCGACGTCGAAGTCACCGTCCTCCTTCTGGAACCGGCGCAGGTTCAGCGAGGCGAGGTTGCACGCCGAGTCGTCGAGGAACATGTACTCGCTGCACGGGTTCGACGCGTTGATCCGGGCCGTGTTGATGCACGGGTGCCAGTCGTTGATCGTCGTGTCGTACTGGATGCCCGGATCGCCGCAGATCCACGCGGCGTCGGACATCTTGCGCATCAGCTCCTTGGCCTTGTGCGTCTCGATCTTGCGGCCGTCGACGACCGACTTCGTCGACCACTCACCGTCGCGCTGCACCGCGTTCATGAAGTCGTCGGTGACGCGCACCGAGTGGTTCGCGTTCTGGTAGTTGACCGAGTCGTACGCGCCGCCGACGACGTTGAAGCCGCCGTCGTAGCCGGCGTCGATCAGCGCCCACGCCTTCTTCTCCTCGATCTGCTTGCAGTCGATGAAGTCGACGATGTCCGGGTGATCGACGTTGAGGATCACCATCTTCGCCGCGCGGCGCGTCTTGCCGCCCGACTTGATCGCACCGGCGAACGCGTCGAAGCCGCGCATGAACGACACGGGGCCCGAAGCCGTGCCGCCGCCGTTGAGGTGCTCGCGCGAGCTGCGCAGCGTCGACAGGTTCGAGCCCGTGCCCGAGCCGTACTTGAACAGCATGCCCTCGGTCTTCGCGAGGCCGAGGATCGAGCCCATCGAGTCGTCGACGGAGTTGATGAAGCACGCCGAGCACTGCGGCGCCGCCTCGACGCCGACGTTGAACCAGACCGGCGAGTTGAACGCCATCTTCTGGTGCAGGAGGAGGTGCACCAGCTCGTCGCGGAACGCGTACGCGTCCTCGGACGACTTGAAGTAGCCGTCGGTCTTGCCCCAGCCGTAGATCGTGTCGGCGACGCGGCCGATCATCTGCCGCACCGACTCTTCACGCTGCGGCGTGCCGAGCGTGCCGCGGAAGTACTTCTGCACCACCACGTTGGTCGCCGTCTGCGACCACGTCTTGGGGAACTCGACCCCGCGCTGCTCGAAGAACACCTTGCCGTCGGCGCCGCTGATCACGGCGTCGCGACGCTCCCACTCGACGGTCTCGAACGGATCGACGCCCGCGCGGGTGAAGTAACGCTCGAAGGTGAGCCCCGGGCGCTGGTCCTTGATCACGCGCGTCACGAGGCTCGCTTTCGCGTTGGCCTTCACCGGCGTCTCCGGACCCGGCTCGGCAGCGGACTTCTTGTTCGATGATTCGAGCGAACCAAGGTGCGAGCCGCGGTGCGGCTCGGTCGACTTGTGCATGATCTCTCCGAGTTTGGTATGGGCGGGGACGACGATCGAAGCGGCGAGGTGCGTTTTGTTCCGGGAAGCGAAGCGAAGCTCGTCGGGTGGGCTCTCGAGGCACGGCGATCCCGTTCGCTTCGGTCGCGCGACGAAGCGATGCGGGTACGGCGACAGCAGCGGCTCGCGGACCACGAGCCTGTCGAACCGCGAGCCACGCGCGAGGCGCGGCCGTGGTTGCTATCCGTTCAGCGAGCGAGCTCTTGGAAGCGCGACGACCCTCCGTCCCAGACGAGTTGAAAAGCGAGTGACGGCTCTAGCAGAGCCGTGTGACAGGACCCGAAGCGCTCGCGCGGTGGGTTCCAAGATCCTCGAATGAGGATACTTCACAGCTTCGGGACCGAGGCACGACCGGCGCGTACATGCTGACGTCTGCGGTTGTAGTCAGGGCCTTGTGTGGGGTCAACAAAAGAGACACTAGATTTGTGGTCGCGCCCCCCTCCCATCACTACCGCTAGTGTTTCGAACCGGCAACTCTCCACGTGAAGTAGCTGTGGATTGAGGATGAAATCCTGAGGTTGATCACCGGGGTTTCGGCGTGGTTTTCAAGGCTTGGTCCGCCCTGTGGATAAGCCTGTGGATGACGAGGGATCATCGGATTGACGCGGCGCACAAAGGGCAGATCTCTCCCAAAAAAATTTGCGTTCGTCACGGCGCCGCCATCGGCGCGGTGAGGCCGCCATTCGTCAGCGAAGGCGACGGAGTGTGGAGGTCGCGCGCGCGCGCAGCTTCGCGCTCGGGTGATCGCGCGCGGTCTCTTCCAGGAACGGCCGCGCGGCGCCGCCGAGGTCGTCCGCGAGGAACGCGGCGAGCTCGTCGTTCGTGTGGGGCGTCGTGAGGAAACCGCGCAGGACCGTCTTGATGAGGTCGGGGTTCGATCGGTAGGCGGGGTCGAGGCGGATCGCGTCGCGCAGGTGGCGCAGGCCGTCGTTCCACCACAGGCGGGTGAAGCACTGGCGGCCGGCCGCGAAAGCGAGCCGCGCGTCGTCCGGGAACGTCTTGCGCGCGGCGAGCGCCAGGTCGAGCGCGCGGCCGGGGTTGCCGGCGGCGGCGGCCTCGTCGATGCGCGCGAGCGTGTCGGCGACGGGATCCTCGCGCGGGGTCGGCGCCGGCGCGGGCGCCTCGGCGTCGGCGGCATCGGTGCGGACCTCCGGGGAGGCGCCGCCGCTGCTGCTGCACCCGCGCGCCGCGAGCGCGATCACGAGCACGACCAGGAAGAAGCTCGCACCGCCGAAGATCACGAAGAACTGGTTCCGGGTGAGCCCGCGCCGGCGCGGCATCGCCACCGGCACCGGTGCATGCGCGGCACCGTTCACGGTGGCGGCGGTCGCGAGCGGAGAAGGCCCCGCCGGCGGCGCGCCCGAGAACGCGGCCGTCGCGCGCGGCCCCGACGGCACCGCGCCGAGGTCGGCGGCGCTCGTGATCATCGACCGATCGTGCGGATCGATCCCCGGCGCCTGCGGGATCGCGAGCGAGAGGTCGAAGCTCGTCGCGAGCCCCTGCGGCGTCGCCATCGGACGCGGCGCCTCGGGTGCGAACGACGGCGGCAGGGGCGCGGTCTCGGTGGAGCGCGAGGCGTCCGAGACCGGGCCGACGATCATGCCGTCGAGCATCCCACCGGAGACGTCGATCGGGCGATCGGAGGAGGGCCCTGGGCTCGCGGCCCCGGAGGCGACGAGCATCCCGTCGGAGACGTCCATCGACGGCTCGGCCCGGTCGGCGAGGCCGCCGAGGTCGGCCCGGTCGGCCCGGTCGGCCCAGTCGGCCCGGTCGGCCCGGGGGACCGGGCCGGCCTGGTTGGAGAGACCGGAGGGGCCGCGCGGCAGCGTGTGCGCGGCCGACGGGTCGTCCGCCGGTGCGGGCGGCGGCGGGCTGGGGACGCCCGCCGGTGGGGTGCGCGTGCGCGCGTCGGGCAGGCCGAGCTGCGGCGACGAGCCGGTCGGCGGCAGCGCGATCTGCGGGGACGAGCCGATCGGGGAGCCGATCGGGGAGCCGATCGGCACGCCGGCGATCGGCGTGGCGATGCGGCGCCGCGGCGCGACGGCGTCGAGCGCGGCCGCGAACTCCTCGGCGGTGCCGTAGCGATCGTCGGCCGACTTCGACAGCGCGCGCGCCACGACGTCCTCGAGCGGGCCGAAGTCGACGCCCGGCAGGAGGTCGCGCATGCGCGGCGCCGGCTGGCGCAGGTGGAGCGTGCACACCTCGATCGGATCGTCCTTCGGCGACACGAACGGCTTCTTCGCCGTGAGCAGCTCGAACAGCAGCACGCCGCACGCGTACAGGTCGACGCGCCCGTCGAGCTTGGTGCCCCGGATCTGCTCCGGCGCCATGTACGACGGCGTCCCGACGACGATGCCGGTCGTCAGGTTCGACACGTCCTGCGTGATGCGCGCGAGGCCGAAGTCGAGGATCTTCACGTGATCGCCGAGCCCGGCCTTCTGCGAGAGCACGAGGTTCGCCGGCTTGATGTCGCGGTGGATGATGCCGTGCTCGTGCGCGGCGGCGAGCCCCGACAGCACCTGGCGCACCAGCTCGGCGGCGCGCGCCGGCTCCATCGGGCCGTTCGCGATGACGTCCTTGAGGTTCGGGCCCGCGACGAAGTCCATCACGACGAACGGGCAGTCCTCGTGGAGGCCGACGTCGAGCACGGCCGCGCAGTGCGGATGCTCGAGCTTGGCCATCGCCATCGCCTCGACCTCGAAGCGCTGGCGGCTGCGCAGCTCGCTCGGCAGGACCTCGTGCAGGACCTTGATCGCGACGACGCGGCCGAGCTTCAGGCGCTCGGCGCGATACACGACGCCCATCGCGCCCTCGGCGACCGGCTCGATCACGCGGTAGCGGCCGTCGAGCACGGTCCCGCTGAGGTCCGCCCGCTTCACGCGCCCATGATACCCCGCTCGACGGGCAGCGCTCACGCCGGAACGGCGATCTCGGGTCGGCGATCCGCGCACATCGCGGCGCGGTGCGCCGTGGTACGCATCGCCGATGCGCTGCGTGCTCGCGGTCCTCCTCGTGCTGTGCGCCTGCCGGGGCCCCTCGCCGGAGGCGGGCTCGAACACCGGCAGCGGCGGCGGCTCCGGCGCGGCGCGCATCGTCGCGCTGACGCCGTCGGCGAGCGAGGTCGTCGGCGCGCTCGGCGCCGCGTCGCTGCTGGTCGGCGTCGACGAGTACTCGACGTACCCGCCCGAGGTCGCGGCGCTGCCCAAGGTCGGCAGCTTCCTGTCACCGAACATCGAGGCGATCGTGCGGCTGCGGCCGACGCTCGTCATCGTCGACGACGTCCACAAGGAGGCGGCCGGCGCGCTGCACGACGCCGGGCTCGCGACCGCCGACTGCGCGATGCACAAGCTCGCCGACGTGCGCGGCGCGCTGCGCTCGGTCGCCGACCGGCTCGGCCGCCGCGCGGAGGCCGACCGCGCGATCACCGAGATCGACGCCGCGCTCGCCGCCGCGAAGCAGCGCGTGCCGAGCGTGCGCCCGCGCGTGCTCGCGATCATCGACCGCGAGGCCGGCGGCCTCGGCAACCTCGTCGCCGCGGGCCCCGCGAGCTGGGTCGACGAGCTGCTCGCCGTGGTCGGCGCCGTCAACGTCCTCGCCGCGTCCCCCGTGATGTACCCCAAGCTGTCGATGGAGGAGGTGCTGCGCACCCAGCCCGAGGTCATCCTCGACCTGTCGTTCGCGGCGCGGGCGAAGGACGGCGCGTGGCGCGACGTCCCCGTCCCCGCGGTCGCGAACGGGCGCGTCGTCGCGCTCGCCGAGCCCTACCTGATCGCGCCCTCCCCGCGCGTCAAGGCCGCCCTCGAGGCGATCTCGTCGGCCGTGCACGCTCGCCCGCGATAGTGTAGAATCGACACTATGTCGGAGTACACGTTCTTCTTCACGGAGGTGTCGCCGTTCTCGCAGTGGTACCGGTGCACGTTCACCGACGGCGACCACACCTTCCTCTGTGCCGAGCAGTACATGATGCACGGCAAGGCGGTGCTGTTCGGCGACGCCGAGACGGCGGCCGAGATCCTCGCCGCCGACCACCCGCGCAAGCACAAGGCGCTCGGCCGCAAGGTGCGAAACTTCGACGACGCGCGCTGGAAGGCGCACCGCACCGAGATCGTGCGCGCCGGCAACCGCGCCAAGTTCACCCAGAACCCCGACCTGCTCGCGGTGCTCCTCGCCACGCGCGGCACGACGCTCGTCGAGGCCTCGCCCTACGACCGCATCTGGGGCATCGGCCTCGCCGCCACCGACGCGCGCGCGCAGGACCCGAAGCAGTGGAAGGGCCAGAACCTGCTCGGCAAGATCCTGACCGAGCTCCGCGACGAGCTCATGGCATCCGATCAGGTCCGCTGAGCCTCGTCGCGCAGGCGGGCGTGCTCGAGGAGGAGGTGGGTGACGGTGGCCTCGAGGTCGGGCTTGGGCGGGCGGTCGTGGTTGCCGGCCGATAGCTCGAAGTAGCCGTTGTGCCAGTCGAGCAGCGACATGATCACGCTGTGCGAGTCGGCGTCGACCTCGGAGGAGCGCGCGCGGACGATGCGGCCGTCGACGAGGTCGATCCACGCGACGAAGTGATCGCGCGTGACCGAGAGCTGCCCGCTCTTGCGCTCCTGCTCGAACATCGTGAGCAGCGACGGCAGGCCGAGCTCGGCGAGCGTGCCGCGCAGGAGGATGCGGCCGACGTCGCGCTGGCCCGCGCGCGCCCACCGCCGGGCGCGCAGGATCACCTCGAGCACCGTGAACGGCTTGGGGATGAAGTCCATCGCGCCGAGCTGGAACGCCTGCAGGCGCACGAGGTCGGTCGCGTCGGCGGACATCATCATCACGGGGACGTTCGCGAGCTCGGCGTGGCGCCCCATCTCCTGCAGCACGTGCAGGCCGTCGACGACCGGCATGTCGCGCTCGACGAGCACCACGTCGGGCGTGCGCGACAGGCACGCGCCGATCGCCTCCATCCCGTTCGTCGCCGTCGCGACGGAGAAGCCGGCGTTGTCGAGCGCCGTCGACAGCCGCTCGAGCACGCGCGTCTGCGGATCGGCGACGACGATGCGGATGTCGGCGACCGGGATGCTCGCCGCGTGCGCCTCGAGCAGGCGCTTGACGGCGTCGCCGAACAGCTCGTCGCTCGCGCGCACCGGTTCGCGGAACACGATGCCGACGCCGGGGAAGCGGCCGATCGTCGACGCCTCGACCTCGCCGAGCGCGTGCGTGACCACGCCCGACGTCAGCAGCCGCTGGCCGTTCGGCGAGATCACGATCTGCACCTCGGTGCCGACGGACAGCGGCGGCGACAGCCGCACGAACATGCCGAGCGGCGACAGGTCCTGCGTGATCGCGCGGAACTTCTTGCCGCCGGCGATCAGCTCGACCGGCAGACTCATCGCAACGCGGTTGTTGCGCCGCCGCACGACCACGACAGGTACCGTGTTTTGGGAGGTTGGGCCAGTCCGCACTTTCCGCGCGGCGTGAGGTTGGCCCCCCTTGGGGAAAGCCCGTAGGGTGACGCGGATGGCGTGGCTCGAGCTCCGCGGCGTGACGGTGCCGCTCGGCGACCGCGACGTCGTGCGCGGCGTCGACGCGACCGCCGACGGGGGCGACTTCGTCGTGATCGTCGGGCCCAACGGCGCCGGCAAGACCACGCTCCTGCGCGCGCTCGCCGGCCTGGTCCCGGTGCGCGGCGACCTGCGCGTGCGCGGCCACGACCCCGCCCGCGTCGACCGGCGCACGATCGCCCGCCAGCTCGCGTACTTGCCGCAGCAGTACGACCTCGCGTTTCCGTTCGTCGTCGAGGAGGTCGTCCTCCTCGGCCGCTACGCGAACCAGCGCGGCTTCGGCCTCGCCACCGAGGCGGACCTCGCGGCCGCGCGCGCCGCGATGCGCGCGTGCGACGTCGGCGACCTCGCGCACCGCCGCTTCGACCAGCTGTCCGGCGGCGAGGCGCGCCGGGTGATCCTGGCCCAGGCCCTCTGCCAGGGCGCCGGCTGCCTCCTCCTCGACGAGCCGACCGCCGGCCTCGACCCGGCGCACGCCCGCACGATCTTCGCGACCGTGCGCGCGCAGTGCGACGCCGGCGCGCTCGCGATCGTCGTCACCCACGACCTCGACCTCGCGCTGCGCCACGGCCGCACGATGTGGCTCGTCGCCGGCGGCCGCCTCGCCGCCCGCGGCGCCCCCGCCGACGTCCTGGCGAGCGACGCCACCCGCGCCGCGTTCGGCCTGCACATCCACGTCGGCGCGCTGCCGTCCGGGGAGCCGTTCGCCGTCCCGGGTGAGCCGGCGTGAGCGGGTTCGTCAGCGCCGGCGGCGGGCGGCTGACCGGGCGCCGCCTCGCCGCGGCCCTGACGATCAGCCTCGCGGTCACGGCGCTGATCGCGCTCGCGGCGCCCCTCGTCGGCGTCGCGACCGAGGCGCAGGGCCGCCGCTTCGAGGTGCTCGGCCTCGACGCGTTCGCGCGCGACCACCCGTACCACGCGATCCTGTGGGTCCGGATCCCGCGCGTCCTGGCGTCGCTGCTCGTCGGCGGCGCGCTCGCCGGCGCCGGGTGCGCGCTGCAGGCGCTCCTGCGCAACCCGCTCGCCGAGCCGTTCACGCTCGGGATCTCGTCGGGCAGCTCGCTCGCCGCCGTCCTGGCGATCCGCCTGGGCATCGAGGGCGCGTTCGGCGGCGCGGGCGTCGGCGGTGCCGCGCTCGCCGGCGCGATCGGCACGCTCGTGATCGTGGCCCACCTCGCGCGCGTCGGGCGCCACCTGCCGCCGGCCACGCTCGTCCTCGCCGGCGTGACGATGTCGATGTTCTGCTCGGCCGCCTCGGTGCTGATCCAGTACACGAGCGACTTCTCCGAGGTCAGCCGCATGCTGCGCTGGATGATGGGCGGCCTCGACTCGATGCGCCTGGTCGCGGTCGGCTACGCGACGCTCCCGATCCTCGCCGGGCTGGCGACGCTCCTCTGGTACGCGCGCGAGCTCAACGCGCTCGCGGCTGGCCCCGAGGCGGCGGCGTCGGTCGGCGTGAACGTCCCTCGCACCGAGCTGGTGATCTTCGCCGTGGCGTCGCTGCTGGTCGGGGCGGCGATCGCCCTCGCCGGGCCGATCGGCTTCATCGGCCTCATCGTCCCCCACACGCTGCGCGCGATCCTCGGCCCGGACCACCGCGTGCTCCTGCCGGCGTCGGTGCTCGGCGGCGCGGTCCTGCTCACGCTGTGCGACACGCTGGCGCGCACGATCGCGGCGCCGGCCCAGCTGCCGACGGGCGCGGTCACGGCCGTCCTGGGCGGCCCGTTCTTCGTGCTCATCCTCGTCGGCCAGAAGCGGCGCGCCGCGCTGTGGGGCCGCGGGTGAGCATCCTCGAGCACGTGATCGCGTCGATCGGCCCGGCCTCGGCGCGCCACGGCGAGGCCGCGCACCGCGCGGTGGCCGGCGCGGGCGCCCCGCTCCTGGCCCGGGTCGCGCGCGCCCTCGGCGAGGCCCAGCACGACGCCCACCCGCGCGTCGCGCGCCGCACGCTCGTCGTGTGCGCCGCGGATCACCCGGCCGCCGACCCGGGGATCGCGCTCGGCGCCGGCCACCCGACGATCGTCGCGGCTGCCGCGATCGCCGACGGCACGGCCGCCGTCACGCGCCTCGTGCGCATCTACCGGACACCGATCCTCCTCGTCGACGCCGGCGTCCGGGAGCCCACCCTGCTCCCGCCGTCCTCCACCGTCCGCCTGGACGGCCTCGAGGGCGGGATCGCGCTCGCGGTGTCCCTCGCCGAGGACTGCGACGTGGTCGCGCTCGGGGCGCTCGGCATCGGCTCCGAGCTCGCCGCCGCGGCCCTCCTCGGCGCGGCGACCGGCGCCGGCCCGCAGGGGCTCGGCGATCCCGAGGCCGAGCTCGCCGGGATCCGCGGCGCCGCCCACGCCGGCCGCCCGCCGGGCGAGCTGCTCGCGGCGCTCGGCGGCGGCGACACGGGCGTGCTGACCGGGCTCCTGCTCGGGCTCGCGTCGATGCACGTCCCGGTGATCCTCGACGGTCACGCGACCGTCGCCGCCGGGCTCGCCGCCTCGCTGTTCCACCCCGACGTCGCCGGCTACCTCCTCCCCGCCCAGGGTGGGTCGCCGCTCCTCGGCAAGCTCCTCGCGCGGCTCGGCCGCGATCCCCTGTTCCCGCAGGGGATCGGCCACGGGGAGGGCGTCGGCGCGGCGATGGTGCTGCCGCTGCTGGATCAGGTGGCGGCCCTGTCGTCGCGCGGTTAGAAAGGGATGTGACGCAGCGGCGGCGGTCGACGGGCAGCTTCGAGGTCGAACGCACGACCGGGTCGCACGAGATCCTCGACCGGCTGTTCGTCTACGGGACCCTGCGCCGGGGCCAGACGGCGCGCTCGCTCGTGGCGAGCTCGATCCTGCGCTGTGTCCCGGCCCGGGTGCCCGGCCAGATCTACGCGTTTCCGATGGGCTATCCCGGCTTCGTCGAGGACGGCGCCGGCAGCGTCGTGGGCGAGATCCTCTGGCTCGACAACCTGGCGGCCACGTTCGGGCTGCTCGACGCCTACGAGGGCGAGGACTTCGCACGGGTGATCGCGCAGGTCACGACCGACACCGGCGAGGAGGTGTGGACGTGGATCTACACGCTGGCCGACCCGGCGGCGATCAAGCTCGGCACGCTGATCGCAGATGGAGACTGGGTCCGCTACTGGAGCGAGCAGGCCTAGTCAGAAGGCCTAGATGAAGAAATGGCCGAGGATGGCCATGGAGAGAGCAGCGAGCGCGGCGGCGATGGTTCCGAAACCGACCTTGGCGCAGGTCTGATTCGGAAGGCTGATTCGTTCGGGCACGAGGGCAGCATCCCTCTTTGGCGGCGCCAGTCAAGTTACCGTCCCGCCTGTCGATGTCGCCCAACTTCTGCTGTAATTTCAGCGATCTAACTGCGATTTTGCCGGCCGAAACAACTTGACCACCGACCTGCTTCGTGCCGCCAACTACGATGTAGGTGGCCAGCTCGCGTCGCCGGGAGTGACGTACAGGACCGCGTGGGCCTCGGTCGGATCCGGGACCGTCCAGCGCTCGAGCATGCGATCGATGACCCGCGCCGGCACGATCGCGTCGCGCTGCCGGTTGCGTCCGCGCTGGTCGGCGGCCGTGGCCTCGCAGTAGACGATGCGCGTGCGCGCCCGGTACGAGCGGAAGAAGCCGAGCAGCTGGGCGCGCAGGTCGCGCGACAAGTTCGTGGCATTCCACGCGAACGACGTCCCGGCGCGCAGCATCTCGCGGGCCCGCTCGCGGGCGAGCGCGATGACCTCGCCGCGGCTGTCGCCCGGCTCGACGTCGAGCTCGTCGCGGACGGCGTCGAGCGAGATCACCGGCAGCTCGGGCGCGTTCGCCCGCAGCCACGAGTCCTTGCCGGCCGCCGGCAGCCCGCACATCAGCGTGACCTCGCAGGTCGTGTCGTCGTGGGCCGGCACGTCCGGCGACCGCGGCGCCTCGGACTCGCACCACACCCGGCGCGCGTGGGGCGTCGCGAACGCGCGCGCCGTGGCGAGGACGCCGTGCTCCCGGCAGTGCTCCGCCCACAGGCCGCAGTGGTCGACGATGCGCACCTGGTCCGCCGGGTCGGCGCAGCGCCGGCCGCGCCCGTCGGCCTCGGCGACCGCGGTCAGCCAGTCGTGGCGCAAGATCAGCGACAGGCGGAGCGCGAGCCGCTCGGCCTCGCGCGGCTCGCGCGTGATCCCGAAGAACGGCACCTGGTGGTAGCGGACGAGCGCGCACACGTGCTCGCGGACCCCGAACGGCACGCCGGCGCGCCACAGCGCCACCCGCGCCAGGCCCTCGCCGCGCGCCGAGTGCCCGCGCGACGTGATCCGCTCCCCGCCTTCCTGGGGGACGACGCGCGTGGTGCTCGGCTTGCCGACGTCGTGGAGCAGGACCGCCGCCGCGAGGATCCCGCGGGCGACCGGATCCGCGGCGGCGTACGCCGGCTGCGCGACGAGCGCCTCGACGGCCATCCTCGTGTGCGTCCACACGTCGCCCTCGGCGTGGAACGCGTGGTCCTGCGGCGTCGCCGCCAGCTCGGCCGCCGGCGCGATCGGCGCGAGCCACGCCTCGACGGCCGCCCAGTCGATCGCCGCGCCGGGTGTCAGGTCGGGGAGCGTCACGGCGCTTCCGAGCCTTCCGAGCCTTCCGATCCTTCCGATTCGGGCGCCGCGAACAGGTCGACGCCCTCGGCCAGCCGGTTCGCGACGATCGGCCGCTGCAGCCAGTGGTCGCCGGCCTCCTGGATCGCCTGGTGGAACGACGGCCGGATCCACTTGTAGCGCCCGACGACCGTCCCGGTCGCGCGGTCCTCGACCTTCACGTACAGCCCCTCGGCGTGATCCGACGCATCGGTCTCGCGCGCGCAGCGCTCCGGCTCGACGCCGCCCTCGACCGCCGCGTCGCGCAGCGCCTCGCGCCAGCGCGGCGACTTGTACAGCGACGGCGCGACCAGCTCCGGCAGGTCGCGCGGGTCCTCGACGACGCCCTCCCACACGACCGGGACCGCCACGATCGGCGCCGCCGCCAGGTGCTCCGCGCGCCGCGCCGTCGACCAGAACGCGCCGGCCGCGTCGCGGATGTCGAACTCCATGAAGTAGTGCGGCAGCTGGTCGTAGAACACCGTGTGCTTCGCGTAGAGCCACTCGCCGTAGATCGTGAGGCCTCCCGGGTGGGCCGCGAGCCGCTCCGCGAGCGCCGTCTCGTGGGCCCGCGCCCACTGCTTGAACAGGTCCCAGTGGCGCTCGCGCGGCCCGCCGCTCAGCACGTGCCCGCGGCTCTGCAGCCGCAGCCGACCGCGCTCGTCGAGCGACAGCCCCGCGTTCGCCCCGTCGAGCTTCTCCTCGACGACGCAGTACCGCCCGCGCAGCGACGCGAGCGGGACCTGCGCCAGGTCGTGGTCGCCCGGCTGCAACCGGCTGCCCTCGAGGTGGTGCGTCCGCGGGTACTTGTGGATGGCCTCGTGCATCTCGCGTCTCCAGATCGTACTCGTGCTCGTGCTCGATCGACGAGGACGTCGCTCGCGACCGATCGAGTGGACCCTGCGTGCATCGTGACCGGACGATCACTTCGCCGGCGGCATGTCGAATTATCCGCGCGCTTGACGGATCAGGCGCAGGTACGCGGTCTGCGCCCGGTTCGCGAGGTCGTTGAGCTCGTGGACGAGCTGGGCCGTCGGCGACGCACCCGGGATGGGGTGCGCGTAGATCAGGTTGACGGAGCGCTGGCGCACCATGACCGGCACGACGATCACGATGCCCGGCTCGGGGGTGGTGCCGAGCGCCTGCCACAGCTTCGTCTCGACGGGGCGCGCCGCCGACGGGGGCGGGCCGACGAACGGCTGGCCGGCGTCGTGCGCCGACTGCAGCGACGAGGCGCCGCCGAGCGGCAGCGAGATCTCCTCGATCGGCGTCCGCGGCGCGCCGCCCGCGACGTAGCCGCCCCAGCCGAGCGCGTTGCCGTCGCGGATGAGGAACAGGACCAGCGCGTCGACGCGACCCTTCGCGTAGTGGACGAGCGCCTCGCCGATCTGGTCGCGGTGCGTCGCCGTGTCGATCGCGTCGCACGTCGCCGTGTACGTCGCCGTGATCGGCACGCCCGGCACGGCCGGCACCTGCGACGCGCGGCGGCGGCGCGGCTCGAGCGTGAACGCCGGCGGCATCACCATCCCCTGCAGCGGCTGCGACTTGCGGCGCTCCGCCGGGGTGGCCGCGCCCGCGCCGGCGGACGCCACCGCCGGGACGGCGCCGCTCGCGCGCACCTCGCCGCCCGGCCGCGCCGACCGGATGAAGCGTGCGCGGCGCGGCAGGCCGAAGTGCTTCTCCAGGTAGTACAGCGCGCGCAGCTCGGGGACGACGTACGGCACGACCTGCGCGTCGAACCGCGACCGCAGGATCTCGAGCGACTCGGCGCGCGTCGGCTCGACCATCGCCACGGCCACCTGCGGCGGCGCGCCGTCGCCGGCCGCCAGCCTGCCGAGCGGGATCGCGCGCAGCGCGTGGGCGTCGTCGGCGCCGAGCTTCTCGAGGAGCGACGCGTCGACCTCGTCGAGCAGCGTCGGCGTCGCGATCGGGTAGCCCGACAGCTCGGCGAGGTACGCCGACAGGAGCTCGAGGTCGATGAAGCCGAGCTCGACGAGGTTCGTGCCGAGGCGGCCGCCGTACAGCACCTGGTTGCGCAGCGCGCTCTCGAGCTGCGACAGCCCGATCGCCGCGTTGCGCAGGAGCAGCGTGCCGAGCTTCATCGCGGGCGCAGCATACTACGGCGGGGCGCGAGCGCGATCAGCTGCGCAGGTAGCGGGCGAGGACGCGGTTCATGAGCGCCGGGTCGCGCGTCCCCGCCATCTCGCGCGCCGAGTGCATCGACAGCATCGGGTTGCCGACGTCGACGGTGGGGATGCCGAGGAGCGTCGACGTGATCGGGCCGATCGTGCTGCCGCAGGGCAGGTCGGTGCGGTGCGCGTAGTGCTGCACCGGCACGTCCTCGTCGCGGCACAGGCGCGCGAACATCGCCGCCGTCGCCGCGTTCGTCGCGTAGCGCTGCTGCGTGTTCGTCTTGATCACCGGGCCGCCGTTGAGGACGGGCTTGTGCCGCGGCTCGTGCCGGCTCGCGTAGTTCGGGTGCACGGCGTGGGACATGTCCGCCGACACGCAGGTCGAGCGCGCGCACGCCTGGTGGAACGCCTCGCGCGACGGCACCAGGCGCTCGAGCATGCGCGGCAGCGTCGAGCTCCCCGCGCCGGCGGCGCTGTTGCTGCCGACCTCCTCGTGATCGAACAGCGCCACGACGGCGATCGACTGCGCGTCCGGCGCCGCGGCGGCGAGCGCCGTGATCGAGGCGTGGCACATCGCGAGGTTGTCGAGGCGGGCCGAGAACAGGAGCTCGTTCGACGCGCCGCCGATCGCCGGCGCCGCCGCGTCGTGGAGCATGAGGTCGCTCGCCGCGATGCGGTCGGGCGCGACGCCGATCGCGTCGGCGACGAGCTGCGACAGCGCCGGCCCGCCGGCGAGCCCCCACACCGGCGCGAGGTGGTTCTGTCGGTCGAGCACGAGCCCCTTCTCGTTGACCTCGCGGTCGAGGTGGATCGCGAGCTGCGGCACGCGCACGAGCGGCTTGTCGAGGCGCACCAGATGGCTCGCGAAGCCGTCGCCCTCCTTGTCACCCTCGCGCACGATCACGCGGCCGGCGATGCCGAGGTCGCGGTCGAGCCACGAGTTGAGCAGCGCCCCGCCGTAGACCTCGACGCCGAGCTGCGCGTACCCCTCGGACGTGTACTCGGCATGCGGCTTCAGGCGCAGGTTCGGGCTGTCCGTGTGCGCGCCGACGATGCGGTAGCGCGTGCGCCCCTCGGCGCCGGGCGGCAGGACGAACGCGATGAGGTTCGTCTCGCTCGTCGTGACGTGGTAGCGGCCGGGCGCGAGGCCGTCCCACGCATCGGCCTCGCCGAGCGCGCGGAAGCCCGCCGCCTCGAGGCGGCGGCGCGCCTCGACGACCGCGTGGAACGGCGTCGGCGAGGCGTGCAGGAACGCGAGGAAGTCGTCGAGGTTGTCGAGGCTGTCGCCGGGCACGGCGCGAGCTTAGTGCACCACCCGGGTCAGGCGTAGCGCGTGGGATCCGGAACGCCCGCCTCGGCGAACCCCTTCCGGCGCAGCGCGCACGCGTCGCACCGGCCGCACGCGAGGTCTCCGACGGGGTCGTAGCAGGAGTGCGTCGCGCCGTAGTCGACGCCGAGCTCGAGCCCGCGCCGGATGATCCCGGCCTTGTCGAGCGCGATCAGCGGCGCGTGGATGCAAAAGCCGCCGGTGCGCGTCGCGACCTGCGCGAGCGCCTCGAACGCGCGCACGAACTCCGGACGGCAGTCCGGATAGCCGCTCGCGTCGAGGACGTTGACCCCGACGAAGATGTCGCGCGCCGAGAGCGACTCGGCCCATGCGAGCGCGAGGGCGAGCAGCACCGTGTTGCGCGCCGGCACGTACGTCGCCGGCACGTCGCCGGGAGCGCCGATCTCGGCGAGCGAGCGGTCCTTCGGCACGGCGATGTCGCGGGCCGTCAGCGCCGACGGCGCGAGCTGCGTGAGGTCGAGGTCGATCACCCGGTGCTCGGCGGCCCCGAGCGCGGCGGCCGCGCGCCGCGCCGCGGCGAGCTCGACCTCGTGGAGCTGCCCGTAACGCACGGTCAGCGCGTGGCACGTGTAGCCCTCCGACCGCGCGATCGCGAGGGCGGTGGTGGAATCGAGACCTCCCGAGAGGAGGACGACGGCGCCTGGCACGGCGGCAAGTTAGCACGCGGCCCCAAGAAGCCGGCCCGCTCGCGCGTCCTAGCCGGGACGATGATGAAGATCGCCCTCTTGTTCTTCGTGGCCGCCACCGCCGCCTACGCGTTGACGCGCGCGGTCGGCAAGATCCCGGCGGACTGCGATCCGATCGCCGAGCAGATGACCTCGTGGGAGCTCGGCAACTACGCCGAGCCCGAGGCGCGCGCCCCCGCCGTCGAGAAGTACCGGGCCATGTGCAAGGACGCGGGCATCGGCCTCGACGAGGCGGAGTGCCTCGACGAGGCGACGTCGAAGAACGCCGCCGCGAAGTGCGCGCCCCGGCTGTTCCCCGAGATCGAGGTCGGCGACTGCGACGGCACCTCGTGCTGGGTCGACAAGATGCGCGCGGCCGCCGACAGGCTGTGCGCGTGCTCGTCGACGGACTGCACCACGCGCGTGATGGAGGCCTACGCGAAGGACGCGGCCGCGATGGCGAAGGAGGGAGCCCGCAACCCGGCGCCCCAGCCGACCGCCGAGGAGATGCAGCTGATCACCGACCTCGGCCAGCAGATGAGCACGTGCATGGTGCGCGTCGCCTCGGCGTCCGGATCCGGCGCCGGCGCCACCGCCGTCGCGGACTGACGCGTCGCGGTCTATGTTCCGCGGGTGAGCGACGGACCCTACCGGCGGGAGCTCCCGCACGCCGCCGTCGCCGCGCTGCTCGCGCTGCTCGTGGGGTGGTCGTTCCACCAGCGCTGGGCGGTGCTCGACGCGACGCCGTACCCCGTCGGCATCGACGGCTACTTCTACGCGATCCAGCTGCGCTCGCTGCTCGACGGCGGCGCGCTCGCGTACCCGGCGTCGCCGCTCGCGTTCTGGCTGATGGCGCCGTTCGCGCTCGCGACGGATCCGATCGTGGGCGCCAAGCTCGGCGCCGCGTTCTGGGGCGCGCTGATCGCGGTGCCGGCGTACGGCGTCGGCGCGCGCCTCGGGCGGAGCCGGGCCGCGGGCCTGCTCGCCGCCGTGCTCGCGACGACGAGCGCCGGGTCGATGTACGCGACGCTCGAGTTCGTCAAGAACGGGATCGGCCTCACGGTCGCGATGACGGCGCTGTGGCTCGTGCTGCGCGCGTGCGAGCGGCCGAGCCGGGGTCGCCTCGCCGGGGCCGCGGCGGCGATCGCGGCGGCGGCGCTCGCGCACAAGATGGCCGCGGCGATCGTCGTCGCCGCCGCGCTCCCCGCCGCGCTCGCCGAGGCCCGCGCGCGCGGGGCGCTCGACCGCCGGCGCATGGCGTTCGCCGCCGCCGCGCTCGCCGGGCTCGCCGCCGTCGCGCTCGTCCTCGGCCTGGTGTTCCCACAGCGCTTTCCGTCGCCCGCCGACGTCGACCTCGTCGCCGGCGCGTTCACCACGGACGCGCGCTGGACCGCGCCGGCGCTCGCGAGCGACCGCGCGACGCTCGCGATGGGGCACGAGGCGCTGATCGGCGCCGTGCTCGCCCTCCTCGCGATCGCCGTTACCTTCGTGCGCCCGCCGGCGCCGCACCCGCGCGACGTGCCCTCGCTCGCCGCCGTCGCGGACCTCGCGATCGCGCGCGAACCGCGCCGGGGCGCCGGCGCCGGCGAGCGCGCCGTCGGGTGGGCGGCCGTCGTCCTCGCGCTCGCCATCGGGCTGCCGTGGCTCGCCGTCGACGACGCGCAGGGCCTGGGCTTCCGCCTGCGCGTCGCCGCGTACGTCCCGATGGCGCTGTGCGCGGCGATGTTCGCCGGACGCGCCCTCGCGCGCGTCCCGCACCGCGAGCTCCTGCTCGCGCTCCTCGCGTTCGGCCTCCTCGACCGCGGCACCCAGGCCGTCGCCCGCCGCGGCGGGTCGATCCGCGTCGAGCAGGGCCGCGTCGAGCAGGGCCTCGTCGAGGGCGAGGTGGTCGTGCACCCGGCGCTCGTGACCAGCGTGCTCGCGCTCGGCCCGCGCATCCCGGCCGGCGCGACGGCGATCGTCCCCGAGCGCCACATCGCGTTCATGGTCGCGTGGTACACGCGCGCGCCGATCCGCATCCGCCCCGACGACGTCCCGGCCGCGTCGCGCGTGCGCATCCTGCCGCTCGCCTGGATCGAGGCCGGCTCGCCCCTCGACGAGGCCCTGCTCGACGCGCGCGCGGCGCCGCTGCCGCCGCCCCTCGGCGCCCATCCGCGCCACCCGAACGGCCTCGTCCTCGTCACCGAGCCGGTGTGGGACTGGGCCCTCGCCCGCGTCCCGCCCGAGGCCCGCGCGTACTGGGGCGCGTGGCCGACGCGCTAGGCCGAGCTAGTTCTTCTTGTCCTTCGGGATCTCCTTCGCGATCGCGACCGGCAGCTCCGCCGGCTCGGAGGTCGCCGTCGCTTCCTTGCCCATCATCCTGCGGATCATCGGCGCGACCAGGAACAGCGCGGCCGACATCACGAGCGAGCACACGATCAGGAACACGAACAGGAACCGGAACCCGCGCACCTCGGAGATCTCGCTCGCGCGGCCGGCCAGGTAGATGCCGATCGACGTGCCCAGGAACCACGTGCCCATCACCATGCCGGCGAGCCGCTGCGGCGCGAGCTTGGACATCGACGACAGGCCCACCGGCGAGATGCACAGCTCGGCGCAGGTGTAGAGCAAGTACAGCATGATCAGGTACATCGGCGAGACGCGCTGGCCGGCGTCGATCGACGCCAGCGACGGCAGCATCACCACGAACGACAGCGCGAGGATCGCCATGCCGATCGCGAACTTGTTGACGCTCGTCGGCTCCTTCCTCGCGCGCGCGAGCTTGACCCAGATCCACGCGAACAGCGGCGCGAGCGCGACGATGAAGAAGCCGTTGACGCTCTGGTAGAAGCTCGCCGGGATGTTGAGCCCGAGGAACTCGCGCTCGGTGTGGCTCTCCGCGTAGATGTTGAGCGTCGTCGGCGACTGTTCGAAGATGCCGAAGAAGCCGATCGCGCCGACGAACAGCGGCACCATCGCGATGATGCGCCGGCGCTCGCTCGCATCCCGCGCCGACCGGTAGAGGCCGTAGAACAGCGCGATCGAGCCGAGGCCGAGGCCGACGCCCATCGCGTCGGTGATGGTCTTCTTCGACGGCGCCGTCGCGGCGACGATCACCGCGAGCGCGACGAGCGCGCCGATGATGACCTTGAGGATGTTGCGGTCGCGCTCGGCGCGGACCGGATCGTCGGGGATCGTCGGGTGCAGTCCCGCGTCGCCGAGCGCGCGCTGGCCGGCCGAGTACGAGATGAGGCCGCCGACCATGCCGATCGCCGCCGCGCCGAACGCGAAGTTCCAGCAGTAGTTCGGGTTGATGCCCGAGTCGGCGAGGAACGCCCGGAACTGAGGGTCCTGGGCGAGGATGCCGCACGCGATCGGCGCGGCCGTCGCGCCGATGTTGATGCCCATGTAGTAGATCGTGTAACCGGCGTCCCGGCGCAGGTCGTCGGGGCGGTAGAGCTGGCCGACGATCGTCGACACGTTCGGCTTCAGGAACCCGGTGCCGAGCGCGATCAACACGAGGCCCACGTAGAACAGATCGCCGGTGCCGGGGATCGCGAGGAGCGCGTTGCCGGCCGCGATGCCGAAGCCGCCGATCATGACGCCCTTGCGCTGGCCGATGAAGCGGTCCGCGATCCAGCCACCCGGCAGCGACAGCAGGTAGACGGAGGCGCCGAACACGCCGACGATCGCGCCGGCCGCACCCGACGGCTCCTGCTCGCCCGCCTTGTTGAGGACGAACATGCCCTTGCCGCCGAGGTCTTCCGGGGCGGCGAGGTAGAAGATCAGGAACGCGCGCATCCCGTAGTAGGAGAAGCGCTCCCACATCTCCGTGAAGAAGAGGGTGGCGAGCCCCTTCGGATGTCCGAAGAAGGCGCGGTCGGGGTCGCTTGTCATCGCCGCGGACACTAGCGCGAAGACTCTCGAGGTGAAAACCGTTTAGGGGTGCGACGCGCCCGCGGTCGCAGCCCCCCACGCGGCGCCTCGGGAAGGTGAGTAGGAGTGGCTTGCAAACGGGACGGGATTGGAAAAGATCCCGCTCCATGTCCAAGCCCTGGGGCCTCCTGGTCGCCGCGTCCCTCGCCGCCGGCGCGCTACCCGCCTGCGAACCGAAGGCGCCGAAGTTCGCGTTCACCCACGCCGAGCGCCGCGGCAAGCTCGAGTCCAACGGCCTCAAGTTCGTGCTCATGCCGGACTCGAGCACGCAGCTCGTCGAGGTCGACATCCGCTACGACGTCGGGTCGCGCGAGGACCCGCCGGGCAAGGCGGGCCTGGCCCACGTCGTCGAGCACCTGATGTTCCAGCTCCGGCCCGACGGCGCGCAGTCCGCGCCGCTCATGCAGAGCATCAACGAGCTCACGACGTTCTTCAACGCGTACACGAACTGGGACACGACCCACTACATGAACACCGCGCGCGCCGAGAACCTCGACGCGATGCTCAAGATCGAGACGATGCGGATGTTCTACGGCTGCCAGACGATCTCCAACGAGGAGTTCCTCCGGGAGCGCGAGGTCGTCCGCAACGAGATCCGCCAGCGCACGGGCACCGCCGAGGGCCAGATCCCGCAGCTGATCCTGTCGTCGATCTACCCGCACGGCCACGCCTACGAGCGCATGATCGGCGGCGACGACAAGCAGCTGACGAGCATCACGCTCGAGGACGCCTGCAAGTTCATGAAGGACTACTACGTCCCCGAGCGCGCCACCGTCGTCATCGCCGGCGGCATCGACGTCGACAAGACGCTGGACGCGATCAAGAAGTGGTTCGGCAAGCTCAAGAAGGCCCCCGGCGCGCCGCGCGTCCCCGTGCAGCAGCTCGCCGTCGCGCGGGGCAAGCAGCAGTTCGAGCTCGACGTCGAGCGCGCGAGCGTCCACGTCGCGTTCGCGCTCCCCCCGAACAACACGCCCGACGGCGAGCTGGTCCGGTTCGGCCTCGGCCGGATGTTCTCGCAGATCGCGCGCAAGGGTCAGGAGTACGGCTTCGCGTACTCGGTGTCGCCCACGATCCTCGGCGGCGAGCTCGCGCCGGTCGCGGCGATCTCGATCGAGCTGAAGGGGATGGGCAAGCTCGACGACGCGCTCGAGTTCACGCAGAAGGCCATCAAGCAGGCGTACCGCGGGTTCGACGAGGCGAACGAAGAGATCATGGAGCTGTGGAGGAACCAGCGCAAGGCCTCGTTCATCCAGAGCATGGAGCAGCTCGCGGCGCGCACGATCGAGGTGGCGGACCGCGTGCAGTTCTCGAAGGACTTCAACTTCGACTCGCAGGACCTGTACCTGTTCCACGAGCTCGACAAGATCGGCAAGTTCGACGCGGCGAAGGTCGGCGCGGTCGTGAAGAAGTACCTCGACTATGACAAGGCGCGGATCATCGTCATCAAGCCGAACAAGGAGGGCGTGAAGGGCGACACGCGCAACACGCGCGTCAAGTTCGACGCGAAGTCGCACGAGGAGAAGCAGGTCGAGGACATCAACCCCGAGGAGGCGCGCCGGCCGATCAAGCTCGCCGCCGAGCTGAAGGGCCTGTCCGGCGCGTCGAGGTTCGAGCTCGGTAACGGGATGAAGGTCGTCCTCTTGCCGTTCAAGTCGATGCCGCTCGTCGCGACGCGCCTCGTGTTCGACAACGCGGGCACGGCGAGCTACCCGTCGAGCCGCGCGGTGCCCGACGCCGCGGCGCGCTTCCTCCAGATGCCGTTCGCCGACGCGTTCGACAAGACGGGGATCAGCGTCGATTGCGAGGCGGCCGGCGACGCGACCGTGTGCGAGTCGAGCGGGATCAACATCTACCTCGAGGTCATGGTGAAGGGGCTCGAGCGCCTGGTCCACGCCGGCACCTACAACCAGGACGGCATCGAGTCCTGGCAGAAGATCGTGAAGGGGCGGCTCGCGACGAAGCAGTCGCAGCAGCAGGTCGAGTTCGAGCGCCAGATCCTGCTGACGCTGTACGGCCCCGATCACCCCTACACGAAGAGCGGCGTCCTCACCGCCGACGCGGTCAACAAGGTCGACAAGGACACGCTCGACGCGTTCCGCAAGTCGCACTACACGGCGGGGAACGCGACGCTGATCATCACCGGTGACTTCGACACGAAGTACGCCGAGAAGCTCGTGAAGTCGACGTTCCGCGACTGGGGCAAGGGCTCCGTCGCGAGCCCCGTCGATCCGACCGCGCCCAAGCGCTCCGGGCCGTCGTTCGTCGGCGTCGTCGGCAAGGAGGAGCCGCAGCTCGAGATCCGGATCGCCTACCCCGCGCCCGCCGGCGTCGACGGCCAGGAGGGCGCGCGCCAGGTGCTCGCGGAGATGATGAACATCCGCGTCGGCGACGTCCGCTTCAAGCTCGGCTCGACGTACGGCGTGTACGCCGGTCGCCGCGCGCGCAAGGGCCCCGCGGCCTACGCGATCGGCGGCACCGTCGACGCCGAGCGCGGCGGCGAGTCGCTGAAGGCGATCCGCGAGGGCGTGGAGATGCTGCGCAAGGGCGACACCTTCGAGAAGGACTTCGTGCGCGCGCGCCGCAAGATCCTGTCGACGCTGCTCGGCGAGTCGACGGTGACCGCGGAGCTCGCGCAGCGCCTCGGCTTCATCTCGACGTACAACCTCCCGCCGAACTACTTCAACACGCTGCTCCAGCAGGTCGCGGCCGTGTCGCCGGCGCAGCTGCGGGCGATGATCGCGACGGAGCTCAACCCGAACAACGAGGTCATCGTCGTCCTCGGCGACAAGGCGCACCTCGACAAGACGTTCGCCGACGCCGGCATCAAGGACGTCAAGATCGTCGAGCCCGAGTACAAGTAACGCGACGTCAGAAGCGATCTCAGAGGAGATCGACCCAGATCTCGTCGCCGACGAGCGTGATCGCGTAGCGGCGCAGCTCGAGGCCGGGTGCGCTCTTGCAGCGCCCGGTGCGCACGTCGAAGCCCCAGCCGTGGCCGGGGCACACGATCTCGCCCCCGTCGAGGTCGCCCTCCCACAGGGCGACGTCCTCGTGCGGGCACACGCCGGGGACGGCGACGAACGCGCCGTCGACGATCGTCACGATCACCGGCCACGTCACGCCGTGCACCCGGAACGCGCGCAGCTCGCCGGCGGCGACGTCGGCGACGGTGCACACGCGCACGCGCAGGGGCATCGGCCTACCCCCGCCCTCGCTGGCGCGGATCGAGCCAGTCGCGCAGGCCGTCGCCGAGCAGGTTCGCCGCGAGCACGACCCACAGGATCGCGAGGCCGGGCACGAGCGTATAGAGCTTCACCCACTCCGACTTCCACAGGAACGTGCGCGCCTGGTCGAGCATCGCCCCCCAGGTGTAGTCGACCTGCGGGCCGAGGCCGAGGAACGACAGCGACGCCTCGACGAGGATCACGCCGCCGAAGCCGAACGTCATCTGCACGAGCGCCGGCGCCATCAGGTTCGGGACGAGGTGCCGGCCGATCACGCGCGCATCGCCGGCGCCGAGCGCGATCGCGGCCTTCACGTAGTCGCGCTCGCGCAGCGCGAGCACCTGGCCGCGCGCGACGCGGGCGTAGCCGACCCAGCCGTTCGCGCACAGCGCCGCGATCATGATGCCGAGGCCCGGCTCGGCGACGGTCGCCACGATCGCGATGTTGAGCAGGATGCCCGGGAACGCCATCAGCACGTCGACGACGCGCATCAGGACCTCGTCGACGGCGCCGCCGAACCAGCCGGCGACGGCGCCGAGCGTGAGGCCGACCGCCGCCGAGATCGCGACGACGATGAGGCTGATCTGCAGCGCCGAGCGCGCGCCGAACAGGAGCTGCGAGAGCGTGTCGCGCCCGGTCGAGTCGGTGCCGAAAAGGTGCGCGCCCGACGAGCCCTCGAAGCGGTGCGCCAGGTCGATCCCGCGCGTCCCGACGTCGTACGGGGCGAGCCACGGGCCGAACACGCCGAGCACGACGAACACGGCCAGCATGACCATGCCGATCTTCGCGCTGACCGACAGCTTCACGCGCGCCGGATCCTCGGGTCGACGAGGCCGTACGCCAGGTCGACCAGCACGTTGATGGTGATGTAGACGAGCGCGATCACGAACACGCAGCCCTGCACGACGGGGTAGTTGCGCTCGAGGATCGCGTCGAGCAGCGTCGTGCCGAGCCCCGGCCGCGAGAACACCCGCTCGATCACGATCGCGCCCGACAGCAGCGACCCGAACTGCAGGCCGGCGACGGTGATCACCGGCAGGAGCGCGTTGCGCAGCGCGTGGACGAGCAGCACCTGCCGCTCGGGGAGCCCCTTCGCGCGCGCCGTGCGCACGTAGTCCTCGCCGAGGACCTCGACCATCGACGAGCGCGTCATGCGCGCGAGCATCGCCATCAGGTGCGTGCCGACGGCGAACGCCGGCAGGACGAGCGCCGCGAGCCCCGTCTCCGTCGGGCCCGGGAACCAGCCGAGCGTGACGAAGAACAGGAACACGAGCATCGGCGCGAACATCATCTGCGGGATCGCGATGCCCGACAGCGACGCCGTCGTCGCGAGCGTGTCGATCCACGAGCCGCGCCGGATCGCCGCGACGATGCCGAGCGGCAGCGCGAAGATCACGGCGACGAGCATGCCGGCGAGCGCGAGCTCGGCCGTGTGCGGGAACACCTCGGCGATGCGCGCGGCGACCGTCGGCTTGCCCTTGGGGTCGGGGCACTGGTGCCCGAGCGAGCCGTCGGCGATGTCGCCGAGGAAGTGGACGAACTGCATCGGCAGCGAGCGATCGAGCCCCATGCACTGCTCGATCTGCGCGCGCTGCGCCGGCGTCGCCTCGCCGCCCGCGAGGTGGTCGACGGGATCGCCGGGGACGATGTGCAGGAACGAGAAGGCGAGGATCGACACGCCGAGGACGGCGAGCGCACCCGAGCCGAGCCTGCGGAGCAGGAACGAGCCGAGCGAGGAGACGTCCACCGCCACGCGGGCAGCCTACCCCGCCGCTACGACGTTACGAGCGCGCTCAGAGCGTGCCTTCGGCGGCGCAGAAGTTCGGGGCTTTCTCGTCGATGATGGTGCCCGGCTCGAGCACCGGCTCGCCGCCGTGCGCGCGCATGAGGTCGAGGTTGCGGCACTCGTACTTGTCGCGGCAGTCGCTGGCGGACTCGCAGATCTTCATGCAGAAGCGGATCTCGCTCGAGCGCGGCACGCAGTGGCCGGCGAGCGAGCACAGCTCGTCGAACGTGCACTCGTTCGTGCCGCCCGGGCGGTCCTCGGTGGCGGGGTCGCACGGCCGGTTCGCGAAGCTCCCGGTGAAGAACCGGACGCACACGGCCTCGTCGGGGCACGTGCCGACGTCGCAGCCCTGGATCGTGCAGTAACCCTCGTGCGCCGACGAATCACACTGGCGTGTGCCGTTCGGGTCGCAGTCGGTGCTGATGATGCACTTGTCGCCGATCTCCCTGCCGCAACCGGCGATCACGGCGAGAAGAAGAAGGAGTCTCATGCGCGCGGGCATCCTAGCGGTCGATCAGACCACCAGCAAGCGTGCGGGGTTGCCCGGAAAAGTCGTGGTATCGAACGGGCATGCGCGCGGTCGTCCAGCGAGTCACGAGGGCACGCGTCACCGTGCGCGATGCGGACGGTGGCGAGCGCGTGACCGGCGTCATCGAGCGCGGCCTCATGGTCCTCCTCGGCGCGGGCGCCGGGGACACCGCGACCGACCTGGCCTACATCGTCGACAAGATCGCGAACCTCCGGATCTTCGCCGACGACGCTGACAAGATGAATCGCAGCGTCCTCGACGTCGGCGGCGGCGTGCTCGTCGTGTCGCAGTTCACGCTGTATGGCGACGCGCGTCAGGGGCGCCGACCGGCGTTCACCGGCGCGCTCGAACCGGTCGCGGCCAAGATGCTGTGCGAGCAGGCGCTCGCCGGGCTGCGCGCTGCCGGTGTCGTGCGCGTCGAAGCCGGCGAGTTCGCCGCGGATATGGCGGTCGAGCTCGTCAACGATGGGCCCGTGACGATCCTTCTAGATTCGCGCAAGGGGTTCTAGCCGCGAGGGTGTTCGGGGCGTTAGGGTGCCGATTGGCCGCGCCGGGGTCTGTCGGCGGTGCGGTTCGGCTCACGCGAGTTTCATGAAGGTCAGGTTCTGGGGAGTCCGCGGCTCGATTCCGGTACCCGGGCGAGCGACCAGCCGGTACGGCGGGAACACGTCGTGCGTGGAGGTGCGGCCCCGGAACGGCTCGCCGATCATCATCGACGCGGGCACGGGGCTCCGGAGGCTGGGCAAGTCGCTCATGGAGGAGGCGTTCGGCGACGGGCGCGGCTCGGCGACGATCCTCATCAGCCACACGCACTGGGATCACGTGCAGGGCCTCCCGTTCTTCTCGCCCCTGTACCGCGCCGGAAACAAGGTCGAGATCTTCGCGCGCCAGCGCGACACCCACCTCGAGGCCGTGTTCTCGCAGCAGCACGACTCGCCGTACTTCCCGGTGCCGATGTCCGCGATGCAGGCGGACATGAGCTTCCGCGAGCTGCTCGAGGGTGCGCGGTTCGAGTTGCCCGGCGGCATCCGCATCTCGTGCACGCGCCTCAACCACCCGTGGGTCGCGATGGCGTACCGCATCGACTGCGATCGCGCGTCGCTCGTCTACTGCGCCGACACCGCGCCGTTCGCCGACATCCTGTTCGGGCGCGAGTTCGTGACGACGCCGCCGGCGCTCGACCAGCCGCTGCCGCCCGACGTCGCGGCCGAGCTCGACCGCATGCGCGCGGGCGTGGTCGCGCTCGCGAAGGGCGCCGACCTGCTGATCTACGACACGCAGTTCACGTACGAGGAGTACCGGCTGCGCCCGCACTGGGGCCACTCGCACCCCGACGACGCGATCCAGATCGCGCGCGACGCGGGTGTGAAGCGCCTGTGCCTGTTCCACCACGCGCCGATGCGCTCCGACGACGACAACGACAGGATCCTCGCGAAGTACCGCGGCGTCGTCGCGGCGCAGGGCGATCCGTTCTCGCTCGACAGCGCCTTCGAGGGACTCGAGATCCCACTGGGGGATCAGTGAAGATTCGCTTCTGGGGCGTGCGCGGCTCGATCCCCGCGCCGGGGCCCGACACGATCCGCTACGGCGGCAACACGTCGTGCGTCTCCGTCGAGACCCGCACCGGCGGGCTCGTCGTGATCGACATGGGCACGGGGCTCATGCACCTCGGCAACCACCTCATGACCGGCGCGTTCGGCAAGGGCCAGGGCCGCGCGTCGATCCTGCTCTCGCACACCCACTGGGACCACATCCAGGGCCTCGGCTTCTTCCCGCCCGTGTTCGTCGCCGGCAACCAGTTCACGGTCTGGGGCCCCGGCGGCTCGCCCGAGGTGCTCGAGGGCATCCTCGAGGGCCAGATGGATCCCAACTTCTCGCCGCTGCAGACGCTCAAGAACTTCTCGGCCACGTTCGACGTGCGCGCCGTGCGCTGCGGCCTGCCGTTCGACGCCGAGGGCCTGCGCGTCACCTGCCGCGAGCACCCGCACGGCAGCGCCACCGCCCTCGCCTTCCGCATCGACGACGGCACCCGCACGTTCGTCTACGCCTCCGACGTCGGCCAGCCCGACGCCGGCGCCCCACCGCACCCCGACGCCATCGCCTTCTACCAGGGCGCCGACGTCCTCCTCCACGACACCACCTACCGCCCCGAGGACCAGGCCACGCGCCGCAACCGCGGCTTCTCCTCCTACGAGGACGCCGCCGACGCCGCGATCGCCGCCCGCGTCGGCAAGCTGGTCATGTTCCACTACGACCAGGACTACAGCGACGCCGACGTCGACGAGCTCCTCGCGAGCTGCCGCGCCACCCTCGACGCGCGCGGCGGCGCCGCCATCGGCCTCGTCCCCGCGCGCGAGGGCGAAGAGCTCGAGATCTAGCTCACTCGCGCCGCTGGCCGGTGAACCAACCGGTGGCGTCGAGGAGGATGTCCTCTCCCCGCCGGAGGGCTTCGATCTTATCGAGCCGACTCGTGATCTCGCCGCGCCGGATCGCGGGGATCAGCCCGGATGCGTCGATGCGGTGCAGGCAGCGCTCGGCATCGTCCCAGTGCATGAGGCCGGCGTGCGCATCGCACACCAGCATCCACGCCGAGGACGTCTCGACGATGCGCCCGTTCCACGTCGAGACGTCGTGGAGCAGCCGGATGACCTCGGCGAACACGTTGTTGCGGAACAGGACGCGCGCGAGCGCGAGTCGGCTCTGCTTGCTGGCGACGATCTTCACGCAGTGGCGCGCGGCGGCCTCCGCGGCGTCGAGGTCCCCCTTCTCGAGCGAGATCGCGTACAGCACCTCGCACGCCCGGGCGTCGCGCGGCCGCGCCTGGAGGATGCCGCTCAGCCACACCGTGGCGACATCCGTGCGCTCGAGCTGCCCGAGCGCGCGCACGACGACGTCGATGTTCTGCTCCTGTGGGATCGCCGCCGCCGCCATGCTCGGCTTGTCGCGGAACGCCTGCACGACCTCGCGCAGCAAGGCCTGCGGCCTGGACGTTCCGCGCATCGCTGCCGCGTACTCGATCGCCGCCTGCGTCTCGTACCCGTAGCCGCGCAGGATGCGTGCGGTCATCCGGTGCAGCCCCGAGTGCGTGGGGTGCAGTGTGAGCGCGTGGTTCAGCATCCGGATCGCGCCGTCGCGGTTGTCCTCGGCCATCATCACGCTCGCCGCCACGCCGTAGTTGAAGTAGTCGAGCGGGTGGCGCTCGAACGGCCCCTTCAGATCGTCGAGCTTGACCGCGTCGATGCTCATGATCCGGTCGTGGTCCTCCGCGACCGACACCGTCGACTCGCCGAGCAACAACAGTGCTCCCACCGCGAGCCCACCGATGTGGAGCACGCACAGCGCGCGCGCGCGCACGAGCGCGAAGCCGCTCACCTCCTGGAGCGGTCCGTACGAGAGGGTCGCGGCGATCGCGACGCCCGGCACGGCGACTCCGAGCAGCTCGACACCGAAATCGACGACGCTCTGGATCGCGATCACCGACAGCGCCCCGAGCGCACCGGCCGCGAGCGGCCCCGTGCGCCACCGTTTGATCGCCGTGATCGCGAACCAGATCCCGGCGAGCCCGAGCAGGAGGCCGCCGATCACGCCCCAGTCGACAACGGCCTGGACGTACTCGTTCTCGAGGTGCGACGCGGTCTGGAACGCGCTCGACGGGTGAACGCGCGTGAACGTCGGCTCGAACCCGCCGCGCCCGACGCCCAGCCACGGACTCTCCTCGACGAGCTGCACCGACGAGCGCCACGCCGCGTACTTGCTCTTCGAGTCCTGGAGCTCGCTCAGCGAGGTGTTGCTGATCTGGCTGCCGACGCGCCCCGCACTCGAGTACAAGACGACGACGAGCGCGCACGCCGCGACGATGCCGATCGGCAGCGAGCTCGTGACGAACCGGCTGCGCCGCCGCCGCTCCGCGACGCCGAACCGTTGCATCACCAGCACCACGATCGTCGTGAGCCCACCGATCGCGAGCGCGAGGGCGGCACCGCGCGACAGCGTGGCGAATGCGCACACGGCGCACGCGAGCCCACCGAAGGCCCACAGCGCGCGCACCCAGCCGCGCTGGTTGCGATAGACCACGAGCGCGATCGACAGCACGCACCCGGCGGCCATGAGGCAACCGAGGTGGTTCCCGTTGAGCAGCGGCCCGAGCACCGGCGGCGTCGCCTGCACCGGATCGTAGACGCCGTACAGCGAGGTCGCGCCGAGCACCTCGTGCACGCCGACGACCAGCGCCGTGATGCCGCACACCGCGGCGACCGTCGCGAGGATGCGGTAGCGACCGCGCTCGCTCGTCGACATGCGCAGGGCGAGCACGGCGACGGCGAGCAGGATCGTGAAGAATGCGACCGCGCGCAGCGACCCGGGTGCGTCGAGCGTGATCGCTCGCCACGGATCGGACTGCGCGAGCGCGGCGCCGTCGTCGCGCAATCCCGCGCCGACCGGGTTGAGCGCGTGTGCGAGTCCGGGCAGCGGGAGGAGCTGCACGATCGTCAGCACGAGCGGGACCGCGAGCGCGACGACGAGCGGCGAGAGGTGCGCGAAGGTCCGGCGCGACAGCACGAGCGGTGCGATCGCGCCGATCATCACGATCGCGACGAGCGCCTGCGTCCACCGCAGCGCCGCGCCGATCACGAGCACGGCGCAGGCGAGCGCGACCGCGCCGAGTCCCGCGGAGAGCGCCTCGCTGCGCCGCATCACCAGGCTCGTTCGGGGACGAACACCTCGTCGCCCGGCATCATCTGGAAGGTCGGACGCTTGCCCTCGGCGATCATCTCCGCCGGGATCTTGTACGTCTCCTTTTTGCCCTCGACGATCCGGACGACCTTCACCATGTTCTTGCGCGCGAGAGGTGCGAACCCTCCGCTCTGTGCGATCGCCTCGGTGATCGTCATCCCCGGCGTGAAGCGGATCGAGCCGTTGCGACCGACCTGCCCCATCACCGTCACGCGCTTGGAGTTGATCTCGACGATCGACATCGACACGATCGGGTCGACGAGGAAGCCATCCTTGAGCTTCTCCGTGATCTCCGAGAGCACCTCCGCGACGGTGCGGTCCTTCGCGTTCACCGCGCCGATGTACTGGATCGCCATCCGGCCGGTCGGGTCGATCGTGTACTGTGCCTTGCGCTCCTGCGACCCGTAGTAGATGGTCAGCTCGATCTTGTCGGCCGGACCGAGCGTCAGCTTGTTCTCGTCCAGCGGTGCGACCACCGGATAAACGACGGGAGGGTTATCCCCGAAACACGCCGGCAGGACGGCGAGCAGCGCGAATAGCGCTAGCAATCGGAGTGGCAAGCCGGCAGGAAGCATCGCGGAAGGTATGTTGTTGGGGCGAAACCTCGCGTTCATCACAGATCCCGATGAACGTTGCCAGATGGCCCGTCACCAAAGGATGTCAGGTTGACACCGACGCGGGCTTGGGCATAGCTTCAAGCAGACGGAGAAGGCATGCGATTCCGTGATAAACCCTGGACAATCCTCTTGATTTCCGCGCTGATCGGAGCAGGGTCCACACACGCGGAGTCGCCCACCGACGACGTCGACATCGACCAGGACAAGCGTGCGATCGACCCGAACATGTCGGTCGAGACGATGTCGGCGCAGACCAAGCTCCTCGCGCTCCAAGTCAAGGACGACATGCGTCATGTGCTGTCCCTCCGCGAGCGCGCTCGCAAGGAGAAGGACGTCATCAAGCTGACGTGCGTGAATGACAAGCTCGTCGCGCTCAAGGCGCAGATGAACATCTTCGACACACTCCACGCGGAGCTAGCGGGCTCGCTCGAGCGCAGCGGCAGCGAGCGGTTCACGATGTTCGGCAACGCCCGCACCGGTGCCGAGGAAGTGAAGAAGACCCGTCGCGAAGCCGACGGATGCCTCGGAGAGTCGGAGCTGTTCAACCAGGAGTCCGGGCAGGTGTTGCGCCCGGAGATCCGCGACGATCCGTCGGCCATCGGCCCGTACTTCGACACGGTCGAGCCGCCTGCGTACGCGTCCCCGTTCAACTGAGTCCGAGCGGTCGTCCGGATGCGATGAACGCGGCGGATGTGCGACGACACCAAAGGGTCTGGATGCCGCGCTTCCTGAATCGGGGTCTGATCGTCGTCCTCGATACGGCGGTCCTGTCGCTGGCTTACTGGCTCGCGTTCCTCTGCCGCCTCGAGTTTCGCCTCCCACAACCGTGGCTCGACTTCATCCTCCTGACGTGGCCCTACGTCGTCGCGCTGCAGTACGGCTGCCTCGCCGCGTTCGGCGTGCCGCGCATGGCGTGGCGCTACGTCAACATCCGCGATGCGGCGCGCGTGCTTTTCGCGGGCGGTGTCGCCACCGCGATCCTCGTCGCGATCCGCATCGTCGCGCCCTACGCAACCGACAGGTCCTCGTCGTTCGTGATCCCGCTCGGCGTGATCGCGATGAACTTCGCGCTGTCGTTCCTCGGGCTCGTCGGCGTCCGCGCGTTGCGCCGCCTGCAAGGTGAGGCGCAGGAGCGCAAGCAGTATGCGGGCGGCCACGAGCGCCATCGCGTGCTGCTCATCGGCGCCGGTGAGGCGGGCGTGCTGGTCGCCCGCGAGCTCGCGAACCGCCCGGACCTCGGGCTGGTCGCGGTCGGTTTCCTCGACGACGACCGCTTCAAGGTCGGCAACATCATCGGTGGGTTGCCCGTGCTCGGCAAGACCAGCGAGGTCGCCGAGATCGCGAAGCGCAACGCCGTGCGCCGCGTGCTGCTCACGATCGCGGCCGCGCCGGGTCCGCAGATCCGCCGCATCACCGAGCTGTGCCGCGACGCGGATCTCGACACGAAGATCATCCCCGGCATCTACGAGATCGTCGGCAACAAGGTGAACCTGTCGCGCATTCGCGAGGTCGCGATCGAGGACCTCCTCGGGCGCGCTCCCGTCAACCTCGACGAAGAGGTCGTCGGCTCGTCGATCCGCAGCCGCGTCGTGCTCGTCACCGGGGCCGGCGGCAGCATCGGCTCGGAGCTGTGCCGCCAGGTCGCGCGCTACGGTCCGGAGCGGCTCGTGCTCGTCGAGCGTTTCGAGAATGCGCTGTTCGAGGTCCATCGCGAGCTCGCATCGGCGTTCCCGCAGGTGCCGATCGATCCGCGCATCGCCGACGTGTGCGACGCGCGCCGCATGGAGCAGATCTTCGAGGCGTGCAAGCCCGAGCTCGTGTTCCACGCAGCCGCACACAAGCACGTGCCGATGATGGAGTGGAACTGCGGCGAGGCCGTCAAGAACAACATCGGCGGCACGCGCACGGTCTGCGATCTCGCGGATCGCTACGGCGTGCAGCGCTTCGTGTTCGTGTCGACGGACAAGGCCGTCAATCCGACGTCGGTGATGGGCGCGACCAAGCGCGTCGCCGAGATCTACGTGCAGGCGATGTCGCAGCGCTCGTCGACACGCTTCGTCACGGTGCGGTTCGGGAACGTGCTCGGCTCCGCCGGCAGCGTCATCCCGATCTTCCGCCAGCAGATCGCGCGCGGCGGTCCGATCACGGTCACGCATCCCGAGATGCGCCGGTACTTCATGACGATCCCGGAGGCCAGCCAGCTCGTCATGCAGGCCGGTGCGATGGGTCAAGGCGGCGAGATCTTCATCCTCGACATGGGCGAGGCGGTCCGCATCGTCGACCTCGCGCGTGACCTCGTGACGCTGTCGGGCCTGCGCGTCGGTGAGGACATCGAGATCGAGTTCTCGGGCGTGCGCCCGGGCGAGAAGCTGTTCGAGGAGCTGTCGACCGATATCGAGCACGCGGACAAGACCAAGCACCCGAAGGTGTTCATCGGCCGCATCAAGCCGCACGAGTGGACCATCGTCAAAGCCGGCATCGCGAACCTGCTCGAGACGGCGGGCAGCAGCAACGAGGCGGTGCGCACCGCACTCGGCGAGCTCGTGCCGGAGTACGCCGCCGGCCGTCCACCGCCGAACAAGGCGACGTCGCCGCGCGGGGAGAAGGCGCTCGGCTATAAGGGAGAGAGTTCGATCTCCAACTAGCCGTGGCGCGCCTGTACTTGTCTCCTCCCGAGCTCGCAGGAAACGAGCTCGATCTCCTGCGCGACGCGCTGGGCTCCGGCTGGATCGCGCCGCTCGGCCCCCACGTCGACGCCTTCGAGCGCGAGGTCTGTGAGGTCGTCGACATGCCGCACGCGCTCGCCACGTCGAGCGGCACCGCGGCGCTGCACCTGGCCCTCGAGGTCATCGGGACCGTGCCCGGCGACGAGATCTGGGTCGCGACGCTGACGTTCGCGGCATCGGCCAACGCTGTGCGCTACGCCGGCGCGACGCCGGTGTTCGTCGATTCGCATCGCGCGACGTGGAACATCGACCCCGGCCTGCTCGCCGAGGAGCTCGACGCCGCGGCGCGCCGCGGAAAGCTGCCGCGCGCCGTCGTCACCGTCGACCTGTACGGTCAGTGCGCCGACTACGATCCGATCCTCGAGGCATGCCGGCGACACGGCGTGATCCTCATCGAGGACGCCGCCGAGGCGCTCGGCGCGACGTACCGCGGGCGGCCCGCCGGATCGTTCGGCGACCTCGCGATCCTGTCCTTCAACGGCAACAAGATCATCACGACCTCGGGCGGCGGCATGTTGCTCGCGCGACGCAAGGCGTGGATCGATCGCGCCCGCTACCTCGCGACGCAGGCGCGCAGCCCGGCGCGCCACTACGAGCACGAGGTCGTCGGCTACAATTACCGGCTGTCGAACCTGCTCGCCGCCGTCGGGCGCGCGCAGCTCGCGGACCTCTCGCGTCGCGTCGACCGCCGCCGCGCGATCAACGCCACGTACCGCGAGGCGCTCGGTGCGCGACCGGGCTGGTCGTTCATGCCCGAGGGCGACGGCATGCGCTCGACGTGCTGGCTCACGTGTGCGCTCGTCGATCCTCTCGTCGATCCGGACCGCGACGCGATCCTCGACCGCCTCGAGCAGACCGACATCGAGGCGCGGCCGGTGTGGAAGCCGATGCATCTCCAGCCCGCGTTCCACGGCTGCAGGCTCCTGGGCGGAGGGGTGTCCGATGACCTGTTCGCACGCGGGCTGTGCTTGCCCAGCGGCTCGGGAATCACGCGCGATGAACAGCAGCTCGTGATCGACACGATCGTGGCCTCCGATCACGCGGATGCGCGTCGCGCTCAGCGAATCGCGCGGTGACGAGGGAAGCGGTGGTCACCTTCGTCTTCTCGAATCCCCGCCACCACGTCGACATGATGGTGCCGGTCGCACGCGAGCTCGCGGAGCGAGGCGTGCCGTTCGAGTTCGTGTCGCTCGCCGAGCTGCGCGGCTTTTCGGCCCCCGACCTCGGCACGCAGCTGCCGGGGACCACGCTCAAGCGGGCGGTGCCCTACCTGCGCAAGGACCCGGCCGCCGGCGCGGGCGTGGGGACCGGCTCGACGAGCGGTGCGATCGCGCGCCGGCTCGCTCGACGGGCGCTGTGGACCGCGGCGCTCGGACCGCGCCTGCGCTGGCTGCTCCGCCGCAGCGACCTCGTCGTCGTCCCGAACGACGTCGCCTACCCGTACGATCGACTCGCGCACACGCTGCGCGCGCTGCACAGGCCGTTCGTGCTGCTCCAGGAGGGCATCCGCTTCCCGCTGCCGACGGAGAAGTCCGCCGGGCTGCCGTACGGGAGCAACGGCGCCGCCGCCGTGTGCGCGTGGGGCGAGGCGTCCGCCGACCACTTCCGCAGCGTCGGCGCCGCGCGCGCGACGATCCGCATCACCGGCAATCCACGCTTCGACGGTGTCGATCCGCGTGCGTGGACCGAGCGCGGGACCGAGCTGCGAAACAAGCTGGGCATCGCGCGCGAACCGCTGCTCTATCTGTCGAACACGATCGACGACATGGGGTTCTGCACGACCGCCGAGAAGATGCAGCTGTTCGAGCGCTTCCTCGCAGCCGCCGCGCCCGTCGTCGCCGCCGAGCAGCGCACGGTCGTGGTCAAGCTCCACCCGCGCGAAGACCGGGCGGCCTTCGAGGCGATCGCCGCCCGCGCGAGCGTGCCCGTGGCGGTGCTCGTCGACGAGCCGCTGTTCGCGGTGCTCGCGATGGGCCGTGCCGCCGTCGTCCTCGCGTCGACGGTCGGGCTCGAAGCGCTCGCGTTCGGCCTACCGCTCGCGGTGCTCGAGATCCCGGGTCACGGTCAGCTGTTCGAGTACGTCGCCCACGAGGTCGCGGTCCCGCTGTGGCTGGATCGGCTCGCCGGCGGGCTCACCGCGCTGTTGGCGACGCAGCCCGACGCCGGGCGGGTGGCGCGCTTCCTCGAGCGTCACATGGCGCACCGCGGGTTCGCGTCGCGGCGGATCGCGGATACCCTCGTCGAGCTGAGAGGTAACGCATGAGCGAGCTACGAGTCGGCCTCAACGGTTTCGGGCGCATCGGTCGCGCGATCACGCGCATCCTGCTCCAGCGGCGCGGCCACCGGCTCGTGCACGTCAACGACATCAACCAGGACACCGCCAACCTGGCGTACCTGCTCAAGTACGACACGACCTACGGGCGCCTGTCCGAGAACGTCACCGGAAGCGAGGACACGCTCACCATCGACGACCAGCGCATCCGCGTCACTCACCACGCCGATCTGTCCGAGGTCGACTGGCGCGACGTCGATGTCGTCATCGAGGCGACCGGCGTCAGCCGCAACGAGCAGCAGGCGCAGTCGGTCGCCGCGCGCGTCGGCACGGTGCTCGTCACGCACGCATGCCCGAGCGCCGACTTCACGCTCGTGTTCGGTGCGACGGAGACGCAGTTCGATCCGAAGAAGCACCGCGTGGTCTCGACGAGCATCTGCGACGCGATCGCGATCGCTCCGGTCGTGAAGGCGCTCCGGGAAGCGTTCGGCATCGAGTGCGGCTTCGTCACGACGCTGCACCCGTGGTTGTCGTACCAGAACCTGATGGACGGGCCGGCGCGGTCGCAGGCGTATCCCGGCAACGTGTACTCGCACTACCCGCTCGGGCGTGCGTCGATCGGTGCACTGATCCCGAAGCCGACGACGGTGGTATCGGCGTGCGAGCGGATCCTTCCCGAGATCGCCGGCAAGCTGCGCTGCATGTCGTACCGCGTGCCGACGCCCTGCGTGTCGAGCGCCGACATGAGCCTGCACCTCGAGGCGAGCGCGACCGAGGCGCAGGTGCTCGAGCGGCTCGAGGCGCTGCGCGCATCGCAGGGCGCGCGCAAGGTCGTGCGCATCACCGACGAACCACTCGTGTCCGTCGACTACCTCGGCGACGACCACTCGTGCATCATCGACACGCGCTGGCTGATGCTCAACGGCGGACGCCAGCTCAAGGTCGTGCTCTGGTACGACAACGAGTGGGGCTACTCGAGCCGCGTCGTCGACGCGCTCGACCTGTTGCGCTGATGCGGTACGTGTTCGACTTCGACGGCGTCCTGTTCGACACGGCGCGCGAGTGCCTGGCGATCGCGTACGCCGCCGTGCACGGCGATCGCGCCACGCCGCCGCCCGACGTCGCCACGGCGTTCCTGCGCCACCGCTACTGGGTCGGTCCGCCCTGGCAGTACGCCGTGCTGCTCGACTGCATCGCCGGCGGCGAGCTGCCCGCGAGCACGGCCGCGTTCCTCGCGATCTGCGCGCGCCGCGAGCGCGAGCTCGCCGGGTTCACCGAGACGTACTTCGCGGCGCGCGGCCGGCTCGCCGCCGATCGCGCGCGCTGGCTCGCGCTCGCATCGCCGTACCCGTCGACGCGTGCGTTCGTCGACCTCCACGCGCGCGGCGCCGCGGCGATCCTGTCGACACGCGACGAGACCTCGATCCGCACGCTGTGCGAGCACTACCTCGGGATCGCACCCGTGCAGCTGCCGCGCGCCGGGCGGCAAGCGAAGTGGGAGATCCTCGTCGAGGCAGCCGCGCAGCGCGGACTCGAGCCGCGCCGGGTGTTCTTCCTCGACGACTACCTCCACCACGCCATGCCCGCACACGAGTGCGGCTTCGCGACGTACCTCGCGACGTGGGGATATCTCGGACCCGGCGACACGGAACACGCCTTGACAGGCGGTCTCCCATGTCTTCAGCTCACGGACCTCGGCCCCGCGCTGGCCGCCCACGAGGAGAGATCATGATCCCCGCCCTCATCATCGGCCGCAAGGGAAGCCGCGTGAAGGACAAGAACGTCCGCCCGCTGCTCGGCAGGCCGCTCTCGCTGTATCCGATCCTCGCGGCGAAGCATGCCAAGAGCATCTCGCACGTGTTCGTGTCGACGGACTGCCCGCAGATCCAGGCGATCGCGCTCGACGAGGGCTGCACGTTCATCGAGCGCCCGGCGTTCCTCGCGACCAACGACGCGCTCGCCGAGGACGCGTTCAAGCACGGCTACGAGCAGATCGTCACGCAGGCGAAGGAGCCGATCGAGTTTGTCACGTTGTTGTTCGCGAACGGCGCGACAATCACACCCGGCATCATCGACGAGGGCGTGCGCTTTTTGCGCGAGCATCCCGACTACGACTCCGCCGTGAGCGTGAGCAAGTACAACATGTTCAGCGCGCTGCGCGCCCGCCGCATCGAGAACGATCAGGTCAAGCCGTTCGTCGATCCAGCGCTGTTCGGCGACGCGACCTGCGATCGCGACAGCCAGGGCGACACGTACTTCGTCGACTGCTCGGTGTTCGTGCTGCGGACGCGCTGCTTCGACTACACGCGCGGCGAGATCCCGTTCCGATGGATCGGCAAGACGGTGCACCCACTCCACCAGGAAGGTGGTTGCGACATCGACTTCGAGTGGCAGTTCCCCGTTGTCGAGCACTTCCTGCGCCGCGTCGGCTTCACGGAGACGACGACCCCGTACTGACCGTGTCCGAGCAACGTTACCTCCGCTTTCGCACCGAGGCCGGAGACGCCCGCTGGGGAGTCCGGCGCGGCGACCGCATCCACGAGCTATCCGGTGCGCCGTGGCTGCTCGATACCGTCGCGACGGGCGCGACCAGGTCCGGCGACGACAGCCTCCCTTTGCTCGCGCCGGCCGCACCGACGAAGATCCTCGCGCTCGCCTACAACTACAAGGACCTGTTCGCCGATCCCGCGGCGCGCACGAGCGCCCGCGAGGCGCACTACACCGACCCGGGGTTCGAGCCGCTCGTGTTCCTCAAGGGCCCGAACTGCCTCGCCGATCCCGGGCAGCCGATCGCGGCGCCCGCCGAGGTCGCCGAGATGTGGGTCGAGGTCGAGGTCGCCGCCGTGATCGGCCGGCGCGCGCGCGCTGTCGACGCGGCGGGTGCGCGAGACGCGATCTTCGGCCTCACGATCGGCAACGACATCACCGCGCTCAACGTGCTCGGTCGCGACTGGCACCTCGCACGCAGCAAGAGCCTCGACGGCTTCTGCCCGCTCGGGCCCGAGCTCGTGCGCGGCTTCGACGACGGCGACCGCCGCCTCGGTACGCGCATCAACGAGCGCACGACGCAGGATGGCACCACGGCGACGCGCGTGCTCGACACGTACGCGTCCATCGCGCTCGCGTCGCGCATCATGACGCTCGAGCCGGGCGACGTCGTCCTCACCGGCACGCCCGCCGGTGCGCGCCAGTCGCTCGTCGTACCGGGCGACGTCGTCACGCTGCACATCGACGGCCTCGGCGTGCTGTCCAATCCGATCGTGAGGTCCCGCCATGAGTGAGCGCTGGAACGTCGTCGTCCCCGACCGGCTCGCGCCGCCCGCCGACGTCGAGCAAGCCGTGTTCGGCGAGCGCGCGGTCGTGACCGCGCTCAACGTGAAGACCGAGGACGCCCTGCGCGGCAAGATCGAGGACGCCGACGCGATCCTCGCGTGGCACGACCTGCGCTGGACCGCACCCGTGCTCGCGACGCTGCGGCGCTGCAAGGTCATCGTGCGCGTCGGCGTCGGCTTCGACAACGTCGACCTGGCGGCCGCCCGCAGTCGCGGCATCGCCGTGTGCAACGTCCCCGACTACGGCACGCACGACGTCGCCGACCACGCGATCGCGCTCCTCCTCGCGCTCGCGCGCGGCCTCGTCGGCTACCAGCACAACGCCCGCAACGGCGCCTGGGCGTGGGGCACCGCGCCGTCGTTCCGCGTGACCGACAAGATGCTCGGCATCGTCGGGCTCGGGCGCATCGGCACGGCGACCGCGCAGCGCGCGAAGGCACTCGCGATGCGCGTCGGCTTCTACGATCCCTACAAGCCAGCGGGCTGGGACAAGGCGCTGGGGCTCGAGCGCTTCGACACGCTCGCCGACCTCGCAGCGGCCGCCGACGTCGTGTCCCTGCACGTCCCGCTCACCGCCGAGACGCGCGGCATGATCGGCCGGGAGTTCTTCGCCGCGGCCAAGCCCGGCGTCGTGCTCGTCAACACCGCGCGCGGTCCCGTCGTCGACTGGGCGGCGTTCTCCGCCGCGTTCCGCGAACGGCACGTGCGCAGCGCGGGCTTCGACGTCCTCCCCGACGAGCCACCCGACACGTCGGACCCGCTCGTCGCCGCCTGGATCGCCGGGGATCAGGATGCGCGCGACCGCCTGGTGATCACGCCGCACTGCGCGTTCTACTCGAGCGAGGCCCTCGTCGAGATGCGCGACAAGGCCGCCCGCGAGGCGCTGCGCGTGCTGTCCGGGGTCCGTCCACTCAACCTGGTGAACTGATTGGATCGATTCATGTTTCTGCAACGGAACGGTCCGGACCGCCGCGGTCACTAAGTTGCGATATGCATCGGAGCAACTAGTGCCAGCCGCGCGGAAATCCAGCTTCTTCCGGGAGCTGCGCCAGGTGCTCGGCACGCCGGCGCTGCTGTCGTGGACCGCGCTCATCACGTTCGTGCCGTTCTACGTCTTCGACAGCGGCCTGCCGCAGCCCGGCGACTTCCTGATCCTGCTCGTCGCTCCGCTCGCGATCTACGGCTGGAACCGGCGCCTCCCGAGCGAGCACTGGCGCATCCTGCGCCCGCTGTTCCTGTTCACGCTCTGGGTCGCCCTCGTCAACTACTCCTACGCGCTCATCCTCAACAAGTGGGGCCTCCACGGGAAGGAGACGTTCATCCTCTTTCCCGTCTACTACCTCTACAACGCGACGACGTTCACCGTCGTGCTGGTCCTCTACCACCGCTACCGCGAGACGTTCCTGCGCTTCACGGTCAACGCCGTCTTCATCGCGGTCACGGTCCAGGTCCTGTACTCGTTCGCGTTCCCCGCGCACAACTCGCTGCGCGAGGCCGTGTTCTTCAACAACCCGAACCAGCTCGGCTACTACGCGCTGTGTGCGGGTTGCGTGATCGCGCTGTGCGGGCGCCGGGTCAAGCTCGGGATGCTGCGCGCCGGCCTCGGCATGAGCGCGTGCGTGTACCTGGCACTCCTGTCCGCATCGCGCGCGGCCGCCGGCGGTGTCGTCATCATCTTCATCGTCACGTTCGTGACGAACCCGCGCGTCATCCTCGCGACCATCCCGATCGTGGTGCTCGCGCTCGCGATCGGCGGGCCGATCACGCGTGCGATCGACGCCACGCAGCGGCGCGTCGCCGTCGACCAGTTCCCGCAGTACACGTTCTTCGAGGAGCGTGGCTACGGGCGCATCCAGCACAACATGGAGTACATCATCCTGGGCGCCGGCGAGGGCGGCACCGATCGCTTCCGCGAATCGATCATCGGCACGCACGAGATCCACTCGTCGGCCGGCACGATCCTGTTCAGCTACGGCATCGTCGGCAGCATGATCATGCTGACGTTCCTGTGGCGCGTGATCAAAGGCGCCCACCTGCGTCTGCTCCTGACGCTCGCGCCGATCCTCGCGTTCACGGTGGCGCACAACGGTCTGCGCGAATCGATGTTATGGGTGCTGTTCGCCCTGTTCGCGATCGTCAAGCGCGAGCCGACCGCCACGAGCCCGCCCAAGCGCGACGCTCCACAGCACAACGCCCCACAGCCGCGGCCCGTTCCGGCGACATGAGCGCCGCGCTCGAACGCACCCACGTCCGCTCGCTCGACGGTGTGCGCGGCCTGGCGATCGCGCTGGTGCTCCTCTACCACGGCTGGACCTTCACCCAGCACAGCAACGGCTTCGGGATCGGCTTCGCGCTCGACCACGTGCGCCAGATCGGCTGGGCCGGCGTCGACGTGTTCTTCGTGCTGTCCGGCTTCCTCATCACCGGGATCCTCCTCGAGTCGCGTGACAAGCCGCGCTACTGGCGCAACTTCCTGATCCGCCGCGGCCTCCGCATTTTTCCCCTCTACTACGCCGTCCTCGTCGCGATCCTGATCGGCTCGCTCGTCAGCCCCGAGCTCCGGCGCGGCGGCATCGCGAACATCTGGGTCAACTTCCTCTACCTCACGAACTTCTGGGTCGCGACCGTCGGCGAGAACAAGGTCCCGCTCGACAGCGCGTGGTCGCTCGCGATCGAGGAGCAGTTCTATCTGGTCTTCCCCGCCGTCGTGAAGCTCGTCACCCGGCGCATGCTCACGTACGTCCTCATCGGGATCGTCGTCGCGGCGCCGCTCCTGCGCTTCCTCACCTGGGAGTACGGCGCACAGCCGGTGCTCGGGCCGTATGCGCTGCCGTACTGCCGGCTCGACGCGCTCGCGATCGGCGCGCTGTTGCGGCTCGCGTTCGAGGAACGCGCCGAAGTCGAGCTCGCACTGTTGCGCCGCGTCGCGCCGGTCCTGTGCGTCGCCGCGGTCGCGTTCCTGTACACCTCGTCGCGCAAGGAGCTGCCGTTCATCGTCGCCGGTTACTCGCTGACGGCGCTCGCCACCGCTTCGCTCATCGCGTGCCTGCTCGCCGCTCGCGCCGGCTCGCCGCTGCGCCGGGTGTTCGAGGCCGGGCCGCTCGTCTACATCGGCAAGATCTCCTACGGGCTCTACCTGTTCCACCTGATCGTCCGGCTCGTCGTGACCCAGGCGCTCGCCCGCGTCTTCGCGAAGGAGGACCTCGGCGGCACGCTGTACTGCACGTGCCAGCTCGTCGCGATGGTCGTCCTCACCATCGCCGTGGCGGCGTTGTCGTTCCGCTACTTCGAGCAGCCGATCCTGCGGCTCAAGGACCGCTGGGCGCCCGCGAGCCGGTGAACCTGGCTACGAAGCCTTCTCGCCGTAGCCGTAGTAGTAGTAGCTGTCGCGCTCGTTGTCGCTCGCATTGACGATGACGCCGAAGATCGGGCTGCCGACACCGCGGATCTGGTTCGCCGCGTGGCGGATCTCGTCGCGCAGCGTCTTGCCGGCGTGCACGACGAGGATGACACCGTCGACCATCCTCGACAGCACGACCGCATCGGTCACCGCCTGCAGCGGAGGCGAGTCCAGGATGATGCGGTCGAAGCGGTGCCCCAGGTCGTCGAGGACCGCGGCGAAGCGCTTGGACATGAGCAGCTCGGCCGGGTTCGGCGGCAGCGGTCCGCACGGGAGCACGAACAGGTTCGGGATATCGGTCGCCTTGATCAGCTCGTCGGCGCTGCGGTCGCCGAGGATCAGGTTCGACAAACCCTCCGAGCGTACGCCGCCGATCAGGCCGTGCAGGCGCGGACGTCGCATGTCGGTGTCGACGAGCAGGACCCGCTGGTTGCTCTGCGCCATCGTCGTGCCGAGGTAGATCGCGCACGTGGTCTTGCCCTCGCGCGGACTCGCGCTCGAGATCACGATCTTCGTCAGGGGACGGTCGGCGGCGGAGAACATGATGTTCGTGCGCAGCGAGCGGCAGTGCTCGGCGAGCGACGACTTCGGGTTCTCGTGGACGTAGTGGTCGCGCGACTTCTCGTCGCCGGAGGTGACGTCCTCGACCATCGGCACGATGCCGAGCACCGGCACCCCCGCGGCCTGCTGCGCGTCGGCCGTGCTCTTGATCGAGCGGTCGAGGAACGCGATCAGCACGATCAGCGCGAGTCCGAGGACCAGGGCGATGACCGACGCCGCGAGCACGTTGATGCGCAGGTTCGGCGACACTGGATCCGTCGGTGCGAGCGCCGGGTCGAGCGGGCGAACGTTCGACGTGTCGATCTTGCCGTTCACGCGATCGGTGAGCTCGCTCGCCGAAAGGCGCGTGCGCAGGATGTTGTAGCGGTCCTCGATGCTCTTCTTGCGGCGACTGAGCTCGTTGTACGCGACGATGTTCGGGCCGAGGTCGAGCGCCTCCTTGGTCGCGCTCTCGAGCTCCGTGCGCAGGGCTCTCTCCGCCGCGGCGGAGGCCTGGTACTGCTCCTCGAGCGAGCCCAGCATGCGCTTGGTCTCTGCCTTGAGCGCGTTGTACAGCTCGTCGACCTTGGCCTTCTGCATCTGGTAGTTCGTGTGCTTCGGGCCAACCTCCTTCTCGACCTCGACGAAGCGCACGCGCTCCGCGTAGTAGTTCGCGCGCAGCGTCTCGAACGCCATGCTGTTGCCCATCAGCAAGATCGGCGACTCGAGCACGTCGAGCTTCGCCGCCTCGCGCATGCGACCGAGCTTGGCTGCCAGCTCGATCCGCGCCGTCTTCGTCTCGTTGAGCTTCTGCGTGAACTGCGTGATGCTCGCCGAGATCAGGGTCTGCCGATCCGACAGCGAGATCGCGAGCAGGTCCTTGTCCTTCTGAAACCTGTAGAGCGACGCCTCGGCCTCGCGCAGCTTCTTCTCGGTATCGTCGAACTCGCTCGCCAGCGCGCCGGAGGCTTGCTTCGTGTCGAAGGCGAGCAGACCGCGCGCGTACTCGACGTACGTCGTGACGTGGTGGTTCGCGATGTCGGCCGCGTGCTGCGGGTTCTCGCTGCGCACGACGACGTACATGATGCGGTTCTGATCGGGGTACTTGATGCTGAGATCGGCCTGCAGGCGCTTGGTCGCGAGCTCGATCTGCTCGTCGAGCTTGCGCGAGCCGCGCTCCGACTCGGTCAGCAGGGTCAAGTACAGCTGGTGCTGCTCGACGGTCTGGCGGATCAGCGTGTAGCTGTTGAGGACCTGCTTCTGCTGCTTGTAGTACTCGGCCGCGGCGCCGATGCCGCCGCCCGACAGGATCTCCTGTCCCTGACCGATCAGGTCCGGGAGCTTGGGCTCGATCTGCACCGACGACTGCGCCTCGTAGATGCGCGGCTGGCGGCTCGTGTACACGACCGCACCGGTGATGGCGATCGCGAGCAACGCGACCACCACCCAGGCGTAGCGCCGCAGCGTGTGCAGGTATCGCGAGACGTCGAAGGAGAACATCTCCTCGGTGTCGCTGCTGACTTCTGGTTCGAGCTCCACGGGGACCGGGACATTAGTCGCCGGCCGGGGTCAGGTGGTTCATCGAACCGGCGTTTTCACATGACCTCACCGAGGGTGACCGGAGCGCCATCCAGCGCCATAGATCGTTGAGCTGCCTCGAGAATTTCGACGACCCGAACCGCGCTCGCCACATCCGAGAGGGGTTGCTGTTTTTGCACGATGCACTCCAGGAAGTGCTGAAGCTGGAGGCGGAGTGGCTCCTCCATCGGGAGCTGCGGGATGTGGACCGCGCCGTCGCGGATCGTGAGGTACTCGGCGAACTGCGTGAACGCCGGAGGGACGTCGTATCCCTTGTCGTAGATCCGCAGCTTCGCGAGGCTCACGTCGTCGAACTCGACCATCTTCTGCGAGCACACGAGCGTGAGGCGGCGCTCCTTGCGCGGGCTGAGCCACGACAGGTGGAGGTGCGCCATCTCGCCCGTCGCGTAGCGCAGGGTCATGAACACGACGTCCTCGACGCCGGTCTGCAGCGCGCTGTGGCCGCGCGCCGCGACGCTGAGCGGTTGCCGCCCGAGGAGCAGGTCGATCATCGACAGGTCGTGCGGGCCAAAGCTCCACAGCGCGTTCTCGTCGCGGCGGAGCCGGCCGAGGTTCACGCGCGTCGCGTGCAGGTAGTACAGCCGCCCGAGTTCGCCGGAGACGAGCAGCTGGCGCAGGCGCGCGACCGCCGGGTGGTAGACCATCAGGTGGCCGACCATCGCGACGAGGCCGGGCGGCTGAAGTGCGGCCGTCGCACGCGCCTCGGCGAGTCCGAGCCCGAACGGCTTCTCGACGAGCGTGTGCTTGCCCGCGGCGAACGCCGCGCGGACGAGCTCGGTGTGGGTCGGCGCCGGCGAGGCGATGACGACGGCGTCGATGTCGGGATCGCCGAGCACCTCGTCACGTGTTCGCCGGCAGCGCGCCGACGGCGCGATCGCGCGCACGCGCTCGGCGGCCGTGGCATCGGGATCGACGACATCGAGCAGCTCGCAGCCGGGCTCCGACGCGAGCACGCGCACGTGGTTGATCCCCCACGCTCCGGCTCCGAAAACAGCGACGCGAATCAAGAGTCAGAGCGCGGCGCGCATGCCGAACAGGAACTCGTGACGCACGTAGCTCGGATCGTCGATGAGTCCGTCGGTCACGTACCTGAAGTCGGTCTGCACCGTCGAGAACGCGTAGCTGGCGGTCAGGGCCATCCAGTTGCGGTAGTTGTAATGAATGCCGCCGATGAACGCGAGGATCGTGTCATTGCGGAACAGGCTGCCGTTGATGTCGGGCATCAGGACGCCCTGGTACTGCCGGAGGTGAAGCTCCGGTTGCAGCGTGACGACGAACGGCACGAACAGGTGCTGCACCCACGCGCGGACGACGTGATCGCGGAAGTAGTTCGCGTTGACCGAGTCCTGGTGCGCGTAGTCGTACTTCACGGCGACGCGGCCCATCGGTGAGTAGCGATAGCCGAGCTCGGCACCGAAGATCGGCGCCGAGAAGCTGGGCCCCGACGAGTACAGGCCCGCCGTGTACCCGCCGTGCAGCGTGAACGTGGTCTTCAGCGACAGCAACGTCTGGACGCCGCCGTCGATGCGCAGCGGGTACGAGTCAACCTTGGCGCTCGACCCGATGCCTGTGAACACACCCTGCGTCGTGCCGAGGAAGAACCGCGTGATCGGCAGCCAGCGGTAGAATGCGCGCACACCGAACGTGTGCTGCATGCGGTTCGCGAAGTGCTGCGTGTCCTTCTCGAAGACGTCGAGGGTGTTGTCGTAGTGCAGGAGGCCGCTGAAGTTGTTGCCCGGCGGCTGAGCCATCACGCGCAACGAGAGGAAGTTGACGTCGCGGTTCGTGTTCGCGTCGGTCTCGAAGTTCGCGGCGCGGATCAGCCGGCGGAAGTCCTCGTTCACGCCGAACGACCACGTACCCTTCGGGTTGACGAGCGCGCGCAGCGTCACACCGGCGCCGAGGCCGCCGACGCCGGACACGAAGCGGTCACCGGAGAGCAAGACGTCATAGGTGAGCCGCGCATCGGCGCGGTAGATGACATCACCCTCCTTGCCGATGATGGTCGCCGCACCGTCGTCGTCCGGCGTGAGCAGCGCCGGTGCCTCGAGGCGCTGCTTCGAGAGCGAGCCGGCGCCGACCTGCGCGATCAACCGGATCAGGCCGGCTGCGGTCGCTCCGGTGTCCTCGTAGAACACGTTCGAGATGACGCCGGTCTCGAGACCGAAGATCGGGCGCAGGACCATGCTCTCGCCGACCTTCACACCGGGTCCCTCGACGATCGAGATCGGTGCGACGGCGTCCTGGGGATCGAACTGGGCCGCGGCTGCCACGCCTACGGGCTGCGCCCGTGCGGGAGCCGCGCCGAGGGCGACGGTGAAGAGGGCAGCGAGACCGAGGCGTTTCATCCTGAAGTTCTGAGGGGTTGGGAGTTCGAAAGATACTCGCAGGTCCCGAGGGGGTCAACGGAACCAGCGGACTAAACCGAGATACCGCGTGGGTCGAGAACGTTCATGTCGAGGGGGTGATCTCAGCGGGAGTGAGGCAGGCTCCCCTCGCGATGGCGTGTCGTTGTCACACACCTCACCGGTGACCGAGCAGGGACGTCACTTGGGATACGTTCGACGTGAACGTAGTCTCACTTCCCGAGCACTATCCCTTCCAGCCTTTCTTGGCCAGGTGGGCTGAGATACCATCCGTCATCTTTAGGGAGTTGGTAAACCGTGAGCACGACGAAGAAAAGTCTACTTTGGAGCCTGTTTGTCGTGGTGGGTTGCCAGGGCACCAACGATCCGCCGGCAGAGCCCGAAGCTCCTTCTCCTCCCTCTCTCTCGGACGCGTCCTTCACGCACGCGTACGCCGGACCGGCCACGGACCTCACGGTGGGAGTCGAATCCGAGCAGCTGGCGTTCGCGCAGCAGGGTGGTGCATTTCGCGGCAGGTACCTCACCCACGACGTGTCGGTCCGGGACGGTGTGGTCGGCCTTACGCCGTCGCACCTCGATGACTCCGGCAAGACCGTCGTCGGCGGCTCGATCGAGCTCGAGACGACGGCACTCAGGATCGGCGACTCGCCGATCGCCGTGACGTTCGACGCCGTGGTTCAGAGCGCGCCCAACGTGCTTCACATCCCGCGCGGCTCGTTCACCGAGGTGATCACGAATCGCGAAGACGGTATCGAGCAGTCGTGGAAGTTTGGTGTTCAGCCGCTCGTCCCGGGTGACCTCGATATCGAAGTGGCAGTTCGCGATCAAACGTTCGTCGCAGCTACGGACTCCGGACTGCACTTTCAGAGTCCACAGGGACTCGGGATCCGTTACAGCCACGCGGTCTGGCGTGACTCGGCAGGCAGCGAGTGGGTCATCCCGTCGCGCTTCGAGGCGGACCGCATCCGCATCACGGTGCCGGAGGACATCATCGCCGACTCGGTCTACCCCGCGGTGCTCGACCCGACGATCACCGGTGAGCTGTTCACCGACAACCCAGTGAACGGCACGACCGGCAGGAACAGCCGCAACCAGGCGATGGCGTCGGACGGCACGCGCTACTTCATCGTGTGGCAGGACGAGCGCGACTCGGCACAGGACATCTTTGCGACGCGCGTGAATGCCAACGGCAGCGTCGTCGATCCGATCGGCATCCGCGTCAACCAAGCGGCCGGCGCGAAGCAGAACCCGACCGCAGCCTTCGTCGGGAACGGGTTCGTCGTCGCGTGGGAGCGCACGATCGCGACGGGCAACTCCGATATCGAAGCTGCGTTCGTCAGCACCGCCGGTGCGGTCACGCAGCTCGGCGCGATCGCCAGCACGGCGGCCGACGAGACGCGACCCGCCCTTGCCAGCAACGGCACGCAGGCGCTGCTCGTGTGGCAGTCCGGCACCGACCTGCGCGGCGCCGTGTTCGCGGGTGGCGCGTTCGGTGCGAGCTTCGCCGTCGCGGCGAGCGCGAACATCGAGAAGGAGCCGACCGTCGCAGCGACCGCGTCCAACTACCTCGTCGCGTTCACCGAGACGGTCGGCACGAACGACAACGTCCGGGGGCAGATCGTGACCTCCGCCGGCGGGCTCACGGGCTCGGCGTTCAACATCGCCGCCGCACCTGTCGCCGAGGGCCAGCCCTCGGCGGCGTTCGACGGCACCAACTACGTGGTCGCCTTCAGCGTCGTTCACTCGGGCACGAGTAACGACCTCCAGGTGGCGCGCGTGAGCCCGGCGGGCGCGCTCGTGGATGCGACTCCCGTCGACGTCAGCCTCGTCGGCGGAGCGCAGATCCTGCCCAAGCTCGCGTGCAACGGCGCGACCTGCTTCCTGGTCTGGGAGGACACGCGAAACCTCGCCACGTCGCTGCGCGACATCCTCGGCGCGGTCCTCACGACCGAGCCGGCGATCAGCGTGACGGCCAACGACATCGCCGTGTCGGTGTTCGCCCGTCAGCAGACGGCACCGGCGGTCGCCTTTGCAGGCACGCAGTTCCTCGCGACGTGGAACGACACGCGCGATCTCGATACGACGTCGGTCCGCGGTTCGCGCATCAGCACCGCCGGTGCCGTCGTCGATACCGCGACGCCGCTCACCCTCGTGACGAGCGTGGCCAACTACCAGGCACCGACCGTCGGCCAGACGACGGGCTTCACGGACTACGTGTTCGCCGCCTCGCAGGTCCCCGACGTGAACCTCGTGCACATCCGCTTCGACGGCAGCGGCATCCAGCAGGACACCACACCGCGCATCGTGTCGAACGCCGCGGGCGCGCAGCTCGCCCCCGCCGCGGCCGGGCTCGGCGCGGACGCCCTCGTCGTGTGGCAGGACTCGCGCGGTGTCGATCGCGACATCTATGCGGCGCGGATCAACATGTCCACCGGCAACTCGCGCGACGGCAACGGCGTGGCCGTCACCACGGCGGCCGGCGAGCAGGTCGTCCCGAAGGTGGCCACCGACGGAACCTCGTCGGGCCTCGTCGTCTGGCAGGACCGCCGCACCGGCGCATTCGACATCTACGGCGCGATCATCAACGCGTCCGGTACCGTGGTGGCCACCGACATCCCGATCTGCACGGCTGCCGGCGACCAGACGCGCCCCAACGTCGCGTTCGACACCGTCAACAAGGTCTACCTGGTCGTGTGGACCGATCCGAACGGGGACGCGCTCGACATCCGCGGCGCGCGCGTGAGTCCGGCCGGCGTGCTGCTCGACGCGAACTGTGGCACCGCGATCAGCAGCTCGCCTGGCTCGCAGTTCTCGGCCGCGCTCACGTACGGAAGCAACCAGTTCTTCGTCGTCTGGGAAGACCGGCGCAACGACGCGAACCTCGGCGACATCTACGGCACGCGCGTGACGACGAACGGCGCGATCAACGTGCTCGATCCCAACGGCATCGCGATCTCCACCTTCGTCGGGAGCTCCGAGTCCGAGCCGACCGTCGCCTTCGCCGGCTACGGCGCGGGAGCGTACATCGTCGCGTGGACGGACAACCGCAACGCAGCGACGACCGGGCGCGACATCCTGGGTGCGCAGGTCTCGACGACCGGTGTCGTCGCCGCCCAGTTCCCGATCGCCAACACCGCCGAGTCCGAGCGCTCGCCGCAGATCGCGGCCGGCACCACGGCGGCGAAGCCCTTGACGATCACGTACACGCGGCAGAACAGCGCGATCAACAGCGCGCGCATCCAGGTCCGCCGCATCACGACAGGCACGGTGCAGGGTCAGGCATGCACGCAGGACAGCCAGTGCGAGTCCGGATTCTGCCGCGACTACAAGTGCTGCAATAGCGACTGCGGTGGTGGTGGAGCGAACGGAAACACGGGTGATTGTCAGGCGTGCAGCATCGCGCACCGCGGCTCCGTCGACGGCACGTGCACGACGATCGCCGCCTCCGAGAACTACGTCTGCCGCCTGTACGCGAGCTCGATCTGCGACGTCAGCGAGCGCTGCACCGGGACGAGCACGGCGTGCCCGGCCGACATCGGCCAGCGTCAGGGCGTGGTGTGCAACACGACCACCGGGGCCGTCTGCCCGCCGAACGCCGCTCCGGGTCCGCACGTCTGCCCGTGACCTCCGACGCGGCGTGCCCCGTTTGCAACGCGAACGGGAGGGAGATCGCGAGACACCGCGACGACCCACAGAGCTGGACCTGCTTCGCATGTCCAGCCTGCGCGATTCACTACTGGTCTCCGCGCACGCTCGATCCGGAGTTCTACGCTCACGGTCACCAGGCCACGTACGATCGCCGGCGGCGCGGCGAGGTGTTCCTACGCGAGCGACACCACATGTTTTTGCGCCGGGCGTCGCCGGGAAAGCTCCTCGACATCGGGTGCGGTGAGGGTGGCTTCCTCGAGGTCGCGCGCGGTCGTGGCTTCGAGGTCGCCGGCCTCGATCTCGATCCCGGGAACGTGGAGGCCGCGCGCCGGCGACAACTCGACGTGCAGGCGACCCATCTCGTCGACGAGCGCGGCGAGATCGCCCCGACCCTCGCGCGCGGGGGCTACGACTGGGTCACGGCGTTCGATGTCCTCGAGCACCAGGCGAACCCGATCGAGTTCCTCGAGGCGGCGCGCAGCCTCCTCCGGCGCGGCGGGACGATGTGCGGCTCGGTGCCCAATCGGGAGCGACTCCTCGTTCACCGCGACCGCGCGCACAACCGCGGCGACCTGCCGCCGCACCACTTCCTGTGGTTCTCCCAGCGCGCGCTCGAGACCACGCTGCGCAACGCCGGCTTCGCGCACATCCGCGTGAGCCCGATTCCGGAGCGCGATCCGGTCGCGTTCGCGGCCTACATCGAGATCGCGATGATCGGCAGGCCCGGCCGCGGCACCCACGGCAAGGCGCGCCCACCGGCGGTGCCTCGCACGTCGCGCGTGCTGGTGCGACGGCTCGCGAGCACCATCAAGAACCTCCCGTTCGTTCCGCTCGCGGTGGCCGTCAACGCGCTGGCGCGCACCAAGGTCCGCAACTTGTTCTTCGAGGCCTCGTAGCCGCTACGAGCGCACCGGGCGCGGCGTCACCCACCTGCGAAGGGTGCTGAGTGGTTGTTCGACGAGGTACCACGTCAGCGACGCCCAGCCGACGGTGAGTGCGAGTGCGAGTGGCGCGATCAGGGCGGTGCTGTGCACGTGCCGCTGGACGAGCTCGATCGCCACGACGTGGATCAGGTACGCCATGTAGCTGATCTTGCCGATGTAGCGCAGGAGGGGTTGCGACAGGACCGCGTGCACCCGGCCGTGGTCGTGCGCGCGAACGAACGCGAGCACCGCCGCGAACGCGATCGCGGTGATGCCGTAGCCGACGACCTCGTACGCCACCGTCAGGTCCTGGGGACGATGCAGGGCACGCCCGATCGCGAACCGATAGCCGAGCGAGATCGCTCCCGCACCGACGGCGATCGCGATCCACGTCGTGGAGCGTCGCCTGACCTCGTCGAGATCGATCGCCGCGAGGATCGCTCCGAGGGCGAGCGTGTCCATCCGGCACGGCATCAGACGATACACGGCGTCGTGGTTCCCGGCCCACCACCACCGCGAGAGCGCGGACACGACGACGGCTGCCACCAGCACCGCGACCAAGCGCCGCCGCGGCACCAGCAGGACGAGGAGCGGCCACACCAGGTAGAACTGCTCCTCGACGGCGATCGACCACAGCGTGAGCGGCGCTCCGTTCACGCGCTCGAAGAACGAGTCGTGGATATTCGAGCAGAACGCGAAGTACCAGCCCGACGTGGCGAGCGGGAGATCGCCGAGGAGGATCATCACGGCGAGCGCCAGGAAGTACGGCGGGATGATCCGGAGGAGGCGACGGTAGTAGAAGACCGCCATCGCGCGACTGGTGGTCTGCGCACGGAGCTCGAGCAGGTTGCGCGTGATGAGGTATCCGCTCAGTGCGAAGAACAGATCGACGCCGAGGAACCCGAGCGGCATGTGGATGGCGTGAAAGAAGAACACCGCAAGGAACGCGAGTGCCCGCAGCCCATCCAGCTGTTCGATGCGGCTCGACGACATGCGCCCGGATCATACGGCGTCCGGTCGCCGACCGACCCGCGCGGAGGGTGTATCTTCGAGCGCATGGTCGTCGATCCCGATCGGTGGCATGTGCCGACGCGAGCCATGCTGAGGACCGAGGCGGACCTCGATCTGTTCGGGCAGTGCTTCGCGATCAACGGCTCGCCGCGACCAGCCGATCACCTGCGCTGGCAGTACCTCGACAATCCCACCGGCGAGCTATTCGTCGACTTCGCACTCGCGCGCAATGACAAGCTCGCCGCGATCTATGCGTCGATGCCTGTCACCTTTCGCATCGCCGGTCAACGCCGTCTCGGGATCCAATCCGTGGACACGATGACCGATAGCGAGTTTCGAGGTCGTGGCCTGTTCTTGACCCTCGCGCGTCAAACCTACGCTCGAGCACGCGATGCCGGCGTGGCACTCGTGTACGGCACGCCGAATGCGAATTCCGCACACGGCTTCTTCAATCGGCTCGACTGGAGCGAGCTCGGCGATCTCCCGTTCTTGATCCGTCCACTCCGCACGAAGTACTTTCTCGAGCGGCTCGGAGCGCCGTGGACTCCGGATCTGCCAATCCCCGTCGGCTGGCGCTCCCGTCGTGCGACCTCCGTCGACCGCTTCGACGAGCGCTTCACGGAGCTGTGGAGGCAATTCTCGCGGACGATCGGCGTCGCGGTCGAGCGAGACGCGCGATACTTGAACTGGCGACTCGTCGAGAAGCCGAGCGAGCGGTACGAGACGAACGCGATCTTCGACGGAGATCGCGTTCGCGCATTCACGAGTCACTGCGTTCAGAAGAAGGAGCGGAGCGCCGTCGGATATGTGATGGAATCGCTGTGCCTGCCGGGAGAGCAACGGGCGTTGCGCGGCCTCTTGCGCACGTGTCTGGTCGACATGGCGAAGCAGGAGGTCGACTTCGCGCTGGCCTGGTGTTTCCCGCACTCTCCGACGTACAGCTCGTTCCTGCGCTGCGGGTTCGTGCCGCTGCCGCGGCGCATGTGGCCGCTCGAGATCCACGTCGGGGCGCACGCGTTTGCTCCGGACGTCTCGACGTACGTCACGGATCGGCGTCACTGGTACCTCAGCTACGTCGACTGCGATACCGTGTGAAGCGCTCGACGAGCGGAACGCGAGGGCGCGCGAGCCGCACGTCGATCACGGTCATCCCGTCGCACGCGTTGATCGTGTGGAGTCCCGAGCCGCCGGTCGCAGCCATCCGGCGGATCGCGACCTCGCGGTAGGTGCGCGGATCGAGCTGCTCGATGCGGTGGACGACCAGGCTCGAGCCATATCCGTCGGAGCCGTCCTGCGCCGGTCGGTGCCATGCGCCGTCGGAGAAGAACACGCGACCCGCCGGTCGGCTGCTGCGGATGTCGGACTTGATCGGGTTGCGGGGATGAGGTGTCCACGGTCCGAGCGGTGACGTCGCGTGAAACAGGTGGAGCTCGTCCTCGCGCGAGGCGTGCGGCTCGCCGATGTTGCAGAACATCCACCAGCGGCCGTCGTGCTCGAACAGCGTCGGATCGACGGCCTGGACGCCGTCGACCAGCACCCGCTCGCGCTTCCAGCGGTGAGGAAACGCGACCGCACGCCACAGCTCGATCGTCTTGTTCCGTGCGGTCTCGGGGACCATCCACCATGTGTCCTGCCAGCGCAGGAGGAACGGATAGGATAGGTGATAGTCGCACTGCAGGACCGGCACCGGTGGCGTCACCGTGCCGTGGCGATCGATGTGGAGCGCCGAGATCCACGCCGGCCGGCGTCCGTACACCTTCTCCTCGAACAGGACGACCCAGCCGTCGCCGTGACGCGCGACGAACGGATCGGCCCAGAATCGATCGGTGGGCGGGCTGAGCGTCGTGAACCGTTCGAGATCGAAGCTCGGGTTGGACTCGGTCGTCGCCGGGTCGGCGCGAAAGGCGAGTGTCCACTGGTCGAGCGACCACAGCTTGCGAACGCGCGTGCGCACCTGCGTCGCTCCGAGCGATACGAGCTCGCGCGCGCGGGGCGCCGGTGCCGTCGCGCGCGGTGCGGCTCGGCGCGGCGCGGCCTCTCCCCGTGCGAGGTCGCCGGTCTGATACAGCTCGCGGAGCGCGCGGAGCATGAACGCGGAGGCCTTCCAGTAGTGGCTCGCGCGGCCGCGCCCGAGGGACACCGGATCGGTCGCCGACCACGTGCGGTACGCGGCGGCTCCATCGACGAGCAGCGAGACCTCCGTCACCGGCGCCTGCGCGACGAGCTCGTCGACACCGGGCCGCGTGGAGCCCGGTGCGCCGTGCGAGATCGTCCACACGCCGCGCTTCGGTCGTCGCGCGAGCCCCTGCGGCGCCGGCGCCGTGCTCAGCTCGAGGAGCACGTCGATCCCGATTCCCTCCCACGCGTGCGGGTGCAGGTCGAGGCTCGGAGCGGCGGCGATGCGTTCCGTGACATCCGTTGGCGCGAACGGGTCCGCGTCGATCGGAAAAACGCGCGCGTCGAAGGCGCGGTACAACCGCGACCACAGCGGTGGCCGCTCGGACGGTCGCTCCACGCGGCCGATGCCGACGAGCGTGACCTCGGTCGCGACGAGGAGGTCGTCGAGGACGCGCGCCACCCATGCCGGCACATCGCCGTGATCGATCAGCACGGCGACGCGGACAGGCTGTGAGGCGAGCGAATCCGCCGACCTCCTGACGCGATCGTCTGCCATCGACCGTGATGGTAGCCTACGGTCGTGCCCGCGAACCGACCGAGCACCTTCGTGATGGGCGTCATGCTCGTCGCGAGCTGCTCCTCGGGAACGCGTGCCACGACCGACCGCAGTCCGCCCGAAGCGCCTTCCGCACGCGAGATCGAGCTGACGTCGTACGGCGTCGTCGTCGACGATCCGGTGCGCGCGACGCAGAACCGGGTCGCGATCCAGCGCGCCATCGACGATCACGCGGGGACGGGCGCTGTGCTGAAGCTCCCCGTCGGCGCTATCTACCTCGATCGCGGCGAGCACTACGACTCGCTGCGGTTCGGTGGCATCGCGGACCTGACCCTCGCCGGCCACGGCGCCACAAGCCGCATCATCATCGAGGGAGATGCAGCTGGTGGCTACTGGGTCGGGATCGAGATCTACGACGGAGCCAAGCGCATCATCCTGCGCGACTTCTCGATCGAGCACGGCACGATCAAAGATCCCTCGCCGACGCAGCAGAACCACCTCGTTCAGGTCAACGCGCAGCGCGCGATCACGAGCGACATCGAGATCGCCTCCCTGCGCTTCGGTCCCTGCATCGGCGATGCGCTGCGCATCGCCGGCACGAGCCCAAACTACGTCCACCGCCTGAAGGTGCACGACTTCGAGATGAGGACGCAGGGCCAGCCGCAAGCGCCGAAGCAGGGCTCGCGGAGCGGCGTCTCGCTCCAGCGCGGGTTCAAGGACGTCGAGATCAGCAGGTTCTACATCCACGGTGCGAAGAACTCACCGATCGACATGGAGCCCACCGCCGCGGCGGAGATGGAAGGCCTGAACATCCACGACGGCATCGTCGACAACAGTGCCGGCACGACGGTGTACGCGGTGTCCCTCGGCGGCTGGGAAGACGCGAATCGCAGGGCGTTCCCGCTGCGGAACAGCAGGTTCCACCACGTCGAAGTGCGCGAGGGGCAGATCACGGTGCTCGCTACCGAGTCCCTCGAGATCTCCGATGTCACCGTCTACGCATCGAGTCGGGGCCCGATGGCGAATGCCTCGCAACCGATGCTGTATATCAATCACGAGAACAAGAATCTGCGCCTGAATCGCGTCGACCTGGTGCGAGATGTCGGCGCCGGCACCGGCGGCCTGTTGCTCGTCTCGCACGGCAACGACATGTACCCGTCGAACATCGCGATCGAGGGCGGGACGTGGACGTCGCGCGTCGATCCCCAGATCAAGGGCAATGCCTATGTCGCCTTCGAGAGCACGCACGGCGTCAGCATCCGGAACCTCGCGCTGAACCTCGAGGGGCCGACGCCGGCGAAGGCGTACGGGCTCCGCTTTCGCTCCTCCGCCCGCGACGTGCGGGACATCGACATCCAGGGGCTCAGGATCAAGTCGCCGCGCGGAAAGCTCGCCGCCGGCATCTGGTTGGCCGCGACGAACTCGAACGCCATCGCGGGCGTCAAGATCACCCGTACCTCCGCCGGTGAGGCGGCCAGCTTCGGAGTCTTGTTCGACGCGACCGAGGGCAGCACGATCGATCGGGCGCCCGTCCTCGATGCCAACGACTTCGCCGGTGCCTCGGCGGAGTGGACGACCGCCCACTTCGCCACCAACCGCACGTTCCCGCGCATCGTGGCACCGAAGAAGTAGGTCAGGTCCGCCGGCGGAGCTTCGAGCGGATGCGCCCCAGCTCCGCGCGCAGCCACGCACCGTCCTCGAGCTTCACCCGGAGCGCGACCGCCAGCCCAGCCACGGCGACGGCGAGCGCGAGCGCGAGCACGACGACGAACGTGATCGCCGTCGGGAGCTCGCCCCGCAGGACGGTCGTGACGGGCCAGGTGACCGCCGTGACGACCACCGCGAGCGCCAGGCCGGGAACATGCGCGCTCACGAGGGCGCGCGCCGAGAGTCCCGAGACGCGCAGTGCCAGGTAGCTGCAGTGAACGTAGACGATGCACAGCGCCACGGCGGTCGACACGGCGACACCGGCGATGCCCTCCCGGATCGTGAGCATCGCCCCGGCGATCACCGCGATCATGTAGACGACGTTTGCGATCGCCGCACCGTAGACGTTGCCCGCCGAGGCCGCGACCATCGCTCCGACCTTGTAGCTCGTGCGCATCAAGATCGTGACCGCGAGGATGCGAAACGGAGTCACGGCCTCGTCCCAGTTCGCGCCCATCAGGATCCTGATCACCTCGGGGGCGAGGATGATGAGGACGGCACTGCCGGGCAGCAGCACGAGTGCGTTCGCGAAGATGACCCGGCGAAAGCCGCTCGCCAGCTGCGCGCGATCGTCCTGGAGTCGAGAGAACGCCGGGAACAACACGTTGCCGATGACGTTCGAGAACACCGCCGCCGGGAGCTTGATGAGATCGTACGCGCGCGAGTAGAAGCCGAGCGCCGTCGCGCCGAGGTTGCGTCCGACGACGAAGTTGTCGCCGTAGGTGGCGAGGATGCCGGCGATCTGGATGATCGTCTGACCGGCGCCGAAGTGGAGCAGATCTCGCGACCTCGATCGATCGATCCGCAGCGACAGGATCGGCGGGCGAATCATCACGTAGAGCGTCGCCGACAGCGCTTCCTCAACGAGGTAGCCGGCGACGAGCGCCCACGGACCCGCACCGAGGAGCGCCGCGGTGATGCTGACGAGCGAGCCCGCTGCGTACGAGCTCGTGTCGACCAGCGCGATCGTCCGGAAGTTCATCGCGCGCTGACACAGAACGAACGAGACCGTGGCAAGGCCGCGCAGCGCGAAGATGACGCCAAGGGCGCGGAGAACGTTGACCGACGCGGGGACTCCGGTGAGGTCCGTCGCGATGATCGGCGCGGCGAGCACCAGGCTCACCGCGATCGCGATCCCGAGGTAGAACGAGATCGCGAACGCGGTCGCGACGTGGCCGGCGTCGAGGTCCTTGCGCTGGATCAGCGCCTGTCCGAGTCCGACGTCGCGGATGTTGTGCAGGAGGATCGTGACGATCAGCGCCGCCGCGACGATCCCGAAGTCGTGCGAGTCGAGCACGCGTCCGAGGATCGCGACGACCGCCAGACGGATGAGGTTCGTGGCGATCGCACCGACGAGGTTCCACGAGATCCCTCGTCGGGTGTGGTGTGCTACCGTCTCCCGTGCGGTGGGTGCGGGCGTTTCTTCGGTCAGGTTGATAGTCTCCGAGTCCACCGCCGATGATGCAAGGGCGAGTCCGCCGCATCCTGTGTTTCGCGCCGACGCTCGGCGACGGCGGCGCCGACCGCGTCTTGCTCATGCTGCTGAAGGGGCTCGATCGCCGGCGCATCGCACCGTCGCTGGCCCTGAACCGCATCGCGGGTCCGTTCGTCGAAGACGTACCGCGCGACGTGCCGATCCACGAGCTCGGCGCGCCTCGCCTGTTGCTCGCGGCTCCGGCGCTCGCGCGACGGATGCAGCGTGACGATCCGGACATCGTGTTCTCGATGCACGGCGGTTCGAACGTCATCGCGTGTGCCGCCCATGCGCTGGCGCGCTCGCGCGCTCGCCTCGTGCTGTCGGAGCGAAGCTCGTTGGTCCGCGAGGATCGCTCGGCGATGCGCCGGTTCCTCGAGCCGCGCGCGAAGCGCATCGCGTACCGCCGGGCCAACCTCGTGACCGCAGTCTCCCACGGTGTCGCCGGTGACCTCGCGGCAATCCTCGGCCTCGTGCGCGAGAAGATCGAGGTGGTCTACAACCCGATGGTCGACGACGAGCTCGTCGCGCGCTCGACCGAGCCCGTGGACCATCCCTGGCTCGTTCCGTCGAGCCGGATCCCGGTCGTGCTCGCGGTCGGCCGGCTCGTCGACATCAAGGACTACCCGACGCTGCTGCGCGCGTTCGCTCGCGTCGTCGCCGTCCACCCGGCGCGCCTCATCGTGCTCGGCGACGGTCCGCGGCGGCAAGAGCTCGCGGCGCTGACACGGACGATCGGGATCCACGACGCGGTCGACTTCCGGGGCTTCGACAAGAACCCGTTTCGCTTCATGGTGCGAACCAGCGTGTTCCTGCATGCCAGCCGCGCCGAGGGCCTCCCCGGTGCGATGATCCAGGCGATGGCGTGCGGACTACCAGTGGTGGCCACCGACTGCGACTTCGGGCCGCGCGAGGTGATCGCCCGGCCCGGTCGAGACGGCTTCCTCGTGCCGGTCGGAGACGAAGCCGGGCTCGCCCGCCACGTGCTCGAGCTGCTCGCCGACCCGGTCCTCGCACGTCGTGTCTCCGACGATGCGAAGGTTTCGAGCGCGCGGTTCGCGAGTGCGGCGATCCTCACGCAATACGAGGACGCGCTCCTCGGGAGCGAGGAGCCGCATGTGCGCGAGATCCCACGCAAACGACAAAGCGACTGATCTCATGGCAATGACCGGTACAGGGGGTTATCGTCGCTTGTGAGGCCATGGCACACCGACGACAGATCCTCTGTGCGGCGCTCGTGTCGTTGAGCGGGTGCGACTTTCCAGCGCAATCGGGGACCGGCGTGCGAGACGCTCCGTCGCCGGCGATCGATGCGCCGGACTCACCCGACGGTCCTGACGACGTCAGCGAACGCATCTCGACCGGGCTCGTCGGGTTCTGGCGGTTCGACGAGAATGGCGGCCAGGTGGTGAGCGACGTGATGCCACCGCCGGTGGGCAAGTCCGCGATGCGGCTGACGATCGCGAATCCGGCTGCGGTCGCGTGGGTCCCCGGCGGCCTTCGCCTGAATGAACGCGTCGCGGGCGGGATCCTGTCCGCGAAGCGGCCCTATCTCAACGACAGGGTCATCAACGACACCGGCGCGGTCACGCTCGAGGTCTGGGTCAGCACCGCGAACGTCACGCAGGGGACCGGCGTCGATCAGGGCCAGCCCAACTACGCCCTCATCTTCGGGACCTCGGCGACGTTTGTGTATCGCAACGCAACGATCAACCAGGTCGGCGATCGCTGGCAGGGCCGCGTGGGAACGCTCGCGACCAGCGGCAACGGTGTCCCCGCGATCAACGGGCCGGCGGGTGGAATCGTCGTGGACACGCCGACCCACCTCACGCTCGTCGCGAGTGCGACCGAGCGCGTGCTGTACATCAACGGCGAGCCGTTCATGTCGGACCCGTCGGGCATCGGTCCGATCCAGGGTCAGCGCCCGACGACGCCGCCGACCGACATCTGGGATCGCGACTACAAGCTGACGATCGGCGACGAGGTCAGCGGGATCAGCGACCGTCACTGGCTGGGGACGATCTGGCTGGCCGCCGCCTACGACCGCGCGCTGACGCAGGACGAGGTGCGCCAGAACTTCGTGGCCGGGCACAGCTGCAACGGCTGTTAGTTCGTGTCCCTTCGTGTCGCTCATATCGCCGCCGCCGACGCCGCGCTGTCGCAACTCCTGCTGAACCAGCTCCGCCACCTCCGCGAGGCCGGTTACCGCGTCGCCGGGATCTCGGCGCGCGGCCCACACGCGGGAGAGCTCGACCGCGCCGGTATCGAGTTCTACGAGATCCCGGTCAAGCGCACGTTCGGTCCACTCGGTGACCTGCGCGCGCTGATCGCGCTCTACCGCGTGCTGCGGCGCGAGCGCTTCGACATCATCCACACGCACACGCCCAAGGGTGGCCTGCTCGGACAGTACGCGGCGCTGCTCGCGCGCGTGCCGCTGCGCGTGCACACGATCCACGGCCTGTACTTTCCCGGGTTCATGCGCCCCGAGCAGCGCTGGATGTACGTGTGGCTCGAGCGCATCACCCTCGCGTTCTCGCACCACAACTTCTCGCAGAACCCCGAGGACATCCCGGTCGCGATCGACGAGCGCATCGTGCGCGCCGATCGCCTGCAGCACGTCGGCAACGGCATCTCGCTGCGCCGCTTCGACCGGGCGCGCTTCTCCGCCCGCGACCGCACGGCGATCCGCGCCGAGCTCGGCTACGGTGAGCGCGACCTGGTGGTTGGGATGGTGGGACGGCTCGTCGAAGAGAAGGGCTACCGCGAGGCGTTCGAGGCGGCGCGCATCGTCGCCTCGCGTGTCCCGGAAGCGCGCTTCGCGTTCGTCGGTGGGTTCGAGCAGAAGGCGGATGCGATCCAGCCGGATGCCCTCGCGGCGCACGGGATCGACCGCGTCGCCCAGTTCCTGGGACACCGCGACGACGTCGACCGGATCTACGCGGCGCTCGACGTGTTCATGCTGCCGTCGCACCGCGAGGGGTTTCCCCGCGCGCTGATGGAGGCAGCGGCGATGGGCTTGCCCTGCGTCGCGACCAACGTGCGCGGCTGCCGGCAAACGGTCGACGACGGCGGCAACGGCCTGCTCGTCCCGGCGCGCGACGCACCGGCGCTGGCGTCCGCGCTCGAGCGGCTCCTGCGCTCGCCCGCCGAGCGCGTGCGCATGGGCGCGGCCGGGCGTGCGAAGGCGCTCGCCGAGTTCGACGAGGCGCGCGTGATCGACGACATCCTCGAGGCGTACGATCGGCTCGCGAGCGAGCGCGGCCTGACGGAGCAGCGCCGCGGCCTCTTGCGCCGCGCGATCGAGGTGTGGGACGGGATCTGGACGTGACCCGGCACGGCCTCAGCTTCGACGTCGAGGACTGGCACCAGCTGTCCGCGATCCGTGCGGCCGGTCGCCCGCAGCCGGTGTCGCCGAAGGTCGACGACTGCATCGCGCGCATGCTCGACCTCTGCGACGAGGCGCAGGTGCGCGGCACGTTCTTCGTACTCGGCATGCTCGCGCGCGCGCGCCCACACCTGGTCAAGGCGATCGCGGCGCGCGGTCACGAGATCGCGAGCCACTCGACGAACCACGAGCTGGTGTCGGGGATGTCGCGGGAGCGCTTCGCATCCGATCTCCGCGAGAGCAAGCGCATGCTCGAGGACCTCACGGGCGTGGAGGTCGTCGGGTTTCGCGCTCCCGAGTTCTCGGTGCGCAGCCTCGACAACCCGTGCTTCGCGACGCTGGTCGAGGAGGGCTTTCGGTACGACTCGAGCGTGTTCCCCGTCGGGGGACTGCGCTACGGCATCCCGGATGCGCCCGCGACCCCGTTCGAGCTTGCGACCGCATCGGGCCCGCTCGTCGAGCTGCCGCTCGCGACGACCGCGGTCGCGCGCTGGCGCCTCCCGATCGCCGGTGGCAGCCACTTCCGCCTGCTGCCGACGCGCCTGGTCGCGTGGGCGGCCGAGCGCGCCGACCGGCGCGACCAGACGATGGTGTTCTACTTCCATCCCTACGAGTTCTCGCGCGAGCTGCTGTGGCTCGATCGAGCGTACGGCGGTGGTCCGGCGCGCAACCTTCCGATCTGGAAGCACGTCGCGCTCCACAACCTGGCGACTCCGCGGATCGCTCGTTCGCTGCGCACGCTCGCGCGACGGCTCGAGCTCGTGCCGCTCGGCACGCTCGCCCGCGAGCACGAGACAAGGAAGGTACGTGCATGAGCAAGCTCGACGAGGTCCAGCATCGCTTCGAGTGGGACGCCGCCAACTTCGCGGCGATCTACAACTCGGATTCGTTCGCATTCCGCCTGTTCAACCGCGTGTTCCGGAAGGCGATCTTCGCCCGCTACGAGATCGCGATGCAGGAGACCGGCGCAAGAGGCGCCTCGATCCTCGACATCGGCTGCGGCTCGGGGATCTACTCCGTCGAGCTCGCGCGGCGCGGTGCGAAGCGCGTGCTCGGCCTGGACTTCAGCGAGCCGATGCTCGAGATCGCGCGCGCCTCCGCGGCACAGAGCGGTCTCACCGCGCAGACCGAATTCCGGCGCGGCGAGTTCCTCGCACACGATTTCGCGGGCGAGACGTTCGACGTCACGATCGCGATGGGCGTGTTCGACTATCTCGAGGAGGCGCAGCCGTTCCTCGCGAAGATGGCGAAGCTCACGCGCGGCAAGGCGCTGGCGTCGTTCCCGAAGTGGTCGATCGTGCGCGGCACCGCCCGCCGGCTGCGCTATCGCGTCACGCGCCGGGGCGACGTCTTCTACTACACCGCCGACGACATCGCGCGCCTGGCGACCAGCGCGGGCTTCGCGCGTCACCGCCTCGTGCGCATCGCGTCGTCGGGCGGTGGCTGGGTCTTGATCGGCGAGAATCAACGAGAGGCGACGATCGAGAGACCGAGATCGTGAGCCTCGGCGGTGAGCGACCACCGCTCACGGTGATCGGCGCCGGCGGCCATGCGAAGGTCGTGATCGCGACCGCACGCGCCGCCGGGTGGGAGATCGCGGGAGTTGTCGACGATGATCCGAAGCTGTGGGCGACGCAGCTGCTCGAGGCTCTGGTGACCGGACCGTGCGAGGAGGCGCTGCGCGATCCCGCGCGCACGTGCGTCCTCGCGATCGGGAGCAACGCGACACGCCGGCGGCTCGCCGCGCTCGCGCGGTGCCGCTTTGCGAGCGTCGTCCATCCATCGGCGACGGTCCACGCGAGCGTGGTGCTCGGGGCGGGTACCGTCGTGTTCGCGCAGGCCGCGATCCAGCCCGACACGCGCATCGGGGCGCACGGGATCGTCAACACGGCGGCGTCGATCGATCACGACTGCACGCTCGGCGAGGCCGTACACGTCGCGCCCGGGGCGCGCCTTGCCGGAGGCGTGACGCTCGGAGACGAGGTGTTCATCGGCATCGGCGCCGTCGTGATCCCGAACATCGCGATCGGCGCACGCACGACGATCGGCGCCGGCGCGGCCGTCGTGCGCCCACTCCCCGCCGACGTGATCGCGGTCGGTGTGCCGGCGGAGCCACGCCGCTGAACGCGGCGGCCACCGGCGGCATCTTGTATCGTCGTGCGCACCGCAGTACCGTTCCGCGCCATCGAGGTCCTCCGGAACGCCACGTATGATCCGACCGACGTCGCCGCGTCGGCCGCCCGTATCCTCGACGCCTGGCGCGACGCGCTCGTCGTGCACATCACGCCCACTCGGGAGATCGCCGAGGTCCGCGACACCTACGACCGGCTGTTGCCGGCGCTGGGCACGCCGCACTTCCTCGCCGAGGACGTTCGCTCCGGTGACCGGGACGTCCAGCGCACCGGAGAGCTGTGGTTCGAGGTGCGCTACGATCCGACGTTCCCGGACGCGTATCGACACTCGAAGAATCCCCAGCCACTGCACACCGATGGCTCGTACATCCCGTCGTTCCCCAACGCGACGTTGATGTGCTGCGTGGCCGCCGCCGCGGAGGGTGGCGAGACGGTGTTCATCTCCGCCGAGGAGCTGGTCGCCGCGCTCGCCGACGAGCAGCCGGACCTGCTCGCGAAGCTCGAGGCGACGACGATGCCCCACGCACGCTCCGGCGACTGCCGCGAGCTGCCGGTGATCCGGCGCGAGGGCGGAGCGATCTACCTCAACTGGAACTACTACTGTGTCGTCCAGAGCTGCCCGCCGGAGGTGCGCGACCTGCGCGAGCGGTTCTTCGCGTTCCTGCGTGACTCGCCGCGCGTGCGCCGCGCCTTGACCGAGGTCAAGCTTCGCCCGGGCGAAGCCGTCGTGTGGCGCGACGAGCGCTGCTTGCACGGCCGCAACGCGTTCTCGCCGCAGGCGGTCAGCGAGCGCTTCCTCTGGAAGTGCGCGATCAACGTCGACGTGTTCGTGTGAGCGCGCTCGCGCCACGCACGCTCGGACGCTCCGGCGTGCCGCTCTCGCCCCTGGCGTTCGGCTCGATGCGCCTGCACGAGCGCGACCTCGGCGACGAAGCCTGGCTCGCGCTGTTCGACGAGGCGCGCGAGCTCGGCGTCACGACGCTGCACTCGTCGTCGGAGTACGAGAGCCATCCGCGCTTCGTCGCTTTGCTCCGGCGGTGGCGACCGAGCGGCGTGCAGCACATCGTCAAGCTCGCGGAGCCGCACTTCGGTGACGTCGCGTTCGACCGCGCGCGGCTGGTCGCGAAGGTGGATGCCTACCTCGCCGAGCTCGGTGCGGAGCGCCTCGACGTCGTGCAGTGGATGTGGCGCGGCGATCTCAAGGACGAGCCCGGGCGGCTCGCAGGACTCGACGCGCAGGCGGGCGCGCTCGCCGAGGCGTTCGCCGCCCTGCGCGCGGCCGGCAAGATCGGCGCGGTCGCCCCGTTCCCGTACACGCCCGGCTTTGCGGACGCGGCGATCGAGGCCGGGTGCTTCGACGGGCTCGCGGTGTACCTGAACCCGCTCGAGCGCGAGATGCTGCCGCAGATCGAGCGCTGCGCGGCGCGCGGACTCGGCGTCGTCGCGATCCGCCCGCTTTGCGCCGGCAAGGCGCTCGCGACGGCGAGCCCGGCGACGTGCGTGCGTGGTGTCCTCTCCGAGCGCGGCGTCGCGAGCGCGGTGGTCACGTACTCGTCGGCGGCGCACCTGCGCGAGCTCGTCGAGGGCGCGCGTCAGGCCTCGTTGTAGAACTCCGGCATCGTGGGATGGCCTTCGGAGGCGACGCCGCGGCGCTGGAACACGCGGATGACCGTGACCGCGAAGATCTTCGCGTCGAGCGCGAGGCTCCAGTTGTCGACGTACCAGAGGTCGTGCTCGAACTTCTGTAGCCACGTGATGCTGTTGCGACCGTTGATCTGCGACCAGCCCGTGATGCCCGGCAGGACATCGTGGCGGCGCGCCTGCTGCGGCGTGTAGCGCGCCAGGTAGCGCGCCAGGAACGGGCGCGGCCCGACGATGCTGACCTCGCCGCGCAGCACATTGAGTAGCTGCGGAAGCTCGTCGATGCTCGCGTTGCGCAGGAAGGCGCCGAGCTTGGTCAGCCGCCGGTCGTCGGGGAGTGGCTCACCGTGCGCGTCGACGGCGTCGAGCATCGTGCGGAACTTGATCACGTCGAATGGGATGCCGTACCGGCCGCCGCGCGCCTGGCGGAACAGGACGGGCGAGCCCATCGTGGCGCGGATCGCGAGCGCGGTCGTCGCGAGCACCGGAGACAGGACGACGAGGCCGATCGCAGCGGCCGTGCGATCGAACACCTGCTTGACGGCGAGCCTCCAACCTTGCTGGCGCATCTCGTCTCCTCCTCGAGGATAGCGCTACTGGTAGGTCCGCATCGAGCGCGCGACCCACTCGCGGTGCGGCGCGCGCTTGACGACCTGCTCGAGCAGGCGGATGGCGTGGGCGCGCTGCCCCTCGGAGGCGAGCGCGGCGGCGTGCTCGCACACGGCCCAGGTCGCGAAGAACGGGACGTGGTAGGCGGCATAGAAGTCGAGCTCGCTCGTGTAGGCCGCGACCGGCGGAGCTCCCGGCGTGCGGGGAGCGACGTCGGAGCGAGCGGGATCGACGAGGCAGGCTCCGCCGAAGAACCTGGCGCGCGCGCGCACCAGCCGGGCGAGGGAGTCGGGAGCGCCGTAGGCGGGTCGGGCCGGTGTGGCCTCGGCCGCGAGCTGATCGAGCAGCGTCGCGACCTCCTCGGCGCGCTCGGGGTCGACGACGCCTGCGACGAACAGGCAGGCGCCGCGCGTCGGCGTGGTGGCATCGGAGCCTCCGGGCAGGCACGGCGCGACGGTCGAACGTGCGAGCTGCGTATCGCCATCGATCCACTGCAACAGCGCGAGGGCTGCGCGGCGGATCGGGCGGCGGGCGGCACCGGCGCGGTCGAGCGAGCGCTGGTACAGCTCGCGCGCTCGGGCCCGGTCGCCGGACAGCGCCGTGACCTTCGCGAGCCCGGCGAGCGTGTCCTCACCTTCCGAGAGGCGCAGCGCCTCCTCGCCGGCCGCGATCGCCTCCCGGTGCTTGCCGGCGGCACCGAGCGTGGTCGCATAGACGCCCACGGCATCAGCCTCGCCGGGAAACGCATCGCGGTACAGCGTGCCGATGCGGAGGGCCTCATCCGGTTCGTCGAGGTAGAGCAGCACCGCCGCATGGTGGTCGTAGATCCGGCCGCGGAACGCGCTGGCGGTGTCTGCGAGCAACGCCGCGTACTCGGACTTCGCGGTTGCGTAGTTGCCCGCACGGTAGTCGAGCTCGGCGGCCCAGAACGCGAGCTCGCGGTCGCCCGCCGCATCGGCCGCCGCCAGCACCGCGCGCGCTGCCTTCGGGCCCTTCTCGATCGACGCCAGCGCGGCCTCGAGCAACGCGCGCTCCTTGCTCTTGCCGTCGCCGCCGGCGAGCACCTTGCGTGCGCTCTCGACGGCCTTCGCGCGATCGGCTTCCGAGCCGCCGATCAGGATCACGTACGCGTTCGCACGCGGATGATCGGGCGCCGCGGCGAGCGCCGCGCGCAGGGAGGACAGTGCCTTCTCGTTGTAGAAGACGTCGTACTCCTCGAGGGCACGCGCGACGTACTCGTCACCGGGGCGCGCCTTCTCGGGGCGCATCATCCGCCACGCGAGGAGACCCGTGAGCAGGGCCGCGACGAGCGCGGCCGCGGCGGCGATCAGCGGCCACCGGCGGGTCCTGACCGAGAACAGACGCTTGCGCTCGGCGGCGATCGCGTCGCGCAGCTCGCGCATCGACGGATAGCGCTCCGCCGGATCCTTCGCGAGCGCCTTCGTGATGATGTCCTTGATCGAGGCCGGCACCTCGAGCATCTCGGGAGGCGGCAGCGTCGTGATCTGACGGAACAGGTCGTCGAGCGACGTCGCCGTGTAGGGCGACCGGCCCATCAGGATCTCGTGAGCGAGGACGCCGACGGAGAACACCTCGCTGCGCTCGTCGGGTAGCCCTCCATCCGCCTGCTCGGGGGCCATGTACAGCGGCGTCCCCAGGAGCTGGCCGACGTGCGTGCGGTAGCTCTCGAGCTGGAGGCTCGGGCTCTGCACGATCCCGCCGCCGTCGCGCCGCGTCTGGTCGAGCGAGACGTCCCGCGGATTCACCGTGGAGTCGAGTGCGAAGGACCGTGGCGCCGCCGCCGGCCGAGGCTCGGTGGACGGCGCGGCACCATCCCGGAGCTTCGCGAGGCCGAAATCGAGCACCTTGATGCCCTCGGGCGCGACCATCACGTTCGCCGCCTTGATGTCGCGATGGAGGATCCCGCGGGCGTGGGCGGCGACCAGTGCGTCGGCGACGCCTTCGATCCACTGCAGTCCGATCGACAGCTCGGGCGCGCCCTCCTTGCGCAGGACCTCGGCGAGCGTGCGTCCCTCGACGAGCTCCATCACGAGGATGTCGTCGCCGTCCTGGTTCACGATGTCGAACAGCGTCACGACGTTCGCGTGTCGGATCGCCGCGGCCGCGCGGGCCTCGCGCAGCATGCGCGCCCGTCGCTCGAGGTCCTCGGCGGCGTCCGACGGCAGCACCTTGAGGGCGACGTAGCGGTCGAGCCGCTCGTCGCGTGCGCGCCAGACCTCGCCCATGGCGCCCTTGCCGAGCTGAGAGATCAGCCGGAACGGTCCGATGAGCTCACCCGCGTCGCGCACGGCCCCGAGAGTATCAGCTCGGCTTGTCCTGATTCGGGACGCCCGCTCACAGCTAACGTGACGAGCTCGCCCTCGCGCGCCGACGTGCGCACGTTCACGTCTGTCTGCACGCCCATCGCGACCGCATCGACGTCCGTCACGATCTGGGACGTCTGGATCGCGACGAACACCTCCGACGCGCAGATCGGCGCATCGCCACATCCCACCGCGACGAGCGCGCACACCACGACCCCGAGGCCGAGCAATCCCCGCATCACCGGCGATGGTAACCCGCGCCAAGTCTCGACGACAAACTCTACTTCGCGATCAAGAACTCCACGAGTGCCTTGTTGAACGACGGCGGGTCCTGCCACAGCGCGAAGTGCGAGGTGTTCGGGAACACGATCAGCTTCGCGTTCGGGATCAGCGTGGCCATCTCGCGGACCTGCGCGAGCTCGATGATCTCGTCGAATTCTCCGTCGGAGACGACGGTCGGCGCCTTGATCGAGCGCAGCTGGTCCTTCGTGAACACGGCCGGGTTGCGCCAGACGGGCAGGAGGGCCTCGACGACGGCCTGGTACTTCTTCGGGTCCTTGGAGATCTTCGCGAAGTCGGACGCGCACTTCGCGTTGTAGCTTTGGAACGTGGTCGGGTTCCTGTTGGGCTTGTGGCCGTTCGCGTCGTAGTTCGAGCCGAACACGAACAGCTTCGCCACCCGATCGGGGTGGTGGATCGCGAGGTCGAGCGCGATCTCGCCGCCGTCGCTCCACCCGACGAGCGCGGCCTTGCCGATCTTGAGCGCGTCCATCACGGCGACGACGTCGGCGGCCATCGCGTGGTAGCTGAGCTTGGCCTTCGACAGCGTCGAGCGGCCCTGCCCGCGGCTGTCGATCACGATCACCTGGAACCTGTCGACGAGGTCCGGCACCTGGAAGCCGAAGTGATCGGAGTTGCCCATCCCGCCGTGCAGGAGGATCACGGGATCGGCCTTGCCGTCGGTGCGTCCGTAGATCGCGTAGTAGATCTTCGCCCCGTCGGCGACCTCGACGTGCCCCGACGCCGCCGCCGCGGGCATCGGCGGCGGCAGCGGCAGCAACTCCCACAGCTTCGGCTTCGCCGCGGCCGTCGACGCGGTGAGCGCGAGCGCGAGCGCTACCAGCGACAGCAGCAGCGTACGGCGCGCCATCTCTCGAGTGTGGAACATGGCGCCCGCGAACGCGAGCCGGGCGTCACGGCGCCGGCGCTTTTGCGTCCGATCCCGCGCCGCCGTGCCCCATCGGCGGACGCCCACCCATCCCGCCGCCCATCGCGCCCATCACGCCGCGGATCTGCTGGATCAGCTTCTCGCGCGGCTCGAACACCAGGCGCTGCCGGCACCCCTGCAGCGCCTCGAAGCCGCTCGCCGTCGCGAAGCACGCCATGACGTCGGCCGGCCACTTGTCCTGCGTGCAGCGCTCCTCGTAGATCGGCCGCAGCTTGTCCTTCACCGGACCGCCGCGATCGCCGAGCGCGGCGACCGCCTTGTCCGCCACCTGCGCGCACGTGAGCGCGTCGTCCTTGGCTTCCTCCTTCTTCGCGTCGTCCTTCTTGCCGCCGCAGGCCGCCATCGCGAGCGCCATCGCGCAGATCGTGAGGGTCTTCATCGGCGTAGTTGTAGACGAGATCGGCAAGGTCGTCGCAATCCGCGGCAAGCCTCGGAACTACCTGAAACCACGCAAGAATCGCGTGATACAACGCCCGCACGATGCGCGCGCCCGTCACCGCCGTCGCCGTGCTCGCGATCCTTCACGGGATCGCGCACGCACAGGCTCCCGAACCACGACCGGCCGATCCCGTGCCCGATCCGGCGCCACCTCCGCCCGATCCGGTGTGGAGCGCGTACGACGACGCGTTCGCGAAGGCGGCGAGCGGGGATCGCTCGCTCGCGAGCTCGCGCCTGGCCGAGCTCGCGGCGCGCTGGCCGCAGCACCCGGCCGGCCGGCGCGCCGGCGCGCTGACCCGCGCGTTCGAGCGCGACGAGTCGATGACCGCGACGAGCCGCGCGAACCGCACCGCGCGCGGCGAGCTGCTGTTCTGGTCGACGGTCGGCGGCATCTTCACCGCCGCGAACGTGTGCGTGATCGTCGACTGCCGGTCGGATCGCGAGAGCGCCGCCGTCTACACGCTGTCCGTCGGCGGCTCGCTCGCGATCGCCGCGCTCGCCTCGCACCGCGGCGTCGCGCAGGGCGAGGCGCAGCTGTACAACTCGGCGCAGACGTGGGCCGCGTGGAACGCGCTCGCGATCAACGACGGCTTCGCGGAGGCGACCGACGCCGCGGTGATCTCGCTCGCCGCGCAGGGCGTCGGCATCGCCGCCGGCATCGGGCTGTGGAAGTCGTGGAAGCCGACGCAGGGCGACGTCGCGCTCACGAACTCGTTCCTCCTGTGGTCGACGGTGCTCACGCTGTGGGGGCACCTCGCGTTCGCCGAGGAGCCGTCGCTCCGCACGGTCGTGGCCGCCGGCGACGTCGGCCTCCTCGTCGGCGCGTACGTGTCGACGCAGGTCAAGATGAGCCGCGGCCGCACGCTGCTGATCGACGTCGGCGGCATCCTCGGCATCCTGGCGGGCGGCCTCGTCGCCGTCGGCACCAGGGACGAGAACGCGGCCGGCGTGTCGCTGTTCCTCGGCACCGCCGCCGGCCTCGGCATCGCCGCCGTCGCGACGCGCGACTGGGACCTCCCCGACAGCGTCAAGATCGTGCCGGCGCGCTTCACCGGCATCCACAACAGCTCGGCGTGGGGCGTCTCCGCGCTGGTGGGGTTCTGATGCGCACCGCCATCGCCTGTGCCGTCCTCCTCGCGCTCGCATCCCCGGCGCGCGCGGACGACGCACCACCCGCGGATCCGCCGCCCGCCGCCGCACCGCAGATCGACGCGCGCGACGACCGCGGCTGGGTCCTCTACCACGCCGCGTTCGACGCGCTCCTGCGCGGCGAGCGGACCCGCGCGCGCATGCTCGCCCAGTCGCTGTCGCGCGACTTCGCCGCGCATCCGGCGACCTCCCTCGTGCAGCGCACCGAGCTCCTCGGCGGCCCGGCCGCGTTCGACAGGCCGATCGCGCGCGGCGAGCGACCGTCGCGCGGCGCACGCGCCGAGCTCGCGCTGTTCCAGACGATGCACGGCCTCGCGGTCGGCACCGAGCTGTGCCTCGTCCTCGACTGCGAGGACGGCGGCGCCGTCTTCGCACTCGCCCTCGCCGGCGCCGCGACGGGCGCGGGCATCTCGCTGAAGGCCCTCGACAACCTGACCTCCGGCCAGCGCGCGCTGCTCAACAGCGGCACGATCTGGGGCGCGGCGAACGCCGCCCTGCTCTCGATCGCGATCGAGAGCGGCGACGCGAAGACGGTCGGCGCCACCCTCCTCGCCGGCCAGGGCACCGGCCTCGTCCTCGGCGCGTCGCTGTTCTCGACGAAGGCCACCGCCGGCCAGGTCGGCCTCGCGAACTCGTTCGGCCAGTGGGCCGGCGCGATCAGCGGCCTCACGATGTCCGCCCTCTCCGACGACGTCTCCGGCAAGAACCTCGCGACGACGATCCTCGTCGCCCTCGACGCCGGGCTCGTCGTCGGCGCCTACGTCGCCTCCCGCCAGCCCGACATCTCGCGCGCGCAGACGCTCGTCCTCGACGCCGGCGGCATCGCCGGCACCGTCGCCGGCGGCGGCCTCGGCGTCATCGTGTCGGGCGCCTTCGACAGCACCACGACGCGCGGCTTCGCCGCCGCCGGCGCCGTCCTCGGCCTCGGCGCCGCCTACTACCTCACGCGCACCTGGACGCAGGATCCCTCCGACACCTCCCTCTCCGCCTTCATCGCCCCGCCCGAGCGGGGTCAGGGCGCGCTCGCCGGCCTCGGCTTCGGCTGGTAGCCGTTCGACGGCGTCACCAGCTTGTCGAGCAGCGGGCGGAGCGGCGTGTCGTGGAACAGCCGCTGGAGCGTGTCGCCGAGGGACTCGCCCTCGACGAGGCGCTGCACGCTCCACGCCTCGGCGACCTTGACCATCGTGTCGTGCCGGCCGAGCGCGAGCAGGGCCTCGCTGAAGTTGCCGGACGCCGCCTGAAAGCGCTGGACGGCGGTCTCGGCCTGCGCGCGGAGCAGCTCGATCTGCTTCTCCTGCTCGCGGGCGTGGAACGCCAGCTCCTGCTCCTTCTCGCGCTTCACGCGCTCGAGCCGCGCGGTGACCTTGAAGGCGTCGATCGCCTGCTCGGCCTCGACGAGCTTCTTGCGCTCGTCGCTCTCGCGCAGCGCGTTGCCCATCTTCGCGAGCACGAGCGCCAGCTCGCTCGCCGCCAGCTCGCGCGCCAGGTTGTCCTGCGCGGTCCGGGTCGCCGCCTTCAGCTCGGCCGTCTCGCGCGCGATGGTCTCCTTCTGCCGCGTCACCGCCAGCTCGCGCTGGAGGTTGGACACGTCGATGTTCGCCCGCACGGCGTCGTGCTGCGCGTGGTCGAGCAGCGCGCGGATCTTGTCGTCCTCGAGGACGACCTTCAGCACGTCCACGTCGACGACGCGCATGCCGTTCGCCGGGAACAGCATGCCCGGGCGCCGGCCGTCGGCCGCCGTGCCCAGCACGAACGTGCGGATCTGGTCCGTCGACGTCGCGTAGAAGCTCTCGATCGACAGCTTGCGGATCTGCCCCTTCAGCACGCTGCGCGCGTGATCGCACAGCAGCTTCACGTAGTTCTCGACGGCGAACCACCGCAGCGGGTCGCCCTCGAAGTCCACGCGGTAGCTGAGGTGCAGCTGCACGCGCACGTGGTCCGCCGTCTCGACGGCGATCACGTCCGACACCTGGTTGTTCTCGACGCGCAGGTACGGCGTCTCGAGGAGCTTGTCCGTCACCTTCGGTACGCCCCGCGACAGCGTCAGCACCTCGAGGCTCTCGTCGTAGTCGAGCAGCACCGTCGACGGTCCCATCTCGACGCGGCGGCGCCCCGTCTTCGACGTGACGAGCACGGCGTGGCCGGTCCACGGCGAGATCGACGGGACACCCTGGAACTTGTTGTCCAGGGTGACCATCCGCGGCTGCGTGTACGTCGACGCGCGCGAGAACTCGTCCGCGACGAGCGCCTGGTCGCCGCTGACGCGGCTGGCCTCCATCGCGATGCCCTGCGCACCACCCTTGCCCTGCACGCGCTTGCCGCCGCGCTCGAAGTCGCCCTCGGAGATCACGCCCTGCCGCGTCGTCGGCGCGGCGTGCAGGAGCTGCCGGATGCCCTGGTTGTAGGCCAGCGCCTCCTGGTTGCCCGGGTACCACAGCGCGCACTCGCGATCCGTCAGCACGCGGCGCACGATCACCTCGCTGCGCGGATCCGGCAGCAACATCGCCGGGCCGCGCACCGTGCGGATCGCGCCGGTGAGCCGGTTCATGACGTAGCGCGCCTCGCCCGCCGGGATCGCCGTCGCGAAGTGCTTCGCCTTGCCGTCGTACTTGATCGCCGAGTGCTCCTCGCGCGGGAAGTAGATCGCCGTGTCCTTGCCGGTGAGGAACAGCTCGTCACCCGCCCTGTGCGCGACGCCGTGCTCCACGTAGTCCGCGATCACCTTGATGTGCAGCCCCTGGATCTCGTTGAGCTCGACGGCGCGGAACTTCTTCGACGGACGACCGCCGTCGTCGCGCGCCTCGACGAACCGCTCCGTCGGGAGCGGAAACACGACCTGCGGGCCGACCTCGAAGCGCTTCTTGCCGTTCTCGTCGACGAGGATCGCGTACTCGAGCCGCTCGAGCGTGAGCGCCTCGCGCGCATACGTGTCCGCACCGGCATCCCGCACCACCTCGATGCCCGTCGGCGGGATGTAGAACGACACCTCGGTGCCGCGGATGATGAGCTGCTTGCCGACGGTGAGGTCCGGCGGCGTCGCGATCACGGCCGTCGCCGGCTCGCCCTCGACGACGGCCGGCTTGACGACCGCCTTGCTCCAGTTCCGGCGCGCCTCGTCCTCGTTGTAGACGCGGACGAGCAGGTACTGGTTCGAGCGCAGGTGGTGGCCCTCGACGACCTCCGCCGCCTGACCGGGCCACAGCGCGAACGTCGCCGGACCGGGCACGATGATCGTGCGACCGATCTCCTGCTCCGCGCTCGGCTGCGCGCTGCCCTCCTCGGGGTGCTTGTTGTTCTTCGCCGGGTTGCGCAGGATGATGTAGAAGCCCTCCGGCGCGATCGGCGAGATGCGCATCGCCTCCTCGAGCGACGGCACCCCGAGGAACGTGCTCGCGGCGGCGTTGTAGATCACCGGGCGCTCCTGCGCGGTCGGGTTGATCACCGTCGGGCCGGTGTACGTCTTCACCACGCCCTTCGTGACGTCCTGCATGTATGCGTAGCTGCCTGGCGGCAGCACGAGGTCTCGCTTCTGCGTCTCGTTCGCCATCGTGATGGTCCTTCCTGCCTTCACCGGCCCGCGCACTGCACGCCCGAGGCCATCGCGCAGCCCACGGCAACTCCTCGACGCGGGCGATCGCCACCTGCGCCTGGTCGATACAGATTTATCCGCTAGTATCTGCCCGTGGCGCGCAAGAACGTGGTCATCGGCCTGCTCGGGTCGACGCTCGACGCCGGCCTCCAGGAGAAGCGCTGGCAGCGCTGGCGGCCGTCCGTGGCGATCTGCCGCCAGCCGGCGCTGCCCGTGGCGCGGCTCGAGCTGCTGCACCAGGCGGCGCACCAGCAGCTGGCGACGCAGATCGTCGCCGACATCGCGAAGGTCTCGCCCGACACCGAGGTGCGCCCGCGCGTGCTCGACCTCGCGAACCCGTGGGACTTCCAGGAGGTCTACGGCGCGCTCGACGACTTCGCCGAGGCGTACACGTGGCGGCAGACCGAGGACTACTACCTCCACATCACGACGGGCACGCACGTCGCGCAGATCTGCCTGTTCCTCCTGTGCGAGACGCGCGCGATGCCGGGCGTGCTCCTGCAGTCGTCGCCGTCGCGCGACGACCGCCAGGGCCGCGACGCGATCGGCAGCATCGACGTCATCGACCTCGAGCTCGCGCGCTTCGATCGCCTCGCCGCGCGGTTCCGCGCACGGCAGGCGCGCGGTGCATCGCTGCTCAAGCAGGGCATCGACACGCGCAACGCGCGCTTCAACAAGATGATCGAGGAGCTCGAGCACGTCGCGAGCCGCTCGAAGGACCCGCTCCTCCTCACCGGCGAGACCGGCACCGGCAAGACGGCGCTGTGCGCGCGCATCCACGAGCTCAAGCGCGCCCGCCAGCACCTCGCCGGCGAGCTCGTCAGCCTCAACTGCGCGACGCTGCGCGGCGACCTCGCGATGTCGGTGCTGTTCGGCCACGCGCGCGGCGCGTTCACCGGCGCCGCCGAGGCGCGCACCGGCCTCCTCCGCAAGGCCGACCGTGGCCTCGTCTTCCTCGACGAGATCGGCGAGCTCGGCCGCGACGAGCAGGCGATGCTGCTCACCGCGATCGAGGAGCGCCGCTTCTACCCGCTCGGCGCCGACAAGCACGTGTCGAGCGACTTCCAGCTCGTCGCCGGCACGAACCGCGACCTCGCCGCCGACGTGCGCGCCGGCCGCTTCCGCGAGGACCTGCTCGCGCGCATCTCGCTGTGGACGTTCCACCTCCCGGCGCTGCGCGAGCGCCCCGAGGACATCGTCCCGAACCTCGAGTACGAGCTCGAGCGGGCGAGCGCCGAGCTCGGCGTGCGCGTCTCGTTCGCGAAGCCGGCGCGCGACGCGTTCGTGCGCTACGCCGAGTCCGCGCCGTGGCCCGCGAACTTTCGCGACTTCAACGCCGCGCTCCGCCGCATGGCGACGCTCGCCGACGGCGGGCGCATCGACGTCGCCACCGTGCAGGCCGAGATCGCGCGCCTGTCCGCGACGCGCCACCGCGCCGACGACGACCTCGCGACGGTGCTCGGCCCGCGCGCCGACGTGCTCGACCGCTTCGACCGCGTCCAGCTCGCCGACGTCGTCGGCGTGTGCCGCACGGCACCCTCCCTCTCCGCCGCCGGCCGCGCGCTGTTCGCGCAGTCGCTGGCGGCGCGCACGACGCGCAACGATGCCGACCGCCTGCGCAAGTACCTCGCGCGGTTCGGCCTCGACTTCGAGACGATCAGATCGGGGTGAGCTGGAGGCTGAAGCGGAAGCTCGCGTCCGTCGGCTCGCCCGCCGGGTCGCGCGGGATCGCGAACCTCCAGCCCGACATCAGGCCTTCGATGCAGCCCGACACGCCCGGCGACACGCCGCTCGCCGACGCGTTGTCGACGCGGCCGCGCTCGTCGACCGTGAGGACGAGCGTGACCTTGCCGGCGAGCGTCGGCTGGTCGCGCAGCTCCTTCAGGTAGCAGCGCTGGATGGCGGTCATGTAGCCGCCGCGGATCTTCGCGAGCACGTCGTCGGGGCGCAGCGTCGGTGGGCGAGGGTCTCGAGGTGTCGGATCCGGGCGGATGTCGATGCGCCCCGCGTCCTTCTCGGCCGTCTTGTGGGTGCGCGCGAGCTCGGCGGGCTGCGCGACGACCGTCCGATCCGTCGTCCCCAGCCGCGACGTGTCGTCCGTGCGGCTCGCGCGATCCGGGTTGCCGAGCGTGGTCCGCTCGCCGTTCGCGAGCGCCTCCTTCGCCTGTCGATCCAGGTCGACCGCCGGGCGGCGCGGTCCCATCGTGCCAAAGCCCCGCGGCGTCTCCTCGCTCGTCGTCAGCAGCTCCGCGAGGCGCTTGCCCTGCTCGGCGGTCGCCAGCGCCGGCCGCGGCGGATCCACGATGGCGCGCGGCGTCTGGATCTCCGGCGCGACCGGCTTCGCGACGCCCGTCGCCTCGGTCGCGTCCGTCGCCTCCGTTGCCAGAGGCTCCGTCGGCTTCTCCGGCGGCAGCTCGATCGCGACCGGATCCGCGTAGGTGATCGCCGTGAACGTCTGCTCCTCGTCCTCGAACGTCACCGGCTCTCGCTCGGGATCCCCGGTCACCCACGCACCGACTCCGAGGCCCAGGTGCGCGAGCAGCGACGCGCCGAGGACGACGGCGAGCCGCTTGTCGACGCGATCCAGGAGCGTCTCGCGCAGCGACGCCGGCAGCCGCGGCCGCGCCGCCACCGGCGGTGCCGCGAGCTCCTGATACAAGATCGTCGCCTCGCCGAGCCGCAGCTTGCCGCGCGCCCCGTGCTCGACGACCTTGCCGTCCAGCACGAAGCGCCCCTCGTCGACGACGAACAGCACCCGCTCCAGCGGTACCCCGTCGGCCGGGATCGACAGCCGGCAGCGCAGGCTCTGCCCCACCGTCACCGGGAGGCGATCGACGTCGAGGAACAGCCGCTCCTCGACGAGAACATCGCGCAGGATCACACCGACGCGGAGCGCACGTGGCGAAGGCATACGCCTACCAACGCGCCCGGCCGACGAAAAACCTAGCGACCTACGTCGGGAGCAGCTGCAGCGTCACCTGGAACTGGACCTCGGTCGACGTCTTCGGATCGTCCTTCTCCTTGGGTGGAGGGAACGTCCACAGGCCCATGAGGCCGCTGATGCAGCCGTCGACCTCGCCGGCGAAGCCGCTCGCCGAGCCGCCGACGACACGGCCGCTCTGGTTGATCGGCAGCGTCAGTACGACGCGGCCGGCCGCCGTCGCGTCCTTGTTGAGGTACGTCTTGTAGCAGCGCTGGATGCCGCCCATGTACGCGGAGTTGATCTTCGCGAGCACCGCGTCCGCCGTCAGCGTCGACTGATCCGACGTCTGCGGGCGGCCGACGGTGATGCGGCCGACCGGGCCGGTCTCGCCCTTCTTGCCGTCGCCGGCGCTCGCGATGCCGCCGGGGGCGTCGATCTTCGTGCCGCTGCTGCCGCCCGGCCCCGAGGTGGTGCCCGGGCGCGTCTTGCCGCCGTTCGGGTTGCCGATCGCGACCTTGCCGCCGTCCGCCTTCACGTCCTCGGCCTGCTGCTTCAGCGTGCCGCCCGGCTGGCGCTTGCTGAGGTCGCCGTTGACCTTGCCGTCGGCGCTCTCGCCCGCCGTGAGCAACTCGGCGAGGCGCGCGCCCTGCTCCTCGCTCACCGTCGGCTTGTTGTTCTCCGTCGGCCGGCCCTGCGACGGCGGCCCCGGGTTGTTCTGGACGACCTTCGGCGGCGCCTGGACCTTCGGCTCTTCCTTCTTCGGCCCCGCCGCGCTGCCGGCGCCCTCCCCGGCCTCCGGCTTCACCTTCGGCTTGTCCTGATCGAGCGCGTACTCGTCCTGGTTGAACGTGGCCTCGTAGGCGGTCTCCATGATGCCGCCCTTCTTCTCGACGTCGCCGATCAGCGCGATGATCACGATCGCGAAGTGGGCGATGATCGACGCGCCCATGATCACCGACAGCTGCGGATCGAAGCGGTCGGCGAACGTGCCGCGCACCGACGCCGGCAGCATCGGCTTGGGCTGGCGCGGCGGCTCGGTGACGAACTGGAACAGGATCGTCAGGTCGCCGAGCGACAGCTTGCCGCGCGCGCTGTCGGTGAGCGCCACCTGGTAGTAGTCGCCGTGGTTGTGCGCGCCCTTGGTCTTCAGCGCGTCGAGCGTGTTGACCTGGCCGCCGGCGTCCGAGAGGCGGCCGTCCATCTTCGACAGGAAGCGCAGCGAGTAGCGCGACTCGTCGAGCGCGAACAGCGTGAACTCGAGCGGCAACCCCTCGATCGGGATCGAGAAGGTGTTCTTCATCGACTGGCCGATCGAGACCGGCGTCCGCTCCCGGATCAGCCGCTCCTCGACGAGCTTGCCCGCGAGCAGGACGCCGATGCGGAGGATGCGCGGGCGCGGCCCCGAGCCGGCCTGTTGCGGTTGCTGCGGTCGCTGGGTCGCCATCAGAAGGGGGCTTTCTTCACGGTTGCCAGGATGAGCGGCATGAAGTCCTGCTTCAGGCTCTCCCACTCGTAGTCGATGTTCTTCGGCGTGAGGACGTAGGCCACGCTCGGGCGCGGGACCTTGCCGCACACCGAGACGACCGTGTCGATCACCGTCACCGGCTTGCCGTTGACGTACTCGATGTGGAACTTGCCCTGCTTCTTCTCGCCGTCGTTCTCGTCGGGGCAACCTTCGGCGCGCGCGATCCCGGCCGTGGCGGCGAGGGTCGCGAGGGTCGCGAGGGTCAGGGCGAGAGATTTCATGATCGTCTCCTCAGTATGACTCGGACGGAGGCCGGCTCCACGGGCAGCCGATCTACGGGTTCTTCCCCGGCTTCTTCTGCTGCGCCTTCTTCATCGCGCGCGTGATGTCCTTCATCCGCGCGTCGTAGAGCTTCGCGTCGAAGCCCGCCATCTTCTGGTAGCGATCGAACTGGTCCTTCGCCTTGTTGAGGCGCGCGACCGGGTCGGCGATCCCCGGGTACGGATCCGTGTCGAGGTAGAGCAGCCCGAGGTTGTAGACGGCCGGCGCGTACGTGCCGCCGCTCTGGTTGATCGCGCGCTCGTACGCCGCGGCCGCGTTGAGGATGTACTGGTTGCGCTCGGGGTTGTTCTGCGGGAACTCCGCCGAGCGGCCGCGGTACGCCGAGCCGAGCGACGTCAGGGTGATCGCGTCGATCCGGTTGAGCTGCTTCGTGACCTTCTCGAACGTCGCCTGCGCCGCCGCGTACTGGCTGTTCCGCAGCTGGTACATGCCGTGGTTCACGAGCGCGCTCGCGAAGTTCGCGTCGAGCTCGACCGCGGACTTGAACGCGAGCTGCGCCTGCTCGAACCGGTTCGTCTTGTCGTAGATGAGCCCGTACACGTAGAAGCAGTACGGGTTCGCCTTCGCCGCCCGCTTGCGCGGCTCGCTCGCCGCGTTGAACAGGTCGTCGAGGATGAGCTCGGCCGTGTCGTACAGCTTCTTGTGGTAGTAGGCGAACGCGATCATCGCCGCCGCATCGATGCTCGACGCATCTGCCGCGAGCGCGAGCCGCGCCTCCTTGAGCGCGAGCTCGCCGTCGGGGATCTGCTGCGACAGCGCCGCCTTCGCGAGCTTCAGGTGCGCGTCGACCTCGGCCTTGGCCTGCGCCGGATCGCGGTCGAGGTTCGGCATCGTGACCGGCGGCCCGTTGATGCCGTCGGGGTCGCCCGCCGGCCCGCCGGGAGTCGCCGGCCCACCGGGAGTCGCCGGCCCACCGGGAGTCCCGCCCGAGCTCACCGGGCCATCACCGCCCGGCGGTCCACCCGGCACGGTCCCGTCCTTCATCGACGGGTCGTCGCCGCTCCCTTTCCCGCCGGGCGTCGTCGACTCCTTCTTGTTGCCGCCGCTGCACGCCGCGGCGAAGCACAGGAGGAGCGCCCCGAGACGCCGGGTCATGTTCCTACCAACGAGCGACGTCGTCATCGGATCTCTCCCTTCACGGCGTGTCCGTGCCCTGGATGATCTCCTGGCGCAACACCGTGAACTCCTTCGGGAACTCGCGGCCGAGGTTCTCGAGCGCGAGGCGGCTCCAGCGGTTCGAGATGCCGTTCTTCTTCGCCACGTCGAGGACGTCGAGCCACTGCTTCTTCGCCTCCTCGGTGAACTTCAGGAGGTTCGCGTCGCGCGTGTTGAGGAACTTCTCGAGCGCCGCCTCGTTGCCCGGCTTGTTGAGCAGCGACGGCGGCGGCATGTTCGACGTCTTCAGCGAGTTCGTGAACTGGATGTCGCCGAACCGCACGGTCGCCGCCATCGAGTACTCGATCACGCCGTACTCGAGGAGGTCGAGGTAGACCTGCTCGATCTTCGCGCGCGCCGTCTTCAGCTGGGTCACCTGCGCCTCGAACGCCGGGATCGTCGCCGCCGCCGCCTTGATCTCGAACGGATCCCAGTCGCGCGCGTACTTGTCCTCGGCGAACGACACGGCCCACTCACCGGCGAGCTTCGCGCCGCGCGTGTTCTTCGGCTTGCCGAACTTCTTCCACGCGTTGATCGCCTCGGTGCCGGCCTGGTTCGAGAGCGCCGTCTGCCCCTTCTTCTTCCGCAGCGCGGCCTCGTCGTAATAGGTCTGGATGAAGTCGTCCTGGTTCTGCGGGTCCTTGCCGTACCGCGCGCGCCAGAACATCTGCGACTCGGTCATCGAGTTGAGGTCGCCCGACTGGCGGTAGATGCCGATCACCGACCAGTGCGCGCGGTCCTTGCGCCGCACGTCGGGCTCGACACCCTGGTACTGCGTGTACAGCTCGACGGCCTTCTTGAAGTCGCGGTTGAGCTCGGACGCGACGGCCGCGTTGAACAGCGCGTCGAGCCCGATCTGATCGAGCGTGCGCGGCGCCTCGCCCTCGAGCGGCGGCGGCGCCTTCAGGCCCTGCGCCTTGTAGCGCTTCGTCGTCGCGTACAGCTCGAGGTACGTCGCGACCGCGTTGTTGTAGTCGAACTTCGCCTGGTAGCTCGCCGCCTGGAGCCGCATCGCATCGAGGTAGAACGGGCTCTCGCGGAACGGCTTGTCCTTCTTGTCGGTGAACTCCTTGAACAGCGCGATCGCGTTGTTCGGGCGGTCGCCGTACTTGTAGCTGAGCGCGGCGTTGTAGAGCGCGACCGGCAGGTCGGTGTCCTTCTCCGGCGCGGTCTTGTAGAACGTGTAGAAGGCCTCGGCGGCCTTGTTGTACTCCTTGTTCGCGAACAGGAGGTTCGCGCGCGAGAAGTTGAGCGATCGGTTCTGCACGATCGCGTCCTTGATCGCCTTGTCGTCGCCGCACTTCGCGGTGATGAACTTCTTGTTCGTCGCCTCGATCGCGTCGAACTTCGACTGCGCCTCGTAGATCGCGAGGATGCCGTCCTTGGACTTCACCGCGTACGGCTGCCCGCAGAACTTGTCCATCACCTTCGTGAAGCGCGCGATCGCGTCGTCGATGTGGAGGTACGCGAGCGAGATCATCGCCGCGTTCGTGCCCTGCTTCGGCGCCTCGGCCGGGTCGTTGACCTTCTCCTGGAAGGTGTCGTACTCGGCCTGCATCTTCAGGTAGATGTCCGGGATCGGCTGCGGCGCGAACGGCTGCGGCAGCTTCTTCATCTCCTCGATCGTCGGGATCCTCAGCGCGACGAGCCGACCCGCGGCGACCTGGCGCGCCGCCTCGGCCTCGTACGCGAGCACGACGCTGCGCGCGGCGTCGATGTAGAACTGCTGGCTGATGTCGCGGTGGTCGCGGACCCACTTGTACGAGTCGACGGCCTCGAGGTAGCGCTCGCTGTAGAACAGCGCCTCGGCGGTGTTGTAGTTGAACTCGTAGACGTAGTCCGACTGCGGGTACGTCGAGATGAACACGCGGTACAGCTCGACGGCCTTGTTGTAGAGCGCGAGCCACTCCTCCCGGGTGCCGAGCTTGCCCTTGCTCGCCTCCCACTCCTTGCGCATCGTCGTCGCCGCGGAGTGGGTGTTGCGCGCGGCCGCGTACAGCGCGCGCTCCGCGATGCGGCGCTGGTTGTCCATCGCCTCGCGGTCCTTCTCGTTCGCCGCGTACCACGCCGTCCCCGGCGCGTACTTCGTCGCGAGCTCGGCGGCCGTCGAGTCCGCCGCCATCTTGTCGCCCTTGGCCTCGAAGATGTTGACGATCTCCTGGTGGACCATCGGGTTCTTCGGGTTCAGCTCCCACGGCGGGCCGATCGCGATCCGGTAGGACGCGATGCTCTCGTCCCACGCCTGGATGTCGGCGAACGCCTTGCCCATCGCGACCCAGATGTCGCGCACGTGCGGCTCGTTCTCGCGGCCGCGGTAGAAGTCCTTCGTGCGCGCGAGCGCGTTCGCGGGGTTCGTGTTCGTCTCGCCCGGCCACGGGTCGGTGAACGCGACCGAGATGTACTGGATCGACTCGTCGCGCAGCTCGAGCGTCGGCTGCGCGCCGGTCGCGACGATCGAGTCGTAGAGCTTCACGCTCCTGTCGAAGTGCTCGATCGCGTCCTTCAGGAAGTCGCGCTTGTAGAACGACCACGCGAGCTTGTAGAGCGCCTCGGCGTACAGCTTCGAGTCCGTCCCCTTGTCGGCGACCTTCTTGTACGAGGTGATCGCCTCGTCGAGCTCGCCGGGGATCGCGAAGTGGTGATCGGCGACGCCGCGCACCCACGCGTGGCGGATGAGCTCGGTGTCGGAGCCCGGGTACGCCTCGCAGTCGCCGTACGGGTCGCGCACCGTCTTCAGCTCGGCGCGCTTCAAGGCCTCGGCGCGCTCCGGCACCTTGATGGGCTTGTCGTTCCACTTGAAGCGGTTCGAGCACGCCAGCGCGAGGAACGCGGTGAGCGCCTTCCGCTCGTCCTTGTACTTCGTGTAGTACGCGAACAGGTACAGCGTCGACGGTGTCTGGCGGTACGACGGGAACTTCGTCAGGATCTGTTCCCACATGTCGCGCGCCGGCGTGTAGTCGGCGACGATCGACGCGGGATCCGGCGGCGGGATCGGGCCGCCCTGCGGCAGCGCATCGAGCGCGGCGAGGCGCGCCTCGACCTCGTCCTCGGCGCGGTCGAGGTACAGGTCGGCGAGGCGGAACATCGCGTCCGGCGTGAACTGCTCGTGCGCCGGGTGATCGGCGAGGAACTTCTCGAGGATCGCGATCGTGTCGCCGTGGCGCTTGCCCTTCTCGGCGACCGTCTTCGCGATCCGATCGGCGTAGCGCTTCTGGAGCTCGGCGACGCGCGTGTCGTACTCGCGCTTCGCGATCGTGCGCATGCGCTTGTCGTGCTCCGCCGCCGCCGCGCTGAAGCGGTCGTGGTCCTTCTCGAGATCCTCGAGCTCCTTCATCTCCTTGTCGGTGAGGACGAGGGGACGCGTGTCGACGCGCCGGGTCGGCTGCGCCGGCGCCCCGAGGCCCGGACCCGAGCCGGGGCCCGTCGTGCCGGGGAGCGGCCGCGCCGGCGGCTGCGTACCGCCCGGAGGCTGGGCGAGCGCGAGGCCGCCGCCGAGGAGGAGCGCCGTGAGCGCGGCTAGCTTCGCGAGGCGCATCAGCGGCCTCCCTTCGGCGGTGCGGGAGGTTGCGTGTCGCCGGGCCTCACGACCGGCGCCGCCGGTCCGACGCCCTGGTCGCCGCCGGGCTTCACGCGCGTGTCGGTGGCGCCCTTGTCGGGGCTGCCGCCGGCGGGACCCTCCTGCGGCGGCACGAGCGAGTCCTGCTTCTTCGGTGCCGTCTTGTTCGGCGGCTCGAGGACGTCGCGGAACTCGTCCTTCAGCTGCTTCAGGTCGCGCGTGCGCGACAGGTTCAGCCGCTTGAAGTCGTCGTCGTTGTCTTCCTTCTGCGACCAGCTCACGTCGACGAGGCCGACGTCGGTGCGAATGACGATGTCGTAGAACTTCGCCTTCACTTCCTTGAAGCTGCCGCCGAGGACGGTGCCGCCGATCGAGCGCGACTCCGCGTTGTACGCGGCGAGCTCGTCCTTGTAGCCGGCGAGGTTCCCGCGCTCCTGCGCGATCGCGCCGCGCACCTGCTCGAAGCCGCGGTCGACGATGCCGTCGATCTGCGCGTCGGTCTGCGCGAGGTTGTCGGCGATGCGCGCCGCGCGGTCGCCGAGCGCCGCGAGCTTCTGCGCCGCCGCCTTGTCGCGCGCCGATGCCGCCGGACCCGCGAGCGCCCTGTGCTCGGCGTCGAGCGCGGCCTTCATCGCCTTGCGCGCCCCGCGCGCCTTCGCCAGGCCGTCGTCGCCGACGCCGGCGAGGTCGCGCCCGAGCTGGACCTCGCGGTGTATGTTCGCGAGCTCCGCCTCGATCGCCTGCGCTTCCTTCGCGACCTGGTCGAGCGTCTCGGTGATCGTGCCCTTCTGATCGGCCGGGATCGGCTGCCCGCCGGCGGACCCGGCGTCGACCATGTACTTGCGCAGCGCGACGGACACGGCCTGCGTCGAGTCGATGAGCGCGTCGATGTCGGCCGCGCCCTGGTCGATCCCGTCGTACTGCGTGCGCGTCTGCGCGAGGCGATCGGCGTACGCCTGCTCGGCGTTCGGCATCGCGAGGTACGGCGCCGCGAGGGCCTTGCGGTTCGACGTCAGCGACGCGAGCTCGGCCGGGCTGTCGACGAGCCGAAGCTGCTGATCGGCGAGCTCGGAGCGGATCTTGATCAGGTCGTCCTGGATCTGCCCCATGCGCGCGCGCCGGCCCTGCAGCGCCGGATACACGGCGGTGCGGTCGTTCGCGCCGAGCACCGCCTCGAGCCGCGCGATCGTGTTCTCCGCGTCGGTGATGTTGTGCTCGATCGTGTTGAGGTCGGTCTCGACGGAGACCACGCGCTGCACCTCGGGCTCGTCGCGCAGGTACTGCGCCGCGGCCTCGGGGATCGGCGCCGTCGCCTGGAACACCGTCGACGAGCGCCCCGCGATCTGCGCGAGGTACTGCGCCGGATCGCCCGTCGACTCCGCCATCTGCCGGAGCGCCTCGTACGACGGGAAGTACGCGTCGTGCGTCTCGGCGAACACCGCCTTGGCCTTGTCGTACTGCGACTGCGGGTCGTCCTTCGTCGCGTCGAGCGTGCCGGTGATCTGCGCCTGGCGGATCATCTGGGCCTTGCGCACGCGCAGGTTGCCCTCGAGGATGCGCACCGTCGGCGTCTTCGTCGACTGCGGCGCCGACAGGTGCAGCAGCTCGAGCGCGCGCAGCGCCTTGTCGAACTGCTTGCTCTTCACGTAGACCCACGCGACCTCGTACAGCGCGTCCGGGAACAGGTCGCTGCGCCGGTCGACGAGCAGGTACGAGTCGATCGACTTCGACGGCTGATCGCGCTCGTAGTACAGGCGGCCGAGCGCGAGCTGCGACAGCTCGATCACGCGGCGATCGTTCGCCGTCCTGGGCTTTCGGTTGATGAGGTCCGTGAAGATGTCGGTCGCCCGGTTGAGGTCCTTCTTCGCGACGTGCGCCGTCGCGGTGTAGTAGGCGGCCTGGAGCTCGTGCGAGCTGCCCTTGGGGACGTCCTGGAGGTACGCGAGCGCCTCGTCGAGCTTGCCCTGCGTGAACGCGAACTTGCCGCGCACGTAGGGGACCAGCGGCAGGCGCAGGCCGGGCGACAGGCGATCGAGCGCCGTGAGGTACGGCTCGACGCCGGTGGTGTCGTTCTGCGAGATCGAGATCTCGACGAGCCGCAGCAGCGACGGCTGGTAGTACTTGCTCGCGACGTTGTTCTTCGCGACGACCTGGTCGTAGTAGCCGCGCGCGGCGCCGCGGTCGCCCTTCTGGAACAGCGACTCGCCGAGGTAGTAGGTCGCGACCTCCTGGTCGGGACCGGGCTTGCTCGCCAGATCGAACAGCATCAGCGCCGCCGTGTCGTAGTCGCCGAGCGAGTACGCGACCTCGGCGTCGACGAGCTTGCGCTGGCCCTGCGTCGGCGTCTGCGCGTTCGGCTGCGGGAGATCGGTGCCGAGCTGGCGCGCCTCGGCCTCGTAGGCGGCGAGCCGCTTGTCGAGGTCGTCAGCGCCCGCGGTCGCGGGTACCAGCAGGCACAAGAGGAGCGCGAGGCTTCGGAAGCGGCCCATGGCTCACTTCCCCGGCTCGGTCGCGGCGGGCGTGGGCGCGGGCGTCGGGGCCGTCGCCGGCTTGTCCGCCGGCTTCTCCGGCGTGACCTGGAGGACCTTGCACTCGACGGCGGGGCGCTTCTCGAGCGGCGTCGTCGGGCCGCCCTTCTCGAAGCCCTTGCAGTCGACCTTCGCGATCTTGCCCTCACCGGCGGTGAACGCCTGCGCGCCCTTCGCGGTGAACGTGTACTTCGACAGGTACTCGAACACGCCGTAGCCATGGCCGCGGTACGTGGCGACGGCGGTGATCGTGTGGTTGCCGGGAGCGATCGGGCCCGAGAAGATGTCGAAGCTCTTCGCCTTGAACAGGCTCTCGCCGGACTCGTCGGTGCGGACGAACACCTGCGTGCCGTCGAGGTTGTAGATCAGCTTGATCAGGCGGAACGAGCTGCCCATCTCGTTCGCGTGCGCGATCAGCGTCTGCGCGCCGACGCCGCCGCCGAGCATCTGCTCCTTCAGCATCTGCACGCGCGCCTTCAGCTGCCACGCGCGCTCCTTCAGCGCCTGCGTGCGCTGCTCGAGGCGGCGCATGCGCACCGGCGTCGGCATGTCACCGGGCGGCACCGTCGACGGATCGGGCTGCGGGCTCGGCGTCGGCGCGGGCGGCGGCGCCGGCGTCGGTGCGGGCGGCGTCGCCTTCGGATCCGTCTTCGGATCCGGTGCCGCCGTCGCGAGGGCGACCGGTCCGAGCACCGAACACAGCACGATGACGACAGTCGACGAAGCTCGCATGCCTTGATCTCCAGCTGGCCGCTACGGCCAGTCCCTCATGCCGGCGTCGCGTGACGGCGAGCGACGCAATTTCCTGTGGTTCTGCGGTTGTAACACTGCACCTGGGGGCCATCAAGGAAGCTCCCGCGGATTGCGGTCACCTCACGAACCCGAGGATCGTTGCAGGTGAACCCACAGACGTTCAAGCACGGCCTCGATTCCGTCGCGCGTCGCGGCCGACATCGTGAGCAGCTCCACACCCGCGGCGGCAAACGCGCGCCGGTGTTCGGCGACCTCCTCCTCGGAGAGCGCGTCGCACTTGTTGAGGACGACGACCTGCGGCTTGTCGGCGAGCCCTGGGGCGTAGTGCCTCAGCTCGGCGTTGATCGTGCCGTAATCGCCCAGCGGCGAGCGCTCCGGTCCCGTCGTGAACGTGCCTTCGACGATGTGGAGCAGGACCCGGCAGCGCTCGACGTGGCGCAGGAACTGGTGTCCCAGGCCTGCACCCTCCGAGGCGCCCTCGATGAGGCCCGGGATGTCGGCGATGACCATGTCGCGCTCGCCGGACATGCGAACGACGCCGAGGTTCGGCACCAGCGTCGTGAACGGGTAGTCGGCGATCTTCGGGCGCGCGCGCGACACGACGCTGATGAACGTCGACTTGCCGACGTTCGGGAAGCCGAGGAGGCCGACGTCGGCGAGGAGCTTGAGCTCGAGCCGGACGTGGCGCTCCTCGCCGGGAGTGCCCGGCTCGGCGGTGCGCGGCGCCTGGTTCCACGGCGTCTTGAAGTGGATGTTGCCCTTGCCGCCGACGCCGCCGCGCACGAGGACGAAGCTCGCGGCGTCGGTGGCGAGGTCGGCGAGCTGCTCGCCGGAGTCCTGGTCGTAGATCACGGTGCCGATCGGGACCCTCACGGTGAGGTCGTCGCCGGCGGCGCCGTACTGGTCCTTGTTGCGGCCGTCCTCGCCGCGCGCGGCCTTGTAGGCGCGCTTGTACTTGAAGTCGAGCAGCGACGCGAGGTGGTTGTCGGCGACGACGACGACGTTGCCGCCGTTCCCGCCGTCGCCGCCCGACGGACCGCCGCGTGGTACACCATCCTCGCGCCGGAACGCGGCGGACCCGTTCCCGCCGTCTCCCGCCTTCACGTGGATGATGGCCTCGTCGATGAATTGCATGGCGGCGGGCAGATCTATGGCCGATCCGGGACGGGGATCAAGCGCATGACGTGGCTCGCAGCATGGAATCGCGCGGTGGTCGGGGCGGCGCTCCGGCGCGCGATCGCCGTGTGGGTCGGGACGGGCATCGTCGGAGGGGTGCTGTTCGGCCCGACCGCGATGCACCCGCGCGACCTGACCGGGCTGGCGCTGCACCAGCCGGCGGTCGGCGCCGTGCTCGCGGTGACGTGGCTGCTCGTGTTCCTGCCGGCGGCGCGCGTGATCGTGCGCGGCGACGCGGCCGCCTACCTGCGCTCGCTGCCGCACCCCGAGGTCGCCCCGCTCGCCGTGGGAGCGGCGGCGCTGATCGCGCTCCAGCTGCCGTGGCTCGCGCTGTGGGCGATCGGCGAGGGCTTTTTGGGCCTGGCGATCGTCGGCGCCGAAACGCTCGTGATCGCGGTCGTGGCGCGCTGGCGACCGCCTCGGCCCGGCGTGCGCCCGCCCGGGTGGCGCACGCCGGGCGGTGCGCTGCGGTCGATCCACCTGCGCGCCCTGCGCCGGCGCGCAGGCGACGCGCTCGTGCGGGCCGCGGGCCTCGCGGTCCTCGCCGGCGTCGCGGCCGGCTTCTTCGTGCGCAACAACGGCCTCACCGGCGCCGACGCGGCGACGCTCGGCGCGCCGGCCATCGCGATCGTGCTCGTCCCGGCGGTGGTCGGCCTGTTGCTGGTCGCCGTCGAGACGCACCGGTCGACGGCGTGGCTCGCGGCCTCGCTCGGCATCGCGCACGGTGCCCGGGTCGCGGCGCTCGGCGGCGCGCTGTTGGCCGTGTACGCGACCGCCACGGCGATCGCCGTCGCCGCCGCGCAGCTCGTCGCGCGCCTCGACGCGGCGTCGTTCGCGTGGGTCGCGGGCACGAGCCTGGTCGCGGCGCTCGGCTCGGCGATCGGCGCGACCCGCGCGGTCGTCGCGGCCGAGGCGTCGCCGACGGCGGCCGCGCGCGTGGTCGCCGGCGCCGTCGTCGTCGCCGCCGCATGCGTGCTCGCGCTCGGCCTGTTCGGGATCCCCGGGCTCGCCGCGTTCGTGGCGGCGATGACCGCGTGGCTGCTCAGGGCGCAGCCGGCGTAGCCGCCGTCATCGCGACGACGCGCGCGCCGAGCCGGTCGAGCAGCGTGTCGTCGTGCGACGCGAGCACGCACGCGCCGCCGCCATCCGCGTGGGCGCGCACGAGCGAGATCAGCGCCTCGAGGCGCGCGCGGTCGAGGCCGTTGTCGGGCTCGTCGAGGACGAGCAGCGCCGGCGGGCCGAGCAGCGCCGCGCCCAGGCACGCGCGCCGGCGCTGGCCGAGCGACATGCGCTCGAGCGGCTGACCGCGCAGCTCGTCGAGCCCGAGCGCGTCGCGCAGCTCCTGCGCCGGCGGCTCCACCGCGCGCGCCGCCGCGCACAGCGACCACAGCTCGTCGGCGACGAGGAAGCCCGGCGGGTCCGCACCCTCGGGCACGTAGCCGAGTGCGCGCCGCGCGGCCGCCCGCTCGCGCCGCGTGCCCCACACCGAGGCGCCGGCGATGCGCACGCTGCCCTCGCGCGGCGCCAGCACGCCGGCGATGCACGACAGCAGCGTCGACTTTCCGCAGCCGTTCGCACCGACGACGCCGGCGATCTCGCCCGCATCGACGGTCAGCGCCATGTCGTCGACGACGACACGACCTCCGCGCCGGATCGCGAGGCCTTCGACCTCGAGCACGGGCTCCGGCGAACCCAAGCCGCGACCGCCTTACGCGGCGGCAGGTGCCGCTTCGGCGGCCGGGTACACGGCGACGCGCATGCGCGACCGGCCGTGGCGCTCGAACTTCACGACGCCGGTGACCTTCGCGAACAGCGTCCAGTCGCGGCCGATGCCGACGTTCTCGCCGGCGTGGAACTTCGTGCCGGTCTGCCGCACGAGGATGCTCCCCGCGGTGACGTTCTCACCGGCGAAGCGCTTGACGCCGCGCATCTTCGGCAGCGAGTCGCGGCCGTTGCGGGTCGAACCTTGTCCTTTTTTGTGAGCCATGGCGTTCTCTCCGGATCAGGCCGAGATCGACGAGATCTTCACGGCCGTGAGGTTCTGGCGGTGGCCGTTGCGGCGCACGTAGTTCTTGCGGAGCCGGAACTTGAACACGACGAGCTTGTCGCCGCGCACGTGGTCGACGATCTCGCCGGTCACCTTCGCACCCGCGATGACGGGCTTGCCGATGTTGACGTTGCCGCCGTCTCCCGACGACACGAGCAGCACCTGGTCGAACACGACCGAGGCGCCCTTCTCACCGGGGAGCTTCTCGACCACGACAGTCGACCCGGGCTCGACCCGATACTGCTTTCCACCCGTCTGGATCACGGCGTACATGACGTTGCTTCCTGCAAGAGGCTTGGGACCGGGGACTTTATCGATCAACGAGCCGTCGTCAAGAGAACGCGTCGTTCCTCGTCGGAAAGCTCGGCGCCGGCACGCGAGATCAACGGGTTAGCGACCCAGCTTCTTTCGCAGGAGGTCGTTCGCGACGACCGGATTGGCCCGGCCCTGCGTCTCCTTCATGACCTGGCCGACGAAGAAGCCGAACAGGCCGTCCTTGCCGGACTGGTAGTCCTTCGCCTGCTTGGCGTTCGCGGCGATGACCTTGTCGACGACCGGAGCGAGCACCGCCTCGTCGGAGATCTGCTGCACCCCGCGGCGCTCGACGATCGCGAGCGGCGGCTCGCCCGTGCGGAAGCTCTCCTCGAAGATCTCCTTGCCGATCTTGCCACTGATCGTGCCGTTCTCGACAAGTACGACGAGAGCGGACAGCGTCGGGGCCGGCATCGGCGACTCGGTGATCGACTTCCCCTCGGCGTTGAGCGCGCCGAGGAGCTCGGTCAGCATCCAGTTGGCGAGGTTGCGCGCGCCGCGCTGGCTCGGGTGCGCGGCGACGCACGCGTCGAAGTAGTCGGCGAGGCCGCGCTCGGACACGAGCAGGCGCGCGTCGTCGGGCGAGAGCCCGAGCTCCTTCTGGTAGCGGGCGAACCGCACGGCCGGCAGCTCCGGCAGCGTCTTCAGGATCCCGCCCATCATGCCGCCGTCGACCATCACCGGCGGCAGGTCGGGGTCCGGGAAGTAGCGGTAGTCGTTCGCCTCCTCCTTGGAGCGGAGCGGCGCCGACTGGCCGAGCGTCTCGTCCCACAGGCGCGTCTCGCGCTCGATCCGCCCGCCCGCGTCGATGATGCGCAGCTGGCGCGCGATCTCGTGCTCGACGGCGTGCTGCACGAAGCGGAACGAGTTGATGTTCTTCAGCTCGGTGCGCGTGCCGAGGCGATCCTCGCCGCGCATGCGGATGCTGACGTTCGCGTCGCAGCGCAGCTGGCCCTTCTCCATGTCGGCCTCGGAGATGTCGAGCCAGCGCACGAGCCGGTGCAGCGCGCGCATGAACTCGGCCGCCTCCTCGGCGGAGGTGAGCTCGGGCTCCGACACGACCTCGACGAGCGGCACGCCCGCGCGGTTGAGGTCGACGTGGGAGACCGTGCCGGCGTGCAGGTTCTTGCCGGCATCCTCCTCGAGGTGGATGCGCTGCAGGCGCACGCGCTTCAGCTCCGCGCCGACGATGAGGTCGAGGTGGCCGTGCTCGCACAGCGGCTCGTCGTACTGCGAGATCTGGTAGCCCTTCGGCAGGTCCGGGTAGAAGTAGTGCTTGCGCGCGAACCGCGACTTCGCGCGGATCTGCGACGACGTCGCGACGCCGAGCCGCAGCGCGAGCTCGAGCGCGTGGCGGTTGAACGCCGGCAGCGCGCCCGGCAGCCCGAGCACCGTCGGATCCGTGAGCGAGTTCGGCGGCTCGCCGAACGCCGTGCCCGACGGGGAGAACGCCTTGCTGCTCGTCGCGAGCTGGACGTGCACCTCGAGGCCGATCACCGGCTCCCAGTCGAGCAGCATCTCGGCGACCGAGCGCTCGCTGAGCTTCTGCTCGGCACTCACGCGAATGCCTCCGGGTGCCGGTCGGCGAGGCCGACGGCCCCTTCGATCGCGCTGCCGACGCGAAGGAGCATGGCTTCGTCGAGCGGCTTGCCGAGGAGCTGCGCGCCGATCGGCAGGCCCGCCGGCGTGAAGCCGGCCGGCACGCTCAGGCCCGGCAGGCCGGCGAGGTTGCACGCGAGCGTGAAGACGTCGGCGAGGTACATGTCGAGCGGCGACGACACCGAGCCGAGCGGGAACGCGGGCGCGGGCGTCGTCGGCGTGAGCAGCACGTCGACCTCGCGGAACGCGGCGTCGAAGTCGCGCTTGATCAGCGTGCGGACCTGCTGCGCCTTCCTGTAGTACGCGTCGTAGTAGCCGGAGCGCAGCGCGTACGTGCCCAGCATGATGCGGCGCTTGACCTCGGGGCCGAAGCCCGCGCCGCGCGACCGCATGTACGTCTGGAGCAGGTCGGGCGCGTCGGCGCGCGCGCCGTAGCGCAGGCCGTCGTAGCGCGCGAGGTTCGACGACGCCTCGGCCGGCGCGACCAGGTAGTACGCCGGCAGCGCGAGCCCGGTGTGCGGCAGCGAGACCTCGGAGATCGCGGCGCCGGCGTCGCGCAGCTGGTGGATCACCTGGTCGATCGCCGCGCGCACGTCGGCGTCGATGCCGGGCCCGAAGTATTCCTTCGGCACGCCGACCTTCACGCCGGCGACGCCGCCGGCGAGCGCGGCGCCGTAGTCGGGCACCGGCGCGGTCAGCGACGTCGCGTCGCGCGGGTCGTGCCCGGCGAGCACCTGGAGCAGCGCCGCGGCGTCGGCGACGGTGCGCGCGAGCGGCCCGACCTGGTCGAGCGACGACGCGAACGCGATCACGCCCCACCGCGACACGCGGCCGTACGTCGGCTTCAGCCCGACGACGCCGCACAGCGCGGCGGGCTGGCGGATCGAGCCGCCCGTGTCGGTGCCCAGGCTCGCCGCGCACAGGCCGGCCGCGACCGCGGCGGCGCTGCCGCCCGACGAGCCGCCCGGCACGCGCGAGGTGTCCCACGGGTTCTTCGCGGGCTTGTACGCCGAGCGCTCCGTCGACGAGCCCATGCCGAACTCGTCGAGGTTCGTCTTGCCGACGAGGATCGCGCCCGCGGCGCGCAGCCGCTCGGCCGCCGCGCCGTCGTACGGCGGGACCCAGCCCGCGAGGATCTTCGAGCCCGCCGTCGTCACGAGGCCCTTGGTGACGAGGTTGTCCTTGAGCGCGATCGGCACGCCGCCGAGCGGACCGATCGGGGCGCCGGCCGCGCGCTTCTGATCGACGAGCCGCGCCGCCGCGCGGGCGCCGCTCGCGTCGACCTCGAGGAACGCGCCGAGGGTCGCGTCGTGCTCGGTGATGCGCGCGAGCGTCTGCTCGACCACGTCCTCCGCCGTGACCTCGCCGGCCGCGACGCGCCGGGCCGTGTCGGCGACCGTCCAGTACGCGAGGCCCTTGGGGTCGGCGACGCTCACGACTCGTGTCCCGGGATGATCGACGGCACGACGATCAGGTCGCCGCTGCGCGCCTTCGCCGGCAGCCCCGACAGCGCGTCCTCGACGGGCAGCGACGGCTCGACGACGTCCGCGCGCAGCGTCTGCGTCTCCGTCGCGTGCGTCATCGCCGGGACGTCGGTGGTGTCGACGGCGGCGAGCGTCGCGAAGTGCGCGAGGATCGCGCCGAGCTCGGCGCCCATCGCCTCGATCTCGGCGGGCTCGAGGTGCAGGCGCGCGAGGAGCGCGATCTGCTCGACCTCGGTGCGCGACAGGTCCGCCACGTGGCGCTCAGTCCGGCAGGGGCTGCGGCTGGAGCTCGGGCTTGCCGCCGACGCGCGCGGCGAGCTCGGCGCCGAGCCGGAGGTATTCGTCGGCGACGCGGCCCGCCGTGCTGACGTCGCCCTTCTCGAGCGCGGCGATCAGCTCGCGGTGGTGCTTGCGCACCGAGTCGCCGGGCGCCGCGAGGTTCGCGAGCAGCGGCATGAAGCCGCGGACGCCGTCGCGCACCGTGTTGATGAGGAGCAGCATGACCTGGTTGCCGGACAGCTGCGCGATCGCGACGTAGAAGTCGAAGTCGAGCTCGAACAGCTCGAGCGCGCCGCCGACCTGATCGGCGCGGTCCGCGAGCGCGCGCAGCTTGCCGATGCCGTCCTTGCCGTCCTTGTCGGCGCTGATGCGCGCCGCGGCGAGGCGCGCGAGCTCGCGCCCGAAGATGCGGCGGAACTCGAGCAGGTCGCGGATCAGCTCGGGCTTGCCGCCGGCGAGCGGCAGGAGGTGCTGGACGAGCTCGATGCCGCCCGTCTCCATGAAGTTCTGGACGCGCGTGCCGTCGCCCTGGCGGATGCGCACGAGGCCGAGGTGCTCGAGCTTCTTCAGCGCCTCGCGCAGCGACGCGCGGTTCACGCGCAGCCGCTTGGACAGCTCGCGCTCCGGCGGCAACTTCGAGCCCGGAGGATACTGCCCCCCGAGGATGAGCGACCGCAGCTGCTCGGCGATCTCCTCGGCCACGCGCTGCTTCTCGACCGGCTTGAGCATCCGCTGGTGTTACGTTAACCCAGCGGGGCCATTCGTAGAAGCTTGAGGCCATCGTTAAACGCGTGATACTCGACTTCCATGTCGAGCCAGGCGGCGCTCAGCGAGGCGGCAGCGCCGCGGATGCTGGTGGTCGCCGACGGCCCGGGCGCGTCGGGCGTGTCGGCCGTCGACGTGTTCGACGTGCTCGGCGGCCTCGACGGCGCCGCGGACGGCGGCCCCACGGTGGTCCGCGTGCGCTCGGCCTTCTTGTTCGAGGTCGGTGAAGAGCTGACGGTGCGGATCGAGCGGGACGGGACCGTGACCGACGCCGTCGCGCGGGTGCGGGCGCACGTCGGCCCGGCGGATGCGCCGATCACCGAGCTCGAGCTCGGCGCGCGCCGATCGGTGAACGGCTAGCATGCACGTCGCCGATCTCGACGAAGTCACCTACGACCTCGAGGTCGACGGCGACCTCGTGCGTCGCACCCTCCACCGCCGGGTGTTCGAGCGCGGCGCCTGGGCGACGGTCGTGCTCGCGTTCGAGGAGAAGCGCCCCGACGGCACCTGGAAGCCGGCCAAGCTCGCCCTCGTGCGCCTCCAGAAGGTCCACGACGCCTGGAAGAAGGCCGCCGGCATGACCCTCCCCGGCCACGACGCCGCCGAGCTCGCGCGTACGATCACGGCCTGGGGCCTCGACGACCTCGCGGACGCGTCCGACGAATGACTCCGGAAGTGTTCGGGGTGCGCGGATGATGGGGGTGGTGCGGATCGATGCGCTCGCGCGGACGGAGCTCGCGGCGGCGACGCGCGTGCTTGCGGATGCATGCGCGTACGACCGGGCGGCGACGGTCGCCGAGGAGAAGCTGTTCGGGGAGGGACCCGGTGGGCCGCCGCGCGCGTTCGGGGCATGGGACGGCGGCGCGCTCGTCGGCGTGGCGGCGCTCGCCGAGACGTGGCTGCGGCTCGTCGCGGTGCGGCGCGATGCGCGCGGGCGCGGCGCGGGTGGTGCGCTGCTCGCGGCGTGCGTCGACGCGGCGCGGCTCGCCGGCGTGGATCGGCTGCGCACGCTCGATCAGCCCGGCAACTACCTCGCGCCGGGGATCGACGAGCGCAACGCCGATGCGATCGCATGGCTCGAGCGCCGCGCGTGGACGCGCATCGGCGAACCGCGCAGCAACATCCTCATCGACGTGCAGACGAACCCGCGCGTCACCGCCGAGCGCGCCGTCGCCGCGGCGGCCGCGTGCGCCGCGCATGGCTACGAGGTCCGGCGCGCGCGCCGCGACGAGACCGAGCTCCTCGACGCCGTCGCCGGGGAGTTCGGCGGCGCCTGGCCGTTCGAGCTCCGCTCCGCCCTCGGGCACGCTCCCGCCCCCGCCGTCCACGTCGCCACCCGCGACGGCGCCTACTGCGCGTTCGCCGCGCACGACGGCAACAACCGCGGCCTCGGCTGGTTCGGCCCCACCGGCACCTGGCCCGCGCACCGCGGCCGCGGCCTCGGCGAGGCCACCCTCCTCGCCTGCCTCGTCGACGTCGGCCTCGAGCACCCGCGCTGCGAGGTCGCCTGGATCGGCCCCCGCCCGTTCTACGACAAGGTCGCCGGCATCGTCGACGAGCGCCGCTTCATCGTCCTCTCCCGCACCCTCTGAGCTGCGGCGCACGGATGCCGCGTGACGCCGCGATCCTCGTCGTGTCCCGCACCCCGAGCTGCGACGCACGGACGCCGGAACCGCGGCACGGGGCGGCGTGACGCCGCGATCCTCGTCGCGACACCGCTACGCGTGCTCGCGCTGCACGATCGGCGACGCGGGAGGCGACGTCACGACGGCGCCTCCCCACACGACGGTGTCGCGCAGCGAGACGTCGACCCGCGCGCCGTCGCCGACGACGGTGTTCGGCCCGATCACGGCGTCGCGGCCGATCACGGCGCCGGCGCCGATGCGGACGGGCTCGACGATGCGCGCGGTCGGGTGGATGCGCGCCGTCGGGTCGACGCCGGCGAGGCGGCCGGGCGGGTGGCGCAGCACGACCTCGCCGGAGAGGAGGGCGCGGTTGGAGGCGAGGTAGCGCTCGGGCGTGGAGTGCTCGGCGAAGTAGCCGCCGCTGTGCTCGTACGCGGCGACGCGGCCGCCGGCGCGCATCCACGGCAGGTAGCCCTGCCGGATCGAGTCGGCCTCGCCGTCGGGGAGGCGCGCCATCACCGACGGGCGCGTGACGTGGACGCCGCAGAACATGTGCTCGCCCTCGCCGAGCACGTCGACGACGTGCGGCCCGCGCGCGTCGCGCTGCACGTTCACGGCACCCCACGCCTTCGCGTCGGCGGCGCCGACGTGCTGCACTACCATCATGCCGAGGACGTCGCCCGCCGCGCGGTAGGCCGCGACGAGGCGCGCGACATCGAGGTCGAAGATGAGCTTGCCGTTGCACGACAGGAACGGCTCGTCGGTGCCGTCGGGGTCGAGCAGCGGCAGCGCGTGCTTCAGCCCGCCGCCCGTGCCGAGGATGACGTCCTCGTGGAGGTAGCGCACGTGCGCACCCCACCTCGCGCCGTCGCCGATCTCGCCCTCGATCACCTCGCGCCGGTGGTGCGTGTTGACGACGATCTCCGTGATCCCGTGCGCGACGAGGTTCGCGATCCCGTACGCGAGGATCGGGATGCCGCACACCGGCAGCATCGGTTTGGGGCGCTCGGCGCCGAGCGTTCCGAGCCGCGTCGACAGCCCGGCGCACAGGATCATCGCTCGCATCAGGCCCTCACCGGCAGGGCTTCTGCGCGAGCTGCCTCACGGGCAGGGCTTCTGCACGAGCTGGTTCGCCTTCTCGATGCACGCGGAGCGCACGTCGACTCCCCCATCATCGCTTGCATCAGGCCCTCACCGGCAGGGCTTCTGCGCGAGCTGGTTCGCCTTCTCGATGCACGAGGATCATCGCTCGCATCAGGACCTCACGGGCAGGGCTTCTGCGCGAGCTGGTTCGCTTTCTCGATGCACGCGGTGATCGTCGCGCGGATCGTCGCGGCCTGCTGGCGGAGGTCGTTGTCCTTGTTCCCCGGCGACGCCGCGATCGTCTGGACCAGCTCGATCGACTCCTTGAACGCGGTGGCCTCGGCGCACGACCGCTTGCGCTCGGCGTCGTCGGGCGCCTTCGCCGCGCACGCGCACGCCTTGTCCATGTACGCGGTGCACGCGTCGCGGCCCTGCTGGAGCTCGCCGGCGGGCAGCGGCTCGCGCGCGACCGGGCCCTCGTCCTGCTTCTTCGAGCAGCCGGCGACCAGCGCCAGCGCCAGCGCCAGCCGCGTCACGGCCCCTCGATGCGCGCGAGCACGACCGAGATGTTGTCGACGCCGCCCTCCTCGTTCGCCGCCGTGATCAGGCGCTCCACCGCGCGGTCGAGGTCGCGCTCGGTCATGAGGATGTGCTGCATCTGGTCGTCCTTGACCATGCCGGTCAGGCCGTCGGAGCACAGGAGGTACGTATCGCCGTGGTGCGGCTTCTCCGTCATGATGTCGACCTGCACGCTCTCCTTCATGCCGAGTGCGCGCACGATCACGTTCTTGTGCGGCCAGTTCTCGGCCTCCTCGGGCGTGACCCGCTTCATGCGGATGTAGTCGTTGATCAGCGAGTGGTCCTCGGTGAGCTGCTGGATCTCGGTGCCGCGCGCGCGGTAGCAGCGGCTGTCGCCGACGTGGCCGATGATCAGGGCGTCGTCGAGGAAGTACACGGCGACACACGTCGTGCCCATGCCCTTGAAGCGGGCCTCGCGCTGCGAGCGCTCCCAGATCTCGAGGTTCGCCAGCATGATGCCGGTGACCATCCGGTTGACGTGGGTGCGCAGGTCGCGGTCGACCTTGTACGGCCACGTCAGCGTCTGCTGCTTCGCGGTCTCGGCGAAGTGGTCGTTGATGAGCTCGACCGCGAGGCGGCTCGCGACCTCACCCGAGGCGTGGCCGCCCATACCGTCGGCGACGATGCACAGCCGCTCGTTCTCGGGGAGCGAGATCGAGTCCTCGTTGTGGTCGCGCTTGCGCCCGATGTTGGTCGCTCCCGCGAACCGGACCCGCATCCCGTCGAGCGGGAACGACGTGCTCATGCCGCGAAAGCATAGCGCAACGCGCGGCGGGCCGTGTTGACTCGCAGCCGCGAGGCTTTCATTCTCTAGCTGATGTGGGGTTACGCCGAGGGCAACAAGACCATCATCGCGGTCGTGGTGATCATCGTCGCGATCGCGGCGGTGGCCTACGTGACCCGCAGTCTGTGGCGCAAGGGGCGCTGACGTGACCGAGCTGGCGCGCGGAAGCGTCGCCGACCGGCCGTGGGGCAGGACGCTGGGCACGCTGGCGCTGCGCGGCCTGACGGGGCAGCTCGTGCTGGCGGGGGCCGACGGCAAGCAGTACGCGATCGCGTTCCAGCAGGGCATCGTCGTCGCGGCGTGGTCGCCGCTGCAGGCCGACGCGGCGGTGCGGCTCGCGCTGACGGGAGGGCTCGTCTCGTCGACCCAGGTCGCCGAGATCGCGCGGCGCACGGCCGCGGACCCGCACCGCGACGAGATCGAGGTCATCTCCGAGCTCGTCCGGCTCGCGCCGGACCAGGAGCTGCGGCTGCGGCGGCGCGCGATCGCGCAGCGCGCGGCGCGCACGTTCTCGATCGACCGCGGCGAGTTCGTCGTCGACGACGAGATCACGCTCCCGGTGGTGCCGGGCTCGGAGCTCGACATCCGCAGCGTGATCTACATCGGCGCGAAGCAGCTCCTGTCGGAGCCGCGCCTCGACGCCGAGATCCTGCAGTACGGCAACTGGTTCCGCCTGCGCCGCGAGATCCTGCGCGACCTGCCGCAGTTCGGCTTCACCGACGCCGAGCGCCCGGTGCTCGACCGGCTGCTCAACGGCGCCTGGCTCGTCGAGCTCGACGACCTCGGCGTCGAGCCGCGCACGGCGCGCGCGATCGTCTACGCGCTCGCCGCGTGCAACGGCTGCGAGGTCGCGACCGGGGATGCGCCGCAGGTGCAGGCCGCGCCGCAGCGCGCGACGCCCGTGCCGGCGCTGGTGGACCCGCGGCGGCAGTCGAGCCCGGCGGTGCACCCGCCCGTCGCGCCCGTTGCCCCCGTCGCCTTCGCGCCCGTCACCTCCGCCGCGCCTGTCCTCTCCGTCGCTCCGCAGCGCGCTCCGATGGCCACCCCCGCACCCGCTCCCGGCGCGCGCGCGCCACAGCCGACGCCGCCCGCGCCGGTGATGCGCGCGCCGCAACCGCAGCCGGCCCCGCGGGCTCCCGCGGCGACGCCACCACCGCAGCGCCGCGCACCCGCCGAGCCGGAGGCGCGGCGCCCCGCCCCCGCGGCCGGTCCGTCGATGCTGGCGAAGAAGAAGCACGATCCGGCGGCCGCGGCGCAGGAGGTGCACACGCTGATCGCGGCGAAGGTCGCGATCCTCGACGGCCACGGCGACCACTACAAGCTCCTCGGGGTCTCCTCCGAGGCGTCGGACAACGACGTCCGCAAGGTCTACTTCAACCTCGCCCGCCAGCTGCACCCCGACCGCCTCGCCGCGCTCGACATCGAGGACGATCAGCGCCAGGCGCAGCGCGTGTTCGCGCAGATCAACGCGGCGTTCGCCACACTCAGCGATCCGAAGAAGCGCGCCGACTACACCGACATCCAGCGCCGCGGCGGCGAGGCCGCGATCCGCGCCGAGCAGGCAAAGGCCGAGGCCGCGATGCAGCGCGCCCTCGACGCAGAGGAGGCCTTCCGCCGCGCCGAGATCGCCCTCAAGCGCGACCAGGCCCCGCTCGCGATCCAGGAGCTGCAGCGCGCGATCCAGCTCGACCCCGACGCCGCCGACTACCACGCGATGCTCGCGTGGGCGCAGTTCGTCGTCGCTCCCGAAAAAACCTCCGTCGGCGGCGCGACCCGCCGCACCCTCGAGCGCGCGATCGAGCGTGCCCCGCAATCCATCACCCCGCGCTTCTTCCTCGGCCGCGTCGAGCGCATCCTCGGCCGCGACCAGGACGCCCTCCGCCACTTCCGCGACGTCCTCAGCCTCGAACCACGCCACGCCGAGGCCGCCGGCGAGGTCCGCGCGCTCGAGTCGCGCCTCGGCGCCGGCAAGCGCCGCTGACCGGCTACCTCGCTCACGCTGTCCGGCGACACAGCATGATGATGGGCGGGAAACGCGCGATCCGTTACCAAATGGGTCGTGAGTCGAGCGAAATGCTTGGGTACTGGATCGAGGCGCGTTGTCCGGTGTTTCGGCGAATCGGCCGGATCTCGGACGCGACTGGAGTAGCCGGCGTCCGATTTTCGGGTTGACACGGCGTGCCGCGCGTCGCATGAATTATCGGAATGAACGTTCGTTCCGATATTCCGGTGAAGGAGTCGCGCCGGAAGCGCGGCCGGCCGCTCGTCGACGACAAGCGACGGAAGTTGCTGGATGCGGCGCTGCGCGTGTTCGCCGAGCGCGGCTATCACGGAACGAGCGTTCCGGAAGTGGCGGAGGCGGCGGGCGTCGGGACCGGCAGCTTGTATCGCTACTTCGAGCACAAGGAAGCGCTCGTCAACGAGGTCTACCGCGACGCGAAGCTGCGCCTGCGCGCGGCGCTGCTCGACGGGGCCGCGTTGCCGGCGCACGTCGTGGATGCGGAGCGCTGGTTCCGCGACCTGTGGCGGCGGCTCGCCGCGTTCGCCGCCGCCGAGCCCGAGGCGTTCCGGTTCCTCGAGATGCAGGACCATGTCGCGTACCTCGACCGCGAGTCGCGCGAGCTCGAGATGTCGGTGCTCGCGCCGCTCTACCTCGCCGGCCAGCACATGCGCGGCCGCGCGCCCGGCGTCGCCGTCGACGTGCTGATCGCGCTCCTGTGGGGCGCGTTCGTCGGGCTCGTCAAGGCGCAGCGCCTCGGCTACCTGCCGCTCGACGACGATCGCCTCGAACAAGCCTGCACCGCGTGCTGGCGCATGATCGCGCCGGCCATCGCGGAACCTTCGGTGAAGTCGCCGTCGCCGTCGCCGTCGCCGTCGCCGTCGCCGTCGCCTTCGCCTTCGCCGCCGAAGAAGCCTTCGCTGTCGCCTTCGTCATCGCCTTCGCCATCGCCTTCGCCTTCGCCTTCGCCATCGCCTTCGCCTTCGCCTTCAACGTCGTCGTCGACATCGCGGTCGCCGTCGCCGTCGAAGAAGACGTCGCCGTCGCCGTCAAAGAAGACGTCGCCGTCGCCGTCGAAGAAGACGTCGACGTCGCTATCGCTATCGCCTTCGCTGTCAAAGAAGACTTCGCCGTCGATGACGCCATCCCTGTTGCTGTCGAAGATGGCATCGCCATCGTCGTCGAAGGCGCCATTGCCGTCGCCCAAGCAACGCCGCTCGAAAGGATCGCCATGATCTCCGCCACGCCGCACGCTGCTCCGTCTCGCGCCTCGCACCACTCCCTCGACACGCTCGCCGAACGCTCGATGTCCGAGCTCGACGCGCTGTACCGCGCCGCCGCCGTCTCGTCGACGATGCGCGCCGCCGACGGGGCGCTCACCGGCCGCATGCTCGCCGTCCGCAACCTGCCGGCGCCGCTGCGCGCGCCGCTACGCCGGTGGGCCGGGTCGAGCTCGTTCGTGTGGGAGGGGAAGACGTTCCAGGCCGCCACCGAGTCGCGCGGGCGCGGCCACAATCGCGTCCACATCCCGCGTGCCCTGGGGCGGCAGAATCTGTTCCCGTTCGACACGTCGTTCGGTCCGTCGGCGATCGACGGCAAGCCGACGCTGATCCTGGACTACGACCTCGCCGTGAACCCGTCGTACATCCGCCACATCCACGACGAGATCCGCGAGGTCGCGCCCGGCCTGTTCCTCGGGCCCGCGATGTGGAAGACGGCGCGCGACAAGATCCTCGTGCTGTGGTTCGCGCTGGATGCGAGGCTGTCGTGAACCGCACGCCCCTCGAGCATGTCCTCGTCACCGGCGCCGGCGGCGCGATCGGCAGCGCGCTCGCCCGCGCGATGCGTGCCGCGTGGCCGCACACCCGCCTCGCCCTCCTCGATCGCGACGCCGCGCTCGTCGCACCGCTCGCCGCCGAGCTCGGCGACGCCACGGCGCACGGCGCCGACCTGCGCGATGTCGAGGCGCTGCCCGCCGCGGTCGCCGACATCACGCGCGACCGCGCGCTCGACGGCCTCGTCAACTGCGCCGGCGTCATGCGCGTGCAGCACGTCAGCACGTGGGACTGGCAGGACGCGCGCGACCTGCTCGCGATCGACCTGCTCGCGCCGCTGCGCCTGCTGGACCTCGTCGTCCCCGGCATGGTCGCGGCGCGCCGCGGCCTCATCGTCAACGTCTCGTCGATGGCGGGCAAGGTCCCGCTCAAGGGCTGCACGTACTACGGCGCGTCGAAGGCCGGGCTCGCGATGGCCTCCGAGATCGCGCGCGCCGACCTCGCGCCGCACGGCGTGCAGGTGCTCACCGTCTACCCGGGGCCGGTGCGCTCGCCGCTCGAGCAGGGTGCGCGCGACCAGTACGGCGGCGGCGGCCTGTTCGGGCGGTTCGCGCCGCTCGGCGAGCCGGGCGAGCTCGCGCGCCGGGTCCTGGCCGCGATCGAGCACGACGAGCCCCGGGTGATCTACCCGCGCCTCTACAGCGTCGGCTGGTCGGCGACGAACCTGTCGAGCTGGTTCGCGCTGTCGTACGGCCCACCACCGGTCGCGTGATGCGGTAGATCTGGCTCCTGCCGCGCGAACGCCTCGACAAGCTCCTCGTCGACCGCAACCTGGTCGCCACGCGCGAGCGCGCGAAGGCCCTCGTCATGGCCGGCGACGTCACCGTCGCGGGCCGCACCGAGACCAAGCCCGGCACGCTCGTCGACGTCGACGCGGCGATCGAGCTGCGCGCCGAGGACCACCCGTACGTCTCCCGCGGCGCGCTCAAGCTCGTCGCCGGCCTCGACGCGTTCGGCATCGATCCCGCCGGCCGCGTCGCGCTCGACATCGGCGCCTCGACGGGCGGCTTCACCGACGTCCTCCTCCGGCGCGGCGCCGCGCGCGTCTACGCGATCGACGTCGGCTACGGGCAGCTCGCATGGTCGCTGCGCCAGGACCCGCGCGTCGTCGTCATCGAGCGCACGAACGCCCGCAACATGGACCTCGCACTCGTCCCCGAGCCGTGCGACCTCGCGGTCATCGACGTCTCGTTCATCTCGCTGACCCTCGTGCTCCCGCGCGTCGTCGAGCTGCTGCGCCCGCTGGTCGTCTCGATCGAACGCCCCGAGGACGGCTCGTCCGATCGACACGAGCCGGGATCGTCGTACGGAGGTCGCCGCTTCGCGGCTCCGGCCGGCAAACCGATCATCGCGCTCGTGAAGCCGCAGTTCGAGGTCGGGCGTGAGCTCGTCGGCAAGGGCGGCGTCGTGCGCGACCCCGAGGCGCGCCGCGGCGCGGTCGACAAGATCCGGGCGTGGGCCGCCCAGCACGGCCTCGTCGCCGGCGACGACATCGAATCGCCGATCGTCGGGCCCGCCGGTAATGTCGAGTATCTGCTACACCTTACGACCGTCGCTTGACATAACGAACGATCGTTCTAATCTGGTTCCATGGCGAAAGGCGAGGAGACCCGGCAGGCGATCCTCGCGCGCGCCTACGAGCTCGCGAACGTGATCGGCGTGTCCGGGCTGTCGATCGGCCGCCTCGCCGAGGCCACCGGCCTGTCCAAGAGCGGGCTGTTCGCGCACTTCGGCTCGAAGGAGGCGCTCGAGGTCGCCGTGGTCGAGGAGGCCTCGCGCCAGTTCGTCCAGGACGTCATGGTCCCGGCGCTGCAGCGGCCGCGCGGCGAGCCGCGCGTGCGCGCGATGTTCGAGCGCTGGCTCGCGTGGGGACAGCGTCCCGGCGGGTGCTTCTTCGTCGGTGCAAGCGCCGAGCTCGACGACCAGCCGGGCGCGCCGCGCGACGCGCTCGTGCAGGCGTGCAAGGACTGGATCGACGCCCTCACGACCGCCGTGCGCATCGCCATCAACGAGGGCCACTTCCGCGCCGACGCCGATGCCTCGCAGCTCGCGTTCGAGATCTACGGCGTCGCCCTGAGCGCCCATACCTTCCAGCGGTTCATCCACGACCCCACCGCGATCGAGCGCGCCCACCGGGCGTTCGATCGCCTGATCGCGGACGCGCGCAACCCCGCTCGCTGACCGTCAGCCAGCCATCCTCGGAGAAACACCCATGCTTCAGCCCCGCTCGACCACGCTCCAAAATAGCACGACCGTTCGTTCCAGAAATGCCGTCCGCTGGGCACGCGTCGCGGTCCAGGCGGCCTACCTCGTCTCCGAGGGACTCGGGACGACCGTCGCCGAACGACTGTTCTCCACCCCACGTCGCCACGCACGCCCGGCGCGCGAGCGCGCCATCCTCGCGAGCGGCCGGCCGTTCCAGGTACCGGTCCAGCTGCGCTCGCCCCAGGCACGCGGCGCGAAGGTCGAGCTCGCGGCCTGGCGCTGGGGCCACGGCCCGACCGTGCTCCTCGTGCACGGCTGGGAGGGACGGGGCACGCAGCTCGGCGCGTTCGTCGAGCCGCTCGTCGCAGCCGGCTTCTCGGTCGTCGCGTTCGACGCGCCCGGGCACGGCGACTCCGCCGGCAACCGCCTCTACCTGACCGATCACGCCGACGCGATCGCCGACGTCGCCGCGTACGTCGGCCCCGTGCACGGCGTCGTCGCGCACTCGTTCGGCGTCGTCGCCCTCCTCGTCGCCCACCTGCGCCACGGCTTCGATCCGCTGCGCAACGTCGCGATCGCCCCGAACGTCCTCCTCGAGGACGCCTTCACCCGATTCGCCCGCACCGTCGCGCTCGACGACGCCGACCGCGCCGCCCTCGAGCTCTCGATCGGCGCGCACGCCGGCATCTCCCCGAGCGCCCTCGACCTCCCGCGCCTCGCCTCCGGCCGCGACGCCGGCCTCCTCGTCTTCCATGACCGCGACGACCGCGAGGTTCCCTTCCTCCACGGCCACGAGCTCGCCTCCGTCTGGCCCAACGCCCAGCTCCGCCCCACCACCGGCCTCGGCCACCGCAAGATCCTCCGTGATCCCGACGTCGTCGCCTCCGCCGTTACCTTCCTCCGCGAGGGCGTGCGCGCCCCTGCCTCCGACCTCATCCGCGAGGTCGACCGCTACCTCGACGCACGACCCTGAGCGTCGCTTGACAGGTGCGCACCTCGCTGGTACCCATACCGCCTGCCCGTTCCGGGGTCATAGCTCAGCTGGGAGAGCGCTAGAATCGCACTCTAGAGGTCAGGGGTTCGATCCCCCTTGGCTCCACCGGAAACGAAGACGCCGCGTAGAGATACGCGGCGTCTTCCGTTTCGGCAGCAGCCGCATTCGACGCAGGCGTGCCGTCGGAGCTCGACGGTCGATCGACGATGTCACAAGCGAACGGCACTCGTCTCCCACGTTCATGGAACGAACGATTGGCGTATCTCTGGTGGGGCTCCTCGTCGGTTGCGTGGTGGATGCGGAGGAGGTCGGAGGTGAGGTGGACGTCGCCGGCGACGAGAACGTTGCGCTCACGTTGAAGGACGAGTGTCTGAATCTCGCGATCGTGCCGATCCAGTCAGCACCGGCACCGGGTGCGGCAACCGGGCGAGCCGGGCTGCCGGCTGCTCCCAGCTGGGGATGGTCCATGACGCCGTTCGACGCCTACGAACACCGGCTCGGCGGCTATCACCTCCTCGAATCGGGCATGCGCATGGCGGTGACGCCCCACCGGTGTCCGACGACGGCGCTCGACACGCCATCCGATTTCCATCGCATCACCGCGAAGGCCGAGTGGAGGGTGGTTGGCGGGGCGTGGATCACGCTCGGGCAACTCGAGGTCGACGGTGCGCCGGTGAAGGTCCCGTCGACACCCTTCGTCGCGTCGGGTCAGTTCATGATCACGACCTACGCGCAGGCGTGTCACATCCCGCCCCCGCCGCCGTGCACGGACACGGTCTGCCCGACGTATCCCGGTGGAGATCCTCTCGGCGGCTTGTCGTGCGGCCCCCCGCAGGTCGTCACGACGCGTTCGTACACGGTGGTCATGTTTCCGACGGGAAGCAGATGCACGTTCGGCTACGCCCGCACGAGCTTCGATCTGGAGGGTGGCGGGCTCACGGATTTCGCGAGCACGAAGGTCACGGACGTGAGGACCTGGCTCGAGACGGGCGGAGTGCCGGTCTTCCACGCGAACGGTTTTGCGGCCGAGCCACCGGTCCCGCAGGTCGGACAGCGCCCGAAGACGAAGGCCATCGAGGTCGGGGAGCGCGCGCGGTTCGGCGTGTTCACGTTCGAACCGTGCATGACCGGGTCGAGCGCGGAGGGCGGATGCGATGTCCCGGGTGCAGCGGCCCCGTCCGCGTGGGCGACGCCGTCGTCGAACCTCGTCCGCTTCCCGCGCATCGTCGGAACGAACTCGGCGAACGGCCTGACGTGGGCGTACAGCTGCAAGTACGACGGCCCCGACATCGTGCGCTGACCCCGCACCGAGGGCACCGGGACTGCCAGCGATCGCACGTTCGGTTCTCCCCATCGCGGCTCGAGCTCGCCGTTCCGCCCGGCGCGATCACGGATCACATCATCTCTTGTCGAAGAACGAGACGATCACCGCACCGAACACCACGAGCACCACGAAGGCCACGCCCACCACGAGGAGGCCGACGATCCCGCGCTGCCATCCGGCCAGGTCGTCCCACGCGCGCGCGAGCTCGCCGAACGTACGGCCGACGACGATCTTCGCGAGCCCCACGAGGGCGGCGACCGCCGCGACCGCGAACGGCATCCCGAGGATCCCGAGCGTCTTCGGGTCCGAGATCAGGCCGTGCTCCTTCACGAGCATGAGCACGAGCCCGTTCGCGAGGAGCACCGCGGCGCTGATCGCGACGAGCCACAGGCCGTGCTTGCGCTGTGGGTTGAGCCGCTTCGGCCGGTCGGGATACCTCGCGACGGCACGCGGCGGTGGTCGGTCCATGCAGATCATCCTCCACGACCGTCCCGAGAAAACAACGGGTCAGTCCTCGCAGCGGAGCTTCGCCATCTCGGTGGCGTTGCCGCCGAGCGCGCAGCCGACGCTGCCGTTCTCGAAGGCCACGACGGCCTTGATCGCGAACTCGCCGAGGTTCGCGCACGTGATCGGAGAGCGCTCGTCGAGCTGGAAGCGGCCCATGTGGACGAGTGCGGTCTGGCTGAAGATCGTCGCACCGTGGATGCGGAGGATCGCGGGGAGGTGGCGGTCGAGCTCGGTGGCGTCGGAGTCGGCGCCGCGGTGGAACGAGGCGAACGCGAAGCGGACGTGGAGGTCGGACTCGACCTCGGCGGTGAGGTGCTCGTTGCCGTCGAAGTCGAGGCCGCACGTGACGCGGGCGTTGCGCACGCTGAGGTGCACGGGCGGCGGCGCCACGCCGTCGGTGCCGCCGTTGGTGGCGGTCGGCACGACACCGGCGGCCGGATCGTCGCCGTCGTCGTCGGCGTCGCCCGTGGCGGGGTCGACGGCGCAGGCGGCGAAGAGGAGGCAGGACGCGGCGAGGAGGGAGGAGCGCTTCATCATCGTCGAGCCGATGCCTGTACAACGCACGTGCCAGCGCGGATCCCGCCGGGTTTCGGGCACGTTGGCCGGGGCGTGAAGATCGCTTCACGCCACGCCGGGGGCCGGTTGTTCGCGTGAAACGGCTGCCACGGTCCCGGCGTCTCGCCGGGTTCACATCACGGTAGGCTCGGCGCTCGTGCCGGTGCCCCGCGATGCGCAGCGACCGCCGCTCGGGGTGGTGTACACGCCGCCTGCGGTGGCGCGCGCGATGGTGCGGGTGGCGCTGGCGCCGCTCGTGGTGGGGCGCGGCGTGGACGAGCTGCTCGCGCTGCGGGTGTGCGACCCCGCGATCGGGGAGGGCGCGTTCGTCGTCGAGATCGCCCGGTTCCTCGACGACGCGGTCGCGCGCGCCGGCGGATCGGCGGCGGCGCGGCGCGCAGCGCTCGAGCGCTGCATCGCCGGCGTCGACGTGGATGCGCGCGCCGTCGAGGTCGCCCGCGCCGCGCTCGAGCGGCTCGGCGCGCGCCGCGACGCGCTCGAGGTCGGCGACGCGCTCGCGCGCACGTGGCCGGCGCCGTTCGACGCCGTCGTCGGCAACCCGCCGTACGTGCGCCAGGAGTGGCTCGCCGGAAAAGCACCGTTGCGCGGGTTCGCCAGCTACGACGGCGTCGCGGACCTGTACGTGTACTTCCTCGAGCTCGCGCACCGGCTCGCGCGCCCCGGCGGGCGCTACTGCCTGATCACGCCGAACAAGTGGCTCACGGTCGCGTACGCGGCGCCGCTGCGCGCGTTCCTCGCCGGCGCGCGCAGCGTCGAGGGCATCGTCGACCTCGGACGCTCGCCGCTGTTCGCCGAGGACGCCTTCCCGTGCATCACGTGGGGCACCGTCGCTCCCGCCGCGCCCGCCGCCGAGATCGCCGCGGTGCGCGCCGCCGTCGATCCCGAGGAGCCGGGCGATCTCCTCGAGCGCGCCCTCGCCGGCGCCTCGCCGCACCCGCGCGCGAGCTGGCAGCGCGGGCCCTGGCACATCGACGATCCGGCCGACCGCGCGCTCGTCGAGCGGCTGCACGCGCGCTGGCCGCGCCTCGGCGAGCTCGCCGGGCGCCCGTCGCGCGGCATCGTCACCGGCTGCAACCGCGCGTTCGCGATCGACGGCGCCACCCGCGCGCGCCTCGTCGCCGAGGATCCCGCCGCCGCCGCGTGGATCCGCCCGTTCGTGAAGGGCCGCGACCTGCGGCGCTGGCGCCCCGCGCGCGCGGATCGCCATCTCCTGCTCGTCGACCGTGGCACCGAGCTCGCCGCCCTGCCCGCGCCGATCCGCGCCCACCTCGCCGCGCACCGCCGCGACCTCGAGCCCCGCGCCGCACCCGGCGGCGACGGCCCCGGGCGCAAGCCCGGCACGTACCGCTGGTACGAGCTCCAGGACCCCGTCGGCCCGACGACGGCCGCGCGCACGCCGCGCCTGCTCTACCAGGACATCCAGACCGAGCCGGCGTGCTGCCTCGCCGGCGAGGACGACGTCCCCGACACCACGGTGTGGATGCTGCCGACGGGCGACCGCCTGCTCCTCGCGATCCTCAACTCGCCGCTCTACCGCTGGTACGCGCAGCGCCGCTTCCCACCCGCGCTCAACGGCGCCGTGCGTCCCAAGCTCGCCTACGTGCGCGAGCTCCCGATCGCCCAGCCTCCCCCCGCCCTGCGCGCGCACCTCGAGCGCCTCGTCGACGACCAGCTCGCCGACCCGACCGCCGAGCGCGACCGCGCGATCGCCGCCGCCGTCCTCGACGCCTACGAGCTCGACGCCGCCGATCGGCGCCGCCTCGACGCAGGGCGGTAGGAACGCCGGTCGAGCCGAGGCAGGCGGGCTACAGGCGGGGCGGTAGGCGCACGACCAGCTCGCGGCCGCAGCGGAGCTCGCCGCCGTCGCGCGCGAGGGCCCACGCGGCGATCGCGAGCTCGGTGCCGGCGGTGCCGTCGGGGCCGGAGGCGAAGGACAGCTCGTCGCCGTCGACGCGCAGCTCGATCACGCCGCCCGAGCCGCGCCGGTTCTTGCCGGTGCTCGCGAACAGCATCGCGAGCGCCTGGATGAAGGCAGGGGCAACCACCATCAGCTTGATCGCCGGGACGTCGCCGCGCACGACGACGTTCGCGCGCGCCGACGCGGCCGCGACCGCCTCGCGCAGCCCGAGGGCGGTGCGCGCATCCCGCGCGAGGGCCCGGTTCGAGGACAGGAGCGCGATCAGCTCGTCGAGGGCCGCGCGCGCCGTCGACGACGCATCGACGAGCGAAGCGAGCGAGCCGCCGGAGACAAGGCCGTACGAGCGAGCAGAGGATGAAGATGTGCGCGTCGCGAAGGACCCATCGACAGACGGGTCCTCGCGAGGCGAACCGTGCTTGCCGGTCTCGAGCTCATCGCCGATCTCGTCGAGTGCCATCATCAGGCCCTGCAGCTTCGCCGCGAGGTCGTGGTGGAAGCTCGACGCGCGCGCGCCGAGCAGCGCGAAGCCGAACAGGGCGTCGGTCTGGATCGACGCCTTCACGGCTTCCACTCCAGGTTGGAGGTGAGGCCGACGAGACCGAGCAGCGCCGCCTCGGTCCACGGGTCGGCCGTGACCTCGTACGGCTCGCCCGGGCGGCGCTCGACGTCGGAGATGCCGGGGAACTCGGTCTCGAGCTCGACCTGGATCGCCTGGCGCCGCTGCCGGCGCTGGCGGTCGCCCGACAGGGCGAGCAGCTCGCGGTTGCGCACGACGGCGGCGTTGACCGCCGCGCGCAGCTGCTCGTTGTCGAACGGCTTGTTGAGGAAGCGGAAGATCTCGCCCTGGTTGATGCCGTCGACGGCGGCCTCGAGCGTGCGCTTGCCCGTCAACAGGATCCGCACCGTCTCCGGGCGCACCCGCCGTGCGTGCCCGGCGAGCTGCGCCCCCGTCATCTCCGGCATGTCGTAGTCGGACACGAGCACGGCGACGTCGCCGCTCGCGATCCACCCGAGCGCCTCGCTCGCGGACAGGGTCGCGCGGACCTCGACGTGCTCGCGCCGGATGCAGCGCGCGACGGTCGCGAGCATGGCGTCGTCGTCGTCGACGCACACGACGATGGGGAGCTTCGGCGGCGGTGGGAGGATGGTGCTCATGGTCGGACGCTCACGTCGACAGCCAGCGCCGCCAGCCGCGGCGGTCGGTGACGCGCTCGATCTCGTCGACCGCGGTGATGAGGGCGCGCATCCCGGGGAAGCGCGCGTTCGGCGACTTCTGCAGGCACGTGGTGATCACGTCGGCGAGCTTCGGCGGCAGCGGGCCGAGCGGGCTCTCGACGGCGGGGACCGGCGCCTGGATGTGCATCATGCACAGCGTGCGCAGGTCGCCGTCCTGGAACGGCGGGTGGCCGCACACGAGCTCGTACAGCACCGCGCCGAGGCCGTACTGATCCGAGCGGTCGGTCGGCGCGAGGCCGCGCAGCTGCTCCGGCGAGATGTACGCCGGGGTGCCGATCACGAACTCGGGGTTGTCGTCGTGCATGCCCTCGCCCGCCAGCTCCGCGAGGCCGAAGTCGACGAGCTTCACGTGCAGCTCGCCCTCGTTGTGGATGACGAGCGCGTTCGACGGCGTGACGTCGGCGTGGATGACGCCGCGGTCGTGCGCGGCGGCGAGCGCGTTCGCGAGCTGGCGCGCGATCGACACCACCTCCCCCGGCGGCAGCGCGCCGCGCCCGACGCGATCCGCGAGGCTCTCGCCCTCGAGCAGCTCCATCACGAAGTACGGCCGCCCGTCGGGGAGGTAGCCGAAGTCGAAGACGTCGACGATGTTCGGGTGGCGCACGCGCGCGGCCGTGCGGGCCTCGCGCAGGAACTTCTGCGCGGCGTTCGCATCGCGCTCGACGACGCGCCCGCGCAGCACCTTCAGCGCGTAGGTGCGCCCGAGCGCGACGTGCTCGACCTGGAACACGGTGCCCATGCCGCCCTCGCCGAGGAACTCGACGACGCGGTACTGCCCGACGAGGTCGCCCTTGAGCGGCCCCGCGGTGAAGCCGGGAGTGGCGCGCCCGCGTGGCTTGGTGATCATCAGGTCGGCCCGCAGCTCGCTGCCCGGGCGCAGGGTCACGACGATCTCCGACTCGCGCAGCCCACTCCGGACCGGCACGACCGCGCTCGACACGTGCGCCGCGGCGAGGTCGAGGTCGGCGATGAACGCCAGCCGCGCGATCACGGCGGCGCCGAGCTGCGCGTCGATCGTCACCGACGCGAGGACGCCGGCGTTGCGCTCCATCGTGATCGCGTAGTCCTCCGAGCGCGCGCTCGGCTCGATGTACACGGCATCCGCCTGTGCACACACCGCCGCGCCGAGGATCACGTCGGCGACTTGCCGCGGATCTGCCGGCCAGCTGGCCAGGCCGCCGTCACCATGCATCGGCATCGATTCTAGCAAGGGACGGCTCCTACATCCGGGTTGCGGCAGACGTCTGTGAGACCGACCAGGCGCAGCTTTCGTCAACGTCCGGCGGTGACGCGGGTGGGGTACGCGCGGGCTGCCGGAGGTGTACGGACGTGCGTCGGCGGTCGATGACCCATTCTGTGTGTATCGTGGCCGGCCCCGTCCGTGCGAACCTGTTGCGTAGGGTGACCGCGAGGCGAGCGTGAGCACAACCTTCCTGACTCCGGATCCGGAGCTCGCGGTGTGATGGACGTGGCCGTCACCAAGAGCCACCTCGGCCGCGTCCTCGTCGTCGACGACGATCCGGCCATGCGGAAGGCGTGCGCGCGCCTCCTCGCGACCGAGGGCTGGAACGTCGTCGTCGCCGAGAACGGCCGCGCCGCGATCGATGCGATGGACGGCGGCCGCGAGCAGTTCGACTGCGTCGTCTCCGACGTCCACATGCCGGAGCTCGACGGGTTCGGCCTGATCGCCGCGATCCGGCGCCACGACGACGAGCTGCCCGTCCTCCTCATGACCGCGGATCCGTCGCTCGACGGCGCCGTCCGCGCGATCGACAACGGCGCGGTCTCGTACCTCAGCAAGCCGTTCGACCAGGGCGCGCTCGGCACCGCCGTCGCCCGCGCCGCGCGCCGCCACGGCGTCGCCCGCATGCGCCGGCGCGCCGAGTCGTCCTCGCCCCTGTTCGGCGACGACATGATCCCGCGCTTCGAGCGCGCCCTCGCGCGCGCGTGGATGGCGTTCCAGCCGATCGTCGACGTCACCGCGCGCCGCGTGTTCGCGTACGAGGCGCTGATCCGGACCGACGAGCCCTCGCTGCAGCGCCCCGACGTGCTCATCACCGTCGCCGAGAAGCTCGGGCGCGTCCACGACCTCGGCCGCACCGTGCGCGCCGCCGTCGCGCGCGCCATGCCGACGTTCCCGACCGGCGTCCTCGCGTTCGTCAACCTGCACGGCCTCGAGCTCGACGACGAGCAGCTGTTCGATCCGCGCAGCGAGCTCGCCGCCCACTCGTCGCGCGTCGTCCTCGAGATCACCGAGCGCATCGGCCTCGATCCCGCGATCGGCGCGTCGCGCGTCGCGATGCTGCGCCGCATGGGCTACCGGATCGCCGTCGACGACCTCGGCGCCGGTTACTCCGCGCTCGGCGCGCTCGCGTCGCTCGAGCCGGAGGTCGTGAAGCTCGACATGTCGCTCGTGCGCGACCTCCAGGCGAGCCCGACGAAGCGGCGCGTCGTCGGCGCGATCGCCACGCTCGTGCGCGAGCTCGGCGGGCGCGTCGTGGCCGAGGGCGTCGAGCAGAAGCTCGAGCGCGATGCCGTGCTCGCGTGCGGCATCGAGCTCCTCCAGGGCTACCTGTTCGCCCGCCCGTCGCGCGAGCTCGAGGTCGTCGAGCGCGACCGCATCTAACGCTACGCGAGCGCGAGCAGGTCGAGCAGGATCCGGTACGTGAGGCCCCAGATCACGTGGCCCTCGTGCCGCCAGCTCGGGAACGTCATCGGCGAGCTCGGGTAGTGATACGTGGCGTCGAGCGCTCCCGAGCGCGCGCGGCCGAGCGGTAGCCAGAACGCGGCGAGCGCTTCGGGACCGCACACGACGTCGGGCGGCGCGTCGGCGGCGAACACGAACGGCGTCACCTCGATGCCGCCGGGGCCCGACGCGCGCGGGTGCAGCGGCGGCAACCCGCCGAGCAGGCGCGCGCCGCCGAGGTCGATGCCGAGCTCCTCGTGGGTCTCGCGGATCGCGGTGGTCAGCAGCGTCTCGTCCTCGGTGTGGAAGCCGCCGCCGGGGAGCGAGATGTGCCCTGACCACGGATCGCCGGCGCGCTCGACGCGCTTCATCAGGAGGACGCCGGTGTCGCCGTCGCGCTCGTGCAGGAGCGCCGCGACGGCCGCGCGCCGCGACGGCGTCGGTCTCGCCTCGCCGGGCTCGCCGTGCAGCCACGTCTCGCCGCGCGAGGTCGCTCCCGCAGGCTCGCCGCGCTCGGCGAGGCTGCGCGCGACACGTGCGAGCAGGCCCTCGGGGACAACGACGCGGTCCGCCACGCGCGACTGTATAGCAGGCTAGGATGCGGCATGCGCAGGCGGCGGTTCGGACCGACCGGAGTCGAGGTCCCGATCCTCGGCATCGGGACGTGGCAGATGGAGCGCGACGATCGCGGTCAGGCCATCGCGGCGATCCGCCGCGCCCTCGAGCTCGGCATGACCCACGTCGACACGGCCGAGATGTACGGGAAAGGCGACGTCGAGACGATGGTCGGCGAGGCGATCCGCGGCCAGCGCGACCGCGTGTACCTCGCATCGAAGGTGCTGCCGAAGAACGCCGGGTACGACGCGACGATCCGCGCGTGTGAAGGCAGCCTGCGCCGCCTCGGCACCGATCGCCTCGACCTGTACATGCTGCACTGGCGCGGGGACGCGCCGCTCGCCGACACGGTGCGCGCGTTCGAGGCGCTGCGCGAGCAGGGCAAGATCTGCGCGTGGGGCGTGTCGAACTTCGACGACGGCGACGTCGCCGAGGTCGCGCAGCTCGGGACGTGCGCGTGCAACCAGGTGCTCTACCACCTGCGCGCGCGCACGATCGAGCACCGCGTGATCCCCGCATGCCGCGAGCGCGGCATCGCCGTCGTCGCGTACAGCCCGTTCGGCAGCCGCAGCGGCTTCCCGCGCTCGGCCGCGCTCGACGGGATCGCGAAGCGCGCCGGCGCCACGCCGCGCCAGGTCGCGCTCGCGTTCCTGCTGCGCCTCCCCGACGTATGGGCGATCCCGAAGTCGTCGAACCCGGCGCACGTCGACGAGCTCGCCGCCGCCCATCGCCTCGCGCTCGACGACACGACGATCGCGGAGATCGACAAGGCGTTCCCCGCCGCTCCGTGGCGCGGGCTGGAGACGATATGACCCCGGACCTCGACCTCGTGCTGTTCGGCGCGACCGGCTACACGGGCCGGCTCGTCGCCGAGTACCTCGCCACCGCCTCGAAGCGCGAGCCGCTGCGCTGGGCGATCGCCGGCCGCAGCCGCGACAAGCTCGAGACGCTGCGCCGCTCGCTCGCGGCGCCGGTGGACATGATCGTCGTCGACGTCCTCGACGGCGCCGCGGTCGGCGCGATCGCGCGGCGCACGCGCGCCGTGTGCACGACCGCCGGGCCGTTCGCGAAGTACGGCGGCGCGCTGCTCGGCGCGTGCGCCGAGGCCGGCACGCACTACTGCGACCTCACCGGTGAGCTCCAGTGGGTGCGCCGGATGATCGACACGCACCACGAGCGCGCCCGCGCGACCGGCGCGCGCATCGTCAACAGCTGCGGCTTCGACTCGATCCCGAGCGACCTCGGCACGTGGGCCGTGCAGCAGGAGTTCATCGCGCGCCACGGCATCCCCGCCGACGAGGTCACCGCGCTGTACGGCGAGACGAGCGGCGGCATGTCGGGCGGCACCGTCGCGAGCGGCCTGCAGACCGCGACCGAGGCGGATCACGACCGCGAGGTGCGAAGGCTGCTCGCGAACCCGCACGCGCTCGATCCGGATCCCGACGCGATCCCGGATCCGGTGCGCGACGAGGCGGCGATCGGCTGGAACCGCGACCTCAAGATGTTCACGATCCCCTTCTTCATGGCCGGCTTCAACACGCGCATCGTGCGGCGCGGCCACGCGCTCGCAGGCTTCCCGTGGGGCCGCGACTTCCGCTATCGCGAGGTCATGTCGACGCCGGCGTCGGCGCGCGGGCTCGCGATGGCGGTCGGGTTCACCGGCGGGATGGCGGCGCTCGCGTTCGCGGTGAAGCGGCCGTGGCTGCGCGATCAGCTCGCGAAGCGCGCGCCGCAGCCGGGCGAGGGCCCGACGCCGGAGGAGCGTGCGCGCGGTCACTGGAAGGTCCGCTTCGTCGCGCGGCGCGACGACCACCGCCTGCGCTACGAGGCGGGCGACCGCGCGGATCCGGGCTACGGCTCGACGGCGAAGATGCTCGGCGAGTCCGCGCTGTGCCTCGCGCTCGATCCGCTGGACTCGCCGGGCGGCGTCGTGACGCCGTCGGTCGCGATGGGTGGGCGCCTGCTCGACCGACTGCGTCGAGCCGGGCTGACGTTTGCACCCGCCGGCTGATCGATCTGCCGGCGACGGATGTGGGCAGCGCAAGCGCTCGGCCTCTCTCGGGCCGAGCGTGGCACCCGGACTGCACCGTGGTCGCCCCACGAGCGCGGCGACGCGCGACGCTCCACCGACATACTGGTTCCGGCGATGTGCGCCGAGACCCACAGTTCGGTGCTGCGGTGGTGAGACTGCAGCGCCGAGGATGGCTGGCCAACCGGGGTAATTCTGCCCCGGTTGGTTTTTTTTCGGCGCCCGTTTTTCGGCACAATGGGGAGGCAAGCGTGGCCTACCGGTTCCTGACGTGGCTGTTGCGCGTGGTGACCCGCGTGTTCTTCCGCCAGGTCGAGGTCGTCGGCCTCGAGAACATCCCGCTCGACGGGCCGGTGCTGTTCGCGGGAAACCACCCGAACTCGCTGATCGATCCGATCCTCATCATCACGACGTGCCGCCGGAAGGTGCACTTCGCGGCGAAGGACTCGCTGTTCAAGGGGCGCCTCATGCGCGCTCTCCTCAAGGGCCTCGGCGCCGTCCCGCTCGCGCGCAAGGTCGAGGCCGATGGCAAGGGAGCCGGGGCGACGGCGCCCGCCCGCGACGCGGCGGACATGGCGCGCGTCAACGACGCCGCGTTCGAGGCGATGTACCGCGTGCTCGCCGACGGCGGCACGATCGGCATCTTCCCCGAGGGGATCTCGCACGACGAGTCGCAGCTCGCGAAGCTCAAGACGGGCGCCGCGCGGCTCGCGCTCGGCGGCGCGGCGCGCTCGGGCCCGATCTCGATCGTGCCGTGCGGGCTCACGTTCGTGCACCCCAAGCGGTTCCGCAGCCGCGTGCTCGTGCAGTACGGCCCGCCCATCGTCGTCGAGCCGGCACCCGACGCCGCGACGACGCAGGAGGTGGTGAAGACGCTCACGGCGAACATCGAGGGCGCGCTGCGCCGGCTCACGATCAACGCGCCCGACTGGGACACCGTGCGCGCGCTCGACACCGTGCGCCGCCTGTACCAGCCGCACGACATCTCGATCGAGGAGCGCGTCGAGCTGGCGCGCCGGTTCAACACGCACTATCCGGCGGTCGCCGGCGATCCGCGCGTGATCGAGCTGATGACGCGCGTGCGCGCGTACCAGCAGCGGCTCGACGACCTCGGCCTCACGGACCGCGAGCTCGCGCGCGACCTCGGCCGCGCCGAGATCGGCGCGCGCATGATGCGCCACATCGTCCTCGTCGCGTGGTGGCTGCCGCTCAGCGTGCCGGGCGCGCCGCTGCACGTGCCGCCGCTCGTGTTCGCGCGCCTCGCGGGGTCGCGCCTGACGCCGCGCAAGGACGTGATCGCGACGACGAAGCTGCTGATCGGCCTCGCGCTCGTCGTGCTCTCGTACGCGACGGCGATCGTCTACATCTGGTGGCGCTACGGCCTCGGGTGGGGCGTGTTCGCGTCGATCCTGTTGCCGCTGTCGGGCTGGGCCACGCTGCGCGTGCTCGATCGCATCCAGCTCGTGCAGCGCGCGGCCGGCGTGCTGTCGCGGCGCATGCGGTTCCGCCGCGAGGTGCGCGCCCTGCGCCACGAGCGCGAGCGGCTCGCCGCCGACGTGGTCCGCACGGTCGGCGAGATCCGCCCGCGCGACCTCGAGCTGATGTTCCCGCCCGACCACCCGGACCGCCGGTGAGCGCGCCGCCGCTCGTCGTCCTCCTGCACGGGCTCGCGCGCCGGCGCGGCTCGATGGCCCGGCTCGAGCGCTTCCTGCGCGCCCGCGGCCACGACGTCGCGAGCCACACGTATCCGTCGCGCCGGCACTCCATCTCCTACCTGGCGCGCGACGTCGCCGACTGGGTCGCCGAGCGCGCCGCGGGCCGGGAGGTCAGCGCCGTCACGCACTCGATGGGCGGCGTGATCGCGCGTCACCTGCACGATCCCCGCATCGCCTGGCACCGGATCGTCATGCTCGCGCCGCCGAATCGGGGCAGCCTGCTCGCCGCGTCGGCCGCGCACAGCGCCGTGTTTCGCTGGTTCTACGGCCCGGCCGGAGCCGAGCTCGCCGACGGCTCGGCGTGGCCCGCGCCGCCGGCGCCGTTCGGCATCATCGCCGGGACGCGGGCGCGCGCGCTCACGAACCCGTCGAGCTGGACGCTGGGCCGGCGTTTTCCCGAGGGGACCGCCCACGATGGCACGGTGGCCGTCGAGGAGACCCGGCTCGACGGCATGGCGGCGTTCGCCGAGGTCGACGCCACGCACACGTGGATCATGAACGATGCGCGCGTCCACGCGCTCGTGGAGCGATTCCTGGCGGACGGACGTTTCGGATGATCTAGCGCCGAGTTACAAAGCTGCGCAGGAGGCCGCATGTTCGGTCGATTCCTGCCCCGCGAGACCAGCTTCTTCGACTTCTTCGAGCAGCACGCCTCGCTCACCATCGAGGGGACCAAGGAGTTCCTGTCGATGGTCACGACCGGCGCCAACATCGCCGCGAAGTGCCGTCGGATCTCCGACATCGAGCACGAGACGGACACGATCACGCACCGCTGCGTCGAAGCGCTCCACAAGACGTTCATCACGCCGATCGACCGCGACTCGATCCACCGGCTGATCACGCGGATGGACGACATCATGGACTTCGTCGAGGCCGCGGCCGAGCGCATCGAGCTGTACGAGCTCACGGTCATGACCGCGGAGGTGCGCGACCTCGCCGACGTCCTGCACCGCTCGGCGCTGCAGGTCGAGCAGGCGCTCCGCGGGCTGCGCACGCTCAAGGACCCGCAGGCGACGCTCAAGCTGTGCATCGACATCAGCCGCCTCGAGAACGAGGCCGATGCGATCCTGCGCCGGTCGGTCGCGCGCCTGTTCAAGGAGGAGAAGGATCCGATCGTCGTCATCAAGTGGAAGGAGATCTACGAGAACCTCGAGATGGCCTCCGACCGCTGTGAGGACGTCGCGAACATCATCGAGGGTGTCATCCTCGAGCACGCCTGATGGATGCCTCCACCATCGTCGTCGTCACGATCGCGTTCGCGCTGATCTTCGACGTCATCAACGGCTTCCACGACGCCGCGAACTCGATCGCGACGGTGGTGTCGACGCGCGTGCTGTCGCCGCGCGTGGCGGTGCTGTGGGCGGCGCTCGCGAACTTCATCGCGCTGTTCGTGTTCCACCAGGGCGTGGCCGACACGATCGCGAAGACGATCGACATCCAGCAGATCATCGGCCCCGACGGCAAGCCGATCGCGAACCCGGCGTACGTGTGGGTCGTCGTGTGCGGCCTCGCCGGCGCGATCGTGTGGAACCTGTTCACGTGGTACCTCGGGCTGCCGTCGTCGAGCTCGCACGCGCTGATCGGCGGCCTGTCGGGCGCCGGCATCGCCTATGGCGGGTGGTCGACGCTGCAGATCGGCAACATCTCCAAGACGCTGTACTTCATCCCGCTCGCTCCGCTGATCGGCCTGGTGATGGGCAGCCTGATCATGTTCATCGTGTTCTGGCTGTTCCGGAAGGTCCGGCCGCACAAGGTGGACCGCGTGTTCCGCGTCGGGCAGCTGATCTCCGCGGGCCTGTACTCCGTCGGGCACGGCGGCAACGACGCGCAGAAGACGGCCGGTGTGATCTGGGCGGTGATGATCGCCGGCGGCCTGCTCGGCAAGCAGGACCAGGCGCCCTACTGGGTGTTCGTGGCCTCGTACTCGGCGATGGCGTTCGGCACGGCGATCGGCGGGTGGCGCATCGTGAAGACGATGGGCATGGGCCTCACGCACCTGAAGCCGGTCGGCGGCTTCTGCGCCGAGGTCGCGGGCGCGATCACGCTGTTCCTCGCGACGTACCTGAAGATCCCCGTGTCGACGACGCACACGATCACGGGCGCGATCATCGGCGTCGGCTCGGTGACGAAGGCCCGGGGCATCCGCTGGGGCGTCGCGACGCGCATCGTGTACGCGTGGATCTTCACGATCCCGGCGGCGGCGGCCGTCGGCGCGATGTGCCTGCTCGCCGCGCGCAGCCTGGGTGCCTGGTAGCGATGAATCCGCGCTGCGACGTGATCGTGATCGGCGGCGGCCACAACGGCCTCGTGACCGCCGGGTTGCTCGCGAAGCGCGGCGTGAAGGTCACCGTCCTCGAGCGGCGCCACGTCGTCGGCGGCGCGGCGATCACCGAGACGCCCTGGGGACCCGACTACAAGATGACCGCGCTGTCGTACGTGGTCAGCCTGATGCCGGCGACCGTGGTGCACGACCTCGAGCTCGCGCGCTTCGGCTACAAGGTGTTCCCGCAGCACCCGTACTTCGTCCCGTACGAGGACGGGCGGCACCTGAAGATGTGCGACGACCGCGCGCGCCGGCGCGAGCAGATCGCGAAGTTCTCGGCGCGCGACGCCGAGGAGATCGACCGCTGGGACGACTGGCTCGGCACGCTCGGCGCGCTGCTCGGCCCGATGCTGATGCAGGTGCCGCCGAAGCTGGGGTCCAGGCGCGTGAAGGACCTCGTCGGCGCGCTCGGCCTCGCGTGGCGGTTCCGCAAGCTCGACGAGCGCGGCGTCGGCGACCTCACGCGCCTCATGACGATGTCGGTCGCGGACCTCCTCGAGGAGCGCTTCGAGTCCGACCAGGTGCGCGGGGTGCTGTCGGTGTCGGGCGTGATCGGCACGTGGGCCGGGCCGCGCTCGCCGGGCACCGCGTACGTGATGGCGCACCACAAGATCGGCGACCTCGGCGAGGGGCCGATGGGCTCGTGGGGCTTCCCCGAGGGCGGCATGGGCGGCGTGACGCAGGCGATGCGCGCGGCGGCGTTGCACTTCGGCGCCGAGATCCGCACCGCGTGCGAGGTCGCGAAGATCCGCACCACCGCCGGGCAGGTCACCGGCGTCACGCTCGCGAACGGCGACGAGCTCGATGCCGACATCGTCGTCGCGACGACGCATCCGAAGATCACGTTCCTCTCGCACCTCGACCGCGCCGAGCTGCCGGAGGACTTCGTCACGGCGATCGAGCGCTGGAAGACGCGCAGCGGCACCGTGAAGGTCAACCTCGCGCTCGACCGGCTCCCGCAGTTCCGCGGGATCGCCGCTGACGACCTCGAGGCCCTCGGCGGCACGATCGTGCTCGCGTCGTCGCTCGACGACATCGAGGGTGCGTTCCAGGACGCCGTCGCCGGCCGCCCCGCGCGCCTGCCGTTCGCCGACGCGTGCATCCCGAGCGTGTTCGACCGGACGCTCGCGCCGCCCGGGCACCACGTGATGTCGATGTTCACGCAGTGGGTGCCGCACGGCTACGCGGCCGCGCCGCACGCCGCCGAGCTCGCCGCGTACGCCGACCGCCTGATCGCACGGTTCGAGCAGGTCGCGCCCGGCTTCACGTCGTCGATCCTGCACCGCCAGATCATCGGCCCGCACGAGATGGAGACGACGTACGGCCTGGTCGGCGGCAACATCTTCCATGGCGAGCTGTCGGCGAACCAGCTGTTCCACATGCGTCCGGCGCCGGGCTACGCCGACTTCACGACGCCGATCCGCGGCCTCTTCCAGGCGTCGTCGGCGACGCACGGCGGCGGCGGCGTCACGGGGATCCCGGCGCTGCAGGTCGTGCGCAAGCTGAAGAAGCTTACTTGACGAGCGCCTTGATCTCGGCCGGCAGGTCGAACGCCGACGGATCGACGGGCGTCGACAGCTCGATCGAGTCGATCGTGATCTCGATGGCCATCGCGTCCTTGCGCTTGATCGTGTGCGGGAACTTGATGCCGTCGACCTCGCGGAAGTCGGTCTCGAACACCTGCACCGCGATCTCGCCCATCTGCGACTTCACCGTGGCCTCGTAGCCGATCGGCAGCAGCGTGTCCTGCGCGTAGTAGCGCGTGATCTGATCGCCGCCCTCCTTCGCGGTGAACGTGACCTTGTAGGCCTGGGTGCCCTGGAAGTCGACGACGCCGCCGAGGTCGGCCTTTTGGTACAGGTCCTTCCAGTTGATCTCGCTGTTGAACGTGGCCTCGCGCAGCGAGGTGGTGCGCTCCTCGCCCTTCAGCACGCGCGCCCCGGTCGCCGGGTTCATCTCCCACGCGACGTCGCCGCGCGTGCCCTGCTGGATCTTGCCGAGGCCGGGGAGGTCGATGACGGTGAGCGAGGAGCGCGGCGGTGCGCTCACGCTCGAGAGCTTGCCCTTCATGCCCATGGCGGCGAGGCTCAGCGAGCCGGTCGTCTTGATCGACGTGATCTTCGAGAGCTTGTCGCGGCCGCCGAGCGCGACGAGCGCGGCCTCGACGACCTGCTCGCCCGTCGTGAACTGCGCGTTCGCCGCCGAGATCTTGCCGGGCGGCGGCGACGACGGACCGCTCGGGCCCTTGCCCCCACCGCCGCCGCAGGCGCCCAGGGTGGTGAACGACGCGGTGAACGAGGCGACGAGGAGTGCGGCGAGCTTTGGGTGCTTCATGGCTTCTTGTCCTTGCCGGCTTCGGCGATCCAGCGGGTCGCCGCGACGATGTCGGGGTCCGCACCCGAACGCAAGGCCTTCGCGTCGAGGCGTACCGTGATGTCGGGCACGACGCCCTTGCCCTCGAGGACGGCGCCGCTGGCCGAGACGTAGTCCGCGATCGCGTACTGGAACCGATCCCCGTTGGGGAGCGAGTCGATCACCGACGGCAGCGCGGCGCCCGGCGTCTGGCGGCCGATCACCTTCCCGCGGGCGATGTCGCGCATGCCGCCCGCGAAGATCTCCGACGTCGACGCCGACAGCTCGTCCACGAGGATCGCGACCTTGCCCTGGTAGCGCTCGGCCTGCGGGTTGATCACGAAGTCGAGCGCCGCCTGCCGCGTGCGCATCGTGCCGAGCTTCTGGTTCTCCTCGGAGACGAGGTAGCCGGCGATGCCCATCGCCATCGCGCCGATGCCGCCCGGGTTGCCGCGCAGGTCGATGATCACGCCCCTGGCCTTCGCGAAGCCGGCGAGGTCCTTCGCGATCGCGGGCACGACAGTCGCGGGATCGAGGAAGATCGACAGCCGGAGGTAGCCCGTCGTCTTGTCGAGCCAGCGCGCCTCGTACACGAGCGGCTCGGGCCCGAGGTTGCCGAGCGAGACCATGCGGCCGGCGGGCGGCTTGCGCGCGATCGCGAGCTCGATCTTCTTCGGCGTGCCGTCGGACAGCTCGAGCTTGGCCTGCGCACCGTCGGCGCCGCGCAGCATGCCGGCGACCGCGCGCGCCTGCATGAGCGGCACGAGCGAGCTGCCCGGCATCGCCTTCGCGACCGCCTCGAGCTTGGCCGCGACCTCGACGCCGTCGACCTTCACGAGCTGCAGCCCCGGGCGCAGGCCCTTGGTCTGCGCGGCCGGCGAGCCCGGCTCGACGCGCAGGATCACGGCCGCGCCGTCGACGATCCGCACGTCGGCGCCGACGTCGGCGTCGCCGGTCGCCTTGCCGTCGGCGTCGCTCGGCCCCCACACGCCGAAGTGCGACTTGCCGAGCCGGTGCACCAGCTCCTGCAGGACCTTGCGCGTCTCCTCGCGGTCCTTCGACGCCTCGACCTGCGGCCGCAGCTCGGCGCGGATCGCCTTCCAGTCGAGGCCGCCCAGCTTCGGGTCGTAGAACGTGTCGAGGATCGTCTGCCAGACCTTGTCGAACGACGCGAGGTCCGCGGCCAGGCGCGGGTCCTTCGGCGGCTCCGGCACCGGCGGCTCCGCGGGCCGCGGTGCCTCGAGCGGCGGCGGGTACGGCGGCGCGGCGGGCTTCGCCGGCGAGCCGCTGCACGCAGCGGTGACGAGAGCCAGACCGGCGACAAAACCGAACGCGGGAGCGCGGCGCATGCCCGCGGGAATCTACCGCATGACGCGTCCATGTCAGCGTCCATGTCAGCCCTGGGCACTACGGTTGCGTCGTGGCGAAGCTCTACTTCCGGTACGGCACGATGGACTCGGCGAAGTCGATGAACCTGCTCGCGGTGGCGCACAACTACCGCAAGCAGGGCAAGCGCGTCCTCCTCGTGAAGCCACGCCTCGACACGCGCTTCGGCGCGGCGAAGATCTCCTCCCGCTGCGGCCTCGAGGCCGATGCCGACCTGCTGCTCGATGGCGAGACGGCGCTCGATCCGGCGGAGTTCCGCAACCTCGACTGCGTGCTCGTCGACGAGGCGCAGTTCCTGAGCCCGCAGGTCATCGAGGACCTGCGCCGCATCACCGTCGATCCGGGAGTCCCCGTGATCTGCTACGGCCTGCGCACCGACTTCCGCACGAAGCTGTTCCCGGGCGCGCAGCGCCTGATGGAGCTGGCCGACCGCATCGAGGAGGTGAAGGTCACCTGCCAGTACTGCCAGAAGAAGGCGATCTGCAACCTGCGCTTCGTGAACGGCACGCCCACCGTGCGCGGCCCGCAGATCCAGCTCGGCGCCGACGAGCACTACGCGCCCGTGTGCTGGAACCACTACGACGAGGCGACGCGCTCGGTGGCGATCGAGCAATCCGGCTCGTTCGCGCTCCGCCCCAGCTGATCTCGGAGGGCTCGGCCGCACGGCTACGGTGGACCATGAAGTCCGCCTGCTGGCTCGTGCTCGCGCTGACCGGGTGCATCGGCGACGACGCCCAACACCTCCCGATCAACCCGGGCGCGGGCGGGTTCATCCACCCGCCCGGCGGCACCGGCGGCACCAACGTCATCGTGATCTCGGCGCGGGTGTGCCGCGTCACCGACCTCGTCGCCTTCAACGAGTGCGAGTTCGTCGACGTCGGCGGGCTCCTCGTCCAGGTCAACAACCAGTCCATCATCACGAACGCCGACGGCACGTTCACGGTGGCGGTCCCGGTGACGCCGACCACGCCGGTCGAGGTCGTCAACGTGAGCGGCCTCGGCGCCGTCACCACGACCACGCCGTTCACGCCGTCGATCACGACGTTCCCGATCATCGACGCCGACGTGTTCGCGCGCGCCCTCGCCTCCAACTTCATCGCCCTCCCGCCGAACACCGGCTCGATCCTCGGCCGCGTCATCCGCAACGGCATCCCCGTCGCCGGCGTCACCGTCGTGTCCGCCCCTCTCTCCGCGATCAACCCGCTGTTCGATCTGGGCGCCGGCTTCGGCATCAACGAGACCGGCCAGCGCGGCGTCTTCTTCGTCCCCGGCATCACCACCGGCGCCGCCGCCCTCACCTTCTCGCCCGGCGAGACCCTCGTCAGCGGCGTCCCGGTCATCAACGGCGGCGTCACGATCCTCGACTCCACCGTCCTCCCGCCCTAGCACGGAGTCAGTTGAGGTCGGCGCGGCGGGTGCGCCAGTCGATGAACAGGTTCGCGAACCTCGGGTCGTCGCGCAGGGGGGCGAGGTCGGGGTCGGTCTCCATCTTCTCGGTGTGCTCGTACTCGTGGTCGATCGCGAGCGAGACCTGCTCGATCGCGCGATCGATCTGGCCGGACGCGGCGTAGGCGCACGCGGCCGAGTGATAGATGTACGGATTCTCCGCCGCGTACGGCTGCCCGCCGTCGGCGAGCTCGACCGCGAGCGCGAAGTCGCCGAGCGCGTGCGCGTGGATGCAGGCGTTGTTCCACGCCATCACGAGCGCGGAGCGCGCCTCGCCCGCGTCGGGCGGCGGCGGCGGCAGCGCGAGGACCTCGCGGAGGATCGCGAGGGCCTGCGGGCGCTCGACGGAGAAGCTCGCGTTGTACAGGTAGGGGACGAGGGCGGCGTCGCGCGGGAGGCGCTCGAGCACCGCGCTCAGGTACGCGGGTGCGTGGCGCGCGACCGACGCGACAAGCTCGGACAGCTCCTCGGGATCCGTCGCCCGCAACGTCGGATCGTCGAGCAAGTCGAGTGCCGCCTCGAGCTCGCCGGGCGCGTGCTCGGCGGTCTCACCGACGACGAGCAGCCGCACGTCGCGCGTCGGGGCGTCGCGCGCCAGGGCGATCGCGTCCGCGAGCCGGCGCTGCCGCACGAGCACGATCGCGAGGTAGCCGCTCGCATCCGAGCCCGCATCGAACGCGAGCGCGCGGCGCAGGAGGCGCTCCGCGATGATCGACGTCGCCGGATCGTCGGGGTCGTGCTCGAGCGCGACCTCGATCAGCATGCCCGCGAGCTCGCGCCGGCTCCACGCGCTCTGCGCCACGGCCCACGCGAGCGCACCCTCCTCGCCGTGTCGCTTCCAGCGCTCGGCGAACGGGTTGCCGGCGAGGATGAACGGCTCGCCCTCGCCGTCGGCGGCCGCGCGCGCCTTCACGGCGTCGTCGATGCTGTCGAAGCGCGCCCACGCGATCGGGACGATCTCGTGGATCCTCCCGACGATCCACAGGAGGAAGTGCACCTGGTCCGACGGCGTCGCGGGCACGGCGAAGCGCTCGACCCACATGAGCGCCGAGCGGTGCCTCCGGTCGTGGATGACGTCCGCGCGCTGGAACGGCTCGAACTCGTCGGCGCGCTCGTCCTGGTACACGGACAGCCACAGCGCGAAGAACGCGTTGATCACCGACTCCTCGCCCGGCAGCGCCGTGCCGCCGAGCTTGATCGCGATGCCGAAGCGCTCGCCGTCGTAGCTGTCGATCATCTCGGGGTAGCGCTCGATCGGGAACGGCACGCTGTGCTCGAACGGCGGCGTCCCGCTGCGCCAGTGGCTCTCGAGCATCTCCTCACGCTCCTCCTCGTCCTCGTCCTCCTCATCCTCATCCTCCTCGTCGAGATCGACGTCGTCCTCGCCGGCCTCCGGCGCCAGCGCCGAGAGCGACGGCGCATCCGGCGCGGCGTACAGGACCTCGCCGCCGTTGCCGTTCTCGAAGATCGCGTCGACGACCTCCGACGACGACGCGCGGTCCTCGTCCTCGTCCTCGTCCTCCGACGGCTCGATCGCCGCGAGCTCGAGCCACGCGATCCCGTCGATGCCCGTCTCCACCTTCACGCACCAGATCGCTTCGATCTCGTGCTCCGCCGCCGCGCGCACGAGCGCCGCGCGCTGGCCCTCGATCTCGTCGTCCGACGGCGGCAGCCAGGGCGCCGCGAGCCACTGGCGCGCGCGGTCCTCGGGCTCGTCGTCGTCGTCATCGTTGTCACCATCGCCGCTACCGTTCCCCTCGCGCTCGCGCGGCTCGGGCACCTCCTGATCCGCCTCCGTCACGCCCGCCGCCGCGAGCGTCGCCCACAGCGCGCGCTGCTCCGCGGGATCGAGAGGACGCACCGCGCGCGCGATCACGATCCCGCGTGCGAGGTCGCTGCGACGCGGCTCGAGGCCGGTGAGCTCCACTTCGTCCAGCCTACCGCACAATCAGCACTCGATGATGTTCACCGCGAGGCCGCCGCGTGCGGTCTCCTTGTACTTGCTGCTCATGTCGGCGCCGGTGCGCCACATCGTCTTGATGACCTTGTCGAGCGACACCTTGTGCGTGCCGTCGCCCTGGAGCGCGAGGCGCGCGGCGTTGATCGCCTTCACCGCGCCCATCGCGTTGCGCTCGATGCACGGCACCTGGACGAGCCCGCCGATCGGATCGCAGGTGAGGCCGAGGTTGTGCTCCATCCCGATCTCCGCCGCGTTCTCGACCTGCGCCGGCGTCCCGCCCATGACCTCGGCGAGCGCGCCCGCGGCCATCGAGCACGCGACGCCGACCTCGCCCTGACAGCCGACCTCGGCGCCGCTGATCGATGCGTTCTTCTTGTACAGCGCACCGATCGCGGCCGCCGTCAGCAGAAACCGGATCGTGCCCTCGTCGTCGGCGTTCGGCAGGAAGCGCCGGTAGTACATGAGCACGGCGGGGATGATGCCGGCCGCGCCGTTCGTCGGCGCCGTCACGACGCGGCCGCCCGCCGCGTTCTCCTCGTTGACCGCGAGCGCGAACAGGTTGACCCAGTCCATGATCACCAGCGGATCGCTGTCGCCCGCCGGATCGCTCTTGAGCCGCCGGTGCAGCGCGGCCGCGCGCCGCTTCACCTTCAGCCCACCGGGGAGGATGCCCTCGCGCTCGGTGCCGCGCCTGACGCACGCGTCCATCGCCGACCAGATCTGCAGCACGCGCGCGCGCACCTCCGCCTCGGGAGCGAGCGCCTTCTCGTTCTCGAGCATCAGCGTCGAGATCGCCATCCCGTGCTCCTGCGACGCGGTCAGCAGGTCCTGCGCCGAGTTGAACGGGTACGGCACCTGGACCTTGTCCGCGGGCGTCGAGCCATCGGCCGGCGAGCCGGTGTGGTCGACGACGAAGCCACCGCCGACGGAGTAGTAGATCCGCTCGGCGAGACTCGCGCCGTCGGCGGCGTACGCGCTGAAGCGCATCCCGTTCGCGTGCAGGGGCAGCTTCTCGCGCCGGTGGAACACCAGCTGCGTCGCCGGGTCGAGCGCGACCTCGTGGGTGCCCATCAGGCGCAGGCGCTTGACCTGCTCGACCTGCGCGACGCGCGGCCCGACGCGGTCGACGTCGACGGTCGCCGGGTCCTCGCCCTCGAGGCCGAGGATCACGGCGCGGTCGCTGCCGTGGCCCTTGCCGGTGAAGCCGAGGCTGCCGAACAGCTCGACCTTCACCGTGGCCACGTCGCCGACGACGCCGTCGGCGACGAGGCGCTCGGCGAAGCGGCGCGCCGCGCGCATCGGTCCGACGGTGTGCGAGCTCGAGGGCCCGATACCGATCTTGAAGATGTCGAAGACCGAGATGTGCACGCGTACTGGAGCTTACCGGATCAGAACAGGATGCGCGTGCGGATGCTCGTCGGCAGGGCGGCGATCGCCTTCTTCACGTCGGCCGACAGGTCCTGGTCGAGGTCGATGATGAGGTAGCCGATCTCCGGATCCGTCGCGAGGACCTGCGCGCGGATGTTCGCGTTGCAGTCGGACACGATCTTGTTGATGTCGCGGAGGACGCCCGGGACGTTCCGGTGGATGTTGAGGATGCGGTGCGCGCCGCGCGTGATCGGCAGCTCGATCTGCGGGAAGTTGACCGCCCCCGTCGTGGCGCCGGCGTTGATGAGCTTGATCAGCGCTGCGCTCACCTCGCGGCCGATCGCCTCCTGCGCCTCCTCCGTCGAGCCGCCGATGTGCGGCGTCAGGATCACGTTCCGCAGCCCGCGCAGCGGCGACGCGAACCCGTCGCTGTTGCTCTCCGGCTCGTCGGGGTACACGTCGACGGCCGCGCCGCCGACGTGCCCGGTGCCGATCGCCGCCGCGAGCGCCGCGATGTCGACGACGGTGCCGCGGCTCGCGTTGAGCAGGCACGCTCCCGGCCGCATGTGCGCGAGCTCCGCCGCGCCGATCATGTTCTTCGTCTGCGGCGTCTCGGGGACGTGCAGCGTCACGAAGTCGGCCGCCGCGAGGACGTCCTCGAGCTTGCCGACCGGGCGGTTGTTGCCCATCGGGAGCTTCGCGACGATGTCGTGGAACACGACGCGCATGCCGAACGCCTCGGCGAGCACGCCGACCTGGCTGCCGATGTGCCCGTACCCGACGATGCCGAGCGTGCGCCCGCGCACCTCGTGGCTGCCCGAGGCGACCTTGCGCCAGCGCCCGTCGTGGACCTCGCGCGACCGATCCCCGAGGTGGCGCGACAGCATCACGACCTCGGCGAGGATCAGCTCGGCGACCGAGCGCGTGTTCGAGAACGGCGCGTTGAACACCGGCACGCCGCGCGTGTTCGCGTGGGCGAGCGCGACCTGGTTCGTGCCGATGCAGAAGCAGCCGACCGCGAGCAGGCGGCGCGCCTCGTCGAGGACGCGCGGCGTGACGTGCGTCTTTGACCGGATGCCGAGGATGTGGATGTCGCGGATGCGCTCGGCGAGCTCCGCCTCGGGCACCGCCGACTTCACGGTCTCGACGTGAAAGCCGTCCGTCGCGAACGCCTCGGCCGCGACCGGGTGCACGTTCTCGAGGAGGAGGACCTTGATCTCGCTCTTGGGAAACGACGTCGTCTGCTGCACTAGAGGCTCCCGGCGCTGAACGTATCGCACGCGTCGAGGCGCCCGCTCTCGAACCCGCGCTTGAACCAGCGCATGCGCTGCGCGGACGTGCCGTGCGTGAACGTCTCGGGGTTCACCGCACGCCCCGCTTCCTTCTGCAGGCGGTCGTCGCCGATCGCGTTCGCCGCGCGCAGCGCCTCCTCGAGGTCGTCGGGGTCGAGCAGCTTGCGCTCGCTCGTCGAGTGCCCCCACACGCCGGCGTAGCAGTCGGCCTGCAGCTCGATGCGCACCGAGCCCTCGTTCTTGCGGAACCGGCGCGCCTTCGCCTCGGCGCCGAGGATCTTCTGCAGGTGGTGCCCGATCTCGTGGGCGAGCACGTAGGCCTGCGCGTAGTCGCCCGCGGCCTTGAAGCGATCGCGCAGATCGCGGAAGAACGTGAGGTCGATGTACGCCTTCTCGTCGGGCGGGCAGTAGAACGGCCCGATCGCCGACGACGAGCGCCCGCACCCGGTGTTGACCGCGCGCGAGAAGATGATGAGCTTCGCGCGCCGGTACGACAGGCCTTCCTGCTTGAACTTGCCGTCGAAGGTGTCCTGGATGTCCTTCATCACGAACTTCACGAAGCCGACGAGCTGGGCGTCGGCGTCCGTGCCCGCGGGCGGCGCCGACTTGTGCTCGGTGTGACCGCGCCCCTGGAACAGGCCGCTGAGGTCGACGCCCGCGAGGCGCGACACGAGCACGACGATGATCGTCGCCGCGATGCCGCCGCCGCCGAGGATGAGACCGCCGCCGCCGCCACCGCCGTCACTGCTCCCGCGGACGTCGATGACGTCATCGTTTTCAGTGCCCGGCGTCCACTTCACGCGTGCACGGTACTACAGTCCGACGAAATGTCACCGCGCGCCAAGTCGTCGCCGAAGGTCGAGAAAGACAGCAAGTCCGAGCGGACGAAGTCCTCGCCGGGTACGAAGAAGGCGTCGACGCCGGGCGCGCCGAAGCGCACGCGCAAGGTGAAGGTCGAGGCCGGCAGCGTGGGCCTCACGGCGGAGGAGGTCGCCGCCGCGTCGCCGCCCGCCGCGGTGAACGCGCTGCGCGAGCAGATCGAGGACGCCGGCGGCAGCGTGCTCGCGACGTACCGCGAGCCGCTCGGCGGGCACTGGCTCGCGCTCGCCGCGATCCCGCTCGCGAAGGTGAAGCCGACGCCGTACCAGCGCGAGCTGTCGAAGGCGCACGCGGATCGCCTCGCCACCGTGATCCCGAAGGTCGGCCGCTTCCTCGATCCGGTGATCGCGGTGCCCGACGGCGACCACTTCATCTCGCCGAACGGCATGCACCGCCTGCAGGCGCTCACGCAACTCGGCGCGAAGACGGTGATCGCGCTCGTGATGCCCGAGCCGGAGATCGCGTTCCGCATCCTCGCGCTCAACACGGAGAAGGCGCACAACCTGAAGGACAAGGCGATCGAGGTCATCCGCATGGCGCGCGCGATCGCCGCGGATCCGGCGCGCACGAAGGTCAGCGAGGCCGACGTCGCGTTCGAGCTCGAGACGGCGTCGCTCGTCACGATCGGCGTGTGCTACGAGAAGAACCCGCGCTTCTCCGGCGGCGCGTACAACCCCGTCGTCTCGCGCACCGAGACGTTCTCGACCGACCCGATGGCGAAGAGCCTCGCGATGCGCGAGGCGCACGCCGACAAGCTGATCGAGCTCGACGCCGCGGTGTCCGACGCCGTCGAGCGCCTGAAGGCGAGCGGGTTCACGAGCGGGTACTTAAAGCCGATCGTCGTCGGCCGCATCAACCCGCTGCGCTTCCTGAAGATGGGCAAGGACGACGCCAGGCCCGACTTCGACAAGACGATCGACAAGATGATCGACGGTGCGAAGAAGTTCGATCCGTCGAAGATCCGCGCGCAGGACGTCGCGATCGCCGCCTCGGTGGGCGGCGAGCCCGAGTGAGCGGCGCCTAGAAGAAGTAGTAGTGGATGCCGGCGCCGCCGGTGAGCTGGCCGTCGAACGCCACGCCGCCCGCGTCGGCGGCGCCGATCACGATGCCCGCGCTGAGCGACAGCGCGACGTTCGGCACGATGAACGCGCGGATCTGGATCCCGGGCTCGATGAACATGAGCGTGGCGCGGTTGTCGCCCGGATTGACCGGCACGCTGAGGAGGCCGACGCTCCCGCCGACCGAGAAGTCGGCCGTCGCCGACTTGTTGTGCACGTGATAGTAGAACCGCCCCCCGAAGCCGATCACCGTGTTGTTCGCGCCCGCGGGATCCTCGAGCCCGAGGAAGCCGCCGACGTGGAACTTCTCGGTGTTGTAGTTGAGCGAGATGCCCCCGTTGCCGTTGATCTGGGCCTCGACGCCGACACCGACCGCACCTTCGGCGGCGGGAGCCGCCTGGGCGACACCGGTCGCGGCGAGCACGGACGCGAGGATCATCGTGGGTAGAGTCTTTGCCATGTGCGCATGCTCCCGCGAGATTCTGGCCGGCGCAACTCCGGCAACGTGGGTGGGTGTACGTTCAGCGCGTGCTGTCCGCGGAGCTCGACCTCGCGCACCTCGACGCGCGTCACTGGACGAACTGGTGGCGCCTGCTGGTGCCGCCGCGCGTGCTCGCGCAGCCCGCGTGGGCGCTCGCGATCGTCGACGGTAGCGCCCTTGCGAAGGTGATCGTCACCGGTCGCGGTGTGATCGATCCCGCACCGGCGCTGGGCGGCCTCGACGGTGCGTCGCTCGCCGCGTTCGCGCGCGCGCTCGGTGTGGCCGCGGTGGTCGCGATCGAGCGCGGTGTGATCCGCGAGCTGTCGGCGGAGATCGAGGGCGCGCTCGGGATCGAGCAGGACCTCGTCGAGCAAGGGCTCGTCGCGCTGCGCGCGCTGACGAAGCGCGCCGGCCACGGCGTGTGGACCGAGCCGCCGCTGCTCGAGCTGCTGCCGGCGCCGAGCTACGAGCCGATCCAGCGCACGTTCGATCTGCTCGTGCCCGATGCGAGCGCGCTGGTCGCGTACGTGATCGACGACGAGCAGCCGCGCGCGCGCGACGGCCGGCGGGTGCACGCCTCGATCATCGCGGTGAAGGAGGACGGCGACATCGCGCGCGCCGCGACGCACCGCGGGATCGCGGACCTGGTTCCGGAAGCGGCGTTCGCGCGCGACTGGCAGAAGGGCGTGAAGCGCGTGCTCGAGGCCGTCGAGGATCGCTACGCGAAGCCGAGCATCGGGCTGTTCCTCGAGCGCGCGACGCTGCGCAGGATCCTGACCGGCCCGAGCGATCAGCTCGCGCGCGAGCTCAACAACAAGCAGGTGGTGATCGATCCGTCGCCCGCGTGGCTGCTCGGCCTCCTCGGCGGCGCGGCGGTCGCGGCGATGGCCGGGCGCGCGGCGTCGGCGCTCGCCGGCATGCTGCCGCAGGCCGCCCGCGATCGTGCGTCGGCGCTGGCCTCGCGCGCGCGCGGCGCGATGATGGACTCGGGCGCGCACCCGTTCGCGCTCCTCGGCTTCGACCCGCTCGAGCTGTGGTCGCGCGTGAAGCACTTCTATCGCGAGTAGCGCGCCGTCCGGCGAGCACGACGAGCGCGGTGCCGTCGAGGTGATGAGCGCCTGGCTGCGTGCGGGCGGGCGGGGCGTCAGGTGAGCACGGCGAGCTCGGCGCCGTCGAGCTGGTAGCGCAGGCCGCAGCCGGGGCACGCGAGGTCGGGCGGCGGCAGCGTCTCGCCGCAGCGGCACGCCCAGCCGATCGGGCGCGCGGGGGCGCCGGTGACGATCGCGTGCGGCGGCACGCTGCGGGTGACGACGGCGCCGGCACCGACCATCGCGTACGCGCCGATCGTGACGCCGGGGAGGACCGTCGCGTTCGCACCGATCGTGGCGCCGCGGCACACGCGGGTCGCCTCGTACGCGGCGCGGCGATCGACGTGGGCGCGCGGGTGGCGCACGTTCGTGAACGTGCACGACGGGCCGAGGAAGACGTCGGCTTCGAGGGTGACGCCGTCGAACACCGAGACGTGGTTCTGGATCTTGCAGCGCTCGCCGATCGCGACGTTGCCGATGTAGCAGCCCTGCCCGATGGAGGTGCCGGCGCCGATCGCGGCGCCGGCCCTCACGTGGACCCAGTGCCAGATCCGGACGCCGTCGCCGAGCTGCGCGCCGTCCTCCACGATCGCCGTCGGGTGCACCGTCATGAGCGGTTCATACCGTCAGACGGAGCGGCTAGGGTAGGGTGTGCCGAAGCGCCCGACCCGCGTGCTGCGATCGCTCGACGAGCTGCCGGTCCCGGGCGACCTGTGCGGCGCCGGTCCGACGCGCGCGCTGGTGACCGACCGCGGCGAGCTGTGGCACGCGGATGCGATGGAGCTGCTCGGGCGCCTCGACGACGACAGCGTCGATCTGGTGGTCGCGGATCCGCCGTACGCGATCGCGAAGGAGGCGTGGGACGAGTTCGAGTCGATCGACGCGTACGTCGCGTGGTGCGACGGCTGGCTCGCCGAGGTCGCGCGCGTGCTCGCGCCGCACGGCTCGGCGTACGTGTGCGGCTTCTCCGAGATCCTCGCCGACGTGAAGGCGCGCAGCGCGCGCAGGTTCGCCGGGTGTCGCTGGCTGGTCTGGTACTACCGCAACAAGGCGAACCTCGGCCGCGACTGGGGCCGCTCGCACGAATCGATCCTGCACCTGCGCGGCGCGGCCTGCGCGCGGATCGACGTCGACGCCGTGCGCGTCCCCTACAACGGCCACACGACGAAGTACCCGGCGCGCGTGCAGGCGGTGAATTCGCAGTACGGCAAGAGCGGGCGCCGCGACCGCTGGGAGCCCAACCCGCTCGGCGCCAAGCCGCGCGACGTCCTCGAGGTCCCGGTGATCTGCAACGGCATGGCCGAGAAGACCCCGCACGCCACGCAGAAGCCCGAGGCCCTCATCGAGAAGCTGATCCTCGCCTCGAGCGCCCCCGGTCAGCTCGTCGTCGACCCGTTCGTCGGCTCCGGCACGACCGCCGCCGTCGCCGCGCGCCTCGGCCGCCGCTGGCTCGCCGGCGACGCCGACGCCCGCTACGTCGGCCTCACGCGCGATCGCCTCGCCACACCTCTACCTCCGTCGACGACGCGTCCGCACGATGCCGATGCGGCGCCGCCCTCACGACCGACCCCCGCGCCCTCCGTAGCCGGTGCAGCGGATGCGCCGGCGACGCGAACGAGCGCGGGCACGGCGCCCGCCTCGCGGAGCGAGGGTGCGGAGCGGCAGCTCTCGATGGTGCTCCACGAGCGAGGGAAGGTGGTCGCTAGTCCCGATCGAGCGCCGCGAGTAGCTCGGCGCGGTCGGTCTCGCTGAGGCGCTCGACGAGCGTCGACATCCACGCCTCGGTCTCGTCGTGGTCCTCGAGGTGCTCCTGCATCCACGCGAACGCGCAGCCGGGGTGGATCGTGGCGCCGTCGTCGGTCACGACGACCTGCCACGCGGTGCGCGCGATCGCGTCGTCGCACTGCGCGCAGCTCCCCGCGCCTGCCGCCCGCTCGGCGAACGGGGTCTGGACGCGCGCCGACGGCGGCGCCGGCGCCAGCGGCGGGCGAGAGGCGATGATCGATCCGAGCGCGAACGCCGCCGCCGTCTCCACGGGCGTGAGCACGTAGGCGAACTGCTTCGCCGCCTGCGCGGTGTCCTCGACGGTGAGCTCGGGCTCCGGCCGCGCTCGCCGCGCCGGCTTCGCCGCCCCGCGATGCTTTGCTCCCGACGCCTGCCTCGTGCCGCGTGCACCGGCCGCGTTGCCCGTCGACGCCTTCGCCTTGCGCTTCGCCGCACCGCCCGGCGCCTGCCGCGTGCCGCGTGCACGGGCCGCGTTGCCCGTCGACGCCTTCGCCGTGCGCTTCGCCGCACCGCGCGGCTTTGCACCCGCCGACGCTGCCTTCGTGCTGCGTGCACCATCGCCGGTGCGCGTCACCGACGTCGCGTCGTGCTTCGTCGTTCCGTGACGCTTGGCACCCGCCGGAGCAGCCTTCGGCGTGCCGCGCGCAGTGTCGGTCCGCGCCGCCGGCTTCGCCTTGCGCTTTGCCGCGCCGTGACGCTCGGCACCCGCCGGAGCAGCCTTCGGCGTGCCGCGCGCAGCGTCGGTCCGCGCCGCCGGCTTCGCCTTGCGCTTTGCCGCGCCGCCGGGCTTCGCGGTGCGCTTCGTCGCGTCGCGAAGCTTGGCACCCGCCGAAGCGGCCTTCGCCGTGCTGCCCACCTTCACCGTGCGCTTGGCCGCCTTCGCGCGCGGCCGGGCCGAGGGCTTCTTCTTCGGCGCGGCGCGGCGGCGGGTCGTCACCCGCCAACGATGTCACAGCTGGGGCTGGAGGCCCATTTCCTTGATCAGGTGGTCCGCGCCGTCGAGCAGATCCATCGTCCACAGCATGTACCGGGCGTCGCACTCGATCTTGCGCGTGTTCGTCCCGGCGAACACGACGTCCGACGCCACGCCGTCGAGCGTGCTGTCGAAGTTGAGCCCGACGAGCTCGCCCTTCGCGTTCAGCACGGGCGAGCCGCTGTTGCCGCCGGTCGTGTCGAGGTCCGCGAGGAAGTTGACCGGGAGCTGGTTGCCGAGCGCGCGCTCGGCGTACGGCCCGAACTTCTTGGCCTGGATCGCCTCGAGCAGCCGCTTCGGCGCGTCGAACGGCGCCTTGCCGGTGTTCTTCGTCAGGATCTGCGACGCCACCGTGAACGCCGAGTCCTTCAGGTCGCTCGACTCGGGCTTGAACGACTTCACGGTGCCGTACGTGATGCGCAGCGTGCCGTTCGCGTCGGGGGCGAGCACGCCGCCCAGCGCCTCGCGCATCGCCTCGGCGTAGAACGGCGTCACGAGGATGCGCTCGCCCCACCGGGCGTCCGCCTTCTTCTCCTCGGCCTTGTACGTCGCCCAGATCCGCTGCGCCGCCATCAGGAACGGGTCCTTCGACGCCTTCAGCTGCGCCGCCGTCCCCTTGTCCTGCAGCTCGACGCGCGCGTCGTCGGCCTCGAGCGTCGTCGCGCCGTACCAGGCGTCGAGCGTCTTGTCGATCAGCGCCTCGTCGATCTTCGTGCCCTTCTTGACGTCGAGCAGCGCGTGCAGCCATGGGCGATCCGCCTCGGGGTTGTGCAGCGAGCGCACGAGCGCGAGGCGGAACATCAGCCGGTCGAGCAGGCGGTCGTAGCTCGCCGCGAACGACCGCTGCCCCGCGAGCGCCCGCGGCAGGTCGCGGTCCTGGTAGCCGGGCTTGCGATCCGCATCCTTCTTCGCGCGCTCCTCGGCCCACCGCGTGAGCGAGATCGCCGTCGACAGGAGGCGCGACCCGCCGAACACGGCGCCGAGGTCGTAGTCGAGCTGCGCCGTGCGGTGGTGCTCGGCGATCAGCTGATCGAGCTTCGCGATCGCGCTCTCCCACCGGTCGCGGCCGTCCGCCTTCGCCCAGTCCTTGATCTTGCGGTCGAGCGCGTCCTTGCGCGCGAGCAGGTCGCCGGACGTCAGGCCCTTCAGCACGCCCTGGTTCTTCTCGAGGCCGTTCTGGATGAACTGCTTCATCACGCCGGCCTTGCGCCCGGTCTCCCCCGCGTCGCCGGTGTGCGCGTCGACGATCGCGTAGCGCTCCTTCGCGTACGCGATCGCGTACGGCAGGCCCCAGTCGACGTCGTGGTGCGTCTCGAGCGCGGTGTCGGTGCGCCGCGTCGAGCCCGGGTAGCCGGCGACCATGACGAAGTCACCCGGCCGCACGCCCGCCGACGAGACCTTCAGGAAGTGCTTGGGCTGGTACGGCACGTTGTCCGCGGCGTAGTCCGCCGGCATGCCGTCCTTGCCGACGTACGCGCGGTAGAACGAGAAGTCGCCGGTGTGGCGCGGCCACTCCCAGTTGTCGACCTCGCCGCCGTAGTTGCCGATCGCGCGCGCGGGCACGTACACGAGGCGGACGTCGCGGATCTCGAGGTTCTCGGCGAGCACGTACATGCCGCCGCGGAAGTAGCCGCTCACCGTGCAGCGCAGGTGCGGCCGGCCCTTCTCGCACGCGGCGATCAGCTGCTTCTGCCGCTTCTCGACCTCCTCGCGGCGCGCGCCGGCGGCGCGGACCTTGTCGAGGCCCTCGCGCATCTCGGAGGTCACGTCCTTGAACGCCTGCGCGACGTACACGCGCTGCGCCGGACCCGCGTTCTTCTCCTCGGCGCGCGTCTTCGCGAGGAAGCCGTTCTCGACGAGGTTGTTCTCCTTCGTCGAGTTGTGGTTGAGCGCCTGCTGCACGCAGTGGTGGTTCGTGACGATCAGGCCCTCGCCCGACACGAACGACGCCGTGCACCCGCCGAGCGACACGATCGCCGCGAGCGGCGCGGACAGCGGATCCGCGAGCGTCTTCGGATCCATCTTCACGCCGAGCTTGCGGAACGTCTCGAGGTGGTGCGGCAGCACCATCTGCTGCGGCATCCACATCCCGCCCGGGTTCGCATACTGCAGGCGGTACGCGAAGTCGGGATCGGGCTTCACCTGCACGCCGGCGCCGCCGGTGTCGCGGATGCCCGAGGTGTCGTGGGTGGTGCCGAGCGCCCCGCCGGTGATCGGCCGGGCCACACCACCGCCGCCTCCGCTGCACGCGGCGAGGAGCGGAATCAGAAGGAGCTTCCGTAGCATCGACCGCACACATACCGCAGATCGCCGCCGGTTCACGTCCCTCGCGACCGCCCGGTTGCGAGACGCGGTGCGACACGTGAATTTCCGCAGCCCTGGGTGTACGACCGCCGCATGCAGTCGCTCGACCAGCTCCTCGGCGCGTACGACGACACCGCCGCGCTCGAGCACGCGTGGACCCTGCCCGGTCCCTGGTACACCGACCCGCGCATCGCCGACCTCGAGCGCCGCGCCGTGTGGGCGCGCACGTGGCAGCTCGTCGCCCGCACCGAGCAGCTCGCCGAGCCCGGGCAGTACGTGACCGGCGAGGTCGCGGGCGAGCCCATCGTCGTCGTGCGCGGCGCCGACCACCGGCTGCGCGGCTTCTTCAACGTGTGCCGCCACCACGCCGCCGCGGTGATGACCGCGCCGTGCGGCAAGGCGGATCGCCTGCGCTGCCCCTACCACGGCTGGACGTACGACCTCGAGGGCCGCCTGCGCGGCGTGCCCGAGATCGAGGGCACCGACTTCGACAAGGCGCGCTTCGGGCTCGTCCCGCTGCACGTCGCGACGTGGGAGCGCTTCGTGTTCGTCCACGTCGATCCGGACCCCGAGCCGCTGCACGCGCAGCTCGGCGCGCTCGTCGAGCAGGTCGCGCCGCTCGGCCTCGGCGCGCTGCACTTCGCGGAGCGGCGCGAGTACACGCTCGCGTGCAACTGGAAGGTGTTCGTCGACAACTACCTCGACGGCGGCTACCACGTGCCGCACCTGCACCACGGGCTCGCGTCGATCCTCTCGCACAAGGACTACACGATCGAGAACTTCGAGCGCTTCTGCCTGCAGAGCTCGCCCATCGACGCCGCCGGCGGCGAGGCGATGACCGCGTCCGTGCGCAAGGGCCGCGCGCTGTACTACTGGGTCTATCCGAACCTGATGCTCAACTGGTACGCGGGGTACCTCGACACGAACCTCGTGATCCCGCTCGGCATCGACCGCGTGAAGGTGATCTTCGACTTCTACTTCGACGACGTCGGCGAGGCGCGGGCCGACGAGAACCGCCGCAGCATGGACGTCTCCGAGCGCATCCAGGACGAGGACCATGCGATCTGCGAGAGCGTGCAGCGCGGCCTCGCCTCGCGCGCGTACGGCGCGGGCCGGCTCGCGGTGCGGCGCGAGGCCGGCGAGCACCTGTTCCACAAGCTCCTCGCGCGCGACGTGCGCGCGGCCCACGCACGCTAGTCGTCGAGGGCGAGGTTCGCGAAGAAGTTGCGGACCTCGTCGGTCGGCACCTTCTGCCGCGCCTCCTCGCCGAGGTCGCGCACCTCGAGGAGGTCGTCGGGGATCTCGAGCAGGAAGCGCGACGGGACGCGCGGCCGCGCCGAGCCGCGCATGATCCGCGTGCACGCGCGCGTCAGGTACAGCTTCTTCTGCGCGCGCGTGATGCCGACGTAGCACAGGCGCCGCTCCTCGCTGATGTCGGTCGCGTGGTCGACGTCGTTCACGTCCGTCGCCTGCGGCTGCAGCGTGCGGAGGTGCGGCAGCAGCTCCTCCTCGAGCCCGATCATGAAGCACACCGGGAACTCGAGGCCCTTCGCGCCGTGCAGCGTCGTGAGCACGACCTTCTTGCCGTCGTCCTTGTCGTCGTCCGACGACGTCTCGAGCGACAGCCGGCGCAGGTACTCGGACAGCGCCTCGCGCCCCTTCTGCTTCTCGGCGAAGCGGCCGAGCGAACCGAGCAGGCCCTCGACGTTGTCGATGCGGCGCTGCGCCGCGGTCGCGCTCGAGCTCGCCGCGCGCAGGTCGTCGTACAGCCGGATGTCCTCGATCAGCGTGCGCGTCGCGGCCACCGCATCCGTGCCGGACTCGAGCGCGCTGCCGAGCTCGCTCACGACGTGCACGAGCTCGAGGATGCCGTTGCGCGCCGCGCCGCGCAGGTCGCCGACGTCGACGGTGCGCTCGGGGTTCGGGTCGTCCTCCTCGCGCAGCGACGAGCCCAGCCCCATCCCGGGCAGCGTGCCCGTCCCGCTCACGGCGCCGCGCAGGCCCTCCCACAGCGTCGCGTGCCGGGCCGTCGCGGCGGTCGCGATGCGATCGATCGTCGTCGCGCCGATGCCGCGCGCCGGGTAGTTGATCACGCGGCGCAGGGCGAGCTCGTCGCGCGGGTTGAGCGCCACGCGCAGGTACGCGATGACGTCCTTGACCTCCTTGCGCTCGAAGAACTGCTGGCCGCCGTACATCACGTAGGGCACGCCGAGCTGGCGCAGCTCGTCCTCGAGGACCTTGGCCTGGATGTTCGAGCGGTACATCACGGCGATGTCGCTCCACGCGCGGCCGTCCTTGTTCAGCCGATCGATCTCGCGCGCGATCCACTTCGCCTCGTCCTCGGCGGTCTGCGCGACGGCGTGCACGATCGCCTCGCCGCCGCCGACGTTCGACCACAGCGTCTTGCCGTGGCGCTGCGTGTTGTTCGCGATGACCTCGTTCGCCGCGGACAGGATCGTCTTCGTCGAGCGGTAGTTCTGCTCGAGCTTGACGGTGCGCGCCCCCGGAAACAGCGTGTCGAACTTGAGGATGTTCGTCGGATCGGCGCCGCGCCAGCTGTAGATCGACTGGTCGTCGTCGCCGACCACGACCAGGTTCTTGTGGTTCGCGACGAGCTGCTCGACGAGCCGCAGCTGCGCGCGGTTCGTATCCTGGAACTCGTCGACCATCACGAAGCGGAACTTCTCCGCCCAGCGCCGCCCGACCTCCGCATCGCGCGCGAGCAGGCGGACCGGCTCGACGATCAGGTCGTCGAAGTCGAACGCCGCGCACGAGCGCAGCATCTCCTGGTACTTCGGGTACACCTCCTGCGTGATCGCGTCGTACTCGTCGGCGACGTTGCGCGGGCGGTACTCGTCGGGCGCGACGAACGCGTTCTTCGCGAGCGAGATGCGCGCGAGCACGGCCTTCACGTCGAAGCGACGCTCGCCGTCGCGCTCCATCGAGCGGAACGAGCGCATCGCCTCGCGCAGGACGCCCATCTGGTCCGACTGGTCGTAGACCGCGAAGCCGCGCGGCATGCCGAGCGCCTTGCGCTCGCTGCGCAGGATCTGCAACCCGAGCGCGTGGAACGTGCCGATCGTGAGCGCGCGGGTCGCGGTGCGGTTCTGCACGAGGTGCGCGACGCGCTCCCGCATCTCCTCGGCGGCCTTGTTCGTGAACGTGACGGCGCAGATCGCCTGCGGCGGGATCCCGCCCGCGAGGAGGTGCGCGATGCGGTACGTGATCACGCGCGTCTTGCCCGAGCCGGCGCCGGCGAGCACGAGCAGCGGGCCGCCGATGTGGCTCGCCGCCTCGCGCTGCGGTGGGTTGAGCTTCGCGAGGTCGACCACGGAGCGGAGCACGCTACGGATCCGCGCGCGCGTCGTCAACACTGCTGCGCGAACGTCGCGCTCCCGCTACGCTGTCTGGACGTTGCGCGCCGGGGAAGATGCCGAGAAGCGATACGCCGCGCTCGTCGAGGCGCTGCGCGCCGAGTTCCCGACGTTCCGGATCGTGCGCAAGGACCGCTCGCCGCTCCACCGCGCGATCCACTACGCGCTGATCCTCCTCACGTTCGGACGCATGCGCGCGTACCTCGACGGCTACCAGACGACGATCCGCCGCACGGTCTACGTGACCTCCGACTGGGACGACACCGATCCCGATCAGCGCTACGTGACCCTGCGCCACGAGGCGATCCACCTGCGCCAGTTCCGGCGCTACACGCTGCCCGGGATGGCGCTCCTCTACATCTTCCTCCCGCTGCCGATGGGCCTCGCGTGGTTCCGCGCCCGGCTCGAGAAGGAGGCGTACGCCGAGACGATCCGCGCCGCCGCCGAGGTGTGGGGCCCCGAACATCCCCGAGGCGCGTCGTACCGGCGGCGCATCATCGATCAGTTCACGGGCGCGTCGTACGGATGGATGTGGCCGTTCCGGAGGAGCCTCGAGCGCTGGTACGACGGCATTCTGGCCACGGTCGTTTCGACGGGTTAGGCTCCTCGTCGAGGTCGACTCCATGCGTGATCCGATCGTAGGCATCGACCTCGGGACCTCGAACTCGGTGGTCGCGCACGTCGACGGCGCGGGCCACGCGAAGGTCCTGGCCGACGACGGCGGCTACAAGATCCATCCGTCGGTCGTGTCGTTCCACCCGAACGGCGGGGTCGTCGTCGGAGCGGCGGCGAAGCAGCGCAAGGTCATCGATCCGCAGAACACGATCTACTCGGTCAAGCGCCTGATCGGCCGCGCGTTCGACTCGCCCGAGGTCACGATGACCCGGAAGCGCGTGCCCTTCCAGATCAACGAGGGCGCGAACAAGCTGCCGATGATCGCGACGCGCGGCGGCGAGTTCGCGGTGCCCGAGGTCTCGGCGATCGTCCTCGACCACGTGCGCAACATCGCGCAGACGCGGCTCGGCGTCGACGTGGCGCGCGCCGTGGTGACGGTGCCGGCGAGCTTCAACGATGCGCAGCGCTCGGCGACGGCGACCGCGGGCGCGATCGCCGGGCTCACCGTCGCGCGCGTGCTCAACGAGCCGACGGCGGCGGCGCTCGCGTACGGCCACTCGCGCAACCTGCGCGAGGTGATCGCGGTGTTCGACTTCGGCGGCGGCACGTTCGACATCTCGCTCCTGCGCATCAGGAACCAGGTCTACGAGGTGATCGGGACCGCGGGCGACACGTTCCTCGGCGGCGACGACCTCGACGAGCGGCTCGTCGATCGCATGGTCGCGAAGTTCCTGGCGGAGAACCGGCTCGACCTGCGCTCGAACGAGATCTCGATGATGCGCCTGCGCGCCGTGGCCGAGCAGACGAAGATCGAGCTGTCGCGGCGCTCGCGCGCGGTCGTGCGGATCGACGAGATCGCGTACGGGCCCAAGGGCGTGCCGCTGAACCTGCAGATCGAGATCACGCGCGACGAGTTCGTGCGGCAGGTCGCCGACATCATCGACCGCACGTTCCCCGTGTGCCAGGAGGCGCTGACGCTCGCGGGGATCGGCATCGAGTCGGTGGCCGACGTGATCCTCGTCGGCGGCACCACGAAGATCCCGTACGTGCGCGACCAGGTCGCGAAGTTCTTCGCGCGCGCCCCGCGCACCGACGTGAATCCGGAGGACGCCGTCGCGATCGGCGCCGCGCTGCAGGCGAGCACGCTCGACGATCAGCACCGCCCGCGCACGTCGACGCAGGTGCCGGCGGCGATCCCGCCGATGGCGGCGCCGCCGCTCGCGGACGAGGAGGTCACGGAGACGCGGAAGGGCTTCAGCCTCGACGAGGTCACGCGGACCGGGCCGGGGCGCATCCTCGAGCTCGGCAGCGATTCGCCGTCGGTGACGATGGCGCCGTCGGAGGTGTCGCCGCCGGTCGTGCCGCCGCGGCGGACGACCGCGGAGTACGGCCAGGTCGGCGCGAAGCGGCCGCTCGACGATCCGAAGCCGGACACCTCGTACTCGGTGACGCGCGGGGGCGCGCGCGACGCGTACGAGGCGAAGCCGCACCAGCGCACGAAGTCGATCACGTCGGAGGTGCTGCCGTCGGCGGTCGGCGAGATCTCGCGCCCGGCGGAGACGACGAAGCCCGGCGTGCAGGACCCGTACGACGCGCGCACGCCGATCGGCCGCATGCCGCGGCAGGGCCAGGCGACGCCACCTCCGCTGCCGGTGGTCGGCAAGAAGACCGCGTTCGGCGTGCCGGCCGGACCGGCGACCGACACCCGACCCGGCCTCGGCTCGGCGGACGTGCGCCCCTCCGGCCGCGCGTTCAGCGAGTCCGACAACTTCACCGGCGAGGGCCCCGCCTTCACGCCGGGCAAGCCACCGGCGCCGCCGCTGCGCGCCCCGTCGGCGCCGACGCTCGTCGCGCTCGCTCCCGACTTCGCGGCCGAGGTCGAGTCCGCCTCGTTCGGCGGCGAGACGAACCTCCTCCGCGACGCCTCCGCCGCCTCGACCGCGAAGGGGATGGGTCCCGCGATGCTGCCGCCGGCGGGGGGACAGCCGACGCTGGTCGCCCAGCCGTATCCGCAGCCCGGGCCGACGCTGGTCGCCCAGCCGTACGCCGGGCCGCCGCCGATCGCGCACGCACCCCCGCAGGTCGCGCCGCCGCCGCAGGCGTTCGCACCGCCGGCGCCGCTCGCGCCGCCGCAGCCGTACGGCGCCCCGCCGGCACCGCCACAGGCGCTCGTCGACGAGCTGCAGTTCCCCGAGCCGCCGCCCGGGCAGGCGCAGGACTTCGGCCTGCCGTTCACGGATCCGTTCGCGCAGGCGTACGCCGAGCCGCAGACGATCCCGCAACCCGTCGCGCCGCCGCTACCGGGGCTGCCGTTACCGGGGCTGCCCGAGCCGGTCGCGCCGCTCCGCCCCGCCCCGGTCGTCCTCGAGGTCACGCCGCGCGGCCTCGGCATCGCGACGGTCGCCGGCTTCTGCGAGGAGCTGATCCGTCGCAACTCGCGCATCCCGGCCGCGATGAAGAAGCTGTTCACGACCTCGCGCGACAGCCAGGACCTCGTGCGCATCGTCGTGTGCCAGGGCGAGTCCCGGCGCCTCGATCACAACACCGTGATCGGCGACCTCGTCCTGTCCGACCTACCGCGCCGCCCGCGCGGCGAGACCTCGATCGAGGTCACGTTCAGCCTCGACGCCTCCGGCATCCTCGAGGTCCACGCCCGCGACGCCAACACCGGCGCCGAGCGCAGCGTCACACTCGACCTCGTCGGAGGCATGGCCGACGTCAAGGCCGCCCGCGACCGCATCCAGCAGCTCCGCCGCTGACCGACAGTCGCTCGCTGCGGCGTGCCGTCCCGACGGTGGCACGCGGCGCAGCTGATCGTGCGCTGCGATCCGTGGTCGCCGCAGCGGAGCGGATCCGCGCACGCTGCGATCATCGGCGACGACGCGATCGACGCGGCGCTATTCCCCGCCGGCGTCGGGGTCTTCGTCCTTCTCGGCCTTCTTCGAGCCGCCGCCGCGCGGGGCGCTCTTCGCCTTCTTCTCCGACTTGTCGGCGGCCTTCGCCGACTCCTTCTTGCCAGCCTTGCCCTCGTCGTCGTCGGCCGACGGGCCGTCGCACCAGGGGAGCATGATCGCCTTCTTCTCGGTGAGCGTCGTCGGGTCGAGCACGGCGAACTCGCCGAGGCGCGGGCCGCGCAGCAGCGTGAGGAAGTTGCGCTCGCCGCGCACGAGGTCGGCGTGGACGAGGTGGCCGAACATGCCGGACATGTGCTTCTTGCACTTGTCGCCGAGCGAGTCCTCCTCGCCCTTCCAGTAGGCGTCGAGCTCTTCCTTCTTGCAGGGGCCGGCGCTGACCTTGCGCGACAGCTTCGACTTCCGGCCCGTGGCGATCTCGTACACGGTCATCGCGGTGAAGCCGCGCTCCGCGATCGCGACGCGGTCCTTGTCGAACCCGGTGAACGAGCCGAGCTTCGTCGACAGCGGCTTCGCGTCCTTGCCCGCGCCGATCGGCTCGATCGCGCCCACCGCCGTGCCGTCGGCCTTGTACACCCACACGGCGGGATGGTCGCCGCCGCCCTCGACGAACACGGCGCCGCCCGCCGACTCCGCAATGTAGTGGATCGCGCTGACCTCGCCCTGGATGCCCTTCGGGCCGCGGATCGGGAACGAGCTCTCGTGCTTCTTGCTCCCGGCGTCGAACAGGTGGATGTCGTCGGCCACGAGCATCGCGACCTTCTTCCCGTCGAGGTTCCACGACAGGATCACCGTCTTGCCGTCGGCGCTCGCGTCCTCCGGGACGCAGAATCCGCGCGCGCAGCGGTCGCGGATCGGCACGCGGAAGCTCCCGCCCGGCAGCGGGTCCGTGCCCTGGTAGTCGAGCGTGGCCTGCTTCAGGTCCACGTTCCAGCAGCCGAGCACGCCGAGCGCGCGCGACATGTCGGTGTCGACGGCGCAGATCCGCGCGTTGCCGTCGACGTCCGCGAGGTGGAGCTCCATCCCGTGCTCGTCCTTGAGGCCGAGCGGCAGGCACGAGCTGCCATTCGGAACGAGCGCGTAGCGCTGCTTCTTCCGCTGGTTCTCGCGGTCCTCCTCGGTCTCGGGCGGAGGGTCCTTCTTCTCCTCCTGCACGATCGGCTTCGTGGGCTTCTTGGGCTTACTGCCGTTGCCGCACCCCCCTGCGAAGAGCACGGCAAGAAGACAAGCGATCATCGACGCATGGCGCCCCATGGGAGGTCTGTATACGATCGCTCGGGTGCTGATTCAAGGAGAGCCGAGGTGACGCGTACGGCGACCGTCGCTCGCGACACACGCGAGACGCAGATCCACCTGGAGCTCGCGCTCGACGGCAGCGGCCGCCGCGCGATCGAGACGCCCGTCCCATTTCTGTCCCACATGCTCGACGCGTTCGCACGCCACGGCGTGTTCGATCTCAAGGTCCGCGCGGCCGGCGACATCGAGATCGACGCGCACCACACCGTCGAGGACCTCGGCCTCGTCCTCGGCACGGCGTTCGAGCAGGCGCTCGGCGACCGCGCCGGCCTCGTGCGCTACGGCTCCGCGACGCTCCCGATGGACGAGGTGCTCGTCACGGTCGCGGTCGATTTCTGCGGCCGGCCCGCGTTCGTGTGGAACGTGCCCGGCCTCGACGGCAAGTGGATCGGCGACTTCGACTGCGAGCTCGCGAAGGAGTTCTTCGCCGCGTTCGCGACGCGCGCGCAGTGCAACCTGCACGTGCTCGTGCACTACGGCGGCAACGCGCACCACACGATCGAGTGCATCTTCAAGGCGTTCGCGCGCGCCTGCGACGCGGCCACCGCGATCGATCCGCGGCTCGGCGGCGCCGTCCCGTCGACGAAGGGGACGCTGACGAAGTGATCGCCATCGTCGACGTGTGCTCCGGCAACCTGCGCTCCGTCGAGCGCGCCCTCCAGCGCGCCGGCGGGCGCACGGTCGTCACGCGCGATCCGGATACCGTCCGCCGCGCGGACAAGATCGTCGTGCCCGGCCAGGGCGCGTTCGGCGTGTTCATGCGCGGCCTCACCGAGCGCCACCTCGGCGACGCCCTCCGCGAGGCGATCGCGAGCGGCCGCCCCTACCTCGGCATCTGCCTCGGCCTCCAGGTCCTGTTCGACGAGAGCGAGGAGCAGGGCCCGTGCGCCGGCCTCGGCATCGTGCGCGGCCGGGTCGCGCGCCTCGCCCCCGGCGACAGGAGGCTCAAGGTCCCGCACATCGGCTGGAACCGCGTCGCCCCGCCCCACGTGGCCGACCGCACCGACCGCCCCGCCGAGCCGCTCCTCGCGGGCGTCGCCGGCGGTGCGCACGTCTACTTCGTGCACTCCTACCACGCGGTCCCCGCGGACCCGTCGCTCGTCGCGCTCGAGGCCGTGCACGGCGTTCGCATCACCGCCGCGATCCGCCACGACAACCTGTTCGCCTGCCAGTTCCACCCCGAGAAGAGCCAGGCCGTCGGGCTCCAGATCCTGCGCAACTTCGTCGAGGCGGTGCCGTGAAGCTGTTCCCCGCGATCGATCTCCTGGGCGGCCGCGCCGTCCGCCTCGAGGGTGGCGCGCGCGATCGCGCCACCGTGTTCCACGAGCGCCCCGTCGAGCTGGTCGCCGAGCTCGCGCGCGACGGCGCCGACCGCCTGCACGTCGTGGACCTCGACGGTGCGTTCGGCGAGCCGCGCCAGTCCGCGCTCGTCGCCGAGCTCGTGCGCGCGTCGCCGATCCCCGTCGAGGTCGGTGGCGGCATCCGCGATCGCGCGACCGCCGAGGCCACGCTCGCCCTCGGCGCGGCGTACGTCGTCCTCGGCACCGCCGCCGTGCGCTCGCCGGCGCTCGTCGAGGACCTGTGCCGCGCCTTTCCCGGGCGCGTGATCGTCGCCGTCGACGCCCGCGACGGCGTCGTCGCGATCGACGGCTGGACGCAGAGCGGCGGCGTCACCGCGCTCGAGCTCGGCCGGCGCGCCGCCGCGTGGGGCGCCGCGGCGCTGCTCTACACCGACGTCGCCCGCGACGGCCTCGGCGGCGGCCCCAACGTCGCCGCGACGGCCGCCCTCGCCGGTGCGCTCCCGTGCGAGGTGATCGCCTCCGGCGGCGTCGGCTCGCTCGACGACCTCGCGCGCCTGCGCGAGGCCGGGATCACCGCCGTCGTCGTCGGGCGCGCCCTCTACGACCGCAAGCTCACGCTCGCCGACGCCGCGCGCGTCGCGCACGGGACCGCACCATGACGCTCGCCCGCCGCATCATTCCGTGCCTCGACGTCAAGGACGGCCGCGTCGTGAAGGGCATCAACTTCGTGCAGCTGCGCGACGCCGGCGATCCCGTCGCATGCGCGGCCGCGTACGACGCGCAGGGCGCCGACGAGATCTGCTACCTCGACATCTCCGCGGCGCCCGAGGGGCGCGCCACGCTCGTCGACGTCGTCGCGCGCACCGCGGACCAGGTGTTCGCGCCGCTCACCGTGGGCGGCGGCGTGCGCTCGGTCGGCGACGCCGAGCGCCTCCTCGAGGCCGGCGCCGACAAGATCGCGATCAACACCGCCGCGATCCGCTCGCCCCAGCTGGTGACGGCGTGCGCCGCCCGCTTCGGCAGCCAGGCGATCGTCGTCGCCGTCGATGCCAAGCGGCGCGTCCCGACGAGCGCGATCGACGGCTGGGAGGTCTACAGCCACGGCGGCCGCACGCCCGAGGGCCTCGACGGCCTCGCGTGGTGCCGGCGCCTCGCCGACCTCGGCGCGGGCGAGCTGCTCGTGACGAGCATGGACCGCGACGGCACCGGCGCCGGCTACGACCTCGAGCTCGTGCGGGCCGTCGCGGGAGCCGTCCCGATCCCGGTGATCGCGAGCGGCGGCGTCGGCGAGCTCGCCCACCTCGCCGCCGGCCTCGAGGCCGGCGCCGACGCCGTCCTCGCCGCGTCGATCTTCCACTTCGGGCGCCACACGATCGACGAGGCCAAGGCGTTCCTCGCCGCCGCCGGCATCGAGGTCCGCCGAAGTTGACATCGCGTTCCCGGGGCGGCGAAGTTAGCCCCATGGTCGATCCGGCCTTCGACGAGCGCGGCCTCGTGCCGTGCATCGTGCAGGACGCGGGCGCGGGCACCGTCCTCATGCTCGCGTGGATGAACGCCGAGGCGCTCCGCCTCACGCGCGAGACCGGCGTCGTCCACTTCTGGTCGCGCTCGCGGCGGGCGCTGTGGAAGAAGGGAGAGACCTCGGGCAACACGCTCGCCGTCGTCGAGCTGCGCCTCGACTGCGACCGCGACGCCGTGCTCGTCCGCGCGCGCCCCGCCGGCCCGACGTGCCACACCGGCGCGACGAGCTGCTTCGTCCACCGCGACGACGGCACCACCGACGACGGCGTGCCAGCTTCAGCCGGCGAGGGTCCGGAGGACCCGAGCCCACCGATCGACGCACAGGTCATGGTGCGCCTCGCCCAGATCCTCGTCGCCCGCCGCGACGGCTCGACCGCCGAGAAGAGCTACACGAAGTCGCTGCTCGACGCGGGCATGCCGAAGATCCTCGCGAAGCTCGCCGAGGAGCACGGGGAGCTCGCCGCCGAGCTGCCCGACGGGCCCGATGCGAAGGTCGTGCACGAGACGGTCGACCTGCTGTTCCACGCGATGGTCGCGCTGACGGCGCGGCGCATCCCGATCGAGGCCGTGTTCGCCGAGCTGGCGCGCAGGTTCGGGACGAGCGGACACGTCGAGAAGGCCTCGCGTTGAGGCGACCGTGACGAGCCTGCTCGCGCCCGGCGGCGGGCTCCACCGCGCGATCCCGCACTACGAGGACCGCGTCGAGCAGCGCCGCATGTCGGACGCGGTCGCGCGCGCGCTCGACGACCGGCGCCCGCTGATCGCCGAGGCCGGCACCGGCACCGGCAAGACCCTCGCGTACCTCGCACCGGCGCTGGCCTCCGGGCTGCGCGTCGTCGTGTCGACGGGGACGCGCGCGCTGCAGGACCAGATCGCGCGCCACGACGTGCCGCTCCTGCGCTCGATCCTCGCGCGCCCGTTCACCGCGGTCGTCCTCAAGGGCGTCGCGAACTACGCGTGCCGCCGCAAGCTCGCCGAGCTCGCCTCGCGCGCCCGCGACGACGCCTCCGTCGCCTCGCTCGTCGCGTGGGCCGAGGACTCGGCGACCGGCGACCGCGCCGAGGTCGAGTGGCTCGGCGAGGACGCGCCGCTGTGGCGCGAGGCGACGACGACGCCCGACGCGCGCATCGGCCCGCGCTGCCCGTACTTCGAGCGCTGCTTCGTGACGCAGGCGCGCCGCCTCGCGGACCAGGCGCAGCTCGTCCTCGTCAACCACCACCTGTACTTCGCCGATCGCGCGCTGCGCGCGGCCGCTCCCGGTGCGCGCGTCCTCCCCGAGCACGACGCCGTGATCTTCGACGAGGCGCACCAGCTCGAGGACGTCGCGACCGAGCACTTCGGCGCCCGCATCTCGACGCACGGCCTCGCCGAGCTCGTGCGCGATGCCCACGCCGCGATGGCCGGCATGCCGCTGTGGACCGGGCGCGCGAACGCCGACACGATCGCCTCCGTCGAGCGCACCGGCGTCGAGCTGTTCGCGCAGCTGCGCGCGGTGCTCGCGCACGCGGACGGGAGCGACTCCGGCCGCGTCCCGCTCCCCGACGGCCTGTTCGATCACGCGGGCCGCCGCGACGCCTGGTTCCGGCTCGACACCGCACTCGAGGAGCTCGCCCGCGCCGCCGACGCCGAGCGCGAGCCGTCTCCCGACGAGGACGAGCATCCGGAGGTCGCCTCGCGCGCCGCGCTCGGTGGGATCGCGCGCCGCTCGCGCGAGGCCCGCAACGCCCTCGCCGCGATCGCCGAGCAGCGCCAGCGCACGCACGTGTACTGGGGCGAGCTGCGCGCCGGCGGCACGCACCTGAGCGCGTCGCCGATCGACGTCGGCGACTTCGTGCGCCGGCTCGTCGTGCGCGCGGGCCCGACGCCGGTGTTCACCTCGGCGACGCTGACCGCGGCCGGCGACTTCGCCTACACGCGCACGCGGCTCGGCCTCGACGGCGAGGGCGTCGACGAGCTGCAGGTCGACTCGCCGTTCGACTACGCGACGCAGGCGATGCTGTACGTGCCGCGCGACCTGCCGCCCGTCGCGGAGGGATTCTCGCAGGCGTTCGCCGAGCGCACCCGCGCACTCCTCGAGATCACGAGCGGGCGCGCGTTTCTCCTGTTCACGAGCCACCGCGCGCTGCGCGAGGCCGCCGAGCGCCTCGCACAGCTCCCCTACCCGCGGCTCGTGCAGGGCGACGCTCCGCGCGCCGCGCTGATCGATCGCTTCCGCGCTACGCCGAACGCCGTGCTCCTCGGGACGGCCTCGTTCTGGGAGGGTGTCGACGTGCCCGGGGATGCGCTATCCCTCGTCGTGATCGATCGCCTGCCGTTCGCGCCGCACACCGATCCGCTGGTCGCCGCGCGCATGCGCACCGCCGCCGAGCGCGGCGCCGACCCGTTCGACGCCGTGCAGCTGCCGGCGGCCGCGATCGCGCTCAAGCAGGGGTTCGGCCGGCTGATCCGCAGGCGCGACGACCGCGGGATCGTCGCGATCCTCGACGGGCGCCTCGTCACGCGCGGCTACGGGCGCACGTTCCTCGCGACGCTGCCCACCGGCCTGCCGCGCACGTCGGCGCTCGAGCAGGTCCGCCGCTGGTGGCTCGCACCGCGCGCCGCCGTCGACGCCTCCCCCGAAGCCGATGCGAGGGCGCCGTGATCGTCTTCGCCGTCGTCCTCGCGTTCTGGCTGGGCGCGATCCCGTTCGGGATGCTCGTCGCGAGGAAGCGCGGCGTCGACATCCGCGAGCACGGCAGCGGCAACATCGGCGCCTCCAACGTCGGGCGCGTCCTCGGCGCGCGCGCCGGGCTCCTCGTGCTCGCGCTCGACGCCGGCAAGGGCATGCTCGCCGTCGCCGTCGCGCAGATGTACACCGACGACCCGCGCCTGATCGCGGGCGCCGCGTTCGCCGCGATCGTCGGGCACTGCTTCTCGCCGTTCCTGCGCGGCCGCGGCGGCAAGGGCGTCGCGACGGCGTTCGGCGCGTTCCTGGTGCTGGTGCCCAAGGTCGCGTTCCTCGCGGTCGCCGTGTTCGTGGTCGTGTGGCGCATCGTCAAGGTGCCGGCGCTCGGCTCGCTCGCCGCGTCGACGGCGATGGCCGCCGCGCTGATCGCCGCCGGCGACCGCCCGCTCGCCGTGCTCGCGTCGGTCACGACGGGGCTGCTCGTGTACACGCACCGCGCGAACCTCGCGAAGCTCGCGAACCGCGCCTGAGTCACCAGCTGCCGATGCGCTCGACCGCCTGATCGGCGACGCGCGCGAGCAGGTCCCCGGCGCGCCCGCGACCGGGGATCGCCACGTCCTCCCCGAGGAGCTCGACGAGCGGCGCGAGCGCGAACCGCCGCTCGGCGAGCCGCGGATGCGGGACCTCGAGCTCCGGCGTGCGCACCTCGCGCGCGTCCCACCAGAGGACGTCGAGGTCGATGTGCCGCGGCCCCCAGCGCGGCGCCGGCCGCACGCGCCCGGCGAGGCGCTCGATCTCGAGCACCGTCGCGATCAGCTCCGCCGGCTGCACGTCGGCCCACGCGACCGCGACGGCCGAGTTCAGGAACGCGGGTTGTTCGGGCCCGATCGCCGCGCTCCGGTACAGCGACGCCGAGCGCACGGTCCCGAGCTGCGCGAGCGCCTCCCGGGCGCGCTCGAACCGCGCGACGATCTCCGCGTCGCTGCCGAGGTTGCCGCCGAACCCGACGACGATGCTCACGGGCGCGCGACGACGTCGTTCGCGAGGATGCCGATGCCCTCGATCTCGACCTCGACGCGGTCGCCGGGCGCGAGGTTGCCGACGCCCGACGGCGTGCCCGTCGAGATCACGTCGCCGACCTCGAGCGTCATGTGCTGGCTCGCGAACGCGATCAGCGTCGGCACGTCGAAGATCAGGTCCGCGGTCGTCGAGTCCTGGCGCGTCGCGCCGTTGACGCGCGTGGCGATGCGCAGCTTGCTCGGGTCGAGCCCGGCGACGATGCGCGGGCCGATCGGGCAGAACGTGTCGAAGCCCTTCGCGCGCGTCCACTGCCCGTCGCGCTTCTGCAGGTCGCGCACGGTGACGTCGTTCACGCAGGTGAAGCCCATCACGAACGCGAGTGCGTCCTCGCGCGACGCGCGGCGGCAGCGGCGGCCGATCACGACGCCGAGCTCCCCCTCGTAGTCGACGCGCTCGTAGCCGGCGGGCCGCTCGATCGCCGCGCCGTCGGGGATCATGGCCGACCGCGGCTTCAGGAACATGAGCGGCTCCTCGGGGATGTTCTTGCCCATCTCGAGCGCGTGCGCGCGGTAGTTCTGTCCGATGCCGATGATCTTGCTGGGAACGAGGTCGATGGTCTCGACGAGGCCACCGTGCGCGAGCGTCAGGAGCATGGCGGGAAAGGTAGGACAGCTTACAGGGCGTGTCATTGATCCGTTGGTGGGCGACCCGTACAATTCCTGAAATGGGCCGGGCTCCTCACACCGGAGCGCCACAGCGCGTTTCTGCGCACGTGGTGCCGAAGGCTCCTGCCGTGGCTGCATTTGGCGGCCCGGACGAGGATGAGGAGAAGACCACGATCGAGTCGGGGTGGGAGGACGAGGCCTCGACGACGGTCGAGCAGGGCGAGGTCGCCGAGAAGCTCCGCACGCTCGGCAGCGAGCCGCCCGTGAACGGCCACGGCGGCGGGCGGAGGCAGCAGCAGATCACGAACGTGACGTCGACCACGAACGGCGGCGGCGTCCTGGACGAGCCGACCGTCGACGACCAGCGCGCGATGGCCGGGCTGTCGCTGATCACGCCGCCGATGCTGTCGCGCCTCGTGATCACCGCCGGCAACGACGCCGGGCAGGAGATCGAGATCCAGCCGGAGAAGAGCTACACGATCGGGCGCGCGATCGACAACGACGTCGTGCTCAGCGACATCGCGGTGTCGCGCAAGCACTTCGATCTGCGGTTCGACAACGGCACGTGGCTCATCGTCGATCGCGGCTCGGGCAACGGCACGCTCGTCAACGGCAACCTCGAGGATGCGCCGTTCGTGCTCGCGAACGGCGACGCGATCGAGATCGGCAACACGGTGTTCCGGTTCGAGGCGCCGAACGGGATCCCGCCGAGCCGGCGCCCCGCGCCGGTCGCGCCCCTGCCGTCGCCGTCGCAGCACCCGCCGTTCGAGGTCGACGAGGAGGAGCCGTCGACGGTCGCCGGCAAGCCGGTGCGCGAGGAGCTGCCGCCGCCGATGCACGCACCGCCGCGCCATCGCCCCAAGACGGTGCCGCCGCCGGCGCCGCTCCCGCGCCCGCGCACCCTGTCGGCGCCGCCGCCGCTCCCGGCGCATCCGTCGGGGTTCCACAGCGCGCAGGGCTCGGTGCCGTCGGTGCAGGTGCCGCAGGCGCCGCCGCCGCTGATCCCGGCGCTGCAGCCTGCGCACGCGCACGCCGGCGCGCCGATGCAGATGTCGCCGCAGGCGATGGCGATGAACGCGTCGATCCACAACGCCGACGGGTACCCGCCGCTGCGCAACGCGCACGGTCAGGCGACGACGCTGCCGATGGCGCCGATGCAGCGGCAGCCGACGCACCCACCGCCGATGCAGCTCGCGCAGGCGCCGATGCACCAGCACCCGGCGCACATGGAGCCGATGCCCGGGATGATGCCGACGACGATCCCGGGTCAGGGACCGCCGATGCATCCCTCGCAGCAGCAGATGCAGCAGCTGCCGTACGGCTACCCGAACATCAACGACCTGCCGCAGCACGCGCTGCTCGTGCAGTCGCAGAACCTGCCGCGCAACGACGTGTCGACGATGCACGTCCAGCCGATCGCGTTCAACCACAGCGGCGCGGCGGTCGCCGTCCCCGTCGGCTACCGCCCGCCCGGCATCTCGCTGCGCACCAAGCTCCTGCTCGGCGGCGCCGGCCTGACGATCCTCGCCGCGGTCGCGACGATCGCGATCATCAAGGGCACGAGCAGCTCCGACGAGAACGAGACGGCGAGCGCGCCGGACTCGGAGACGCCGTCCGCGCCGCGCGAGCCCGAGGTCACGCCGCTCCCCGACCCGCCGAAGGACAAGAAGAATCCGGACAACGTCGCCGTCGAGCCGGGGAAGAAGGACCCGAAGGAAACGAAGGTCGAGCCGAAGATCGAGCCGAAAGTCGAGCCGATCAAGCCGACGCTCGTCCTCGACGCCAAGCTCTCCCACGAGCGCCGCGAGATCCGTCCGAACGCGCTCGTCGAGGCGCTCGAGGCGACGAGGCAGGACGACCTGAAGAAGGAAGAGGACGCGAAGAAGAAGGAAGAGGCCCAGAAGAAGGAAGAAGAGGCGAAGCGGGAGGACGCCGCGAAGCGCGAGCGAGAGAAGGCGGAGCTCGCGAAGAGGGACAAAGACAAAGAAGACGCGGCGAAGCGCGAGCGCGAGAAAGCCGAGCTCGCGAAGAAAGAAGAAGCCCGGCGCGCCGAGCTCGCGAAGCTCGAGGCGGCGAAGAAGAACGAGCCGAAGAAAGAAGAGCCCAGGAAAGAAGAGCCCAGGAAAGAAGAGCCCAGGAAAGAAGAGCCGAAGAAGGAGGAGCCCAAGAAGGTCGCGACCGCCTCCACCACGGAGCTCACCGAGGCGCGCGCGCGCGCCGACGGCCTGTACCGGGAGCGCCGCTTCAAGGAAGCCGCGCAGTCGCTGCGCGTGAAGGCGTCGGCGCTCAGCGGCGGAGCGCAGCAGCAGCTCGCGTCGCGCGCCGGGCTCTACGAGAGCTTCGGCGCCGCCTACAACATCGGCATGGGCCAGGGTACGTCACCCAAGGACGCCTACCGCGCGCTCAACTCCGCGCTCGCCTTCGACGGCCAGATCGGCGGTGCCTACACCGCGGAGATCCGCACGCAGCTCGGCCAGGTCGCGCCCAAGGCCGCCGTCGCCTTCCTCAGCACGAAGGACTACCAGAGCGCCGCCGCGGCGCTCCGCCTCGCCGACTCGCTCGGCACGGGCAGCGCGCCCTCCGCCGCGCTCGCGCGCAAGCAGCTTGAGAGCCGCGCCCAGGAACTCTACCGCGAGGCCGAGCGCCTCGCCGACTCCGACCCCGCCGGCGCGCGCTCGCGCGTCGCCCAGATCAACACGATCGTCGGCGAGGCGAGTCCCTGGCGCCAGAAGGCCAAGGCCCTCAAGATCGGTCCCTAGCGAACCGCTTCGGCGAAGCTCACGAGCGAACGAGGTTCGCGATGATCTTCTCGAGGCGCTCGAACTCGAACGGCTTGTCGATGTGCGCGTCGGCGCCGTAGAGCGGCGACGTGATCTCGTTGACCTGCTCGCCGATGGCCGTGACCATCACGATCTTGATCGCCTGCGTGACCGGATCCTGCTTGAGCGCGCGCGCGACTTCCCAGCCCGACTTGCCGGGCATCATCACGTCGAGGAGCACGAGGTCCGGAAGCTCGCGCTTCGCGAGCTCGATCGCGCGGTGGCCGTCGCTCGCCGTCGAGACGGCGTAGCCGCGCGCCGTGAGCCGGGTCGTGAGCATCGACACGATCTCGGGGTCGTCGTCGACCACCAGGATGCTCGCGACCTGCTCCTTGCTCATAGCGTCACGCTACGCCGCACGAGTCGTCACCGTCAAGGCGTGATACCAAGGCGCGTGCGCCGCTGGATCTGGCTCGCGATCGTCGTCGTGATCGGCGCGGCCGCGGCGGTGATGGCCACCGACGTGCGCAGCCTCGGTGATCGGCTCACGGGCTTCGCGTGGTGGGCGTTCGCCGCGGCGATCGGGCTCTCGCTCGCGAACTACGCGGTGCGCTTCGTGCGCTGGCAGATCTACCTGCGCGACGTGCGTGTCACCGTCCCGGCGTCGTCGAGCGCGACGGTGTTCCTCGCAGGCCTCTCGCTCGCGATCACGCCCGCCAAGCTCGGCGAGCTCGTGAAGAGCTACCTCCTGCGCGAGCTCCATGGCATCCCGGCGACGCGCACCGCGCCCGTCGTGATCGCCGAGCGCGTCACCGATCTCGCCGCGCTGCTCGTGCTCGCCACGATCGGCGTCGCCGTCTACGGCGTGCAGCCGCTCCTCGTCGGGATCGCCGGCGGTGCGATCGGCGCCGGCCTGCTCCTCCTCGCGTGGCCGCGCCCGACCCGCGCGCTGATCGACCTCGTCACGCGCCCCGTGTTCCTGCGCCGCCTGCGCGCGCCGCTCCACGAGACCTACGACGGCCTCGCGGCGCTGTGCCGCCCTTCCCTGCTCGTCGCGGCCACCGCGATCGCGATCCCCGCGTGGGGCTGCGAGTGCGTCGGGTTCGCGCTGATCGCGAACGCCTTCCCCGGCGCCGAGGTCGATCCCGGCCTCGCGATGGTGATCTACGCCGCCACCACGATCGCCGGGGCGCTGTCGTTCCTGCCCGGTGGGCTAGGTGTCACCGAGGGATCGATGACCATCTTGCTCGTCACGAACGCCTCCGGGCTCGATCGCGCGACGGCGATCGACGCGACGCTGCTGATCCGCCTCGCCACGCTGTGGTTCGGCGTGTCGCTCGGGCTCGCCTTCCTCGCGATCGCGCGCGCGCGCATCGCACGCCTCCAGAAGCCGCCGGCCGAACCGGCGCCGCCTGTGTGAATCGCTATACTGACGTCATGTCGGTAGGCGTCGACTTCGACTTTGCACGATGGATCGCGCACCGGCGCGGCTCGATGGAACAGCAGGCGCGCGAGGGCGCGATCTACGCGTTCTCCGGCGAGCGCAAGTTCCGCCGCACCCTCGCCATCGCCCGGCCGGTCACGATGGCGCTCGAGGCCACGACGCGGCTGTGGCGCGACGTCGCCCGCTCCGAGCTGCTCGGCACCGCGGTCAAGGTCTCCGACGTGCAGTACCCGCGCGTGTGGAACGCCGCGAAGATCGCCGGCGAGGCGCTGCGCGTCCGCGTCCCCGCCGTGTTCGCCGCGCCGAGCGACGACATCAAGGTGAAGGTCCTCGGCACCGAGGACGCGCCGCACCTCATCGTCAACCTCGAGCTCGCCGAGAAGCTCGACGAGACCGACCTCGTCGCGGCGATCGGCCACGAGCTCGGCCACGTGCAGAACGGCCACATCCTGTTCGCCACGGCGCTGCACTACCTGACGAGCAGCGCGATCTTCTTCGTGCGCTGGGTCGTGCAGCCCGCGATCATGACCCTCCAGGCGTGGTCGCGCCGCGCCGAGGTCACGTGCGACCGCGCCGCGCTCCTGTGCGTGAAGGACCTCGACAAGACGCTGAACGCGATGGTCAAGCTCGAGCTCGGCCTCGACAAGGGCTCGGCGTTCTCCGCCGAGGAGTACCTGAAGTCGCTGCCCGACACGAAGAAGGGCATCGGGCGCTTCGCCGAGATGTTCCGCTCGTACCCGTACGTGCCCAAGCGCGTCCAGGCGCTGCGCCTGTTCGCCGACTCGCAGCTGTACGCGCAGGTCCTCCAGCAGGACCCGGTCGGCAAACCGAGCCTCGCCGACGTCGACAAGCAGGTGAGCGAGCTGATCTCCGTCTTCTAGGCAGGCAGGGACAACATGATCCTTCTCGAGCAACACAAGCAGGCCAAGCGCGAGATCGTATCTCGCTTCCAGCACCTCGCCGAGGTCGCGGAGGGCGTCGGCATGGTCACGCTCGCGCGCGACATCCGCGCGACGCGCGTCCCGAAGCTCGAATCCGAGCGTTTTCATCTCGTCGTCCTGGGCGAGTTCAACCATGGCAAGTCGACGTTCGTGAACGCGCTCCTCGGCGCGGACATCCTGCCGACCGGCATCACGCCGACGACGGCGTCGATCAACCACGTCGTGCACGCCGACCAGCCGACGGCGAAGGTCCAGCTGCTGTCCGGCGAGAGCCGCCGGCTCGAGCCGGGCCAGCTGAAGGAGTGGGTCACGGTCGCCGGCGGGCACGCGAGCGAGGTCGCGTACGTCGAGCTCGGGTTCCCGAGCGAGCTGCTGAAGAACAACGTCGTCCTCGTCGACACCCCGGGAGTCAACGACCTCAACGAGCAGCGCGCCGAGGTCACGTACGGCTACGTGCCGCGCGCCGACGCGGTCGTGTTCCTCCTCGACGCGGGCCAGGCCCTCAAGGACAGCGAGCGCGAGTTCCTGCGCTCCCGCGTCCTCGAGAGCGCCCGCGACCGGCTGATCTTCGTCCTCGGCAAGATGGACATGCTGTCCCCCGACGAGCGCAGCGCCGTCATCGACTACGTGCGCGGCGGGCTCGCGAAGCTCGCGCCCGATCCGGTGATCTTCCCGCTGTCGGCCAAGGACTGGGCGCGCGCGAAGGATCCCGACAGCGGGATGCCCGACCTGATGACGTACCTCGAGCGCTTCCTCGCGCGCGACCGCGCCCAGGTCATCCTCGACAACGCGGCCGCCGACGCCGCGCGCACCGCCGCATACCTCGAGAACAACCTGGGCGTCCGCATGCGCGCCCACGACATGAACGTCGAGGAGCTCGAGCAGCGGATCGCCGCCGTGCGCGAGCAACTGGACACGAGCAAGCGCAAGCTCGACGAGCTGCACGTCCGCATCGACGCCGAGAAGGAGTCGATCAAGACGCAGATCGGCCTCGACCTCGAGGCGTTCGCGAAGTCGTTCGTGGCGGCGCTGCCGCAGCAGATCGACGCCGTCGACGCGAACGACGTGAAGGCGTACCTGCCCGCGTTCATCGAGGACAAGTTCAAGGAGTGGGCGGAGATCGAGGGCATGAAGCTGGCGGCCCTCCTCGAGCACCTCGCCGAGGAGGTCATCCAGATCACGAACGAGAACGTCGCCGCCGCCGCCGGTGCGCTCGCCGAGCGCCTCGGCCCCGAGGACACGCAGGTCGACATCACCGTCGACAGCTTCAAGTACGACGTCGGCATCTACGCCGTCGGCGCGCTCGGCACGACGGTGATGCTGTTCGTGAACGCGCTCGCCGGCGGCCTGCTCACGCTCGCGGCGCCGATCCTCGCGATCGTGCTGAAGTCGAAGATCGCCGGCGACATCCGCATCCAGGCGAAGGAGAAGGTCCCGTCGGCGGTGCTCAAGGCCGCCGAGGCGATGAAGCCGCACTTCGACCGCTGCATCGACGACTTCGCGAAGCGCCTGTCGGAGTTCGTGTCGAACGCCGGCAACACGCTCTACAAGGGCATCAGCGAGATCCTCGACCGCACGATGATCGAGCGCAAGGACCGCGGCAGTGAGGTCGGCGCGCTGCGCGCCGCCACGTCGTCGCAGATCGAGGCCGTCGCCGCCGCCCGCCGCGCGCTCGGCCAGATCCGCGAGCGCCTGTGGGCCACCGACGAGGCGCCTCCCGACGAGCCGCTCGCGCCGTGACCCTGTGGTTCCGCGGCGACGCGCAGGTGCGCGAGGCCGTCGCCGCGCGCCTCGCCTGCCCCGCGGAGCACGAGCCGCACTGCGAGTTCGTGTGCGTGCGCCGCGACCTCCTGCCCGCGCGCGACGAGCTCGCCGCCTGGTCGCGCGAGCTCGCGACGGACGTCCTGTGGATGGCGGTGCAGCCCGCGGTCGATGCGTTCGAGTACGTGCACTACCGCGGCGGCGCGTCGCTGCGCGTCCTCATCTACGGCTCCCGCGTCGAGCGGCTGTGGGAGGTCATCGAGGGCCACCCGCAGCCGTGGGAGATGTGGCGCCGCCCGCCCAAGCTCGGCAGCGGGAACTTCTCGTTCCACGGCGATCCGGCGGCGGAGGTCACGCGCCACTACCGGCTCGCCGGGATGGGCGTGCCCGAGGCGCGCCAGCCGCCCCCGAAGAAGCGGCCGCAGGCCAGGCCGTCCAAGAGCGAGAAGCGGCGCAAGCCGAACCCCTGAGGCGGCGCCGCGCTCCCGCGGCGTTCCCGGCAGTTCCCCGGCGCCCGCAGCTTTGGAGGGAGGGGATGGGAGCGGTAGGCTCCGAGCATGTCGCTGTGGTCGCGGTTCCAGCGCCGCCTGGGGGATCTCGCCGAGGAGCTCGTCCTCGACGACTACCGGTCGCAGCTGGAGCAGGCGAAGGAGCTGCTGTCCGCCGGTGACGTGCTCGCGGCGATCGACACGCTCGAGGCGCTGCTCGTCGCGAAGCCCGACCACGGCCACGCGCTGATCCTCCTCGGGGAGGCGCGGCTCGTGGGGCGCGACCCCGAGCGGGCCCTCGCCGCGTTCGAGCGCGCCCTCGCGCAGCGCGGCGGCGACCCGGCGGCGCTCGTCGGCCACGGCCTCGCCCTCGTGATGCTCGCGCGCTTCGAGGCGGCGATCGCGCCGCTCGGCCGCGCCGTCGCCGAGGCCGGCGGCGACCGCCAGATCCTCGCAGACGCGTACCGCGGCCTCGGCATCGCGTGGCGCCGCGCCGGCGACCTGGACAAGGCGATCCGCGAGCTCCGCAAGGCCGTCACCGAGGACAACAACGACCTCGATGCGCGCGCGGCCCTCGGAGAAGCGCTGATCGCCGACCACGGCGTCGCGCCCGCCGGCGTCCCATCGGTCGGCCGGTCGCGCGAGCTGCAGGCGATCGACGAGGCGATGCGCCACCTCGAGCGCGCCGCGGCCGCCGACGCGCCGCCCGTGCTCGCGCTGTACGGCCTCGGCATCGCGGCGCTCCTCGAGGACACGCCCGCGCTCGCCGCCGAGTACCTCGCCCGCGCGCGCTCGTTCGCGGTGCTCGACACCACGCCGCTCGGCCGCCGCGTCGAGCTCGACGTGATCCTCGCGCAGGGCGACGCCGCGCTCGCGCAGCGCGACGCGATGGGTGCCCAGCGCTTCTTCTTCGAGGCGCTGCAGTCCGATCCGCGGCGCGGCGACCTCCACGCGAAGATCGCCGCCGCCCACCGCGCGATCGGCAACCTCGACGCCGCGCTTGCGAGCTTCGACCGCGCGCTTGCCCTCGGGCCGCTCTCCGACAACGGCGACGTCCTGCGCGCCGCCGTCGACACCGCGATCGCCGCCGGCGACAGCACGCGCTGCCTGCAGTGGGGCAACGACCTGCTCGGCCGCGCTCCCGACGACGTCCGCGCCCTCGTCGCCCGCGGGCTCGCGATGATCCCCAGCTCGCCCGAGGCCGCGCGCGCGATGCTCGAGCTCGCCGCCGCGCGCGACGACGTCGACGCCCACATCGCGCTCGCCCGCATGTCCCTCGCCGCGGATCCCGCCGCCGCCGCGCGCTCCGCACTCGCCGCGCTGCGCGTCGCACCCCACCACGCGAAGGCGCGCGAGCTGCTCACCGACGCGCGCGCCGGCGTCTACGGCGTCCCCGGCGAGGACATCGGCGAGGTCGTCGCGTTCCTCGAGCGGCTCCTCGCGAGCCGCCGCGAGCTCGGGCACCTCGTCGGCGACGTCTCGCGCGCCGGCGCCGCCCTCGACCAGCCGCTGCTCGTCACCGTGATGGGCGAGTTCTCGAGCGGCAAGTCGTCGTTCGTGAACGCGTTCATCGGCGCCGACGTCGCGCCGACCGGCATCACACCGACGACGGCCACGATCAACGTCGTGCGCTACGGCCGCGAGCGCGGCGGGCGCATCGTGGCCCGCGACGGCACCGCGATCGAGCGCGGCTGGGACGACATGATGTCGTACCTGCGCGCCCTCACGCCCGACGCCGCCCGGGAGATCGACCGCGTCGAGATCCTCGTGCCGCTGCCGCAGCTCGAGACGATCAACATCGTCGACACGCCGGGCCTCAACTCGATCCAGCCCGAGCACGAGGCGACCGCCCGCGCGTTCATCGCGAAGGCCGACGCCGTCGTGTGGGTGTTCACGGCGGCGCAGGGCGGCAAGGCGAGCGAGAAGAAGGCGCTGCGCACGATCCGCGACGAGGGCAAGCGCGTCCTCGGCGTTCTCAACAAGGCCGACCAGCTGTCCGCGTCCGACACCGACGAGGTGACGGCGTTCATCGGCGACGAGCTCGCCGACCTCGTCGAGGGCATCGTGCCGTTCTCGGCGCGCCGGGCCCTCGCGTGGAAGCGCGACGGTGGGAAGCCCGTCGCCGAGGACGGCGTCGCCCTCGGCATGCGCGCGGACGGCAACTGGGGCGCGCTGATCGGCTCGCTCGAGACGCGCTTCTTCCAGCAGGCCCGCAGCCTCAAGCGCGATGCCTGCGTGCGCGCGCTGCGCCACACGATCGCCGATGCGCAGCACTCCACGGGTGCGGTGCGCGACCGGCTCCAGGCGGCCGCGGCCGATGCGCGCGGCGCCCGCGACGAGCTGATCGCCTCCGCGCGGACGTTCGCCGACGACAGCGTGCTCGCCGAGCGCAAGGCGCTGTCCGACCAGACGGCGACGCTGTACCGGCGCGCCGCGCGCGAGGTGCTCGACCTCGTGCGGCCGCGCCGCCTGCCGTTCTCGTCGCACACCGCGACGACGCCCGACCGCGACTACCTGATCGGGCTCCTGCAGTCGGGTTACGACGCCGCGATCGAGGCCGGCCGGCGCCGCGTCGCCGACGGCCTGCTCGCGAAGAGCAAGGGTGCCGAGGGCGCGGCGCGCACCCTCGCGAGCGCGCTCGGCGCCGACGTGATCGGCGACCTCCAGCGCACCACCGACGACCGCATCGGCCTCGCGCTGTCGCGCGTGTTCGACCGGGCGCGCGCGTACCTGCGCGGCTACCTCGAGGGCGGCTACGTCGAGGCGTTCTTCCGCAACGACGTCCCGCGCCTCACGCTCGCCGAGGACGACGTCTATCACGCGCTCGTCAAGACCGCTCCGGACATCGATCACGAGCTCGCGGACCCGCTCGCCCGCGCCGCGACCGACGCGCTGACCGCGCTCGCGCGCCGCATCGAGCACTGGGGCGCCGTCGCCGATGTTCAGGGCTTCGACCTCGAGGCCGGCATCGGGCGCGCGCTCGAGCTCGCCGCGGTCCGGGTAGGATGACGTGATCTTCGTCGGAGAAGCGAAAGCTGCGCGCGGGCGCCGTTGTGGGATGTCGCACCGCTCGCGTAGCTTCGTGGCATGGGTCGGACTCCTGCACGCTCGCGCCCGCGCGCTCCCGCACCAAAGCGTCCGAAGACCAAGGCGGCGCCGATGTCGAAGGTGACGCTCGGTGTCGACGAGGCGGGGCGCGGTCCCGCGATCGGCCCGATGGTGATGGCCGCCGTCGCGCTCGACTCGAAGGCCGCCGCCGCCCTGTCGCGCGCGGGCCTGTGCGACTCGAAGAGCTACGGCGCCGGCGAGGAGGCGCACGCGATCCGCTGCGATCTCGACCGGCTGATCCGCGCGAGAGCGAAGTTCGTGGTGTCGATCGAGGTCGAGCACACGACGATCGACCAGCGCGTCGTGCGCGGCGAGCTGAACGTCCTCGAGCGCGAGCTCGCGGCGCGCATGATCGATCAGGCCGTCGGCGAGCTCGTCGCGATCGACCGGATCATCGCCGACGGCAAGCGCATGTTCGCGCCGCTGTGCCAGCGCTACACGCAGTTCGAGTCCCACGACGACGGCGAGTCCGTGCACGCCTCCGTCGCCGCCGCGTCCGTCGTCGCGAAGGTCATCCGCGACAACCGCTTCGCTCAGATCCGCGCCCGCTACGAGGCCGAGCTCGGCCCGATCGCCGGCGGCGGCTACGCGAACGCCGCCACCCGCCGCTGGCTGCGCGCCTACGCCGAGCGCCACGGCCGCCTCCCCGACGAGGCCCGCCTCTCCTGGCCCCACCCCTACGTCATCGATCTCATCGGCGACGTCCAGCTCCGCGGCCCGCAGGCCGAGCTCGTCTTCGTCGCCCCCACCTGATCCGCTGCGATCTCGACCGGCTGATCCGCGCGCACGACGCTCGCGTCGAGGTTCGGCGTGTCGACGATTCGATCCACTCGAGGCCGCGCGCGATCGATCGAGGCCGAGCACACGACGATCGCGTCGAGGTTCGGCGTGTCGACGATTCGATCTACTCGAGGCCGCGCGCGATCGATCGAGGCCGAGCGCACGACGATCGCGTCGAGGTTCAGCGTGTCGACGATTCGATCTACTTGAGGCAGCGCGCGATCGACGCGTTGCTCGCGATGCGCGCCTTGTAGGTCGTCGCGTCCGTCTTGCGGAGGCGCTCGGCCGTCGCGCGCACGGCCGCACAGTCGCCGCGCGCCGCGGCGCTCTCGGTCTGCTTCACGAGCTGCTCGCTCGGCGCCGTCTTCACCGTGGACTTCGTGCTGCTCGTGGCGTCCACCGCCGGGGTCTTGCTCTGCGCCGGCGCGAGCCGCACGTGCTCGCTCTCCGGGGCGTCGGCGTCGTGCGCGATCGAGAGCTTTTCCTCCTGCACCTGCGGAGGCAGCGGCTCGCTCTTCGGGCCGGCCACGTGGTCGTCCGTCATCGGGACCTCGGGGGGCGTCACCGGAGGCGCGCCTTCCTGCTTCGACTCGGCGGTGGTGGGGCCCGTCACCGAGGGACGCGCCGGGCGTGCAGGCGCTTCGCCGCCGGGCACCGGCCGGGTCGGAGGCACCGGCTTCACCGCATCGCCCGGCGGCTTCACCACCTGCGGCTCGGGCGACGGCTCGTCCCGCGGATCGGGCGCAGGCGTGGGCTGCACCTGCGCCTCGCCGTCGGCGGGCTCGCGCGAAGGCGGTGGTGCCTGCGCCGGCACCGCCGGCGGTGGGGCCTCGATCGTGGGCATGCTGCTGTCCATGCCGCCGCGACGGCCGATCGCGACGGCGCCGCCGACCAGCACGACCACGGTCGCGAACGCCAGCACCGGCGGGCGCCGCAGCGTCGCGAGGAACGTCTGCCACCGCGACGGCTTCGGCTGCATCGCGACGGCGTTCGTTCGGGCGGCGGCGAGCAGCGCCTCGAGCCCCGTCGCCGGCGGATCCTCGTCGCGCATCGACAGCCACACCGACCGCATCGACCGCATCATCGGGTCGTCATCGCCGCGATCCTCCTCGCGATCGTCGCGATCGTCGCGGTCCTCGCGATCCTCGCGGGTCACGGCGCGGCCTTCGCCAGATCCTTGTACTCGTCGAGCTCGAGCCGGAGCTTCTCGAGCGCGTAGCGCATGCGGCTCTTCACGGTGTTCTCGGGAACACCGACGACATCCGCGATCTGCTTGAACGGCATGTCGAGGAACTCGCGCATGAGGAACACTTCGCGTTGCTCGTCGGAGAGCGTGGCGATCGCGCGCTGCATCGTCTCGTGCAGCTGCTTGTTCACCGACTTTCGATCGCTCGCCATCTCGCTCGAGGGGATCACATCCATCAACGAGCCGCTCTCCTCGCTGGAGTCCATCGGCGCGTCCAGCGATGCGTGCTTGCGATGTTTGCGTCTCCGAGTTTGGTCAACGCACAAGTTCCGCGCGATGGTGTAAAGCCACGTCGTAAACTTGGCCTGACGCTTGTACGCCTCCGCGCCCTTGATGACGCGCATGAACGCTTCCTGCAGCAGGTCCTCGGCGGTCTCCTTGTCGCCGACGAAGCGCAGGATGAAGTTGTAGACCGGCTTGCGATGACGAGTGAGCAGTACCTCGAAGGCGCGTACTTCGCCCTTCTGGTACATGACCATCAGGTCTTCGTCGGCTTGGTCGTTAAACATGCAGTCGGGTTGGGGGCGTCGCCGTCACACTAACCTATCGTTCGACCGAGCGTAACCCACCCGAATTCACGAACGAATCGACGCGTAGACCGCTTACGCGGTCTGACACGTTGGACAGTAATACGTTGCCCGGCCTTGGTGGACGGCGCGCTTGATGATCGCCTCGCACCGAGGACACGGCTGCCCCGCACGATCGTAGACCCACAGGTGGTCGGCGTTCTCGCCGACGGCACCGTCGGCCGCGACGAAGTCCGCGAGCGTCGTGCCGCCGTTGTCGAGGGACTTCGCGATGACCTCGTGGATCGCGTCGGCGAGCGCCGTCGCCTGCGCGCGCGTCAAGAGGCGCGCGCGCTTCGTCGGGCGGACCTGCGCGCGCCACAGCGCCTCCGACGCGTAGATGTTCCCCATCCCGGCGATCACGCTCTGGTCGAGGACGAACGCCTTCATCGTCTGCTTGCGCTTGCGCGACGCCGCGTACAGGACGTCGCCGTCGATGTTGCCCTCGAGCGCATCCGGGCCGAGCGCGCCGAGCGCCGGGTGCTCGCGCTCCTTGCCGCGCTCGACGACGTCGATCTGGCCGAACCGCCGCGGGTCGCTGTACCGCAGCTCGCGCGGCGACCGCCCCGACAGCCCGAACACGACGTGCGTGTGCGGGGCCCGCGCCTCGCGCGCCGCGTGGAGGCGCAGCCGCCCGGTCATGCCCATGTGGGCGAGCAGCGCGTACGGACCATCGGTGTCGATCAGCAGGTACTTCCCGTGCCGCCGCACGCCGGTGATCGTCGTTCCGACGAGCTTCTGCAGCTTCGCGCGCGGCGGGCGCCGGTTCATGTGCAGGCCCATGCCGCTCGTCCACGCCGACGTGATGCGCGCACCGACGGCGGGCGCCAGCGTGCGGCGGATCGTCTCGACCTCTGGGAGCTCCGGCATCGCGGCTGCTTACCACCGTTCGCGCGGCGGGACTTGCACGCGCTTGCCTACGCGGGCAGCGCGCCCGCGAGCGCGCCGAACTCGGAGATGTCGAGCGTCTCGCCGCGCCGCTGTCCGTCGATCCCCGTCGCGGCGAGCGCCTCGTCGACGCGGGCCTCGTCGAACACCGCCCGCAGCGCGTTGCGCAGCGTCTTCCGGCGCTGCCCGAACGCGGCGTGCACGACGCGGCTGTAGTGCGCCTCGTCGGCGATCGGCACGCGCGGCTGGTCGCCGGGGAGCGGCGTCAGGCGCACGACCGTCGAGTCCACCTTCGGCGGCGGGGTGAACGAGCCGGCGCCGACCTTCGCCACCGTCGCGACGTCGGCGTATGTGCGGATCATGACGCCGAGCGCGCCGTAGTCCTTGCCGCCGGGCGCCGCGACCAGCCGGTCCGCCATCTCCTTCTGCACCATCACGACGGCGATGCGCACCGACGCGCGCGCCTCGACGATGCGGAACAGGATCTGCGACGCGATGTGGTACGGCAGGTTCCCGCACACGGCGATGCGGTCGCCGCGCCAGCGCGCCGCCATGCGCAGGTCGTAGCGGAGCGCGTCGCCGGCCTCGATGTCGACGTTGTCGACGCCGGCGAGCTCCGCCTTCAGCACCGTGATCATGTCGGGATCGCGCTCGAGCGCGATGACCTTGCCCTCCGGGACGCGCTCGGCGAGCCGCGCCGTCAGCGTGCCGAGGCCGGCGCCGATCTCGACGATCCAGTCGTCGTCGGTGCGCACGGTGGCGTCGACGATCGCGCGGAACACGCGCTCCGCGATGAGGAAGTTCTGCCCGAACGCCTTCTTCGCGTACAGCCCGTAGCGCGCGAGCAGCGTGCGCGCGTCGGGGAACGGCTCCGCGGGAGCCTTGCCGTGGCCGTTGCCCTCGCTCATGCGAGCCTCGGCAGCGGTGCGCTCGGCACCGCGTCGAGCTCGAGCCCGGCGCGCTCGCCGCGCGCGAGCCGGTGGTGGCCCGCCGCCGCGATCATCGCCGCGTTGTCGGTGCAGCGCGCCGGCGGCGGCACGTACACGCGGAAGTCGTCCTCGGCGCCGGCCTTTTGCAGCGCCGCGCGCAGCGCCGAGTTCGCCGCGACGCCACCGCAGATCTGCACGTGCTGCAGCCCCTCGCGCCGCGCCGCCCGCCGCGTCTTGCGCACGAGCTGCTCGACGATCGCCGCCTGGTAGCTCGCGCACAGGTCCGCGAGTCCCTGCCCCTCGGGGATGCCGTGCTGTTGCACGTGGTGCAGGAGCGCCGTCTTGAGCCCGCTGAACGACATCGCGTGCCCGGTCGCCCCCGACGTCATCGCCTTCGGGAACCACACCGCCTTCGGGTCGCCGGTGCGCGCCAGGCGGTCGATCACGACGCCGCCCGGGTAACCGAGCCCGAGGAGCTTCGCCCCCTTGTCGAACGCCTCGCCGGCGGCGTCGTCGCGCGTCGCGCCGAGCTCGAGGACCTCGCCGTGGCCGTTCACGCGCACGAGCGACGTGTGGCCGCCCGACACGATCAGCGCCAGGTGCGGCATCGGCGGCGGCTCCGGCTCGAGGAAGATCGCCGACAGGTGCCCCTCGAGGTGGTGCACGCCGACGATCGGCAGCCCCGTCGCCCACGCGATCGCCTTCGCCGTCTGCAGCCCGACGAGCAGCGCCCCGACGAGGCCCGGCGCGTTCGTCACGGCGATCCCATCGATGGCCTCGAGCGGCGTGCCGGCGCGCTCGAGCGCCGCCCGCAGCACCGGCACGACGTTGACCACGTGCGCGCGCGACGCGAGCTCGGGCACGACGCCGCCGTAGCGCGCGTGGACCTCGTGCTGCGACGCCACGACGTCCGACAGCACGCGCACGCCGTCCTCGACGACGGCCGCCGCCGTCTCGTCGCACGAGCTCTCGATGCCGAGGACGCGCATCGCCGTCACCTTAGCGCGGTTCGTCGACCAGGCGCTGGATCTGCGCCGCGCGCGGCCCGCTCGGCTCGAGGCGCAGGAACTTCGCGAACTCGGCGCGCGCCTCCTCCTTGCGCCGCGCGGCCCACAGGATGCGCCCGCGCAGCTCGAACACCGTGGAGTACGTGGGTGCGATCTTCTCCGCCGAGACGATCGAGCGCAGGGCGTCGTCGACGCGGTCGAGCCGCTGCAGCGCCTGCGCCTGCACCAGGTACGCGCGCGCGGTCTGGCGCAGCGCGAGCGCGCCGTTCACGTGTTCGAGCGCCCGCGCCGCATCGCCCTCGGCGAGCGCATCGTTCGCCCGGTCGAGCAGCTGCTTCGCCTTCGCCGCCTTGTCCTCGGGCGTCGGCGCCGTCCGATCCGGCTGCGCCGCTGCCCGCCCCGGGACCGTCCCGTCATTCGGCTGTGCCGAGCCCACCGATGTAGGGTTTGGCTGCGCTCCCGCGGGCGACGAGGCACCGACGGGTGCGCCGCTCCGCGTGGACTCGAGCGCCGTGCCGCGACGCGTGGCCTCGAGCGCCGCGCCGCCCCGCGTGGCCTCGAGCGCCGTGCCGCGAGGCGTGGCCTTGAGCGCCGCGCCGCTCCGCGTGGCCTCGAGCGCCGCGCCGCCCCGCGTGACCTCGAGCGCTGCACCGCCCCGCTTGGCTCCGACCGCCGCGCCACCCCGCGTGGACTCGAGCGCCGCGCCGCCCCGCGTGGCACCGACCGACGCGGAGCCCCGCGTGGTCTCGGGGCCGGCCTCGGGGATCGGCGTGATCGACGTGTGCGCGCCGGCGTCCACCGCGGTGACCGGCTCCACCTCGTGCGGCGTGCGCCGCATCCGCAGGTAGATCGCGATCCCGGCGAGGATCGCCGCGAGGATGATCAACGCCAGCGCGCCCGGCCCCGGCCCGCTCGCGATGCGCGTCCCCGACGCCGCGGCCTGCGTCGTCGTCGTCGTCGTGCGGCGGCGCGGCGGACCGAGCGGCTGACTGCGCGACGGAGAATCGGCCGGCGGCTCGACGGGCGGCGCTGGCACGGGCGTCTCGCCGGTCTCGCGCGACCCGCGCGGTGCGTCGTCCGTCGCAGGGCCCAGCTCGTCCTCCGTGGCGACGCGCTTGTCGTCCTTCGGCAGCGGCCCCGGCAGCGGCGTCAGGTCGCGCGCGATCCGGCGCGGCTTGTCCGGATCGGGCGCCGGCAGCGGTCCCGGGATCGGCGTCAGCTCGCGCGTGATCCGGCGCGGCATGATCGTCACCAGCTCGCGCTGGGTCTCGCTGCGCGGGACCTGCACGCCGCTCCCGGCGGGCGCGAGCTCGCCGAAGGCCTCGGCGCGATCGTGCCCGAGCGAGCCGATCATGCGGAGCCCCGAATCGTCCTTGCCGAGCGGCAGCGCGACCTCGCCCGAGACGCGCGCGACCGGCGCCGTCGGCTCGCGCGTGAGCGTGCGCGGGATCGCCGGCCGCATCTCGCCCGTCGCCGTCCGCGGCATCGCCGCCCGCATCTCGCCCGTCGTACGCGGCATCGCCGCCCGCATCTCGCCCGTTGCCGTGCGCGGCATCGCGCGCATCTCGCCCGTCGTCGTCGTCAGCGTCGGCCCACTTCCCTCGCGCCGCTCTCCCGTCGCCGTGCGCGACACCGGCCCACTCCCCTCGTGCCGCTCTCCCGTCGCCGTGCGCGGGATCGCTTGCCGCATCTCGCCGGTGACCGTGCGCGACGTCGGCCCGCTCCCCTCGCGCCGCTCTCCCGTCGCCGTGCGCGACACCGGCCCACTCGTCTCTCTTCGCGCCGGCCGCGGCGTCGGATGGTCGTCGGAGTCGATCGTCTCGGGGACGTTCTCCGGCGACGCGTCGTGCAGCGTCGCGTGCACGCCGTTCGCGGAGCCGGCGTCGGCGACGAGCTCGCGCCCCCGCCCCGGCGACGGCGGCTGCTCGTCGTCCTCGAACATCGACGGCTCGATCGCCTGCGCCGCCGCCACGGCCTCGTCGATCAGCCGCAGGCTCGACGGCCGGTACGCCCCCGACAGCGCCCCGGGCGCGAGCTCCTCGGAGATCACGTCCGGCGCGGGGTCGGTGTACGCCGGCTCGGGCGCGATTGGTGCCGACCGGAACACCGGGATCATCGGGTTCGAGGTCTCGGGGATCGGCCCCGACGCCGCGTCCTCGATCGGCGTCGGCGCCTCGACCTCGGTGAGCGGCACCGGCTTGCCCGTCGGATGGCGCACCGGCGTGCCGTGGTCGAGGTCGATCAGCAGCTCCTCGAAGTACAGGCGCGAGATCGCCTGCAGGCACTCGAGGTCGCCGACGTCCGACGCGTCGATCACCTCGAGCAGCGTGCGCCGCCCGTCGATGAGGCGCAGGATCGGGTTGTTGTCGTCGGGGACGTCGCCCAGGCGCGTCGCCAGCTCGCCGACGTCGACCTCGAAGCGGTGCCCGAGCGCCGGCAGCTGCTCGAGCAGGCGCGACCACTCGTCGAGCCGCCGCATCCCCTCCATGAGCAGCCCCTGCGAGCTCGTCTGGATCACCTCGCGCCGCCGCACGGTGCGGAACACGACCTCGAACTCGCCCTCGTTCCACGTGAGGAGCCGGTACACCGCGTCCTCCCCCTGCAGCGCGCCCGCCTCCGCATCGATCACGCGCCCGTCGCGGAAGTAGATCGCGGCCTGCCGGTTGCGATCCCCGACGAACTGGATCACCCCCGACTTGCGGCTGATCTCGATCGTCTGGATCACGTCGACGACGGGCATATCCGCGACGCGCCCCGCGAACCGCGTGCGCCCGTCACGCCGCTCCTCGAACCGCACCCGCTGCCGCTTCTGCAAGAGGATGTTGATGCGGGTGACGATCTCCTTGATGTAGATCGGCTTCGTCAGGTAGTCGTCGACGCCGAGCTCCAACCCCCTGATCTTGTTCTCGATCGCGGCTTCTGCGGTCAGGAAGATGAACGGGATCTCCGCCCAGTCCGGCGTCGCGCGCACCCGCCGGCGCAGCTCGAACCCGTCGCCGTCGGGGAACGTCGTCTCCGAGATGATCAGGTCCGGAGCGTGGACCTCGAGCTTGTCGAGCGCGTCCTGCACCGACGCCGCCGTCGTGACGGTGAAGCCCGCTTTTCGGAGCGACACCTCGAGGACTCTCATGCTGCGAGTGTCCCCGTCGACCAGGAGCAAGCTTTGCTTCGACACGAGATCCGACGCGCGCGGTCGGCACGGCCCCGCGCGGCCTCGAATCGTATCGAACTACCACCACCGTCGCCAGGGAACGGACCGTCGACCACACCCCAACCGCGCCACGTACGCTCGCCCACCCATCGCTGTACCGGTGCTCGAACCCCACCGCACGACGTCCAACAACCGACGTCCACGACCGATGAGCCGGCGCCGACAGCAACGGATTCATGTTGCCCGCGGAGTCTGAAGAGCGGCGCCAAAGATCCGGGAACGGGATCCTTGATGAGACTTGGGCGGTCCATCGAGTCCGGCGTAGGGTCGAGCCATGCTCGAGCTGCCGTACGGACGGGTGCCCTACCCGCTCGACCTCGGTGCCCGCGAGCATCGCGTGCTCGGACCGCCCGCACCGCCGGCGCGCGTACCGGAGCTCCGAGATCTCCTCGACGGGGCGCTCGCGCAGCCGATCGGCCGTCCGCCGCTCCACGAGATGATCTCGCCGAAGACGCGGGTGACGCTGATCGTCAGCGACGCCACCCGCGACGAGCCGCGCGCCGCCTTCGTCGACGCAGTCCTGCGCCACCTCCGCACCGATGTACGGCTGACGCTCGCGATCGCGACGGGCACCCACGGCCCGGCGAACCTCGACGACCTCGGCCTCGATGCCCGTGTCCTCGCGCGCGCCACGCTCGTCAACCACGACGGGCACTCGCCCGCCGACCTCGTCGATCTCGGCACCACCCTGCGTGGCACGCCGGTGCGCGTCCACCGCTGCCTCGTCGACGCCGATCTCGTCGTCGCGACCGGCTGCATCCGGCCGCACTACTTCGCCGGCTTCGGCGCCGGCGTGAAGGCGATGTTCCCCGGCCTCGGCGAGGCCGCCGCGATCCGTACCAACCACGCGCTGAAGACCCAGCCCGGCGCCCGCGCCGGCAACGTCGACGACAACCCGTGCCGGCTCGACCTCGAGGACGCCGTCGCTCGCATCCCGACACCGACGTTCCTCCTCGACGGCGTGTGCGCCTCCGACGGTCGCGTTCACGCCGCCGTCGCCGGCGATCCCGTCACCGCGTTCCGCGCCGGCGTCGAGCTCGCTCGCCCGTGGTTCACCGTGCGCGCTGCGCCCGCTTCCATCGTCATCGCCTCCGACGTTCCGCCGATCACCTCGACGCTCTATCAGGCCGCGAAGATCGCCGCCGCCGCTGCACCGCTCGTCGCACGCGACGGCCTGCTCGTCCTCGTCGCTGCGTGCGAGGACGGCTCCGGTCCGCTCGACGTCGTCAACGAAGCCATCTTCCGTACCGGTATCCTTCCTCGACTTCGCGAAGGTGTCCGCATCGAGCTCGTGTCGACGCTCACCCCTGACATCGTCGCCCGCACCCTCGTGCATCACACATCCTCCATCGCCAACTCCCTCGCGCGAGCACCAGCCACGCCCATCCTCATCCTCCCGCGCGCGAGCCAGCTCATCTGCGAGGCCGATCGTGTCTACTGAACACCCTTCTGACGACGCCATCGCCTCGAAACTCAAGGCGTTCCAGGGCCTGTTCCTGCGCTGGAACGAGCGCATCAACCTGTCCGCCGCCCGGACGCCCGCCGAGCTCGCCGAGCACATCCAGGACTGCCTCTCCGTCGTCGACGTCCTCCGCCCGTGCAAGCGCGTCCTCGACGTCGGCTCCGGCGGCGGTCTGCCGGTCGTCGTCGCCGCGATCAGCCTTCCCGAGACACAGTTCGTCGCCCTCGAGCCGGTCCACAAGAAGCACGCTTTCCTCCGCACCGCCGCACGCGAGCTCGAGCTGGCGAACCTCGAGGCCTTCGCGAAGCGCCTCGACGACCACGACGACCACGACTACGACGCCGCCACCTCGCGCGCCACGTTCGACCTGCCCACCTGGCTCGACCTCGGTCTCCAGCACGTTCGCACCGGCGGCTTCGTCGTCGGGTTCGAAGCTCAACGACGCACCGACCTTCCCGCCACGATCCGGCGCATCCCGTACGGCGCCGCGAAGTCCCGCGCACTGATCATCCTCGACAAGCCTTGACGGATCCGCGGGCGCTCGCAGAATCGCGCCGTGCCGAAGAAGGCGAAGCCGAAGTCACCCGCCAAGCCGACCAAGCCGACCAAGCCGGCTGCCGCCAAGCCGAAGTCGCGCGTTCGACTGCCGCCCGACAACCTCGCCAACAAGACGGCCTCGAGCCTCGCGCTCATCGCCACGCAGTCCGGCTCGCAGCTTCCTGCGCTCACCACCTCCGGTAGCTGGAAGCCGACCCGCGACCAGCAGCTCGCCGCCGTCCGCAAGCGCGTTCCCGATCTCATCGCGCCGGACCTCACCGTTCTCTTCTGCGGCATCAACCCCGGCCTCTACTCCGCTGCCGTCGGCCACCACTTCGCCGGTCCCGGCAACCTCTTCTACCCGACCCTCTTCGCCACCGGCTTCACCCCTCGCCTCCTCACTGCCTTCGACGAACCCGAGCTCCTCCGCCTCGGCTACGGCGTCACCAACCTCGTCACCCGCTCCACCGCAGGCGCCGAAGACATCTCCAAGCCCGAGCTCATTCGCGGCGCCCGAGCCCTTCGCCGCAAGGTCCTCGAGTACAAGCCTCGCTTCGTTGCCGTCCTCGGCCTCATCGCCTACCGCCAGGGCTTCGAGAACAACAAGGCCCAGGTCGGCCGCCAGGACGAGTCCATCGGCGACACCACCGTCTGGCTCCTACCCAACCCGAGCGGTCTGAACGCCTTCCACCAACCCGCTCTCCTCAATCAGATGTTCGGCGACTTTCACGCCGCCGTCGCCGAAGCTCTGACGCCCGCGTAACACGTTCCACGTGAAACACCGGGAGGCGGTTGTTTCACGTGGAACACTGGAGACCAAAACAAACGTCGATACTGCGTCGGGTGGCAGTTTCGAGGAGCTCGAGATCGGTTGGCTGGAGCGTGAGCGGTGGCATCCAGATCACGACATCGCCCAGTGGACGGAGGATCACGCCGTGGCTGCGGATGAGGGCGCAGACCTCGTAACCGGTGCTTCGGCCTTCGAGTGACTCGAGCTCGATGCCGATCATGAAGCCGCACTGGCGGATGCTGCGAACGTTGGGGTGGGAGCGCAGGCGGTCGAGAGATCGCCCAACTTCGGGAAGCAGGGCGAGTGCGCTGGGAAACGTGGATTCCTGAAGAAGGGCGAGAGAAGCCAGGCCGACGGCGCAGGCGAGCGGGTTGGCGGTGTACGTGTGGCCGTGGAAGAAGTGCCTGAGGTCGGTGCGGCGGCCGAGGAAGGCGCGAAAGACGTCTTCGGTGGTGAGGGTGGCGGCGAGGGGCAGGTAGCCGCCGGTGATGCCCTTGGCGAGGCACAGGAAGTCGGGCTGAACGTCCTCGGCCTGGCAGGCGAAGAGGGTGCCGGTACGGCCGAAGCCGGTAGCGACCTCATCCGCGATGAGGTGGACGCCGTGGGCACGGCACAGGCGCGAAGCCTCGCGCAGGAAGCCGGGTGGATGGACGAGCATGCCGGCGGCGCCCTGGATGCGTGGCTCGATGACGAGTGCGGCGATCTCGTCGGCACGGGTGCGGAGCTCGTGCTCGAGGCGCTCGAGGGCGGTGCCGTCGGATGCGGGTGAGGGGATCGCGATCGAGCGGACCAGGAGGGGACCGAAGATCCGATGGAACAGGTCGATGCCGCCGACGCCGACCGCGCCGAGGGTGTCGCCGTGGTAGGCGTCGCCGAGGCGAAGGAAGCGCTGCTTGCTGGGATGGCCGGTGAGCTGCCAGTACTGGAACGACTGCTTCAGCGCGATCTCCACGGCGGTGGAGCCGGAGTCCGAGTAGAAGACGCGCGAGAGGCCTCGTGGCGCGACCTCGAGCAGGGCGGTGCCGAGTCGGATGCCCGGCTCGTGGGTGAGGCCGAGGAACGTCGAGTGCGCGAGCTTGTCGAGCTGCTCGCGCAGCGCCGCATCGAGGCGCGGATGGCGATGGCCGTGGACGTTGCACCAGAGCGAGCTGACGCCGTCGAGGTAGCGGCGACCGTCTTCGTCGATGAGGTAGTTGCCCTCACCGCGGGCGATGACGAGCGGATCCCACTCGCCCATCTGCGTGAACGGGTGCCACATCACGCGCGTGTCGAGCTCTTTCAGAACGGACATGATCTTGCTTTCGCTTAGCTTCGAACGAGCGATCGAGCGAGCTGCTCGACCATCTCGACGGTATGCGCGCTCGAGAGGCTGATCCGTAGCCGCGCGGTTCCGACCGGAACCGTCGGCGGCCGGATGCCCTGCACGTAGAGGCGCTCCTCGAACAGGCGCGCGCTGAGCTTCATGACTGCGGCATCGGAACCCACGAGGCGTGGAGCGATCGGTCCCTCCGCGATTCCACCGAGGTCGGGGACGAGCTCGCGCAGCCGCGTCGCGCGCGCCGCCAGCATCCGGCGACGCTCATCGCCTTCGCCGCCGCGCACAACCTCGATCGCCGCGCGACTCGCCGCGGCCACGGCCGGCGGAAGCCCGGTCGAGAACACGAGAGGTCGAGCTCGATTCCAGAGCAGCGCGGCGATCGCCGGCGTGGTCGCCACGAACGCACCGAACGAGCCGAGCGCCTTTCCGAACGTCCCGATCAGCACGTCGGGCACCACGCCTGCCTCCGCCGCGAATCCGCGCCCCTCGGGCCCACGAACACCGACCGCATGTGCTTCATCGAGGATCCACGCGGCATCGTGCCGGCGACACAGCTCCGCGAGCGCCGCGACGTCCGCACAGTCACCATCCATCGAGAACAGCGACTCGCTCACGACGATCCGGCGCCGCCGGTCGGTGCGCTGCACGAGCTCGCGCTCGAGCGCGGCGAGATCTCGGTGTGGGAACACGACGACCTCGGCGCGCGACAGCCGGCAACCATCGACGATGCTCGCGTGGTTCAGCGCATCGCTGAAGACGACGTCCCCCGCACGCAGCAATGCGCCGAGCACACCGACGTTCGCCGCGTATCCCGTGTTGAACATCGTCGCCGCTCCGCACCGCACCCAGTCCGCAACCGCCGCCTCGAGCGCGACGTGCTCGCGATGGTTTCCGACCACGAGCCGCGACGACCCGACACCGGCACCCTCCACCTCGCTCGCCGCCGCCGCCGCCCGCGCGAGCCGCGGATCTCCCGCGAGCCCGAGGTAGTCGTTCGACGAGAAGCTCACCACCTCCCGCCCGTCGACGACGACCGTCGGTCCCTGCCTCCCATCGACGACGCGCGGCGTTCGCAACAAGCTGCGCTCGCGCAGCTCGTCGAGCTCGCGCTGGGCTTCGTCCTCGAGCGACACGACCCGCGGACTATGCCCCTTTCTTCACCCGCGAGCGAGTCACCATCCTTTTCCTCGTTCGAGCGAATGTCCTCTACGAGAACATTCTTCTCCGAGAGATCGGCGTCGCCGCCAACTCCGGCGAACGCTCGAACGAAGCGTCACTTGCCGATGCAGAAGCGTGCGAACAGCTCGTCGAGGACGCGGTCGCCGACGTCGACGCCGCGGAGGCGGGCGAGGGCAGCGCTGGCTTCGCGGAGCTCGATGGCGACCAGCTCGGGCGGGCGGCGGTCGCGCCAGCCGGTGAGGGCGCGCGCGAAGGCGTCGCGTGCGGTGACGGCGAGTGTGTGCTGGCGGGCCGTCGTGACCACGGCGGATTCGCTGCCCTCGCGATCGGCGACACCGCCGGCGGCGAGCACGGCGCGGCGGAGCTCGGCGAGTCCGGCGCCGGTGGTCGCGGACGTCGCGAGCGCACCGGAGACCGGCGACGCCGACGGAGTGACGACGGGCGGTGCGATGGGAGCGGCGGGCGCACCGATGGAAGCGACGGGCGGTGCGAGGGGCCCATGGTCGCCGGCGGGCGGAGGGAGGAGATCGGACTTGCTGCGGATGACGACCGCGCGGGTGCCGTGGCGACGGCCGTCGTCCCAGGGGGCGACGCCGTCATTGACGACGACCACGACGTCGGCGGAGGCGACGCGCTGCTCGCCGAGCTCGATGCCGCGGCGCTCGATGGCGTCGGAGGTCTCGCGGAGGCCGGCGGTGTCGACGAGTGTGACGCGGATGCCGTTCCACGTGTCGGAGACCTCGAGCCAGTCGCGCGTGGTGCCCGGATCGGGGGCGACGAGGGCGCGCTCGACGCCGACGAGCGCGTTCAGCAGGGAGGACTTGCCGACGTTGACGGCGCCGACGAGCGCGACGACCAGGCCCTGGCGCACCGCGCGCCCGTGGCGGAAGCCGTCGGAGAGGGCACCGCACGCGTCGCGGAGCGCGGCGATCTCGCCGTCGATCCACGCGGCGCTCTGCACCTCGAGATCTTCCTCGGGGAAGTCGATCCAGCCCTCGAGCTCCGCGAGCACGACCAGACCCCGCTGCTCGAGCGCCGTGGCCTCCTCGCCGAGCCGGCCGCCGAGGTTGTCCTGCGCCTGGCGCCACGCGCGGTCGCTACCGGCGTGGATGACCTCGAGCAGGGCCTCGGCCCGCGCGAGATCGAGCTTGCCGTTCGCGACCGCGCGCCGCGTGAACTCGCCGGGGTCGGCGACCCGCGCGCCGCGCTCGACGACCGCGGCGAGCAGCTTCCCGAGGTTGACCGAGCCGCCGTGGCCGTGCAGCTCGGCAACGTCTTCTCCGGTGAACGACGCCGGCGCCCGCATCGCGAACGCCAGCACCTGATCGATCCGCGCGCCCGCGCGATCGCTCGCCCAGCCGACGCGCACGCTGCGCTGCAGCTTCGCCGCCGGTACGCCCAGCACGTCCGCCGCGATCTCCACCGCACGCGGGCCGCTGATCCGCACGATCCCGACGCCACCTTCACCGGCCGCCGTCGCGATCGCGGCGATCGTATCCTCCATCGCTACCGTCGCCGCGCGGGCTGCCCGCGCTACTCGGACGCGGCGGGCGCCGCCGGCGCCGCACCGGCCGCCTCGGGCACGACGAGGATGTGGCGCTCTTCGCCCTCACCCTCGCTGCGGCTCGACAGCCCCTGCATCTCGGCGATCGCCATGTGGACGATGCGGCGATCGTGCGGCGACATCGGCTGCAGCTCGACGATCTGCTTCGTCTGCAGCGCCTTCTCGCCCATCCGCTGCGCGAGCGACCGCAGCCGCTCGATCTGCTTGTCGCGGAACCCACCGGCATCGATCACCAGCGGCTTCGTCCGGTCGCCCGTGCGGTCGCGGTAGATGACCTTGTTCACCAGGTGCTGGAGCGCGTCCATCACGACGCCGCGCCGTCCGATGACGAGCTCGGTGTCCTTCGTCTGGATCTCGAGGACGGTCTTGTCCGAGTCATCCTTGATGTCGATGTCCGCCGAGATCCCCATGCGCTCGAGGACGCCCAGCAAGAATTCACTCGCCTTCTCGGCGAGGTCTTCGCGTTCTGCGGTAGCCGTTTCGCTCACGTTGCTCTCCTCGACTCGCTAGCGCTTGCGCTTCTTCTTCTTGTTCTGGTTCGGGCGCGGCTTGGCCGGGCTCGACGCCGGTGCCGCATCCGTATCGTCATCCCTGTCCGACGACGACGACGACTCGACCGACTCGACGTCGATCACCGGCTTCGCGGCCGGCTTGTTCGGCTTCGCACCCGCGCCCGGCTTCGCATCGCCCTTCTTCGCCGCCGGCTTCTCCGCGGCCTTCGCCGCCTCGGCCGCCGCCCGCATCTTCGCCGTCAGCTCGAGGCTCTTCTTGTCGTACTTGTTCATGTAGATCGAGTGGAGCGCCGACAGCACGGTGTTCGTGAAGATGTAGAGCGTCAGGCCCGCCGGGAAGAAGAACGACATCACGCCGAACATCAGCGGCATGCCGTACTGCAGGAACTTCTGCTGCCGCGAGTCACCCGTCGCCGGCGTGAGCCGCGCCTGGACGAACATCGTCCCGACGAGGACGAACGGCAGGATGTAGTACGGGTCCGTCGCCGTCAGGTCGTTGATCCAGCCCGGGATGAACGGCTGCATGTACAGCTCGCCCGCCGACGACAGCATGCGGTACAGCGCGATCCAGATCGGCATCTGGAGCAGGATCGGGAGGCAGCCCGCGATCGGGTTGACGTTGTGCTGCTTGTACAGCGCCATCGTCTCCGCCTGGATGCGCTGGCGGTCGTCCTTGTACTTGTCGTTGATCGTCTTGATCTGCGGCGCGAGTCCGGCCATCGCCTTCATCGAGCGCATCGACTTCGTCGTCCAGTACAGCGTCGCCGCCTTGACGAGGAACGTGAGCAGGATGATCGCGATGCCCCAGTTCCCGACGAAGCTGTAGAACTTCAGCAGCAGCCACAGCAGCGGGCGCCCGATGAACGCGAACCAGCCGAGATCGATCGTGTCCTTGAACCCCGTCGAGAACGCGGCGTAGCCGTCCGCGCGATCGAGGTCGGCGTAGTTCTTCGGCCCGAGGTACGCGACGATCTCGCGCGACATCGGCCCGTCGTTCGCCTTGACCTTCATCCACGGGTAGACGATGTCGGTCCACATGTCGCCCGCCGCATCGGCGTACGTGTGCTTCTGCACGTCCTCGAACATCGCGTTGGGCGGCTTCGGCGCGTACGCCGCGAGGAGGTACGGGTGCTCGAACCCGGTCCACGTGATCGACGGCTCCCAGCGCGGGTGCTTGAGCAGGTCCTTGAACGAGGTGTTGTAGAGCGTGCCGTCGCGCAGCGTCGAGCTCGCGAACAGGCGGGCCGCGGTCTGGTTGCCGCCCTTCTCCTTCGTGTCCGGCTTCTCGAACGACCACACGCGCACGGCGAGCGCCTGCTGCGCCGTCTGGTCGCCGGTCAGCTTGACCTGCGCCTTGACGTTGAACTGGACGAGGTACGCCTCGGGGATGATCGTGTACGTCTTCTCGAGGTCGAACAGGTCCGAGCTGTAGCGGTACGAGATCTTGCAGCCGGCATCGCCGCTCACCTCGCACTGCTGCGTGTCCGCTCCCGACGTGCGCTTCCACTCGACGCCGCGCGGAACGACCAGCTCCGACTGCCAGTAGTTGACGAAGAACGCGCCGCCCGAGCCGACGAGCTCGTCCTTCTTCTCGAGGTTCGTCTTCTCCTCGGGTCGCCCGAGCATCTCGCCCTTGCTGTCGTCGCGGTCGTAGCGCGGATCGGCGAGCTTCCACGACGACATGACGCCGTCGACGCTCGAGAACTTCGCCGTGAACCGGCTGTTCGTGATCGTCGACTCGTGCGGCTCGACCTTCGTCGCCGGCGCCATCTCCTTGTGCCCCGGCTGCGTCGACACGCCGAACTGCGATGTCGGCACCTGCATCGTCGGCACCGCGCTGGTGCTACCGCTGCCGCTGCCACTGCCCGTCTTCGGCTGCTGCGCCTCTTCGGACGGAAAGATCCAGCTCCACGCCAGCATCACGCCGAGGGCCAGCGCGACCGCGAGCAGGAGACGTTTACCTTGACCTTCCATCAGTGATGCTCCCCGCACGAGTGCGAGCTGCGCACCAGGCGCGGCTCCGGAACCGGGTCATAACCGCCGCGCGCGAACGGATTGCAGCGCAAGATGCGCCACACCGCGAGCGCGGCACCGACGACGATCCCGCGCGACTTCACCGCGTCGATCGCGTACTCCGAGCACGTAGGGAGGTACTTGCAGGTCGGCGCACGCTTCAGCGGAGAGAGCACGAGCCGATAAAACCTCACCGGGAGGAGGACGATCGATACGAGAAGTCGGTGGAGCGTGGTCATGAAGCTCGCCGCAATCGAGCCTGGACGTTTTGCAGGTCGCCGGCGAAGTCGTTCCGGTGAAGCTGCCCCGCGGCGGTGTCCTTGGCAACCAGGACCAAGTCCCACCCGTCGGGCACCCAGTCGTGCGTGCGCATCCAGTCGCGCACCATCCGTCGGATTCGGTTGCGCACGACCGCGTTTCCCACTTTCTTGGTCACCGTGAGCCCGAGCCGACCTTGAAGGTGTGGCTCGGGTCGCCGGCGCGCAATGGCAAGGAGGTGACGACCATGCACCTTGATACCGTCCGTCTGCACGGCGACGAAGTCACCGCGTTGTCGCAGCCGCATCTCCTTGGAGATCCGGTGCGAGGACGTCACTTCTTGGCAGCCGTCACCGAGATCCGCTTGCGGCCTTTCGCGCGGCGGCGACGGAGAACCTCGCGGCCTCCACGCGTCTTCTTGCGCGCGCGAAACCCGTGCGTGCGTTTGCGGCTCTTGTTGTGCGGCTGATACGTGCGCTTCACGGCAAATCTCCAGGCGTCGGCGGAGGGGCATCGATACTGGACCAGTTCCACGAAGTCAAGGCGCGAGGTCAAAGCGAGGTCGAAGCACGGCCCAACCGCGGGTTCACATGAGGTCCGGCGCCCACGTGTCGCCGCTTGTACTCACGCGTTCTTCGACGGAGTTCCGGAGTTCACTTGTCGCCGTTTTGAGCTTGCAACCCGAAATCTGCTTCTGCTACGAACCCCGGGTTTCCCGGCTGTGGACAGCCCTGTGGCCGCAGCATCGGGATGGGACCAGGAGGTCTTGTGGATAACCTCTGGAATGGCACTCGTTTTGTCTGTGAATCATGAGACGTAACCCATCGACTTCGCAGAACAAACTCGAGGAACACGCGTGACTCCTCACCTCTTGTGGACCGAGGCCGTCGACCGCTTGCGATCCCGCGTCACGGTGAAGCATTTCGAGATGTGGCTGGCGCCGATCGAGCTCCGTTCCTTCGACGGTGCGACGCTGCGCCTTCGCGCTCCGAACAGCTACGTGCGCAGCTGGTTCCAGTCGAACTTCCTGAGCATCCTGCTGAAGGAGCTCGTCGACCTGGGACACGACGGCTCGGTCCACGTCGAGTTCGACCCCGACGGCAGGCCCGAGGAGGCGCCGGTTGCCGAGACGGGCTCCGAGGACACGAGCACCGAGGTCCGCGAGGCTCGCGCCGAGATCGAGCAGCGCCTCGAGCGGCTCGGCCTGTCGCCGCTGTCCGTGGTGCCCACCAGCTCGTCACCGGGCCTGTCCGCGCCGCGCATCGAGGTGGATGCCACGCCGCCGCCCGCACCTGTGCCTCCTCCTGCGCCGGCGAAGGCCGCGCCCGTCGCGCCGCCGCACGAGGACGTGATCGTCGCGCCCGAGGCCGCCTCGCTCAACCCGCGCTACACGTTCGACACGTTCGTCGCCGGCCCGTCGAACCAGCTCGCGTTCGCCGCCTCGCAGGCCGCCGGGTCGAGCTACCCGCCGAAGTACAACCCGGTGTTCGTGTGCGGCGGCGTCGGCCTCGGCAAGACGCACCTGCTCCACGCGATCGGCCACCAGCAGCTCGTCAACCGCCCCGGCTCGCGCATCGTGTACCTGTCGAGCGAGCGCTTCATGAACGAGTACGTGCAGGCGATCCGCACCGGTCGGATGCACGAGTTCCGCCGCAACTACCGCGAGGGCATCGACGTGCTCCTCGTCGACGACGTGCAGTTCCTCGCCGGCAAGGAGAGCACGCAGGACGAGTTCTTCCACACGTTCAACGCGCTCCACGAGAACCACAAGCAGATCGTCCTCACCGCCGACCGCAAGCCCCACGAGATCTCCGACATCGCCGACCGGCTGCGCACGCGCTTCGCGTGGGGCCTGCTCGCCGACATCGAGCCGCCCGAGCTCGAGGTGCGCATCGCGATCCTGCGCAAGAAGGCGGGCGTCGAGGGCGTCGCGCTCCCCGACGACGTGGCGCTCTACATCGCGTCGTCGATCAAGTCGAACGTGCGCGAGCTCGAGGGCGCCCTGATCCGCCTCGCCGCGTACGCCTCGCTGTCCAAGCGCCGCATCGACTTCGAGTTCGCGCAGGAGACGCTGGGCGCCGCGATCACGCGTCCCCGCGAGGTCATCACGGTCGAGGGCGTCATCAAGGCCGTGGCGAGCTACTACGGCCTCAAGCCGGGCGACATCAAGAGCGAGCGCCGCCACAAGTCGGTGGCGACCCCGCGCGCCGTGGCGATGTACCTGTCGCGCCACCACACCAAGGACTCGTATCCCGACCTCGCCCGCGCGTTCGGCGGCAAGCACCACACGACCGTCATCTCGGCCGTCCAGAAGATCATCGAGCGCCTGAAGGACGACGCGTCCCTGCGCTCCGAGGTCCACGCGATCGAGGGGATGATCCTGCGATGACCCCTGTGCATCACCCTGTGATGCCGGCTGTGGATGCCGGGTGGATGAACTGCGAAGGCTCGGCTGTCCACAGGTTGCGCGTCCATCGTCCACGGCCGACCGATCGGACGACGCCACCTCGCGTGCGCACCGATTTCGATGTCGCAGTCATGGCTTACAGTGCTATCCACAGCATCCACAGGACCTACTGATCCCTACTTCTAAAGAGATCTTTATTCTTTGATCCAGAGAGAAGAAGGCTGAGGGCGACATGGAGTTTCGCATCGCAAAGTCTGAGTTCCTACGCGGGCTGCGTCTCGCGCAGGGCATCGCCGACCGCAAGAGCACGATGCCGATGCTCGCGAACGTCCTGCTCCGCACGCAGGGCAAGAGCCAGATCCTCGTCGCAGCGACGGACCTCAACGTCTCGCTCACCGCCGAGCTCAAGTGCACGAATGCGAGCGAAGGCGGCCTCACCCTCGGAGCGAAGAACCTGTACGAGCTCGTCTCGAGCGCACCCGGCGACGAGGTCACACTCAAGAAGACCGATAATCACTGGGCCGAGATCAAGAGCGGCAAGGTCACGTACAAGATCGTCGGCATGCCGGACCGGGACTTCCCGAAGGTCCCGGAGCACCGCGAGGCGCAGTACGCCACCGTCGAGAGCGCGGTGCTGCGCGAGATGATCGAGCGGACGCTGTTCAGCGTGTGCAACGACGAGACGCGCTTCCACCTCAACGGCGTCTTCTTCGAGAGCGACGGCTCGAAGGCGCGCATGGTCTCGACGGACGGACACCGCCTCAGCAAGGTCGAGCGCACGATCGCGAACGGCCCCAAGCTCACGAGCGGCGTCATCATCCCGAAGAAGGGTCTCCTCGAGATCCGCCGCGTCCTCGACGCGGGACCGCAGGTCAAGCTCGCCATCAAGACGCCGCACCTGTTCCTCGTGCAGGACGACATCGCCCTCGCGGTGAAGCTCATCGACGCGCAGTTCCCGGCGTACGACCCGGTCATCCCGAAGGACCACAAGCGCATCATCACCGTCGACCGCGCTCGCTTCATCGACGCGCTCCGCCGCGCGCAGCTGATGTCGTCGGAGACGCGCGGCGTGAAGGTCTCGGCGACGAAGGACGGCCTTACCATCACGAGCGACAACCCCGACCTCGGCGAGGTCCGCGAGGAGATCGACGCGGAGTACGCCGCGGATCCCATCGCGATCGGGTTCAACCCGAAGTACGTCGTCGAGCTGCTGTCGCAGATGACGAGCGACCAGATCACCGTCGCGCTCGGCAACGAGCTCGACCCGGGGCTCATCCGGCCGCTCGTCGGCGATGACTACCTCGGCGTCGTGATGCCGATGAGGATCTGAAGCTGCGGATCCTCGCGCTCGCCGCCGAGGGAGCGCGGAACCTCGCGACGCTGCGCTTCGAGCCGCGCGAGCGGTTCAGCGTCTTCGTCGGCAACAACGGGCAGGGCAAGACGAACCTGCTCGAGGCCATCTTCGTCGTCGCGACGCTGCGCTCGTTTCGCACGAGCAAGCTGTCCGACCTCATCGCCTTCGGCCGCCCCGACGCGAAGCTGGGCGCGCGCGTGACGAAGGACGACCTGACGCGCGTGTACGAGGTCGAGCTCGCGCCGGGCTCGCGCAAGGTGCGCCTCGACGGCAAGGCGCCGCGGCCGCTCGCGCGCTACTTCGGCGCGTTCAACGTGGTCGTGTTCACGCCCGACGACCTCGGGCTCCCGCGAGGAGCACCCGGCGACCGGCGCCGCTTCCTCGACCGCAGCGTGTTCAACCTCGAGCCGGGCTACCTGGCCGTCGCGAGCGACCACGACAAGGTCCTGCGCTCGCGCAACGCCGTCCTGCGCCAGGTGGGGCAGGGGACGCTCTCGGGACGGCGCGCCGACGAGCTCCTCGACGTGTACGACGAGCAGCTCGCGGGGCTCGCGACGCAGATCGCGGGCGCGCGGGGCCGGTTCCTCGACCGCATCGCACCGGAGCTCGAGCGCGCGTTCGCGGCGATCACGCGCACCGGGCTCGGCGTGCGCTCCCGGCTGGCGTCGAAGGTCGCCGGGCTCGACGCGGCGGCCGTGCGGGAGCTGCTGCGCGAGAGCCGCGCGCGCGATCTCGCGACGCAGGCGACGCAGACGGGCCCGCACCGCGACGACCTCGTGTTCGAGCTCGACGGGCGCGAGGCCGGGAGCTTCGCCTCGCAGGGCCAGCTGCGCGCGATCATGCTCGCGTGGAAGACCGCCGAGCTCTCCCTGCTCGGGGTCGTGCACGGCGATCTCCCGGTGCTGCTCCTCGACGACGTCTCGTCGGAGCTCGACCCGTCACGCAACGAATATCTGTTCGAGCACCTCGCGGCGCTCGCCGGGCAATGCTTCATCACGACGACGCACGCGAGCCACGTCCTCGTGCACCGCGAGCGCGCCGATTACCGGCTCGAAACCGGACGGATTCTTTCGTGATTCCGGAGTGATAGAGTCGCTCGAAACGTCGTTTCGACCCTTCCCGACGAGGAATCACCATGGTACCACCGGTGGCGGCTGGAAAAGACGTCGCGCTGAATGTCCGATCCCATTGTAGAATCCAAAGGTTCCGAGCCTAGTTACGACGCCGGATCGATCGGCGTCCTGAAGGGGCTCGAGGGTGTTCGCAAGCGCCCCGGCATGTACATCGGCGACACCGATGACGGCAGCGGTCTGCACCACCTCGTGCACGAGGTCGTCGACAACTCGGTCGACGAACACCTCGCAGGACACTGCTCGCAGATCGACGTCGTGATCCACTACGACAACTCGATCACCATCGAGGACAACGGTCGCGGCATCCCCGTCGACATGCACCCCGAGGAGAAGCGGCCCGCCGCCGAGCTCGTGATGACGGTGCTGCACGCCGGCGGCAAGTTCGGCGGCGCGAACTCGGGCTACAAGGTCTCCGGTGGCCTTCACGGCGTCGGCGTCTCCGCCGTCAACGCGCTGTCCGACTGGCTGAAGCTCGAGATCCGCCGCGGCGGCAAGGTCTACCAGCAGGACTACTCGAAGGGCATTCCGGTCAGCGAGCTGAAGCAGACGGGCTTCACCGACTCCGCCGATCGCCACGGCACGAAGATCACGTTCCACCCGGATCCGGAGATCTTCAAGAACGTCATCGCGTTCTCCTTCGACCAGCTGGCGCAGAAGCTGCGCGAGCTCGCGTACCTCAACAGCGGCCTGCTCATCACGATCACCGACGAGCGCGACGGCGATCGCCGCGCGGACTTCAAGTTCGAGGGCGGCATCGCCACGTTCGTGAAGGACCTCAACGCGAGCAAGAACGCGATCTCCGACGTCATCGCGATCACGTCCTCGCACGAGGGCTGCGACGTCGACATCGCGCTGCAGTGGAACGACACGTACAGCGAGTCGCTCACCTGCTTCACGAACACGATCAAGAACAAGGACGGCGGCACCCACGCGTCCGGGTTCCGGACGGCGCTCACGCGCACGATCAACAAGTACGCCGAGGACAACAAGCTCCTCAAGGACGCGAAGGGCGGCGTCTCCGGCGAGGACCTGCGCGAAGGGCTCGTTGCCGTCCTGTCCGTCAAGGTCGAGGACCCGAAGTACTCGAACCAGGCCAAGGACAAGCTCGTGTCCTCGGAGGTCGGCACGGCCGTGTCGAACGTCGTGAGCGACAAGCTCGGGCGCTACCTCGAGGAGCACCCCAAGGAAGCGCGCACGATCATCTCGAAGGCCATCCTGGCCGCGCGCGCGCGAGAGGCCGCGCGCAAGGCGCGCGAGATGGTGCAGCGCAAGGGCGTCCTCGACATCACGTCGCTACCGGGCAAGCTCGCCGACTGTCAGGAGAAGGACGCGGCCGCGTGCGAGCTGTTCATCGTCGAGGGTGAGTCCGCCGGTGGCTCCGCGAAGCAGGGCCGCAACCGTCGCTTCCAGGCGATCCTGCCGCTCAAGGGCAAGATCCTGAACGTCCAGAAGGTGCGCGACGAGCGCATGCTGACGTCCGACGAGCTCACGACGCTCATCACCGCGCTGGGCACCAGCTTCGGTGAAGAGAAGAACATCGAGAAGCTCCGCTACCACAAGATCATCATCATGACGGACGCCGATGTGGACGGAAGCCACATCCGCACGCTGCTGCTCACGTTCTTCTTCAAGCAGTACCCGGAGCTGTTCGACGCCGGACACGTGTTCATCGCCCAGCCGCCGCTCTACAAGGTCAAGAAGGGCAAGCACGAGGAGTATCTGAAGAACGAGGCCGCGCTCGAGGACTTCATCCTCGACGCCGTGTGCCGCGAGAGCACGCTCGGCCGCAACGGTTCGCCGGCGGTGACGGGAGCCGACCTCGCCGCGCTCGTGAAGCGCATCGGCACCGCGAGCTCGCTGCGCAAGATCCTCGACAAGCGCGGCGACGGCCGCATCCTGTCGGCGTTCGCCGAGGTCGGGCTCACCGACGACGACCTCCGCGACCGCGACAAGCTCGAGCGCATCGAGGCGCGCGTCATGGCCGAGGTGTCGAAGCGCTACCCGGAGCTCGCGCAGGCCGCCGCCGACTACGTCCAGGACAAGGAGCACGGCACCTGGGAGCTGCTGTTCCCCGTCGGGCGCCACAACGTGCGCCGCGCGACGCGCATCACCGCGGACCTCGTGCGGCCGCCGTCGGCGTTCGCCGACCTGAGCCGCATCTGCGCCGAGCTGCGCCAGAAGCTGCCGTCGCCGATGTCGCTCACGTACGGCGACGATGCGGCGCGCGAGATCACGAGCTGGGAGGATCTGTCGACGGTGATCGACGAGCTCGGCCGCAAGGGACTCCAGATCCAGCGCTACAAGGGTCTCGGCGAGATGAACGCCGAGCAGCTGTGGGAGACCACGATGGACCCGGCGAAGCGCAACCTCCTGCGCGTGAAGGTGGACGAGGTCAACCTCGCCTCCGAGATCTTCGCCACGCTCATGGGCGACGAGGTCGAGCCGCGCCGCGTGTTCATCGACCAGAACTCGCACCTCGTCCGCAACCTCGACGTTTGACGTCGAGATCACGGGGATCTCACGCCGCGCCCGCGTCGAGCGGGGATGAAGCTGCTGGTCGTCGCGCTCGTGGGCGCCTGGGTCGCGCTGTGCTCGGCGTGCGTGGTCCACGAGGTCCGCGCGACGCCCGGTGAGCTCGAGGCGGCGCGAGCGCTGCTCCGTGCGGGCCGGCCGGCGCGCGTGCGCGCGACCGCCGGGGACGTGGCGACCGTCGCCGTGGTCGCGCCGGATCAGCGCGTGACGGTCGCGCTCGCGCACGGCGAGCAGCTCGAGCTGCCGGTGTCCGCGATCATGCGCGAGTGCGGCGCGCACCCTCCCGAGGACGGCCGCCTGTGCGAGTTCCACGGAGTCGACCACGTCAAGCTCGGCAAGCGCCGGCACGTGCACGAGGCCGTGTGGGCGGGGCCGATCGCCTTCGTGATCGTCGGCGGCACGATCGGCGGCATCGCGTGGATGGCGCACTGCTCGAGCGAGTGCACCGGCTGGGGCAAGCCGACGTCGCAGGTCGGGCTCGTCACGCTCGGGCTGGGCTTCCTCTACATCGTCAGCCAGCGCGGCCTTCGCTGAGGCGGCTCACAGCGCCTTGTGCACGCGGTCGCTGCCGCTCGAGAGCAGCGGCGCGACGTGCTCGGAGTCGTTGAGCCGCACGACGACGAGCTCGGCGAGCGACGGCCCCGACAGGACGTTGAGCGTCGCCGGCGCCTGGCGAAAGCGCCACATCCGCTCGACGGGCAGCCCGAGGATGCGGCACAGGAGCACGCGGTTCACGGCGTCGTGCGCGGCGACGAGCGCGGTGTCGTCGGGCCCGAGGCGCGCGGCGATGCGCTCGAGGGCGGGCCAGGCGCGGTCCTCGACGTCGCCGAGCGACTCGGCGCCCGGGCCGGCGGTGAGGTGGCGCGGCGGCGAGCTGCGCCACGCGTCGAGCATCGTGGCGTGCGACGTCTCGAGGTCCGCGGCGAGCTTGCCCTCCCATTCGCCGTGCGAGATCTCGACGAGCGCGGCGTCGAGCTCGACGTCGACGCCGCGGCCGGACATCACGGCCTCGGCGGTCGTGCGCGCGCGCGACAGCGGAGACGCGACGGCGACGGCGATCGGCACCGAGGCGAGCCGCTGCGCGAGCCGCGTCACCTGGCCCTGCCCGTCGGGGGAGAGCGGCACATCGGTCCGACCTTGGTAGCGACCCTCGCGGTTCCACGCGGTCTCTCCGTGGCGAACCAGCAGGATGTTCATGCGGCCGAAACTACCGCTGCGTGACTCGACGCGTCAGCAAAGCTGGCTTTGATCTTCGACGGAGATGCGTGGTAGTGAGCCCGGATGTATCGCAGCCGCATCCTGGGTATCGGCATGAGCGTTCCGTCGCGCGTGGTGACGAACCACGACCTCGCGACGAAGATGGAGACCTCGCACGAGTGGATCGTCGAGCGCACCGGCATCGAGGAGCGCCGCTGGGTCGAGCCGGGCGAGGGCGGCTGCGAGCTGGCGACGAAGGCGGCGCTCGAGGCGATCGAGCGCGCGCACGTCGCGCCGAAGGACATCGACCTCATCATCTACGCGACGCTGTCTCCGGACTTCAACTTCCCCGGGACGGCCGTGTTCGTGCAGCGCGCGCTCGGCATCAAGGACATCCCGTGCCTCGACATCCGCCAGCAGTGCACGGGCTTCATCTACGGGCTGTCGATCGCGGACGCGTACGTCCGCACCGGCTCGTTCAAGAACGTCCTCCTGATCGGCTCGGAGGTCCACTCGACGGGCCTCGACATCTCGACGGCCGGCCGCGACGTGACCGTGCTGTTCGGTGACGGCGCGGGCGCGGTCGTCGTCGGGCGCGCCACCGACGACCAGCACCTGATCCTGTCGACGCACATCCACGCCGACGGCAGCGAGGCCGAGATCCTGTGGACCGAGTACCCGGCGAGCGCGCGCCACCCGCGCATCACGGCGGAGGCGATGGCGGAGCGCAAGCACTTCCCGACGATGAACGGCAAGAAGGTCTTCATCCGCGCGGTCACGCGCATGCCGCAGGCGATCATGGAGGGCATGGTCGCGAACAACCTGCAGCTGTCGGACATCGACATGCTGATCCCGCACCAGGCGAACCTGCGCATCAACCAGAAGGTGTGCGAGATGATCGGCCTGCCCGCCGACAAGACGCACAACAACATCCAGAAGTACGGCAACACCACCGCCGCCTCGATCCCGATCTGCATGCACGAGGCGATCGCCCTCGGCAAGATCAAGCCCGGCAACCTGGTCTGCCTCGTCGCCTTCGGCGCGGGCCTGACCTGGGGCTCGGCGTTCCTGCGCTACTAGCGCTTCTCGCCGAACTGGGAGGGGCCCGCCGCGTTCCTGCGCTACGAGCGCTTCTTGCCGAACTGGGGGCCCGCGGCGTTCCTGCGCTACGGACCGCAGCGACCGCGGCGACTAGGCGGCGGCGGGCGCGAAGATCGTGTCGATCTCGGCGCCGATCTTCGATTCCTCGACGCCCTTGGCGATCGCGAGCTCCTTGATGAGGAGGCCGCGCGCGGTCTCGAGCATCTTGCGCTCGCCGAACGAGAGCTCCTTCGTGATGCGCAGGACGCACAGGTCGCGCAGCACCTCGGCGATCTCGAAGACGCTGCCCGTCTTGATCTTCTCCATGTACTCGCGATAGCGACGGTTCCACGTCTGCGTGTCGCGCGGGATGTCTCTCGACTTGAGGATCGAGTAGACCTCCTTCACCTGCTTGGAGCTGATCAGGTCGCGGAGGCCGACCGAGCCGGCGTTCATGGTCGGCACCATGATCTTGAGGCCGGTGTCGATGATCTTGAGGATGTACACCGACGTCGTGTTTCCGCCGATGTCGCGTTGCTCCAGCGCGACGACCTCGGCGACGCCATGCACCGGATACACCGCCTTGTCCCCGACTGAAAATGCTGGCTTCAAAGCGAAAACCTCAACGACTCCATGGTAACCGAGGTAAGGGTGTCTGTCAAACCCACATCGTCGCCAAACGTATGATATCGTTCAGTTAAACGGGTAGGGCCGCCCGCCGAATGGGTAGGCAGCCCCGCGAAACTACCCCGGTTCCTACTTGGCCTTGGCGGCGTACTCGACGATGGAGGCGACCGCGAAACCCGTGCCGCCCTTGGGTTGCGAGGGACGCGTGCTCGACAGCGAGGCCGGGCCTGCGATGTCCACGTGGACCCAGGGCGTGTCCTTCGCGAACGTCTTCAGGAACAGGCCGGCGGTGATCGCGCCGCCGAAGCGGTCGCCGGTGTTGCGCATGTCGGCGATCGACGACTTCAGCTGCTCGCGCAGGCGGCCGTTGAGCGGGAGGCGCCACATGTCCTCGCCGGAGCGCTCGGCCGCGCTCATCCAGCCCTTCACGAGCGGCTCGTGATCCGACATCACGCCGGCCGTGTAGGGCCCGAGCGCGACCATGCACGCTCCCGTGAGCGTGGCGAAGTCGAACAGCTCGTCGGGCTGGATCTTCGAGCGCGCGTACGTGATCGCGTCGCCGAGCGTCAGACGGCCCTCGGCGTCGGTGTTGTTGATCTCGACCGTGGTGCCGTCCATCGACGTCAGCACGTCGCCGAGCTTGTACGCGCGGCCCGACACGAGGTTCTCGCAGCACGCGGCCACGGCGTGGACCTCGAACTCCGAGCCGATCGTCGCGATCGCGTCCATCGCGGAGATCACCGCGGCGGCGCCGGACATATCGACCTTCATGTCCTCCATCGCCTGCGACGGCTTGAGCGAGTAGCCACCGGAGTCGAACGTGATGCCCTTGCCGATGAAGCAGACCCGCTTCTTGGCCTTCTTCTCCGGCTTGTACGTCATGTGGATGAAGCGCGGCTCCTGGTCGGAGCCCTTGCCGACGGCAAGGAACATCCCCATCCCGAGCTCCTCGCACTTCTTGCCGTCGAGCACCGTCACCGTCAGCGCACCCTTGTGGCGCTTCGCGATCGCCTGCGCGTCGGCGGCGAGCGCGCTCGGCGTGACGACGGCGGCGGGCTCGTTGATGAGGTCGCGCGCGTGGTTGATCGCGGTGCCGACGGTCTTGCCGCGCGCGATCGCGGCGGCGAACGCGCGGCCCTGCGCGGCGGTCGGCTTCTTGCCCTTCAGGTCGGTGAACAGCCCGAAGCTCCGCAGCGACGGCGTGCGCTTCGCGTCGTCGCCGGTGAGGTAGCGCCCGAACTTGTACGTGCCGAGGACGACGCCCTCGGCGGCGAGCTGCACCAGGTTCGTCTCGCGGCTCGCGCCGAACGAGGGCAGGAGGAAGCCGACCGACGCCGCGCCGTGGCGGTTCGCGGCCTGCGCGACCGTCGCGACGACGTCGCGGATCTGCGGGTTCGCGAAGTCGCCGCGCGCTCCCGCACCGACGACGACGACGCGCTTCGCCGGGACCTTGCCGTGCGAGTGGACGGAGATCACCTGACCCGACTTGCCGTCGAACGACTCGGTCCTCGCGACGTCGGCGAGGACGCCCGAGAGCGCTCCGTCGAGCGCCTTGAACGCCGCGTCCCTCGTCGGATCCCCGAACGTGACGATCGCGAGGAGATCGACGGAGGTCTGCAACACGAGCCCCGCGAGGTGGCTCACCTCGATTGTGGCCTTTGTCTCTTTCTCGCCTTTCTCCACCTTCTCGCCCTTCTCAGCCTTCTCAGCCTTGTCCCGCTTGTCGTCGTCTCTCGCAGCTTCCTTCGCGCCCTTCGTGTCCATAAAACCTGGTAACTCCTGAAGAAGTGGCTGCGTTATACGGCCGCCACGGCGCGAAGTAAAGGAATCAGATTGCCTACATTGACAGTCGATTCACCGGATCCGTAGAGTCAAAAACGGACCAGAACTCCAGGGGGAGTTTGAATGCGATCAAAGGTGATGACCGCGCGCCCCGCGGCGCGAAAGGGAAACGGAAGTCGCACGAAGAAGACGGTTGCGGTGCCTTCGCGGAGGTCCGAGCCGATCATCCAGATGGTCGAGCGGAAGTCCTCGCGTAACATCGCGGAGCTGCCGAAGAAGGCCGGCGAGCTACCGATACCGACGGCGACGTTCGTCTTCTGACCTCGTTCAGTCCAGCGCGCCCTCACGGAGGAGGGACCTGAGCGTGCGCGCGTCTTGCCATCGCGAGGGGGAATCGAACGCGAAGGTGAGAGGGATGGCCTGGTAGTGCTCCACGAGGGCCGCCAGGTCATCTTGTTTTTCGGCGCTCAGCGGCTGGTTGAGCCCGGTGATGCGGAAGTACAGCGACGACGCCTCGAGGTCGAAGAACGACTCGAGCGGCTGTCCCGGCTCGCGGGCGAGCGGGTCGATCGCCGCCGTGACGCCGATCTCGGTCGCGAACTTCACGGCCGTGCGCGCGTCCCACAGTCCGTCGGGCACCCACACGCGGCCACCGACCGCCTCCGGCGTCGCGAGCTCCGTGAAGAACTTCTTCAGCGTGTCGCGGTTCGCCTGCGAGGCGGCGAACAGGGGCGGAGATCGGAACACGGCGCAGCGCGCGCCGAGCTTGGTGATCGCCTCGCCGAGCTGGCCGAGCGCCACGCGCCCGAGGCCGCTGTCGCGAAAATCACCGACGGAGAGGTCGTGCGCCCACAGCTTGCTCCCGCGCGGGGGCTGGCGGTGCGTGAGCACGAACGGCGCGACGAGCCCGACGGTGTCCTTCGGGGTGACCGCCGCCCACTTCGCGAGCACGGCGCTGTTGAGCGGGCCGGCGAACAGCGCGGAGAGCTCGAGGTAATCGAGCTCCTGAAAGTAACGATCGCGCTCCATCCGGTCGGGGAGGTCGACGGTGCCGATGCGGACGTCTGCCATGTTGGGTGCTCGAAGTTGCAGTAGAGTGCCCCACCGGCGCAACGACCCATGAAGCTCGCGGCTGTCTTTTTCATGCTCGGCTGCGCGGACGGCTCCGCGCCGCTCCTCGCGTCGGTGGTCCCGGCGGCCGCGCCGGCGGGCGCGACGATCGAGCTGCGCGGCGAGCGGCTGTGCGGCGAGCCGGCGGACTGCGCGACGGCCGCCGGCGAGATCCAGATCGGGCTGTCGCCTCCCGTCGTGCTGGCCACGGTCGTCGCGTACACGGACACGGCGGCGACCCTCGTGATCCCGCCCGTCACGCCGGTGGGCGCGACGGTGCTCGTCGCCACGGTCAACGAGCGGGTGTCGAACGCGCTCGCGTTCGAGGTGCTGCCGTGAGGCGCGCGTTCAGCGTCGCCGTGTACGCGCGGCGCGGCGACCGCGTCCTCGTGATCGAGCACCGGCGCCTGCAGACCTGGCTCCCCGTCGGCGGCGAGCTGGAGGCCGGCGAGACGCCGCTCGAGGCGGCCGTACGCGAGCTGCGGGAAGAGACGGGCCTCTCCGGCGACCTGCGGCCGCTCGCCGGGGCGCTCGATGGCGTGCCGCCGGGGCTGCTCGGCTACGAAGAGCACCAGGCCGGGTCCAAGGGCATGCACCTGAACTTCGTGTTCGTGGCGTGGGTCCCCGACGACGCGGACGTGCGGCCGAACGACGAGTTCGGCGCGTGGCGCTGGGTGGATCGCGCCGAGCTCGACGGGCTGGTCTCGCCGCTCAACGTGCGGCAGTTCGGCGTGCTCGCGCTCGACGCCGTCCCGCGGACGTAGCCGTGCGCATCCGCCAGCACGTCAACCCGACGCACCTGCACTTCGCGAGCTTCCGCGGAGAGCGGCCGCCGCTCGACGGGCGGCTCGTCGAGGTCGAGATCGGCTGCGCCGAGGCGCAGTTCCTGTTCGAGCGGGCCGCGGCGGATCCGTCGCGCCTGTACGTCGGCCTCGAGATCCGGCGCGACCTCGTCGAGCTCGTGAACGCGCGCGCGCGGACGCTCGGGGCGCCCGTGCATGCGACGTTCTGCCAGGCGCAGCTGCACACGACGGAGATCTTCGCGCCGGGGTCCGTCGAGCGGATCTACGTGAACTTCCCGGATCCCTGGTTCAAGGCGAGGCACAGGAATCGGCGCATGGTCGACGCCACGCTCGCCGATGCGATCGCGACGGTGCTGCGCCCCGGCGGCGAGCTGTTCGTGCAGAGCGACGTCTGGGACATCGCGCTGGATGCGATGGCGTCGTTCGACGGCGACGCCGAGGAGCGCTTCGTCAACCGGGAAGGGGAGTGGACGTTCTGGCGCGGCGGCAACCCCTACGGCGTGCGCTCGTGGCGCGAGCAACATGCCGAGGAGACGGGGCTGCCGATCTGGCGGATCCTGTACCGGCGGGCTAGCTCGGGTTCGGATCCATCACCTGCGCGGACTTGATCTTGTCGAGGCGGAACTGGCGATCTTGCCCGGTCTCGAGGTCGATGCAGTTGAGCAGCGTGACGGAGCGATCGAACACGAGGTTGCGGATGCGGATGTGGCGCGGGCTCGCCTGACCGTTCGCCTTCAGGTACACGATGCGCAGCGCGCGCGACTCGAACCAGGCGGTCTCGACGGCGTCGCGCACGCTCGCCGGCGTCGGTAGCGCGGGCACGCCGACGAGCTGGAGCTCGCCGACGAGCGCGAGGAGCTCGCGCTGCGCCGACGTCGACAGCGCGGACTTCACCTTGTCGGCGGCGCGCTCGATCGCCTGCGGGAACGGGATCAGCCGCTGCTCCACCGCCAGGCGCGCGAGCGCGACCAGCAGCGCCCCCTCGCGCGCGGTGAAGTTCACCGGGGGCAGCTGGTAGTTCTTGTCGAGCGCGTAGCCGCCGCCGCGTCCGCGATCCGCCTTGATCGGCATGCCCGCGTCCTGCAGCGACTCGAGATCGCGGTAGATCGTGCGCAGCGTGACGCCGAAGCGCTCGGCGAGCTGCGCTGCGGTCACGCCCGTGCGCCGCGCACGCAGGGCCTCGGCGATGGCGAACATGCGGGATTTCTTGCGCATCGAGGAAACCTGACAAAACGTTGTCGCGAACGGGAGCCAAGACTCTGATCCGTATGAATAATGCACTCGCGAAAACGGATGTCAACGCAGGAGCGACGAGGTGCACATGACCACCCTCGCGTTCGCCGTCCTCGCCGCCTGGGCGTACCGCGCAGCGCTTCACGCGCTCAAGAGATCCCCATGACGGCGCGCAGATCGACGTCCTCGCAATCCGGGCTAGAGTCCCTCGCCGTGGCGCGCCCGAAGACCAGAGGCGGCGGAATGCGCGGCGGTCGCAGTCGCGGCAAGGCCGCCGACGGCACGACCGAAGCCCCACCACCACCACCACCCACTAGGGCGATGCCCATGATGCTCGACCGGCCCGGAGGGCGGTCGGAGACGGCGAAGGCCGCGGAGCAGAAGCAGCTGTTCCGGCTCGCGTCGCCGTTCGCGCCGGCGGGCGATCAGCCGCGCGCGATCGGGGAGCTCACCGACGGGCTGAAGCGCGGGGACGAGGCGCAGGTCCTGCTCGGCATCACCGGGTCGGGCAAGACGTTCACGATGGCGAACGTGATCGCGGAGGTCCAGCGACCGACGCTGATCATGGCGCACAACAAGATCCTCGCGGCGCAGCTGTACGGCGAGTTCAAGGAGCTGTTCCCCGACAACGCCGTCCACTACTTCGTCAGCTACTACGACTACTACCAGCCCGAGGCGTACGTCCCGACGACCGACACGTTCATCGAGAAGGACTCGATCGTGAACGAGGAGATCGATCGGATGCGCCACGCGGCGACATTCGCGCTGCTGTCGCGCCGGGACGTCATCATCGTGGCGTCGGTGTCGTGCATCTACGGCATCGGTGATCGGGAGACGTACTCGGCGATGACGTGCGAGATCGACGTCGGCACGGCGGTCGACCGCGACGCCGTGCTGCGCCGGCTCGTCGAACTCCAGTACGAGCGCAACGACGTCGACTTCCACCGCGGCACGTTCCGCGTGCGCGGCGACACCGTCGAGGTGTTCCCGGCGTACGAGGCCGAGACCGCGATCCGCATCGAGTGGTGGGGCGACCAGGTCGAGGCGATGAGCGAGATCGATCCGCTGCGCGGCGGCGTGAAGCGGAAGATGGACCGCGCCGTGATCTTCGCGGCCTCGCACTACGCGACGCCCGACGAGACGATGCGGCGCGCGGTCGCGAGCATCCGCGAGGAGCTGAAGGAGCAGCTGTCGCTGCTGAGCTCGCAGGGCAAGCTCCTCGAGCGGCAGCGCCTCGAGCAGCGCACGATGTACGACCTCGAGTCGATCGAGCAGATGGGCTTCTGCTCGGGCATCGAGAACTACTCGCGCCACCTGACGGGGCGCGCGGTCGGCGAGCCGCCGCCGACGCTGATCGACTACTTCCCCGACGACTTCCTGCTGATCGTCGACGAGTCGCACCAGACGGTCCCGCAGATCGGGTCGATGTACAACGGCGACCGCTCGCGCAAGGAGACGCTCGTCGAGTTCGGCTTCCGGCTGCCGAGCGCGCTCGATAACCGCCCGCTGCGCTTCGACGAGTGGCGGCAGCGCGCGCACCAGGCGGTCTACGTGTCGGCGACGCCGGCGGAGTGGGAGCTCGCGCAGGCCCGGGGCGTCGTCGTCGAGCAGATCATCCGCCCGACCGGCCTCCTCGATCCCGAGGTCGACGTCCGCCCGGTCGCGCACCAGGTCGACGACCTGCTCGCGGAGATCCGCGCGCGCACGGCGCAGGGCGACAAGGTGCTGGTCACGACGCTGACCAAGCGCATGGCCGAGGACCTGACCGAGTACTACCGGGAGATCGGCGTGAAGGTGCGGTACCTGCACTCCGACGTCGACACGCTCGAGCGCATCCAGATCGTGCGCGACCTGCGGCGCGGCGAGTTCGACGTGCTCGTCGGCATCAACCTCCTGCGCGAGGGCCTCGACATCCCGGAGGTGTCGCTCGTCGGCATCCTCGACGCGGACAAGGAGGGCTTCCTGCGCAGCGAGCGGTCGCTGATCCAGACGATCGGCCGCGCCGCGCGCAACCTGCACGGCAAGGTGCTGCTCTACGCGGACAAGGAGACGGACTCGATCCGGCAGGCCGTCGGCGAGACGAACCGCCGGCGCGCGGTGCAGCAGGCGTTCAACACCGAGCACGGCATCGTGCCGAAGTCGGCGAGCCGCACGATCCTCGACATCCAGCCGGCGGAGCCGATGCCGGCGAAGGGGATGCGGCGGAACCCGATGCAGGCCGCGGGCATCGACCCGAAGTCGATCGACGACCTCGCGTCGCTGCGCGGTGCGATCGACAAGCTGCGCGCCGAGATGAAGCAGGCCGCGGCCGACCTCGAGTTCGAGCGCGCGGCCCAGCTCCGCGACAAGGCGCGCCAGCTCGAGCAGCTCGAGATGCAGATGCGATGAGCCGGCCCGCGCTGCGCGACGCGATCCGCGGGTTCTACGCGGTGCTCGACCGCGACGACGAGGAACTCGCGCGGAGGCTCGTCGAGCACGCGCGCGTGCTGCAGATCCGGCTCAAGCCGCGCACAGGCGAGGCGCCGGCGACGCGCGAGCTCGTGCGGATCGCCCGGCGCGCGCGCCAGATCTGCGACGCCGCGGGCGCGGCGCTCGTGGTGAACGACCGCATCGACGTCGCGCTCGTCGTCGGCGCGGACGGCGTGCACCTCGGGCAGACGGACCTGCCGCTCGCGGAGGCGCGCGAGCTCGCCGGGACCCGGCTATGGATCGGCGTGTCGACGCACGACGCGGCGCAGGTCCGCGCGGTGTGCGCCGGGGGCGCCGACTACCTCGGCTACGGGCCGGTGTACGCGACGGCGACGAAGGCGAACCCGGACGCCGTGCAGGGCCTCGCGCGGCTGCGCGCTGCGGTCGCGATCGCGGGAGCGACGGCGCCCGTGGTCGCGATCGGAGGTATCACTCCCGACCGCGTAGCGGAGGTGTACGCGACCGGAGCGGCGGCGGCGTGCGCGATCAGCTCGGTCAACGACGCTGCCGACGTGGGCGGGGCGGCGTTCCGGATGGCGCGCGAGATGGCCAACAATTCCACGGCCTAAGAGATTGCGATCCGGGAGTTGCGTACGATGAATACTCGTACTAGCACCCCGTCGAAAGGTTCCACTCATGGCCAAACTCGGACTGTTCGCAACGCTGACGACGATCGTCGCCGCCATCTCCTTCGCCTCCATGTCAGAGCCCTCCGCGGGCGACGCCTGCAAGCGGACGGACTTCAACACCGAGCTCGTGCGGGATGCGTGCAAGGCGGGCGGTCAGGAGAAGGCCAAGGAAGTGATGAAGGCCTTCAACAAGGAGAAGGGCCTGAAGAGCTGCAACGACTGCCACACGAAGCTCGCCCCGACCTACGAGCTGAAGCCGGACGGCCTCGAGAAGTACGAGAAGCTCGGCGGCAAGATCGTCAAGAAGGACGACAAGAAGGACGACAAGAAGAAGTGAGCGAGCGCGCTACGAGGCGCACTTGGCCTTGTTCTTCGCTTCCTTCTTGAGCGCCGCGTCGAGGTCGTTCGCCTCCTTGAGGACGTTCGACTTCGGGTACTTCGTGCGGATGAGGTTGAGGTACGTGCGCGCCTCGCTGCACTGCTTGAGGTTCTGCGCCGCGAGGGCCGCGAAGTACAGGCCGTCGTCGGTGAGCGAGCCCTCGGGGTACTTGTCGAGCAGCGTCTGGAACACGCCGATCGCCTTCTCCCAGTCCTTCAGCTTCACGTACGACTGGCCGCGGAAGTACACGGCGTCGTCGGCCTTGTCGTGCGTGGGAAACGTCTGCGTCAGGCGCTTGTAGATCTCGATCGCGTCGTTGTAGCGGCCGGCCTCGAACGCCGTCGTGCCGAGACGCCACAGGTCGTCGGCGCTCGCGCCGGCGGCGGGCTTGCCGCTCTCGAGCTGGGCGAGGCGCTGCTCGATCGCGTCGAGGCGGACGTCGTTCGCCTTCTTCGCGGCGTCGTTCGCCGCGCGCAGCTCCTCGAGCGTGGTCTTGACCTGCTGGGCGGAGCCGACGGCCGCGCGGACGTCGTTGCGGAGCGCATCGACGTCGGCGCCGAGGTCGGCGCTGTTGCGCTTGAGGACCTTCGTCGCGTCGTCGAGGACCTTCTGCAGCTGCGCGATCTGCTCGTCGAGCGTCTTCTCCTTCGTCGCGACGCGGTCGTCGAGGGACTTGATGTCCTTCCGCATCGACTCGCCCTCGCTCTTGGTGGTCGCCCAGAAGCACCCGGAGGCGGTGGTGGCGAGCAGCATGGCGGCGAGCTTCTTGTGCATGGGGGCTCCTCTCACTTCCACTGGAAGTCGCAGCGCCGGTCCTTGTCGTCGCCGAGGCCGGTGGGCTCGGTCTCGCCCTTGGGGACGACCTGCATGCGGGCCGGGTCGGTGCCCAGGCGCGCCAGGTAATCCGCGACCGTCTGCGCGCGGCGCTCGGACAGCGCGATGTTGTACTCCTCGGTGCCGGACGTGTCGGTGTGCCCGATCAGCAGCACCGACTTGCCCTTGTTCTTCTCGATGCACTGCGCGTTCTGGTCGAGGCGGTCGCGCTCGCTGGCCTCGATGCTCGCGTTGTCGTAGCCGAAGTACACCGTCGACAGCGTACAGCTCGCATCGCTCGGCGTCGACGACGTCCCGCCCTTGCGGCAGAAGCCGCTCACGCAGTCCTCGTCGTCGGCGCACTCATCATCCTTCGTACACGACGTCGCCTGCTTGCACGCCCCCGCGGCGCACGCACCGCCGGGACCGCACTCGGCGTCGGCCGCACACGGCTTGCACTTGCCGGCCTGGCACACGCGCCCGCCGCTGCATTCGGCGTCCTTGGTGCACTCGGCGGCGGCGACGCACGCGTTCGCGCTGCACCGCTGCCCCTTGGGGCAGTGGGCATCGTCGGCGCAGTCGACGCACTTGTTCTCCGAGCAGTGCTTTCCGTCCTTGCAGTCCTTGTCCCCCTTGCACGTGCCCGGCTTCTTGGCGGGATCGCTGCATCCCGTGGTGAACGCGATGCCGAGGACGAGGGCGGCGACGTACCCCCGAGAAGAGCTCATAACCTGGAACCTAGATGCCTTCGGTAGCCCAGTCAAATCGGGTACGGTCCGGATCACATGGCGCGCGGCACGATCCTCGTCATCGACGACGAGCCCAACATCAGGAAGACCGTCCGCACCAGCCTCATGGTCGAGGGGTTCCACGTGGAGGTGGCCGAGGACGGTCAGGCCGGGCTCGCGCTCGTCGCCGAGCATGACATCGACATCGTCCTGCTCGACGTCATGATGCCCGGGGAGAGCGGGCTCGAGGTCCTGCCGAAGATCCGCGTCGCGAGCCCCGAGACGATGGTCGTCATGATGTCGGGCAACGCGACGATCGAGACCGCCGTGCACGCGACGAAGGGCGGGGCGCACGACTTCGTCGAGAAGCCGCTCGGCGGCGAGAAGCTGCTGCTGACCGTGCAGAACGCCCTGCAGTTCGCGCGGTTGCGCCACGAGAACCAGCGCCTGCGCGGGCGGGCCCAGGCCGACTTCGCGATGATCGGCAAGGGGCCGGGCATGCGCGCGATCTTCGACAAGGTCGGGAAGACCGCGCCGTCGAGCGGGCGCGTCCTCATCACCGGCGAGAACGGCACCGGCAAGGAGCTCGTCGCGCGCGCGATCCACGAGCACTCGCGGCGGGCCGACGGCCCGTTCATCAAGCTGAACTGCGCGGCCATTCCATCGGAGCTGATCGAGAGCGAGCTGTTCGGTCACGAGAAGGGGGCCTTCACGGGTGCGACGCAGCAGCGCCGCGGAAAATTCGAGCTCGCCGACGGCGGGACGCTGTTCCTCGACGAGGTCGGCGACATGAACCCGAGCGCGCAGGCCAAGGTGCTGCGCGTCCTGCAGGAGAACGAGCTCGAGCGCGTCGGCGGCGCCGACACGATCAAGGTCGACGTGCGCGTCGTCGCCGCGACGAACAAGGACCTCCAGGCCGAGATCGCCGCCGGCAGGTTCCGCGAGGACCTGTACTACCGCCTCGCGGTGGTGCCGATCGAGATGCCGCCGCTGCGCGCGCGCCGCGAGGACATCCCCTCGCTCGTCGACCACTTCCTCGAGCAGGTGTGCGCCGACAACGGGCGCCGGCAGAAGCGGGTCGCGCAGAGCGCGATGACGCTCGTGATGCAGCACGAGTGGCCGGGCAACGTGCGCGAGCTGAAGAACGTCGTCGAGCGGCTCGCGATCCTCACGGGCGACGCCGAGATCATTACCGAGGCCGACGTCGGCGACGCGCTGCCGCGCGTGAAGGCGGTGAAGACCGAGTTCGCGCGGGGGACGCCGTTCAAGGACCTCGTCGCCGCGGCGGAGCGCGAGATCATCATGGCCGCGCTCGACGCGAACGAGCACCACGTGTCGAACACGGCCCGCGAGCTCCAGCTCGAGCGCAGCCACCTGTACAAGAAGATGCGCGCGCTCGGCATCGACCACCGCGCCGACGACGAAGCGTCGTAGCGCGCTTCAGAACCTACAGGCGCAGCTTCAGAACATGCAGGCGCTGATGCCGATCTCGCCGACGGGCGAGCACGTGCCGCCGCCGGGGCAGACCGGCGGGGGGCCGCCGTTGATGCACGAGGCGAAGCAGCGCGAGACGTTGTCGGAGCCCTTGCCGCACGACAGGCCGGCGGCGCAGTCGCTGCTGGTGGTGCACCGGGCACCGAGGACGCGGGAGGCGTCGTCGAACACGGGGTAGAGGATGCGGGCGCGCACCGCCGAGCCGGAGCGGTCGGGCTCGGCGCTGCTCCTGTCGGACCACGCGGCCGCGAACGCGCCGTCGAGGCCGACCACCGACGGGCCGGTCTGGTCGTTGTCGGTCGTCGTGGCGAGGTTGAACGCGTCGCCGACGGGGACGCCGGTCGGGCGGAACACGCGGCCGAACACGCCGCAGCCGCTGCCGTCGCCGAGCTCGTTGCACGACGACCACACGACCATGATCGCGCCGTCGCCGCGTGTCGTGATGCCGAACGACTCGCGCGAGCCGAAGTCGGTGCCGCTGCGGTCGCTGACGAGCGTGGGCCCGCCGGTGAGCGCGCCCGTCGTGTCGGTGCGGTACAGCTCGAGGCGGCCGGGGCCGGTGAAGCCCGTCGACTGCACCCAGCGCACGGCGACGGCGAAGCCCCCGCCCTGGATCGACGCGACGCGGACGTACTCGATCTGCTCGGTCGCCGTCTTCGGGATCAGCAGCGTGTCGGGCGTGGCGAACGCGTTCGCGTTGGTGGCGACGCGCATGCGCACGTTGCCGTCGAGGATCCACGCGTACATGATGCGATCGCCGCTCGACGCCACGGCGCTGCGGCGCGGCCCGATCGACCCCGCGACCGTCGACACCGTCGCCGACGTCTGCGTCGTGCAGTCGGGCCGCACGATCGCGCTGCGGACCTGGTCGGCGGCGGTGATGCGCCCATCCCACGCGACGGCGAAGTTGCCGTTCGACATGTGGGTGACCGACACGAGGTCGGGAAACTCGTCGACGGCGACCTCGGCCTGGCTCGCGTTCATCGCGCCCTGCGCGTCGAGCGAGCGGCAGGCGATGCCCTTCTTGGGCATCGTCGTGTCGTCGAAGTTCCAGATGCCGACGGTGGCCATCCCGGCCGAGGCGACCGCCGCCTGCGTGAAGAACGACGTCGGCGACGAGTTGAGCTTGAAGTTGTTCGTGCCGGCGGCGGCCTGCGTCGACACCGGCCGCCCGCGCGAGTCGAAGCGGCGCGCGAACATGTCGCACACGACGCCGACGCACGGCATGTTGTAGACGGCCGTCCACGTGCCGCTGGCGGTCGCCGACAGCTGGAAGCCGTTCGAGGCGGAGTACGTCGACAGCGACTGGTCGTCGACGAAGTCGGTGTTGACGACGAAGTCGGCGGGCTCGAGCATGATCGACGCCTCGGCCGAGCCGACCGCCGTCGTGACCTCGCCGCGCGCGACCAGGAACGCCGAGCCGTCGGCGGCGTCGACGCGGATGCCGAGGTCGCCGGCGCGACCGGGCGCGGACACGCTGAACGTCACCGGGAACGTGTGGTCGCCGAAGGCGACCGTGTTCGTGCGCATCGAGCCCTCGTTCGAGAGCGTGATCGCGAGCGACGAGATGTTGGTGACCGCGGGGCGGCCGTCGACGGTGATGATCGTGAAGACCTCGTCGGAGGCGCACGCGGCGACCAGGGGTACGATCAGGGGTACGGCGGATGTGAGGACGAGCGCGCGCATCGCTACTTGTCGAACACCATGTGGCCGAGGTCGGTGCCGGGCGGGCCCTTGGGCGAGCTGGCATAGACGCCGACGCCGACACCGCCGGCGACGACGGCGAGGCCGGTCCAGAACCACCACTTCTTGTAGAACGGCCGTCCGGCCGGCGGGTCGACGGTCACCGGATCCTCGCCGGGGCTCCGCGGCGGCTTCACGAGCCTGAGCTTCCTCGACTCCTCCTCGGCCTTCTTCTGCTCGAGGTCCTCGATCAGCGCCTCCACCTTGTCGCGGTTCGACGCATCGGGCTCGAGCTTCAGGTACTTGCGGAAGCTGAAGATCGCCGCGTCGTAGTCGTTGAGGTTGCGGTGGCACTGGCCGATGTTGAACAGGAACGCCGGCAGCGGCTTCGCGTCGTAGGCCTTCTGGTAGTGCTCGAGCGCCTCCTCGAACTTGCCGAGGGCGAACAGCTTCTCGCCGCGATCGAAGTGGCGCTTCGCCGCGCGCAGCGACGGATCGTCGGCGTGCGCGCGCGTCGTCCCGACGAAGACGAGGCACAGGACCAGGAGCCAGCGCATCACGGCTTCTTCTTCTTGAACGGGTCCATCGTGTCGGTGGGATCGATCTTCTTCGTCGTGTCGGGCTTCTTCGGATCGGGCCTGGGATCCGGATCCACCTTCACCTCGGGCTTGGGATCCTTCTTCGGATCGACCTTCACCGCGGGCTCGGTCTTCACCTGCGGCAGGTAGCGCGGCACGGTGCCGTTCTGCGGGCGCGTCCCCGGGTTCGCCTTCGGATCGGTCACCGGTGCGAGCTGCTCGAGCGTGATCTTGTAGTCGCGCTGGCTCGACGCGAGATCGACGACGATCGTGCCGTCCTTGTGGCCGGTCGCGCGGACGATGAACGTGCGCTTGTCGCCGTCCTTGGCCTCGAGGTTGTACTCGCAGGGCGTCCTGCACAGCTCGGCGGCCTCGCCGTCGGCGTAGATGCTCGCGCTCGGCAGCGAGTTGAAGTGGATCGCGATGACCTGCGGCCTGGGGCGCGCTGGCTCGGCGGGCTGCACGATCGGGCCGGGCTGCGGCAGCGGCGTCTGCGGCGCGGGCGACGCCGTGATCTGCGGCCGGTCGGGCGTGCGGCCCGCGTACCAGATCGCGGCCGCGACGCCGAGGCCGATCGCGACGGCGCCGCCGACGATCCACACCCACCACGGCGTGGCGGGCACCGGCGGCGGCAGCATGATCTGCGAGTACGCGTGAGCTCCCGAGGGATGGATCTGCGACGAGTACCCGACGTGCGGGACGCCGCCGCTCAGGTGCGAGAGGTGCGCGACGCTCGAGTGCGAGGTCGGCCCCTGCGGCATCGGCGGCATCGGCGCCGGCGGCAGGACGGTGCCCATCGGCGCGATCGTGCCGAAGCCCGGCGGCACCGCACCGGCCTGCGGCGGCGGGACGAGCGACGGGATGGGGCGCACGGCGCCGGTCACCGTCGCGAACGACGGCATCATCTCGACGCCGCCGAGCATGCCGAGGAGCGCATCGCGGAGCTCGACGATGTTCTGGAAGCGGCCGTTCGGATCCTTCTCGATCGACCGGAGGATCAGCGCCTCGAGGCGCGGATCGATCGTCTTGCCGCCGGGCGTCGCGCGCGGCAGCGTCGGCAGCTCGGTGAGGTGCTTGCGCACGTACTCGCCGAACGAGCGGCCGCGGAACATCGGCTGGCCGCAGAACAGCTCGTACATGATCGCGCCGAGCGAGTAGATGTCGCTGCGGGCGTCGATCAGCATGCCGCCCGCCTGCTCGGGCGACATGTACGCGGGCGTGCCGATCACCGAGCCGGCGGCCGTCTGGAAGCCGACGTCCTCGTCGTCGCGGTTGAGCAGCTTCGCGACGCCGAAGTCGAGGAGCTTCACGAGCTCGGCGCCGTCGGACGTCGGCACGACGATGACGTTGTCGGGCTTGAGGTCGCGGTGGACGACGCCGACCTGGTGCGCGGCGTGGAGCCCGTCGCAGATCTGCACGAGCACGGCGAGCGCGCGCGGGAGATCGACGCCGCTGCGCGCCCACCGGCCGAGGCTCTGGCCGCGCAGCAGCTCCATGATGATGAACGTCGTGCCGTCGTCGAGCTCGACGAAGTCGGTGACGTCGACGATGTTGCGGTGGCGCACGCGGTTGACCGTGCGCGCCTCCTGGAAGAAGCGCGCGACGGCGTCGCGGCGCCGCGAGTAGTCGCTGCGCAGGAGCTTCAGCGCGACCTCGCGCCCGAGCTTCACGTGCTCGGCGCGGAACACGTAGCCCATGCCGCCCTTGCCGAGGAGCTCGTCGATGCGATAGCTGCCGAGCACGCGCCCGACGCGCTCGTCGGGATCTTCGCCCTGGATCTTCGGCGGCACCGGTGGTGGTCGTCCGCCCGAGCCGCGCACGATCGCGGCCGGTGGCGGCGGCGTCTTGCCGCGCGCCTGCGGCGACTCGACCTTCGTCTTCTCGTCGCCGTGCGCGCGGTTCGCCGCGTCGTACGTGCCGAGCGCGAGCGACGGATGCGAGACGTCGGCGGCCTCGACCTCGTCGGGATCGAGCGACAGTGACTGCGTCGCTTCACGCGCCTCGGGAGGCGCGATGCCGGACTGGCGCGAACGTGGATCACGTGTCGTCATGGATCGCGAGATCCCCACGAACGCACCGGTGGCGAGAACGCAGGGGTAAGAAGGATTCTACGATCCAAAACCCGCTGACAGCAACCAAACGATTTCGCTCAGTTGACTGTGCTAAGAACCACTGCACGTGGTGAGGTCGCGAAGCGCGGCCGAGATGGCCAGGCTGACCTGTGGCACGGGCTCGTGCTGGTAGCGCGCCCGCAGCGGTGGAATTGCGTCGGCGTTGCACAGATTGCGCAGCGCGTGGACCGTCGTGGTGCGGATGTCGCGGCTCGAGTTCTCGAGGAATCCCTTCAGAAGATTGAGGTCGTTCGGGATCTTGGTGACGCCGAGGGCCTCGATGGCCGCGCGCACGCGCAGGGTGTCCTTCGAGGTGCGCTCGGAGACAACCTTGTTCGTGTAGCGGTCGACCACGCCGACGAGCAACACGTGCGCCTGATCGGTCGCGCAGCTCGCCGTGCAGAACAGCGGGAGTGAACGGATCGCCCGGAGCTGGAGGCCGAGGTCCTCGGCGTCGTTCGTGATGATCGCCTCGAGCCCGACGAGCGCCGACACCGGGGGCTGCTGGCTCTGGAAGGCCGCCTCGAGGTCGTCGCGCGTCGGCAGCTCGTTGATCGAGGTCAGCACGTGCCGCACCGACGTCGACAGCTGCACCGTGCTGTGCGCCGACGGCGCCGCGCCCAAGGCGACGGCGATGGCGACGGCCGCCGGCATCAGCCTCATCGCAGCACCCCGCTGCGCATGAGGATCTCGCGCTGGCCGGGCGACAGGTCGGTGCCGCCGCCGAGCTCGGAGTAGTACATGAGGTTCGTCGGCGAGTCGTCGCTGTCGTTGATCGCGTCGCGCCACGGCACGCCGCCCGGACCGCGGGTGTGCTCGACGTTGTGGTAGAGGCCCATGTACCGCGCGAGCTCGTGCGCGGTCAGGCGCGCGACCTGCTCCCACGAGCGGTAGCACAGCGTGTCGAGGCCGATGACGATGCCGGAGCGGCGCGTGCCGCCGAGGCCGGCGGGGCCGGGGTTCGGGCCGAACGCCTGCAGGCCGATCGGCGACAGCGAGCGCACGAAGAACACGTTGATGCCGGTCGCCGCGGTGCCGAGCTCGAGGAGCGCGCCGGCGTCGGCGACGTCGAGCCCGTCGAGGTCCGGGTGGTCGAGGATGTCGCGGTAGGTGATCGTGCCGAGCGCGATGTTGCCGTTCGCGAAGATCGAGCGCAGCCGGTCGAGGTACGTGCTCTGGAAGTACGCCTCCGCCTGCGCCGACGTCCCGTCGAGCCGCGCGCCGCCGAACTGGTCCTGACAGGGGTGGCTGTCGAGGTCGAGGAAGTGGAAGTTCAGGTCGAGCACGAGCGCGGGCCCGATGCGGACGACGGCGGTGACGCGCGGGATCGCGGTGCCGCCGGTGCCGTTCGCGCGGTACGACGACACGCGCGCGCCGTACATGCCGCTCTGGAGCGGGACGCTCGACGACGACGGCATGAGCAGCACCGACTGGCCGAACTCCGGCGCGTGGCGCACGGGGTTGCTGTAGTACTGCTCGTTCGCCTTGTCGGGCGTGCACATCTCGTTGCCCGGGATGAAGTTCGGCTCGCACGGCTTCGTGTAGAGCACCTCGTCGTCGGGCGCCGGCGAGGTCAGGAGCTGCGCGCCGACCTTCTGGGTCGGATCGTCGACGGAGAACGCGAGCAGCGCCGACTGCGCACCGGTCGGCACCGGGAACGCGATCGGCCCGGTCGGCGCCGACAGCGGGATCGACCACGCGAGCGCGCCCTTCGATTGCAAGCAGCCGGCGAGGAACATGCCGTCGTGCTCGATGCTCGGGATGCCCTGGCAGCTCGTGCCGGTGACGCAGTCGCGCTCGCCGACGCACAGGTCGACGCAGCGGCCGAGCGAGCACATGCCGTTGCGGCACTCGTCGCCCTTGGTACAGGTCGTGTTGACGGGGCGGCCCTGGTTCTGCGACGTGCAGTGGGCGACGAGGCGGTCGCGCGCGTCGAGCTGGACGCCGCGGTCGGGATCTTTCGGATCGAGGCGGCACGTGAGACCTGCGGCGCAGTCCGTCTCGGACTGGCAGAGATCGCCGGGCTGCCCGGTCGCCTCGTGGCAGATGCCGTCGGCGTCGCAGCTGTAACCGTCGCCGCACTCCGGGCCGTTCTTGCACAGCGGGACGCAGACGTTGCGCAGGCACTGGTAGCGCCCCTCGCAGTTGCCGCTGTTGTCACACGGGTCGCCGAGGCCGGCACCACCTCCGGGACATCCCGACGACGCCACCGCGCTCACCGCGGCAGCGACGAAGGACAACACGCATGGAAGTGTGCCGTACCGCATCGGACGGACGCCTAGGGCGAGTATATTATGGCCGCCACTTCGGGGGATTTCTATGCGCGCACGTTTGCACCTGGTTTGCCTCGGCATGCTGTTTGCCGGCGGGTCCGCGCTCGCCGGACCCGCGCTCGACGACGGCAAGTCCGCGTCACCCAACACGGATTCGACGCTGACACCACCCGGCATGGCTCCGGACAAGGAGGTCGAGTACGGCATCGGCATCCGCGTCCGCAACGTCCGCGTCCCCAAGGGGGAGCTCGAGCTGTTCCTCGAGCGGGCCGGCGACACCGGTGCCAGCAACCTCGGCTTCGGCATCGACCTGACCCGGCGGCGCGGCAACGTCGAGCTACAGCTCGGCATCGAGTTCGAGCACATCAACCCGGGCGAGGGCGTGTGGATCGAGAGCGGCAAGAACGTCGCGGCCGGCGACGAGGCCGACTACGTGCTCAGCCCCGAGCACGCGCCGCGCGGCGAGAACCTCGGCTGGCTGACCTTCGAGTTCACGTTCCTCAACCACGCGCCGATCACGAAGAACATCTCGATCCGCTACGGCGCCGGCGCCGGCATCGGCCTCGTGTACGGCAACCTGTACCACCACAACATCACGTGCGTCGGCGCGACGAACGACATGCCGGACCCGGGCTGCAAGCCGATGCGCTTCGGCGGCCGCGGCATCGACACCGACGGCGCGGCCGCCGCGGGCACCGCGAAGTACAACCTGCCGCCGGTGTTCCCCGTCGTGAACGCGATCATCGGCGTGCAGCTGAAGCCGTTCGACAAGATGACCGTGAACATCGAGGGCGGCATCCGCACCTTCCTGTTCTTCGGCATGAGCTCGTCGTACTTCTTCTAGATCCGGATCAGCGCCTGCGGCGCACGTCGCCGATGCGGAGCGTCAGCTTCTCCGCGTCGAAGTACTCGGCGAGCGGGATCGTGAACTTCCGGCTCGCGCCGGTGAGCTCCTTCCACTGCTGCGCGTCGATCGTCTTGTGCTCGTCGAGGAACGCGAGCAGGCGGGCGCGCAGGGCCGCGATCGCCTCCGTGTGGACGTAGAGGTCCGACTTCACGCGCACGAGGACCTTCGCCGAGAGCAGCTTGTCGAGCGCGGTGCGCGCCTGCGGCTCGGGGAGGCTCGCCGCGGCCGGCACGTCCTTCGGGCGCTGCGGCTCGAGGCCCCACGTCCGGAACTGCTCCGCGAGCTGCTGCTCGACGGGCGACAGCGCGGGACGCGGCTCGCCGCGCGGCGCGGCCTTGCGGAGGCGATCGCCGGCGACGGTGACGGCGCCGCGCCGCTCGAGGCCGGCGACGATCGCGTCGTAGCCGCGCGCGGGGAGGGCGGCCGGCAGGCCGGTGCGCAGCTCCTCGCGCGGCAGGCCCTCCGCGGCGTCGGGCGCGGCGGCGATCTTCGCGAGCAGGCGGGCCTCGGCGTCGGCGACGGTCTGCGCGTGCAGGTACCACGCGTGGTCGCCCTCGCCGACGGCGAGCAGCTCGCCGCCGCCCGCGAGCGCGGCGAGCGTGTCGGCGAGCGCGGCCGCGGGCAGGCCGAGGCGGTGCACGAGGTCGGCGATGCCGCGCCCGGCGAACGCCGCGGACTGCACGTCGAGGGCGACGCGCTGCTCGAGGCGGGCGGAGGCGAGGCGGGCGACGAGCTCGGCGTGCTCGCCGCCCTTGCGCGCGCGGGGTGCGAGGACGCGCACGATCGATCCGCCGCCGATCGTCGAGCCGTGCGTCGACGTGGTGACGAAGCCGCGCAGGATGAAGCGATCGCCGGGCAGCGCCCCGAGCGGCGTCGCGGCGTCGAGGCGCAGCTGCGCGAGCGCGGTCCCGCCGGGTGCGAGGGTGTCGCGATCGACGAGCGCGAGCGTGGCGATGACCTGCGCGGTGCCGTGGTGGACGAGCACCTTCGCGCGCTTGCCGAGCGGCGCCGGCGCGGTCGCGAGGTAGCGCAGCTCGACGTCGAGGATGTGCGACGGCGCGACGCGGCCGGGGTGGACGAGGAGGTCGCCGCGGGCGAGGTCGTCGACGGCGATGTTGCCGAGGTTGAGCGCCGCGCGGTGGCCGGCGACGGCGCGCGGCTCGGCGGCGCCGTGCACCTCGATGCCGCGGACGCGCGTCGCGAGCCCGCTCGGCACGACGACGAGGTCGTCGCCGACGGCGACCTCGCCGCCGAGGACGGTGCCCGTGACGACGGTGCCGAAGCCCTTCACGGTGAAGACGCGGTCGATCGGCATACGGAACACGCCGGTCGCCCGGCGCGGCGGCAGGGCGTCCTGCGCGCCCGCGAGCGCGGCGCGCAGCTCGTCGAGGCCGTCGCCGGTCTTCGTCGAGACGGGCACGATCGGCGCGTCGGCGAGGAACGTGCCCGCGACGGCGGCGCGCACGTCGGCGGAGACCATGGCGATCCACTCGTCGTCGACGAGGTCGCGCTTGGTGAGGACGATCAGGCCGCGTCGCACGCCGAGCAGCTCGCAGATGTCGAGGTGCTCGCGCGTCTGCGGCATGACGCCCTCGTCGGCGGCGATCACGAGGCACACGAGGTCGAGGCCGGTCGCGCCGGCGACCATCGACTTCACGAAGCGCTCGTGGCCGGGGACGTCGACGACGGCGACGCGGCGCTCGCCCAGGTCCAGGCGCGCGAACCCGAGCTCGGTCGTGATGCCGCGCGCCTTCTCGACGGGGAGCCGGTCGGTGTCGATGCCGGTCAGCGCCCGCACGAGCGAGGTCTTGCCGTGGTCGATGTGGCCGGCGGTGCCGAGGACGATCGGGTGCGCCATCTAGCCGTTCGCGATCTCGACGAAGATCATCGCCTGGCCCGGGCGCATCACGGGTGCTCGCGCAGCTCGCGCTTCAGGACCTTGCCGGTCGGGTTGCGCGGCAGCTCGGCGAGGAACGTCACCTTGCGCGGGCGCTTGTAGTCGGCGAGCCCGGCGCGGCAGAACTCGATGACCTCGTGCTCGCTGAGCGGCTGTGCGCCGCGCAGGACGATGAACGCGCGCAGCGTCTCGCCCCACTCGGGATCGGGCACGCCGATCACCGCGGCCTCGAGGATCGACGGGTGCGTGTGGAGGTGATCCTCGATCTCGCGCGGGTAGATGTTCACGCCGCCGGAGATCACCATGTCGTGCTTGCGCGACTCGAGGTAGTAGTAGCCCTCGGCGTCGACGCGGCCCATGTCGCCGACGGAGAAGAAGCCGTCGCGCTGCGCCGACCGCGTGGCCTCCTCGTTGCGGTGGTAGTCCTTGATCATCGTCGAGTTGCGCGCGTAGAGCTCGCCGACCTGGCCCTGCGCGACCTCGTGGCCGGCGTCGTCGAGGAGGCGGATCTGGTTGCCGCGCAGCTTCTTGCCGATCGTGCCGGCGCGGTGGACGTGATCGCCGGGGCCCGCGAGCGTGACGAGCCCGGTCTCCGTCGCGCCGTAGAAGTTCCACAGGACGGGGCCGAACTGCGTCATGAACCGGCGCGCGGCGTCGGTCGACAGCGGGGCGGCGGCGCTCATCAGCCAGCGCAGCGACGAGGTGTCGTACTTGACGACGGTCTCGCGCGGCAGGTTCGCGAGGCGCACGATCATCGTCGGCACCATCAGCGAGCACGTGATGCGCTCGCGCTCGATGAGCTGCAGCGCCTTCTCCGGCTCGAAGTGGTTCATGAGGACGACCGTGGCGCCGAGCGACATCATGATCGCGACGAACGCCGGCGCCGCCGAGTGGTAGAGCGGGCACACGACGAGGTGGCGATCGTCGGCGCGGATGCCGACCTGCAGGATCATGTCGGCGACGGACTCGAAGCCGGTCTGCCGCCACGCGCGGTTCGCGCCCTTCGGCTTGCCGGTGGTGCCCGACGTGTAGACGATGACGCCGCCGCCGTCGCCGGCGTCGCCGGCGTCGCCGTCCTTGCCGCCCTTGCCGCCCTTGCCCGTGCGCTCGGGAACGTCGGGCGACGCGGAGGCCAGCGCGCGGTCCCACTCGGTCGCGTCGCCGAGGTCGCCGTTGCCTCCGCCGACGGCGATCAGCGGTCCGCCCTGCCGGCTCTGCGCGCGCGCCTCGCGCATCGGGCCCAGGTACGCGGCGGCGACGATCGTGGCGGCCGGCTCGGCGTTCTCGAGGATGTAGGCGATCTCGCCGGGCTTGAGCCGGTAGCCGATCTGCACCGCCGTAGCGCCGATGCGGGCGAGCGCCTGCTGCGCGATCAGGTACTCGCTGCAGTTCGGCAGCATGAGCGCGACGCGCGCCCCGCCGCCGGCGCCGCGCGCGATCAGCGCGTTCGCGAGCCGGTTGATCGCGGCGTCGAGCTCGCCCCACGTGAGGCGTCGGACCCGGCCGGCCTCGTCGTACTCGACGATGGCCTCCTTGTCCGGATGCGCGGCCGCGTGGAACATGATCGCGAGGTGCGGGCCGAGCGGCGTCTTCCTGGCGTTGCCCACGAAGTGCGCGAGCCGCGCCGGCCGCACGGGGGCCACCACCCTGCTCGCGCGGAGCACCTTGCCGAAGAACAGCGCACGATCGACGCGACGACGGAGCCTGTCCAGCACGGACGCGTTATAGCCCCGGTCGCGCCGGCGTTCGAGCGTTACCCGCCGCGGAGCGTCGTGTTCAAGATCCTCCGGACCTCGTCCACGCGCGGCCCGGACGGCGGCTTGCGCCCGAGGTACTCCTCCCACGCACGCCGCGCCGCGGCCTCGTTGTGGAGGTCCAGGTTCACGCGGCCGAGGTAGTAGAGCGCGTCGGTCAGCCACGGCGAGTCCTTGCCGGTCTTCTTGAGCTCGGCGTTGGCGATCGCGACGGCCTGCGCGAACGCCTTCGCCGCCTGCGCACCCTGCGCGAGGTCGAAGTGGAGCTCGCCGAGCGCGAACGCCGCATCGCCGCGCGGCTGCTGCGTGAGCGAGAGCTCGAGCCACCGGATCGCGGCGTCGACCTCGTTCTTGCCGCCGGTCTTGCTGAGCGCCCGGTACGAGATGCCGAACAGGTACGAGATCTCGCCGTCGTCGGGGAACGCCTTGTACGTGTCGGTCAGCGCGGCCACCGCCTTCGCGTCCTCGTGGCGCGCGACGTAGAGGCGGGCCTTGCCGACGGCGGGGTTGCGCATCGTCGGCTGGAGCTTGAGCGCCTCGTCGTACGAGCGCAGCGCCTGCTCCTGGAAGCGCGCATCGCCGCTCTCGGTCGCCTGCTTCTCGGCGGCGCGGCCCAGGCCGTCGAAGAACTGCGGGTCCTTGTCGGCGTCGGCGGCCTGGCTGAACAGCTTGCGCGCGTCGTCGGTGCGGCCCGTCGCGAGGAGGCCTTCGGCCTTGCAGAACGTGCCGGCGGGGTGCTGCGCGTCCTTCTCGGTGATCTTCGTGCCCTGCTCGCCGGCCTTCTTCGGGTCGCCCGTGCGCGCGTAGAAGCGGCAGGCGCGGGCGCGCAGCTCGAGCGGCAGGTCCTTGCCCTCGAGGAGCGTGCTGTACTGCGCCTCGGCGTCGGCGTCCTTGCCGGCGGTCTCGTACGTGCGCGCGAGCTCGAGGCCGAACTCGACGCGCTTGTCGTCGAGCGTGGTCGCCTTCTTCAGGTGCTCGATCGCCTCGTCGAACTTGCTGCGCGCCGCGAGCGCCTTGCCGTAGTAGTACTGCGCCTCGGCGTCGCTCGTGCGCACCTCGGCGACCCCCTTCAGCCACGGCTCGGCCTTCTCCGGGTCGCCGGCCTGCAGGTACGAGATACCGAGGGTGAGCGCGAGCTTCGGGTCCTTCGCGGCTTCGGTCGCGAGCTTGCCGAGCAGCTGATCGGCGATCTCGCGGTACTCGGCGGCCTTCGACGGGTCCTTGCTCGCGAGCTCGCTCAGCTTGCCGACGGCCAGGAGGGTCGGGGTCAGGTCGCGCTCGCCCGCGAGCTTCGCCGCGGCGACGTACATGTCCGCGGCGAGCGCGTCCTCGCCCTGCGCCTCGAGGAGCTTGCCGTTGATGAGCTTCAGCTGCGCCTGCTCGGCGACCGGCGGCGGCGGGTTGCGCTCGGCGAGGATCTGGATGCGCTGCTGCGCGACGTCGAGGCGCTTCTGGCGGATCTCGATCTCGGCGGCGACGAGCTGCGCGCGGATGTTGTCCTTCGCGATCGTCGTGGCCCGCGTGATCATCTCGCTCGCGGTGTCGAGCTTGCCGTCGCGGAGCTCGGTCTCGGCGAGGCCGGTCAGCGCGACGACGTCGTTGCCGTCGATCGCGAGCGCCTTGCGGTACCGCTCGCGCGCGATGTCGAAGCGGCCGCTCGCGCGCGCGGCGTCGGCGGCGAGCACCCACGCGGCCGCGACGGCGCGCTGGTCCGCATTCGCGAGGTCCTTGCGCTCGAGGATCGCGAGCGCCTCGTTCTCGCGCTCCTGGTTCTGCGACGCGGGCAGCGCTTCGGCGAGCCCGACCATCGCCCCGACGTGGCTCTCGCCTTCCTTGAGCTTCAGGATCTCGTTGAAGTCGCCGCGCGCCTCCGCGATCTTGCCGAGCGCGAGGTTCGCGCGGCCGCGCCCGTAGAGCGCGTAGAGCTTCAGCTGCGGCGACGCGCCGGCCGCCGCATCGAACGCCTTGATCGCGTCGGCGTACGTGCCCTTCAGCGCCTCGCCCCAGGCGACGTAGAGGAGCAGCACGCCGTCCTTCGGCGCGGCGGACGAGAGCTGGATCAGCTTCGGCAGGCCCTGCTCGGGCTGGTTCTGCGCGAGCGACTGCAGCGCCCGCGCGCGCTCGAGCTCGGGCGACTCGAGGTTGGCCTCGCGCGCCTTCGTGAGGTGCGTGCGGCCCTTGCCGAGCGCGCCGGACGTGCCCTTCGCGAGGTGCGATGCGAACGCGGCCTCGGCGCCGAGCCCGCGCGCGACGCCGTCGGCATCGTCCTCCTCGAGCTCGGTGATCTTCTTGATGGCGTTGCCGGCCTTGTCGAAGTCGCCGGCGGCGATCGCGGCGCGCGCGGCCGCGATCTGCGCGTCGATCGTCTGCTGCTTCTCCTGCTTCTCCGCGCGGCGCTGCATGTACACGAAGCCGCCCGCGCCGATGCCGAGGACGAGCGCGCCGATCAGGACGCCGACCAGGAGCCGCTTGCGGCGGCGCGAGGCGACGACCGGATCGAAGCGCGGCGCGGCCTCGCGGCGAGCCCCCAGCTTCGGAGTCGCCTTGGGCCGCGGTTCCTCGAGCTCGAGGACCGGCTCCTGCCCGACGTTCGTCGGCGGGAACGTGCCGTGGACGCCGCGCTCGGCGGTGCCCGAATACGGGTTCGAGATCTGGTTCGCCGGGCGCGACGGCGTCGTGATGCGCAGGCCGGCCGAGGCACCCATCGCCGGCGGCGGCGGTGGTGCCGTCGGCGCGGCGAGGTCGAGCGCGTCGAACTGGCTCGCGCTCGACGACGCCGGCGCGGCCGAGTCCGACGGTGCGAGCTCGAGGCCGCCGCCGTCGAGCTCGAGCGCACCTCCGTCGAGCTCGATCGGCTCGGCGCCGTGGTGGCCGTCCGCCGGGCGCGGCAGGTCCTCGAAGAAGCCCTTGGGCGCGGGGACCTCGGGCTTGGCCTGGTTCACGCGCCCGGGGAGGTCGTCGAAGAAGCCCTTGGGTGCGGGGACCTCGGGCTTGGCCTGGTGCGGGCGGCCGGGGAGATCGTCGAAGAAGCCCTTGGGCGCGGGGACGTCCGAGCCGCCGCCGCCCTGGTGGGCGCGTCCGGGGAGATCGTCGAAGAAGCCCTTGGGTGCGGGGACCTCGGGTTTGGCCTGGTTGGGACGGCCGGGGAGGTCGTCGAAGAAGCCCTTGGGCGCGGGCAGCTCGGGCTTGCCGGCGGCGGGCTTGTTCGGCTTCGCCGGGAGATCGTCGAAGAAGCCCTTCGGCGCGGGCAGGCCGGGACCCTGGTTCGTCGCCGGCTGCGGGAGGTCGTGGAAGAAGCCCTTCGGCGCGGGGAGGTCGCCGGCGCCGCCCGGCTTGGGCATCGGCAGGTCGGTCATCTGCCCGGGCTTGGGCATCGGCAGGTCGGCGAAGCCACCGCCCGGATGCTTGGGCGTGGGCAGGTCGCTCGCCTGGCCCGGCTTGGGCATCGGCAGGTCGCCGAGCTGGCCGGGCTTGGGCGTCGGCAAATCGATGTGGCCGGCGTGGCCACCGGCGCGCGGCATCGGCAGGTCGCCGAGCGTGTTCTTCGGCGTCGGCAGGTCGATGATCGGCGCCCCGAGATCGGGCGCGGGGCGCGCCGCGGCGGGAGCCTTGGCCTTCGGCGCGGGCAGGTCGAGCGCGCGCCCGCCGGTGCGCGGCGCGGGCAGATCGATGAAGCCGGCGTCGGCGCCGCGCGGGGCGGCGGGCGTCGGGGGCGGACCGCCCTTGGTCTTCGGCGCGGGCAGGTCGACGATCCCGGCGCCGCGCATGGTCGCGTCGGGTGGCGGCTGGCGCGGCGGCGCCGGGATCGCGGCGCGCGGCGCGGGCAGGTCGGCCATGTTCGCGTTCACGCGCGACGACGCGGCGGCGCTCGGATCCGACGCGAGGAAGTCGTCGAGCTCGAACGTGCCCGGGGCGGCGGGGGCGGCGGGCGGCAGCTTGCTGCGCGTCGCCGTGCGCGGCGCCGGCAGCTCGGGGTCGAACGCGCCGGCCCGTCCCACGCGGGGATCGGCCGCGGCCGGCGGCATCGCCGCGGCGGTGCGCGTGCGCGGCGCCGGCAGGTCCGCGAGGTCGAGCCCCTCGAGCGCCGCAGCGGCGGCTTGCGCGGCGCCGGGAGCCGCGGCGTCGATGCCGGGTGGCAGGACGGCGGCCATCGCCCCGGTCTTCGTCGGAATCGCCACGCGCGCCTTGCAGGTCACGCAGGTGACGAACCGAGCGCCGACCGGGATGTCGGCGTCGGAAACACGGTTGACGTTCCCGCAGGCCGTGCAGGTCGCCTCGATCACCGGCGTCCCCAGATCATCCCCGGCATCATACCCCGGCCGAGCGGCAATTGCCGCGCCGGTTCCGGGCGAAGCTAGCGCCGGTGCGGACGGGGCGCGTCGTCGTCCTCGTCGTCGGCGTCCGGGGCGCGCGCCGCCCGCCGCAGCTGGCGCTGGATCCGGCGCTCGAACGTGGGCAGCACGACCATCAGCTTCGCCGTCTGCGCTGGCGTCAGCACCCTGCGGAGCTCGGCGAGGCGCTTCTCCTCGAGGTCCCAGAACTGCTTCTGGTTCGCGAGCGCGTCGTCGACGAGCTTGTCGACCGCCCGCGGGTCCTTGACCGCGTCGGCGGCGGCGAGCCGCTTCTGGAGGTCGGCGCGGTCGCGCATCAGCTTGTCGGTGACGTCGTCCCACTTCGACAGGATCGGGAGCACCTTGCCGAGCGCGGTGTTGTCGAGCTTGAGCTCGTCGGTGAGGGTCTGCGCGCGCAGGCCGCGGATGCGGTTCTTGATCGCCTCGCGCCGCTCCTCAGGGGTGGCACCGCCGCGGCCGCGCGGCTCGGCGCGCGCGACCCCGGCGAGCGCGGTCGCGACGAAGATGACGATCGCGGCGCTCCGCATCTAGCCTCGCTTCCCCTGCACGGCGTCGAGCGCGTGCTCGACCTCGTCGAGCGCGGCGTCCTCGAGGTCGTCGACCCAGCGCAGGTCCGAGACGACGAGCTCGGGCCCGGCCGCGACGCTGCCGCGCAGCTGGGAAGCCTCGAGGTCGTCGAGCGCGTCGAGGACCTCGGCGTCCTCGGTCACCTCGACGCCCGTGCCGTCGAGCCACAGCGCGACCTTCAGCGCGACCTTCTCCGGCGCGCCGGCGTCGGGCGGCGACGCGGCGGCGACGGGGACCGGCTGGGCGCCGAGCTCCAGCTTCGGGGTGCGCGCGATGATCGCGACGACCGCCGCCGCGGCCGCGAGCGTCGCGACACCGGGGAGGAGCCAGCGCCGGCGCCACCACGGGCGCGGGACCTCGGTACCGACGGCGGTGTGGATCGATCGCTCGAGCGCGGTCCAGTCGACGTCCGCGCCGGCGGCCTCGCGCTCGTCGGCGGCGAGCGTGCGCAGCTCGCCGATCAGGTCGTCGTCAGGCTTCATCGCCGCCGCCGAGGATGTCACGCAGCCGCTTCACGGCGTAGTGGAAGTTGACCTTCGCGGTGTTCTCGCTGCACTCGGCGAGCTCGGCGACCTCCTTGAACGAGAGGTCGTCGAACACGCGCAGCTCGAGGACGAGCTTCTGCTTCGGCGGCAGCTGCTCGATCGCGGCGCGCAGCCGGGCGGTGCGCTCGCCGCCGAGGAGGCGCGCCGGCGCGGCGTGCGGCTCGACGAGCGCATCGTCGGGGATCTCGGCCGGCTCCTCGCGGCGGTGATCGCGCAGCCACGACAGCGCGCAGTTGATCGCGATGCGGTAGAGCCAGCTGCGCACGGTCGCCGAGCCGCGGAACGAGACGAGCCCCTTGTACGCGCGCACGAACGCGAGCTGGGTGACGTCGGAGGCGTCGGCGCCGCGCTTCACGTAGCGGCGCACCAGGTGCCACATGCCCTTCTGGTGCCGGCGCACGAGCTGATCGAACGCCGCGCGCTCGCCGGCCTGGAACCGGTCGACGAGGTCGCGGTCGGGGTCGCTCACGGCGGGGCGCTCGAGCTCATCGATCCCGAAGCGCGCGGCGAGGACGTCCACGAAGGATCCGACCCCGAGCTTGCCAACGTGGTTAAGCGTGCGCTACGGTCCCAATCCAACCTCTCTCGATCATTACAGAAAGTATCCCGGAGCTCAACATGCTCGACCCCGCTCGCATGGATGATGTGCTGCGGCGCGGCGCGGACGTCGCGCCGGTCGTCACCGCCTGGAGGGCGCTCGACGAGCGCCGCCGCAAGCTGCAGTCGGAGCTCGACACGCTCCGCCGCGACCGCAACCAGGCCAACGAGCGCATGAGCAAGCTCGACAAGAAGTCGGCGGAGTTCGCGTCGGCGCGCGACGAGCTGAAGGCGCTCGCCTCGCGGATCAAGGAGGGCGAGGCGACGCTCGGCGACGTCGAGAGCGACTGCGCGGCCTCGCTGCTCGTGATCCCGAACGCGCCGCAGGCGAGCGTGCCCGCCGGGACGAGCGACGCCGACAACCCGATCCTCCACGCGTGGGGCGACAAGCCCAGCATCGCCGCGCCGAAGGCGCACTGGGATCTCGCGGCGGCGCACGGCCTGGACTTCGACGCCGGCGTGCGGATCGCGGGCGCGCGCTTCACCGTGCTGCGCCACAACGCGGCGCGCCTGACGCGCGCGCTCATGAGCTACATGATCGATCTCCACGTCGGGCAGGGCTACGAGGAGGTGTGGCCGCCGGCGGTGGTGCGGCGCGCGGCGCTGCTCGGCACCGGCCAGCTGCCGAAGTTCGAGGAGGACCTGTTCCGCCTCGCGATCCCGACGGGACCGGATCACGACCGCGACAACGACCTGTTCCTGTCGCCGACGGCGGAGGTCCAGGTCACGAACCTCCACCTCGACCAGATCCTCGACGCGAGCGAGCTGCCGCGGAAGTACGTCGCCTACGCCCCGTGCTTCCGCGCCGAGGCCGGCGCGTCGGGGCGCGACACGCGCGGCCTCATCCGCCAGCACCAGTTCGACAAGGTCGAGATCGTGAAGCTGACGACGCCCGAGACGAGCAACGCCGAGCACGAGGCGCTGCGCGAGGACGCCGAGCGCGTGCTGCAGGGACTCGAGCTGCACTACCGGGTCGTCACGTTGTGCACCGGTGACATGGGCTTCGCGTCGGCCAAGACGTACGACCTCGAGGTCTGGCTGCCGGGGCAGGACCTGTACCGCGAGATCTCGTCGTGCTCGAACTTCGAGGACTTCCAGGCCCGGCGCGCGAAGATCCGCTACCGCCCGGCGCCGGGCGAGAAGCCGCGCCCGCTGCACACGTTGAACGGCTCGGGCGTGGCGATCGGGCGGACGATCGTCGCGATCCTCGAGCAGCACCAGCAGCCCGACGGCAGCGTCGTCATTCCCAAGGCCCTGCGCCGATACCTCAACGGTGAGGAGAGGTTCGTCCCGGTCGGGTAGGCATGCTAGAACGCGCAGCGGGTACAGAAGGGTTCGGATCCTCCTTTACATCCGCGCAGCGATCCCTATAAATACCCCTGCCTCCGGGACCTCCTGGAGGAGTGGCCGAGTGGTCGAAGGCAGCGGTCTTGAAAACCGCCGAGCGCAAGCTCCGGGGGTTCGAATCCCTCCTCCTCCGCAGTAGGCTTGATAATCGAATAGTGTTTCACGCAGATGGTCAAAAGGGCTGGACGCACGTGCCGAGTGCGTGCGTCCACGCCCCGAACGATTGGTTTGGCAAAACATCGAGGAGAGATGGCCGAGTGGCTGAAGGCACCGGTTTGCTAAACCGGCATATGGGGGTTTTCCTGTATCGAGGGTTCGAATCCCTCTCTCTCCGCCCTCCTCGCCGCAGCAGCAGTACAGAGTCTGGATCCGTAGCTCAATGGATAGAGCACCGGTCTACGGAACCGGGGGTTAGAGGTTCGACCCCTCTCGGATCCGCCACATGAACGAAGACGAACGCTGGATGGACATCGCGCTGGTCGAGGCGCGAGCCGCCGCGGCGGCGGGAGATGTCCCCGTCGGTGCGGTGATCGTGCGCGAAGGCGCGCTGATCGCGAAGGGCCGCAACCGCCGCGAGGTCGATGTCGATCCGACGGCGCACGCCGAGGTCGTCGCCCTTCGCGAGGCGGCGCTCGTGCTCGGCCGCTGGCGCGTCGACGCCACCCTCTACGTCACGCAGGAGCCGTGTCCGATGTGCGCCGGTGCGATCGTGAATTCACGCGTCGCGCGCCTCGTGTATGGCTGTCCGAATCCCAAGGCCGGCGCGGTCGCGACGCTGTATCAGGTCGTCTCCGACCCGCGCCTCAACCATCGAGTTCCCGACGTCGTGGGCGGCGTGCGCAGCGACGCATGCGCCGCCGAGCTCCGCGCCTTCTTCGCGGAGCTGCGCCGGGCCTAGTTTACGGAGGAGTGTCCGAGTGGCCGATGGTGTCTGATTCGAAATCAGATGTACGAAAGTACCGGGGGTTCAAATCCCTCCTCCTCCGCTCTTTTCACGGCCTCTCATCCCAAAGGAGGGATGACCGAGTGGCCGAAGGTGCACGATTGGAAATCGTGTGTACTGAAAGGTACCGAGGGTTCGAATCCCTCTCCCTCCGCCGAACGACCTCTGCGTGAACCCAGTTTATGGTCCTGGGTGACGCGACGGCTGTGAACCCCGCCAGGCCCGGAAGGGAGCAACGGTAGCGGACATAGCGGGTGCCTGGGGCCACCTTTTCAACGAGCGACGATTCGCATGAACGCGAATCGTCGCTCGCCCTTTTTCGGGGGTGGTTCGGGCGCGCGAGGGTATCGGTCGTACAATCAACCGCATGATCCGGTGGACGGCAGCTCTCGCAGCGCTCCTTCTGTGCGCCTGCGAAAACGACGGCGGAGAGGGCGGCTCGGGGACGTTCACGGAGACCGGCAGCGCCACCCCGGGCAAGACCGGCTTCTCGGCGGATCTCGCGAAGGAGCTCGGCGGCTCCGGCGACGGCAAGGAGAAGGTCGCCGCCGCCACCGATGGCAAGAAGGGCGACGGTTCGGATCCGAAGGGCGACGCGAAGGCGGAGACCGACGCGAAGGACGCGAAGGGTGACGGGAAGGACGCGAAGGATCCGAAGGCGGAGACGAGCGACGCGAAGGATCCGAAGGCGGAGACGAGCGACGCGAAGGATCCGAAGGCCGATGCGAAGGACATGAAGGCCGACGCGAAGGACGCGAAGGGCGACGGGAAGGACGCGAATGGAGACGCGAAGGACCCGAAGGCCGACGCGAAGGACATGAAGGCCGACGCGAAGGACACGAAGGGCGACGGGAAGGACGCGAAGGACATGAAGGCCGACGCGAAGGACATGAAGGCCGACGCGAAGGACACGAAGGCCGACGGGAAAGACGCGAAGGATGCGAAGGACCCGAAGGCCGACGCGAAGGACATGAAGGCCGACGCGAAGGATGCGAAGGACCCGAAGACCGACGCGAAGGCCGACGGGAAAGACGCGAAGGATGCGAAGACCGAGGTGAAGGTCGAGGCGAAGGCGCCGCCGGAGCCGACGGGGCCGCGCGTGCAGCTGCGGCCGCCGGCGGACCTCGCGGCGATGAAGCTCTCGCTGCTGCCGAACTGGGATCGCGACGTCGGCGAGGTCGGGACGATCTCGTTCGAGATGAAGGTGCCCGGGAAGACCGAGCGAAAGATCTTCGTGTTCCGCTACGGCTACGAGAGCGACAAGGCGCCGACGGATCGCGACGCGTACAAGAAGTGGCTCGAGAAGGAGGGCATCCTCCGCGACATCAAGGACCGCCAGCGCGGCGGTGCCTGGCTCCTCGAGGGGCTCGACGCGACGGGTTCACCGTCGTTCCGCTTCGTCGTGCTGTACAGCAAGCGGCTGCTGCTCTGTTACGGGTCGACGTATCGCGATGCGGCGTCGAACGCGCTCGGCGATCTGCGCGATCAGACGATCATCCAGGCGAAGCAGATCTGCGAGACCCTGACGTTGTAGTGTCGGAAGCGGCGAGTATAGTCCGAGGGGACTCATGTCCTACCTCGTCCTCGCTCGCAAGTATCGTCCTGCGACGTTCTCGGAGGTCGTCGGACAGGAGCACGTCACGCGCACGCTCGGCAACGCGTTCGCCGTCGGGCGCGTCCACCACGCGTTCCTGTTCTGCGGCCCGCGCGGGTGCGGCAAGACGACGCTCGCGCGCATCGTCGGCAAGGCGCTGAACTGCGAGAGCGAGCGCCGCGCCGAAGCGGCGACGGCCGAGCCGTGCGGCACGTGCGCGGCGTGCACGAGCATCGGCAACGGCAGCGCCGTCGACTACCAGGAGATGGACGGCGCCTCGAACCGCGGCATCGACGCGATCCGCGAGCTCACCGAGGCGGTGCGCTACCAGCCGGCGGTGCTGCGCAAGAAGGTGTACGTCATCGACGAGGTCCACATGCTCACGACGGAGGCCTTCAACGCGCTGTTGAAGACCCTCGAGGAGCCGCCTCCGCACGTGACGTTCGTGCTCGCGACGACCGAGCCGCACAAGCTGCCGAACACGATCCTGTCGCGCTGCCAGCGCTACGACTTCAAGCTCGTCCCGGCGTCGCGGCTCGCGGCGCACCTGACGGCGATCTTCGCGAAGGAGCAGCTCGCGATCGAGCCGAACGCGGTGAGCCTGCTCGTGCGCGAGAGCGGCGGCAGCGTGCGCGACGCGCTGTCGCTGTGCGACCAGATCATCTCGTACGTCGGCGAGGCGGCGATCACCGAGCGGCACGTCGCCGAGGTGCTCGGCGTCGCGGATCGCTCGCTGACGCGAACGCTCGTGCGCGCGCTCGCCGGGGGCGATGCCGGCACGGCGCTGTCCGCCGTCGAGTCGGCGATCGAGCGCGGCGTCGACGAGGTCCAGCTCGCGCGCGCGATCGTGCGCTACCTGCGCGACCTGTCCGTGTTGCAGGTCGCGCCGGATCGGCTCGAGCTGGTCGATGCCTCGCAGGAGGAGCGCGCGGAGCTCCTCGAGGAGTCGCGCGCCATCGAGCGCTCGCGCACGACGCAGATGTTCGACCGGATGCTGCGCTGCTGCGACGAGCTCGGCAAGACGCTGCAGCCGCGGCTCGTCCTCGACTGCGCGCTGATCGACGTCGCGACGGTCGATCCGCTCGTCCCGCTCGGCGATCTGATCGAGCGCCTCGGCGAGCTCGAGCACCGGCTGTCGACGCCGGCGAGCCGCGCCGCGCGCCCGGCGGCCGGCGGGGTCGCCGGCGGTGCGGGCCCCAAGGCCGCGTTCAAGGCGACGACGCCCGGCACCGGGATGCAGCGGCCGGCGTCGTTCTCGGCCGCGCTCGAGGAGGCGACGCGCGCGCCGTCCACCCCTGCAGCGGCGCCTTCTGCAGCGGCGCCTTCTGCAGCGGCGCCTTCTGCAGCGGCACCCGCACCGTCGACGCCGGCCGCGCCACCCGCCGCCTCGGCGAAGAAGTCGAGCGCGCCGCGCGTCACGCATCCGAACGCTCCGAACGCTCCGGGCGGTGAGTCCGAGCCCCGGCCGCCGAGCTCGCCGGGCATGAAGCGCCCGCCGGCGAAGTCGAGCGCGCCCGACGTGCAGCCGGCGCCACCGGACGTGCGCCCACCGCCGGCGCACTTCGACGCCGTGCCGCTCCCCGTCGAGCACGCGCCGTCGTCATTTCCTCACCGGTCCTCCGCCGACGGCTCCTCCGGACCGGGGTCCTCCGCCGACGGCTCCTCCGGACCGGGGCCTCACCGGTCCTCCGCCGACGGCTCCTCCGGACCGGTCGCGATGCAGCCTTCGGGTCCCGTGCCGAAGGCGCCGATCGTCGCGAACGGCTCGGACCGCCACGAGCCGGCCCAGGGCCTCGCGGTCCCATCGTCGCAGGTCGAGGCGATCGCCGCGTGGAACACCGTGCTCAACGTGCTCGAGGCGAAGAAGCGCGTGTCGCTGTTCGGCATCTTCGAGCACGCGCGCGTGATGAGCTGGACGGCGGACCTGCTCGACCTCGGCTATCCGATCGCGGTCCACAGCATGGGCGAGATGGCGCAGGAGCGGGTCATCCTCGACGAGCTGCGCGCGATCGTGCGCGAGCTCGGGACCGAGCAGAGGAACGTGAAGGTCAACGTCCGGTTGCTCGACTCGACGGAGTCGGAGCAGGCCGGCGCGCGGTCGGTGCTCGAGACGACGCGCGAGAACCGGTCCGTGGAGCGCAGCAAGCGCGAGGCCGAGGCGCGCGAGCACCCGATCACCAAGCACGTGCTGCAGACGTTTGGCGCTCAGATCAAGGAGATCAAGACCGATGTCTAACCCCAAGATGCCCGACCTCAACGCGCTGATGAAGCAGGCGCAGAAGCTCCAGGCCGACGCGGCGCGGGTCCAGGAGGAGCTCGCCGCGATGACGTGCGACGGCGCCGCCGGCGGCGGCCTCGTGACGGCGACGGTGAACGGTCAGTTCGAGGTCGTCCGGGTCAAGATCGACAAGTCGGTCGTCGACCCGAACGACGTCGGCATGCTCGAGGACCTCATCACCGCCGCGGTCAACGCCGCCGCCACGAAGATCCGCGAGACCAGCCGCGAGAAGATGGCCGCCGTCATGGGACCGATGGCGGGCATGGGCATCCCCGGGATGTTCTGAGCCCGCGTGTCGGATCCCATCCGCCGCCTCGTCCAGGAGCTGGCGCGCTTGCCGGGCATCGGTGAGAAGAGCGCGACGCGCCTCGCGTTTTACCTGATCCGCACGAAGAACCAGCAGGTCCGCGACCTGGCCCAGGCGTTGATCGACGTGACCGAGAAGATCCGGCTGTGCTCGTGTTGCATGAACATGACCGAGGTCGACCCGTGTGGGCTGTGCACGGACGGCCGGCGCGATCCCGAGACGATCTGCGTGGTGGCGTCGCCGTCGGACCTGATCGCGATCGATCGCGGCGGGCATTTCCGGGGGCGCTACCACGTGTTGCACGGCCTCCTGTCGCCGCTCGAGGGCATCGGCCCCGACGACCTGCGCCTCGCCGAGCTGCTGCGACGCCTGGGCGGCAAGGACGGCGACCCGCCGGTGCGCGAGGTCATCGTCGCGACCAGCCCGTCGGTCGACGGCGAGGCGACGGCGATGTACGTGGCCCGCCTGGTCAAGCCGCTGGGCGTCGCGGTGTCGCGGATCGCGACCGGACTCCCGGTCGGCGGCGAGCTCGAGTACTCGGACCAGGCGACGATCGCCCGCGCGCTCGCCGGTCGCGCGAGCATGTAGGACGATAAGTAGGCGGGTCGAAAGGTTGTACGCGTCCCGGGGGGTTGGTACCGTGACTCGACGGCGGGGAGCCCGAGCTGATGGACGTAGCTTCCGGGGGGCCCTCCGGCCAAGGAGCCAAGGCGCGATGATCCAACAGCTCGTGATGTACGAGGAGGAGCTGACGCAGATCAACAGCATCTGCGAGATCCTCCATCGAGACTCGAACGCGAGGGCCGTGCTCGTCATCGACAAGAACGGCCAGGCGATCGCGCAGGCCGGTGATGTCCAGGAGCTCGACGTGACGTCGCTCTCCTCGCTGACGGCCGGCAACGTCGCCGCGACGGGCGGCATCGCCCAGCTCCTCGCCGAAAAGGAGTTCGCAGGTCAGTTCCACGAGGGTGAGAAGACCAACGTCCACATCTCGATCGTCGCGGCGCGCGTCATCCTCGTCGTCCTGTTCGACGAACGGAGCTCGCTGGGCCTCGTGCGCCTGCGCGTTCGCAAGGCGGCGAACGAGCTGGCGAACGTCCTGGATGTCATGGTGAAGAAGAGCGCGAGCGGCTCCGGTCAGCCGTCGGTGTTCTCGGAGATCACCGACGATGATATCGACAACCTGTTCAACGATTGAACGACGAGGACCATGAGCTTCATCAACTACTCGTCGCGCGAGATCAACTGCAAGATCGTCTATTACGGTCCGGGTCTGTGCGGGAAGACCACGAATCTGCAGTACATCTATAACAAGACGAATCCCGAGGCGAAGGGCAAGATGATCTCCCTCGCCACGGAGACCGAGCGCACGCTGTTCTTCGACTTCCTGCCGCTCTCGCTGGGCGAGATCCGCGGGTTCAAGACGCGCTTCCACCTGTACACGGTGCCGGGGCAGGTGTTCTACGACGCCAGCCGCAAGCTCATCCTGAAGGGCGTCGACGGCGTCGTGTACGTCGGCGACTCGCAGATGGAGCGCATGGAAGCGAACATCGAGTCGCTCGAGAACCTGTCGTCGAACCTGCAGGAGCAGGGCTACGACCTCAACAAGCTTCCGTACGTCGTGCAGTACAACAAGCGCGACCTGCCGAATGCGATCTCGATGGCCGAGCTCGAGGAGGCGTTGAACCCGACGAAGGTCCCGAGCTTCGAGGCGGTCGCTCCCAAGGGGATCGGCGTGTTCGACACGCTGAAGGCGGTCGCGAAGCTCGTGCTGACCGAGCTGCGAAAGGGTGGTTGATCGGATGCAGGCACGCGTGAGCGAGCGCCCGCGCTTCCGGCTGGACCTCATCGCGGAGACGATCGAGGAGCAGGCCGGCCGGTTCATCGACGTGATGGACCCGGACAGCGGCAACGTGTTCCGGTTCTACGAGGTCGAGTTCTCGCTCGCGTGCGGCATGGACGGCGAGCGCGACGTCGCCGGGATCGTGAAGTGGGCGCAGGACGAGCTCGGCCTGACGCCGTCGACGAACGAAGTCCAGACGATGATCGCCACGCTCGGCGACCTCGGCTACCTCGATCGCGGCGCCGAGGCGCGCGCGCAGGCGGCCCAGGCGGAGCCCGAGCCCGTGCGTGCCGCGCAGCAGGCGGCGCAGGTCGCGCGCGATCAGGACCTCGCGCAGGGCGTCGTCGTCGGCAAGCCGGCCGCGAGCCCCGTCGCGCCGTCGAACGTCGAGCTCGGGATTGCGGGTGGTGGCGCGAAGCCCGCCGCGGGTCCGGACATGCCGGCGGCGCCGGACATCGCGCTCGGCGCACCGGGCACCGGCCCGACGCAGACCCCGCGCCTCCCCGTCGAGGATGTGCCGCTCGGTCAGGCCGGCCGCGCCGAGCAGCCGGCGCCGCGCGCGGCCAAGCCCGCGGTGTCGGACGTGTCGATCGATCTCGCGGAGCAGATGCCGATCCGCCCCGACGACGTGAAGGAAGCGGTACGCGCATCGAAGGTCATGCAGGCCGTCGACGTGCCGGCGGATCTGCTGCCGCCGGAGAAGCCGGTGTCACGCCCGACGCCGCCCGCGCGCACGGCGACGCCGCTGCCGTTCGAGGCGGTCAAGCCGCCGGTCGCCGAGGCGAAGCCGCCGGCGCCGGAGGTCAAGCCGCCGGTCGCCGAGGCGAAGCCGCCGGTCGCCGAGGCGAAGCCGCCGGTCGCCGAGGCGAAGCCGCCGGTCGCCGAGGTCAAGCCGCCGGCGCCGGTGAAGCCGCCGGTCGAGCTCAAGCCCGTCGACAAGGCGCCGCCGCCTGCCGACAAGCCGCCTGCCGACAAGCCGCCTGCCGACAAGCCGACGACCGACAAGCCCGCGGCCAAGCCGCCGGCGCCCGCGAACAAGGTCAGCCCGGTGCTGATCGTCCTCTTGATCCTCGTGGTCGCGGGGGCGGGCGCGTTCTTCGTGTGGAAGTTCGTCCTCAACAAGGAGGACGAGGGCAAGAAGGAGACGACGGGCCAGCAGGCGCCGCCGCCGAAGCAGCCGGACCCGCCGAAGGAGGCGCCGAAGCCCCCGCCGCCGCCGCCCGTGAAGCTCGCGGTCGTGCCGGGCGTCGCCGCCGACGTGAAGTCGACCAACGTCAACGCGGGGCTCGAGACGCTCGAGGCCGCGAAGGCCGTGAAGGAAGGCGACGTCGTCGCCCGCTACTTCGGCGCCGCCGCCCCGACGCAGGCGCACAAGGACGCCGTGACGCGCGAGACGAAGGCCCGCGCCGACGTCGATGCGGCCAGCGCGGCCGTGCAGAAGGCGCGCGACGACAAGGCGCCCGACGCGAAGATCAAGGAGCTCGAGGACGCCCTCGCCGCGAAGCAGAAGGTCCTCGACACGCGCACGACCGAGCTGGCGAAGGCCAAGGAGGAGTACGCGAAGGTCGTGCTGACCGCGCCGGCGACGGGTGAGTGGAAGCCGGTCGCGAAGACGGGCACGAAGCTCGCGCCCGACGCCGTGATCGGCACGGTCACGCCGCCGACGACGCTCGTCGCCACGTTCCCCGCCGCCGAGGGCATCGCCGCCGGCGCCGCGCGCCTCGTGCAGCTCGCCAAGCAGCCCGACACCAAGCTCACCTGCAAGGTCGTCGCGGCCGACACCGCCGGCATCAAGGTCAGCTGCCCGGCCGAGGATCCGCCGGCGCTCGCCGACGCCGAGGTCACGCTCGGCGGCCCGGCCGACGAGGCGCCGCCGGCTCCCGACGCGGGCTCGGGCTCGGGTTCCGGCTCCGCCGCGAAGCCCGTCGAGCCGAAGCCGGCCGAGCCCGCCGGCTCCGCGGGTTAGCTCGAACCGCGCGAGGCCCGACGCGCGCGTCGAGAGCGCGCCGAGCTCGAACCCGAGCGAGGCCCGACGCGCGCAGCGAGACCGCGCCGATGCGGTCGCGCTCCGGCTCACGACGATAGTAGCGGCACCTGACGCGCGAGCGCGGCCAGCGCCACGTCGATGCGCGCGACGACCCCGGCCGTCGTCGCGACGACGCAGGCGTCGAAGATCGCCGCATCATCGAAGCCGCGCGCGCGCAGCGGCGCGTAGGTCGCGCCGTCGAGCTGCCACGGCGCGAGCGTGACGCGGTCGGTGAGCGCGCGCAGATCCGCGTCGAGCTCGTCCACGCACGGTAGCTCCTCGGCCTCGCGCGTGCCGACGAGGCGCTCGACGCGGCGAACGATGCGCGCGCGGCGATCGCGGGAGAGGAGCGGCGTGTCGCGCTCGAGGGCGTAGGCGGTCCAGACGGCGAGCTGCGCGGCGGTCGCAGGGCGCGCGGCGAGGGACAGGCGCGCGGTGGTGGTGATGGGCGCGGGGGCGATCGCGAGCGGCGGGACCGACGGCTCGGCATGCGGTGGCTCGTGCTCGACGGCGTAGTCGAGCGGCACGGCGACGGCGTCGGCGATGCGGTTGAGGTGGCCGAAGTAGGCGGACAGCGCGACCGCGTGGAGCAGCTCGTCGTCGGAGAGCGCGGGAGGGTGGACGAGCTGCCACGGCGCCTCGGTCACGGCGAGCGCGACCTGCGCGAGCGCGCGGATCCGCGGATCCGGCCACCGCGCGGCGACGGCGCGCGGATCCGCGATCAGCGCGCGCGACAGCTCGCCGCGACCTTCGAGAGCGAGACGCAGAAACTCTGCGTGACAGGCCGTTCAATAGAAGCACTGGTCGAGGCGCGAGCTGATCGCGTTCACGACCTCGCGCTCCGGCCAGCTCAGCGGCCCGGCGCCGTTCAGCGTCGACGACGTCGCGAACACCTTCGGGATCAGCACCGGATCGAGGCTGTGCGCCTGGATGATCCCGGCGGGCCCACCGTGGGGAGGCCGGTACGCCGGCGGCAGCGGGCGCTGCAGCATGCGGTCGTAGGTCTCGCGCAGCTCGCCCGTGGAGGCTTCGTACCCGATGATCGTGAGGAGGCTCATCGAGTCGCGATGGTACGCCGGATCAGGCGAGGACCTTGATCGTCTTCACGCTCAGCTGCGGGCCGGTCATGCCGATGCCCATCGCGTCCTTCTCGACCTTCCCGTCGACCTCGACCTTGTTGCCGTCCTGCACGCCGGTGACGCTCCCGACGAGCTGGTAGCGGTCGCCGCCGTCGGCCTCGAGCGTCCAGTGGCCGCCCTCGAGATCGCTGTAGCGGATCGTACCTTTGACCTTCATCTCTGGACGATAGCCCCTCGCCTCAGTACGTCAAGCGGTCCTGGACGTACGCCCTGTCGACGACGAGCGGCTGCTCGTAGAGCTCGTTCGCGTAGAGGTAGCGGTAGCGCGCGTAGAAGTCGGTCGCCATCTTCATGTACTCGCGCGTCTCGCGAAACGGGACGAGCTCGACGAGCTCGTCCATCTCGCGGTCGCCGAACTTGTCGACCCACTTCATCACCGGGCGCGGGCCGCTGTTGAACGAGCCCGCGCCGAGCGGGATCTGGCCCTTGAACTTGCCGAGGACGCGGCCGATGTACCAGCTGCCGGTCTGGATGTTGTACTCGGGCTCGTACAGGCGCCCCTCGTCGTACGGGATGCCGAGCTCCTTCGCGACGCGCTTCGTCGTCGGCGGGATCATCTGGAGCAGGCCCTGCGCGTCGGCGAACGACAGGTCGTGCGGGTTGAAGCCGCTCTCCTTGCGCATGATCGCGTAGAGGTAGTCGTCGGGGTTGTTGCCGAGGCGCTGGTACTTCTCGACGAGCTCGCGGTACGCGCGCGGGTACGCGTGCTCCCACCAGCGCCGCGCGTCGCCCTCGGGCGGGCCGTTCAGCGCGCCGCCGTGGTAGCTGACCGCGATCATCCACGGGCGGTGGAAGTTGCCGGCCTTGCGGTAGCGATCCATCAGCATCGCGAGCGCATCCGCCTTCGCGTGGCGCCCGAGGAACGCGGGCTCACCGCGCGCGAGCAGCATCCCGGCGTCGGCGACCATGCCCGCGGCGATCAGCTCGTCGGCGCGCGCGATCAGGTCGTCGGTCGCGAGGCCCTCGTCGACGGTGGCCGACAGCCGCGGCCCGCGCGGCTTCGGTGCCGCGACGCCGAACGGCGGGACCGTCGTGCCCGCCGCCTTCAGGCGCGAGCGCGCGAGCAGCGCGTACCACGAGAACGGATACGCCTTCACCGTCGCCGTGTAGCCGGCGGCCGCGGCGGCCTTGTCGCCGAGCTTCTCGTCGACGCGCGCGATCCAGTACAGCCCCTTGCCGCCCTCGTACGCGCCCGCGTACTTCGACAGCGCGACGAGCCGGGCGCGCGCCTTGTCCCACTCGCCGAGGAAGTAGTGCGACAGCCCGAGGTACCACAGCGCGTCGTCGACCCACTTCGTCTTCGGGTAGCGCGCGAGCGAGGCCTCGAGCGCGGGGATCGCCTGCTTGTAGCGCTGGGCGTTGAACTCGAGCCACCCGGCGAGGAACGCCGCCTCCTGCGCCCACACCGTGTCGGGGTACGCGGCGACGACCTTCTTGTACCACTCGATCGCCTCGTCATCCTTGTCGGCGCGCGACAGCGCCCGCGCGCCGTGGAACATCGCCTCGGCGGCCGCCGGCCCCATGCCCTTGTACACGCCGAGCAGCAGCTTGCCGGCCTCGTCGTAGCGGCGGCGCACCTTGAACAGCGTGATGCCGAGCCAGTAGTCGCGCTGGCGCCGCAGCTCGGCGGTCGCGGGCGTGCCGATCAGCGAGATCTCGGCGACGGCCTCGTCCCACAGGTGCGCGTCCGTCAGCTTCTTCGCGCGCTCGATGCGCTCGAGCGGCGCGAGCGGTGCGCCGCCGAGCTCGGCGAGCCGCGCCTCCGCCGCGCCGGCGAGCGGGTGCGCCGGGTAGCCGAGGAGGAACGTGCGCAGCGCCGCCGCCGCGGCGGGACCGGACCGCGTCTCCGCGATGCGGTACAGCGCCGTGCCGACGTCGCCGGCCGCCGCGGCGCCCTTGGCGTCGACGAGCCGGGCGTACGCCTTCGCGGCCGCGGCGCGGTCGCCCCGGGCCCACTGGCAGTCGGCGAGCCGCCACGGCACCTGGTCGCCGTACTTCGCGCTGCCGAGCTTGCCGAGGCGCTCGAACGCCTTCTGCGCGGCGTCGGGATCGCCGCCGCGCAGCGCGACCATGCCGCGCAGCCACCACAGGTAGTCCTTGTTGACGATCGCCTTCTCGTCGGCGCGCGCGAGCGCCGCGGCGGCGCCGTCGAGGTCGCCGCGATCGTAGGCGGTGTAGGCCGCCCCCAGCTCCGCCGCGGGCGAGGCCGCGGCGAGGACCGTCATCCCGACGACGACGGCGAACACACGAGTTGCCACCCCGAGCACGGGCGAAGTATACCGCCCAGCGCATGCCCTACCAGGCGCTCGACTACTACGGGATCGACGAGCTGTTCACCCACGAGGAGCGCATGGTGCGCGACACCGTGCGGGAGCTGGTCACCGCGCGGATCATGCCCTCGATCGGCAAGCACTGGTCGGCGGGGACGTTCCCGCACGAGCTCGTGCCCGTGTTCGGCGAGATGGGGCTCCTCGGGAGCTCGCTGAGCGGCTACGGGTGCGCCGGCATCACCCCGACGGCGTACGGGCTCATCTGCCAGGAGCTCGAGCGCGGCGACTCGGGGATCCGCTCGTTCTGCTCGGTGCAGAGCTCGCTCGTGATGTACCCGATCTGGGCGTTCGGCTCCGAGGAGCAGAAGCAGCGCTACCTGCCGGAGATGGCGGCGGGCCGCATGATCGGCTGCTTCGGCCTGACCGAGCCCGACTTCGGCTCGAACCCGTCCGGCATGCTGACGACGGCGACGCGCACCGGCGCGGGCTACCGCATCACCGGCACGAAGCGCTGGATCACGAACGGCAGCGTCGCGCACGTCGCGCTCGTGTGGGCCAAGCTCGACGGCGTCGTGCGCGGGTTCCTCGTGCCGACGAAGACGTCCGGCTTTGCGGCCAACGACATCCACGGCAAGTGGTCGCTGCGGGCGAGCGTGACGAGCGAGCTCGTCCTCGAGGACGTCGAGGTCGGCGAGGAGGCCCTCCTGCCGAACGTGAGCGGCATGCGCGGCCCGCTGTCGTGCCTCACGCAGGCGCGCTTCGGCATCTGCTACGGCGCCGTCGGCGCGGCGATGGCCTGCTACGACGAGGCGCTGTCGTACGCGAAGGACCGCGTGCAGTTCTCGCGGCCGATCGCCGGGTACCAGCTCGTGCAGCGAAAGCTCGTCGACATGGTCTCCGAGATCACGAAGGCGCAGCTCCTGTGCCTGCGCCTCGGCCGGCTGAAGGAAGCGGACAAGCTCGCGCCGGCGCAGATCTCGCTCGCGAAGCGCAACAACGTCGCGATCGCGCGCGACATCGCCCGCGACGCGCGCGACATCCTCGGCGCGAACGGCGTCACCGACGAGTACCAGTGCGGGCGCCACATGCTGAACCTCGAGTCCGTGTACACGTACGAGGGCACGCACGACATCCACACGCTCGTCGTCGGCCAGGACGTCACCGGCCTCGCCGCGTTCGACTCGTGAGCGCGGCGTCTCCTCCGGGCGTGCTCGTGTGCGCCGGGCTGGATCCGTCCGGAGGCGCGGGCCTGCTCGCCGACGCCGCCGTCGCGCGCGCCCTCGGGACGCGCCCGGTCGGCGTGGTCACCGCGCTCACCGTGCAGAGCACGGCCGGCGTCACCGGGTGCACCGAGGTCGGCGCCGAGCTGCTGCTCGATCAGCTCGAGCTGCTGCTGTCGGACGTCGCCGTCGGCGCCGTGAAGATCGGCATGCTCGCCGGCGGCGCGAGCGCCCTCGCGATCGCCGAGGCGCTGCGCCTGACCCGGGCGCCCGTCGTGTGGGACCCGATCCTCGCGCCCACGCTCGGCGCGGCGGACCTGATCGGCGGCGTGTCGGCGTCGGTGGTCGCCGCCCTGGCGCCGCGGCTCGCGCTGATCACGCCGAACGCGCGCGAGCTCGCGCACCTCACCGGGCGCGCCGGCGTCGACGGCGGCAAGCGCCTCGCCGCGCAGCTCGGCGTCGCCGTGCTCGTGAAGGGCGGGCACGCCGCGGATGCGCAGCGCTCCGTCGACGTGCTGATCCACGCCGGCGGCGTCGAGGAGCTCGCGGGGCCGCGCCTCCCGGGCGGCGACCAGGTCCACGGCACCGGCTGCGCGCTGGCGACGGCGATCGCGGCCCACCTCGCGCGCGGCGCCGCGCTCGTCGACGCGTGCCGCGAGGCGAAGGCGTACGTCGCCGCGCGGATCGCCGCCCCCGTGCGCCCGGGCCGCGGCGCGGCGGCGGTCGTATGAGCGGCAAGGTCGTCGTCACCCACAGCCCCAGCGTCGGCCTCGTTAGCCTCGCCGGAGCAGCGTGAGCAGCGTGAGCAGCGTGAGCGGCAAGGTCGTCGTCACCGGCGCCACCGGCTTCCTCGGCCGGCCGCTCGTCGCGGCGCTCACGGCGCGCGGCGATGCGGTGACCGTGCTCAGCCGCGACGCCGCCCGGGCCCGCGCCGCGCTCGGCGAGGGTGTCGAGGCCGTCACCGCGGACCTCGAGACGCCGGGCGCCTGGTCCGCCGCGCTCGCCGGCGCGCGCGCGATCGTGCACCTCGCCGGCGAGTCCGTCGCCGGGGCGCGCTGGTCCGCGCGCCAGAAGCAGCGCATCCGCGACAGCCGCGTCGAGGCCACGCGCACGCTCGTCGAGGAGCTCGGGAAGCTACCGGCGGCCGAGCGCCCGCGCGCGCTGATCTCCACGTCGGGCACCGACTACTACCCGTTCGCGATCGACAAGGCCGGCTTCGACGACGACGAGGTCACCGAGGCCGACGCACCCGCGGAGACGTTCCTCGGGCGCGTGTGCCGCGACTGGGAGCGCGAGGCGTTCGCGGCACAGGGCCACGGCCTGCGCGTCGCCGTCCTGCGCGTCGGCATCGTCCTCGGCCGGGGCGGCGGCGCGCTCGACAGGATGACGACGCCGTTCAAGCTGTTCGCCGGCGGCCGCATCGGCAACGGCCGGCAGTGGGTGTCCTGGATCCACCGCGACGACGTCGTGGCGGCGTACGTCGCGGCCGTCGACGACGAGCGCTACACCGGCCCGATCAACGCGGTCGCGGCGTCCGTGCGCAACGCCGACCTGGCGCGCGCGATCGGCGCGGCGCTGCACCGGCCCGCGTGGCTGCCGGTCCCGCGCTTCGCGGTGCGCGCGGCCGCCGGCGAGCTCGCCGAGTACCTCCTCGAGGGGCGGCGCGTCGTGCCGGCGCGGCTGCGCGAGCTCGGCTTTTCGTGGCGGCACACGGACCTCGAGGCCGCCGTGCGCGACTGCCTCGCGTGATCAGTCGTCGAGCTCGAACTCGGCGTGGACGATCGTGATGATGTCCTTCTCGAACGCCGACGTGTCGTTGCGGCCCTCGTGCGACGTCTCCGTCGAGTTCGCCGGGTTGATGTTGATGATGCCCATGTCGGCGGCGCGCAGCTTCTTCACGGCGGCGCCGCCCGCGGACGACAGGATGTTGTCGGCGCGGGCGCGCGCGTCCTTGCCGGCCGCGGCGAGCATCTCGACCTTCAGCTCGCCGAGGCGCGTGTAGTAGTAGCGCGGCGCCTCCGACGTGATCACGACGCCCTGCTCGAGCAGCGCCGTGATCTCGCGCGACGCCTTCTCGATGCGCGCCACGTCCGTCGAGCGCACGATGATCGACTCGCGCGTCACGAAGCCCTTGGACGTCCGCTTCTCGAACCGCGTCGGCGCCGTCGCGCCCGCGAGGACCTTGAACTCCTCCTGGACGTCGAACTCCTCCTCGAACGACGTCGACTGCGGCTGGATCTCGGCGCGCTTCACGCCCTGGGCCTCGAGCGCCGTGATCACCTTCGCGCGGTCCTCGCGCAGGACCTTGTACGCGGTGGCGCGGTCGGGGCCGTGCGCCTCGATCGACGCGGTCCACTCGATGAGGTCCGAGATGATCCGCTTCTTCGCCGAGCCGGTGATCTTGATCGTCCGCGTCTCGGGCTTGACCTTGATGCCGTGGTACGTCTTCGTCAGGATCGACGTCGACCACACGATCGCGACGGCGATCGCGATCAGGCCGAGCGGCCGAACGTCGAGCCAGCGGGGCGGCCCGCCGAGCTCCGGTTTCTCGCTCATCATCTCCATGGGATTCCCCCTCCTGTGGGTGACGCGGGAACGCCACGACGCGGCGAGCTATTTCACTCGAGCTGGTACTTTTGAACGAGCCGGATCAGGTTGCGGCGCGAGACCTTGAGGTCCTCGGCGGCCCGCGTCTTGTTGCCGTTGTGGCGCTTCATCGCCGCCCCGATCATCCGGCGCTCGAGCGCCTCGATCGCCGCCGGTAGCGACCCGTTCGCCGCCTCCGCGGTGTCCTCGGTCGCGGGCGGCGACCACTGCCGGATGCGCGGCGACAGGAGGTCCGCCGCGATCGTCGGCGCGTCGCCCGCGAGCACGACCAGGCGCTCGACCTCGTTCTCGAGCTCGCGCACGTTGCCCGGCCACGCGTAGGCGCCGAGCTGCGCGGCGCACTCGGGCGCGAGGCGCTTGGGGCGGGCGCGCCGGTGCCGCGACAGGAAGTACTCGACGAGCAGCGGGATGTCCTCGCGCCGCTCGCGCAGCGCCGGCAGGGGCACCGCGAGCACGTGGATGCGGTAGTACAGATCCTCGCGGAACTGGCCGGCGGCGACCATCGCGGCGAGGTCGCGGTTCGTCGCCGCGATGATGCGGACGTCGACCCGGCGCGTCTCGGTGTCGCCGACGCGGTTGAACGTGCCCTCCTGGAGCACGCGCAGGACCTTGACCTGCAGCGCGGGCGACATGTCGCCGATCTCGTCGAGGAAGAACGTCCCGGTGTCGGCGATCTCGAACAGGCCGGGCTTGTCGGCGACGGCGCCGGTGAACGCGCCGCGCTTGTGGCCGAACAGCTCCGAGTCGAGCAGGTTGTCGTTGAACGCCGAGCAGTTCGTGACGACGAACTTCCGGTCGCGGCGCGGCGAGGCCGCGTGGATCGCGCGCGACACGAGCTCCTTGCCCGTGCCGTTCTCGCCCTGGATCAAGACCGTCGCGTCCGACGGGCCGATGCGGTCGAGCAGGTCGTACAGCTCCTGCATCGTCGGCGCGGCGCCGCAGATGCCGTGGTAGCTCGTGCGCCGGCCGCTCGCCGCCGCCGCGCGCTCCTCGGGACGCCGCTCGCGCAAGGCATCCGCGACGTCGAGCGCGGCCTCGTTGAGCATGAGCTGCACGAGCGCCACCTCCGGCTCGCTGAGCGCCGGCGCGAACACGGCGATGCCGGGGCCCTTGCCGTCCGCGGCGTCGAGCGGCGCGAACGCGGCGCGCTTGGTCTCGGCCTCCTCGGGGCGTCGCTCGACGAGCGTCAGCTCGAGCCCGCGGCGCCGCAGCACCGCGCGCACGTGGCGCAGCACGCGCAGATCGAGCCCGGTCCACCACGGCATCGCGGCGAGAGTGTGACAAGCCGTCACACACAAGACAAGGGATGTCCCTACGCGGGTAGGTCCACGCACCAGCGCAGGGCGGTGCGGCAGTCGGTCCAGGCGCGCTCGTCGACCCCCAGGTACGGGACCTCGAACGTGACGACCTCGCGCTGCTGCTCGACGCCGTACTTCGTGCCGAACGAGCCCGGCGTCGGGTAGCCCATGTCGCGCTCGACGGGGTAGCCGCAGCGCTCGGCGAGCTCGTGCGCGAGCGGCTCGCCGCCGCCGTCCCAGTTGATCATCCGGTACGTCGCGTGGACGGCGATCAGCCGGTGCGCGCCGGTGCGCTCGATCAGCGCCACGATCGCCTGCGTCTCGGGCTGATCCTCGGCGGCCTTGCCGGGGTGGTAGCCGGGCCGTCGCTGCGTCCCCCAGCTCGCCGATGCGAAGTTGCGGTTGAGGTCGACGTCGTTCGCGTTGTTGCGCGTGCCGGCGAGCACGCCGTCGACGTTCACGCACGGCACGATCCACGTGTCGCGCCCGGGCGGGCGCTCGACGAGCTCGTCGGCGAGCCGCTCGAGCATGAGCTGCGTGACCGCCTCGTCGCCATGGATCGCGCCGAACAGCAGCGCGGGCGGCCGCTCGCGCGCGTAGCTCGGCGGCGTGAAGTGCACGGCCTCGATCGACCGCCCGAGCACGGTGTGGCCGATCACGACCTCGCGGCGATGGCTCATGGGCGCGTTACTCGAGCTTCTTGCCGACCAAGGTAGCCGTGCCGTACGCGATCAGCACGCCGTACCCGGTGGCGATCGCCCCGCCCATGAGCGTCAGCACCGCGCCGGCTTCCTTCCCGGCCGCCGCGCCGATCCCGTTGAGGTTGTCGACCCACGACAGGAGCGCACCGGGCGTCTTCGTCACGGCGTCGACGAGCTTGTCGGGGCCGCCGGCCACGAGCAGGACGAACATCGGCACGAGCGGCCACAGGAGCAGCACCCACAGGAGGACCGGCGCCAGTCCGGAGCTCGGCGACGGGAGCCACGCGAGCAGCGACAGGACGAGCACGAGCACCAGGAGCACCGGGATGAGCGAGGCGAGCTTCATCTCGACCGGCTCGGCGTCGAGCACCGCGTTGAACAGCTCGACGATCGGGATGTTGCCGTGGTCGGGGATCACGAACGGCGCGATCGCGGCGAGCGCGCCGATGGTGATGAGGAGGCGCGGCAGCAGCGCGCCGCGGTACTCGGTGCGCAGGAGCAGGCCCGGGATCACGAGCGTCATCCCGACGAGGATCAGCAGCGGCTGGAGCTCGGGCATGCCCGCGAGGAACGCCGGGACGTAGACGCCGACGAGCCCGAGCAGCGCCGCCATCAGCGCGCGCGGCGCCGGCGACGTCGGGATCGCGGCGAGCGCGATGCTGAGGAGGCCGACCGCGGCGACGATCAGCGGCGGCAGCTTCGCGGTGCCCTCGCCGTCGAGGATCGCGTCCCAGTTGCCCTGGAACGGATCGATCGACACCGGCACGACGAACGCGAGCAGGAGGAGGCCGCCCCAGATGAACATCTGCGTGCGCAGCGGGCGGCTCCACGGCTCGATCGGCCGGCCCACGCGCGCCGCGGTGTTCGACGGCATGAACGCCGGTGCCGACGGCTGGTGCGAGACCGGCTGCGGCACGGGCTGCGGGGCCGGCTGCGGGGCCGGCTGCGGCATCGGCTGCGGGATCATCGGCGCCGGCTGCGGCGCCACGATCGTCTTCTGCTGCGCCGGCATCGCCGGCTGCGGGGCGCCGACGTTGACCATCACCGTCGGCGCGGCGTTCGCGGCGACCGGAGGCGTGCCCGGCTGCGGATAGCTCGGCGCCGGCTGCGCGAACAGCGTCGGCGCCACGTTGCCCGCCGACGGGACGTGCCCACCGCCGGCGTTCATCGGGTAGCTCGCCGGCGGCGGGCCGCCGGATGGGTTGTGGTTCGACGTGTTCGGCGTCGGCCGCGGCGTCTGGATCATCGGCGCCGTCGGCGGGTTCGGCATCGGCGCGATCGGCGCGGGGTTGCCGTACGGCTGCGGCGCCATCCCGCCGGACACGTTCGCGCGGCCCATCACCGTCGCGTCCTGGCCGCCGGTCGCGCGCGGCGCGGGGTACGGCGAATTCGACGGCGCCGGGGACACCACCGGTGCCGGCGTCGGCGTCGGCCGCGACGCCGCCTGCTGCTGCTTCATCTGCTCGATGAGCTCCTGCGCCGAGTAGCCCATCACCGTCTTGGCGAGCCCGCCGCTCGTCGCCGGAGCCGGAGGCTGCTTCGCGCCGCAGAACACGCAGTGCAGCGCGGCGTCCGGCAAGTCCTTCGTGCAGCTAGCGCATTTCTTCACAGTCCCTCGCGTCGCGGAGTCCCCCCGACCCCGGGACTATAGGGCCGCTCGCACGGGCGCTGCAAACGCTCCCTGCGGTGTACGGTACGTCATGGTTTCCCTCGGCGACGTCAAGCGGAGCGCCGCGACGTTGTACGCGCAGGGCCAGCACCTCGCGGCGCTGCGCCTGTACGACGCGATCGTCGCCGCGCAGCCGCTCGACTACGACGCGCGCCTGCGCGTGGCCGACTGCGCGCTCGCGCTGGGCGATCGCGGCGCCGCGCAGGTGTATCGCGCCGTCGGGTGGTACTGCCTGAAGTCGGGCCACCCGCTCCCCGCGCTCGTGTGCGCCCGCGTCCTCGAGGCGCACGGCGGCGAGGCGGGCGACCTCACGGCGGCGCTCGTGGCGCACTACGGCAGCGCGTCGGAGCTGCTCGGCAAGGTCGCCGCGCGCATCTCGCTCCCCGCCGACGAGCTCGCGATCCCGATCCCCGACGTGCGCCAGCCGGCGCCGCCCGATGCCGTCGCCGCCGCGCTCGCGCGCGCCGAGCAGGCGACGGCCGCGCTCGAGGACTTCCCCGAGGCGGTGCACGCGATCCCGCTCCTGTCGGCGATGTCCGAGGCCGCGCTCCGGCGCGTGCTGTCGACGATGCTCCTCAAGCGCCTGCCGGCCGGTGCGTTCGTGATCCGCGAGGGCGAGCCGGGGACGTCGTTCTACTTCGTCGCGAGCGGCCGGCTGAACGTGTGGGCCACCGACGGCCTCGGGCGCAAGACGCCGCTGGCGGAGCTCGGCGAGGGCGCGGTGTTCGGCGAGATGGCCCTCCTGTCGGCGCAGCCGCGCTCGGCGAGCGTCGCGTGCGCGACGGACGCCGACGTGTTCGAGCTCGGGCGCGCGTCGCTGGCCGCGCTCGCCGACGAGCTCGGCGCCGTCGCCGAGGCGCTGCACGGCTTCACGCGCGAGCGCCTGCTCGGCAACCTGATGGCGACGAGCCCGCTGTTCAAGCCGTTCCAGCGCATGCAGCAGCGCGACCTCCTGCGCCGGTTCACGAGCCACGACGTCGCGCCGGGGACGGTCGTGATCCACGAGGGCGAGGAGGGCCGCGGCTTGTTCGTCGTCCTGTCCGGCGAGCTCGAGGTGTCGCGGCGCGCGAGCGACGGTGCGGTGCCGCTCGGCGTGCTGAGGACCGGCGACGTGTTCGGCGAGATGGCGCTGCTCCGCGACGTGCGCACGATCGCGACGGTGATCGCGCAGCGCCCGGCGACGGTGCTGTTCCTCGCGCGCGAGTACGTCGCGCGCATCGTCGCGGCGGTGCCGGAGATCAGGAAATATCTCGAAGCCTTGGCGGAAGAGCGCGAGATCGATAACCAGCTCGTGCTGGGCGAGGAACCGGCGCCGGCCGACGAGCGGATCCTCATCTAGGACCTATACTTGTCCGTATGGACGAGCAACAGGCGAAGCGAAGCGCGTTCGGAGGAATCCTCTGGTTCCTCGTGATCGTCGCGATCCTCGTGGCGTGGTGGTACTTCCGCGGCCGCGGCGCCGAGGACGCGAAGCAGGTCTCGCACCACGCCGACAAGCTCGTCCTCGACGCGGAGGCGATGGCGGCCGCGGATCCCGACGACATCCTCATCGACCTGAAGGACGACGCGACGCCCGACGCGATCGAGCGCGACCTCGGCCTCCGGCTCGTCCTCGTCGACGACAGCGGCGTGGCCGCCGCGACGAAGCTGTACCGCGCGCACGTCGACCCGGCGAAGCGCGATGCGATCCTCGCGCAGCTGTCCGAGCGCGACGACGTCGAGATCGCGGAGCCCGACGCGGAGTACGCGCTGCTCCCGGGCGAGTCCGTGGCCGTGCAGGAGTCGCCCGCCCCCGGCGAGCCGGGCTTCCCGAACGACCCCCTGTACAAGCACCAGTGGCACCTCCGCCAGATCGGCATGCCCGAGGCGTGGAAGCTCGCCGACGGCAACGGCACGATCGTCGCGGTGCTCGACACCGGCGTCGCGTACGAGGACTACAAGGACTTCCACCTCCTCCCCGACCTCAAGGGCGTGACGTTCGTGAAGCCGCGCGACTTCGTCCGCGGCGGCACGCACGCGAACGACGACCACGCGCACGGCTCGCACGTGACCGGCACGATCGCCCAGGCGACGAACAACGGCATCGGCGTCGCCGGCGTCGCGCGCAACGTCCGCATCATGCCGCTGAAGGTGCTGTCGGGCTCGGGCTCGGGCTCGGTCGCCGGCATCGCGGACGCGATCCGCTACGCCGCCGACAACGGCGCGAAGGTGATCAACATGGGCCTCGGCGGCGCGTTCCCGTCGAAGGTGCTGAAGAAGGCCGTCGCGTACGCGCACGACAAGGGCGTCACCGTCGTGTGCGCCGCGGGCAACGAGAGCAAGGGCCGCGTCGGCTACCCGGCGGCGTACCCGGGCGCGATCGCCGTGTCGGCGACGCAGTACGACGAGACGATCACGTTCTACTCGAACTGGGGCAAGGACATCGACATCGCGGCGCCCGGCGGCAACACGCGCGTCGACCAGGACGGCGACCAGCAGCCCGACGGCGTCCTGCAGAACACGATCGAGGTCCGCAACCCGAAGGCCGACGGCTACTTCGCGTTCATGGGCACGTCGATGGCGTCGCCGCACGTCGCGGGGGTCGCGGCGCTCGTCGTCGGCGAGGGCATCACCGACCCCGACAAGGTCGAGCAGGTGCTGAAGGCGAGCGCGCGCAAGCCGGCGAAGGGCTACGACGTCGAGAAGTACGGCGCGGGCATCCTCGATGCGCCGGCGGCGATCAAGAAGGCGCGCGAGCTGGTGGCCGACGGCGACGTGCGCATGGCGGCGACGGATCACCACGACGGCGCGCCGGCGCGCCGCGGCGGTGCGTGGCTCGTCGCGCTCGGCCTGCTCGTGGCCGGGGCGGTCGCGTCGCGCCGCCGCACGGGAATCGCGTACCTCCTCGGCGTCGCGGTCGGTGCGGGGGGGCTGTACCTGGTCTCGCCGGTGCTGGCCGCGCTGCCGCTGGTGAACGTGATCGCGTTCAGCGCCGCGCTGCCGGTGGCGATGCTCGCGCTCGGCTACGGTGTCGAGCGCCTGCGCGCGCCGCTCGCGGGCGTGGCGGTCGGCCTGGCCGCGCAGCTGGCGCTGCTCGCGGTGGCGCCCGCCGCGTCGATGGGCCTGCCGGGCCTTTTGGGCAACCCGGTCTGGCTGCTCGGCAACGCGCTCGCGTGCGTCGGGATCGCGCGGCTCGCGCTGCGGCGCTGATCGAGGCGTTGATCTATGCTGCGGTGCCGTGAGGCACCGCATCCGCATCGCGCGCGACCAGTACAAGTTCTCGTGCGCGCACATGACGGTGTTCCCGGACGGCACCAAGGAGCGGCTGCACGGGCACAACTACACGGTCGCGGTCGCGCTCGACCTCGACCGGATCGACCTCGAGGCGATGATCCCGTTCGCGCAGATCAAGGCCGCGATCGGCGAGCTGTGCGCGGCGTGGAAGGAGCGCGTGATGATCGCGCGCGACAACCCGCACCTCACCCTCGTGCGCGACGACGCCGAGGAGCTCGAGCTCACGCTGTGCGGCAAGCGCTACGTGTTCCCGCGCGAGGACGTGCTGCTCCTGCCGATCGACAACATCTCCGTCGAGGCGCTCGCCGCCCACGCCGGCGCGATCCTGTTCGAGAAGATCGGCGCCGTCGGCGCCGAGCACGTGCGCTCCTTCGAGGTCACCATCGAGGAGCACCCGGGTCAGGGCGCGAGCTGCTTCATCGACATCCGGTAGGGGACGCTACGCCGTGGCGCGGTCGCGGTTGCGGCCGCGGCCGCCGCGGCGCCGGCGCTTGCCGCCACCGCCACCACCACCACCGCCGCGCTCGCCGCCGCCTTCGCGGGGAGGCTGCTGCGCGGCGCCGCCGTTGGCGCGCGGGGACTCGGAGGCGGCCTGGGCGGCGATCTCCGTCGACATCTTGCCGGCGACGCGGAACTGGTCGGGCTTCCAGCCCTTCTGGCCGACGACGGTGATCGATTTCTGGAAGCGCTTCTCGAGGTGGTCGAGGTAGTCGCGCTCCTGCTTCTGGAGGACCTCGGCGACGCGCGGGGCGGCCTCGATCTCGATCTTGTCGTTGTCGACGAGCGTGCCGCTGCGCCGGACCTCGCGCAGGATCTCGTAGGCGACCGTCGTCACCGACTTCACGACGCCGGAGCCCTCGCACGTCGGGCACGGCTCGGTCAGCAGCTGCACGAGCGACTCGCGCGTGCGCTTGCGCGTCATCTCGACGAGCCCGAGCTCGCTGATCTTCGTGACGTTCGTGCGCGCGCGGTCGCGGGCGAGCGCCTTCTGGAAGGCGTCCCACACCTTGCGGCGGTTGCCTTCCTTGTCCATGTCGACGAAGTCCACGACGATGATGCCGCCGATGTTGCGCAGCCGGAGCTGGCGCGCGACCTCGTCGCAGGCCTCGAGGTTGTTCGCCGTCACCGTGTCCTCGAGGTTGCCCGAGCCGGTGTTCGTGAAGCTGCCGGTGTTGACGTCGATCGCCGTCAGCGCCTCGCCCTGATCGATCACGAGCGAGCCGCCGCTGCGCAGCGGGACGCGCCGCGACACCGCGAGCCGGAGCGCCGGCTCGATGTGGTAGTGGTCGAAGATCGGCCGGCGTCCCTCGTACTTCTTGATGCGCTCGGCGAACCGGGGCAGGAACGCCATCGTGAACTTCTTCACGCGCTCGTGCTGCTCGGGGTCGTCGATCATCACCTCGGAGGTGTCCTCGCGGAGCAGGTCGCGCACGACGCGCAGCGCGAGGTCGAGGTCGGCGTAGACCAGCCCGGCGCCGTTCATGTCGTCCTGGCGGCGATCGATCTCGCTCCACAGGCGCGCGAGGAAGTCGACGTCGTCGCGCAGCTCCTGGTCGCTCGCGTCCTCGGCGGCCGTGCGGACGATGAAGCCGCTGCCCTTGGGGCGCACCTCGTTGACGAGGTCGCGCAGCCGGCGCCGCTCCTTGTCCGAGCCGATCCGGCGCGACACGCCGACCTGCGCGACGTGCGGCATGAACACGCTGTAGCGCCCCGGCAGCGACAGGTAGCCGGTGACGCGCGCGCCCTTCGCGCCGATCGGATCCTTCACGACCTGGCACAGCACGTAGTCGCCGGGGCGGAGGAGATCCTCGATCTTGCGCGCCGCGAGCTGCTTGCGCGAGCGCGCGATGCGCGACGCCGCACCTTCGGGCGACTCGTCGCCGTCGTCGGTCTCGGCGTCCTCGAACAGCTTTCGCTCGTCCCCCGAGCCGAGCACGTCGGCGACGTAGAGGAACGCCGCCCGCTCGACCTTGGGACCGAGGTCCACGAACGCCGCCTGCATACCGGGCAGCACGCGCGAGACCTTGGCGCGATAGATGTTTCCGACGAGACCTCGATCCCTCTTACGTTCGACAAAGAACTCCGCGAGGGCACCGTCCTCGACAACCGCGACGCGGATCTCGGGGCCCTCGGCGTTCACCGCGAGCATGTTGTTCATGGAAGCTCTGCAATTGTTTGCGCCCGCTCCGGAGCGTCGCGACATGGATGTCGTAGCGTGGGCTCGTCAAAGAACGGGTCGAAGGCACTCGGTACCACGCAAGCCGATGAAATACAAGGCATTGCGTGAGGGCTGAACACCGTGGCCTACCGCTTGCTTGTACGTCGGCGCGTCGGTGTTTCGCATCGGCACGTGGAAGTCGACTACTAATTTAACGCTCGAATTTCCACACCTTAACCTAGTCTGGTCTCGTTGAATCGGACGCCTGAGTTGCCGCTCGGGCGTTCGGTCATTTTCGGGCCTGGTACCTTCCGCCCGACGTGTCGACTCCCGAGAAGGTCGCCGAGAACGCCGCCATCTCGTTCGTGCTGGCGCTCGGCAACGCGCTGCACCGCTACGGGACGCCGGCGCACCGGCTCGAGGAGGCCCTGAAGGAGTGCTGCCGGCGCCTGGAGCTCGACGCGGAGGTGTTCACCACGCCGACGACGATCATCATGAGCTTCGGCGAGCCGCACGAGCTGCGCACGCGGATGATGCGCGTCGACAGCACCGAGCTCGACATGGACAAGCTCGCGCGCGTCGACGCGCTCGCGGATCGGGTCGCCGCGCAGGCGGTGTCGCCGGCCGACGGCGTCGTCCAGCTCGAGGAGATCCTCGCGGCGCGCCGCCGCTACCGCGCGCGCGTGTCGACGCCGATGCACGCGGTGACCGCGGGCGCGCTCGCCGTGTTCTTCGGCGGCGGGCTGCCCGAGGTCGCGGTCGCCGCGGTGATCGGGCTCGCGCTCGGCACGTTCGCGATCTTCGCGCAGCGCTCGACGGACCAGGCCCGCGTGTTCGAGCTCGCGGGTGCGGCGTTCGCGTCGCTCACCGCGAACGTGGTGTCGGCGTACGTCGACTACTCGCCGTCGCTGGCGACGGTGGCGGCGCTGATCGTGCTGCTCCCCGGCATGTCGCTGACGATCGCGATGACCGAGCTCGCGACGCGCAACCTGATCGCCGGCACGGCGCGCCTGATGTCGGCGGTGATCGTGCTGCTCGAGCTCGTCGTCGGCGTCGCGCTCGGCGAGCGCGCGGCGGCCACGCTCGTCGACATCCACCAGATCGCGCCCGTCGCGCTGCCGGCGTGGTCCCAGTGGGCGGCGCTCGGCGCGTCGCTGATCGGCGTCGCGGTCCTCGTGCAGACGCAGCCGCGCGCGTTCGTGTGGATCCTCCTCACGGGCGTGCTCGGCTACATCGCCGCGCGCATCGGCACCGGCTGGCTCGGCCAGCTCGGCGCGATGTTCGGCGCGTTCGCCGTCGGCATCGTCGGCAACGTCTACGCGCGCTACCTGCAGCGGCCGGCGCAGATCGTGACGGTCCCGGCGGTGCTGCTGCTCGTCCCGGGCGCGATGGGCTTCCGCGGCATCCGCTCGCTGCTCACCGGAGAGACGCTCACCGGCGTCGGCACGGTGTTCGAGATGTTCATCGTCGCGACGGCGATCGTCGCGGGCCTCTTGATCGCGAACGCCGCCCTGCAGCCCCGGCGCAGCCTCTAGCCCGGCTCGATCCGAGGCGGGACGTCGTCGGGATCGACGTCGCGGTGCACGCACGGATCGTTGTCCGGATCGTGGCCGCACGCGAGGACGCCCGGGCTCGGGTCGTCGGGGTCGGCACCCTTGTGCGGGCCCTCGAGGTCGCTCTCGGCGTCGCGCGCCTCGTCGCCGACGAGGCCGCCGGCGGCGATCAGCGCGTCGCGCTTCTCCGGTGCGACGTCGGGCACGAGCCCGGCGCGCGCGAGGTACGCGACGTAGTACGGGTCCTCGCGGCGCGGCTCGAGGTCGCCGCGCTCGATCGCCTGCTCGAGCTCGCGCTTGAGGTCGCCGATCAGGCGCGACGGCGCGAGCTCGAACGCGGTCATGATCGCGTTGCCGACGCCGCCGGGCAGCGGCGGCAGCTTCGCATCCTCCTCGGCGAGCCGGTCGACGCGGTCCGCGAGCGCCGAGATCTGCTCGAGCAGCGTGCGGCGGCGGCCCGGGCGCTTCGACGTGATGTCGGCGCGCGACAGGTCGAGCAGGTCCGTCATGTGGACGGCCATCTCGCGGTGGAAGCGGCGCACGGCGCTGTCGGTCCACTGCTCGCTGTACTGGTTCGTGCGCAGGTGGTGGCGCACGAGGAAGCGGATCGTCTGGCGCTCGTCGCGCGCGAACTGGAAGCGCTGCTGGACCCGGTCGAACATGCGCGCGCCGACCTCGGCGTGCCCGTGGAAGTGCACGCCGTCGGTGGTGTACGTGCGCGTCGGGACCTTGCCGATGTCGTGCAGCAGCGCGGCCCAGCGCACGAGCGGGCGGCGCACGGCCTGGCGGACGACCTGCTTCGTGTGCGCCCACACGTCCTTGTGCTGGCGGCCGGCCTCCTGGACGAGGTCGACGGTCGCCTCGAGCTCGGGGAACAGGATGCGCAGCATGCCCGTGGCGTGCAGCCACTCGAGGGCCGCATCGACGTCGCGGCCCATCAGCATCTGCTCGACGACGCCCTTCAGGCGCAGCTTGTCGGCATCGGCGAGGCGCGGCGCGTGCTCGCGCGCGAGGTCGGTGACGCGCTCGGCGGGCCAGCGGCCCTGGTCGTTGGCGATCGCCGCGGCGAGCTCGAGGAGGACCACCGGATCGGCCTCGACGAGGTCGCGCACCGGATCTGCCGCCGTCATGGGGGGCGCCTTGTAGCATCGATTCAGCGTCGCTGTCACAGGGGTTCTCCTCCGAGAACTCCGGATGCACGCTGATTGGTACGGGTCGTGCCTACCGGTTCGCCGCAGTGCAGGGTCGCATCACTGAACGGCAGCTGCCGATGGCCGAACGTTCGTTCCCGGGCATCTCCCGTTTCTACGCCGAGCTCGAGCACAAGCCCGCGACATTCCTCCAACTGGTGTGGGCCTTTGAAGGTGCCGCCCAGGCGGGATCGGGTCGTCGGAAGCGTCGGCGCCGCTGACGCGTTTTCCTGGCGAGTGCTGAACAGCTCCGGCAGACTGGGTTGCCGCGTGTGACAGCTCGGCGCAATCCGGACCGATCGATGGGGCAAGATCGAACAGCGCCGCGCGAGGACCAGCGTCATCCGATCGGGGTGTTCGACTCAGGTGTCGGTGGCCTCACCGTCGTCCATGCCCTGCGGCGGACGCTGCCCGGCGAGGACGTCGTCTACCTCGGGGATATGGCGCGGCTACCGTACGGCAACAAGGCGCCGCGCACCGTCGAACGGTATTCGCTGGCCTGCCAGCAGTTCCTGCTCGACCGTCGCGTGAAGCTCGTCCTCATCGCCTGCAACACGGCCTCGGCGATCGCCCTGCCGGCGCTCGAGGCGGCGAGCCCGGTGCCGGTGATCGGCGCGGTCGCGCCGGGCGCCGCGAGCGCGCTGGCGGCGACGCGCAACGGCCACATCGGCGTGATCTGCACGCTCGCCACGATGCGCTCCGGAGCCTACGCGCAGGCGATCGGCGCGCGCGATGCGGCCGCGATCCCGACGACGCTCGCGTGCCCGCTGCTCGTGCCGCTCGCCGAGGAGGGCTGGACCGACGACGAGATCGCCGCCCTCGTGGCGCGCCGGTACCTCGCACAGCTGTTCGAGCGCGACCGCGCGATCGACACGCTCGTCCTCGGGTGCACGCACTATCCGCTGCTGCGAGAGGTGCTCGGGCGCGTGGCGTGCGAGCTCGCCGGACGGGAGGTCGCGATCGTCGACTCGGCGAGCGCGATGGCCGAGGCCGCGGTGGACGCGCTCGGGAGCAACGAGAACCAGCGCACGGCGGCCGGGCGCCTCGACTGCTTCGCGACGGACATCTCGCGTCTCGACGAGGTAGCTCCGCGCTTCCTCGGCGAGCCGCTGACCGGCTTCGAGCTGGTCGATCTGTAACTGGCCGAGCTAGGCTCGGATCGCGCCCTTGGCGCGGGCTTCCTCGACCTTGCGACGCTTCATTACGTCCATGACCGTGGAGGCCTTCTTGAGCTTGTCGGCGATCGTCTTCTCGTCGACGGGATAATCCGTGCGGAAGACCAGGCCGTCGTCGAACAGGGCCTCGCGCAGCTCCTCGTCGTCGAGGTACTTCGCGACCTTCTTGCCCTTGTACTCGGCGTTGGCCAGGCCCGGGACCTTGCTCTCGAGCCAGGTCATGAGCTCGCCCATGACCGACTTGCAGAGCGTGAGGTTGTCCTCCAGCTCGGTGAACAGCTCCGGAAAGCGCTCGCGAAACGCCTGCTCGTCCTCGCCACCGCCGAGGGCCTTCTGCAGCGCCAGGCGCAGCAGGAGGGCGTCATCGGCGTAACTGACGACGGCATCGTTGCGATCCGACACGAAGTCGTTCGGCGATACGACGTACGCCACCACGCCGGCGGCCACTTCGCGGACCGGGCGGGGCAGGTTCTCGTCGTCCATCGCATCGAACGCGATCTTCAGGTCGTGGGGTAGGGACACCAACCAGCCGCGCACCAGCTCGACGAACTTCGACTCCACAGCAGGACTCGTCACAGGAATATGCCTACCCCGCGTAAGCGGGGCCTCCAAGGAAGCTTCGAGATTGAAGCCGAGCACGGTGAGTACCAACCCCTTGTGGGAATTACAAGCCTAAGGCTCGGGAAGCCTCGGTCGTGATACCTTGCAAAGCAGGTGGCCAAGCGTTCGCCCATCCTGGGCTACAACCACAACGTCCGCTATCGCGGGCTTGTGTTCCACGTCCAGACCGAGGACTCGGGCGTGCTGTCGCCGCACCTGTTCACCCACCTGTTTCACGCAGGGGTGATCGTCTCGACCCGCAAGCTCGTCTACGACAGCGGCTCGGCCGAGGAGTCCATCAAGTCGCTGATGCAGGCTCAGCACAAGGCCGTGCTGAAGGACTTGAAGCGCGGCCACTTCGACGACAAGATCGACGAGTACCTGGGCGCGGTCCCGGGCCTCCTGCCGCGTGGGACGGAGGACGCCGCCGGCAAGGACGGCAAGGATGCCAAGGAGCCCCGCCTGGCGCGGGCGAGCGAGTCCGGCATCGCGGTGGTCGAGGGCGGCGCGGTGGTCGAGGGCGGCGATAGTGCGGCGCCGGTCGCCGTCGATCCGGAGCCGCCGGGAGTGACGCTGGCGTCGGCGTCGGCGCCGATCGCGGCGGCGACCGCTGCGGATCCGGAGCTCGCGTACCCGTCGACGGAGCCGGTGCCGAAGGTGGACCTCGAGCTGTCCCCGCCGCGCGTGCAGACCGCCGAGCGCAAGAGCGCGCCGTCGTCGGTGCGGTCGAACCTGGCCCCCGCGGATCAGGGCGGGGTCGTCGACACCGGCGTCACGCTGGCGAACGCGACGATCCCGACGCCGGTGCCGCAGGACTTCGTCGACGGCGCCGAGTCCGGGCCGGAGATCGAGATACAGCTCGAGCTCGACGAGCCCGACGAGGCGCCGGCCGCCGTGGCGGTGGCGCCGACGCGCCGGCGGGTCCCGCACGACACGGAGCAGGTGCCGGCGCACCTGCAGAGCCTCGGGCAGCCGCACGCGCCGGACGAGCACACGCGCCCGACCATCGACGTCTCGCAGCTGTCGGACGGCATCCCGGGCCTGGTCGGCGGGCGCGTCCCGCCGCCGCCGCCGCCCGAGAAGCGCGCGTCGACGGCCGTGGGCGCCGCGGCGCTGCCACCGGTGCGGCCGATCACCCGCCCGCCCGCGCGCCCGGCGATCACGCCGCCGCAGGTCGTGGCGCGCCCGCTCGTCGTCGAGGACAGCCGCGGCAACCGGCGCGAGTCCGACGCCGTCGAGGTGTACGCCCCCGCGCCGGGCGCCGAACCGCCGCCGTCGGAGCGGCCGGGGCAGTACTCGCAGCACAAGAAGGTCAGCCAGCGCCTGCCGACGGACATCATCGAGAAGAACCGGCAGGGCGTGCCGATCCCGCCGGGGCTGGGGCGGCCCGGGCGCCCGCCGTCGACGCCGCAGACCGCGACGCGTCCGCCGGTGCCGCCGCCGCCGCCGCGGTCCGACACCGCGCGCGCCGAGCAGCTGCGCGCGGAGCAGGCGCGGGCGGAGCAGCTGCGCACGGAGGCCGCGGCCCGCGTCGAGGCGGCGCGTGCCGAGGCGGCGCGCGAGGCGCAACGCATCGAGCAGGCGCGCACCGAGCTGCACATCCGCGATCACCTCCCGCGCGAGCAGGCGCCGCCGTCGCGCACGCGTCCCCCGTCCCCGCCCGAGGTGCCGGTCCCGCCGGTGCGGTCGCGCACGCCGACGCCGACGCGCGCCAGCCAGGGCAGCGGCCCGACGCCGAGCCGCACGGGCACCGGCAGCGCGCCCGGATCCGGCGGCGTCGTGATGACGCGCCCGGCGGTGATCGTCGGCGCGCCGGCGAAGCCGACCAGCCCGCCCCGCGTGCGCCGCGCGCGCGAGGATGAAGGCCGCGGCTTCGGGCAGGGCCTGATCTCGGAGAAGAGCCTCGACGAGGTGATCCTCGCGTACCTCTCCGAGGACTCCGAAGACAAGTGATGCCGACGCCGCACGTGAAGATCTACATCCGGCAGTGGTGCGGCTACTGCACGCTCGCGCTGCGGCTGCTCGCCGAGAAGCGCGTCCCCGTCGAGCAGATCGACACGACCGGGGATCAGGCGCTGCGCGACTGGCTCTACAAGGCCACGCTGCGCACCACGGTCCCGCAGGTGTTCATCGACGATCGCCCCGTCGGCGGCTACGACGACCTCGTCGCCCTCGACAACACCGGCGAGCTCGATCGCCTGCTCGGCCTCGCGTAGCTCGGGATCAGCTCAGGGTTCTTCGTCGGGGTCCGGCGCCTCGATCTCCGGGTGCTCGGCGAGGTAGCCGGCCATCCACTCGGCGAGCTTGGGCATCGCGATCTCGAGGCGCTGGCTGCCCTCGCGGTCCATCGCCTGGCGCCACGCGAACCGCGCCTCGTCGGCGTCGCCGCGCTGCGCGTACGCCCACGCGCACAGGAGCAGCAGGTCGCGGCCGGCGGTCATCGACAGGCCCTTGCGCATGCGGTCGTGGAGCTCGGCGTCGTCGACGACGGTGTTCGGCAGCGAGCCCTCGGCGACGGCGAGGTGCATCTGCGCGATCCAGTAGGACAGGCGGAGGACCTCGCCGGGGGGGACGCCGCCGCGCGACTCGAGGACGACGCGCGCCTCCTTGGTGCGGCCGAGCGCCGTGAGGAGGTTGATCTCCGTGTAATACGTGAACTGGTGCTGGATCAGGCGCGGCGACAGCTTCGCGCGCGCCTGGCGCACGCGCTCGAGCGCCTGCTCGCCCTTGCCCTCGAGGGCGTCGGCGATCGCGACGCGCAGCTCGGCGAGCGCGCGCACGCGGCCGGGCGCCCACCACGCGCGCGACACCGGCTCGGCGAGGGCGCGGCCGACCTGCGCGTCGCCGTTCGACAGCGCCACGCTCGCCTGGTTGACCTTCTTCACGGCGCGCACCGTGCCGACGAAGCGGCTGCCGAGCGCGAGGTAGAACGGGATCAGCAGCGGGAACGACGCCGCCGCGAGCGCGACGCCGGCGGCGGTGATGCCGCCGAACGCGACGTACGCCGCGACCTGGCGGTTGCGCACGCCGCTCGGGTCCTTCACCTCGCCGTCGCGGCCGACGTACACGAGCTGGCCCTTGCCGGCCTTGTCGAGGTCGCGGGCGATCATCGGCCGCGCGAGGGCCGTGCCGGGACTCACCGTCGCGGCGGCGGGCGGCAGCAGGCCGGGCTTGCGGTCGTCGTCGTCGCTCACCCGGCGTCCTGCACGGTCCAGTCCGTCCCCGCCGGCGTATCGAGCACGCTGACTCCGAGCCCGGCGAGCTCGGTGCGCACGGCGTCGGCGCGCGTGAAGTCCTTCGCCGCCCGGGCCGCGGCGCGGTCCGCGAGCAGCTGCTCGACGCGCGGCACGTCGAGCCGGTTCCGCGCGACGAGCCGGTCGCGGCGCGCCGCCAGGTACCGCGCCGGATCGTCGGCGAGGATCCCGAGCGCCGCGCCGACCTCGCGCAGCGCCGCGGCGAGCTGCGCGAGCGAGCGCTTGCGCAGCGCCTTGTCGCCCTTCGTCTCGTCGAGGAGCCGGTTCGCGTGCGTGAGCGCGACGTGCAGCGCCGCCATCACGATCGGCGCGTTGAAGTCATCCGCGAGCCCCTCGCGCGCGGTCGCGCGCAGCTGCGCGACCTCCGTGATCTCGGCGCCCGGATCGGCGTTCGCGCCGACGAGCCGGTCGATCTTCTGCAGCGTGACGTAGAACTTCTCGAGGCGCCGGTCCGCGGCCTCGAGGCTGCGGAACCGCACGCCCGTCACGGCGCCCTCTCCACCGGGGCGCACCTCCTCGACCTCGAAGTCGACGGGCGAGCGGTAGTGGTGCTCGACGCAGAAGAAGCGCAGCGCCTCGCCGCCGACGGCGTCGGCGATCTGATCGCAGTTGAAGACGTTGCCGAGCGACTTCGACATCTTCACGCCGCCGAAGTTGAGGAAGCCGTTGTGCATCCAGTGGCGCGCGAACGTGTCCTCGCCGTACGCGCCCTGCGACTGCGCGATCTCGTTCTCGTGGTGCGGGAAGATCAGGTCCTTGCCGCCGCCGTGCAGGTCGAACGTGACCCCGAGGTGCGCCGTCGTCATCGCCGAGCACTCGATGTGCCACCCGGGGCGGCCCTTGCCCCACGGCGACTCCCACCACGGCTCGCCGGGCTTGGCCGCCTTCCACAGCGCGAAGTCGGCGGGCGACTGCTTGCGCTCGTCGACCTCCACGCGCGCGCCGGCGCGCAGGTCCTCGAGGGACTGGCCGCTCAGCTTGCCGTACGGTGCGAACCTCTCGCACGCGTAGTAGACGTCGCCGTCGACGGCGTACGCGCGCTCGTTCGCGATCAGCTTCTCGATGAGCGCGATGATCTCGGGGATGTGCGTCGACACCTTCGGCTCGACGTCGGGCGCCATCACGCCGAACCGCGCCATGTCGCGGTTGTAGTCGGCGGCGAAGCGCGCCGCGAGCGCCATCGGGTCCTCGCCGAGCTCGTTCGCGCGCTTGATGATCTTGTCCTCGACGTCGGTGACGTTGCGGACGTAGCGCACGCGGTAGCCGAGGAACTGCAGCGCCCGGCGGATCGTGTCGAACGAGATCGCCGAGAACGCGTGCCCGATGTGCGCCGGGGCATAGGGCGTCGGCCCGCACACGTACATCCCGACCTCGCCCGGAGCGAGCGGCTCGAAGGCCACCTTGGCTCGATGCATCGAGTCGTAGAGGCGAACGGGTGCGGGGGCGGACGCGGCGGCGGCGGACACTCCAGGCTTTGTAGCATCACTGCTGCCAGGTCAGGACGCCGGTCGCCGGTGCGGTCGCGGCGTTCGTCATCGCGGCGAGCCAGGCGGCCGTGGCGGTCGCGTCCCCCGGCACGACGAACGTCCACACGAGCAGGTGGTCGCCCGTCTGCGCCATCACCCGGCGGCCGTCGTTGGAGATGCGGGGCTTGCCGTAGGCGAACTCCGGCGAAGTCGGAGCGAGGGTCCAGCGGTAGCGCACGAGCGGATCGACGACGTCGACGCCGGTCGGGCCGGCGACCACGAGCGTGCCCGCGTCGATCGCCATCGCCGCCCGCTTCTCCTCGAACGGCTCCGTCTCGATCGCGCGCGCGGCCGGGTCCCCGGCCGCGAGGTCGATCTGGAACGCCCCGTCGCGCTCGGTGAACGCGAAGGCGCGCGCCGGCCCGGCGAGCCCGACGGCCAGGATCGCGCGCGGGAGCGTCGCGAACGCCTCGAGCGCACCGCCGGAGCGCCACGCGCGCAGGGTGCGGCCCTCGGGGAACAGCACCGTCCCGTCGGGAGCGACGAGCAGCTGCTTCGGCGTGACCGGCAGCTGCACCGTCGCGCCCGGGCCGGTCCCGAGGTCGTGGCGCCACAGCGTGCCGTCGTCGAACGTGGCCGCGACGTACGTGGGCGTGCCGCGGTTCCACGCGAGCTCGACGAGCTTGGCGCCGCCGCGCGCGACGAGGACGCGCTCGGACCGGCGCGCGACGTCGTACAGCCGCACCGCGCCGCCCGCCGTCGAGCCGAGGAGGAGCGCCGTCGGGGTCGCGAAGCCGGCGAGGTCCACGGCGCCGAGGTCGACGGGGTCGCCGGCGCCGGCGATCAGCTGCGCGTGCCCGGCGGCGTCGATCGCGCACGCGGCGCGGCCGTCGCCGGCGGCGGCGATCCTGCGCAGCGACAGCTGCGGCAGCTCGCGGGCGCTGCCGCGGTCGAGATCGTACAGCTGCGCCGGGTCCTCGACGTACGACGCGAGCGCGCGGTCGTTGCCGACGAAGTCCGCGTGCTGCGGCAGCCCGCGACCGAGGATGCGCGGCTGGACCTCGTCGAGGTTCCACAGGACCAGGTGGTGCTCGATCGTCGCGAGCACGAACGGCGACTTCGACGACGCCTCGACGATGTCGATCCGGCCGGCGGGCACCTTCAGCTCGGAGACGCCGGCGGCGGACATCACGACGACGGTGCCCGTCGAGCCGGCCACGACGGTGCCGCCGCGCGCCTCGCGGATCCCGACGGGATCGCCGCTGATCGCGCGGGTCTTGTCGAGCGGCACGACGGCGATCCCGAGCGGCCCGACGGTGTACGCGCGCCGGTTCGAGTACGCGACGAACCGGCGCTGCCCGACGAAGCGCTTCTGGCGGATGTACGGCCCGTCGTCGTCGACCTCGACGACGATCGCGTTGCGGTCGCCGTTGAGGTCGACGAGCGCGGCCAGGTTCGCGCTGTCGTCGCCCCAGTCGAGGTCGCGCGTGACGCCGAGGAGGACCTGCGCCGGCTGCGGCACACCCGTGGCCGTGCGGTCGAGCAGCAGGAGGTGGCGCTCGCCCCACAGCGCGACCCAGCGGCCGTTCGGCGACGGCGTGAGCTGGTCGACGCGCTCGTCGAGCGGGAGCTCCATCGGCATCGCGGTGCCGAGCTCGTAGCTCCACACCGCGCCCTTGTCGTCGGTCCAGTACGCGACGCGCCCGGCGACCTCGAGGTCGCGGATCGCCGTCGGCGCCTCGATCTCCGACGCGATCGCGCCGCTCGATGCGTCGAGGACGGCGAGCTTGCGCGCGTTCCACACGACGATGCGGCGCTCGGCATCGCCGAAGCGCGCGCCGAACGAGCCGGGTGCGACGTCGCGCTCGGCGACGACGCGGGTGCGGCGCGCGGGGAGGTCGTGCAGGCGGATCGTGCCGTCCTCGCCGGCGGCGAGCGCGCGCAGGCCGTCGCGCGACAGCTCGAGCGTGGCGGTCTTCTTCGACGCCGGCAGGCTCCACGCGACGCCGGCGGCGCGGGCGGCCGAGGCGATCGAGCGGACCTCGCGCCAGTGCCGCTGCGCGAGCGGCTTCAACATCGCGACGGCCAGCGTCGGGTTCGTCGCGACCTGGCTGCGCGCCTGCGTGAGCGTGAGCTTGTCGAGCCGGTCCTCGGCGCGGGCGCGCTCCTCCTCGGCGATCTGCTTCTCGGCGCGCGCGACCTGGGCGGCGTCGTCGGCGCGGTCGCGCTCGCCGACGACGCGGTGGACGGCGATCGCGATGACGGCGGACAGCGCCGCGACGGCGGCGAGCGAGATCGCGACCGGCACGCGGTGGCGCTTCACGAACCGCCACATCCGCTCGCGCGCCGTGTAGTGGTGCGACGCGACGAGCTGGCCGGCGAGGAAGCGCTGCAGGTCCTCGGCGAGCTCGCGCGCGTCCTGGTAGCGCTCCTCCGGATCGTGGGCGAGGGACTTGTCGATGATCGTCGACAGCTCGGGTGGGACGCCGGGGACGAGCTCGCCGATCGGCGTCGGCGGCGCGCTCGCCGCGGACTTCATCATCTCGTCGGCGGTCTTCGCGTGGTGGGGCGGTCGGCGCGACAGCAGGTGGTACAGCGTCGCGCCGAGCGCGTAGACGTCGCAGCGCTCGTCGACGGCGTGGCCGCGCAGCTGCTCGGGCGCCATGAACCCGGGCGTGCCGAACACGATGCCGGCGCGCGTCTTGATCGAGTCGTCGTCGAGGTCGGCGAGCCGGTGCGGCGTCGCCGTCGGGTCGTCGGCCTCACCGATGACCTTCGCGAGGCCCCAGTCGATCACGACGGTCTCGCCGAGGTCGCCGACGAGGATGTTCGACGGCTTGATGTCGCGGTGCACGATGCCGCGGGCGTGCGCGTGCGCGATCGCCTGCGCCGCGGTCACGATGTGCGGGACGAGCACGAGGCGGTCGTTGAGCGTCTCGGCGGTCGCGACGAAGCGCTCGAGCGGGCGGCCCGAGATCTTGCGCATCACGTAGTACGGCGCGCCGTTCGGCATCGCGCCGGCGTCGTGGACCGGGACGATCGCCGGGTGCTCGAGGCGCGCGGTGATGCGGGTCTCGCGCGCGAAGCGCTTGAGCGCGTCGCCGTCGAGGTCGAGCGCCTCCTTGAGCGCCACGACGCGGCCGAGCAGCGTGTCCGTGGCGTCGACGACGCGGCCCATGCCACCGCGCGCGATCTCGCTGCCGAGCTCGTAGCGCGAGGCCGGCATCTCGGGCGGCGCGCCCATCGGGAACGCCGGCGCGCCGGAGACGGGAGCGATCGTCGCCATGCCGGGCGACGTCGGCGGCGCGCCGTAGTCGCCGCTCGGCGGCGGCGCGACGGTCGCGAGGTCGGCCGTCGACGGGATCGACGGGATCGCCGGCGGCAGCGCCGAGGGCTTGCCGGGTGCCGTCGGCACACCCATCGTCTGGACCGTCGGCAGCTCGGTCGGCTTGGAGTCGCCGGGGCCGCTCACGCGACGAGTATAGACTCAGGTTCGCGCAGGTGGGATCAGGTCGCGGCGGACGGCGCGGACGAGGGCCCACGCGAACACGAGGCCGATCGCGAGGAGCGCGAGCGTGATCGGCATGACGTACCAGTAGTCGCCGGGAGCTTCGCCGGCGATGAGGACGAGCGCGTCGTCGGGGATCGGGCGCATCACGTAGACGCCGACGAGATCGAGGTCGGTGTCGGGCACGGCGACGACCTGCGGCGCGGCGCCGGGCGCGGTGAGCTTCAGGTTGAGGGCCTGCGGGCCCGAGCTCCGGAGGTCGGCGATCGTGGCCTCGAAGTGGTGCGGCACGCTGTCGACGCGCGCGGCCCACAGCTCGGCCTTCTCGAGGCGCCGGGTGACCTCGGCGACGGGCAGCGAGACGTCGAACTTGACGTTCCTCAGCTGGAGGTCGGGCTCGCCGGTGCGCTGCGGGATGATCTCCGCGGCCTTCAGCATGCCCTTCCACGTCGCGACGTCGGGGAGGCGGTCGTTGAACGAGGCGACGATCGTCGAGGCGTTCGGATCGACCTGGTCGATCGCGAGGCGGTCGGTGTCGCGCACGGCGACGACGTCGCCGGACACGGTCTTGAGCTTGTTCGACGCGACGGCGACGCGCAGCTCGGCGACGGTGGCGAACACGATGCGCGGGTGCTCCGCGGCGTACTCGGCGACCGTCGCGCCGAACGGGACGTCCTTCAGGCGGCGCAGGCGGCCGTCGTAGCCCTGGACGGCGGGGGCGATCCAGCCGTCGCCGTCGACGGCGATCCACACCTTGTCGCCGGTGCCGCGCGCGGGAGCGACGCGCATGCCGATGTCGTTCTTGTTGAGGGAGGCGCGGATCGCGTGGGCGACGACGGGCTCGGCCTCGACGCGGATGTGGCGGTTCGTGTCGACGCGTCCGGCCGCGACCTCGGCGAGCGCGACGGCGGGCGCCTTCTCGGGCTCGCCGGCGTAGCTGCGGTCGGGCGCGAGCTTGAAGATGAAGTACGCGCTCAGGCCGACGAGGCCGAGGGCCGTAACGATGCCGATCTTCGGGCGCGTGCGGCGCAGCTTGATCAGCTCGGGATCGATCGCGTCGCGCGCCCGGGGTGCTGCTCCCGGGGCTGCGTCAGCCGTGTCGTCGGCGCCGGCTGATGAAGACTCCGCCATCTCGAGTGTCGGCATCCTAACGTGTGCTCCGACAACACGCCACCCGGCCAGGTTGCGCGAAAGTATGGCGCGCGACGGGTTTGTCGGCTGTCGTATCCACGGGTTAGCTTGGGTCGTGGACCCGACGTCGCCCCGGGGAATCCCCGTCAGCACGCGCGAGCGGCCGCTCGGGGTGGCCGACGTCGTGCGGATGGCGGGACGCGCGGTGGACGGGCTGGGCCTGGTGTGGCTCGAGGGCGAGGTCACGCAGGTGTCCACCCCGAGCTCGGGGCACGTGTACTTCGCGGTGCAGGACCGGGGCAGCGTGCTGTCGGCCGTGATGTGGGGGCGCGACGTCGCGCGGATGCGGTTCCAGATGCAGGCCGGGCAGCGGCTGCGCGTGCGCGGTCGGCTCGGCGTCTACGACCGCGACGGCAAGATGCAGCTGTACGCCGACTTCGCGGAGCCGGCGGGCGCCGGGGCGGAGGCGCTGGCGCTCGAGCAGCTGAAGCAGAAGCTCGCGGCCGAGGGGATCTTTGCGGCGGGCAAGAAGCGGCCGCTGCCGCGGTTCCCGAGGAGGATCGGCGTGGTGACGTCGGCGCGCGGCGCGGCGGTGCACGACATCATCCGCACGGTGCACCGGCGGCTGCCGACGCCGATCTTGATCGCGGACGCGGCGGTGCAGGGGCCGCAGGCGCCGCACCAGATCGTGATGGGGATGGCGATGGTCGTGCGGGCCGGCGTGGACCTGGTCATCGTCGGGCGGGGTGGCGGCGCCGCGACGGACCTGACCGCGTTCAACCACGAGCGCGTGGTGCGCACGATCGCGCGGTGCCCGGTGCCGGTGATCAGCGCCGTCGGGCACGAGGTGGATCTGTCGCTCGCGGACCTCGCGGCGGATGCGCGCGCGTCGACGCCGACGGCGGCGGCGGAGCTGGCGGTGCAGGACGGGCCGGCGATCTCGGAGCTGCTCGCGAAGGAGCGGCTGCGGCTGGATCGCGAGCTGCGCCACCGGGTGGAGCGCGCGCGGCAGGACCTGGATCGCGCGACGATGGCGCTGCACGCGCGCGGGGAGCGCGTCCTCGGCGGGATGCGCACCGGGCTGCACGCGCTGCGGCTGCGGCTCGCCTCGCTGCACCCGCGGCGGCGGATCGCGCACGACCGCGCGCGGCTCGACGAGCTGACCGGCCGGCTGGCCGCGGTGCAGCTGCCGGCGGCGATCGCGCGGTCGCGGGGCGAGCTGGACGCGCTCGGCGCGCGGCGCGATGCGGCGATCCACCGGATCCTCGACCGGCACCGCGGCGAGCTCGGGCGGCTGGGCGCGCAGGCGGCGGCGCTGTCGCCGCTCGCGGTGCTCGATCGCGGGTACGCGATGGTGCAGCGGCAGGGCGACGAGATCGTGCGCGATCCGGGGCAGGTTGCGGTCGGGGAAGCGCTGCGCGTGCGCGTCGCGCGCGGGGTCCTCGACGTCGTCGTGACCCGTGGGGGTGGGAAGGCCGGCGACCGATGACGCGCGCGAAGACCCAGCGCGGCAAGACGAAGGGTCCACCGCCTCCGCCGGGTGCGAAGAAGCGCGCCGGCTCGCGCGCCGAGAGCGCGTGGGACACCGACGACGAGGAGGCCGACGACGTCGACTGGGATCGCGCCCGCGCCGAGGCCGCCGAGCGCGCCGCTCACGCCGATCGCGCTCGTGCCGACGAAGAACGCGCCGTCGTCGTCGCCGACCCCGAGCGCCCGCGCGGCGCCCGCCCGGCGCGCGCGGAGACGGCGCGCCCCTCGGCGAAGAAGCGCGCCCCCACCAGCCAGGGCGCCGAGTTCCATCCCAACGACGTCTCCGCCGTCCTCCGCGACCTCGATCGCTCGACCCCGGCCGTCGCCGTCGTTCCGGCTTCCACCACGAGCGGTGCGGCCAACGGGGACCGCCGGCCGGCGTCGCCGACGCGTCCACCGCCGCTGCCGCCGCCGGCACCGGCGAAGCCGAGCACCGACGGCGTGCGGAAGGTCGACGAGCCGGAGCGGCTCGCGGTGGCGCCGGCGAAGGTGCAGGGGCTGAAGGTGGCGGTGCTCGAGGAGAAGGAGGCGATCGGCGCGGCGCGGCAGGCGGTCGTCGAGGCCGGGCACACCGTCGCGATCTTCGGGAGCGGGAAGGAGGGGATCGATCGCATCAAGGCGGCGCTCACCGGTGCGGAGCTGCCGCCGGGGATCAGCGGGATCGACGCGATCCTCGTCGGGGTGCCGGGGGGCGAGCCGCTGATCGAGGCCGCGCGCAGCCTCGCGAACCGCCCGGTCACGATCGCCGTGTGCGGCGGGGATCCGCAGGAGCTCGCGCGCAAGGCCCTCGCCGTCGGCGCGGACCTCGTGACGGCGCGCCCGCACGACGAGCGCCTCGGGCCGATCCTGTTCGCCGCCGGCCGCCTCGTCGCCGTGCGCCGCATCGCCGCGCGCGCCGTCGGCCCCAACTTCTCCACCGCCACGCAGCTGCCGCAGGGCCCGCGCACCACCGTCGCCGTCTCCGTCGCCGAGCTGGCCGCCACCACGATGACGACGGCGGCCTCCGACGCCGGCAAGGCAGCTGCCGCCCCGAAGCTCGACGCGAAGTTGGAGAAGTCGGAGAAGGCGGAGAAGGCGGAGAAGGCGGAGAAGGCGGAGAAGTCGGAGAAGGCGGAGAAGGCGGAGAAAGCGGAGAAGGCGGAGAGGGCGGAGAGGGCGGAGAGGGCGGAGAGGGCGGAGAAGGCGGAGAAGGCGGAGAAGGCGGAGAAGGCGCAGGATGTGAAAGGGAAGGGAGATGGGGATGGGGAGCGGAGTGGGGATGGAGAGGGAGAGGGAGAGGGAGAGGGAAAAGATGGGAAGGGAGAGGCGGTGCTGCGCGCGCGGATGGACGCGCTCGCCGAGCAGGAGCCGGGCGCGCTCCAGCCGCTCGAGCTGTTCGAGCGCATCCTCGACCTCGAGCTGAGGCGCGTGAGCCGCTACGGCTACACGATCGCGATCGCGATGTTCGCCGTCGACGTCGAGCCGGCATCGCCGCCGCCGGGCGTGCGCGGGATCCTGCGGGCGCGCGCGGGCAACGCGCTCGTCAACGCGATCCGCGACATCGACCTCGCGACCGAGCTCGACCACGAGCGCTTCCTCGTGCTCCTGCCGTACACGAACCTCATGGGCGCCGCCGAGGTCGGGCGGCGCATCATCGCCGCCGTGCGCGCGACCCCGCCCGTCGTCGCCGGGGGGCGCCCGTACACGCCGCACATCATCGGCGCGGTCGCCGGCAGCATCCCGGGCCAGCCGCTCTCGTTCGCCCGCCTCCTCAAGGACGCCGACCGCGCCCTCGACCAGGCGCGCCGCGACGGCGCCGAGCTCGCGATCCCGATGGTGCGCGACCCGCGGGACTCGCGCCCGTGAGCGGGATCCGCGGGACGACGCGGCTCGCGGTGGTGATGGGGTGGCCGGTCGCGCACTCGCGGAGCCCGCAGATGTTCGAGGCGGCGTTCGCGGCGACGGGCGTGGATGCGCGGATGATGCCGGTGGCGGTGCCGCCGGAGGAGCTCGCGACGGCGCTCGCGGGCCTGCGCGCGATGCGCATGATGGGCGCGAGCGTGACGGTGCCGCACAAGGTCGCGGCGCTCGCCGCGTGCGACGAGCTGACCGACGAGGCGCGCGCGATCGGCGCCGTGAACTGCCTCGCGCTCGAGGGGACGCGCCTCGTGGGCCACAACACCGACGCGGGCGGGTTCGCCGACGCGCTCGACGCCGCCGGCCTCGCGCCGCCGCGGCGCGCCGTCCTCCTCGGTGGGGGCGGAGCCGCCCGCGCGGTCGCGCACGCCCTCACCACACGAGGCGCGACCATCGACGTGGTCGCGCGGCATCCGGATCGCGTGGCGTGGACGCGCGCCCACCCGTGGACTTTCGACGATCTACGGGCGCTCCTCGCCGCCGCCGAGCTCGTCGTCGACACGACGCCGATCGGGCTCGCCGACACCACCGCACAGGACGCCTTCGTCGACGAGCTCCCGCTCGACGCGCTCGATCCTTCCGCCGCGATCGCGACGCTGGTGTACCATCGCCCGACGAGGCTCCTCGAACGCGCGACCGCGCGCGGTCATTCCACCGTCGACGGTCGCGGGATGCTCGTGCATCAAGGCGCCCGTGCCTTCAGGATCTGGACAACCCTCTCGCCTCCCCTCGAAGTCATGCAACGCGCGCTCGACCTCAGCCTGTAGCTGACCCAGCGGTACGTCTTTCGCATCGTCTGCGAACCCCGAATGCGACCCGGAAACGGGAAGAGGTGCAACGTGAGGAACTCTCGCCGACTTCCTTGTGCGCTCGTGTGCCTGGGATTCACAGCTGCCCCTGTCGCATGGGCCGAAAGCGAAACAGAGCCCGTGCGTCAGGCCGACTACTACGTCGAGAATCCGCTCGCGCCGCACCGCACGACGGGGCAGATCGCGCGCGTCGGCACGGCGGTCGGCTACCTGTACAACGAGCGCCTCGACGACGTGTTCGCGATGGGGCTCACCGCCGCGGCCGGCCATCGCTGGGGGCGGCTCGCGCTCGAGGCCGAGTACACGTACCTCCAGTACCAGGTCGCGGGTCCGTCGACGGTGCGCCTGGGCCACGGCAACCGCCTCGGCGCGATCGCCCGCTTCGACGTGCTGCGCCTCGACTCGACCATCGTCGGCGACAACTCGCTGTTCGCGATCTACGTCGAGGGCGGCGCCGGCGTCGCGTGGAACAGCTGGTACACGCCCGGCAACAGCGAGCCGATGCGCATCGTGCCGAGCGACTCCAAGCGCGTCGAGGCGCTGACCGGCTTCGGCATCATGATCGACCACCGCCTGCAGGAGCCGATCGGCTTCCCGCACCGGATCGCGTGGTTCCTCGGCTGGCGCGTCGGCATGTCGCCGCACGAGGCCGAGCCGGCGTCGATCTGCCGCGGCGTCGAGTGTCGCCCCGCGCCCGCGATGCCGCAGGACCGGTTCGTCGACCGCTCGATGCTGTTTCAGTCGAGCCTGATGTTCACCTGGTAGCTACGGCGCCGGCGTCTGCTGGCACTGCACGTCCGCCACGCACTCGCCCTGCTTCGTCGAGCACTCCATGCGGTTCGTGTTCGCCTCGTAGGCAGGCTTGCCGTCCTCGCTGGTCATCGGCTGGGACTTGCAACAGCAGCTGTCGGGGACGCCGGAGCCCTCGGTGACGATCGGCGAGCCCGCTCCGGCCGGCTTCTTCGGGCCGCTGCACGCCGCGGCGAGCGCGAGCACAGCGATGGTCAGGTACGTGCGCATGAAGCGGTCCTAACACATCCGGCGGTCGTTTCGCCGGGACGGGCGGCGCGGATCGCGGCGCTACACGGCGCGCCACGTCGCCGTCAGGATTCCGATGACGGCGCCGAGCCACACCGTCGCCGCGATCACGACGGCGAGCGCGAACGCGACCGGTGCGATCGCCGGCCCGTCGCGCTTCGGCGTCCACAGCATCACGACGAGCGTGAGCGCCGCCGACGCGATCAACCCGAGCGCGACCCAGTGCTCCTTGACGTCGAACCAGCGCGCGGCGCTCGCGGCCCGCTTGACCATGTTCCGCGTCGCCGTCATCTCCGGCGCCGGCGCACCGTCGCGCGCGGCGACCTTCGCGACCTCGGCGCCGTGCGCGTTGCGGTCCTGGATCACCGCACCCGCATTCTCGAGGTACGCCGCGCGCACCTCGATCCGGTACGTCGGGTACACCGCGTTCCCGGCGACGAACGCCGCGGCGTGCAGCGCGAGCGAGATCACCGCGAACTTGCGGACGGCGGCGTGCCGCTCGTAGCGCCCGCGCAGGTAGCCGCGCATCCACACGACGAGGTGCGTGGCCGCACCGACGGCGGCCACGCCGAGTGCGGTGTGCAGCACGAGCAGCCAGCGCGCGGCGGACTCCGAGAGCACGCCACAACGTACCCCGAAACGGCCGCGGGCCCCGAACCGGGGCCCCGTAGGATCGACCGCGTGCTGCGCCGGGTGGCGGATCGGCACCGGGTGGTGCCCGCACGAGAAACGAATAGGCGAACGAGAGAAAGGGAGGGACAACGCTCGGAGGGTGGGTTCCGAGCGGCTCGTTACGACTGCGTCGCGCTGTGGCGGCGGATGAACGTCGGGACGTCGAGCTCGCTGTCGGTGTCGAGCTCGCCGGCGAGCACGGCCTTCATGCTCGGGCGGGACTGCGCGCGCTTGCGGTCCGGCTGGATCAGCGGGGCGCCCTCGACGGGCGTCGACCCCGAGCCGTGCGCGAGGCGCGGCGTCTCGGCATCGAGGACGGGGGCAAACGGCGCGTTGTGCGCGTCGTCGGCGCCCTCCCACTCCACGTCGATGTCCGGCTCCTCGACGACGTGGGCCGGCGCGCGGCGCGGGCTGGGCGGCGCCGGGTACTCCTTCGTGATCTGCCCCGACACGTCGTACGGCAGCGACACCTGCGAGCCGCTCGCGGCGGCGGAGCGCTTGGGCGGCGGCGGCGCGGTCGGCGCCTGGTACGTCGAGCGCGGCATCTCGGGGACCACGACCTGCGAGCGCTCGGCGCGCTCGAAGCCCGTCGCGATCACGGTGATGCGGACCTCCTCGCTGAGGTTCGGATCGATCACCGAGCCGAAGATGATGTTCGCATCCTCGTGCGCGGCCGCCTGGATCAGCGACGACGCCTCGTTGACCTCGTGCAGCGTGAGGTCGGGGCCGCCGGTGATGTTGATGAGGATGCCGGTGGCTCCGTCGATCGACACGTCCTCGAGGAGCGGCGAGCTGATCGCCGTCTCGGCGGCCTCGGTCGCGCGGCGCTTGCCGGTGCCGACGCCGGTGCCCATGAGGGCGCGGCCCATGCCGCTCATGATCGTGCGGACGTCGGCGAAGTCGACGTTGATGAGACCGGGGACCGTCATCAGGTCGCTGATGCCCTGCACGGCGTTGAGCAGGACCGAGTCCGCCTTGCGGAACGCCTCGACCATCGACGTCTGCGTGCCGACCAGGGCGAGCAGGCGGTTGTTGGGGATCACGATCAGCGTGTCGACCGACGCCTCGAGGCGCTCGATGCCCTCGGTCGCCTGGCGCTGGCGCTTCTTGCCCTCGAAGCCGAACGGCTTGGTGACGACGCCGACCGTGAGCGCGCCGCAGTCGCGCGCGATCTGCGCGATCACGGGCGCGGCGCCGGTGCCGGTGCCGCCGCCCATGCCGGCCGTCACGAACACCATGTCGGCGCCCGAGATGAGATCGGCGATGTGCTGCATGCTCTCCTCGGCGGAGCGCCGGCCGACGTCGGGGTTCGCCCCCGCGCCGAGGCCCTTCGTGAGCGCGTTGCCGAGCTGGATCTTGTGGGGAGCCATGTTGGCCTCGAGGGCCTGCAGGTCGGTGTTGGCGACCACGAACTCCACACCGTCCAGGTTGCCGCTGATCATGGTGTTGACGGCGTTGCCGCCACCACCGCCGACGCCGATGACGAGGATCTTGGCGTGGCTGACGTCGTCGAATTCGATGAGTGCCATGGTCTTCTTGGTTCCCCCTGGTGAGCCCATATGAAAGTGGGCACCGTCGACGGGCAACTTTTTCAACGAATTCTTGCGATCGACCGCGCGCTGGCGGATTTCGGCCGAAAACGAAAACGGCGCGTCGAGCGACGCGCCGTCATCGAGAGATCTGTCGCGGCTCAGAACATCTCGGCGAGACGAGACCAGGCGCGCTTGAACATCCCGGGGCGCTCCTCGATGCGGCTCGACAGCTGGGCGGTCTTGCCCTGGTCGGCACCGAACATCACGAGGCCGACGCCGGTCGCGTACGCGGGCGAGCGCACGACGTCGACGAGGCCGCCGATCTTCGTCGGCATCCCGCGGCGCGTCGGCAGCTCGAGGACGCGCTCGGCCATCTCGGCGACGCCGTCCATCGCGGTCGCGCCGCCGGTGAGGACGATGCCCGCCGCGAGGCCGTCGTAGTAGCCCGAGCGGTGGAGGTCCTCCTTCACGTACTCGAACATCTCGGCGATGCGGGGCTCGATCACGTCCTTCACGAGCTTCATCCGCGGCAGCACGCGCGGCCCGCGGCCGCCGACGCTCGGGACCTCCATGGTCTCCTTGTCGTCGATGTGGCCGTGCCACGCGCTGCCGTACTTGCGCTTGATCTTCTCGGCCGCGTCGAGCGGCGTGCGCAGGCCGATCGCGATGTCGTTCGTGACGTGGCCGCCGCCGAGGGCGAGCACCGACGTGTGGACGATCGCGCCGCCGTTGTAGACCATGATGTCGCACGTGCCGCCGCCGATGTCGACGACGGCGACGCCGAGCTCCTTCTCGTCGTCCTCGAGCACGGCCTGCGACGAGGCGAGCGACTCGAGGACGATGTCCGCGACCTGCAGGTTGCAGCGGTTCGCGCACTTGATGACGTTCTGCGCCGACGCGACGGCCGTCGTCACGATGTGGACCTTCGCCTCGAGGCGGACCGCCGCCATGCCGAGAGGATCGCGGATGCCGTCCTGATCGTCGACGACGTACTGCTGCGGCAGCACGTGCAGCACCTCGCGGTCCATCGGGATCGCGACCGCCTTCGCCGCGTCGATCACGCGCGCGATGTCCGCGTCGCGCACTTCCTTGTCCTTGACCGCGACGACGCCGTGCTTGTTGAAGCCGCGCACGTGCGCGCCGGAGATCGCGGCGTACACCGTCGAGATCTCGCACCCCGCCATGTTCTCGGCCTCGTCGACGGCCTGCTGGATCGACGCGACCGTCGCGTCGATGTTCACCACGTACCCGCGCCGCAGCCCCTTGGACGGCGCGGTGCCGATCCCGATGATGTCGACACCCTCCTCGGTCACCTCGCCCGCGATGCACGCGACCTTGGTGGTGCCGATGTCGAGTCCGACGATGATCTCGCTGTTCTTGGACTTGGCCATGGTGTTTTGCGACTCACGAAGAGCGGGTGACGAAGGCGATCGTGACGTGCGGCGATGCGACCGTCGGACGGGCATCGATGTGGATGTGGCGGGCGCGCGCGCGCAGCGGCTCCTCGAGCTCGGCCCACGCGGCGTCGAACGCGTCGATGCGCGCGGCGAGCTCGGCGTCCGAGCCGCCGAGCGGCCCGATGCCGATCGCGACGGCGCCGTCGTACGTGCGCAGCGTGAGCGCGCGGTGCGCGTCGAGGTGGGCCTCGCCGACGGCCGGGCGCGCGGGATCGGCGCGCCAGCGCGCGACCGTGACGATCGCCGAGGCGATCGCGGCGGCCGTGCCCTTGGGGTCGCTGCGCAGCTCGGTGCGCGAGATGCCGGTGACGATCGGGAGGCCGGCGCCGTCGCCGGCGGCCGCGTCGACGCGCTTGAACGGCGTGCCGCCGGCGTCGACAAGGTAGAGCGCGTCGTCGAGGGCGACCACGCCGCTCGGCTCGTGCTCGCGCACGTCGATCACGATCGTGTGCGGCAGGACGCGGCGCGCCTCGACGCCGGCGATCCACGGCTGCGCGCGCACGGCGCGCGTGATGTCGCCCAGGCTCGCGGTGAACACGTTGTCGCCGACGCGGACCGGCAGCGCGGCGCGCAGGTCCGCGGCGTCGACGCGCGAGGTGCCGTGGATCTGGATCTCGGTGACGGCGAACCGATCCGAGGTCGTCACGAAGCGGTACCCGAACACCGCGCCGACGCCGAGCGCGAGCACGGCGACGCCCGCGCCGATCGCCGGCAGCGAGCGGCGGACCATGCGGCCGCACGCGTTCGCGATGCGCGCGCTACCGAGCGCGATCTGCCGCGGCCCCGGGACGCGCGCCCACAGCCCGACCTGCGCGCGGCGACGGTTCTTCACCGTCTTGCCGGCCGCCTTGCGCACGGTCATGCGCGACGTCAGGGGCACACCGACCGGCTCGGCGGTCGGCTTCGCATCCCTGACTCCGCTGCCGGTCCCGCGGCGCGATCGATCCATGGTTCGCACTTAGCCGGCCGCGCACCACAGGGGCAATTTTTTGCACGCGTGCGCTGCGCGATTTCCCGACGAAAAGTCCGCTCACATCGCCCGACTGAACGCGTGTGCGGTGAGCGCGCGCGAGCGCTCGCGCTAGTCGTCGTCGTCTTCGGAGATCTTCACGTTGTCGTCGTCGTCGCCGCCCCTCTTCGCCTTCGCCGCCTTCGGCGCTTGACGAACGGCGGGGCGCTTCGCGACGGGCGGCGGCGCGACCTTCTTCGGCGTCGCAACGACGGGCGCCGGCGGTGTCGCCGCCTTCGCGGCGGTCGTCGCGGCGACGTTCACGAGCGGCGCGGCGGCGGCCGCGGGCAGGAGGCCGGGCGCGGCCTTCACGGCGGGCGTCTTGCCGCGCGGCTTGAACACCTGCGCGTCCGCACGCGCGGTCACCAGGAGCAGCAAGGCAGCGGTGACGAGCGCGCGCATCGCACGCGAGCGTGACACGGCGGGGCGCGCCGATCCAGCGCGGAAACTAGCGGTTCGAGCACGGCGGGCGCTCGACGATCTCGAGGCGGCCGAGCTGCACGCCGCTGCCGCCCGGGCGCGTGACGAACGTGTACTCGCGGTCCTCGGACGTGCAGGTCGTGCCCTTGCAGCTCGCGAACGCGCGCACCATGTCCTCGACCTCGGGGAGCACGAGCGACGCGTCGCGCGGGACGAGCTCGACCGTGCGCTGCGTGTGCGGATCGCCGTCGCCGTCGCGGTCGACCTCGGACAGCGCGTCGTACGCGACCGTGACGCGCTCGAGGCCCTTCGCGGGCACGTACGTGCCGAGCAGCGACGCCTCGTCGTGGCCCTGCGCCTCGTAGCTCGCGAGGACGCACAGCGCGCGCACGAGCTTGTCGGGCGTGGTCGGCCGGGTGTTCGCCGCGCTCGGCACGAACCGCTTGTCGCCCTGCTTGTCGAGGGCGCGCGCGGCGGCGGCGGCGACGCCGCAGTCCTTGCCGCCCGCGGCGATCGCGAGCGCGGAGCGGAGGTCCTGCGGGATCTTGTCGTCGAGCTCCATCAGCTCGGCGATCGCCGAGATCCGCGCCTTCGTCGAGAAGCCCTCGTCGCGCAGGGCGGCGAGGTAGACGGCGCGGTGGCCCTTCGCCGACAGCACGTCGAGCGCGCCGTCGATCCGGTGCTTCAGGGCCGCCTCGATCATGTGGGACTCGTCGAGCGGTCCGACGTGGCTGCTCGCGATCTCGCGCTGCCCGGCCGCCTGCGCGATCCCGAGGAGCGCGAGGCGCAGCGGGTGATCGTTCTCGGGGACCACGCGCAGCGCGGCGACGACGAGCTGCGACTCGGGCGCCGGGATCGCGACGATCGCCTTCAGGCTGTCCGTCACCTGCGGGAGGTCGCCCGGCTCGAGCTGCTCGAGCGACCACAGCGCGAGCAGGCGCCGCAGGCACGGATCCGAGACGCCGGCGTCGGGCCCGGGGGCGGGCACGTCGAACACGCGCAGCGCGCAGTCGGCCGGGCGCGGGGCGGGCGCGCACGTGAAGTTGCCGCCGCGCAGCAGCGCGACGCCGAGCGGACGGTGGAAGCGCGCGGGGACCTCCTCGAGCTTGGCATCCCAGTCGTCGGGCCGGGGCGCGATCTGCGCCCACAGCGCGTTCGCGTCCGCATCGCTGTGGAGCGCCACGGCGTCCCAGTCGATCGCGAGCAGCTTCGGCGGCGGCTGATACGCGGAGGGCTCGATCGCCGGCGCGCTCGCACGGCGCACGCCGGCCTCCGGCGGTGGACTTACGGGCGCGCCGGGCGTGGCGTGGGGCGTTCCGCCACAAGCTGCCAGCGAGGCAACCAGCGCGGCGGCGACGAGGTGAGTTCTCGACAGCACGTGACTAGGACTCTCGAACCGGACTGCGGTTTCCCTCCGGAACGCACCGAGTATATTGCGCGCGTTTTCCAAGGAGCGCACCCATGAAGATTCTCTCCCTCGTCTCGTTCACCGCCCTCATCACCGCCGCCGGCCTCGCGACCGCGGGCGACCCCAAGGCGGACAAGCCCGCCGCGCCGAAGGCCGCCGAGATGCAGATGCCGACCCCGCCGGCCCAGATCGCCGAGATGGGCAAGACCATGAACGGCACCTGGAAGTGCAAGGGCTCGACGAGCGGCCCGGACGGCAAGCCGTCGCCGATGGAGGCCACGTCGAAGTCGTCGACCTCGCCCGACGGCTGGTGGCTCGTCGAGACGATGGACGCGAAGAGCGGCCCGATGAAGTTCAACATGCAGTCGTACATGACGTTCGACGCCGCCTCGAAGAAGTGGCGCCGCGTCTCGGTCGACAGCATGGGCACCTCCATGGTCGGCACCGCGGATGCGAGCAAGGACGGCAAGATGAGCTGGACCTTCGAGACGCAGGGCCCGATGGGCGCCGGCACGTTCAAGGACGAGGTCGACGCGAGCGACCTGAAGAAGGGCCTGAAGCTGGCCGGCAAGATGTCGATGGACAAGGGCAAGACCTGGATGCCCGTCTACGAGATGACCTGTACCAAGTAGCTGCTACAGGCAGCGCACGCGATCGCGCACGAACGCCGCGTCGCCGCGGGGCAGCCGGTTCGCGATCCGCTCGGCGATGAGCCGCGCCTTGCCGAGGAGGATCGGATCGGCCGCGGCGCGCGCGCAGAAGTCGTCCTCGGTCATCATCGCCGCGAACGTGGACGCCTTGTCCTCGCGCGCGTTCGTCTGCGCGTAGTCGTCGACGAAGCCCGACGTCGCCTTCGCGACGCCGTACGTGAAGTCGCGCGGGTTGAGCGCGATCCACGGCGCGTCGACCTCGGCCGACGAGACCTCGTCGAACAGGTGGTAGATCTCGTGGTGCACGACGACGCCGGCCCGGTCGGCGCTGTCCGCGACGCGGACGAGCATGCGGCGGCGGTGGCCGTCGGCGAGGCCGTCGAGGTGCTCGAGGTCCGCGCTCGCCGGCGCCTCGATCGACGTGCACACCGCGAGCGCCTCGAGGCGCGCCGCGCGCACGAAGCTGGGCGGATAGCGGTGCAGCGTGCGCGCGATCATCAGCAGGCTCGCGTCGTGGGGCTGCGGCCCGTACGGGTTCTGCGGCCCGGCGTCGTCCATCGCGAGCACGCACCGGTAGCAGGCGCGCGGCGTCGCCGGCACGTCGAGGCGCGGCCGGCGCGGCGAGCCCGGTGAGGAGCCCGGCGAGCGCGGCGCGCCCGGCGAGAGCTGCGAGCCCGGCGCAACCGGCGGTGGATCCGCGCAGTCGAACGCGAGCAGCGCGTGCGAGTTGGTGCCGAGCTCGAGCGCGATCTGGCCGCGCTCGGCCACGCGGCGCAGCGCGATCGTGCCGGTCACGCGCCGCGCGTCCGGCCGGTCCTTCTCGAGCGTGGGGAACGGGACGTTGCGGACGTCCCGCGGCGCGGCGTGACCGCAGCCGGCGAGCACGAGGACCACGGCCACGGCGAGGCGCACCCCGGCACCGCGAGCAAGCCTCGCGCCAGCGCGCACGCCCGCGCGGGAGACGACGGATCCGCCGGTTGCGCGCGCCGAGCGTGCCGCCGGCTCACATTGTGGCGCGGCCTCGACTACAGGCTGGTCGCGGTCGCGAGGATCTCCTCGCACAGCGTCGGGTAGTCCATACCGGCGTGCTTCGCGATCTTCGGGAGCAGGCTGGTCTTCGTCATGCCGGGGAGCGTGTTGACCTCGAGGATGAACGGCTCGCCGGCGGTGGTGACGCGCACGTCGGGGCGCGCGTGGCCGCTGCAGCCGAGCGCGTGGTACGCGGCGAGGGCGAGCGCCTCGATCTGCGCGACCGTCGCCGCGGGGAGCTGCGGCGGGATCAGGTACTGCGTGTCGCTGCGCTTGTACTTCGCGTCGTAGTCGTAGAACTTCGTCGTCGGGCGCACCTCGACGGAGCCGAGGACGCGCCCGTTGAGGATGCCGACGAAGACCTCCGTCCCGGCGATGTAGTCCTCGACGATCACGGGGCCGTGGAACCTGCGCGCGGCGGCGACGGCCGCGGCGAGGTCGGCGGGCGCGTCGACGATCGACACGCCGACGGAGCTGCCCTCGTTCGCCGGCTTCACGACGCACGGCAACGGGCGGTCGGCGAGCCGCGCCGCGGCGTCGCTGCCGTCGGCGGGGCCGTCGTGCGGCAGGAGGCTCCAGCGCGGCGTCGCGAGGCCGTTGCTCTCGAAGATCCGCTTGGAGATGACCTTGTCCATCGCGAGCGCGCTCGCGAGGATCCCCGAGCCGGTGCACGGGATGCGCGCGCACGACGTCAGGCCCTGCACCGCGCCGTCCTCGCCCCACGTGCCGTGCAGCGCGTTCCACACGACCTGGGCGCCGGCGTCGTCGAGGAGGCGCGCGAGGCTCGTCCCCTCGCGCCAGTCGATCGCGACGGCGTCCCATCCGCGCTCGAGCAGCGCGGCGAGCACGCCGGCGCCGGTGCCGAGGGAGACCTCGCGCTCCGCCGACAACCCGCCCATCACGACGGCGACGCGCTTACCAGCGTAGGGATGCATGCACCCTACTTACCACCTCACGCGTCGTCGCCGAGCACCTTGACCTCGAGGTGCAGCTCGATCCCGTGGACCTCGACGACGCGCGCCCGCACCCGCGCGATCAGCCGCAGCAGCTCGCTCGCCGTCGCGCGGCCGGTGTTGACGAGCCAGTTCGCGTGCACGGGCGAGCACACCGCGTCGCCCTCGCTCCAGCCCTTGCAGCCGGCCGCCTCGATCAGGCGCCCGGCGAAGTCGTTCGGCGGGTTCTTGAACGTCGAGCCGTTCGACGCGACCTTCTTCGGCTCGCGCTCGGAGCGCCGCTTGCGCAGCGCCTTCACCTCGGCCTCGATCTCGGCGCGCGGGCGCGGGCGCAGCGCGAGCTCGGCGCGCACGACGACCTCCGTCGGCGGCAGGTTGCTGTCGCGGTAGCGAAAGCCGCACGCCGCGTTGTCGCGCCGCACGAGCTCGCCGTCGCCGAGGCGCACGCTCTCCACCCACGACGTCACGTCCTTGAACTCGCCGAGGTACGTGCCGGCGTTCATGATCATCCCGCCGCCGACGGACCCCGGCACGCCGCCGAGGAACTCGATGCCGCCGAGGTCGTGCTTGAGGGCGAGCGACAGCACCTTGCCCGTCGACACGCCGGCCTCGACGCGGATGCGCGTCCCGTCGACGAGCTCGAGCCCGCGCAGCCGCCCCGTGTGGAGCGCGATCCCGCGGATGCCGCCGTCGCGCACGAGCAGGTTGGAGCCGCCGCCGACGACGGTGATCGGCACGCCGCGGCGGTGCGCGAAGCGGACGACCTCGCCGAGCTGCGCCGGCGTCGCGGGCTGCACGAACGCATCGGCGGGGCCGCCGATCTTGAGCGTCGTGTGGCGGCGCATCGGCTCGTCGAAGCGGACGCCGTCGCCGGCGATCGCGGCGAGCTCCTCGCGCAGGCTCGCGTCCAGGATCGTCGCCGCATTCGCGTCCGCGGCGCCCTCGCCGCCGAGCTCCTCGTCGCCGATCAGCTCGACGTCGTCATTCATGCGCCACACCTGTCGCGGTCAACGGGCGACCGTCGCGCTCGATTCGTCGACGCGGACGAGGTTCTTGCGCGTCGCCGAGCCGAAGCGCTTCTCGAGGAGCGCGATGACCTCGTTGCACACGAGCTGGATGTTACCGGCGCCGAGCGTGATCACGAGGTCGCCCGTGTGCGCCTGCGCGTCGAGCCACGCGGCGAGGTCCTCGCGGCGCGGGACGTACGTGATGTCGGTGTGGCCGGCCTCGCGCGCGAGGCGGACCAGCGTCTCGCTCGTGACGCCGTCGATCGGCTTCTCGCCGGCGGCGAAGATGTCGCAGATCACGACCTTGTCGGCGTCGTGGAACGCGCGCGCGAACTCGGCGAGCTGGTCGCGCGTGCGCGTGTAGCGGTGGGGCTGAAACGCGGCGACGACGCGCCGGTTCGCGAACGAGGACTTCGCCCCCGACAGCGTCGCGCGCACCTCCGCGGGGTGGTGGCCGAAGTCGTCGACGATGGTGATGCCGCCGACCTCGCCGCGCACGGTGAAGCGGCGCGCGATGCCCTCGAACTGCGCCATCGCCTTCGCGTAGGTGTCGAACGCGATCCCGACGAAGTCGGCGATCGCGAGCGCGCCGAGCGCGTTCAGCACGTTGTGCGCGCCCGGCATCGGCAGCACGACCTCGCCGAGCTCCTCGGCGCGCCGCCACGCGACGAACCGCGTGGTCATGCCGTCGGGGCGGATGTTGCGCGCGCGGTAGGTCGCCTGCGACGAGATGCCGAACGTCGTGTAGCGCTTCGTCAGGTTCGGCAGGATCGCCTGCACGCCGGCGTTGTCGAGGCACAGCGCCGACATGCCGAAGAACGGGACGCGGTTGCAGAAGTCGGTGAACGCCTTCTTCACGTTGTCGAACGTGCCGTAGTGATCGAGGTGCTCGGCGTCGATGTTCGTGACGACCGCGAGCGTCGGCGTGAGCGTCAGGAACGAGCCGTCGCTCTCGTCGGCCTCGGCGACGAGGTAGTCGCTCTTGCCCCAGCGCGCGTTCGCGAGGCCGAGCGAGTTCACGCGCCCACCGATCACCGCCGTCGGGTCGAGGCCCGCGGTCATGAGGATCGTGTGGACCATCGTCGTCGACGTGGTCTTGCCGTGCGCGCCGGCGATCGCGATGCCGTACTTCATGCGCATCAGCTCGCCGAGCATCTCGGCGCGCGGGATCACCGGGATCTGGCGCGCGCGGGCCGCCTCGATCTCCGGATTGTAGCCCTTGATCGCGCTCGACACGACGACGACGTCGGCCTCGCCCAGGTTGTCGGCGCGGTGGCCCTTCACGACGCTGCACCCGATCTGCGTCAGGTGCCGCGTGATCTCGGTGTCGTTCATGTCCGAGCCCGACACACGGTAGCCCATGTTGGCGAGCACCTCGGCGATGCCGCACATGCCCATCCCGCCGATGCCGACGAAGTGGATCTTGGTGTCTTGCTTGCGGAACATGGGCCGCTCCGCTCTTACCACGGTTAGTCCGTTCCCGGCGCCACCTTGCCGCCGACGACGATCGGCCTCGACAGGTCGCTCTTGCGCCCGCTCGCGTCGACCCAGAACAGCGTCACCTTGTCGCCGGGCCGCGACGCGGCGGTGCCGTTCGGCAGCGCCTGGCACGTCCGGCTCTCGAACGCGACGAGCGGCTCCCCGGCGGCGATCCGACCCCACGAGCGCGCCTTGCCGCTCGCGTCGGCGGCGACGATCGCGACCGCGCCGGTGGGGATCGCACCGTCGAGCTCGACGGTGACGCGCGCCCACGCGCGGCGTCCCCCGGACTCGCCGGTGTACGTCACGGTCTTCACCTTCGGTGCGCCGAGCCGGGCCGCCGCGGCGGCGTCGACGTGCGCCTTGCCGACGAGTGCGTGCTTGTCGTCCTCGAGGTCGAGCGTGCCGCCGGCGCCCGGGCGGAACACGGCGAGCCCCGGCGCGAGCGCCTCGACCGTCGCCGCGACGAGGCCGCCGCGGCCGCGGAACTTCCACGGCGGCTGCGCGGCGTCGCCCTTGTCGAGCGTGCCGCGCTCCGACGGCACGGCCGCGACGAGGATGCCGCCGTCCTTCGCGATCGGCGCGTCGCCGGGACCGGCGAGCACCGACGGGAGGAGGCCCCAGTACGCGCACTTCGCGTCGGCGACCTCGGCGGCGGGGAGGACCAGGAACGACGTCGCGACGGCGGCGAGCGCGAGGCGCATGAGCCAATCTAACGCGCGCCGGGCCGCGGATGTTTCCGTCCGCCGGGCCGCGCAGTTACTGCGGGCAGCCCGGTGCGCCGGTCGGCTGGCCGTTCTGCACGCACGGCGCGCACTTGTAGTGGTTCTGGCAGTTGCCGCGCGCGAGGGCGACGCCCTGGATGCCGAACTCGAGGCAGTCCGAGAGGCACACGCCGCTGTAGCTGCCGAGGATGAGGCTGTTCGCGTTGCACGTCGGGAACGGCCCGCCGGCGAGCAGCTCGTTCGGCACGCACAGCGCGCCGGGCGTCGAGTCCTTGCACTCCTTCTTGCCGAGCTTGTCCTCCTGATCGTCGGGGATCGCCGACGTGGGCACGCACTTCGCGCGGCCGCTGCAGCACTGCGCGAACGGCACCGCCGGCTGCGTCGGGCCCGTGTCGCACGACAGGTTGCACGCGCCCGTCGACGTGCCGTCGATCGGGCTGAAGCACGGCGTGCAGCGCTCGTTCGCGGTGCACGTGTCCTGCGGCAGCAGGCCCTCCTGCGCCTTCACGTCGGGGAGCGCGCGCGACAGGCAGCGGCCCTCGTTGCCGTTGATCGAGTTGCACGTCTTCGGCGTGAACTTGCCGCCGGTGCGGATGAACGCGTCGGGCACGCACAGCTTCACGCCGTCGGCGCACTTGCCGAGCTGGGCGATCTGCGCCGGGTCGGTGACGAGCGCGGCGTCGACGCAGTGCGCGTCGGGGGCGCACGCCGTCAGCGTCTCCGGATCGATCACCGGCGCGCAGTTCTCCTCGTAGTTGCACGTCGACGGGTCGTCGCACGCGTTCGACGGCGGCGTCGCCGGCGCATCGCCGACGCATGCGGCGAGCGTGAGCAGCTCGCAGGCGCCGGTCGGCTTGCCGTCGAGCGGGTTGATGCACGGCACGCACAGCTCGTCGGCGCCGGTGCACGTGTCGGCGCGCAGCAGGCCCTCGTTCTCGGACACCTGCGGGATGCACTTCGACAGGCACACGCCCTGGCCGCCGAACGCGGTGCACGTCGCGGGCGGCTCGGCGGCGCCCGTCTGGAGGAAGCCGTCGGGGATGCAGTACCCGCCGCTCTGGCAGGTCGCGACGAGCGGCTGGATCTCGGCCGGCACCTTGCCGGCGTCGAGGCAGTGCGCCTGGCCGCCCTGGGCGAGGCAGCACGCCGTCATCGCGTTGATGTTCGACAGCGACATGGGCTTGCCGAGTGGGCCCTCGCAGGGCTCGTCTCCCGAAGCGCCGTCCACGCCGGCGGTACAGGCGGCCGTCACAACCACGAGGAATCCCAGGAGTCGCGTCATCGCTGGCCGGCTACTTCACGAAGCGCGCCATGTCCACAGGTACCTTCATGTGCGCAGGTCTGCCTACTTCGCGCGGGCGGGCGCGGGTGGCGATGGGGAGGCTCTCCCCCGATCGGAGCGTTGTTGACCCGGAGTTAGCAGCAGGCCTGCCGAGCTCCGGTCGAAAACTGGCTCCGCGCGGGTGGTGAGATGAGGATGGCCCGATGGAGCCACGACCCGACGCCACCGCCCGTACGCGCGGGTGGGCCGGATGGCTCGGGCGGTTCCGGCGCGGCGCGTCCACCGCGGCGCCGAGCGTCGCGATGCAACACCCGGGGACCTCGCTCCCGGAGCGCTCGTACGACCTGATCCTGTTCGCGGCGATCCTCGCGCTGCTCGCGATCGGCACGATCGAGATCTACGCGTCGACCGCCGCCGACGGCCTCGCGCACCACCGCAACGCGACCCACTACCTCGAGCGCCAGCTGATGTTCCTCGGGCTCGGCGGCGTCGCGATGTGGATCGGCGCGAGCGTCGACTACCGGCGCCTGCGGCGGTGGACGTACCCGATGCTCGCGGGCGCGCTGCTCTTGCTCGCGCTCGTGCTGTTCACGCACCCGCGCAACGGCGCGCGCCGCTGGCTCCCGCTCGGCCCGATCGGCTTCCAGCCCGTCGAGCTCGCGAAGCTCGCGCTGCTCACGTACCTGGCGTCGTCGCTCGGCCGCAAGGCGGATCAGGTGAAGACGTCGTTCACGGTCGGCTTCGTCCCGCACCTCGTCGTGTGCGGCCTGATGATGGCGCTGCTCCTCGTGCAGCCGGACCTCGGCTCGTCGGTCGTCCTCGGCGCGACGACGCTCGGCATGCTGTTCATGGCGGGCGCGCGCGTCTCGTACATCCTCCTGTCGGTGCTCGCGGCGGCGCCGATCGCGTACCACCTCGTCGTCGGCACGCCGTGGCGCATGCAGCGCGTGCTCGCGTTCTTCAACCCCGAGGCCTACGCGACGGGCGAGGCGTACCAGTTCCTCCAGGCGCGCCTCGCGATGGGCTCCGGCGGCCTCACCGGCACCGGCCTCGGCGGCGGCCACCAGTCGCTCGGGTACATGCCCGAGGCGCACAACGACTTCATCCTGGCGCCGATCGGCGAGGAGATGGGCTTCATCGGGATCGCCGCGGTGCTCGGGCTGTACGGGGTCGTGATCTGGCGCGGCGTGCGCGCGGCGCTCGGGGCGCGCGACGTGTTCGGCGGCTACCTCGCGTTCGGGATCACGCTGATGTTCGGGCTGCAGGCGCTGTTCAACGCCGCCGTCGTGCTCGGCGTCGTACCGAACAAGGGCATCACGCTCCCGCTCGTGAGCGCCGGCGGCACCTCGCTGGCGGTGACGATGTTCCTCGCGGGCCTGATCCTCAACATCGGGCGGCGGCCCGACCCGAAATTGCGCGAGAGCTCCGCGCAGCAGCGGAAGAAGCGCGGGCGCGTCCGCGTGGTACTTGCATGAACATGCGCCTCTTGATCGCCGGCGGTGGTACCGGCGGCCACCTGTTCCCGGGGGTCGCGATCGCGGAGGAGCTGCGCGCGCGCGACCCCGAGGCGCCGATCCGCTTCGTCGGCACGAGCCGCGGCATCGAGGCGCGCGTGCTGCCCGAGCTCGGCTGGGACCTCGCGATGATCGAGGTGTCGGGCCTGAAGACCGTCGGCGTGCTCGGCGCGATCAAGGGCGTGTTCCGGCTGCCGCGCGCGCTGTGGCAGGCGCGCCGGGTGCTGAAGCAGTGGAAGCCCGACGCGGTGATCGGCGTCGGCGGCTACGCGTCGGGCCCGGTCGTGCTGGCGGCGCGCCTGCGCGGGATCCCGACGGCGATCTGCGAGCAGAACTCGATCCCCGGCCTCACGAACAAGATCCTCGGGCGCCTCGCGCGCGCCGTGTTCCTGTCGTTCGAGGAGTCGCGGCGCTTCTTCAAGCCGAAGAAGAAGCGGCAGGTCGTGATGAGCGGCAACCCGGTGCGCCGCGACCTCTTGAAGCGGCTGCTCGAGGCGGCCGCGGCGCCGGAGGCCGAGGGCGAGACCGTGAACGTCCTCGTGTGCGGCGGCTCGCAGGGCGCGGTGGCGGTCAACGAGCTCGCGTCGGCGGCGCTCGCGAAGCTCGCGGCGACGGCCAGGCTCGCGATCGTGCACCAGACCGGCGAGAAGGACCTCGCGGCCACGCAGCAGCGCTACGCGGACGCCGGCGTGCCGGCGACCTGCACCGCGTTCATCAAGGACATGGCGAGCGCGTACCAGCGCGCCGACGTCATCATCGGCCGCGCCGGCGCGACGACGGTGGCCGAGCTCGCGATCGCGGGCAAGCCGGCCATCTTCATCCCGTATCCGTTCGCCGCCGACAACCACCAGGAGATCAACGCGCGCGAGATGGCCGACGCCGGCGCGGCGCTGATGTTCCGTCAGGCGGACCTGACCGCCGACAAGCTCGCCGATGCGATCGCGCCCCTGCTCGCGCCGGAGAAGCGTCGGGCGATGGGCGCGGCGATGAAGGCGCTCGCCCGGCCGGCGGCGGCGGCGACCGTCGTCGACTGGGCGCTCGCGACGCAGGCGTAGCCTACTGGCGCCACCACGTCTGGCCGTCGAGGGACGCGCGGGCCTCGCACGCGTCCTCGACCTTCGTGAAGCGGACGCCGATCCTGCTGAGCACGACCTTGTACGTGCCGGTCTGCTCGGCGGGCTTCTCGCTGCACGCGCCGCGCGTGTACGTCAGCGTGAGCTGATCGCCGTCGAGCTTCCACGTGCCGTCGGCGAGGTGCGGCGACCGGTCGAGCTCGGTGCGCGTCTTCGCGAGGCGCATCGTCCCGCCGGTCTCGAAGCGCATCGCCTTCTCGCCGGCGGGCTTGCGCTGCGCGTACTCGCCGACGATGAGCTCGGTGTTCGGCGCCTTCGGCGGCTGGGGCTGGGGCTTCTCCGGGGTACAGGCGGCGACCGCGGCGACCGCGATCACCCACGCAGGACGCGACATGCCCCGATACTACCGCGCGTCGAGCCGGCGCGCGCCGACCGCGTCGACCGCCTCGCGGAACACGCGGCCGCGGTGCATGAAGTTCTGGAACATGTCGTAGCTCGCGCAGGCCGGCGACAGCACGACGGCGTCGCCGGAGGTGCACAGCCCGGTCGCGCGGCGGACGGCGTCGTGCAGGTCCGTCGCGTCGATCACCGGGTACGCGACGCCGTGCTGCGCCGCCGCGTCGCGCAGGAGGGGCGCCGCCGCGCCGATGAGGACGAGGCCCTTGCAGGCCCCGTCGAGCGCCTCGAACATGGGCGCGTACGAGCCGCCCTTGTCGACGCCCCCGGCGATCAGCACGAGCGGCCGCGGGAAGCCGCGCACCGACGCCGCGACGCTGGCGACGTTCGTGCCCTTGCTGTCGTCGTAGAAGTAGATGTTCGCGAGGTCGCCGACCAGCTCCATGCGGTGCGGCAGCGGGCGGTACGCGCGCGCGCCGGCGCGGACGGCGTCGACGGACAGGCCGATGCCGCGCGCCGCGATGTACGCGCACATCGCGTTCTCCAGGTTGTGGTTGCCGACGATGACGAGGTCGCTCGTCGGGTACACCTCGTCGCCGGCGGCCGCGACGTCGCGCAGGACGATCGACGCACGATCCGCCGACAGGCACGCGCCCCGATCGACGCCGGCACCGGGGCGCGAGTCGAACACCCGCAGCTGCGAGGGGATGCCGGCCGTCTCGCGCATCACCCACGCGTCGGCGGCGTTCGCGATCGCGAGGTCGGTCGGGCGCTGGAAGTCCCAGATCCGGCCCTTCATCTCGGCGTAGCGCTCCATCGTGCCGAAGCGATCGAGGTGGTCCTCGGTGATGTTCGTGAGCGCGCCGGTCGCGCCGCGGAACGTCGTGCAGTTCTCGAGCATGAACGCCGCGACCTCGGCGACGATGAGGCCGCCGGGGGCGTTCGCCGGGTGATCGACGGCGTCGATGAGCGGCATGTTGCCGAGGTTGCCGCCGCAGAACGTGGGGCGGCCGCCGTGCTCGCACAGGGCGCCGGTGAGCGCGGTCGTCGTCGACTTGCCGTTCGTGCCGGTGATCGCGAGCAGCGTCGCCTCGGGCGACAGGAAGCGATACGCGAGCTCGATCTCCGCGATCACCTCGACGCCGGCGGCGCGCGCGGCCGTCATCTCGGGGAGCGTCGGCACGCCGGGCGACATCACGACGAGGTCGGCCGAGGTGAACGTCGACGTGTCGTGGCCGCCGAGCTCCCACGTCACGGGGACGCCGTCGAGCTTCGCCATCTGATCGGCGAGCACGGCGGCGGACTTGCCGTCGGTGACGACGACGCGGGCGCCGCGGCGCGCGCAGAACTTCGCGACCGCGATGCCGGTCAGCGCGAGGCCGACGACGACGACCTTCTTGCCCTCGAGGTCGGGCGCGCTCATCGGAGCTTGAGCGTCCCGATCGCGACGAGCGCGAGCAGCGCGGACACGAGCCAGAAGCGCACGATGATCTTCGGCTCGTCCCAGCCCTTCTTCTCGTAGTGGTGATGGATCGGCGCCATCCTGAAGACGCGGAGCCCGCCCTCCGGACGGCCCTTCGTCGCCTTGAACACCGTGGTCTGGATGATGACGCTGAGCGCCTCGACGACGAACAGGCCGCCGACGATGACGAACACGAGCTCGTTCTTCGTCAGCACGGCCATCATGCCGATCGCGCCGCCGATGCCGAGCGCGCCGACGTCGCCCATGAACACCGTCGCCGGGTAGGCATTGTACCAGAGGAAGCCGATGCCGGCGCCGAACAGCGCGGCCGCGAAGATCGCGAGCTCCTCGACGCCGTTGATGTGCGCGACGTGGAGGTACTGCGCGATCGACACCTCCTGGCCGCCGCGCACGATCAGCGTCGTCTCGACGCCGGCGATGTACGCGAAGATGAGGAACGTGCCCGCGTTCATGATCGACGGGCCGATCGCGAGGCCGTCGAGGCCGTCGGTGAGGTTGACGGCGTTCGCGGCGCCGACGACGACGAACGCGCCGAAGATCACGTACAGCCACGCGGGCAGCGTCAGGCCGGTCTCGTAGAAGTTCGTGAACGGCAGCTGCAGCTGCAGCCGCACGTCGGGCGGCATGATCGACGAGTAGAACAGATACAGCATCGCGCTGCCGGCGATGGCGAACTCGAGGAGGAGGCGCAGCTTGCCGCTGATGCCCTTCTTGTTGCGCTTCGCGACCTTCGCGTAATCGTCGGCGAAGCCGATCGCGCCGAACGCGACCGTGACCGTGAGCGCGAGCCACACGAACTGGTTGCGCAGGTCGCACCACAGCAGCGTCGAGATCGCGAGGCAGAACAGGATCAGCGAGCCGCCCATCGTCGGCGTGCCGGCCTTCTTCTTGTGCGTCGCGGGGCCGTCCTCGCGGATGATCTCGCCGATCTGCCGCGCCTTGAGCCGCTCGATGAACCACGGCCCGATCACGAACGACAGGACGAGCGCGGTGATCGCCGCCGCGAGGATGCGCGTCGACGTGTAGCGGAAGACGTGGAAGATGCCGCCCTTGTCGCCGAGCGTCCCGTAGAGGAGGTGGAACAGCACTAGGTGGCCTCCTTGGGCTCGGCGGTGCGCAGCGCCTCGACGACGCGCTCGAGGCGCATGCCGCGCGACGCCTTGACGAGGATCCAGTCGCCGGGCGCGGTGCGGGCGAGGGCGCGCGCGGCGGCGGCCGCGGGATCCGGCGCGACCTCGGCGTCGCCACCGGCGGCGGCGGCGACCGTGGCGGCGTGATCGCCGAGCGCGATCGTGCCGAGGCCGAGCTCCTTCGCGAGCGCGCCGGCGTCGCGGTGCGCGGCCGGGGCGTGGTCGCCGAGCTCGCGCATGTCGCCGACGACGGCGAGGCCGCGGTGTTGCTGGGCGTGCGCGCGCTCGGCGAGGAGGCGCAGCGCGGCGGCCATCGACGCGGGGTTCGCGTTGTAGCAGTCGACGATCACGCGGCGCCCGGCGATCGCGACGACCTCGCCGCGCATCGCCGCGGGGCGGGCGCGGGCGAGGCCGGCGAGCGCCTGCTCGATCGAGGCGCCGGCGGCGTGCGCGGCGGCGAGGGCGCAGCACGCGTCGATCGCCGCGTGCCGCCCGACGAGCGCGAGGTGCAGCTCGCGGCGCTGGCCGAACACGTCGAGGACGAGGCGGCTGCCGTCGCCGTCGGGCGCGTACTCGACGAGGGCGACGTCGGCGTCGCGCTCGCCGAACGTGACGTGGCGGGCGCGCGGCTGGCATTCGCGGGCGAGCTGCGCGAGGCGGTCGTCGTCGGCGGGGCGCACGACGGTGCCGCCGGCGCGCAGGCCGATCCAGATCTCCGCCTTCGCGCGCGCGATCGCGTCCGTCGAGCCGAGCAGCTCGATGTGCGCGGTACCCGCGTTGACGACGGCGGCGACGTCGGGCTCGGCGAGCCGCGACAGGTACGCGATCTGCCCGGCGCCGCGCATGCCCATCTCGACGACGCCGTGCGCGTGGAACGGGCGCAGGCCGAGGAGCGTGAGCGGCACGCCGGTCTCGTTGTTGAGCGAGCCGTCGGCGCCGTGCGTCGGCCCGGCGGCGGACAGCGCGGCGCGCGCGAGCTCCTTCGTCGTGGTCTTGCCGGCGGACCCGGTGATCGCGACGAGCTTGCCGGTCCAGCGCCTGCGGTGCTCGGCGGCGATCGCGCCGATCGCGAGGCGCGTGTCGCCGACGACGATCGTGCCGGCCGATCCGTGCGCGACAGCACCTGCATGCGCGGCGTCACCCCCCGTGGCGTCGGCGACCCTGCCGGCGGCGCCGAACGGCGCGGCGGCCGATTCGCGCGCGGTCGCGTCGTCGCCGGCGACCGCTCCGGTCGCGTCGTACCACGCCTTGTCGACGACGATGCCGACGGCACCGGCGCGGACCGCGTCGGCGCAGAACTTGTGGCCGTCGTGGGCCTCGCCGCGCACGGCGACGTAGAGGTCGCCCGGGGCCGCGATGCGGCTGTCGATGACGACGCGCGTGGCGATGCGGTCGGCGTCGCCGTGCAGCGCACCGCCGGCGTCGGCGGCGAGGGCGCCGAGCGTGCGGCGCCAGCGGTCGAGGACGGCGGCGGCGGCCTCCTCGCGGTCGTCGAAGTGGTGCTTGGTCGTGCCGAGGATCTGGTAGTCCTCGTGGCCCTTGCCGGCGATCACGACGACGTCGCCGGGCGTGGCCTCGGCGATCGCCGCACGGATCGCGACGCGGCGGTCCGTGTCGACGAAGAAGGGGTGCGGCACGGCGACGAGGATCTGGTCGAGGATCGCGCGCGGGTCCTCGGTGCGCGGGTTGTCGCTCGTGACGACGGCGACGTCGGCGAGGCGTGCGACGGCATCGCCCATCTTCGGGCGCTTCGTCGGGTCGCGGTCGCCGCCGCAGCCGAACACGCAGATCAGGCGCCGCTTCGTCAGCGGGCGCAGCGCGGTCAGTACGTTCTCGAGCGCGTCGGGCGTGTGGGCGTAGTCGACGAAGATGTCGAGGGCGTCGTCTCCGGAGGAAGCGGCGACGCGCTCGACGCGGCCGGGGACGCCGCGCAGGGTCGCGATGCCGCGCGCGATCGCCTCGTGCGGCAGCCCGAGCGCCTCGGCGATGCCGACGGCGAGCGTCAGGTTCGCGACGTTGTAGTGCCCGATCAGCGGCCGCGCCTCGAGGGCGATCTCGCCGCGCGGCGTGGCGATCGTCGCGGTGATGCCGCGCACGGTGGACTCCTGCGCCGACACGCGGATCTCGGCGTCGTGCGTTCCGCAACTCGCGCGCAGGATGCGCGCCCCCGGCCGCGCCGACGCGGCCATGCCGGCGCCCTCGGGGTCGTCGACGTTGACGACCGCCGCTCCGCTGGCGGGCACGAGGTACTGCGCGAACAGGAGGCGCTTCGCGTCGCGGTAGGCCTCCATCGTGCCGTGGACGTCGAGGTGGTCCTGCGTGAGGTTCGAGAACGCGGCGACGTGGAACTGCATCCCGGCGACGCGCTTCATCGCGATCGCGATCGAGGTCACCTCCATCACGACGTGCGTGCAGCCGGCGTCGCGCATCCGGGCGAGCGCGTCGTGCAGCATCTGCGGCGTGGGGGTCGTGTACGACGCGGGGATCGTCTTCGCCCTGGGCCCGTTCCAGCGCATCTCGACGGTGCCGATCACGCCGACGGTCGCGCCGGAGGCGGCGAGGATGCTCTCGACGAGGTACGTCGTCGTGGTCTTGCCGTTGGTGCCGGTGACGCCGATCAGCGTCATCGCCTTCGCGGGATCGCCGAGCGCGCGCCCGACGAGGACGCCCAGCGCGGCGGCGCCGTCGCCGACGACGATCTGCGGCACGGCGAGCCCGGGCAGCTCGCGCTCGACGACGACGGCGGCGGCGCCGAGCTCGATCGCCCGGGGCACGAAGTCGTGGCCGTCGGCGCGCAGGCCGCGCACGGCGACGAACACGTCGCCGGCGGTGACCTCGCGCGAGTCGCTGCGCACGCCGGCGACTGCGACATCTTCCGAAGATCCGATCGCGCGGGCGTCGAGGCCGGCCGCCGCGAGTGCGTCGAGGAAGTCGCGGAGGGTCATATCGTTCGAACGCGCAGACTCCCTGATTTCGTGCACGGAGGCAAGTCAGGGAGTCTCGGTGCGCCGTGGAGTTTCCGTCAAAACTCCGTCGGAGAAAGTCAGATCGATGCGGGCGCCCGGCGCGAGCTCGCCGAGCGGTGTGCCGGGCAGCGGGAGCTGCGCGATCACGCGGCCGGTCCCGCGCGCGGCGATCGCGAGCTTCGCGGCGCGGGCGACGTCGAGCGCGCGGCCGACGCCCATACCGGTGAAGTCGGGCACGCCGCCCGCGACGACCTCCTCGGTCGCGGCGTCGCCGGCCGCCGGAGCCGTGTCGGCGATCTGCCGTGCGGCCTGCGCCGCGTCGGCCGGAGGCGGGAGGCACGTCTTCGCCGGCGTGATCGCCAGCGGCGCCGGCTTCGGTGCGTCGGGCGCGCACACGAGCGGGAGCCCCGGCACGCCGAGGTAGCGCAGCGTCTCGCTCGCGATCGTCGCGAACACCGGGCCGGCGACCTTGCCGCCGTAGTAGTCGCCGCCGCTCGGCTCGTCGACGAGCACGACGATCGCGAGCCGCGGGTCGTCGATCGGCGCGAGCCCCGCGAACGACGACAGGTAGCGGGTCAGCGAGTACTGCTTCGCCTCGGCGTCCCACTTGTGCGCGGTGCCGGTCTTGCCGCCGGTGCGGTAGCCGGGGACGACGATCGCGTGCGCGGTGCCGTTCTGCGGCCCGCCCTCGAACACCGTCGCGAGCATCTTCCGCACCTGGCCCGCGACGGCGGGCGCGATCACCTGCTGGCCCGGCGTCTCGACGCGGCCGACGTGGCGACCGTCGCCGTCGACGACGCGGTCGATGATGCGCGGCGGGTGGTACGTGCCGCCGTTGCCGATCGCCGCGAGCGCGGCCGCGACCTGCAGGGGCGTGACGGTGAGGCCGTAGCCGTACGAGATCGTCGCGAGCTCGATGTCGCGCCACGTCGAGCCGGCGCGCAGCGTGCCGGCCTGCTCGCCGGGCAGCTCGATCCCCGACTTCGCGCCGAACCCGAAGCGCTTGAGCGCCGCGTACAGCCGCTCGCGCCCGAAGCGCTGCGCGATCTTGACGGTGCCGACGTTCGACGAGCGCTTGATGATCTGCGAGACCGTGAGGATCTTGTCGGTGGCGTGGACGTCGGGGATGCGCTTCGTGCCGACCATCATCCAGCCCGGCGACACGTCGAATTCGCTGTCGGGCGCGACGATGCCGGCGTCGAGCGCGGAGGCGATCACGAACATCTTGATGATCGAGCCGGCCTCGAACGTGTCGGTCACGGCGCGGTTGCGCGCGGCGTGGCCGCCGGCGTTCGGGTCGAACGTCGGGTAGCTCGACAGCGCGAGCGCGCGCCCGGTCGCGACGTCGAGGACGACCGCGACGCCGCTCTTGGCCTGGTTCTTCACGACGGACTCGGCGAGCGCCGCATCCGCGATCGCCTGGATGCTGCGGTCGATCGTGAGCGTGACGTCGTTGCCCGGCGATGGCTGCTCGAGGCCATCCGCGAACATGCGGCGGCCGCGCGCATCGCGCACGGCGACGCCGTTGCCGCGCGTGCCGGTGAGCGCCGCGTTCATCGCGAGCTCGAGGCCCTCGACGCCGTTGCCGTCGACGTCGGCGCGCCCGATGACGGGGCCGCCGATCGCGCGGCCGGGGTACCAGCGCCGCGGCTCGTGCACGACCTCGATGCCGGCGAGCTTCGCCTTGCGCACCGCCGCGGCGACCTCGGGGCGCACGTGGCGCTCGACCCACACGAACCGGCGATCGCCGCCGAGGCGCGCCTCGAGCGCGGCCTCGCTCGAGTTGTCGAGGAGCGCGGCGAGCTTCTCGGCGGTCGCGGTGACGTCGCGGATCTCGCGCGGGTTCGCCCAGATCGACTCGGCGTCGGCGCTGACGGCGAGCGGCCGCCCGTGCACGTCGTAGATGTCGCCGCGCGGCGCGGGCATGTTGACGATCGCGAGGTGCTGGCGCTCCGCCTGCTCCCGGTACTTCTCCCCCTCCTCGACCTGCAGCGTGTACGCCTTGTGCGCGACGCCGCACAGGCCGAGGACGACCACGCTCCCCACGACGTACGCGCGCACGCGCGCGTTGCGCGGGATGCCCGGCGTCGTCGGCCGGGAGGGCGTCGCACGCGATGGCGCGCGCGCGGCCGGCCCGAGGGACATGATCGGCTCGGTCATCGGCGCGCGACCTCGGTCGGCAGTGGGGTTGGCAGTGGGGTCGGTAGAGGGGTCGGCAGAGGCGCCGGCGGCGTGACCTGCGGGAGCTGGGCGGTGGCCGGGCGCCGGCGCACGACGCGGACGCGCTCCGGCGACACCTGGGTCATGCCGAGCTTGGTCGCGAGCGGGCGGATGCGATCCGGCGACGACAGCGTCGCGTACTCGAGCTCCAGGCGCCGGCGCTCCTCGTGGAGTCGGCGCACGTACTCGGTGCGCTTCGACAGCTCGTAGCCGAGGCGGAGGACCTCGTGCTGGTTCGTCACGCGCACGATCGCGACCGCGGCCACGAGCGTGGCGACGATGACCAGCGCGACGATGACCGAGCGCACGGGCGCGGCCTCGCCCTCACCGCGGTGGAGGATGCGGTAGATCGGCGACCGCGGTTCGTCCGGCAATCCCATGCGCGCTTCCCACTACACGCTGCGGGATCGCGAGGTGCAATTTTTTGGAGCGGCGGCACAATGGAGACATGCTTCGCGTGCTCGTGGTCGTGCTCGCGTGTTCCGCGTGCACGGCATCGACGGCTCCGCGTGCGCGGACGGCCGGGAAGGTGTTGTCGCTCGGCGGTGTCGTGGGGCTCGTCGGCAGCGCGCTGCTCACGCGCTTCACCGAGCACGGCAACGACATGGTGCACGGCTTCGCGCTGGTCACCGGCGTCGGCATCGCGACCTACGCGACCGGCGAGCTCACGGGGCCGCCCGAGCACGAGGAGACCATCCCCGAGCGCAACCGGCGCTGGGCGCAGATGATCACGGAGCACGCCGCGGGTGCCGCGCGCGAGGGCCGGTGCGCGCGCGTCCGCCGGCTCGAGCCGCGCGTGCGCCTCTACAACCCCGACGTTCACGACTTCGTCTTCATGCGCGACCCCGAGATCCAGAAGTGCCTGGCGGCGGCGGCGCAACCCGGCGAGCGCACGTCGCCGGAACCCGATCCAAGTACGCAGGATCCCTGAATTCACGCGTGCTTCACGCGCGGCTTGCGGCGGCTTCACGCCGGGTGGCCGCAGCCTCGTTCCATGCACGCCGTACGAACCTCGGATCGCTCGCACGCACAGGTCTCGCCGATCCGCATCCTCGGCGCGCTGCTCATGCTCGCGGGCGCCGTCATGTACCTGGCGGACCAGGGCGCGCGGAGCTGGCACCTGTTCACGTGGCCGGCGCTCGTGACGATGGGCTTCGGGGCGCTGCTCGCGTTCGTCGGCGGCGAGCGCTGCGAGGGTTAGCGCGTGGACGGCACGTTCGGCGCGGCGGTGCGCTCGCACGCGCGGAGGCGGGCCGAGCGGGCGCGCGGGTTGCGCTCGATCTCCTCGTCGGTCGCGAACACGGCCTTCCTCGTGACCGGGATGCACACCGGCTCGACGCGCTCGCCGGCGCGCACGGCGAGCTGGGGCGGCAGCGAGCTGGTCCACGCGAGGTCGCGGAACCGGTTCTTGACGAGCCGGTCCTCGAGCGAGTGGAAGCTGATGATCGCGCACCGCCCGCCGGGCGCGAGCAGGTCGGGGAAGCGCGCGAGGATCGTCGCGAGCTGACCGAGCTCGTCGTTGACGGCGATGCGCAGCGCCTGGAACGTGCGCGTCGCCGGGTGGATGCGCGACGTGCGCTGCGAGGCCATCGGGATCGCGGCCGCGATCACCGCGGCGAGGTCCGTCGTGGTCGCGACCTTGCCCGCGTCGACGGCGTCCTTGATCGCGCGTGCGACCCGCTTGCCGTAGCGCTCCTCGCCGAGGTCGCAGATCAGCTGGCCGAGCACCTCGACCTCGGTGTCGCGCACGAGGTCGAGCGCCGTCGGCCCGCGCGTCGGGTCCATGCGCATGTCGACGGGGCCGGAGCGCTGGAACGAGAAGCCGCGCTCGGCGCGGTCGAGCTGCGGCGAGGACACGCCGAGGTCCAGGAGCAGGCCGTCGACGCGCTCGAGGCCGCGGGCGGCGAGGATCGCGGGGAGGTCGGCGGCCTCGCCGTGGACGAGGATCGCGCGGTCGCCGAACGGGGCGAGGCGCGCGGCGGCGATCGCGAGGGAGTCGGGATCCCGGTCGACGCCGACGAGGCGGGTGCCCTCGGCGCGGGCGAGGAGGTGCGCGGCGTGGCCGCCGAGGCCGAGCGTCCCGTCGACGTAGAGGCCGCCCGGGCGGGGGGCGAGCGCGTCGAGGACGGCGTCGACCAGCACCGACTCATGTGCGCCCGTGGGCCTGGATTCGGCGGTCATTTTCTGGCCTTCGGCGCGCAATCGAGTTGCAATGACGTGGAGGGAGGTCGGCTCCGTCCCTTGACGATCCGGATGGTGTCCTTTAGACTCCACCGGTCCACGTGCCGGCGACTGTGATCCGAGGAATAACAAGTGCTTAGGTACAAAGAAACCGAGGATATCGACGCCCGTTTCAGCGAGGTCGAGAGGATCGTCACGGCATGGCGGTCGCGCATCACGAGCGCGAACCCGGTGGCGCGTACCGAGTTCAACAACCGGCTACGCATCTCGCTGATCCACCACGACGCGGCGCTCGAGGGCGAGGTGCTGTCGTACAGCGAGATCAAGGCGGCGGTCGACCCGAGCATCATCAGCGATCCGTCGCTCATCCCGTCCTACGAGGAGATCCGCCGGTTCGACGACGCGTGCAACTTCGCCGCGGAGCAGGCCGCGAACAAGAAGAAGCCGTTCAAGCTCGACACGATCCGGGACATCTACGCGATCCTCGCGCCCGACGAGAAGGCCAAGGGCCTGCCGTTCCGCAAGGAGAACCCGCTCCACCGGCTCTACTACCACGACATCGCGCCGCCCGAGAAGATCATGCCGTCGATGCGCAAGCTCGGCGAGTGGATCGACGACCCCGGCACCAAGCACGTCCACGTCATCGAGAAGGTGGCGACGCTGCACTCGCGCTTCATGGGGATCTTCCCGTGGGCGAAGGAGAGCGGCCGCACGATCCGCGTCGCGTCGAACCTGCTGTTGCAGGAGGCGGGCTACCCGATCGCGATCGTCCATTCGATCGATCGCCAGCGCTACTACGAGTCGCTGCGCGGCGACCACCTGGGACTGACGTCGCTGTACCTCGAGGCCGTGCAGACCACGGCCGAGACCGAGATGCGCGTGTACGACGAGGCCAACAAGGGCCCGACGAAGCGCCGCTCGAAGAAGTCCAGCGCGAGCGGGTAGGTGAGGTGAGCGTGTCGTGCAGGACCTCGTCGTCACGCCGTCGCTGACGATCCCGGCGACCGAGCTCGAGCTGTCGTTCGCGCGCTCCGGCGGTGCCGGTGGGCAGAACGTCAACAAGGTGTCCAGCAAGGTCGACCTGCGCTGGAACGTCGCCGCGTCCGCCGTCCTCGGCGAGGACGACCGCGCGCTGCTGTTGCAGAAGCTGCGCAGCCGCCTGAGCGGCGACGGTTATCTGATCGTGACGTCGACGCTGACGCGCGACCAGATCAAGAACCGCAGCGACGCCGAGTCCAAGCTCGCGCTGATCGTGCGCGCCGCCCTGCACCGCGACAAGCCGCGCAAGGCGACCAAGCCGTCGAAGACCAGCAAGCGCCGGCGCGTCGCCGACAAGCGCCACCACGCCCAGATCAAGCGCAACCGCCGCTCCGACGGCGACTGAATCTCAGCCGGAGATCTCGTCGAGCCAGGCGGTGATCGTCTGCTCGGAGACGCCGACGGCGACGACGGGGTTGGCGGGATCGAGCATCGCGAAGCTGGGGCAGCCGCCCTCGCTCTTGAACGCCTTCGTCGCGACGGTCGTGCCGTCGAGCGTGCTCGTCGCCACGAGCTCGAGGTCGATGCCGTAGCGGGTGGCGCGCGTGACGCGGCCGTTCGTCTCGAACTCGCACGTGCCGTCCTTCGCGCGGCCGAGCTCGCGCTCGACGACGATCAGCGCCACCTCGCGCACCGTGCCGCGGCGGTCGCTCGCGCTGAGGTCGGCGAGGTCGCCGCGGCTGATGCGCACGACGGTCTTGCGGCCGGGGCGCGCGACGAACGCCGGGCGATCGACCTTGCCGGAGGCGACGTCGCGCAGCCAGGCGGCGAAGACGTGGCGGCTGTTGCCGTAGCTCGCGCGGAGCGAGAGCTTGCCCTCGGCGGTCTTGCCCTTCGCCTCGAGCTTCCACGGCAGGGCGAGCTTCGGGTCGCCGTGGCGGTCGACGAGCTCGTCGATCGTGAGGCCGAGGATCGCGTCGGTGAGCTCGACGACGGCGGCGAGCTCGCCCGATGCGGGGATCTCGATCGTCTTGCCGCCGATCGAGAGCTTGCCGTTCGGCGACGCCCGCCCGAGGAGCTTGACGCGCGCGCCGCCGAACGTGTCGCACGAGGTGGCACGGCCGCCGCCCTCGAGCGTGAGCGACTCGCTGCGCCCGGCGTCGCGCCCGCAGCGGTCGACGAGCAGGTACGGCGCGAGCGCCGCGTCGGGCACGTCGACGGAGACCTCGATCGCCGTCGGCTTGTGGTTCTTCATCACGCCGGTCACCGTGAGCTTCTTCGCGCCGGCGCCGAGCTGCGCCGCCGGGATGCGGAAGCGCGCCGGGTTGTCGAGCGAGCAGTCGTCGCGGAGCGCGAACGGCGCGACCTCGACGTCGGTCGCGCCCGGGCAGGTCGCCTCGACGAGGACGAAGCTACCTTCGACCTGCGCGGTCGCGGTCAGCTCGGTCGCGTCCTCGCCGCACGCGGCGAGCAGGACACACGTGAAGACAGGGAGAGTGCGCATGCGCCGGCGCACTGCAACGGCAAGGCCGAGGCGGTGGTCGGGCCAAGTCCGCGAACCCTGAAGGCTCGCCGGGTGCGCGCCGCGCGGGTGCACCAGGTGCACTCCTGCACCTGGCGAACTGCCCGGTCCAAACGCGTACAACGCGGCGATGAGGTTCGACGACACGGTCACCCGGCGTCTGCGGCGCGGGCTCCTCGACCGCGGCATGACGCTCGCGACCCTGCTCGCCGAGGCCATGTCCGGCCGCAGCGGCGTCGACGAGCGCCGCCTCACCGCCCTCGGCGTCGGCGGCAAGCCGGGCATGACCCTGCGCGAGAAGCTGCGCTGGGCCCTCGATCGCGTCGAATCCCGCCGCCGTCTCCTCGACGCCCGCGACGACGCCTACGGCCGCTGCGAGGTCTGCCACGCCGACCTCGGCGAGCTCGCCCTCGGCGAGATGCCCTGGGCCGACCGCTGCCGCAACCACCCCGACTAGTAGCGGTAGTGGTCCGGCTTGTACGGGCCGTCGATGGAGATGCCGAGGTACTCGGCCTGGACCTTGGTCAGCGTGGTGAGCTTGACGCCGACCTTGCCGAGGTGGAGGCGCGCGACCTTCTCGTCGAGCTTCTTCGGAAGGACGTAGACGGAGCCGGCGACGAACGCCATGCCGGTCATGTCGTCCTTGCCCTTGGTCGCGTTCGCCCACAGCGCCATCTGGGCGATCGTCTGGTTCGTGAACGAGTTCGACATCACGAACGACGGGTGACCCGTCGCGCACCCGAGGTTGACGAGGCGGCCGCGCGCGAGCAGCGTGATGCGCTTGCCGTTCGGGAAGATGAACTGGTCGACCTGCGGCTTGATGTTCTCCTCCTTGATCTCCTTGTTGTTCTCGAGCCACGCGACCTGGATCTCGCTGTCGAAGTGACCGATGTTGGCGAGGATCGCCTCGTCCTTCATCGCGAGCATGTGCTCGCCGCGGATCACGTCCATGCAGCCGGTCGCCGTGACGAAGATGTCGGCCACAGGCGCCGCGTCCTCCATCGTCACGACCTCGTAGCCCTCCATCGCCGCCTGCAGCGCGCAGATCGGATCGATCTCCGTGATCAGCACGCGGGCGCCGAGGCCGCGCGCGGCGTGGGCGCAGCCCTTGCCGACGTCGCCGTAGCCGGCGATCACGACGACCTTGCCGGCGACCATGACGTCGGTCGCGCGCTTGATGCCGTCGAACAGCGACTCGCGGCAGCCGTACAGGTTGTCGAACTTCGACTTGGTCACCGAGTCGTTGACGTTGATGCACGGGAACAAGAGCGTCCCGGTCTTCGCCATGTCGTACAGGCGGTGCACGCCCGTCGTCGTCTCCTCGGAGACGCCCTTCACCTCGGCCGCGATCTTCGTGAAGCGGTCCTTGTGCGCCGCGACCGAGCGCTGCAGCAGCGAGAAGATCACGCGCATCTCCTCGTTCGTCGCCGTCGCCGGGTTCGGCGCGCCCTTCTTCTCGGCCTCGACACCCTTGTGCACGAGCAGCGTCAGGTCACCGCCGTCGTCGAGGATCAGGTTCGGGCCCTGGCCGCCCTTGAACGCCACGAGCTGCGCCTCGATGTTCTGCCAGTAGTCCTCGAGCGTCTCGCCCTTCCACGCGAACACCGGCACGCCGGCGGCCGCGATCGCCGCGGCGGCCTCGTCCTGCGTCGAGTAGATGTTGCACGACGTCCACGTGACCTCGGCGCCGAGCGCCACGAGCGTCTCGATCAGCACGGCCGTCTCGATCGTCATGTGCAGGCAGCCCGCGACGCGCGCGCCCTTGAGCGGCGCCTTCGCGCGGTACTCCTCGCGGAGCGACATGAGGCCGGGCATCTCCTTCTCGGCCATGCGGATCTTCTTGCGGCCGAGCTCGGCCAGCGAGATGTCCTTCACCTTGAATGCGGGGAACTCGTTGCGGGTATCCATGACGATTCTCCTCTAGCGTTTGTGACCAAAAGCGAGCTGCAGCGCCGGGCGCTGCGGCGTCGGAAGCGGATAGACCTCGATGGCGTCCAGGCGGGCGCCCTCGAACCAGGTGCGGAGGCGCGCCGGCTCGAAGCCGAGCCAGATGTCGCCCTCGGCGCGCAGCGCCTCGTCGTCGTGCGCGAGGTAGTCGACCACGACGAGCGAGCCACCCGCGCGCAAGAGGCGCGTCGCCGCGGCGATCGCATCGGCGGGGCGCGCCGCGTGGTGGACGACGCGCGCCATCACCACGAGGTCCGCGCCCTGCGCGCCGCCGCCCCGGCTCGCGAGGTCCTGCGCGAGGCCCGGATCCTCGACGTCGCCCTCGCGGAGCCGCACGTTCGGCAACCCCCACGCGGCGAGGCGCGCGGCGCAGCGGGCGAGGCGCGCGGGGCTGCGATCGATGCCCATCACGCGCTCGTACAGCGGCGACAGCAGCGGGAGCAGCGTGCCCTCGCCGGTGCCGACGTCGACGGCGAGCTCGCGGCGCGGGAGCAGCGGCGCCAGGATCGGCAGCCAGCTCAGCAGCTCGTGCACGCCCGCGTCACCGGCGCCCGGTGCGTCCGGGCAGTGGTCGAAGAACTGCCGCGACATCTCGTCGCGCTGGGCCACGATGACGGCGATGCGCGCCAGGCTGCCGTCCTTGCCGCACAGCACACGGCCCTCCTCGAGCGCGGCCTCGACCACGCGGTCGTCGACGACCTGCGTCTTCAGGAGCGTCCGCGTCCCATCCTTGCGCGCCGCGAGCAGCCCACCCTCGCGGAGCGGCTGGGACTTCTTGGTGACCTGCGGCTGGCTCTCGCCGAGCAACTGTGCGAGCTCACCGACGGTCAACTCTTCTTCCGCACACAGCGCGAGCAGACGGAGCCGATCCTCGTCGCCGAGGAGCCGGAACAGATCTGCGCGCGAGACCGCCACGTCCGAGTTAATATTCCATCATGCGAATGGAGGCAAGTTGGAAAATTCACGAACAGTGCAGGAAGCTTGTATCCCACATCTCTCGGAACGTGCCTGCGGGGCCGTTTGACTCGGCGATGTTGGCCCCCTACCATCGTTCTCTGAGACGCAATGTCGTCGGGTTTGGGCGGCAAGCCACCTAGTGGTAGCCAGCCGGGGAGGCCTGCAGCCGACACCCCGCAGCGGCTGGTCGTGCGTTCGCTGGAAGACACGGTGAACAACGATTCGCTGATCGGTGGGAGCGACACGGCGGTCGCCGTCGCGGAGGACAAGCGGACTTCGCTGACGATAACGGCGGATGCGGGCACCAAGCCGGTGATGCTGAAGGAGCTGGTCGGCGTGACGCTGTCGGGGCGTTACCTGGTCACGCGCAAGGTCGGGCAGGGCGGCATGGGCGCCGTCTACGAGGCGACGCACACGTTGATCGGCAAGCGCGTCGCGGTGAAGGTGCTGCTCGAGAAGTACGCGCAGCGCGAGGCGATCGTCGCGCGCCTCAAGCAGGAAGCGCAGCTCGCGTCGTCGATCGGCAACGAGCACATCATCGACATCACCGACTTCGGCACCACCGAGGACGGCCGCACGTTCGTCGTGATGGAGTTCCTGCAGGGCGAGTCGCTCGCCGAGTGCCTGGCGCGCGAGCCAAAGCTCTCCGAGCAGAGGATCCTCCGGATCATCAGCCAGGCGGCGTCGGCGCTCGCGGCCGCGCACAAGAAGGACATCGTCCACCGCGACATCAAGCCGGAGAACCTGTTCCTGCTTCAGCGCGGCAAGGACAAGGACGACTTCGTGAAGGTCGTCGACTTCGGCATCTCGAAGTCGCTGCGCGCGAGCGGCGAGGAAGAGGAGCCGCCGCGCCTCACGCAGACCGGCATGGTGCTCGGCACGCCGCTGTACATGTCGCCGGAGCAGGCGCGCGGCGACGACGAGCTCGACGCGCGCGTCGACATCTACGCGCTCGGCGTGATCATGTACGAGGCCGCGACGGGGCGCGTGCCGTTCCTCGGCAACAACTACCTGTCCGTGATCTCGCAGGTGCTCAACGAGGAGCCAACGCCCTGCCGCGAGCTGCGGCCGGAACTGTCGGAGGAGTTCGAGGCCGTCGTGCAGAAGGCGATGGCGAAGGACCGCACCGAGCGCTACCGCACCGCCGCCGATATGCTCGGCGATCTCACGGCGCTCCTCGACGATCCGACGCGCTCGACGGAGCGCGCGAAGATCACCGGCCCGCGGCGCAAGGTCCCGCGCCGCAACTCGCTGCGGCTCGTCGCGTGGATCGCGGTGGTCGCGGTGATCATCGCAGCGGTCGCGCTGACGGTGAAGTCGCTGATGGGCGGCGCGCCGGCGAAGAAGGAGGCCGTCGCCGACGCGCGCGTCGCGGCGCCGCCGCCGGTGGATGCGTACGTCGCGCCGCCGCCGCCGCCCGATGCGTTCGTCGATCCGCTCAGCTACATGGAGATCGAGATCATCACCGAGCCGCCGGGTGCGACGGTCGAGATGGAGGGCGTCGTGCAGGACGGCGTCACGCCCATGAAGGTGCGCGTCGTGAAGAAGGATAAAGACATCCGCTTCGTCGCGCGCGTCGCCGAGTACAACGACCAGCCGTTCGAGCAGAACCCGATGCTCTACACGAAGCCGGTGCGCCTGAAGCTGCAGAAGCCGCCGAAGGGCACGACGCCGACCCAGATCCAGCGCCCGCCGCCGGGGACGGGCTCGTCGGGGACGGGCAGCGCGAAGGCGCCGGGCCCCGGTTCGGGCACGACGTCGAAGAGCGGCGAGTTCGGTGGTTTGCCGCAGGAGTTCGGCAGCAGCGCGCCGCCGAAGAAGTAGCCTACACTCGGGTCGCCGATGCGGATCCTCGTGATGGTCCTTGCGATGGTGAGCGCCCTGGGCGCCGCCGCGCGCGCGCAGCCCGCGGGAGAGCCGAACACGGGCTTCATCGGCAAGGGGCCGGTGATCCCGCGCCTCGAGATCGAGGACTGCCCGCAGGTCGATCCGGGGCTCGACAACACGCAGCGCATCGCGCGCGGCCGCGAGCGCTACGAGCGCGGCGAGACGCTCTACATCCAGGGCGACTACGAGGGCGCGGTGCGCGAGCTGATCGGCAGCTACTGCCTGATCCAGTACTACGGCATCCTCAAGGACATCGGGCAGGCGTACGAGCGCAAGCTCGACTACGAGCGCGCCATCGGCTACCTGTCGAAGTACATCGAGCGGATCCCGCCGAACGCGACGCGCCCGACGCCGTGCGCCGCGGATCCGCAGGAGGACCGCGAGAACGTGTCGCGGCGCATCCACGTGCTGACGAACCTGACGGCGCAGGTGTTCGTGCAGACGAACGTCACCGGCGCGCGCATCACGATCGAGAACGACGGCGGCGTCGCGTCGCGCGGCGAGAGCGGCGACACGCTGTCGGTGCAGGCCGGCACGTACGACATGGTCATCAAGCACAACGACCACGAGACGATCAGCCAGAAGGTGACGCTCCAGATCGGCAAGCCGTACACGTTCTACTTCTCGATGACGCCGCTGAAGGGCACGCTCGCCGTGCAGGCCAGCCCCGACGGCGCGCGCATCTTCCTCGACGACCAGCTCGTCGGGATCGGGCGCATCGAGAAGCTGCTGCCGCCCAAGCGCTACAAGCTCGACATCGAGCTCAAGGACCACACCACCTATCACGGCGAGGCCACCGTCCTGCAGCAGCGCACGACGCGCATGCCGATCGAGCTGCAGCCGGAGCCGCTGTTCGGGCGGCGCCAGCTGATCGCGTACTCGACGGTGGGCGCCGGCTTCGCGACGGGCGCGCTGCTGTTCGCGTTCAACGACAACAACCTCGTCGGCGCGGGCTCGCTGATCGGCGCGGCGGCCGGGTTCGTCGGCAGCTATTTCTATTTGCCGGACGGGCTCGAGCTCGGCACGAGCAACCTGACGATCACGACGTCGCTCGCGACGGCGATCGGGGGCGCGGCGATGGCGTCGCTGTTCACGGACGACGATGCGATCCGGCAGCCGGTGATCGGCGCGAGCCTGATCGCGGGCGCGGGTGCCGGCTACTACCTGGCGCGCCGGCTGCGCGTTTCGCCCGGCGACGCGGCGGTGGTGAACTCGGCGATCCTGTGGGGCACGGCGGCCGGCGCCGGCTTCGCGGTGTCGTTCGCGCCGCCGCGCGAGGTCACGGCGGGCCTGGTGCTGTCGGGGCTCGGGATGGGCGCGATCAGCGGCGTCTTGCTCACGCGCTACTTCGACGTCAGCCGCACGCGCGCCGTGCTGATCGACGTCGGCGGCCTCGCGGGCGTGATCGGCGGGCTCGCCGTCGAGAGCCTCGTCAACCCGAGCACGACCACGGCGGGGAACCCGAACGAGCGCGCGGATCGCGAGCGCGAGCACCTCGCGAACTACGCGCTCGCCGGCATGGCCGTCGGGCTCGTCGTCGCGGGCGTGCTGACGCGCAACTTCGACACCCCGGACATCCCGGTGCGCGCGACGGTCGGCGCGGCGACGGATGCCGCCGGGCGCTCGACGACGACGTACGGGCTGTCGGCGACCTGGTGATCGGCCCGGCACCGGGGCAACTGTGTTGCGGCCGGCGGGCGCCGGGCGGCCTATAGTCGCGGCATGCCACAGCGCGTCGTTCACCACAGCGCGTGCCCGCTCGACTGCCCGGACCTGTGCGGGCTCGCGGTCACCGTCGACGAGGGGAAGGTGGTGGAGGTCGACGGCGATCGGCGCGGGCCGATCACCGACGGCTTCATCTGCGGCAAGGTCCGCAAGATCGCGCAGCACCTGTACGGCGACCACCGCGTGCTGCAGCCGCGCGTGCGCGCCGGGGCGAAGGGCAGCGGCGCGTGGCGCACGGTGAGCTGGGACGAGGCGCTCGGGCTCGTCGCCGACCGCATCGCGTCGATCCGCGCGCGCGCGGGGGGCGAGGCGATCCTGCCGTACCACTACGGCGGGTCGAACGGCTGGCTCACCGAGGGCGCGCTCGCGACGCGGTTCTTCCGGCGCCTCGGCGCGAGCAACCTCGATCGCACGTTCTGCGCGGCGGCGACGACGGCGGCGACGCAGGGCCTGTACGGGAAGCTGCCGGGCGTCGCGCTCGAGGACTTCGAGCACGCGCGGCTGATCGTGCTGTGGGGCGTGAACCCGTCGGCGACGGGCATCCACCTCGTGCCGGTGATCGAGCGCGCGCGCGGGGCCGGCGCGAAGCTCGTCGTCGTCGATCCGCGGCGCACGCCGCTCGCCCGGCGCGCGGACCTGTGGCTGCCGGTGCGCCCCGGCGCGGACCTGCCGGTGGCGCTCGCGATGATCGGCGCGCTGTTCGCGCGCGGGCACGCGGACCGCGCGTTCCTCGCGAAGCACGCGGCGCAGGTCGACGAGCTGCACATCCGCGCGGCGCGCTGGTCGATCGCGGACGCGGCCGGCGTCGCCGGGGTCGAGGCGAAGCAGCTCGACCGATTCGTCGAGCTGTACGCGCGGTCGTCGCCGGCGGTGATCCGCGCCGGCTGGGGCCTCGAGCGCAACCGCAACGGCGGCAGCGCGGTCGCGGCGATCCTCGCGCTGCCCGCGGTGGCCGGGAAGTTCGGCGTGCGCGGCGGCGGGTACACGATGTCGAACTCCGACGCGCGCTGGGGCGTGTCGTCGGAGAGTGCGATCGGCGAGCCGCCGACGACCCGGCGCGTGGTGAACATGAGCGACCTGCCGGGCGCGCTGCGCGACCTGCGCGATCCGCGCGTCGAGTGCCTGTTCGTCTACAACTGCAACCCCGTCGCGACGGCGCCGGATCAGGCCGCGGTGATCGCGCAGCTCGCGCGCGAGGACCTGTTCGTCGTCGTGCACGAGCAGGTGATGACCGACACGGCGGCGTTCGCCGACGTCGTGCTGCCGGCGACGGCGTTCCTCGAGCATCGCGAGCTGCGCCGCGGCTACGGCGTGATGCGCATGTTCGACAGCCCGGCCGTGGCGACGCCGCCCGGCGAGGCGCGCAGCAACAACCAGCTGTTCGGCGCGCTGATCGAGCGCCTCGGCCTCGGGCGCCCGGGCGACGCCGTCACCGACGACGAGCTCGTCGCGGCGACGTTCGCGGCGCACGACAACGGCGCGGCGCTGCGGGCGCAGCTCGCCGAGAAGCACGTCGCGACGCCGGGCCCGGATCCGCGGCCGGTGCCGTTCGTCGACGTGTTCCCGTCGACGCCCGACGGCAAGATCCAGCTCGTGCCGCCGGGGCTCGATCGCGAGGCGCGCGGGCTGTACGAGTACCGCGCGGACCCGGGGACGGAGGCCCACCCGCTCGCGCTGATCTCCCCGGCGCTCGCGACGCAGATCAGCTCGACGTTCGGCCAGCTGCGCGAGGCCCCGGGCGCGCTCGAGATGTCGCCGCACGACGCGACCGTGCGCGGGATCTCCGACGGCGATCGCGTGCGCGTGTGGAACGCGACCGGCAACGTCGAGTGCCAGGTGCGGATCACGCCCGACGTGCGCGCCGGCGTGTGCGTGCTCGCGAAGGGGCTGTGGCGCAAGCACACCCACAACGGGTTCACGGCGAACGCGCTGGTCCCGGCGGCGTTCGCCGACCTCGGCGGGCAGGCCGCGTACAACGACGCGCGCGTCCAGGTCGCGAAGCTCGAGGCCGTCTAGACGGTCATCGCGAGGACGACGCCGATCGCGCTGACGATCAGCGCGATCACGGCGATCACGATCCAGCGCGACCCGCCGCCGCTCGCGACGCGGATCGTCGCCGGCGGCTGCGTGCCCTCGGCCGGTGCGTGGTAGCCGGCGTGCGCGTCATGCGGCGGGGACGCGTACGCCGGCATCGCATGCATCGCGTGCGTGGCGCTCGTCGGCCCGGCGGCGGCGTACGCGGGCATGGCGGTCACGCCGGCGGCAGCGGCGTACGGCGAGACGGCGGTCGAGCCGGTGTGCGGCGGGACGGCGGTCCCAGCGTACGGCGGAGTGGCGGACCCGGTGGCGGCGGCGTACGGCGGAGTGGCGGTCCCCGGGGCGGCGGCGTACGGCGGGGTGGCGGTCCCGGGGGCGGCGGCGTACGGCGGAGTGGCGGTCCCGGTGGCGGCGGCGTACGGCGGAGTGGCGGTCCCGGTGGCGGCGGCGTACGGCGGGGTGGCGGTCCCGGGGGCGGCGGCGTACGGCGGGACGGCGGTCGGGGCGGCGTACGGCGGGACGGTGGTCGGGGCGGCGTACGGCGGGACGGCGGTCGCGCCGGCGGCGGTGATGTAGGGCGTCGGCGAGGGCGGCGCGGCGCCGTAGGCGACGGGCGGGCGCGGCACGTACGGCATCGGCGGGGGCGCGTCGGGGTGCAGCGTCGTCTCGGCGTCGTCGAGCTCGTGCATCTCCGGCAGCTCGGACGTCTCCGTCTCCTGCTCGGCGGGGTCCCGGTACGGCTGCCCGGCGTGCTCCGTCGGGAGGTGCGCGAGGTCGCTCAGCGCCGTCGTGGGGCCGCGGTCCTGTTCCTCCATCGGCGAGAGTGTAGCCCGACGACGCGCGCTACGTCGTCCCGACGATCACCAGCGCGAGGCCGATCCCGGCGGCGATCGCGAGCAGCGCCCCGAGGACGATCCACACCTTGGGCAGGCGGGCCTCGACGGGCGGCGCGCCGGTCTGCGAGGCGCGCAGGGCCTGCGAGTGATGCGCCTTCGGCGGCGCCTCGACGCCGAGCCGCGTCCCGGCGTGCGGCACGCTCGACAGCGCCGGCGACGACACGTGCGGCGGCGGCAGCAGGATGTTCGGCTGCGAGCCGTCGCGCACCGGCGGCAGCACGATGTTGGGCTGCGAGCCGTGGTGCACCGGCTGCGCGCCGTGCGGCAGCGCGAGGCTCGGTTGCGAGGCGGCGCGCACCGGCATCACCTGGGGCTGCACCGGCGGGTTCGTCGCCGCGCGCACCGGCATCGGCTGCACCGGTGGGTTCGTGGCGGCGCGCACCGGCAGCGGCGGCGAGGCCCCCGGCCCGGGCTGCGACGGGCTGCGCGGCAGCGGGCGCGTGCCGCCGCTGGAGTCGCCGGGCAGCACGGCGTCGGCGCCGAGGCGCGACGGCCGCACGTCGAAGGAGCTGGCCGGGACGCTCGGCGGCGCGGGGAGATCGGGCGGCGGGACCCGGATGCCCGACAGCGAGATCTCGAGCCCGGCCTGCGTGCGCGTCGGCAGCGCCGTCGAGCGCAGCCGCTTGATCACCGTGCGCACGGCGGCGAGCGAGGGCCGCCCGTCGGGCGACTTCGCGAGCATCGCGTCGACGAGCTGCACCATCTCCTCGGGCAGCGCGGGCGCGAGGTCCTTGATCGACGGCGCCGGCTCCTGGGCGTGCTGCTGCAGCGTCGAGAACGGATCGCCGAGCGTCTTGAACGGGCGCTGCCCGGCGAGGATCTCGAACATCACGATGCCGAGCGCGTAGATGTCGGTGCGGTAGTCGACGGGCTGGCCGAGCGCCTGCTCCGGCGACATGTACTCGGGCGTCCCGAGCATGACGCCGACCTTGGTCTGGAACGGCGCCGTCATGCCGGCCTCGGGCATCAGCTTCGCGAGGCCGAAGTCGAGCAGCTTCACCTCGGGCCAGCGGTTCTCCATCTCGACGAGGTAGACGTTGTCCGGCTTGAGGTCGCGGTGGACGAAGCCCTTGTCGTGCGCGGCCGTGAGCGCCGACGCGATCTCCTCGATCACGCTCGCGACCTCGCTCGGGTGGAGCGCCCCGCGGCGCAGGCGCTTGCGCAGCGACTCGCCGACGAGGAGGTCCATGACGTGGTACGCGCGCCCGTCGTCGAGGCGGCCGAACGCGAAGATGTCGATGATGTTCGGGTGGCCGATGCGGTTGACGGCGCGCGCCTCCTGGATGAAGCGATCGACGACGATCTGCGACTCCGAGACCTCGCGCCGCAGCACCTTGATCGCGGCGCGCTTGCCGATCACCGGGTGTGTCGCGCTGTACACGAAGCCCATCCCGCCCTTGCCGATCTCGGCGCCGATGATGTAGCCGCCGACGTCGAAGCCGCCGGGCAGGCGCCCCTCGGCGTCGGGCTCCAGCTGCGCGGGGATGGCGGTCGTCGGCCGCTGCTCGTCGTCGTCCTCCACCTGCGCTCGGGGATTGTACGATCGATCGGCTGTTGACGCCCGGTCAGAGCGTCGCGAGGAACGCGAGGAGCGCATCGCGGTCGCGGCGCGATGCGGTGCGGAACGCCTCGCGCGCCGCTTCCGCCTCGCCGCCGTGCCAGAAGATGGCCTCGGCGACCGTGCGCGCGCGGCCGTCGTGAAGGAACGTCGCCTCGGGGTCGACGACCTGCACGAGCCCGAGCCCCCACAGCGGCGGCGTGCGCCACTCGACGCCCTCGGCGAGGAAGTCGGTGCGCGCGTCGGTGAGGAGGTCGCCGACGTCGTGGAGGAGCAGGTCGGTGTACGGGTGGATCGTCTGGTGCGCGAGCTGCGGGATGTCGGACGGCCCGGTCACGAGCGTCGGCAGGTGGCACTTGCTGCACGCGAAGTCGTCGAACAGGACGCGGCCGCGCAGGGCCGCGGCGCTGCGCGAGGCGGCGGCCGGGACGGCGAGCGTCGCGACGTGGAACGCGACCTGGTCGAGCTGCAGGCTGCTCACGTCGGTGGTGCCGTCGGGCTCGGGGAAGATCCGGTTCGTGAGGCCCATGTCGTTCGCGAAGGCGGCGGCGACCTGCTCGGCGAGCGCGGGCACGCTCGCCTTGTGGCCGAACCGCGCCGGCACCGTCGACGCCGAGCGCGCGTCCCACGCGAGGTTCACGCGGCCGGAGATGCCGTCGCCGTCGGCGTCGTCGGGATCGGCGAGCGCGCGCAGCGTCTCGTCGGAGACGGCGTCGAGGAGGCCGACGCCGGCGAGGCCGGGCGCCTGCCGGTACGAGTAGCGCGCGTCCGGCGGCATCGGGTCGCCGTTCGGGCGGCGGATCGTGATGCGCGGGTAGCGCAGCGAGATCGGGTCGCCGTTCGCGTACGCCGCCGGCTGCTCGATCCACTCGAGCGTCACGAACACCTCGGGCGCGCCGACGACGGCGTGGTCCTGCAGCTGCGTCCCGAGCCCCGGCAGCGGCACGGCACCGCCGGGCACCTCGGGCTCGCCGTCGAGGAGGCTCGCCCGCACCAGCGCCTGCGAGCCGAACACGTCGTGCGCGATCTGCGACCGCCCGCGCCCGTTGCCCCCGTGGCACGCCACGCACGAGTCGTGGTTGAACAGCGGCCCGAGCTGCGGCGGCATCCACTTGAACGCGAACGGCCCGCGCCCGAGGAGGTGCATCTCCGCCTGCAGGTCGTCGAGCCCCGGGATGGGGTGCGTGAACGCCGTCGCCGTGCGGTCGTCGACGGTCGCCCCGCCGCCCTGCCGGTCCTCGCCCTCGAGGTCGTCGCCCCAGGCGCACGCGCCGAGGACGATCGCGAGGAGCGCGGAGGCGGCCCGTGTCACCCCCCGAGGATAGCTCAGGCGATGCGTTCGCCGGCGATCATCTGCTCGAGGGTCTCGCGGGCGCGGATCACGGTGTAGCGGTCGCCCTTGACGAGGACCTCGGGCGCGCGCGGGCGGGTGTTGTAGTTCGAGGCCATCACCGAGCCGTAGGCGCCGGCGGCGCCGACCCACACGAGCTCGCCCTGCGCGAGCTCCGGGAGCTCGCGGTCGCGCGCGAGGAAGTCGCCCGTTTCGCACACCGGGCCGACGACGTCCGTCGGGATCGTCGGGCGGTTCGGGTCGCGCACCGGGCGGATCGGATGGTACGAGCTGTACAGCGCGGGGCGCATGAGGTCGTTCATCGCCGCGTCGACGATCGTGAAGTGCTTGGCCTCGTTGCGCTTGCGGTACAGGACGCGCGTGAGCAGCGCACCGGCGGCGCCGACGATGACGCGGCCGGGCTCGGTCACGAGCGTGACGCCGAGCTTCGCGAGCGGGGCGAGCGCGTCGCACACCGCGGCGCCGTAGTCGGCCGGCGACGGCGGGGCGGCATCCCCCTTGCCGTAGTCGATGCCGAGCCCGCCGCCGATGTCGACGTGATCGATCTCGATCCCGTCGGCGTGCAGGTCCTCCACGAGCTTCACCAGGCGCGCGATCGCGTCCGTGAACGGCGACGTCTTCGTGAGCTGACTCCCGATGTGGAAGTCGACGCCGATCACCTCGATCCCCTCGAGCCGCGCCGCCTCGCGCAGGAGCGGCCGCGCCTCGGCCATCGCGACGCCGAACTTGTTCTGCTTCAGGCCCGTCGAGATGTACGGGTGCGTCTGCGGATCGACGTCCGGGTTCACGCGCAGCGACACCCGCGCCTTCGTCCCGCGCGCCCGTGCGACGCGGTCGAGCGCCGCCAGCTCCTCGGCCGACTCCACGTTGAACGCCGCGATCCCGGCCGCCAGCGCCGCCACCATCTCGCTCTCCGTCTTGCCGACCCCGCTGAACACCACCTTCGCCGGATCCCCTCCCGCCTTCTGCCAGCGGAACAGCTCACCCGCCGACACGATGTCCGCCCCCGCCCCGAGCTCGACGAGCGCCGCGAGGATCCCCAGCGACGAGCACGCCTTCACCGCGTAGCACACCTTGTGCGGGATCCCCTCGAGGGCCGCGTCGAACGCCTTGTACGCGCGCTCGAGCTCGGTCCGGCTGTACACGTACACCGGCGTCCCGACCTCTCCCGCGATCTTCGCGAGCGGCACGCCCTCGCAGTACAGCTCGTCGTTCTGGTACGAAAAAGGCTCGTTCTCGGCGGCGGACATCGCGCCGCGTCTATACCGCGATCACTTCTTGAGGAGGAAGCTCGGACTCACCGAGTGACGGCGGTAGGTCGCCGTGCCGCGCCCGTCGGGGAACAGCGGCGGCGGCGCCTTCTTCGCAGCCGTCGCCTTCGCCGGGACCTTCTTCGCCGCCTTCGTGCCCGGCAGCTTGAACCGCTGCGCCGGCGCGCGGCGCGCCGGGCCACCTCCGGCATCGAACGCCTCGATCACGACGATGCTCGCCGCCCAGGCGAGGCAGTCGGAGTTCGCGCTCACCACCGTCTCGATCTGCGTGGACCCCGGTTCGACCACGCTGGTGATGTCGTCGATGCGGGTGTCCCACATCGCGCCGTCGAGGCCCTGGAACGCATCGCCCTCGCCGAACGACACGCCGTTGAACGTGATGTCGTCGGGCGCCGGCTGGCCGTCGGCGACGAGGTTGATCGCGGTGGCCTTGGCGAAGTTGTTGCCGACCGTGAAGCCGGTCGCGATGCTCGTCGACGTCTCGGAGCCGTTGACGAAGCCGACGGCGCCGTCGCTGATCGAGACGAAGTTCTTGCGCGCGTCGGCGGGATCCTTGTAGAGGACGACGAGGCTGATGCCCTGACCGTCGGGCGTGAAGTCCATCGTCGAGAGCAGGTTGCTCGCCGTGAACGTGCCGTTGCCGGCGACCATCGACGTCACCTCGGCGCGGTACATGAAGTTGTTGCCGATGCCCCAGCACGTGTCGCCGGTCTGACCGATCTCGGTGCCGGTGACGGTCGCGTTCTGGAACGTCACCGTCGGGAACGGCATCCCGATCACCGTCCAGTACAGGAACGCGCGCAGCACCTTCGAGTTCGCCGGGATGCCGGTGATCGTGAGCTCGACGCTCGGATCGACGACGCCGTCGAAGCGACCGGCGAAGCCCTTGCCGGTGGCGACGATGTTGCCGCCGACGATCGAGCTCTGGAACGACGGCGTGATCACGCCGTCGCAGACGTCGCCGAGGCCGTTCTCGTCGACGTCGCCCTGGTCGGGGTTCGCCACCGTCGGGCAGTTGTCGACGGCGTTCGGGACGCCATCGCCGTCGATGTCGTCGTCGCACGCGTCGCCGAGCCCGTCGCCATCGAGGTCCGTCTGGTCCCCGTTCGCGGCGAACGGGCAGTTGTCGTCGGCGTTCGGGATGCTGTCGCCGTCGGCGTCGTTGTCGCAGGCATCGCCCACGCCGTCGCCGTCGGTGTCGGTCTGGTCGGGGTTCGGGACGAGCGGGCAGTTGTCGGAGCCGTCGGCGACCCCGTCGTTGTCGTCGTCGGTATCGCAGGCGTCGCCCTGGCCGTCGCCGTCGGTGTCGACCTGGTCGGGGTTCGAGAGGTCGGGACAGTTGTCGAGGTTGTCCGGAACGCCGTCGGAGTCCCGATCTGTGAGTGTCGGCGGAGCATCGGCGAGCTTGCCGACTCCGTCGTCACCGCACGCAAAGAGGGTAAGGACTGCTGCGAAGACATAGGCTAGACGCTTGATGTTGCCCGTGGACATCAGGTCCAGGCTCGCTCATCGGGCGTGTGGGACGCAACCCACCGATGTATGTCTAGTCCGAGAGACCGAGCTCCCGCTCGACCCACGCGAGCTCCTCGAGGACGCGGGCGCGGGCGGGAGCGCCGGGGAGATCGCGACGATCCACGGCGCGGACGGGGTCGAGCCAGGTGGCGACGTCGTCGTCGAAGGCGGGGTGGACGGCGCGCAGGTCGTCGAGGGGGAGCTGGGCGAGCTCGAGGTTGCGGGAGACGGCGAGGCGCACGAGCTTGCCGGCGTGGTCGTGGGCCTCGCGGAAGGGGACGCCCTTGGTGACGAGGTAGTCGGCGAGCTCGGTGGCGACGAGGTAGCCGGCGTCGATCGCGGCGCGCATGCGCGCGACGTCGAAGTCGAGGCTCGCGATCATGCCGCGCGCGACGGCGAGCGAGGCCTCGAGCGTCTCGACGGCGTCGTAGAGCGGCTCCTGCGTCTCCTGGAGGTCCTTGTTGTAGGCGAGGGGCGTGCCCTTCACGACGGTGACGAGCGTGACCCAGGCGCCGACGACGCGGCCGACCTTCGCGCGCAGGAGCTCGGCGAGGTCGGGGTTCATCTTCTGCGGCATCAGCGACGAGCCGGAGCAGTACGCCTCGCCGATGCGCACGAAGCCGAACTCCGAGGAGGCCCACAGCACGAGCTCCTCGCCGAGGCGCGACAGGTGGACGTGCGCGAGGGCGCACGCGGACACGAGCTCGATCGCGAAGTCGCGATCGCCGACGGCGTCGAGCGAGTTCGCGGCGACCGCGGAGAAGCCGAGGGCGTCGGCGACGCGCTTGCGATCGATCGCGAGCGTGGTGCCGGCGAGCGCGCCGGCGCCGAGCGGGGAGACGTCGGCGCGGCGCGCGGCGTCGGTGATGCGGCCGCGGTCGCGCTGCAGCATCTGGTCGTACGCGAGCAGGTGGTGCGCGAGGCGGACGGGCTGCGCGCGCTGGAGGTGCGTGTAGCCCGGCATCAGCGTGTCGACGTGGGCGCGGGCCTGCACGACGAGCGCGCGGCGCAGCTCGTCGATCGCGTGCTGGATGCGGCCGGCGGCGGCGCGCGCGTACAGGCGCAGGTCGGTCGCGACCTGGTCGTTGCGGCTGCGCCCGGTGTGGAGACGGCGGCCGGCGTCGCCGATCTCGTCGATCAGGCGCGCCTCGACGTTCATGTGCACGTCCTCGAGGGCCTCGTCCCAGGCGAGCGCTCCGGATGCGAGCTGATCGGCGACCTCGCGCAGCCCGAGGATGATCGCGCGTGCATCCTCCTGCGAGATCAGGCCGCGCGACGCGAGCATCTCGGCGTGCGCGATCGATCCGGCGACGTCGTGCGGGAGCAGACGGTGATCGAAGCCGACCGAGGCGTTCATCGCCGCGGCGACGGGATCGAGCGCGCCTTCGAACCTGTTGCCGCGCGCGCCTTTCGGTCCGCTCATGGCGCGCAGTATAAGCGGCGCAGAGGAGGGAACCGTGACCCAGACCGTGAAGTTTCCGTCGAGCATCGGTGAGTCGAGCGGCGCGTTCGCCGCACCGGCGGGCGTCGTCGTCGTGCAGGAGTGGTGGGGCGTCAACGACCAGATCAAGTCGCTGGTGAAGCGCTGGGCGGATGCCGGCTTCTTGGCGATCGCGCCCGACCTCTACCACGGCAAGGTCGTGCCCATCGGGCAGTCCGACGAGGCGCAGCAGGCGATGAGCTCGCTCGACTTCGGCAAGGCGGTGCAGGAGATCGCCGGCGCCGTCGAGCTCCTGCGCGCGCGCGGCTGCGAGAAGATCGCGGTGACGGGCTACTGCATGGGCGGCGCGCTCAGCCTCGCGGCGGCGGTGAACGTGCGCGGGCTCGCGTGCGTCGTGCCGTACTACGGCCTGCCCGGCGACCTCGACTGGTCGAAGGTCGACGCGCCCGTGCAGGCGCACTTCGCGACGAAGGACGAGTGGGCGACCGTCGCCGGCGCCGAGGAGATCAAGGCGGCCGTGACGGTGCCGATGGAGCTGCACGTCTACGAGGCGCAGCACGCGTTCTGCAACGACCGGCGCCCGGAGGTCTACGACGCCGAGGCGGCGAACCTGTCGTGGGAGCGGACGCTCGCGTTCGTTCGCAAGCACACGCACACCGCCTGACACGCACGCCGCGTGCGCGCGCCGTACTGCAGCGCACGAGCTTTTCGTCTATCGTAGATGCTGGACCGTCGAGCTTCGGCGGAACGACCTCGCGTGAGGATCCCAGCCACGCAGCGATCGCGTCTCCTGGCGCCCGGCGACAAGCTCGGCGACCACGAGCTCATCCGCCGGATCGCCGCCGGTGGAACGGCGGAGCTGTACCTCGCGCGCACGGTCGGGCGCGAAGGCTTCGAGGAGCTGTGCGTCGTGAAGCGGCTCCTCCCGCAGCACGCCGGCGAGGCGCGCCTCGCGGCGACGCTGCACCACCCGAACCTCGTGCAGGTCTTCGACGTCGGGCACGAGGCCGGCGACGCGTTCTACGCGATGGAGTACGTCCATGGCGAGGACCTCGGGCGGCTCGTGGCGGCGGCGGCGCAGGACGGCGTGCCGATCGCGCTCGACGTCGCGCTGACGCTGCTCGCCGGGCTGTGCGCGGGGCTGCACCACGCGCACGAGCAGGCGGGCGTCGTGCACGGCGACGTGTCGCCGTCGAACGTGCTCGTCGGCTACGACGGCGCGGTGAAGCTCGTCGACGTCGGGATCCCGCGGCGAGCGGGCGCGAGCTCCGCGTACGGCTCGCCGGAGCAGGGCCAGGGCGCGGGCCGCGTCGATCGCCGGAGCGACGTCTTCAGCGCCGGGACGCTGCTGTACGAGCTCACGACGAGCCGGCTGCCGTCCCCGACGCCGGCGGGATCGCCGGTGCCGCCGAGCGCGATCGTGCCGGGGTATCCGCCGGCGCTCGAGGCGATCGTGCTGCGCGCGCTCGCGCGGGATCCGACGGCGCGCCCTGCGACGGCGCTCGAGCTGCAGCGGGACCTCGAGGACTTCGCGCGCGCACAGCGGCTGCGCGTGTCGCCGCGCGCGCTGGCGCGGCTGATGTCGAACCTGTTCCCGGCGCGCCTGGAGGAGTGGAAGCACGCGCGCGCGCAGGGCGCGTTCTTTGTCGAGCAGCACGTGGTGCGCACGCTGATCGAGAGCGGCAAGACCGGCGACGCGCCGGTGGCGCAGATCTCCACCGACGACGAGACGACCGGCGTGATCGTGCTGCCGCCTTCGGGAGCCGGCGTCGCGCGCGGCAGCGGGACGCTCACATCGCTCGCGCCGCAGCGCGCCGGCACGCTCGTGACGAGCACGGCGACCGCGCACGACGGCGTGCCGGAGCGGGCCTCGAGCGTCGGCGACGTGACCGAGCTCGTGCGCGTGCCGCCCCGGCGCAAGGGCGGCGTGATCCTCGCCGTCGCCGGGCTCGCGGTGGTGGCCGCGGCCGCCGCGGCGATCGTGATCGTCGCGAGTCGCGACCGGGCGCCGGCGCCGCAGCCGGCGGCGCTGGACGTGCCGCCACCTCCGCCACCCGCACCGATCGAGCCCGCGCCGGAGCCGGTCGTCGCCGAGGTCAGACCCGACGTCGTGCACGAGCTCGTGCACGAGCTCGATCCGAGGAAGGCGGTGAAGAAGCCGGTCGCGGTGCGGCGCCCGGCGGTGATGCGCGCGCCGCCGAAGAAGGCTCCGCCCCCGAAGAAGTGAGTCACATCGACAGGACGATCTTGCCGCGGGCGCGGCCGCGCTCGAGCTCGGCGAAGGCGTCGCGGAAGTCGGCGAGGGGAAACGTGCGGTGGACGATCGGCTTGAGGGTGCCGGCGTCGATCCAGGAGGCGAGCTCGGCGAGCTCGGCGCCGTCGGGCCGCATGAACAGGTAGGTGAAGCGGACGCCGGCGGCGCGGGCCGCGTTGCGGCGCTTGCGGGTGGCGAGCCACACGACGGGCCGCGCGAACGCGGGGAGGCGCGCCTTCGCGAACGCGCCGTCGGGCATGCCGCCGACGCCGACGACGACGCCGCCGCGCCTGCACGCGGCGATCGAGGCGAGCTCGGAGTCGCCGCCGAGCGTGTCGAACACGGCGTCGAGCTCCGTCGGCAGCGGCTCGTGCTTCGTGTAGTCGATGACCTCGTCGGCGCCGAGCTCGCGGCAGAAGCCGACGTTCTTCGTGCTCGTCGTGGTCGCGACGTGCAGCCCGAGGATCTTGCCGAGCTGGATCGCGAGGCTGCCGACGCCGCCGGCGCCGGCGTGGATCAGCACGCGCTGGCCCTTCGTGAGGCCGGCGGCCTCGCGCAGCGCCTGCAGCGACGTCAGCGCGGCGAGCGGGATCGCGGCGGCCTCCTCGAACGTCGCCTTCGCGGGCTTCGCCGCGACGACGGCCTCGTCGGCGCACACCTTGTCGGCGAGGCCGCCCATCCGGTTCTTCTCGAGGCGGACGTAGACCTCGTCGCCGGCGCGGAACCGCTTCGCGTTCGCCCCGACGGCGTCGACGACGCCCGCGACGTCGCAGCCGAGCGCGATCGGCGGCTTCAGGTCGAGGACGAGCTTCAGCTTGCCCTCGCGGATCTTGAAGTCGAGCGGGTTCAGGCTCGCCGCCTTCACCGCGATCCGCACGTCCGCGGGGCCGGGCTCCGGCTCGGGCCGATCCACGAGAGCGAGGGCGTCGAGACCACCGTAGCGTTCGGCGACGATCGCTCTCATGCCATCACCTATCCTCTCCTCATCCGATCTCTTCCGCGTACGTCATCACGAGGTACATCACGGCCTCGACGCGGCCGGGGTTGCGGTAGGCGTGCGGGGTGTCGGCCTCGAACAGGATCGAGTCGCCCGTCTCGAGGCGGTGCGTGTCGCCGGCGACGTCGATCTCGAGCGTCCCCGCCGTGACCACGAGGTTCTCCGCCGTCCCGGGGGGGTGCGCGTCGGCGTCCTCGGTGGCGCCGGCGGCGAGGCGCAGCTCGTAGAACTCCACGCGGCGCGGCTCGTCGAACGGGAACAGCGCGCGCGAGCTGAAGCTGCGGTCCTTGCTGGTCAGGATCTTCGACTCGTTCGACCGCAGGACGAGCGCGCCGGCCTGCGTGCGCGCGCTGATCAGCGCCGAGAACGTCACCTCGAGGGCGCGCGCGATCTTCCACAGCACGTTGATCGTCGGCGCGCTCTGGCCGAGCTCGATCTGGCCGAGCATCGCGCGCGACACGCCGGAGATCTGCGCGAGCCGCTCGAGCGACAGGCCGCGCCGCGTGCGCAGCCGGCGCAGGTTGCCGCCGACGACGGGCGCGAGGTCCGTCGACTCGTTCGCCGCGGCCGACGACTGTCCGGGCGGCGTCGCCCCGGTTGCCGACGTCGTCGCCGGGGATACCGGCTCTTCCGGGCCCGCGGCCGGCACGCCGCCGCGCGGCTTGTTCGGTGCCTTGGTCTTCAAACGCGAGCAGTATACTCAGGTTCCGTGTGCCGTCCCACTCGGGCTGCCGTACGCGGACTCGCCGTGGAGCGCACCGTCGAGGCCGTCGTGCTCGACCTCGGCGTCGACGCGCAGGCCGATCACCAGGTCGATCACCTTCAGGAGCACGAACGTCACGATCGCCGCCCACGCTCCCGCCGCCGCGATCGCGATCACCTGGTTCCCGGCGAGCTCGAGGCCGCCGCCCAGGCCCTTGTTGTCGACGGCGCGCGCGAGGAAGCCCGTCAGCAGCGCGCCCGTGGCGCCGCCGACGCCGTGCACGCCGAACGCATCGAGTGCGTCGTCGTAGCCGAGGCGCGCCTTCGCGAGCACGGCCCCGTAGCACACGGCTCCCGCGATCCCGCCGATCGCGAGCGCCGACATCGGCGACACGAACCCGGCGGCAGGCGTGATCGCGACGAGCCCGGCGACGAGGCCCGAGGCGAACCCGAGCATCGTCACCTTCTTGATCCGGGCGCCCTCGAACAGCACCCACGCGAGCGCGCCGGCGGCGGCGGCGACGTGCGTGTTGAGCAGCGCGCGGGCGGCGAGGCCGTTCGCGCCGAGCGCGGACCCGGCGTTGAAGCCGAACCACCCGAACCACAGGATGCCGGCGCCGAGCACGGTCATCGTCAGGTCGTGCGGCGGGTGTCGCGTCGACGGATAGCCGCGGCGCTTGCCGAGGACGAGCGCGACGACGAGCGCGGACACGCCCGACGACAGGTGCACGACGGTGCCGCCCGCGAAGTCGATCGCGCCGAGCTTCATCAGCCAGCCGTCGGCCTGCCACGACCAGTGCGCGATCGGGTCGTACACGAGCGTGGTCCAGCCGAGCGTGAACAGCACGTACGCCGAGAAGCGCATGCGCTCGGCGTACGCACCCGAGATCAGCGCGGGCGCGATCACCGCGAACATGCACTGGAACGCCACGAACGCGAGCTGCGGGACCTTCACGTCGGCCGACAGCGCGGCGTCCTCGAGGCCGGACAGCCCGGCGAAGTCGAGCCCGCCGATCACGCCGTGCCAGCTCGGCCCGAAGCACAGCGAGTAGCCGACCAGCACGAACTGCACGCTCACCAGGCCGAGCGCGAAGAAGCTGTGCATGAACGTCGACAGCACGTTCTTGCCCTGCACCATGCCGCCGTAGAACAGCGCCAGCGCCGGGGTCATGAGCATCACGAGCCCCGCACACACGAGGAGCCACGCGGTATCGCCGGTATCCATCCTCCGATCGTGGTCGGGAGTATGTTTCCAGCGCGTATCGCGCTGGCAAAAGCTGCGGACTGAGACTACTTCGTACCGAACAGGCGATCGCCGGCGTCGCCGAGGCCGGGCACGATGTAGCTCTTCTCGTTGAGGCGCTCGTCGACGGCGGCGGTGTACACGGGCACATCCGGGTGTGCGGCGTGCAGGACCTCGATGCCCTCGGGACAGGCCAGGAGGGACACGAACTTGATCGAGCGCGGGTTCGACGACTTCAGCTTCGTCACCGCGGCGACCGCGGAGTTGCCCGTCGCGAGCATCGGGTCGACGAGGATCGCGTCGCGCTCCTCCATGCCGTCGGGCACCTTGTAGAAGTACTCGACGGCCTGCATCGTCGTGGGGTCGCGGTACAGGCCGATGTGGCCGACGCGCGCCGACGGGAGGATCTGCAGCATCCCGTCGAGGATCCCGTTCCCGGCGCGCAGGATCGAGACGATCACCGTCTTCTTCCCGTCGAGCATCGGCGCCATCATCGGCGAGATCGGTGTCTCGATCCGGACCTTCGTCGTCGGGAGGTCGCGGCACACCTCGTACGCGAGCAGCATGCTGATCTCGCGCAACAGGTTCCGGAAGTTGCTGGTGCTCGTGTCCTTCGAGCGCATCAGCGACAGCTTGTGCTGGACGAGCGGGTGGTCGATGACGTGGACCTTCGACGCAGAGGTGCCGGACATGGGCGCGGAACGTACCAGGTCCGCTCGCGTTAGCGGAGCGCGGGACCGACGGCGGACGCGAGGACGATCGCGGCCGCGGCGACGAGCAGGGCGAACAGCGCGAGGGCCGCGAGGCGGCGGCGCTGGCGGTGGGCGATCGTCTCGAGGCGGTTCATGTGCCCGGCCACTGCGAGCGCCGGACCACGTCTGTGCCCGATCCGGACCACGGAGCGACGGGACGTTACACGGCTCCTCGAGAGAAATCCGGTGTCGCGGGGCCGTCCCACGACGCGTCGCAGGCAGCGCTCGCCTCGCCTACGCGAGCACGGTGCGCTTCGGCGGGCCGATCGTCATCGGAGCCTCGTCGCCGAGGCGCGTGAGCCGGATCCGCGCGTCGCCGTCGCTCGCCTCCACGCGCACGAGGCCGTGCACGGCGACGAGCGCACCCGGATCGATCGTCGTCTCCTCGAACCCCGTCGTGTGCGCGAGCGCCGGCTCGCGGCCGTGCTGGCGCAGGAACGCGACCTCGCGCTCGATGCGGCGCGGGAACACGGGGCGCGGCAACAGCTCGAGCTCCGCCTCGACGTCGTCGACGACGATCGTGCCGAGCGACGTCTCGAGCTCGAACGGCGTCATCCTGCGGTCGAAGATCTGGGCGGCCAGCGCCCGGTGCGGTCCATCGTTCGTCTCGTAGATGTTCGCGTACGCCTCGTACAGCACGCACGAGCGCGCCGCGAGCGGCGACACCAGCGGCGCGCCGATCGCGCGCACGGTGCCCGTCACCGTCACGACCTCGCCGTCGGTGAGCCGCGGCGCGCTCGCCGGTGGGGCCTCGGGCGGGGGCCGCTTGCGCGCGCCCGCGAGCAGCAGCGCCGCACCGGCGATCGCACCGCCGGCGAGGGCGAACAGGAGCAGGGCCTCGACGGGCACGCGCGCATCCTACAGCGTGCGGCGCCCGGGACCCGGCGATCTGCGAGGACGTTGTCGGCGCGCGCGCCGCACCGCATGCGCTAGGCTCCGGGTGCGTGAACCTCGCGGAGCAGCGCTGGCTGCGGCTCTTCACCCTGTGCCTCCTGTACGTGGCGCAGGGCATCCCGTGGGGGTTCACGGCGACGACGATCCCGGCCTACCTGACGAGCCTCGGCGTGTCGGAGGCGCTCGTCACGTCGACGCTCGCGTTCACGGTGCTGCCGTACACGTTCAAGTGGCTGTTCGGGCCGCTGATCGACGCGTTCACGATCCCGTCGCTCGGGCGGCGGCGCCCGTGGATCGTGTTCGCGCAGGGGATGATGGCCGTGACGATCCTCGCGATGGTCGCGGTCCCCGACCTGCGCAGCGACGTGAAGCTGCTCGCGTGGATGATCCTCATCCACACCGTCTTCAACGCGCTCCAGGACGTCGCCGTCGACGCGCTCGGCGTGGACCTGCTCGGCGACGACGAGCGCGGGCGCGCGAACGCGTTCATGTACGCGTCGAAGATCGGCGGCGGTGTCGTCGGCGGCGTCGGGATGGCGAAGGTCATCAAGTGGTACGGCTTCGACACCGCGCTGATCGTGCAGGTCGCGATCCTCCTCGGGATCATGATGGTCCCGCTGCTCGTGCGCGAGCGCCCCGCCGGGCCGCCGCCCGAGCGCCCGCAGGTCGGCGAGGTCGCGCGCTCGCTCGCCCGCGCGTTCTCGCTGCGCAGCACGCTCGTCGGCGCGCTGTTCGCGCTCGTGATCCAGCTGCCGTACGGGATCACGTCCGGCATGGGCTACGGCCTGTTCGTCGGCGAGCTCGGCTGGGAGTACGACGAGTACCTCGAGCTCAGCGCCGGCTGGATCCTCGTCGTCGGCTGCGCCGGCGCGATGCTGGGCGGGCTCGTCGCGGATCGCGTCGGCCGCCGGCGCACGGCCGCGGTCGCGTCGATCGCCCTCGCGCTCGGCTGGATCGGCTTCGCGCTCCTGCGCGACCACTGGACCGACGCGACGTTCATCTACGTCTCGAGCGCGTACCAGGCGTGGTGGCTCTACATCATGGTCGGCGTCCTGTTCGCGGTGTTCATGGACATCTCGTGGAGCAAGGTCGGCGGCTCGCAGTTCACCGCGTACATGTCGCTGCTCAACGTCGGCACGACGCTCGGCTACCAGCTCGTGCCGAGCCTGACGTCGCGCCTCGACTACGGGAACATCTACCTCGCGATGGCGGCCGCGCAGATCGCGATCACGCCGATGCTGCTCGCGATCGACCTGCGGCAGACGCGCAAGGACTTCGACGGGCTCGACGGGCGGCCGATCCGGATCGGCAGCGTCGTCGCGATCGGCACGCTCGTCGCCGTGCTGCTCGGGTTCACGGTGTACGTGACCTGGCAGCGGCTGGGCTAGTCGGCGCGGTAGCGCACGGCGCTCTGCACGACGCTCGGCGCCGGCAGCTGGGCATCGCGGAACGCGCGGCCCATCGCGTCGAGGCTGCCGTAGCCGACGGCACGCGCGACGTCGCTCGGCGAGGCGTCGGGCGACGACAGGAGGAGCACGGCGGCGCGCAGGCGCAGGACGCGCATCGCATCGCGGAAGCCGCCGCCGAACAGGCCGAACGTCTTCGTGAAGTCGCCGAGGTCGCGGCCGAGCTGGCGCAGCGACAGGCCGGCGAGCGTCGCGATCTGCTTGAGCGAGGCGGAGGTCGCGAGGTCCTCGTAGAGCGGCTTCATCGCCGTCCACACGCGCAGGAAGCGATCGGGCTCGGCGACGGCGACGCTGCCGACGAGGTCGCGCGACAGGATGCCGGCCTCGCCGAGCGCGACGATCAGCGCGCGCAGGTGAACCTCGTCGGCCGCCGCCTCGAGCTCGCCGTACGCGCGCCACACGGCGTCGGGGAGGGCGAGCGGGCCGTGCTGGAGGCCGATCGGTGCCCGCAGGTCCGCGGCGCCGACGCGCAGCTCGACGATCACCGCGGGCGCGCCGAACGAGCGGAACGTGCGCGAGCCGGCCTGCACGCGATCGAACTCGGTCTCGGCGAGGATGTACGCCTGCGGGCCCTCGCCCGGCGCGGCGCCCGACACGGCGAACGCGCCGCGCAGCGACGCGTACAGGTGCACGAACGGCATCGCCTTCTTCGCGGGCGGCGCGTACGCGCTGTCGTAGAGCAGGCGGTCGCGCGACACGAGGTGCGCGCGGAAGCGCCGCTCGAGGAAGATCGTCGAGGTCAGCGTGCTCGGACCGAACTGTCGCGTGCTCGTCGCCGACAGCACGTCACTTGCACTCCAGCACGGCGTTGCACGACTGCTGCTTCGACACGCACTCGATGTGCCGCCGCACCATCGCGGCGCTGTCGGCCGCGTCGTGCTCCAGCATCGCGCACGCGGCGACGCACTCCTTCTCGTCGAACGGGACCTTCGCGCCCGTCTCCTCGATGCACTCCAGCTCGCGGCGGCAGACGTCGCGGCACTGCTTGCTGCGCGGCTCGGTGCACGCCGAGATCAGGAGGATCGCTCCGATCGGGGAGAGCCACAGCCGCCGCATGCGGCTCGAGTATACCCGACCGAGTTACAGGTCTTCCGCGCTGCGCACGATCTCCTGGATGAAGTCGCGGCGCAGGGTGATCAGCGATCCGACCGCGCCGAACCACTTGATGTCGACGCGGATGCCGTCGGGCCCGAGCACGTTGCCCTCGACGTCGATGCCCTCGATCGAGAGGACGCACGTCTTGCCGAGCTTGCGGGCGCGATCGCACTCGCCGCCCGACATCACCGTCGCGTCGGCGGGCTGCTGCGGCGCCGGGGCGGGCTTCTTCGCGTCGTCGGCAAAGGCAGGCGAGGCGGCAAGGCAGAGGAGCAGGGGGGCCAGAACGATTCGCATAGCGGCAAGACACGGACCGTTCGCGAGGGTTGCGGCCGTCGTTTCGGGTGCTTACTCGGACCTACGTTCGGCGAGCCGGACGCGCTCGGTCCGCCAGCGGGCGAAGTGGCGCTCGATGACCTCGCGGTCGGCGCGGGCGCGGGCGAGGGTCGCGGCGGCCCGGTCGACGGCGCCGCTGCGGCCGGCCAGCTCGTCCGCGGCGCGGTCGTGCGCGGCGACGGCGTCGGCGAGCTCGCGCGCGGCGGGCGCTACCGCTCGGCGAGCACGCGGCCGCCCGCCCGCCGGCCGTCACGGCGGACCTCGCGCCGCGCGCGCCGCGGCGAGGGCCGACCGCGCGGCGTCGACGCGCTCGCGTGCACGGATCGCGTTCGCCTCCGCGACACGCGCGTCATCGACGGCGGATGCGAGCTCCCCGCGCTTGACACGCTCGTCGCGCGCGCGGGCGTCGCGCAGCGGTGCGAGGCGGTAGCCGTCCACCCGATCGATGTTACGCCGAGGAGGGCTAAGGTACACTCCGCCGACATGGTCGATGTCGGGGCAGCACCGATCGATCGCTACGTCGTCCTCGAGCATCTCTCCGAGGGCGGCATGGGGGCCATCTACGTCGGGAAGAAGCTCGGCGCGGGCGGCTTCGAGATGGAGGTGGTGCTGAAGCAGCTCCTGCCGGAGTTCACGCAGCAGGAGGAGTTCATCGACCTGTTCCTGCGCGAGGCCAAGCTGTCGGCGACGCTCGACCACGCGAACATCGTCCACACGATCGATCTCGTGACGGCGGGCGGCGAGTACTTCATCGTGATGGAGTACCTGCCGGGCGGCGATCTGCGGACGCTGCTCAAGAAGGCGAAGCGCCGCGGCAAGCGGTTCTCGCCGGCGGCGGCGATCTACATCTGCCGCGAGGTGCTGTCGGCGCTCGCGTACGCGCACGTGAAGCGCGACTTCGACGGCGTGCCGCTGAAGCTGATCCACCGCGACGTGTCGCCGTCGAACATCCTCGTGTCGTACGCCGGGGAGATCAAGCTGACCGACTTCGGCATCGCGAAGGCGGCGACGCACAACTCGCTCTTCTACAAGGTGAAGGGAAAGATCGGGTACATGTCGCCCGAGCAGGCGAGGAGCGAGTCGCTCGACTCGCGCAGCGACCTGTACTCGCTGTCGGTGTGCATGTACGAGGTGCTGACGGGCGAGCGCCTGTTCGTGCACGCGGGCCTGACGACGTCCGCCGACGAGATCTACTCGCAGCCCGTGCCGCAGGTGTCGCGCAAGGTGCCGGGGCTGACGCCGGACCTCGACATGATCATGGCCAAGGCGCTGTCGATCGATCCGGCGAAGCGCTTCCAGACGGCGGGCGAGTTCCAGGAGGCGCTCACGCGCTGCGCGCACCGCAACGGCCTCCTCATGTCGGCGCCCGAGCTCGCGCGCGAGCTGCTCGACGCGTGCGGCCCGACGGAGAACTGGCGCGGCGACGAGGAGGAGGACGAGCAGGCGCCGCGGCGCGCCGGCACCGAGGTCTACGACGCGAGCGTGGACGACGACGACGACGAGGACGACGCCGCCGACGACATGCCGGCCGGCCCGATCTCGATCCACGCGCTCGCGGCGCGCGCGAGCGGCGGCGATCGCGCGTCGCGGCCCAAGACCGAGGTCGGGCGCTTCCAGGGCGTCGAGCTGACGTCGATCATCAACATGATCGACCTCGAGAACGAGGGCTCGCGCCCGCTCGTCGATCTCGATCAGGGCCCGCGGCTCGACTCGGGACCGCGGCTGCTCGACTCGGGGCCGGCGCCGCTCCCGAAGGCACCGTCGGAGCCGCCGTCGACCGTGCCGTCGACGCAGCGTGGGATGGGAGCGATCGTCACGCCGCCGCAGCGTCAGGCGCAGCAGTTCGACGCGATGTCGTCGGGCCGCCAGCCGCACGCGCTCGTCCCGGCACCGGATCGCCACCCACCGCTGGCGGCGCCGGTGCCCGGCGGGGCGCAACGACGGCGCTCGCCGACGTCCCGGAAGAAGAAGTCGCTGATCCGGCCGTGGATGGTCATCCTCGCGATCCTCATCGCCGCGGGTGTCGCCGCCGTCCTCGTCGCGACCTCGGGACCCGCCGTCACCGTGAAGAGCGGCAAGTAGCTGGGCGTATTTACAGTATCTTGCCGGCCGGCTACGATGCCTGGGCCGGATTGGGGCTCGGTCAGTCCGAGCTCCGTATTAACGATGTCGAAGGACCGCTCCAACGTCACGGCGTTACTCGACGACGCGCCTTCCTACTCGCGGCAGAACCAGGGTGGGATCTTCGTCGTCATCAAGGGCCCGGACCGCGGCGAGGCCGTGCGCCTGACCGGCGAGCCGGTCTCGTTCGGATCGGGACCGCAGTGCAGCCTCGTGCTCACGGACAAGACGGTCTCGCGCAAGCACCTCGAGGCGCAGCTCGTCGGCGACGAGGTGCTGATGGTCGACTGCGGGTCGACGAACGGCACGTTCATCCAGGGCTCGCGCTTCGAGAAGATCTCGATCGGCTTCGGCGCCGAGGTGAAGCTCGGCCGCACCGTCATCAAGTTCCTGCCCGACGAGGAGATCGTCGAGCCGGAGCCGTCGCAGCAGACGTCGTTCGGATCGATCGTCGGCGGCGACACGAAGATGCGGCAGATGTTCACGCTGCTCGAGGACGTCGCCGCGACGAACGCGACGGTGCTCATCGAGGGCGAGACCGGCACCGGCAAGGAGCTGATCGCCGAGGAGATCCACAACCACTCGCCGCGCAAGGACGGCCCGCTCGTCGTGTTCGACTGCGGCAGCGTCCCGCGCGAGCTGATCGAGTCGATGCTGTTCGGCCACGTGAAGGGCAGCTTCACCGGCGCGATCACCGACCGGCGCGGCGCGTTCGCCGAGGCGCACGGCGGCACGATCTTCCTCGACGAGATCGGCGAGATGTCGCTCGACCTGCAGCCGTCGCTCTTGCGCGTCCTCGACAAGCGCGCGGTGCGCAAGGTCGGCTCGAACACGTACGAGAAGATCGACGTGCGCGTCGTGGCCGCGACGAACCGCGACCTGCGCGCGGAGGTCGCGAAGAAGACGTTCCGCGAGGACCTCTACTACCGCCTCGCCGTGATCCGCGTGAGCGTGCCGCCGCTGCGCGAGCGCGGCACCGACATCCCGCTGCTCATCCAGCACTTCGTCAACAACTTCGGCCCGGGCCTGTCGATCTCGCCCGAGGACATGGCGCGCCTCGTGCGCCACAGCTGGCCGGGCAACGTGCGCGAGCTGCGCAACGTCATGGAGCGCGCGTGCCTGCTCGCGCGCGGCAGCACGATCAACCTCGAGGACGCCCTCGTCAGCGAGGCGGCGCCGAGCCTCGGCATCCGCACCGACCTCCCGTTCAAGGAGGCCAAGGGCCAGCTCGTCGAGATGTTCGAGCGCGAGTACATCGAGGACCTGATGCGCCGCCACAAGATGAACCTGAGCGCGGCGGCGCGCGAGGCGCAGATCGATCGCAAGCACCTGCGCGAGCTGATCCGCAAGTACGGCCTCGATCCGCGGCACAAGCTCGACGGCAGCGAGGCCGCTGCCGACGACGACGACTAGCGATCTTCCTCGGAACGCAGCGCTTCGTGGATCGCGAGCCTGGCGATCAGGTCAGGGATCGATGCGCACGCGGTACGAGAGCCGCGTGTCGGTGATGTTGATCTCCCACTTGCGGCGCGTCTCCGAGACGAGGTCGTAGACCTCGACGACGTGGCCGCCGAGGGACGTCTCGATGCGCTCGGTGGGGCAGGTCTGGCCGGTGGGGCGCCCGTCGACGAAGACGTAGTAGCGCTCCTTCACCTTGCACTGGATGACCTTGATGCCGGCCTCGCCGGCGGTCGGCGTGATCTCCTTGAGCGGGATCTGGAACGCGCCGTGGCCGTCGACCTGCGCGACGTAGAGCTCGTGGCCGGGGAGGAAGATGCCGACGTTGTGCTTGTCGTGCGAGCCGGCGATCTTGAGCGGGGTGACGCCGGCGTCGGAGCCGTCGAGGAACACGCGCGCGCCGGCGGGCGCCGACGTGATCGAGAGCTCGGACGGCTTCGCCTTGGTGTCGGGCGGCGCGTCGACGGGCGGCGGCGCGTCGACGACGGGCGGCGGGTTCGTGGAGCTCGTGTCCTCGGAGGTCCTGGCCGCGTCGGGCGCCGGCGCGCTGCCGCCGGCGGGCGTGGCGCTGCCCGCGCGCGGGACGCCGGCGACCTTCGCCGGCTTGCCCTTCTTGTCGTCGGGCGCGTCCTCGGGGGTCGTGAGCCAGTCGATGTAGAAGTACAGGCCGACCGCGGCGGCGGCGGAGCCGGCGAGGATGAACGGCAGCTTCGAGCGCTTCGCCGGCGGTGCGTCGGGCAGCGGAGCTGCTGCTGCGGCGGCGGGCGGCGCGTGGGTGTCGCCGCGCGGCAGCGGGATCTCGCGCGACGGCGGGGAGAGTGCCTCGGCGGCGGCGATCGCGGCCTCGATCGACAGGCCGGCCTGGCTCGGGGACGCGTCCGGCTCGTCGGGGTAGGAGATCGCGTCGTACGGCGCCGAGTACGGGCCGGCGGGCGCGCCGGGATACGGATCCTCGTCGACCGGATCGTCGCCCGGATCATCGATCGGCGCGGCGGGCGGCGCGGCGGGGGGCGCGGCGGGCGCCGCGGCGCGCTGCGCGGAGATGGGCGCGGGGACGCCGAGCATCGTGCTCGTGCCGAGGCTGTGCAGGCCGGCGACCGGCGGTGCGTCGTGCGGGACGTGCGCCTCGTCGGCGAACTCGTCGAGGGCGTCGCGCTCGTCGTCGGGCGGCGCCTCTCCGTGGGAGATCGAGGCGGCGGCGAGCGCGGCCGCCTCGACGGGCGGCATCTCCTTGGTCGGCACCTCGCGGCGCGGGCGATCGAGGAGCTCCTCGGGCGGGATCGTGATGACGGGGCCGGAGATCTCGTCGGGGAGGTGGGCGTCGTCGAGGTAGATGCCGTCGTCGAAGTCCGCGACGAAGCTCCGCTTGCGCGGCTCGATCGTGACGGGCGCGGCCTGCGCGCCGAGCTCGCTCGTCCCGACGCGCTCGAAGTCGCCGGTGATCCCCGACGCGGCCGGCGGCGGAACGACCGGTACCGCCGGCGGCGTGTCGAGGCGCGGCCGCACGAGGGAGGGCAGCGGTGGCTTCGCCGTCGGGATCGGCGGCGGTGTGTGGTTCTCGCGGAACCTGGCCGGCGGGATCGGCGGTGGCGTCTTCACGCCCGGCGCGGGGCGGGGCGGCGGGACCGCGCCGAGGATGGTGCGCGGCGACGCGGAGGGCGGCGCGGGCGTCCGCGGCTGGTTCGTGACGCCGACGAGCGTGTCCGGCACCGTCGACGATGCGGCGGCGGCGGCCGGCGACGGCGCGCCCACGCCCGGCGGCACCGGGATCGGCGGCGGGGCGAGGCCGGGCACCGTCGTCATCGGCTGGATCGGCATGTCGCGCAGCGTGGGGACGGGGTGATCCGGCGACAGGTAGCGGTCGGCGGCGCCGGCGGAGGGCCCGGCGTTGGGACCGACGAGCGGGGCGGGGCCGGCGACCGGCGTGTCGGGGCGGACGAACTCCGTCGTCGAGAGCTCGGCGTGCGACGGGCGATCGGCCGCCTCGGCGCGCCCGAGCTGCGCGATCTGATCGAGGCGCGGCCCCGGGCCGGTGCCGACGTGGAGCGCGAGCATGCCCGACAGCGCGCCGTCGTTCTGGCTCGCGACGCGATCGAGCGTCTGCTTGACCAGCGCACCGATGTCCTTGCGCGTGCCCGGCACCGGCGCGACGCGGATCGCGGCGTCGAGCGCATCGGCGAGCGCGCGCGCGTCGGGGAAGCGCTCGAACGGCGAGCGCGCGAGGCAGCGCTGCAGGACGCGCAGGATCGGGCGTGGCAGCGGCGGCTCGGGCACCGCGCCGCTCATCACCGACTGCGCGATCTGCGCCGGCGTCTCGCCGCGGAACGTGCGGTTGCCGGTGACGAGCTCGTAGGCGAGCACGCCGAGCGCCCACACGTCCGTCGCCGCCGAGGTCGCCTCGCTCGCGAGCTGCTCGGGCGCCAGGTACTGGATGCGCTGCGCGACGCGCGGCACGTCGATCGGTCGCGCCGGCAGCGTCGACGACAGGATGCCGAAGTCGGTGATCTTGATGTCGCCCTCGGCGGTGACGATCACGTTCGTCGGCGACAGGCCCAGGTGCGAGAGCCCGCGCCCGTGCGCGTAGCCGACGGCGCGCGCCGCCTGCGAGACGAGCGCGAGCGATCCGCCGACGGCGAGCGTCGCGCCGGCGAGCTTGACCTCGGCGACCAGGCGCATCGCATCGAGCCCGCCGACGAGCTCGACGGCCGTGAACGTGTTGCCCTGCGCGACGCCGAACTCGGACATGCGCGCGATCCGCGGGTGCTCGAGGCTGCCGTACGCGCGCGCGGCCGCCGACAGCGCCTGCGCCAGCGCCGGCGTCGCCGTGAGCTCGGCGGAGAAGCGCTTCACCGCGAACTGGCGCTCGAAGCCGGCGACGCCGAACACCTTCGCGCGCGCGACCGATCCACACGGCCCGGAGCCGATGGGATCCAGCAGCTGGTAGCGTCCCAACCGCTCCGTCTGCTGCATGGCGGTCATCGGCGCGTCACCGCTACCGACTGTATACGAACGTCGTCGATGACGCGACGCGTTGGGCGCGGATCCCAACACGAGCGAAACTTGCTCGCGCGCGCGAACGCTGGCACGACCGTGGACATGTCCCGCAAGCGGATCCCCTCCACCTCCAAGCTCACCCGCGCCCAGACCATGGCCTACGCGCGCAAGCAGAAGTCAGGCGGCGGTGATGAGAAGGACGCGAAGGACGACGATCAGGACGCCGCCGAAGCGAGTGCGGGAGACAAGACGGAGAAGGCGGGCGCTCCGGCCGATGCAAAGGTCGGAGAGAAAGAGGAGGCCAAGGTGGGCGAGAAGGCGGGAGAGAAGCCGGACGTGAAGGCGGGAGAGAAGCCCGACGTGAAGGCGGGAGAGAAGCCGGACGTGAAGGCGGGAGAGAAGCCCGACGTGAAGATCGACGCGAAGACCGACAGCGTCGACGTCGCGGCGGACGACGCGCAGCTCGACAAGGCGAGCGCCGAGAAGAAGCAAAAAACGCCGAAGGGTGTCGTGGCGGCCGTCGAGCCGCCGCCGCCGTCGGTGACGCCGGCCGAGGTCGCGGCGAAGTCGGTGGACGCGAGCGAGCTCGAGCTCAACCTGCGCTCGCGCACCGCGACGCTGACGATGCCGGCGGCGGCGCCGACGGGCGAGCCGCCGCAGATGCCGCGCGCGGCGAGCTCGGCCGCCGTCGCCGTCGAGGATCCGACGTTCATGCCGGGCCCGAAGGATGTCCCGACCGGGAGTCCGAACGATCCGGCGGCGCCTCCGGGGCGGGTGCCGCGCGGAGATTCGCGCTCGCTCCGGCGCTGGGACGATCGGGAGTTCGCGCTCGTCTACCGGGTCCAGACCTTCGTGATCACCCGGTTCGGCGCGGTCGGGACGCGCGGCCAGTGGCGGGTAGTCGAATACCCTACCTCCGCTTCTGCGAGCCACGCGTACGCGAAGGAGTGCAGCCACTTCGTCACGGAGGGGTTCTCGGACTATCGTGATTGAGGTGTCCGACGGAAAGCGCAAGCCGCCGACGAAGCGCGACGACGCGATCGATGCGATCGACGCGCCCGACGCGCCGCACGCGAAGGACGTGAAGATCGATCACCCGATCCGCGAGCGCTCGTCGTGGCTGGTGCGCTGGGCGCTCGATGCGCCGCGCCGCTGGCTCGGGCGGCGCAGCTCGATCGGCCAGGACGTCGCCGGCACCGCCGACGGCCTGTCGTACCTGCGCCACCTCGTGCGCGGGAACCGGATCCGGCGCAACGCCGCGTTCGAGGAGATGACGCCGGCGTCGCCGCCGGTGCTCATCATCCACGGGTTCCTTGGGACCCGCGGCTCGATGTACATGCTCGAGCGGCGGCTCGTCGAGGACGGGTTCGTCGTGGTGTCGTTCAACCTCGGCACGCTCAACGTGCGCGACATCCGGCGCTCGGCGTTCCTGATCCACCGCAAGATCGAGCGCATCCTCGCGCAGACGCCCTCGCAGCGGATCGACATCATCGGGCACTCGATGGGCGGCCTGATCGGCCTCTACTACGTCAAGAAGCTCGGCGGCCACGCGCGCGTCCGCAAGCTGTTGATGATGGGCACGCCGCTGCGCGGGACGTGGGCGGCCCTGGCCGGGGTCGTCACGCTCGGCCTGTGGTCGACCTCGTCGTGGCAGCTCCTGCCCCGCAGCCGGTTCCTCGACGAGCTGGCCCAGGGGCCGCTGCCGCCCAACGTCGAGGTCCACACGATCGCGGCGGCCCGTGATTGGGTGGTTCCCCTGGCCACGACCCGGATGCCGGGCGCCAGCGCCGTGACGGTTCCGCTCGGCCACTCCAGCCTCGTCGTGTCGGAGGAGGTATACCGGCGCGTCGTCAATGCGCTCCGGCCGCCGCACGAACAGGTGAACGAGGAGACGCCGGCGACCGATTGACGGGCGTTTGCTTGCGAAGGCTGCACATTGGGCACTAGAATTTTCGAGTTCTTGCGGTCGGCGTTCGAGGCATCCCTCTCATCGATCTCCGCTTCGGCGCCTGCTCATCTTCCATGAACGTGAACGACCGTCCCCGCTTCGCGCTCCGCTTCATCTCGGGCAAGTACCAGGGAGGCGAGTTCCCGCTTCGTATGAACCGGGAGATCATCATCGGCCGGTCGAGCGATCTCGACATGGTGCTGGTCGAGGACATGGTGTCTCGGCGGCACGCGAAGATCAGCTCGACGGACCTCGAGGTCTACATCCAGGACATGGGGTCCACGAACGGCACGTTCGTGAACGGCGAGAAGATCGCCGGGCGCGCGCTGCTGCACGAGGGCGACCGCATCCTGGTCGGGACGTCGATCATCAAGGTCGTCGCCGTCGAGGGCTCGGTCGCGCAGCAGAGCGAGGCCGAGGCGCGCCGCCGCCTCGAGGCCGGGGCGCAGCAGCGCCAGGCCACGCAGGGCCGCCCGATGTCGGGTGTGATCGAGGAGATCCCCCTGCCGGATCTCCTGCAGCTCCTGTCGACGAGCCGGAAGTCCGGTGTGCTCACCGTGAACAACGGCGTCTCGCTCGGCAAGATCTACCTGCGCAAGGGCGCCATCTACTTCGCGACGATCAACGACGACTACGCCGTCAGCCCGCAGAAGGCGATCTACCGGATGCTGACGTGGCTGACGGGCACGTTCGAGCTCGAGCCGAGCGTCGAGCTGCAGGTGATGGAGGAGGTCCAGGAGTCGACCGAGGCACTCCTGATGGAGGGTGTGCGCCAGCTCGACGAGTTCCGGAATCTCCAGAAGCAGCTGCCGCCGCTCGGCTCACCGCTCGCTGTGCCGACGCCGCTCGCCGGCAAGCTGCGCGAGCTCACACCGTCGGAGCTCGACACGTTCCAGCTCGTGCTGGATCACGGACAGTTGCAGAAAGTGCTCGATAACTTCCCGGGCACGGACCTCGACGCGGCGCAGAACATCATCAGCCTGATGAAGCGCGAGTTCGTCGTCGTCCCGTAAGACGGACGGCGTACACTCGACGTATCCCGGTCCCGCGCTTCCCACGCTGCCCCGAGCACGTCCACACGGAGACGATCAGCGTCGAGCTCCGCCTGCGGACGCCGTACCGCGGCATCGAGACGGGCAAGGAGACGCTCCGGATCGTGGTGACGGTGGCGCCGCGGGGGACGACGCCGCGCGAGGTGACGATCGACGTCGACGACCTCGCCGTCGAGGTGCGCAGCGAGGATGACGACGGCTTCGTCCTCGGTGCGGGAGCGATCGACGCGCTGTTCGTCGTCGAGCGGCAGCCGCGGTGCGGGTTCCTGACGTGGTTCGGCGTGTTCGCGCGCCAGCGCGGCCGCGCGGATCGGCTGGTGTTCGAGACGAACGAGTCGCGCGTGGCCCGCTTCGTCGAGCGCGCGATCGAGGACTGGCTCGGGCTCGGCGACGAACCGGTGCGCGGGGAGATCCGCAGCGCCTTCTGATCGGACTCGTGCGAGGGCGGTGTGGTACGAAGGCTCGGTGGTGGCGCAGCTCCGCGAGGCCTCGTCGGTGATCATGCTCCGGCGCACGAAGCAGCCGGGGTTCGAGGTGTTCCTGCTGCGCCGGCGCAAGGGCGCCTCGTTCATGGCATCGGCCTACGTGTTTCCCGGAGGCGGCGCGGAGCCGGGCGAGGACGCGCGCACGGCGGCGGCGCGGGAGCTGTTCGAGGAGGCCGGCGTGCTGCTCGCGCGGATGCTGGAGGCGGGCGAGGGCGAGACGCTCGAGATGCCGAGCGTCCCGGCGATCCGCAAGCTGATCCTCGACGGCGCGGACCCGGTCGCGACGCTCGCGAAGCACGGGCTCGTGTGGTCGACGGACGTGCTGCAGCCGTGGTCGCACTGGATCACGCCTTCTCATGAACCCAGACGGTTCTCGGCGCGCTTCTTCGTGTGCGAGCTGCCGCCGGGGCAGAAGCCCCGGTTCGACGACATCGAGACGGTGGATCAGGTGTGGGTCACGCCGGCGGAGGCGATCGCGCGCGCGAAGGACCTCGCGCTGCCGCCGCCGCAGGTGCGCACGTGCTGGGAGCTCGCCGAGCACGCAACGATCGAAGACGTCCTCGCCGCCGGGAAGCGCCGCGCCGACGAGCCGCACCCGATCTTGCCCCGCGTGTGCGCCGCCGCGACCAACGCGGGGCCGTGCCTGCTGTTGCCGTGGGACCCCGACTACACCGAGCGCGGCAGCGGTGATGCGGCGCCGCTCAACTACCGCCCGGCGTGGGCGCGCGGGCCGAGCCGCTTCGTCCTGGAGGACCTGACGTGGAAGCACGTCGACGCACCTGGTTCGACGAGCGCGGGCTAGTCGTCGCCGCCGCCGGCGGCGATCGCCCGCTGCCGTTCTACGCCGGCGCGATGCACTACTGGCGCGTCGACCCGGCGCAGTGGAGCCGCTGCCTCGCGCAGCTGCACCGCCTCGGCCTGACGATCGTCGAGACGTACGTGCCGTGGCGCGTGCACGAGCCGGAGCGCGGCGCGTATGCGTGGAGCGGGCGCGCGGACCTCGCGCGGTTCCTCGAGGCGGCACGCGCCGCCGGGCTGGCCGTCGTCCTGCGCCCGGGCCCGCACGTCAACGCGGAGCTCACGAGCTTCGGCTTCCCGGATCACGTGCTCGCCGATCCGGCGTGCCGGGCGCGCACGTCGCGCGGCACGCCCGTGTGGATGCCGTCGCCGCCGCGCGCGTGGCCGGTGCCGTCGTACGCGAGCGCGGCGTTCCGCGAGCGCGTGCGCGCGTGGTACGCGGCCGTCGCCGAGGTGGTGCGCCCGCACCTGGCGCCCGGCGGGCCCGTCGTCGCGATCGGCGTCGACAACGAGGCGCAGATGTTCTTCCGCCTCGGCGCGTACGACCACGACTACCATCCGGATGCGGTCGCGGCGTTCCGCGCGGCGACGGGGCACGCGGAGGCGCCGGTGGCGTGGAGCGCGGGCGACGCGGCCCGGTGCGCGGCGTGGGTGCGCTGGAAGGACCGCTACGTCGCCGACGCGCTGGGCGCGTTCGGGGCGATGCTCGACGACGCCGGGCTCGCCGGCGTCGCGCGGTTCCACAACCTGCCGCCCGGGCACCACGGCCACTACGAGGTGCGTGCGCTGCAGGATGCGATCGGCGGGCCCGTCGGGATCGACGCGTACACGCCGCGCGTCGAGTTCGGCGAGCTGCGCCGGCGCGCGCTCGCGATCGTGGGCAACGCGCGGCCGGTGCCGATCGCGTTCGAGGTCGGCGTCGGGTTCTTCCCCTGGTTCCCGCCCCTGGATCCCGCAGGCAACGACGATCCGCACCGCGAGCGCGACCACCTGCTGACGCTGCTCGCCGCCGGTGTGCGGGGCTTCAACCTGTTCATGGCCGTCGAGCGCGACCGCTACTACGGCGCGGCGGTGTCGGCGACGGGCGTCGTCGAGCCGCACGCCGGGTGGATCGCTCCGCTGCTGACCGCGCTCGCCGACGTCGACTGGGCGCGGCTGCGGCGGGCGGCGCCGATCGCGCTCGTCGACGTGCGCGCGGATGCGCGGTTCGGCATCGCGTCGTCGGCGGCGGACCCGGTGACGCCGGTCGTGACGGAGATGCTCGGCCTCGGCCCGGGCGGACACGCCGAGCTCGGCGAGGATGCGGGCGCCGTCCTCGCGCGGCGGTGGCACGTGGCGATCGTGCGCGCGCTCGAGCTCGCGCAGGTCGCGTACGTCATCGTCGAGGAGTCGATCCCCGAGGACGAGCTCGGCGCGTTCGCCGCGGTGATCGTCCCGACGATCGACCGCGTCGACCGCGCGCTGTGGCAGCGCGTGCGTGCCGCGGCCGAGGCGCGGCGCACCGTGCTCGTGATCGGCCCGGGCACGCCGACGCGCGACGAGCTCGACCGCCCGCTCGACGCACCTCCTCCGCGCCGCGTCGGCCGCCTCACGCCGGGCTCCCTCGAGGACCTGCCCGGCCTCGCCGCCGACCTCGCCGGGCTCGCCGGCGATCACGCCGATGCGTGGACGATCGAGCGCCCCGAGGACGTGCGCTGCTTCGCGCACACCGACGAGCGCGGCGCCGCGCGCGCCGTGTTCGTCGCGAGCGACACCGACCGCGCCGTCCAGGCCACGCTCCTCACCGGCGACGGCGCCACCGCGCTCCGCGACCCGTTCACCGGCGAGCGCATCCGCATCGCCGCCGGCAAGGCCACCGTCGCGCTCCCGGCGCGCGGCGTCCGCATGCTCGTCGTCGAGTAGCGAGCGCTCGCGAGGCGTTCGCCGACCCGAGCCGTCAGTCGTCGTCGAAGCGGACCTCGGGTGGCGCGCCGTCGTCGTCGTCGTCGCCCTCGCGGTCTCGCTCGTCGTCGGGCTCCAACAGAGCCTCGTCGTCGTCGGGGGCCTCGTCGTCGTCGTCGTCGCCCTCGTCGTAGGACTCGTGCGGGAACGTGGGAGGGGCGGGGAGGCGCGAGCCGAGGAGGACGTGGGGGTGGAGGCCGGCGAACGCGCGGATGGCGTCGGGAGGGTGGGCGTCGCGGAGGTCGAGGCGCGCGAGGTGGGCGAGCTGCGCGCGGTGGCGCTCGAGGAGGTGGGTGAGGCCGTCGAGGCGCGCGCCGGAGAGGTCGAGCTCGACGAGCTGGGTGAGGAGCGGGGATTCGACGAGCCGGCGTACCCACGGGCCGACGACACCGCCGGTGAGGTGCAGCGCGGTCAGGCGCGCCGGCGGGCGTGCGAGCACGGCGAGGGCGGGCTCGAGGTCCGCGTCGGAGTACGCGACGTCGCACTGGAGCGACAGGCGCTCGAGCGCCGGAAACGCGGCGCGCCAGCCGCTGGGGTCGCGGCCGATCACGGCCCACGCGCCGAGGTACAGGCTGCGCAGGCGCGGCAGGCGCAGCTTGTCGAGATCGACGAGCGCGTTGACGAAGCGACTCGCGAGCTCCTCGAGCGCGAGGTCGCCGACGAGCTCGTCGAGCGCCGGCGACGCGCCGCCCATCGCTCCGGACACCTCGAGCGCGACGAGCCGCGGCGGGACCTTCCCGACGAGCGCGTCGAGGCCGTCTCTGCCGCTCACGACAAAACGGCGCAGGAAGCGCAGCGACGGGTGCGCGCGCGCCTCGAGGAACGCGGGCAGCACGGCCTCGAGCTCGTCGATGAAGCCGTATCGCCACGTCGCGCGTACGCCCTCGTGCTCGGCGAGCGGGCCGAGCAGGTAGCTGTGGTAGCGGCGCAGGAACGTCTGCTCGCGCTGGGCGAGCGCGGCGTCCGACGGCGAGGCTGCCCGCCGCGCCTGGATCTGGACGAGCTCGCCGCGCGGATCGCCGGCCTCCTGCAGCCAGTCGCCGAACACGACGCGCGCCGCGGCGTCGTCGGGCGCCTCCTCGATGCGCGCCGCGAGCTCCTCGTTCCAGCGCGGCGTCGGCTCGTCGCCGCCGAGCCGCGCGAGCACCGGCGCGAAGCGCGAGGCGACCTCGTCGCCGTCGAGGTACAGCTCGACGACGACCTCCTGCTCGACGAGCCAGTCGGCGATCGCGACGCCGGCGTCGCGCCGCAGCTCGGCGAACAGCCGGTTCGCGATCGTCGTGTTGTCGCGGCGCGAGGCGAGCTCGAGCTCGTCGTTCGCGACCATGCCGTCGACGACGTCGACCAGCTCCGCGATCAGCTCGTCGTCGGCGTCCGCGTAGTCACCCACGCCCCGAGCATCGCAGATTCAGCCGAAGCTCATCTGCCCGGTGGGCTCGTCGTCGATCTCCACCGGCGACGCAGGGACGTCGGCGGCGGGGCCGTCGATGGGCAGCTCGAGCGGCGGGAGCTCGAGCGGAAAGATCGGCTCGCTGTCGTGGACCATGCGCACCGGGCGCAGCCGCCCGAGCACGTCGCCGATCGCGGCGAGCAGCTCCGACGTCTCGCACGGCTTGGGCAGGAACGTCGCGGCGCCGATGCGCGCGCTCACCTCGGGAGCATTCGGCGACGACGACACGAGGACGATCGGCGGCGCATCCGGGAGCGACTCGATCCCGCGCGCGAGCTCGACGATCCCCGACCGCGAGTCGCGCGGCGAGATCTGGTGCTGGTACGCATCGATCACGACGACGTCGATCCCGCCGTCGCGCACGACGGCGAGCGCCTCGCGCATCGTCGGTGCGAGCAGCACCGCGTGCCCGGCCTCGTTCATCGCCGCCGACCACGCGTCGCTCGTATCGGGATCGGATTCGACGATGAGGATACTGCCCACGGAGAAATCGTACCGGAGATCACGCACTCCACGTCGAGAGATCGCCAACTCATGATCACACATGTGGCGGCAGGAAATCGCGGTCGCTACGACTTGACGGTCGGCGGCGGGCTCGATTTTCGCTTCGCGCGCTCGTGGCCCTCGGTCCAGCCGATCTCCTTCGTGAGGGCGATCGCGTCGTCGAGGCGCGACGTCGTCACGACGACGGCACCGCGCGCGGGCGTGTCGTTGAGCAGGAGCTCGGCCGTCGCGCGGCGGTCGCCGAGGCTGCGCATCTCGGCGATCGCCGCGGCGCGGTAGCGATCCGCCTTGCCGCCGAGGCCCGCCTTCTCGCACAGCTGCGCGAGCAGCTGCTGCACGCGCGCGGCGCCGAGGCGGCTGCGCACGCGCTGCGCGTGGAACAGCGCCGCCTCCGCGAGGCGCAGTGCCTTGTACGCGTCGCCGGTGCCGTCGATGATCTGTGACTGCGCCTTGAGGATGCGCCAGAACACGTCGGGGCCGTCGATCGCGGTGAAGCCCTCGCCGAGCGTCGCGAGGTCGATGCACTCGACGAGCTCGTGCAGCGCCGAGTCGCTGTTGCCCCCGCGCATGAGCGCGTTCGACAGGTCGAGGTACAGCTCGCACACGAGGTTCATGTCGCCCGTCGAGATCGCGCGGCCGACGCCGCGGCGCAGCGCCGAGATCGCGCCGTCGACGTCGCCCTCGCTGAGCGCGATCGCGCCGCCCGCGCGGTCGATCAGCGCCATGTACACCGGCGCGCCCGACCAGTCGCGCGCCTCGGCGAGCACGCCGCGCGCGAGCGCCGTCTCGCCGCGCGTGCGCAACACGTCGGCGAGGCGCACGCTGAGCTGGACGAACTGGCCCTCGGCGGTGCCGTCGTCGTCGCCGATCTGCACCGCCTGGCGGACCGCGACGAGCGCGCGGTAGTAGAACTGCCCGGCGCCGGCGTCGTCGAGCTGCTCGGCGGCGTGGTCGCCGGCGCGGCGCAGGAGCGGGATCGCCTGCTTCGCGTGACCGGAGAGATCGTGGTGGTGGCCGAGCAGCGCGACGTCGGGCGACAGGCGCTCGACCGCGGCGGCCGCGGCGGCGTGCAGCGAGCGGCGCACCTCGATCGGCGTCGCGTCGTACACGATGTCGCGCACGAGGCGGCTCGTGAACTTGAGCTCGCCCGACGGGTCGTGGCCGAGCAGGCCCGAGCGCTCGGCGTCGGCCATCGCGGCCTCGAGCTGATCGCCCGACAGCATCGAGCGCAGGAGATCGAGCTGCGGCTCGCAGCCGAGCACCGCGGCGGCCTGGAGGACGTCGCGCGTCGACTGCTTGAGCAGCGACAGGCGCGCGGCGATGAGGTCGGGCAGCGACGTCGCGGTGTCCTCCGCCTTGCCGCCCTCGAGCAGGTAGCGCACGACGTGCTCGATGTGGCCGGGGTACGCGCGCGTCGTCTCGAACAGCGTCTGCGCGTCGGGGAGGCCGCGCACGCCGGCCTTCTCGAGCGAGGTGACGATGCGCTTCAGGTCGTCGGCCTCGAGCGCGCCGACCTCGAGGCGCGGCACCGACGCCGGCCACTGCGAGCCGAACGCCGTCGTCGACGTCATCACGATCGGCGGCAGCGCGAGCTCGGACGGCTCCGTCGCGCGGCGCAGGATCTCGAGGCTCGGGTGGTCGAAGCGATCGACGTCCTCGCACACGACCGTGACCGCGCCCTGCTGCGCCGCGCGCTCGAGGGCGCGCAGCGTCGACCACACCATCTCGCGGCGGCGCACGGGCGGCTCGAGCTCGAGCAGCGTCGTCGGGTGGCCGAACAGCTGCGCGATGCCCGGCACGTCGCGCTCGTTGAGGCCGAGCCCGAGCACGGCGTCGCGCAGCTCCTGCTCGTTCGACACCGGCGGCAGCTGCAGCACGGCGGCGAGCAGCGAGCGCACCGGGTAGTACGGCGCCGCGAGCCCGCTCGGGTCCGGGCCGATCTGGTAGATGACGCGCGTCTCCTGCCCGACGTTGTCGTACGCGTGGCGGAGCAGCGCGCTGCGCCCCGCGCCCTCGAAGCCCATCACGAGCAGGCCGGTGGCGCGGCCCGACATCGGCGACGGCGCCGAGCGCATGTGCGCGAGCAGGGTCGCGAGCTCGTCGGTGCGGCCGATGAACTGCAGCGGCAGGACGTCGGTCTGCGGCGGCGGCGTCTCGGGCGCCTTCACCACGGGGCGGCGGCGATCCGTGCCGCACTCCGGGCAGAACTTGAACGTCGGCGCGCACGACGTGCCGCACGCCTCGCACTTGTCGGAGATCGGCGCGGGCGTCGCCTGCGCGCGGCGGCGCTGCGTCTGGATCGTACCGAGCGCCTCGCGCATCTCGGCGGCGCTGTGGTAGCGGTCCGACGGGTGCTTCGCGAGCGACTTCGCGACGACGGCGTCGAGCTCGCGCGGCACCTGCTCGCGGCGCGACGCGAGCGACGGGATCATCGCCTTCAGGTGGTTCGCGAGGATCTCCGTCGTCGAGCCCGCGAAGAACGGCGTCTTGTACGCGAGCAGCTCGTACAGGATGATGCCGACGGCGTAGACGTCCGACGCGAACGACGGCGGCGCGCCGCTGATCACCTCGGGCGCCATGTACTCGGGCGTGCCGCTGATCGAGCGGTCCTCGGGGTCGCGGACGCCGGTGACGAGGCGCGCGATGCCGAAGTCGACGATCTTCACGATGTCGACGCCGGCGCGCCGCTGGTCGAGGATGATGTTGTCGGCCTTGAGGTCGGCGTGGACGACGCCGGCGAGGTGCGCTTCCTCGATGCCGGCGAGCGACTGGATCACGATGTCGATCACGCGATCGACGGCGAGCGGGTTCTCGTTGACGAGGAGCTGCGTGAGGGTCGGGCCCTTCACGTACTCCATCGCGAGGTAGAGGAGCCCGTCGGAGCTCTGGCCGTAGTCGATGATCGAGACGCAGTTGGGGTGGTTCAGGCGCGAGGCCGACATCGCCTCGTCGCGGAACCGCTTGATCATCTTCGCGTCGGCCGACAGCTCCTCGTTGAGGATCTTGACCGCGACCGTGCGGCCGAGCGCCATCTGGTCGGCCTTGTAGACCGCGCCGCTCCCGCCGATGCCGATGCACGCGGTGAGCTTGAACTTCTCACCGAGCACCCTCCCGACGAGGCGCAGGGATCGGCTGACCTGTTCCTGGACGTCCGTCATCAACCGCGCGCCTGCTCGCCGCCACGCCGGTGAGCAGGTCCATCTTTTGTCTCACAGCCGTCGAGCGGATGGGTCGGATTCACGGGTTGCTCTGCGGTAGCGGGATCATTCTCGCACCGCTCGCTCAGGCACGTTCCAGAATCGTGGCGATACCTTGCCCCACGCCGATGCACATCGAGGCGAGGCCGTGGGGGGTGGAGGACGTCGGGAGGTCGATGAGGAGCGACAGGAGCATCCGGACTCCGGAGGCGCCCAGCGGGTGGCCCCAGGCGATGGCGCCGCCGTTGACGTTGACCTTCTCGGGATCGAGGCCGATCTGGTCGACGCAGGGAATGGCCTGTGCGGCGAACGCCTCGTTGAGCTCAGCGATTCCAATCTGTTGCACCGTGAGTCCGGCCTTCGCGAGCGCCCGCTTCGACGCCGGGATGGGCCCCAGGCCCATGTACGACGGCTCGACCCCGGTGGTCGCGGAGGTGACGTAGCGGGCGCGCGGCGTCAGGCCGAATTCGGAGATCGCGGCCTCGCTCGCGACCAGGATCGCGGCGGCGCCGTCGTTGAGGCCGGAGGCGTTGCCGGCGGTGACCGAGCCGCCCGGGCCCTTCGCGAACGCGGGCCGCAGCTTCTGGAGCTGCTCGATCGTGGTGTCGGGGCGCGGGTGCTCGTCGGCCGCGAGCTCGAGCTTCGCGTTCGTCTTCCTGTCGACGCCGGTCACGATGGGCGTCAGCTCCTTCGCCGTGCGGCCGGACTTGATCGCCACGCCCGCGCGCTGCTGCGAGGTCAGCGCGAACCGGTCCTGCGCCTCGCGCGACACGCCGCACTTCTCGGCGACCTTCTCGGCCGTCTCGCCCATCGGCAGCGTGCCGTGCAGCTGCTCCATGCGCGGGTTGACGAAGCGCCAGCCGAGCGTGGTGTCGTAGATCGTCTGGTTGCCGCGCGGGAACGCCTCGGTCGGCTTGGCCATCACGATCGGCGCGCGCGACATCTGCTCGACGCCGGCGGCGATCACGAGGTCCGCCTCGCCGGTCGCGACCAGGCGCGCGGCGTCGTTGACCGCCTGCATCCCGGAGCCGCACAGGCGGTTCACCGTGATGCCGGGGACCGACACCGGCAGCCCCGCGAGGAGCAGCGACATGCGCGCGACGTTGCGGTTGTCCTCGCCGGCCTGGTTCGCGCAGCCGGCGACGACCTCGTCGATGCGCTCGGCGGGGACCCTGGTCTTCGCGACGAGCGCGGCGATCACCTGGGCGAGCAGGTCGTCGGCGCGCACGCCGGCGAGACCGCCGCCGTAGCGACCGAACGGAGAGCGCAGACCGTCGACGAGGAACGCGGCGCGAGTCATGCGCGCACCATACCTCACGGCGCCGAAAACTGGACCGCCACCCCGGCCGCGTGGCTAGGTGAAGCCATGTTCGCGGCACAGACCACCGAGGTCACGAGAGCCACCGAGGACGCGAGCTGGCTGGCGATCCGTCAGCCCGCCGTCGTGAGACTGCTCGAGCGCGAGCTGGCCGCCCCCGACGGCGACGCGTTCGGCGCCGGCCTCGAGCTGGCGACGCGCGTCCTCGGCGGCACGGCGCCGCTCTCGGACCTGCGGCTCGACCACAACGCGCTCAACACCGGCATGGTCGCCGTGCGCACCGGCCGCTGCGACCGCGCGATGGTGCGCTCGATCCGCGACCAGATCGAGGAGCTGCCGGTCGTGCTCACGCCGTACGAGCAGGACGCCGTCGCGACGGTGATCGCCGCCGTGATCTGGGCCGTGCTCGACGCGAGCGTGCGCGACCTCGACGAATCTCTCGTGGTCTAGCCGTCGCGTCGCGCATCGGCTCGACGGGTCGTGGCGCGCCGGTGGCCGCGCGATCACTTGTGATAGAAGCGCTCGTGGACGATCTTGCCGTTCTTCCACTTGCGGACGGCGACCTGGGTCATCGTGATGCGGCCGACGCCCTTCAGCGAGAGGTCCATCTCCCACTCGGAGAACGAGACGTCGTTGTTCGTCGCCGTCGAGAGCACGCGGCCGCCGTGCCACGCCTCGACGCTCGCGAAGAACTCGATCTCGCGCTTGCGGTTGTACTCCTTGCCGCGGAACTCGGGCTCGGAGTTCTCCTGCATGACGACGTTGTCGTCGTAGAGCTCGTCGAAGGCCTCCATGGCCTTGCCGGAGAGGATCGCGTCGTTCAGCTTCTTGTCGAGCTCTGCGATGTTCGCCATGCGCGATGGGTAACCGCGGGTCGCGCACGCGACAAGGCGCCCCAGGCGAGACGCACCGTTGCACGGGCGCGCTAGCATCGCGCATGGACTCCCGTTCACCCTTGGTAGCGGCCGGCGCCATCAACGGCGCGGTCGCGGTGGCGGCCGGCGCGTTCGCGGCCCACGGCCTGCGCGATCGGCTCGAGACGCGCGCGCTCGAGATCTTCGAGACCGCGGCGCGCTACCACATGTACCACGCGCTCGCGATGGTCCTCGCCGGGCTGCTCCTCGCGCGCCGCGCCGGCTGGACGTTCCAGCTCGGCATCGCGCTGTTCAGCGGCTCGCTCTATGCGCTCGCGCTCACCGACGTGAAGGTGCTCGGCGCGGTCACGCCGCTCGGCGGGCTGGCGTTCCTCGTCGGGTGGTTGTGGCTCGCGATCACCGCGCTCAAGCCGCCTGCGGCAGCGAGATCGTGAAGCGGAGCCCTGCGCCGGCCATCGCGGCGCGCACCTTCTCCATCGTCTCCGCGGCGACCGCGTCGTAGGCGCTCGCGTCGGTCCACGGGCGCAGGACGAGGCGCACGCCGGCGTCGGTGACCCACGCGACCTCGACGCTGGGCGCCGGTGTCGCGAGCACGCGCGCGTCGGCGGCGACGACGCCCTCGAGGAGTTGCTTCACGGCGCCGATGTCGCCCACCTCGGGGACGTGGACGACGAGGTCGATGCGCCGGCGGCGCAGGCTCGTCAGGTTCTCGATCGGCGCGGCGATGATCTGCCCGTTCGGGATCTGGATCTCGCGGTTGTCGGCGGTGATGACCGTCGTCTGGAACACGCGGATCGCGTCGACGCGCCCGCCGTACTTGCCGATCACGACGACGTCGCCGACGCGGTAGGGGCGCAGCACGATCAGCATCACGCCGGCCGCGCAGTTCGACAGCGAGCCCTGCAGCGCGAGCCCGATCGCGAGGCCCGCGGCGCCGAGCACCGCGATCACCGCCGTCGTGCGCACGCCGAGCGTGTCGAGCGCCGCGATGATCACGGCGATCATCATCACCGCGTACATCACGTCGCCGAGGAACTTGCGCACCGACACGTCGAAGTCGCTGCGCTCCATCGCGAGGGCGAGGCCCCGGAGCAGCGCCCTCGCGAGGAGCCGGCCGAGGTAGAAGATGGCGAGCGCGATCGCCAGCCGCAGGCCGAACGGCAGCACGTACTCGTCGACGAGGTACCGCGTCTCGGGGTCCATCCTCGAGTATGGGCCCCGGACGCTGGACGACCTAGGACCTGCCCCACGGCGGCGGGTTGAGCGCACGCGCCAGGTGGTCGAGGAACAGCGACAGGCGCGGCGGCAGGTTCTGGCGCGCGGGGTACACGGCGTGCACCTCGACGGTGCGCCCGCGCCACTCGGGGAGCACGGGGACGAGCGTGCCCCGCTCGATGTCCGCGTTGACCATGAAGTCCGTGAGCAGCGCGATGCCCGCTCCGGCGAGCGCGGAGTTGCGCACGGCGCCGATGTTGTTGCTCGCGAAGCGCGCCGGGCGCCCGAACTCGGCGGTGGCGTCGGGGTGCGTCGCGTTGACGAGCGGCCAGGTCTGCGCGCGCGGGTTCGGGATGAACAGCACGCGGTCGTGCGCGTCGAGCTCCTCGACGGTGGCCGGTGCGCCGCGGCGCTCGAGGTACGACGGCGCCGCGCACAGGATCGAGTCGATCGAGCACAGGCGGCGCGCGATCAGCGTCGACTCCGGGAGCGTGCCGAAGCGCACCGCGACGTCGAAGCCCTCCTCGATGAGGTCGACGACGCGGTCGGTCGCCTCGAGCTCGACGTTGACGTCCGGATGCGCGGCGATGAAGTCCGACAGGATCGCGCCGAGGTAGCTCGTCGACAGGTCGACGGGCGCGGTCGCGCGCACCCGCCCGCGCGGCGTCGTCTGCATGTCCGTGATCAGCTGCTCGGCCGCCGCGATGTCCGCGATGATGCGCGCGCACCGCGCGTAGTACGCCTCGCCGATGTCGGTGAGCGCGAGCTTGCGCGTGTTGCGCTGGACGAGGCGCACGCCGAGCCGCTCCTCGAGCTGGGCGAGCTTGCGGCTGACGGTGGACTTCGGGACCCCGAGCTGCTCCGCCGCGCCGGTGAAGCTATGCGTCTCGACGACCTTGGTGAACACGACGATGTCGTTCAGGTCCATGGCCCCGGGATTCTAGTGCTATCTCCGGGCGATGAACCGCCTCGGTGAGGTCGTCGCGAAGGTCGACGCGTTCTTCGCGCGCGTCGAGGCGCGCCACGGCGCGGACATGCAGTGCCGCACCGGGTGCGCCGACTGCTGCCGCACCCGCCTGACGGTCACCGGCGTCGAGGCGGCGGCGATCCGCGCCGAGGTCGCGGCGTGGCCGGCCGAGCGCCGGCGCGCGCTGCGGGACCTTGGGGACGACGCCGGGCGGTGCCGCGCGCTCGACGAGGCGGGGCGGTGCCGGATCTACGCGGCGCGGCCGCTCGTGTGCCGGTCGCACGGGGCGCCCATCAAGATCCATCAGGGTGGGTTGCCGGTGATCCAGAGCTGCTTCCGCAACTTCACGGCGACGGCGCCGGATGCGGACTGCGTGCTCGACCAGACGACGCTGTCCGCGATGACGCTCGCCGTGGACCGGGCGGCCGGCGGCGACGGCTCGCGCGTCGACCTGGCGGAGCTGATCTCCGAGCTTGTCGGAGGGGACTGCTAGGGTCCGCCGGTCATGCGTTTGGACGAGCACGTGATCGAGCTGGACCATCCCCGCTTCCGCCGCGTGTGGGCGTCGGTGTTCACGCGCCAGGTCGTCGGCGACTGCATGAGCCACACGTGCACGATCGTGCCCGGCGGAGAGACCAAGCTCGACGCGTGCTGCCAGTACGGCTGCGACGTCGACCTCGCCGAGCGCGCGGCGATCCAGGCGCGCGCCGAGGACATCCGGCCGCTCCTGCGCGGCGACGTCGCCGACCGACCCTGGTTCGGCACCGAGGAGGAGGTCGATCCCGACTACCCGTCGGGGCGCGTCGTGCGGACCGAGGTCGCCGACGGCGGCTGCCTGTTCCTCGCGCACGACCGGCGCGGCTGCGCGATCCACCGCGCGTCGATCGAGCACGGCTGGGACTACCGCGGCGTGAAGCCGTCGATCTGCCGGCTGTTCCCGCTGTCGTACGAGCAGGACACGATCCTCGTCGCCGAGGAGGAGTACCCCGAGTACTCGTGCGCGTACACCGGCGGCCCGAGCCTCTACCGCGCCGCCCGCGAGGCGCTCGCCGACGCCTTCGGCCCCGAGCTGATCGCCGCCCTCGACGCGGCCGAGGAGCGCGTCCTCGGGAGTCAGCCCCGGCGCCTGCCCGTCCTCGCCGGCTAGCCCGGCGGTGACCTGGCGGTGGCCTAGCGGTGGATCGGCGCGTTCTGCTGGCGCGCCTCGAGGACCTTCTTCGCGTACTCGCGCGTCGGCGGGGCGGGATCGTCCTTGGTGCGCACGCGGACGATCGAGCCCGGGGACTCGACGATGCCGGCGGCCATCGTCCAGCCGGGCGCGACCTGTGGGTCGCTCCAGTAGTAGAGCCAGCGCGCGTCGCGCGGCGCGAGGTTGACGCAGCCGTGGCTGCGGCGCGTGCCGAACGCGTCGTGCCAGTAGGCGGTGTGGAGCGCGAGGCCCTTCTCGTCGGAGAAGAACTGCGTCCACGGGACGGTGGCGACCGAATACGGATCCTCGCCGGTGAGGCCCTTCATGTCGGCCTCGGACTCCTTGAGCCAGATCCGGTACACGCCGGTCTGCGTCGGCGTCGCCGTCGCGCCGGTCGTCACCAGCGTCGCGTACACGGGGAGCTCGCCCTCGAACGCGACGAGGATCTGGTTGTCGAGGTCGACGTCGACCCAGCGCTCGCCCTTCTCGAGGAACGGCGGCGGCGGTGCCGGGTTGAACACGCGCAGGTCGGCGGCGGAGATCCACTCGTTCGCGCCGATGCGGTACGCGAGCGGCTTGCCGGCCTTGTCGGCCTGCGTCTCGAGGACGGGCACGATCGTGCGCGCCGGGATCGCGCGGTTCTGACCGCCGGCGCCCGTCGGCGTGTACATCGTGTACGCCTGGCCCCAGCTGTACACGCGCGGCCACACGACGCCCGGCAGCCCGAGGCCGGTGTCGTCGCCGAGGCGCGCGCCGCCGTACAGCGACGGCGCGTGCAGCGTGATCGCCTGGCGCAGGACGTACTCCTGATCCTTCTGGCTGACCTTCCAGAACGTGCGCCCACCGACGGTGAGGTCGCCGTAGTGGCGCACGTTGACCGAGCCGACGAGCGGCTTGCCCTCGACGAGCTTGAGCTCGGGCTTCGCGGTGGCCGGCGCCGCCGTCTCGACGAGGTCGCGCGGTGACGTGACCGGCCCGGACTTCTTGTCGGCGGGCTTCTTTTTCGTCTTGTCCTTGGGATCGCGCGGGGGCTTGTCGACGACGTACGTCACCGAGTTCGGCGCCGTGACCTTGCCGTACGTGCCCGGGACGAGCTCGCCGCGGTCGAGCATCGGCACCTCGCGCCCGTACGGCGCCTTCTTGCTCGCCTTCACGTAGTCGCTGCAGATCCAGCCGCGCGGCTTCACCTCGACCCACGGCTTCTTGCAGCCGCGGCCCTTCGCCGTGCGCTGCCACGCCACGCGCGTGTCGACGGCGATCGTGCCGATGCGGCGCGCGTCGTCGCGCGGCTCGAAGCGCACGCCGACGGTGGACGTCAGCTCGAGCGAGCGCGTCGTCTCCGGGAAGTCGGGCGGCGGCTGCGCCGGCGCGGCGTCGCTGCCGGCACCGGGCGACGGATCCGGATCCGTACTCGGCGCGGGCTGCGGATCCGGATCCGTACCCGGCGGCGCGGGCGACGGCTGCGTCGCCGGTGCATCCTTGCCTCCGCTGCACGCGACGAGCGGCAGTGAGGCGAGCATCGCGATGCGCGCGATCACCGAGGACACGGACGGCACCCGCATATCCTTGTCGTTAGCACGGCCATGATACGTTCGCTCGCAGATGAAGCTCGGCGAGATGCTGGTGCGCGACGGTCGCCTGACCGAACAGCAGCTCGACGCCGCCCTCCGCTTCCAGGCGCGCGACGGAGGCCGCCTGGGCACCGTCCTCGTCGAGCACGAGATGGTCGATCTCGAGGCACTCACGGTGTATCTCGGACTCGAGCTCGGCATCCCGATCGCCACGGGCGCGATGCTCGAGCGCGCGAAGCGCGCGGCCGTGCGCCTGCTCCAGCCGGCGCAGGCGTTCCGCCACAAGTGCGTCCCGCTCGTCGTGCAGGACCGCCAGCTGATCGCCGCGATCGAGGACCCGCACGACTTCGGCACGCTCGAGTCGCTCAGCCAGGTCACCGGCTACCGCGTGCTCCCGCGCGTCGCGCCCGAGGTCCGCATCTACTACTACATCGAGCGCTACTACGGCGTGCCGCGCCCGGTGCGGTTCGTGAAGTTCGGCGACCTGCCGCGCGGCGACGAGGGCCACGTCGACGGCGGGCTGCCGGCGCCGCCGCTGCCCGGCCTGCCGCCGGTGCCCGCGTCGCCGATCGCGGCGCCGGGGCCCAAGCCGCGGCTGCGCAGCCAGAAGATGCACAAGATGTTCGATGACTCCGAGGCGCTCGAGCTCGAGGCCGAGGATCTCATCGACACGCTCGACGCGGACCTCGAGGCGGCCGCCGAGGCCGCGCCGATCGTGGAGACGCCGCCGTCGCCGTCGGTGCCGGTCGTGTCGCGCACCTCGTCGGCGCCGAACCTCGTCATCACGCCGATGGCCGCCGACGTCGCGATGCGCGAGCTCGCGAAGTCCGCCGATCGCAACCGCATCGTCGAGGTGCTGCTCGGCTTCGCCGCGGCGACGTTCGACGCGTCCGTCGTGTTCACCGTGCGCGACAACCTCGCGTTCGGCTGGAAGGCGATCGGCCAGCTCCCCGGCGCCGCGTTCGTCGAGCACGTGCTGATCCCGCTCGACGTGCCGTCGGTGGTGCAGGCGGCGATCGCCGCCGACCGCGGCGTGTTCCACGGCCCGCTCGCGCCGTCGACGGTGAACGCGTACCTGTACAAGGTGCTCGGCTGCCCCGAGCCGCAGCTCGTGACGGCGGGCGCGATCATGATCGGCAAGCGCGTCGTCAACGTGCTCTACGGGCACCCGACGAAGCTCAACGACATCCAGGTCGGCGTGCTCCAGCAGGTCTGCCACTCGGCCGCCGAGGCCTACGCGCGCCTGATCGCCGCGTCGAAGACGCGCAGGTAGCGCCGCGGCTACATCCCGCCGCCGCCGCCACCGCCGCCGCCGCTCAGCTTGATCGGCCCCGCGGCGCCGCCCGGGTTCGCGTGGCAGCCGCTGCTGTTGCAGTTGCCGTCGGAGGCCGTGTTGAGCTTGCCGACCATCGGCGTGATCGACGGGCAGCCGCTCGCGTCGGTCGTCGCAGGGAACGCGTTCTGACCGACCTGGATGTAGAAGTTGCCCGCGGTGTCGGTCGGCGACGTCAGCGCGGGACCGCCGCCGTTCGGCACGACGCGGATGTTCGCGCCGGCGTTCGGCGTGACGCCGTCGTTCTTGTACAGCGTGCCCGCGAACACGAACGACGGGCCGCCGCCGCCGCCGGCGAGGTGGCAGCCGTTCACGATGCAGCCCTGGCCGGCCTTCGTGCCGCCGCCGGCGCCCGCGCCGTGCACGTGCGCCTGGCTCGGCGTCCCGCGGTCGATGCACTGGAGCTGGTTCGTGCCGGTCGGCGCATCGATCCCGCCGCCGCCGCCACCTCCACCACCGCCGCCCGTGCCGTCACCTCCGCCGTCGTCGCCCAGGCCGCCCGACGTCGAGTTCACGCCCACGGTGCAGGCCGCCAGCGCCAGGGACGCGCCGACGAGGAGGTGCTTCACGGTCATGGCGACCATGTATGCAAAGGGTGGCGCAGGTGCGTCCGCCTGAAGTTCCAGGTGGTTGACCGGCGTTCGGGGTGGGCCACCTCCCTCGTCGCGGGGATCAACTCCCAGCGAGGTGCGCGAGCAGGAGGTCGTTCTCCGCGGGCGTCCCGACCGTGATGCGCACGTGCTCCGCGAGCGGTCCCGGGCCGAAGCGGCGGACCGAGATGCCGGCGTCGAACAGCCGCTCCCACGTGCCGGGCGCGACGCGCACGAGCAGCAGGTTCGCGGCGCTCGGCAGGACGTCGAGGCCGAGCGCGCGGAGGCCGGCGTCGAGCCGCGCGCGCTCGGCGACGACCTCGGCCGCGCGGGCCGCGCACCAGGCGCCGCCCTCGTCGAGGAGCAGCTCGGCGGCGCGCTGATCGAGCGCCGACACGTTGTACGGCGGGCGGAGCTTCTCGAGGAGCGCGGCGATCGCCGGCGACGAGATCGTGTAGCCGACGCGCAGGCCGGCCATGCCGATCTTCGACAGCGTGCGCATCACGATCAGGTTCGGGTGCGCCGCGAGGTGCGGCAGGTTCGTCGCGCCGCTGTACGCGACGTACGCCTCGTCGGAGACGATCGCGACGTCGCGGTGGCGTGCGGCGAGCTCGAGCGCGAAGCTCGTGCGCCACAGCGTCCCGGTCGGGTTGTTCGGCAGCGCGAGGAACACCACGCCGGGCCGGTGCGCCGCGATCGCCGCGTGCACCGCGGCCTCGTCGAGCTCGAAGCGCGCCGCGAGCGGCACCTCGACGACCGGCAACCCGCGCGCGACCGCCGCGAGCTTGTAGTAGACGAAGGTCGGCGCCGGGTACAGCACCGGCCCGGGGAACGCCGCGCACAGCATCGCGATCAGCTCGTCGGAGCCGTTGCCGAACACGAGCTGCTCGGGCGCGACGCGCGCGCCGGCCGCGTCGAGCGAGCGCACGACCGCCGCGCGCAGCCGCCGCGCCGCCGGATCCGGATAGCGCTCGAGCGCGACCTCGGCGAGCGCCGCGCCGAGCCGCGCGCGCAGCTCCGCCGGGAGGCCGTGCGGCAGCTCGTTCGCGTCGAGCTTCGCCGCGAGCTGTGCGGGGGCTGGTACGTGGTACGCGGCGGCGCCGCGCAGCGCCGGCGGGACGCGCTCCGCGAGCGCACCGAGCGGGTGGGGTGTCGGCGCGGGGACCTCGGCGCGCGCGCGCTGGAGCGCGGAGCGGCCGTGGCCGTCGAGGCCCTCGCACGCGGCGAGCGCGGCGATCGACGGCGCGTGGCGCGCGGCGGTGGCGGCGTCGTACTCGACGAGCGACGTGTGCTTGCGGAAGTCGGCGACGCCGAGCGGCGAGGCGTAGCGCGCGGCGCCGCCCGTCGGCAGGACGTGGTTGCCGCCCGCGAGGTAGTCGCCGGCGGCCTCCGACGAGTACGGCCCGACGAAGATCGCGCCGGCCGTCGTGCAGCGCGCCGCGGCCGCGCGCGCCTGGGGGACCTGCAGCTCGAGGTGCTCGGGCGCGTACGCGTTGGCCCACGCGATCGCCCGGTCGAGCGTGTCGACGAGGATCGCCGCACCGTGCGCCTCGATCGCGTGGCGCGCGATGTCCCGCCGCGGCAGATCCGCGAGCTGGCGGCGCAGCTCCTCGCCGACGGCCGAGGCGAGCTCGGCCGAGGTCGTCACGAGCACGGCGCGCGCCTCGCGGTCGTGCTCCGCCTGCGCGATCAGGTCCGCCGCGACCCACGCCGGATCCGCGCTGCCGTCGGCGATCACGACGACCTCCGACGGCCCGGCGATCGAGTCGATGTCGACCTCGCCGTAGACCTGGCGCTTCGCCGAGGCGACCCACGCGTTGCCCGGGCCGACGATCTTGTCGACGCGCGGCACCGTCGCCGTCCCGTAGGCGAGCGCACCGACGGCCTGCGCGCCGCCGAGCTCGAACACGCGGTGCACGCCGGCGAGCCGCGCCGCGAGCATGGCCTCGGGCGACGCCCCCGGCGTCACCATCACGATCTCGCCGACGCCGGCGACGCTCGCCGGGATCGCCGTCATCAGCACGCTCGACGGATAGCGCGCCGTCCCTCCCGGCACGTACAGCCCCGCGCGCGCCAGCGGCGAGGCCCGCAGCTCGAGCCGCACGCCGTCGAGCTCGAATTCGCCGGGCCCGGCCGCGAGCTGGTGTGCGTGCGCCGCGCGGATCCGCTCCGCCGCCAGCTCGAGCGCCGCCCGGACCTCCGGAGCCACGCGCTCGGCGAGCGCCTCGCGATGCGCCGTATCGACCTCGTAGCTCCCGGCGATTCCACCGCCCCCCGGCTCCCGTTGATCGAAGCGCCGCGTGTACGCCGCGACCGCCTCGTCGCCCCGCGCGCGCACCTCGGCGAGGATCCCCCCGACGACCTCATCGATGTTATCCGGCATCCTCGTCGAGCGCACGAGCAGCGCCGCCGCCTCCGCGGCGTCGTGTCTCACCAGCTTCAACACCGCCGCAGCTTACGCGACCCACCCCACCCACCGCTCACGCCTCGTCGGCTTCTTCGTCTCCAGCGCCGTCGCCTGCCTGGGCCTCTCGCTCGGCTTCCTCGCCGCGCTTCTTGGCCCTCGGCTTCCTCGCGCCCCTTCGCCTTCCCGGCTTCGTCGCCACGCTGGGCTTCGTCTCTGCTTCGCCTGCGCCGTCGCGGATCAATCGTCGTCGGCCTTCTTCGCTTTCTTCGGCTTCTTCGGCTTCTTCGGCTTCTCGTCGTCGTCGTCGTCGTCCTTCATCTGCTTCGCCTTCTTCTTCGTCTTCGGCGCGTCCTCGTCGGGATCCTCGATGGCCTTCTTCGCCTTCTTCTTCGGCGCCTCCGGCTCCTTCGCGTCTTTCGCGTCCCGCTCCTCCTGCTCCTTCAGCTCCTTGCGCTTCTCGCTGTCGGTCTTGAGGTTCGGGATCTTCACCTTCTTGGGGTCGTACTTCTCGAGGTCGATCTTCGGGTTCGACGGGTCGTACTCGAACGTCTCCTTCTTCACCTCGCCCTGGGCGTTCGGCAGGGCGCCCTCGAGGGACCCTCCCGGCAGCTGCGAGGGAAACCGATCCGCGTACTTTGCGACCATCACCTCGGGGACGTAGACCCTCCCGCGGCCGCCGACCTTGATCACGTGCTTCCGCGCGGGCCACATGATCCACGCCTCGCCGTCGCCGATGATCGACAGTGCGCGCGTCTTGCCGATCTTGCCCTCGTCGACGCGGTAGCCCTTCTCCGAGGCCAGGCGGCGCGCGAGCTTGACCGTCTCGCGCACGATGCCCTCGTCGCGCTCGTACTTGGTGACGAAGACGTTGACGATGTCCTTGTCCTCGACGCGGCCGCGCTTCTCGGCGTCGTCCGTGACGTAGCTCGCGGTGTAGGCCTCGGCCTTGTTCCCGTCGACCCAGACCTCGATGTCGAGGAGTGGCCCCTGGAACCGCCGGAACTTCCACGAGCCGAGGTCGGCCTCCACGACGCCGCGCTTGGGCACCGGCGGCTTGCCTCCGCAGCCCGCGCCGATCCCGACGACCCCGACGAGCGCGACGAGACCGAGTGCGATCCTCATCGCGTCCATTGTAGCCCCGATGTAGCGAAATTCGGGGACTCGTTCGGTCGTTGACAGCGGAGGGGCGCCACTTCAAAGTCCCCGCATCCATGGCCAGCTACCTGTTCTCCAGTGAGTCCGTTACCGAAGGTCACCCCGACAAGCTGTGCGACGCCGTGTCGGATTCCATCCTCGACGCGTGCCTGACGACCGATCCGTTCAGCCGCGTCGCGTGCGAGACCGTTGCCAAGACAGGGTTCGTGCTGGTCGCCGGGGAGATCACGACGAAGGCGACGCTCGACTTCCAGAAGATCGTGCGCAGCACGGTCAACGAGATCGGCTTCAACAGCTCGGCCACCGGGTTCGACGGCAACACGTGCGCGGTCCTCGTCGCGATCGAGCAGCAGTCCCCCGACATCGCCCAGGGCGTCGATCGCGGAGATCCCTCGAAGCAGGGCGCCGGCGACCAGGGCCTCATGTTCGGCTACGCGTGCGACGAGACGAAGGAGCTGATGCCGCTCCCGATCCAGATGGCGCACCAGCTGGCGTACAAGCTCGCCGAGGTCCGCAAGAAGAAGGCGAAGGGCATCGACTGGCTGCGCCCCGACGGCAAGACGCAGGTCTCGGTCCGCTACGAGGACGGCGAGGTCACCGGCGTCGAGGCGATCGTCGTGTCGACGCAGCACGACGAGAAGGTCAAGCAGAAGACGATCGAGGAGGCGATCCGCGAGCTCGTCATCAAGCCGATCGTCCCCGCGAAGCTGATCACCCCCAAGACGAAGATCCACGTCAACCCGACGGGGCGCTTCGTCGTCGGCGGCCCGCAGGGCGACGCCGGCCTCACCGGCCGCAAGATCATCGTCGACACCTACGGCGGCTACGCCCGCCACGGCGGCGGCGCGTTCTCGGGCAAGGACCCGAGCAAGGTCGACCGCTCGGCCGCGTACTACGCGCGCTACATCGCGAAGCACGTCGTCGCCGCGAAGCTCGCGCGCCGCTGCGAGGTCCAGTTCGCGTACGCGATCGGCGTCGCCGAGCCGGTGTCGATGCTCGTCACCACGTTCGGCACGGGTGTCGTCGAGGACGAGAAGCTCACGAAGGCCGTGCTCGCGACGTTCGACGCGCGCCCCGGCATGCTGATCAAGGAGCTCGACCTGCGCCGCCCGATCTTCAAGAAGACGGCCGCGTACGGGCACTTCGGCCGCGAGGAGGCCGAGTTCTCGTGGGAGAAGACGCCGCTCGTCGAGAAGCTCGTCGACGCCGCGCACACCGGCAACGGCCACGCCGTGTCGAACGGCAAGAAGGCCGCGCCGGCGCCCAAGAAGTCCGGCAAGGCCGTCGCCGCCCGCGCCTGATCCCGCGTCGAAAGCGGGTACGATGGTCGTAAGCGGGGCCCGGGCCGCCGCGTTGACCATGCAGATGTTCACCTGCTCCCACTGCGGCGGCCTCACGCCGCACGACGCCTCCTCGATCTGCCTCCACTGCGATGTCCCGCTCCCGCGGCGGTCGCGGTGGGCCCGCCGCCTGTCGGTGCTGCTGCTCGGCCCCGCCGGCGCGATCCTGCTCGCCGCCTGCTACGGCGCGGGAGGCCGCTACAACAACTACCCGCGGACGTCGGCCGACGCACCGGTGCGCCAGGACAAGGACGGCGACGGCGCGCTCGGCCCGTGGACCTGCCTGCACAACGTCGCCCTCGCGACGTGCGAGGCCCAGCTGCCGCAGATGCCGGTACCCACCGACCTCGACTGCGACGACAACGATCCGACGCGCTACCCCGGCGCCGAGGACATCGAGGGCGACGGCATCGACCAGAACTGCGACGGCGTCGACGGCTGGCGCGATCCGAACACCGCCGCCGATCCCGCGCACGTGACGGTGCCCCCGCCCGCGCCGTGACCGAAACCAGCAAGGAACGGCGGCGGCTCGACGTCGTGCGCGAGCGGCCGTTCCCGGCGTACGTGGTGTGGGAGCTGACGCTGGCGTGCGACCACGCGTGCACGCACTGCGGCTCGCGCGCGGGCGTCGCGCGCGACGGCGAGCTCACCACCGACGAGGCGCTCGGCGTCGTCGACCAGCTCGCGGCGATGGGGACGCGCGAGGTCGTGCTGATCGGCGGCGAGGCGTACCTGCACGACGGCTTCCTCGCGATCGTGCGGGCGCTCGCCGGCCGCGGCATCGCACCGGCGCTGACGACCGGCGGGCGCGGCATCACCGACGAGCTCGCGCGCGACCTCGCCGCCGCCGGCCTCGCGTACGCGAGCGTCTCGATCGACGGCCTCGAGGCCACGCACGACCGCATGCGCAACCTGCGCGGCAGCTGGCGCGCGGCGACCACGGCGCTCGATCGCCTCCGCGCCGCCGGCCTCGCGACGTCGTCGAACATCAACCTCAACCGGCTCAACCACCGCGACCTCGAGCCGCTCTACGACGAGCTGCGCGCCCGCGGCATCGGCTCGTGGCAGATCCAGATCACGGCGCCGCTCGGGCGCGCGGCCGACCGCACCGAGCTGCTGCTCCAGCCGTACGACCTGCTCGACGTCGTCCCGCGCGTCGCCGCCGTGAAGGCCCGCGCCGCCGCCGACGGCATCGTCGTGACGCCCGGCAACAACCTCGGCTACTTCGGTCCCGAGGAGGCGGCGCTACGCTCGCTCCCCGGGACGCCCGGCGATCACTGGCGCGGCTGCCAGGCCGGCCGCTTCGTGATGGGGCTCGAGGCGCACGGCGCCGTGAAGGGCTGCCCGTCGCTGCAGCCCGCGTACGTCGGCGGCAACGTCCGCAGCGCACCGATCGCCGAGATCTGGCGGCGCGTGCCCGAGCTCGCGTTCGCCCGCGCCCGCACGCCCGAGGACCTGTGGGGCTTCTGCCGCACCTGCCCGTTCGCCGCGACCTGCCTCGGCGGCTGCAGCTTCACGGCGCACAGCATCCTCGGCCGCCCGGGCAACAACCCGATGTGCCACTACCGCGCGCGCACGCTCGCGAAGCGCGGCCAGCGCGAGCGGCTCGTCCCCGCCGCGCACGCCGACGGGGCGCCGTTCGACTGCGGCACGTTCGAGGTCGTCGTCGAGCCGCTGGACGCTCTCGAGGCACCACCCCCTCCGCCCGAGCAGCTCGTGCAGATCACGCGGCCGTCGCGGAAGCGATCAGCGCGCCGCGCGTAGGCGCTGCTCGAGCTGCAACCCGGTCGCGTCGGTCTCGCTGCGCATGCCGTAGTAGACCCTGGGGCCGCGCGGGTCGTCGGTGATCGTGAGGCGCAGGTCGAACGGCTCGGGGCCGTCGACCTTCTCGATCCGGTAGCGGCTCGTGACCTTGTCGCCGGTCTCGAGCAGGTTGAAGCGGATCTCGTCGCCGGTGTGCTCGAACTGGAACAGCTCGAACGTGCCCTTGTACAGCGTGCGGTCCTGGTACACGCCGCCGCCCATGCTCGGCACGAAGCGGTACACGTGCAGCTTCTCGCGGTCGGTCTCCGGCATCCGATCGAGCCAGTTGCGCTCGACGAGCAGGTCCTTCGCCTCGTCGCTCGAGACGGCGGTCGTCGACGAGGACTTGCAGGCGGCGAGCGAGAGCCCGAGGGCGGCGAACAGGAGCATGGTGCGCATGCACCCAGCCTAGCGCTGATCAGGCGGCGAGGATCCGCACCGCGCCGGCCGCACCGCGCGTGATCTGGCGGCTGCGCGCCTCCGCCGTCCCGCCGACCGCGCACACGAGAAGCTCGGATCCCGAGACGAAGATCTTCAGGATCTGGACCTCCCACTGCTGCCCGCTGTTGTTGAGGACGGTCCCGTTGAACTCCAGGAGGCGCGGGCCGACCCGCACCATCCTCGCCGCCACCTCGTCGCACGCGTACGTGTCCCCCGACGAGGCGAGCGGGAGGCCATCACCGTCCGCCACCACCATGGCCGTGATCCGGCCGTCGTTGCAGCACGCATCGAGCTGGTACTCGAGCGCCTGCGTGATCGTGTTCCCGCGCCGCACGCGGCGCTCGGTGTTGCGCATGATGGGATCGTCGGAGGTGCGCGTGTCGGGGGCAAGAAATCGGCATAAGCTGCGCCGCGTGCCGCGCCGCCGCCACCGGGTGTTTGTTGCTCCCGTCCTCGCCGCTGCCCTGTGCAGCGCCGCGTGCCGTCCCGCGCCTCCGTCGGATCCTCGAAAGGCAACCTCGATGACCTGGCCCGCCCTCGACGCCAAGCTGCTCGCCGACGCCGCGGCGACGTTCAACTGGAAGCTCGGCCACCCGGCGCCGGTCGCGATCGCGCCCGACGGCGCGGTGCTGTTCCGGCGCACGCCGGCGCGCGCCTTCGCCTCGGACCTGTTCGAGCTCGCGCCCGACGGCACGGTGCGCACGCTCGCCACCGTCGACGAGCTGATCGGCGGCGCCGAGGAGAAGCTGTCCGACGCCGAGAAGGCGCGCCGCGAGCGCTCGCGCACGGCCACGCGCGGCGTCGTCGATGCGGACGTCTCCGACGACGGCAGCCTCGTGCTCGTCCCGCTCGGCGGCGCGTTCCACCTGATCGATCGCACGCTCACGCGGGACCGCGCCACGGCGGCCCGCCGCGTGATCGATCCCGGCGGCCCGGCGTTCATGCCGAGGCTGTCGCCCGACGGGCAGCACGTCGCGTTCGTGCGCGACGGCGACCTGTGGGTGGTGCCCACCGCCGCCGGCGGCGGCCCGCCGCGCCGGCTCACGCACCACCCCGAGGGCGTCGAGTACGGCGTGCCCGAGCACGTCGCCGGCGAGTCGTTCGGCCGCCACCGCGGCTACTGGTGGTCGCCCGACGGCAAGGCGATCGCGTTCCAGCGCACCGACCTGCGCCCCGTCGAGACGCTGTACGTGTCGGACCCGCGGCACCCGGAGAAGCCGGCGGTGCCGTTCAAGTACCCGCGCTCCGGCACGCCGAATGCCGTCGTCGACCTCGGCGTGATCGCCGTCGACCGCCCCGGCGATCCGAGGTGGCTGACGTGGGACGTGAAGAAGTACGAGTACCTCGTCGCCGTGACGTGGACCAAGGCGAGCCCGCTCAGCGCGGTCGTCGTCAACCGCGACCAGACCGAGGCGCTCCTGCTGGCCTTCGATGTGGCCACGGGTGTCCCGCGCACGCTGCTCGTCGAGCGCGACGAGGCGTGGGTCAACGTCGAGCCGAACGTGCCGACCTGGCTCGAGGACGGCAGCGGCTTTCTGTGGATGACGGAGCGCCGCGGCGCGTGGACGCTCGAGCTGCACGACGGCAACGGCGCGCTCGTGCGCGAGCTGACGACACCCGAGCTCGGCCTGCGCGGGCTCGACGGCATCGACGGCACCGATGCGATCGTCGACGCCTCCCCCGATCCGATCCGCCGCGACGTCTACCGCGTCCCGCTCGCCGGCGGCGCGCCGTCGAAGATCTCGACGGCCGAGGGCGTGAACCACGTGCTGCGCATGAAGCACGGCACGATCGTCGTCGAGACGCTCGCGCGCACGGGCGGCCGCCGCACGGTCGCGCTCGTGGGTGGCGCACCACACGACCTGCCGGCCGTCGCGGAGCAGCCGTCGCTCGCACCGACCACGGCGATCGAGACCGTCGACGTCGGCGGCCGCGCGCAGCACGTCGCGATCACGCGCCCGCGCGCGTACGTCGCCGGGCAGCGCTACCCGGTGCTGCTCAAGGTCTACGGCGGCCCGCACGCGACGACGGTGCTCGACGCGCGCGACACGTACGTGATGGACCAGTGGTACGCCGACGCCGGGTTCATCGTCATCCGCACCGACGGGCGCGGCACGCCGAACCATGGCCGCGCGTGGGAGCGCGCGATCCTGAAGGACCTCATCACCGTCCCGCTCGCCGACCAGGTCGCCGCGCTGCAGGCGATCGGCGCGCGCCACCGCGAGCTCGACCTCGGGCGCGTCGGCGTGTTCGGCTGGTCGTTCGGCGGCTACGTCGCCACGCTCGCCGTGCTGATGCGCCCCGACGTGTTCACCTGCGCCGTCGCCGGCGCGCCGGTCACCGACTGGAGCTTCTACGACTCCGGCTACACCGAGCGCTACATGAAGACGCCGCACCAGAACCCGGCCGGCTACCAGGCGACGTCGGCGCTCACGTACGCCGACAAGCTGGCGCGCCCGCTGCTCGTCATCCACGGCATCACCGACGACAACGTGCACTTCGCGCACACGCTCGCGCTGATCGAGTCGCTCTACGTCGCCGGCAAGCGCGCCGAGGTCATCACGTTGTCGGCGACGCACATGGTCCCCGACCCCAGGCTCGCCCTCGCGCGCGAGCAGGTCCAGGTCGACTTCTTCCGCCAGCACCTGGCACCGAAGTGATCCTGCACCGCGACGCGCGCTGCGTCGTCGTCGACAAGCCGGCCGGGGTCGCCACGCATCGCGGGTGGGACGGCGACGACGATGCGCTGCTGCAGCGCGTGCGCGACGCCGTCGGGATGTACGTGTACCCGGTGCACCGGCTCGATCGCGGCGCCTCGGGCGCGACGCTGTTCGCGCTCGACAAGGAGGCCGCCCGCGCGTTCTCCGACGCGTGGAGCGAGGCGCGCAAGGTCTACCTCGCGATCACGCGCGGCCATCCGCCCGACGAGCTGGTGATCGACCACGCCATCCCCTCGGGCCCCGGCGAGGACCGCGTGCCGGCGGTGACCGAGGTGCGCCGGCTCGAGACGTTCGGCCGCTACGCGCTCGTCGAGGCCCGCCCGCGCACCGGACGCCTGCACCAGATCCGCCGCCACCTGAAGCACATCGCGTGTCCGCTCGTCGGCGACGTCCGCTACGGCAAGGGCGAGCACAACCGCATCTTCCGCACCCAGCACGACCTGCACCGGCTCGCGCTGCACGCCGCCTCGCTCGCGGTCCCGCACCCCGACGGCGGCACGCTCTCCGTCGAGAGCCCGCTCCCCGACGACCTCGCCCGCGCGATCGCGAGCTGCCGCCGCGTCTACGTGTGCTGTTGATGCGATCCTATCGAGGATCACCATCCCTGGCCGACGCGGACGATCGCGTCGCGCTCGCGCTCGCGCTCCTCGACGGTGATCTGGATGTCGAGGAACATCCGGATCGTGTCGATGTTCGTCGTCGCGTGCGGCGATAGCGGGGCGCAGCGGAACGCGCCGCCGCCCGCGAGCGCGAGCGGCAGCAGCAGCTGGTCGGCGAGGTGCTCGCCGACGGGGACGTTCGCGCCGAGGAATGCGGCCATCTCGTCGCACGCGCGATCGGCGACGAGCTCGGCGCGCAGGCCCCGCTCGCCGAACGCCGTGACCAGCTCCCACCCGCTCGCGTGCTCGACCTCGATCGTGAGGACGTTCGCGGTCCCCGGGTGCGAGAGCTCGAGCGTCTCGCAGTCTTCGCGCGCGAAGCCGAGCCGGTCGTGCACGCGGCCGAGCTCGCGCTCGGCGACGTGCGTCGGGAGCCGGGCGATCGTGGCGACGGCGCGCCGCCGCCGGATCGGGCCGAGCTCGAGGAGCTCGATCGGCCGCAGCGCGCCCGCGCCTCCCACACGCACCGTGAGCCGGCCGCGGTGCGGCGACGGATCGTCGTGCGACGCCTGGCTCGCGCCGCCGGTGGCGAAGCCGTGGCGGTCGAGCACGAGCTCGACGTCCGCGCCCATCGCCCGCAGGTGCGGCACGAACACGCGGTCGAGGAAGTCGAACGGCGGCGCCATCGGGTTGTGCGTGCCGCCGTGCACCGTGAACGTCCGCGCGCCCCCGAGGAGCACCGCCGGCAGGAGGATCGTCTGCACCACGAGCGACGTCGATCCGGCACTGCCGATGTCGATCTCGAGGTGAGCGTCGGCCGTCGTCTCGCCGGGCTCGAACGCGAGCTCCTGCGAGCCGACGCTCGCACCGACCGTCCGCGCACCGGACAGCCGCGCCGCAGCCTCGACGCACGCGAGGTGCTGCCGCCGCAGCCCGGGCTTCGCGCGCCCGGCGCGGATCCGGTGCATGCGCATCGGCCTCCTCGTGAGGATCGACAGCGCCAGCGCCGTCCGCAGGATCTGCCCGCCGCCCTCGCCGCGGCCGCCGTCGAGCTCGACCGTCATCGTGCTCCTCTGGCGACACCGCGCGACACCCCGCGGCCGCCGTCGAGCTCGACCGTCATCGTGCTCCTCGTGCTCCTCGTGATCTCTCTGCCGTCGACGCGCGACATCGCATGCGCGCTCGCGAGCTCGGCCGCCCTCGGGACGCTCGGCAGGCGTGCGTCACGCTCGTCCGTCATCGCGACGCCCGGCAGGTGTGCGTCACGCTCGTCCGTCATCGCTCGGTCCTAGCCCTTCACGCAGACGACCTGGCGGAGCTCGTGGGCGACCTCGACGAGGTCGGCCTGCGCGGCCATGACGGCGTCGATCGGCTTGTAGGCCATCGGCGTCTCGTCGATGACGTCCTCGTCCTTGCGGCACTCGACGCCCTCGGTCGCCTTCACGTGATCGGCGACGGTGAACCGCCGCTTGGCCTCGTTGCGCGACATCGCGCGGCCGGCGCCGTGGCTGCACGAGCAGAACGACTGCGCGTCGCCCTTGCCGCGCACGATGTAGCTGCGCGCGCCCATCGAGCCCGGGATGATGCCGAGGTCGCCGAGGCGCGCGCGCACCGCGCCCTTGCGCGTCACGAACACGTCGCGGCCGAAGTGGTGCTCGCGTGCGACGTAGTTGTGGTGGCAGTTGACCGCCACCTCGCCGAGCTCGAACGGCGGCAGCCCGGCCTCGTTCGAGCGGGCGGCCGCGATCACCGCGTCCATCATCACGCGGCGGTTCGTCATCGCGTAGCGCTGCGCCCACTCGACGGCCTCGACGTAGTCGTCGAAGTGCTGCGTCCCCTCCGAGAGATAAGCGAGGTCCTTGTCGGGGAGGTTCGCGACGTGGTGGCGCATGTCCTTCTTCGCGAGCTCGATGAAGTAGCTGCCGATGCGGTTCCCGACGCCGCGCGACCCCGAGTGCAGCATGAACCAGACGCGGTCGCGCTCGTCGAGGCACACCTCGATGAAGTGGTTCCCCGTCCCGAGCGTGCCGAGGTGCTTCAGGTCGTTGCCCTGGCCGATCTTCTTGTGCTTCGCGCTCAGCCGGTCGTATGCACCCGACAGCCCCGTCCACGCGTCGCGCACCGCCTCCGGAGTGCGCTTCCACGCACCCTTGTCGCCGGGGCCGCCGTGTTCGGTGCGGCCGTGCGGGACCGCTCGCTCGATCGCGAGCCGCAGCCCGCGCAGCGAGTCCGGGAGCTGCGCGGCGCCCAGCGTGGTCTCGAGCGCCATCATGCCGCAGCCGATGTCGACGCCCACCGCGGCGGGGATGATCGCCTTCTCCGTCGGTACGACGCTCCCGACCGTGGCGCCGATCCCCATGTGCACGTCGGGCATGACCGCCACGTGCCGGAACACGATCGGCAGCTTCGCGAGGTTCTGCAGCTGCTTTCGCGCCGGCTCCTCGATCGCCACGCCGCGCGTCCAGGTCTTGAGCGGCACGCCCTCGGTCTCGATGACGTCGTAGCTCGCCATGGCGGGATCGCACATACCTACGGGCATCCCGACCCGTGTGCAAGCCGCAACTTCCGGCGGATCGCTCGTCGGGAGCGGGTGGCACGCACGATGCTCCCGATCCGCGGCATGCGCGCGTCCGCTTTCGCCTCGTCCGCCGTATTCGCTACGTCGCTGGCGCTGGGCGCCTGCACCATGAACCACGACCTCGACGGGCTGACGCCGCAGGAGCAGGCGCTCCTCGGATGCTGGGAGGGCTTCCACGGCGCGTCGCGCGTCAGCTACCGGTTCAACACCGACCGCGGCATCGACAGCACCCTCGAGGACGGCACGTTCCGCCAGGGCACGTACACCGCCGGGCAGAACATGATGGAGCTCGACTTCGGCAAGCCCGCGCGCCACCGCATCTTCCTCACGACGGGGACGATCTCGTACGTCGACGAGCCCGGCCAGCTCACGCGCCAGACGTGCGGAGGCTGACCTGCCTTGCGATCACTTGAGGGCGAAGTTGTAGATCATGTGGTCGACGTGCCAGTTCGTGTTGTACGCGAGGTACGTGCTGTACTTCTGGACCCACGTCGAGCCGCGATCGGCCGGGTCGGAGATCACGACGTAGTCGATGCCGTTGACGGCGTAGATGTCGTAGATGACGACGACGTGGTTCGTGCTGGTGCCGTGGACGTCGTGGTGCGAGATCACGGGCATCTTGCGGACCTGGAGCTGATAGCGGAGGTCGGCGACGGTGAGGATCTTGTCGTCCTTGTAGCTGAAGTTCCAGTCGTCGAGCTCGCCCGTGGTGCTGCCCGTCTCGAGGCAGGCCTCGGGAGGTGTCTTGCCGCAGCACGAGGCCCGCAGCGTGTTCGAGGCGAAGTCGCAGGTCCTCCACGTCATCTTGTGGATCCAGTTGACGACCGCGCCGCTCGTCGCGAGCCAGCACCAGTAGCTCGGCTGCGGGTTCGCGAGCGGCTGGAAGCCGAGGAGGCTCTCCTGGAACAGGGTGTGGTTCAGCGTCGGCGTGTTCGCGGGCTTGCTGAGGAGGTCGATCCGACCCGCGCGGCCGCGCGCCGCGCCGGCGACGGGATCGCCGAACGCCGTCGTGCTCCCCCACTCCGCCGGCGACCACTGCGTCCCGGACTTCGTCAGCTCGATCAGCTTGTCGCCGCGCCGCGCGTACGCGACCAGGTGACCCGAGCCCCACGACACGAGCGACGGTGGAGAGTCGAGGTAGGTGTTCACCGTCTCGACGTTCCAGTTGTTGCCGTCCACCGTGTAGTGGTGCCGGAGCTTGTTGTCGCTCGTGCGGAACCCGACGTGGAGCGAGTACAGCTGCTCCGAGACCGCCGAGATCTGCGTGTCGGGGACGCCGGACGCGAGGACCGTCTCGGCGATCGACCAGCCGTTCGGCGTGTAGCCGGCCGCGCCCTTCTTGCCGCGATCGAACGAGCGCCAGCGCAGCTGGCCCCCGTTGTCGCGCCACAGCACGTCGAGGTGGCCGACGCTCCACGACGCGACCGCCGGCGCGGACGTCGGGAACGTCGCCGTCGCGCCGAGGTCCTCGTAGAACCACGCCGCGCCATCCCAGCCCGCGTGGAGGAGGCGGTTCGAGCCGCCGAGGTTGTACTGGAACCAGAACACGTCGAGGCGCGCAGGCCCCCACGCCGCGACGCCGACGTCGCTCGAGAACCCGGGGACGTCGCAGCTCTGGAGCGTGGCGTCGCTGCGCCAGATGCCGTCGAGATCCGACATGTACCTGCGGCGCACGCAACCGCCGCTGTCGCGATACACCGCGTTGACCACGTTCTCGGGGAAGTAGCCGGCCGCCGTGGTCGTCCACGACGCGAGCGCGTACCTCGAGCCGACGGCGGTGGCCACCTGATCCCAGCTGAGATCCTTCTCGAGCTTATGGAACCCGGGGACCTGGGCGAAGATGGATTGTTCGGTGGTCGAGAGCTGCTCGGGAGGCGGGTCGTCGCCCCCCATCGCACACGCCACCAGGAGACTCGGGAGAAAGGCGAGCTGGATCCGCATCACCCGTGGGAGTGGCGGGCAGCGGGATGTGACGAACGGGGGCGAGGAACGTGAGCGGGCTAGCGATAGCCCTGCGCCTGGAGGTGGAACAGCGTCGCGTAGCGGCCGCCCTGCCCGAGCAGCTCGTCGTGGGCGCCGCGCTCGATGATGCGGCCGCGGTCGAGCACGATGATCTCGTCGGCCATGCGCACGGTCGAGAAGCGGTGGGAGATCACGATCGCGATCTTGTCGTCGGTCAGCTCGCGGAAGCGCTCGAAGATCTTGAGCTCGGCCTCGGCGTCGATCGCGGCGGTCGGCTCGTCGAGGACGAGGACGTCCGCGTGCTTGCGCATGAACGAGCGCGACAGCGCCATCTTCTGCCACTGGCCGCCCGACAGCTCGCGCCCGCTCTTGAACCAGCGCCCGAGCTGCGTGTCGTAGCGATCGGGGAGCTTGTCGATGAACGGCGTCGCGAGGCCGCGGTCGGCGGCGTCGGACCAGCGGTCGCGGTCGTCGTAGGCGCGGTCGTCGCCGGCGCCGATGTTCTCGCCGACGGTGAGCTGGTAGCGCACGAAGTCCTGGAAGATGACGCCGATGCGCCGGTGCAGCGCGAGCGGCGCCCACTCGCGCAGGTCGCGCCCGTCGAGCGTGATGCGCCCCTCGCTCGGCTCGTAGAGGCGCGTCAGCAGCTTGATCAGCGTCGTCTTGCCGCTGCCGTTGTCGCCGACGATCGCGAGCTTGGAGCCGGGCGGGATGTGGAGGTCGATGCCGTCGAGCGCCGGCTCGCGCGAGCCGGGGTAGGTGAACGACACGGCCTGGAAGCGCACGCCGTCGCCGGGCCGGGTGCCCTCGGTCGCGGTGCCGCCGGGCGTCATCGTCGGCGTGTCGAGGAACTCGTAGAGGTTCGACAGGTAGAGGTTGTCCTCGTACATGCCGCCGATGTCGCCGAGCGCGCTCGACATCGCCGACTGCGCCTGCTTGAAGACGCCGGCGTACATCGTCATCGCGCCGATCGTGATCGCCGCGCTCATCGCCGCGAGCGCGATCCACACGTACATGCCGTAGAACGCGACCGTGCCGATCGCGCCGAGCGTGACGGCCCAGATCGCGCGCCGGATCGTGAGCGCGCGGTCGCCCGCGTAGATCTTCTCGAAGATCGCGCGGTACCTGCGCAGGAAGCGCGGCCCGAGGCCGTACAGCTTGACCTCCTTCGCGTAGTTGTCGTTCGCGAGCACGGTCTCGACGTACACCTGCTCGCGCGTCTCCGGCGTGCGCCAGCGCGACAGGCGGAACGCGTCGCCGGAGAACTTGAGCTCGGCGACGAACGGCGGGATCGCGGCGGCGATCAGCACGGCGAGCGCGATCGGCGAGAACGCGGCGAGCAGCGCGCCCAGGCCGAGCAGCGTGACCATGCTCTGCGCGAGCTCGAACGTCTGGCTCACGAGCGACAGCGGCCGCGACGACGCCTCGCGCCGCGCGCGCGTGAGCTTGTCGTACAGCTCGGAGTCCTCGAACTGCGTGAGCTCGAGCGTGAGCGCCTTCTCGAGGATCTCGGTGTTGATGCGGTAGCCGAGCTGCTGGCGCAGGAGGCTCCGCATCATGCCGAGCATGCGCGTCGTGACGGCGAGCCCGATCACGAGGCCGAGCTCGATCCCGACCCACTCGAGGGCCGCCTCGCGGTCGCTCGTCAGCCGCGAGCTCGCCGCGAGCACGATCGCGTCGATCAGGTGCTTGCCGACCCACGCGATCCCGCTCGGGAGCAGGCCGGCGATCAGGCTCCCGAGCGCGAGGCCGATCGTGAGCGTGCGGTTCGTGGACCACACGAGCCGGATCGCACGCCGGCTGTAGCGGAACACGCCGATGTAGCCGCGCCACGAGATGCCCTCGGGCTGCGGCGGCTGCGTCTGCTTGTGCGGGCTGTTCGGCCCGCCGCCGCCGCCCGCGCCACCACCGCCGCCGCCGCCGCCGCCACCACCGCCGCCACCGCCACCGCCGCTCATCGCGATCGGCGAGGGGAACGCGTGGACGGCCATCGCCCGACTGTAGTGTGGTTCGCCGCGCGTGCCCATCGTGCGGTCGCTGCCTTTGTGGTCAGGGCGGCGTAGGATCGGGTGGTGTGGAGACGACTCGCCGTCCTCGCGCTGACCGCGTGCGGTGATCCGCCCGAGGCGCCCTCCGACGGGCCGCGGACGTGCGAGGGCAGCGGAGCGGCGTGCACCTCCGTCGCGGCGTGCCGGAGCGGCGTCACCACGTGCGACGGATGCGCGGCGGCCGAGCCGATCGCGGGGGCGTGCGGCGCCGGCGGCACGTGCCGCGACGGCCTGTGCACCGCGACGTCGGAGCAAGGGCTCGCGAACCCGATCGCCGGCGCCGGTGCGTTCGGGGCCGCCGTCGCCGCCGACGGCCGGATCGTCGTCGGCGCCCCCGGCGACGAGCGCGCGCACGTCGTCGAACCGGGCGAGACCGGCTTCGCGGTGGCGCAGACGCTCGCGTCGGAATTCGGCGCGGCCGGCACGCTGTTCGGCGCGGCCGTCGCGATCGCCGGCGACCTCGCCGCCGTCGGCGCGCCCCGCTCGACGGGCACGGGCGCCCCCAACGACGCCGCCGGCGCGGTGATCATCTTCGAGCGCGATCCCGCGGCGAACACGTGGCTCGAGACCGCGCAGATCCTCGGCCCCGACGGGGGCGGCTTCGGCGGCGCGGTCGCCCTGTCGGGGACGCGGCTCGTCGTCGGCGCCGACCGCGCGGGCGACGGCGCCGTCTACGTGTACGACCGCGCGAGCCCGACGGTGTGGACGCCGAGCGCGCGCATCCCCGCCGAGCCCGGCGCGCGCCGCTTCGGCCACGCGGTCGCGCTCCAGGGCGAGCGGCTCGTCGTCGGCTCGCTCCTCGACGCCGGTCCGCGCGGCGCGCAGGGCGGGGCGCGCGTCTACGACCGCGGCCTCGACGGCTGGGTCCTCGCGGCGACGCTGCGCCCGGCCGACCCATCCGGCGCCGACACCGGCGACACGCAGTTCGGCGCGGCGGTCGCCACCGCCGGCGACGCCGTCCTCGTCGGTGCGCCCGGCTACGCGAACGGGCGCGGCGCCGCGTACCTGTTCGAGCGCGGCACCGGCGCGTGGGAGCTCGCGGCCGACGTGTACGGGCCGGCCGTCCCCGCCGCCGGCAGCGCGTTCGGCCGCGGTGTCCACCTCGAGCGGAACCGCGCGGTGATCAGCCACGCCGACGGCGGCACCGGCATCACGTACGTCCTGCGCCGCGAGGCCGGCGGCGGCTGGATCACCGTCGGCCTCGTCCGCGACGACGCCGCCGCGCCGGGCGTCGACGTCGGCGGCGTCGAGGTCAACGCGCGGCTCGGCGTGTCGGGGTCGACCGCGATCCTCGGCTACCCGGGTCGCAGCGGTGGGGGCGTGCTCGCCGCGCACGACCTGTCGGGGATGTGATGCCGCGCGCGAAGCGCAACGCCGACGCCGTCCGCCGCGTGCAGCGCGCGTATCCGCAGATCTACCTCGCGTGTCACGTCGACCACACGACGCGGCGGCGCGCGCATCAGCTGTCGGACCGCGACGCCTCCGTGCTCGCGCACCTCGACGGTGTCTCGCCCGTCACGGCGGGCATGCTCGCGAAGCACCTCGGCATCGGACCGTCGACGCTGACCGAGGCGATCGATCGCCTCGAGGACAAGGGCCTCGTCGAGCGCACGCGGCGCGGGCGCGTCGTCGAGCTGCGCATCACCGGCGACGGCATCGCGCAGATGCAGGCCGCGAACGTCCTCGACAGCGAGCGCGTCGCGCAGCTGATCGCCGCCGTGCCGCCGCGCCGCCGCGCGGCCGCCGTCGAGGGCATCGAGCTCCTCGCCGTCGCCGCGCGCCGCGTGGCCAAGAACCGTTCGTTTTGACGAAATATCGCGGCGGGGGCTATCCCAGCTCGCATGCTGTGGATCGCGCTCTACGTCGTCGCAGGACTCGCCGGTCTCGTCGCGCTGCTCGCGCTCGTCGGGCTCGCCATCCCGGTGGGCCACGTGTCCGCCCGCGCCGCCACGCTCGCCGCGCCGCCGGAGCAGGTGTGGGCGGCGCTCGCCGACGTCGCCGGCTACGCGCGCTGGCGGCGCGACCTGAAGCGGGTCGAGGTGATCTCCACGACCGCGTTCCGCGAGCACGGCGCGCACGGCGCGATCGCGTTCGAGGTCGTCGAGGCGCGCGCGCCCGAGCTGCGCATCACGCGGATCGCCGATGACAAGCTGCCGTTCGGCGGCCGCTGGATCTACGAGCTCGTACGCGAGGGCGGCGGGACGCGCGTCGCGATCACCGAGGACGGGACGATCTCGAACCCGGTGTTCCGCACGATGTCGCGCACCGTGTTCTCGACGGCGTCGACGCTCGAGAAGTTCCTCACCGACCTCGCCGCACACCTCGGCGTCGACGCGGACGTCGCGCCGTGCGAGCCCTCGCGCCTCGCGAGCCGTGCGGCGTCTTGATACGATCGGCCGATGTCGCAGGACAAGGAGCGCGTCGAGAGTGCCGGTTTCTACGAGATGCTGTGGGACTGCGACCACTGCGACACGAAGGGGCTCCTCGGCAAGAGCCAGCGCCACTGTCCCGAGTGCGGCGCGAAGCAGAACCCCGACAAGCGCTACTTCCCGAAGGAGGGCGACGCGATCAAGGAGGTCGTCGGCCACAAGTACGAGGGCGCGGACCGCGTGTGCCCCGCGTGCTCGGCGGCGATCGGCGCGCTCGGCAAGAACTGCACGAACTGCGGTTCGCCGCTCGACGGCAGCGCGCACGTCAAGGGCGTCAGCGAGCCGCTGAAGCCGATCCCCGTCAAGAAGTTCCCGTGGCTGAAGGTGATCCTGATCGTCCTCGCGATCGCGCTGTTCATCTTCCTCATCTGGTTCTTCTTCCTCCGCACGAAGACGGGCGACGTCACGGTCGCGGGGCACCGCTGGGAGCGCGTGATCACGATCGAGAAGTTCGGCGTGTTCCAGGAGGACTGCTGGGGCAACAACTGTGCGCCGTCGGGCGCCGAGGACGAGCGCTGCCGCATGGAGGACCACGGCACCAAGCAGGTCCAGGACGGCGAGGACTGCCGCGAGGAGCGCGTCGACAAGAAGGACGGCACCTTCGAGAAGGTGAAGAAGTGCAAGCCGAAGTACCGCAGCGAGCCGACGCAGGAGAAGCACTGCACGTTCTCGATCCGCAAGTGGAAGGAGGACGGCGAGGCGAAGAGCTCGGGCACGATGGACAAGAAGCGCGAGTGGCCGAACGCGCCCGCGGCCGACACGAAGGCGTCGATCGGCGCGCGCCGCGAGAAGGCCCGCGCCGAGAAGCTCATCCTGGAGTTCCAGGGCGGCGACTCCTGCGTGGTCTCCGAGGACAAGTGGACCAAGCACAAGGACGGCGCGAAGCTCACCGTCACGATGAAGGCGCGGTCCGAGGCCGTGCAGTGCGACTCGATTCCATAGCAGGCCCGTCGCCGGCCCGGCGTTTGCTTCCTCGGTGGATGAGGAGATCCACCATGAGAAGACGCAGACCCCTGCGAACCCTGTTCGGCCTCGCCGCGATCGGCGGCGCCATCGCGTACGCGCGCAAGCACGGCGGCTTCAAGAACGCCTTCCACGAGCTCATGCAGATGAAGGACGACTTCGTGCGCAACCTGGCGTCCCGCGCGGATCAGGCGGTCTCGGATCGGTCGGGCTCCGAGCGCGTCGCCGACATCGTGAAGGACGTCGACACGACCGAGACCTCGCGCCCGATCCAGGACATCCCGGGCACGGTCTACCCGCCGCGCTAGCTCGGCGAGCTAACGCTTCTTGCGCGTCGCCGTGGACTGCACCTTGCGGCGGCGCAGGCGCGTCGCTTCCTTCAGGCGCCGGTCGGTGCGCTCGATCAGCTGCTGCTGGCTGTGCTTCGCACCCATGCCGTTGCGCTGCACGTAGCTGCCGTCGCTGTTCATGTCCCACGCGCCGCGCTGATCGGAGAGCTGCGTGTCGAGCGTGTGGCGCAGCTCGGCCTGGAGGCGCGCATCCTCGACGGGGACGAGCACCTCGACGCGCTGCTCGAGGTTGCGCTGCATCGCGTCCGCCGAGCCGATGTAGTACTCGGGCCGGCCGTTGTTGTGGAAGTAGTAGATGCGCGCGTGCTCGAGGAAGCGCCCGAGCACGCTGACGACCTTGATCGTCGACGACACGTTCGGGAGCCCCGGGCGCAGCCGGCACGTGTCGCGCACGATCAGGTCGATCGTGACGCCGCGCTGCGAGGCCCGGTACAGCGCGCGCGTGATGTCGACGTCCTCGAGCGCGTTGAGCTTCCACTGGATGTGGCCGCGCCCGCCGCCGCCCTGGATCGCGATCTCGCGCTCGATCTTCTCGAGCAGCGCCTGCTTCAGCATCTTCGGCGCGACGAGCAGCTTCGTGTACTTGCGGCGCGGCTTGTACCCGGTCGTCAGGTAGTTGAACAGCTCCGTCAGGTCGCGCCCGATCGCGTCGTCGCACGTGAACAGGCCGAGGTCCGTGTACAGGCGCGCCGTGCCGGCGTGGTAGTTGCCGGTCGCGACGTGCGCGTAGCGGCGCAGCCCGTCGAAGTCGTTGCGCACGACGAGCGTGACCTTCGTGTGGGTCTTCAGCCCGACGACGCCGTACGTGACGTGGATGCCGCTGCGCTCCATGCGCGACGCCCACTTGATGTTCGCTTCCTCGTCGAAGCGCGCCTTCAGCTCGAGCACGACGGCGACCTGCTTGTTGTTGCGCGCCGCGCGCATCAGGTGCTTGATGACCTCGGAGTCCTTCGACGTCCGGTACAGCGTCATCTTGATCGCGCGCACCTTCGGATCGTCCGCGGCCTCGCGCAGGAAGCGCTCCACCGACTGCTGGAACGACTCGTACGGGTGGTGCACGAGCATGTGCTTCACGTCGCGGATCGCGTGGAAGATGCTGCCGTCGGTGAGGAAGTCGACCGGCAGCGACGGGGCGTGCGGCGTGTCGCGCAGCTCGGGGATGTCGAGGCCCGACAGCTCCATCAGGTCGCGCTGGCCGAACATGCCCTCGGACTCGAACACGTCGGCGAACTCGTCGAGGCCGAGCTCGGCGGCGATGCGGCCGCGCATGAGCGCGGGCATCGTGCGGTCGACCTGGAGGCGCACGACGGGCGCGAACTTGCGCTCGCGCATCTCGATCTCGATCATCTCGAGGAGGTCGTCGGCCTCCTCCTCGTCGCGCTCGGTGATCGCGTTGCGCGTGACGCGGAACATCGAGCACGCCTCGATCTGCATGCCGGGGAACAGGAGGTCGAGGTTGTTCGCCATCACGTCCATCAGGTCGACGAACGTCCGCGACTGCCCGACGCGGATCCACCGCGCCGTGCCGCCGCCGATCGGCACCTTCACGCGCGCGAGCAGCGACTCGCTGTCGTTCTCGTAGCGGAGCGAGACGAGCAGGTTCAGCGACAGGTTCGAGACGAACGGGAACGGGTGCGCCGGGTCCATCGCCTGCGGCGTGACGAGCGGGAAGATGTTGCGCAGGTAGTGCTCGCGGACCCAGGTCTGCTCCTTCGGGTCGAGCTCCTTGAACGGCGCGAGCCACACGCCGACGGCGCGCAGGTCGGCGACGACCTTGTCGAGGATCTGGATCTTCTTCTTCTCGAGCGCGTTGATGAGCTCGAGGCAGTCGACGATCTGCTGCTGCGGCGAGCGGCCGTCGGGCGTGACGGTGTGCAGCTGCGCGCCGACCTGCTGCTTGAGGCCGCCGATGCGCTTCTGGAAGAACTCGTCGATGTTCGAGCTGACGATCGCGATGAACTTCATCCGCTCGAGGAGCGGCAGGCGGTCGTCCTCGCCCTCGTGGAGGACGCGCCAGCAGAAGTTCAGGTAGGTCAGCTCGCGGTTCAGGTACAGCTCGGGCGTGCTGAGGTCGGCGGGAGCGATGTCGCCGATGCCGGGGGCCGGCGGCGTGCGGCCGACGTTCTCGAGGATCAGCCGTAGCGCCGACGCACGCTGCGGCGGCAGCGCGTCGCTCTCCGCCGATGGCGCGACCACCTCGAGGCGGTGCACACCGGAGACGTCGGGCGTAACCGATGCTTGGCGGTCAGGCATGAGCACCTGAATATAGCTCGAAAGTGCTTGGATTCGCTACGGTTCTACGAGGAACCGGGAGTCGCGTTCGCCGTCGCATACGCCTCGGTCCCGTCACGCGTTCGAAACCGTTTCGTCACCGAGCCCTGGCGGACCCAGACGATCTCGTCGGCGACGCCGCCCTCGGCGATCGGCTCGGGTCCGAGCTCGACGCGCCAGCTGGCCTCGCCGCTCGTGAGGTCGAACGCCGTGAGCTGGTGCCAGTCGGCGCCGGCGACGACCTCGTACGAGCGCACGTGATCGGTGAGCGTGACCGGCCCCGAGGACGCGCGGCGGGTGGCGCCGTGGTTCGGCGCGAGCCGGAAGCCGCCGAGCTTCGCGGCGGTCTCGCGCGACACGGCGAAGATCTCGTCGTGGCCGTCGCGCACGACGCGCACCGACACGGCCACCTCGTTCCACGCGATCCCCGGCGCACCGGGCCGCCCACCGTACGGCGGCACGATCGCGCGCCACACCATCTTCTCGCCCTCGGGCGTCGCCTGGTGCAGCTCCACGAACGCGCGCTCCCCCTCCTCCTCGCCGCGCACCACGATCCGCGTCCTGGCATCGACCGCGATCGTATCGATCACCGCTCCCACACGCGGCCGCCCGGTCACGATCAACCACGCCCCCACGCACGCGACCGCGACCCCGACGGCCACGATCACGAGGCCGATCCAGCCGAGCCGCGGGCGCCGTGCTGCCTTCATCGCGCGCAACCTACCAGACGCCTCGCCGTTCCGCCGAGGACGAAACGTCGCAGCTCGGGATGGAGGGCTACGGCTTCTGCAGGTCGGCGACGGACTTCCCGCCGGCGGGCGGGTTCGAGTGGTCGAAGGGCTTGGGGCGCGAGAGCTTGTCGCCCCCGGCCGCGCCTTCCTTCGACTGCACGAGCACGCGGCGCCCGGTGGCGAAGAAGACGGTGACCTTGCCGGGCTCGCTCAGCTCGACGATGCCCTGACCGAACGTCGGGTGATCGACGCGGTCTCCGACGTCGAACTTCTCGCTCGCGCGATACGTCCGCGACGGCTTCGAGAGATCGGCGGCGACCGCCGGCTTCTCGAAGCGCTCGACGGGCGCCTTGGGTCCCTTGGGCTCTTTCGGTGGACGCTTGTTGCTGGGCAGCTTCGCTTCGGGAGGCGCACCGTGCGGCGACTTGTAGCGGTGGTAGCCGCTGCACTGCTTGCACTGCACCTTCGCGATCTTGGTGCCCACCATCGCCACCACGACATGCCAGACGTCGCCGCACTTCGAGCACAGCGCTTCGACATCCGCTCCTACAGACACAGCCATGTTGACCACTTCATCATATCAGGTGAGGGTAAGCGGGGATATGAGCCAGGCGGCCGCCGACGCCCTCGTCGAGGAGGGCAACGACCTGTTCCGGAAGGAACAGTTCGTGGAGGCCGCGGCGCGATACGAACGCGCCGGAACGATCTTTCCGCAGCACGCCGTCGCATGGAAGGGCCTCGGGCACGCTCTTTTGTGTCTCGGCAGGCCGCACGACGCAGCCCGTGCGTTCGACCGGGCGATCGGCATCCGGCCCGGGTCGGCGACCGCGCTGTGGGGCGGGGCGGTCGCCCACGCCGAGATCGGCAACAAGGTCGTGGCGCAGAGCTACCTGAAGCGGACGCTCGCGCTCCAGCCGACCTGGGTCGACATGGCGCGCAACATCCCGCAGCTCGCGGCGTTCCTCCAGGTCTCCACCCGCGCAAGCGATGCGCTCCACCGCGTGCTGGGCGCGTTCTCGACCCGCACCTACCGCCACGCCGGCGACGACAAGCTCTCGGTCGAGGTCGGCCGGATCGCGAACCAGCCGGCGTTCGGCAAGTGGACGTTCGTCACGATCGGCCTGTCGAACCGCGACTGGTCCCCGGCGTCGTCGAAGTCGGCCCCCTCGAACGGCGCCGGCGCTCCCGGCGCGCACCGCCCGCGCATCGAGCTCGTGATGGCGACCACCGTCGACGGCGACGTCTGCGGCCAGGTCCTCGCGAACCTCGCCTTCCACCTGGGTGCGACGAGCTTCTTCCCCGAGCCCGGCGTGATGGTGCGCGACGTCGTCGGCTCCCTCGCCGAGGGGGACCTGTCGGCGCGCCTGCCGCACGTCTACATCACCGTGCCGCGCGTGTGGAAGCTGGAGCTCCCGCTCGACCTGGGGCCGCCGCCGATCACGCTCGCGCAGGTCGTACCCGTCAGCGAGAGCGAGTACGCGCTGTGGCGCGCCGACGTGGCCGGCTTCGACGGCGCGCTCGCGAAGAAGCGGATCGATCTCGCGGACCTGCGCCGGCCCGGTTGAGCCCGGTTGAGCCCGGTCAGGGCAGATCGCGCGTCGCGATGTTCAGCGTCATCACCCCGGGGCGGGAGCCCTGCGGCGTCCGGTCCGGCAGGGAGAAGCCGGGCGGCACGTTCTTGTCGTCGAAGCCGACGTAGAGCATGAGCCGCCCCGTCGAGTTCTGCGCGACGTCCGCACCCGTGAGCAGCCCGAGCGCCTCGCCGGCATCCGGCGTCGTCGCGTTCCACGTCAGGTTGCGCGCGCCCGTGTAGAAGATGTTCCACACGACGCCGTCGGTGGAGTCGGCGTGCCACACGCCGGCCGTGTTGTTGAACGCGACCGGTTGCGCGTTCGTCTCGCCGGGCGCGTCGTTGGTCAGCCACATCTCCCAGCGGCAGTGCTCGGCGTCGTAGATCACCGACGGCTGCTGCCCGCCCGTCGTGTCGTTCGCCGACGCGCGCAGGAGGCTCTTCACCGGCGCCGCGCGCACCGTCCACTGCACGCCGTCCGTCGACGTCGCGTACGCGATGCCGAAGTCGCTCACGGTCGCGCAGCCGGCGCCCTCGCACGCGAACGACGAGAACCACAGGTGGTACGTCCCGTCGACGAACACGACTTCCGGATCGGCCACCATCGCCTCGACCGCGGCCGGGTACGCCGCCTTCCCCGTCAGCACGAGGCCGGCCTTGCCGAACGGCGACTCGGCGGCGGGGACGCGCGTGAAGCTCACGCCGTCGGCGGAGAACGCCGCGCCGATCGCGTACGCGGGGAACGTTCGCCCGGGGAACGTGCCGCTCGCGCCCGAGTACAACATGAGGTAGCGCCGGTCCGGCGGAGCGTTCGGGTTGAACGCGACCGTCGGCTTCTCGGTGTGCGTGTGATCCCACGCCGCGGTGTCGGGGCTCGCCGTCAGCACGGGCTGGTCGTCCACGGTCCACGTAACCTTGTCCGGGCTCGTCGCGTGCCGGATCACCTGCACCTTCTCGGGATCGTTGAAGCTCGTCGCGTGCGTCGCCCCGTAGTAGAGCTGGTACAGCGCGCCGTCCCAGCGCACGTCGGGATCCGCGATCGAGAGATCGATCTTGCCGTCGCTGAACGTCTGCTTGGGCAGGAGGCGCGGGTTGCCCTGGCGCTTGTTGAACTGGCCGGTCGCGGGGATCGGCTGGCACCGGTTCGGAGGTGCATCGATCTTCGGATCGCCGCCGGGCGCGTCGATCGCGCCGGGATCGCCGCCGCCACAGGCTGCCGCCAGTACGAGCAGCGCCGGCCAGCGCGGGTACAACGAGAGCATCCGATGTTCGGTACCGCGGCGGAGCCGGCGCTGTCGATCGGAAAACGCAGCTTGCGAGCGCGCCGGGTTCGCGCGATGGTGTGGCCCCGATGAAGCCCACCAAGCTCGCGTCGCTCCTGCTCCTGGTCGCAGCGGCGGCATGCCAGAACGGCAACTCCAAGCTGGATACGTCGACGGGTGCCGTCCCGAAGGAAGGGAACGCGAAGGGCGGCGCCGGCGGCGCGGTTGGCGGTGGCGGCGGCGGCGCGGACGCGAGGGCCGTCGAGGAGCTGCGCCAGAAGGTGGCGAGCCTCGAGGCGCAGCTGGGGCGGCTCGGCTCCGTCGAGAAGGATCTCGCCGGCTACCAGCAATACCGCACGGCGCTCGACATCGTCGCGGCGAAGGTGAAGGCCGACAGCGGTCAGTTCACGGTCCCGTCGGAGATCGTCATCGACAGCCGCCTGAAGGCGCTCGAGCGCTACGCCGAGACGTTCGAGTGGATCGCCGAGATCCACGAGCAGCAGAAGAAGCAGCAGGAGGCCAAGGAGGCGCAGGAGCTCGACCCGACGGCGAGCTACGCCGTCGACATCGACGCCGCGATCAAGGCCGGACAGATCGAAGGCCCCGCCGCGGGAGCCTACGTGACGATCGTCGAGGCCTGGGACTTTGCTTGACCCCACTGCCAGGCGGTCAGTTCTGACCTCCACGAGATCGTCAAGGAGTTCGACGGCAAGGTCCGCGTCGTCTACATGAACATGGTCGTGCACGAGAACGTGCGGCAGGCGCACCAGTACGGGTGCGCCGCGGCGAAGCAGGGGAAGTTCATCGACTACAAGGACGCGTTCTGGACCAAGTCGTTCGGCGCGTACCGCAACTCCGGCGGCAAGGACGCGAGCACGCTCACGCCCGAGTTCATCCTCCGCTGGGCGGGTGAGGCCGGGCTCGACGCGGACAAGCTCAAGTCCGAAGGCGAGGGCGCGGACTGCCAGCGCCGCGTCGAAGAGGACATGCGCGAGCTCCGCAAGTTCCGCGTCGGCGGAACGCCGAACTTCTTCGTGAACGGCCAGCACATCGGCGGCCGCATCCCGAAGGAAGCGATGGCCGAGCTGGTCAAGGAGAAGCTCAAGATCGCCGAGGCCTCGGGAGTCTCCGGCTCCGACTATTACCAGAAGGAGATCCTCGGCAAGGGCGAGAAGACCTTCAAGTCGAAGGCCGACGCGCGCAAGTCGAAGAAGCCCTAACTACAGTTGTAGGAATCTCGCGCCGGCGAGGTTAGGTTGAGGGCCCATGAAGAAGCTCTCGGCCCTCGCTTGCCTATTGCTGGTCGCCGCCTCGGGCTGCGAAAAGCAGCCCTCGAAGCTCGATCCCTCTACCGGTGGAGTTCCCAGCACCGCAGGCGCCGCCGCCGCCCGGGGTGGCGGCGGGGATAGCGGCGAGCTCGCCCAGCGCCTCGCCGCGCTCGAGGCCAAGGTCGAGCGCTACCGGGAGCCGCTCGAGGTCGTGGCCTCGACGATCGAGCAGAAGAAGGGCGACCTCAAGGTCGATCCGTACAACCTGCTCGACGGGCGCCTGCGCAAGCTCGAGAGCCACAACGATGCGCTCGCGTTCCTCGAGAGCGTCTACCAGCGCCAGAAGGCGGAGCAGCAGAAGGAAGAGGACGGCAAGCCGGATCCGAACGGCATCTTCGCGATCGACGTCTCGAAGGACATCGCGCTCGGCATGGTCGAGGGCCCGGCGACCGCGCCGGTCACGATCGTGAAGGCGTTCGACTTCGCGTGCCCCTACTGCATGCAGATGAACGACCACCTGAAGGCGCTGATGAAGCAGAACGAGGGCAAGATCCGCGTCGTCTACAAGAACTTCGTCATCCACGACAACGCGCGCGCCGGGCACCTCGGCAGCTGCGCCGCCGCGAAGCAGGGCAAGTACGTCGCGTTCAAGGAGGCGTTCTGGGAGAAGGGCTACAAGCCGTTCCTCGAGTCGCTCCAGGCGAAGAAGCCCGATGACTCGACGATGAAGCCGGACAGCGTCGTCAAGATCGCGGGCGAGGTCGGCCTCGACACGCAGCGCTTCGAGGCGGACATGAACGGCGACGAGTGCAAGCAGCTCATCAAGGAGGACATGGAGGAGCTCGCGAAGTTCGAGATCAACTCGACGCCGACGCTGTACATCAACGGCACGCACTTCAGCGGCCAGCCCCTGGGCCCGTTCGTCGCGAGCAAGGTGAAGGAGGCCGAGGCCTCCGGCGTCGCGCCCGGCGACTACTACGACAAGGTCATCATGGCCAAGGGCGAGAAGCAGTTCCGCAACGCGAAGACCCCGAAGCCCGCGACGCCGTAGCGTGCCAAGATAGCGGCGATGTCACGCGTCGCCGCGCTCGTTCTCGTCCTCGCCGCCTGTCGCCCTCCGCCCGCCGCGGGCACCGAAGCGCTCGACGCGCGGATCAAGAAGCTCGAGGACACCGTCGCGAAGTACAGCGAGGCGCTCGAGTTCCTGGGCGAGGTCTACGCGCAGCAGAAGGACCAGATCGACAAGCGCGCCGAGCGCGAGCCCGCGCCCGACGCGATCTTCGCGGTCGAGATCGCGCGCTCCGCGAAGCTCGGCCAGGTCGAGGGCCCGGCGTCGGCGCCGGTGACGATCGTGAAGGCGTTCGACTTCGCGTGCCCGCACTGCGCGCGCACGAACGACACGCTCGCCGAGCTGCTCGCCGCGAACCCCGGCAAGCTCCGCGTCGTGTTCAAGAACATGGTCGTGCACAAGGAGGCGATGCCCGCGCACCTCGCGAGCTGCGCCGCCGCGAAGCAGGGCAAGTACCTCGAGTACAAGAACGCGTTCTGGAAGCACGGCTTCGGCCCGTACGCCGAGTCGGGCGGGCGCGACAAGAGCTCGCTCGAGGCCGACAACCTCGTGAAGATCGCGACCGACATGGGCCTCGACGTGTCGCGCTTCAAGGTCGACATGGTCGGCGTCGACTGCGAGAACGCGATCAAGGCCGACATGGACGAGCTCGTCGCGTTCAAGGTCGACGGCACGCCGACGTTCTTCATCAACGGCACCGAGATCCCGGGCGCCGTCGATCGCGAGACGTTCCAGCAGCTCATCGACGAGAAGCTGAAGCTCGTCGCGGCGTCGGGCGTCGCGGGCGGCGACTACTACCAGAAGGTCGTGATCGGCAAGGGCGAGAAGAAGTTCCGCGCGAAGAAGGACCCCAAGCCGAAGTGAGCTACGGGCGCAGGCGCTGGCCGTTGCCGGGCTGGTAGTCGGTGATCTGCATCTTCATGTCGCCGTAGTCGGTGCGCGCGACGATCTGCAGCGGCACGCGGCCGTCGTCGTCGGAGATCCAGATCGAGAAGTTGCGCTCGTCGGACGTGGTGTCCTTGCCGCCGGCGCGCGTGAGCTTGTACGTGCGCGCGTCGAAGCGCAGCGCGGTCATCTCGCCGACCTCGAGCTCGGTGACGATCTTCTCGCGCTTGCCGATGCGCACGTCGAGGTGCCAGATGTAGCGGCTGCGGAACGCCTCGACGGAGGTCGTCGTCCCGGGCGCGCCCTCCCACGAGCGCAGCGCGATGAGGAAGCTGTTCACGTCCCACAGCTCGGGGAGCGACACCTTCTGCGGCTCGGGCTGCGGCGGCCTGTCGTTGAGGTGGAAGCTCACCGGGACGAGGTCGTCCTTGCGCTCGCGCAGGTCGATGATCGTGTGCTCGATGTTCGTCTTGCTGTTCACCTCGTACTCGTCGGTCCGGTAGCGGACCGTGCGGCCGTTCTTGACGTCGATCCACGTCGAGAACGTGTCGTCGATCTTCGCGACGAAGCTGGCGAAGCCGATCGTCTTCGCGTGGCCCTGGACGAGCACGACCTGCGTGCCGCCGAGGTCCTCGACGTCGCCGACGCCGAGCGTGTACTCGGCGAGGCTCACGCCCTGGAGCGACAGCCGGTAGGACATGCGCTCTCCCGGGGTGACGAGCGGAGGCCCATCGGGGAGTTTCGCCTGGTCGCTGCCCGAGCCCGGCGTTACGCTCGACGTCCCCTTCGGATGACCGCAGGACACGAGCACGAGCGCGGCGGAGTAGATGGCAAAATGCCCGAACACGCCGAAAGCCTAACGCGAAAGCTGGCGGCGATCATGGCGTGCGCGCTGTGCGGTTGTGCCGCATCCGACACGCGGGCGCCGATCGATCCCAATGATCTCGACGGAGACGGCATTCCGAACGATGCCGATCTTTGCCCGGAGCGCTACGACCCGGACCAGCACGACGAGGACGGCGACGGCATCGGGGACCTGTGCGACAACTGTCCGACGATCCCGAACCCGGACCAGGCCGACACGTCCGAGGTCGCGCTGCTGCAGTTCGAGGACGGCGTCGGCGACGCGTGCGACCTGCGCCCCGCACGCGCGGGTGACGTCCTGGCGTTCTTCCACCCGTTCGCGTCCGCGGGCGAGGCGGCCGCGTTCACCGGTGAGGGCTGGACGATCGCGAACGACCACGCCGTCGCCGGCGGCACCGCCCGCTGGGCGGGCAAGCGCCGCAGGATGGGCGACGGCCTCATGGGGCAGCTCCACCTGCCGGTGATCTCGTGGCTCGACGGGCAAGCGGGTGGAGCGAGCGTCGCGCTCGAGCTCGACGTCGACGAGGGCTCGGGGCTCACGTGCGCGATCCGCCGCGCGGCCACGGTCGACGGCGCCGACGAGCTCGTCGCCTCGGAGGTGTTCGGCGAGACCGCGGTGAAGCGGATCGGCGTGCCGGGGATCCCGGTGACGAACGCGATCCTGGTCGGCTGGCGCGACATCAACTTCGATCGCAAGGCGACCTTCCTCTGCCGCGCGATCGTCGGCGGCATCGGCGGCACCGTGCACGAGATCCGCATCCCGAGCGGCCTCGATCTGGGGTTCGGAAGCTACGCGTTCGGGGCCTCGGGAGCGCATGTCGAAGCGAGCGCGCTGCTCGTCTACACATCTCCGATGAACCATGGCAACCTGTGAGTTTCCCTCGGGATAAGGCACTAGGATTGTTCGAGACGTTGGGGTAAGGTCCGCCGCAACGTATGGAAACGAAGCATCTGGATCGGGTGGTGATCCGGTTCGTCGGCGATTCCGGTGACGGCATGCAGCTGACCGGGACCGAGTTCGCGAAGGCCGCGGCCGAGGCGGGCAACGACATCTCGACGTTCCCGGACTTCCCCGCCGAGATCCGTGCCCCCGCCGGCTCGCTGTTCGGTGTCTCGGGCTTCCAGCTTCACTTCTCCTCGTCGGAGATCCACACGCCGGGCGATGCGCCGGACGTGCTCGTCGCGATGAACCCGGCGGGCCTGAAGACGAACCTCAAGGACCTCGTCGACACCGGCACGCTCATCGTCAACACCGGCGCCTTCATCGAGGCGAACCTCAAGAAGGCCGGCTACAAGTCGAACCCCCTCGAGGACGGCACGCTCGCGAAGTACAAGGTCCACGCCGTCGACATCAACCACCTCACGATGACGGCGCTCGAGGGCTCCGAGCTCTCGAACAAGGAGAAGGGCCGCGCGAAGAACTTCTTCGCGCTCGGCCTCGTGTTCTGGATGTACGGCCGCGAGCCCGAGGGCGAGATCCGGCGCATCCACCAGCAGTTCGCGAAGAAGCCGGGCTACGGCGAGGCGAACGTGAAGGTGTTCAAGGCCGGCTACCACTACGGCGAGACCGCCGAGGTGTTCCAGACCGTCTACAAGGTGCCGCCGGCGACGTTCAAGCCGGGCATGTACCGCAACATCACGGGCAACGAGGCGATCGCGCTCGGCCTCGTCGTCGGCGCGGACCTCGCCGGCAAGAAGCTGTTCTACGCCGGCTATCCGATCACGCCGGCGTCGTCGATCCTGCACTCGCTCGCGAAGTACAAGAACTTCGGCACGATGACGTTCCAGGCCGAGGACGAGATCGCCGCGATGGGCGCGGCGCTCGGCGCGGCGTTCGGCGGCTCGATCGCCGTGACCGCGTCGTCGGGGCCGGGCATCGCGCTCAAGGGCGAGGCGATGGGCCTCGGCGTGATGACCGAGCTGCCGGTCGTGATCCTCAACATCCAGCGCGGCGGCCCGTCGACGGGCCTGCCGACGAAGACCGAGCAGAGCGACCTCTCGCAGTCGCTGTTCGGCCGCAACGGCGAGTCGCCGCTGCCGGTGCTCGCGGCGAAGAGCCCGGGCGACACGTTCTACTGCGCCGTCGAGGCCGTGAAGATCGCGACCCGCTACATGGTCCCGGTCATCCTGCTCTCCGACGGCTACATCGCGAACGGCAGCGAGCCGTGGCCGCTGCCGAACCTCGCGGCGATGCCGCGCTTCGACGTCGTCCACCGCACGGATCCGCAGAGCTACTTCGTGTACGAGCGCGATCCGAAGACGCTCGCGCGCGCCTGGGTCGTCCCCGGCACGCCGGGCCTCGAGCACCGCATCGGCGGCATCGAGAAGGACGCGCTCACGGGCAACATCTCCTACGCGCCGGAGAACCACGAGAAGCAGACGCACGTCCGCGCCGAGAAGGTGCAGCGCATCGCGCAGGACATCGGCGAGCTCGACCTGTCGGGCGCCGAGAGCGGCGAGGTGCTGTTGATCGGCTGGGGCGGCACCTACGGCGCGCTCCGCCAGGCGCAGCAGTCGCTCGCGGCGCAGGGCAAGAGCGTGTCCCACGCGCACCTGCGCTGGCTGTCGCCGCTCGAGCCGGGCCTCGCGAAGATCATCCACAACTTCAAGCGCGTCGTCGTCGCCGAGCTCAACACCGGCCAGCTGCGCATGGTGCTGCGCGCGCAGTTCCTCGTCGACGCGATCGGCCTCAACAAGATCCAGGGGCTGCCGTTCAAGGTCGCCGAGGTCGTGGCCGCGATCGAGAAGGAGCTCGGCGTCGCCGCGACGAAGACGACGAGCGCTGCCACCCAAGCTCAGGCGAACGCGTAGGCCGGGAGGACGACCATGACCGAAGCAGTCAAGCTCAAGCTCAGCAAGAAGGACCTCGAGTCGGACCAGGACGTCCGCTGGTGCCCGGGCTGCGGTGACTACGCGATCCTGGCGACGGTGCAGCGCACGCTCGCGCAGCTCGGCATCCGCCGCGAGAACACCGTGTTCATCAGCGGCATCGGCTGCTCGAGCCGGTTCCCGTACTACATGAACACGTACGGCTTCCACACGATCCACGGCCGCGCGCCGGCGATCGCGTCGGGCCTGAAGGTCACGCGCCCCGAGCTCGACGTGTGGGTGATCACCGGCGACGGCGACGGCCTGTCGATCGGCGGCAACCACATGATCCACGCGCTCCGGCGCAACATGGACCTCAAGATCCTGCTGTTCAACAACCAGATCTACGGGCTCACGAAGGGCCAGTACTCGCCGACGTCCGCCGTCGGCACACGCGCGCCGTCGACGCCGAGCGGCTCGATCGACCACCCGCTCAACCCGATCTCGCTCGCGCTCGGCTCGGGCGCCACGTTCGTCGCGCGCGCGGCCGACACCGACGCGAAGCTGATGGGCTCGATCCTCGAGCAGGCGTACCGCCACAAGGGCGCCGTGTTCATCGAGCTGCTCCAGAACTGCCCCGTGTTCAACGACGGCGTCTGGGAGGGCGTGAAGGACGATCCCGCCGGCAAGCAGGTGCACCTCGTCGAGGGCAAGTCGCTCGTGTTCGCGGGCGGCACCAAGGGCATTCGCCTCGGCGCCGGCATGGTCCCGGAGATCGTCGACGTCGTGGACGGCGACACGAGCGGCCTGCTCGTCCACACGGAGAAGGGCTCGCCGCTGTACGCACACCTGCTCGCGCAGCTCGTGCAGCCGGACTTCCCGATGCCGATGGGTATCCTGTACCGCACCGAGCGCACGACGTACGAGCAGCTCGCGCAGGCGCAGATCGACGACGCGGTCGCGAAGCAGGGCCCGGGCGACCTCACCAAGCTGATGTACAGCGGCATGGTGTGGGAGGTCGGCGCCGACGGCACGCGCCACTAGCCATGCGGTCTTCTCCGCTCGGGCCGCTCGGGCTTGGGGCGCTCCTGGTCGCGACCGCGGCCTGTCCGGGGCGGTCGACGCCGAGCGGCTTCTCGGGCGCGAACGCGCGGTGGGAGCTCCCGCTCGTCGGGCCGCTCGAGGGCGGGCTGCTCCTCACGCCCGTCACGATCAACGGCATCGGCCCGTACCTGTTCGCGCTCGATCCCGACGCGCCGCACACGGTCATCGACGCCCAGGTCGCGAAGGACGGCAAGGTCGTCGTCGCGCGCGGTCCGATGGCGTACGACGAGGTCGGCAAGAAGCAGCAGACGATCCTCGGCGAGATCTACCAGATCGAGCTCGGTACGCTGATCATCGACCGGCGCACCGCCCACGTCGTGCGGCTCGGCGCGTTCGACGTCGGTGGCCGGCGCGTCGCCGGCATCATCGGCCACGACATCCTCGGCAACGGGCTCGTGGTCTCCGTCGATCGCGACCGCGGGACCGCGACCTTGACGGCGCGCTCGGCGTGGCGGCCCGCCGCGGCGCCGGCGTTCGCGATCGCGTACGCCGACGACAAGCTGCAGGGCGAGCTCGCCGAGGGCCGGCGGCCCAGGCGCGTGGCGCAGGCGCAGGTCAACGGCGAGACGTTCGCGATGCACCTCGACCTCGGCGGCGTCGCGAGCCAGCTGCGCGAGCCGCTGTGGGAGCGCGCGAAGCTGGTGGGGCGCGAGGTCAGCGTCGGCGTCGTCGACGAGCTCGGCAGCGTGCGCCGCATCGCGAAGGCGAGCGAGCCGGCGCGGATCTCCGTCGGCGGCGCGACCGGCGAGGGCGTCGCGTTCATCCCGTACGTCGACCGGCGCGCGGCGGACGACGTCGACGGCGCGCTCGGCCTGGCCGCGCTCGGCGCGTACAACTTCACGCTCGTCCCCGCCGACCGGCAGCTCCTCCTGACGCCGCGCGCACCGGTGGCGGCGGCCGCGCGCATCGCGCGCTGGGACGTCGGGCCGCTCGCCCGGTGCCCGCACGCGGGTTGCGTCACCGTGCGCGTGATCGATCCGCTCCAGGGCAAGCCGCCCGCCGAGGGCAAGCCGCACCCGGGCGTCGTCGTGTCGATCACGCGCGACGAGCGCGCCGGCGGGATGGACCTCGAGCTCGTCCTCGAGGGTGTCGTCGGGGGCGTCGCGCGGTCCGAGCTGCCGCGCCTGATCGCGAACCTGCCGCCGAACGTCGACCGCCACATCGACCACCTCGGGCCCGAGTGGGTCGGCGTGGAGCTCGTGGTCGTCGATGCGAGCCCGTTCCCGCGCGTCTGCCAGGTCAAGGCCGGCGGCTGCGTCGATCAGCTCGCGCGCTGACGTTGCGCGGGGCGGCTCAGGCCGCTTCGCCGTGGCACTTCTTGTACTTCTTGCCGGAGCCGCACGGGCACGGATCGTTGCGGCCGACCTTCGCCGCGGCGACGATCGTGCCCTGCTGCAGGCCGGGGCGGCGGTTCGTGACGGCGGCGTCGAGCGCCTCGATCACCACCTGCGTCGGCTTGATGATCGCGCTCGCCGTCTCGACGGTCATCGCCGCTTCCTTGACGTCCTCGGCGAGGAGCTCGGCGAGCTTCGCGTAGACGTTCGGCTGCCCGGCGACCAGCCTGGGCGCGACGCGCTCGTGCGGCGCCTTGTCGGCGAGGCCCTCGACCGTCGACAGCTCCTCGGTGACGATGCCGTCGGCGTCGGTGAGGTTCTGCTGCGTGAGCTGCGCCAGCGTGCCCTCGTGGTCGCGATCGAACATCGCCCACATCAGCGTCGCGTAGAACACGGCGGCCTCGCCGACCGTGTCGCCATGCTCGGCGCGCGAGGCGGCGGCGTGCTGGAGGAGGAACGGCTGCTCCTTCTGGAGCCGCTGGGCGAGCTTGTTCATGGCCTTCTTGTCCCCGCGCTTGTCGAGGCGGGTGAAGGCGGCGATCGTGCGTTCGACGGCGTCGGCGGTGACCACGGACATCGCGGGCGATGTTGCTCGGGATCGACCGAGCGATCAACTCGCGCGCGACGATGATCGATCTGTGTAATGCCCGATCTTCGTTCGAGAAGATCTGCCGGCAAGCCGGGTAGCCAGGCGCTTTGCGTGGTCATGGGGACGGCCTGCGGACAACCGTCCGCGCTGTGGCGTATCCGCGTTCCCGCGCTAGGGAGTTTTCTCCCCACCTCGGTGCGCATCCTCGTCGGCACACCTGCGCTGAAGCTTGCAGCCGCAGGCGGTATGCGTCTTCACGTCCTCCTGGTCCTCACGATCACGCTCGGAGCCTGCACGACCGACTACATCGCCGATGGAGACGAGGAGGACGGCGACCCGTACGACTTCGAGGTCAACGACCCCGACGGCAAGGCGGACGGCGTGCCGGCGGTGTTCAACGCCAACGACGTGATCGGCGACGACGTCCTGACGGCCTCGACCTCGCTCGGCGCGGCGAACCTCCAGCGGTTCTTCGAGCGCTCGCCGTACAACAACCGCTCGTGGCTCGCGAACCACAAGATCGACGGCGTCCCGGTGTCGCGGGTCATCGCCGACATCGCCGAGGCCGAGGGCGTCAACCCGCTCGTGCTCGTCGCGCGCATGCAGGTGGAGTCGTCGCTCGTGTCGAAGAGCGTGGCGCCGTCGCAGCGCCTGATCGACCGCGCGCTCGGCTGTGGGTGCCCCGACGGCGGCGGCTGCGCGTCGCAGTTCAAGGGCCTCGCGAAGCAGCTGTCGTGCGGCGCCAAGACGATGCGCAAGTGGTACGACGCGTCGATCGCCGGCACGGGCGAGTGGCGCAAGGGCAAGGCGAAGCGGACGCTCGACCCGAAGACCGTGACGCCGGCGAACCACGCCACCGCGTCGCTGTACGCCTACACGCCGTGGGTCCTGCAGGGTCGCGGCGGCACGTGGCTCGCCTGGAACGTGACGCGCAAGTACGTCACGTTCGCGGGGAAGGAAGGCCTGACGGATTGAGGCAGGCGCGGGGGCGTGACTACGAGCTGAGCCCTTCGACCTTGATCCACGGGCCCGCGGTGTACGGGAAGGACTGGTCGAAGTGGACGTGCGCGACGTACCACAGCGTGACGTCGTCGCCGTCGAGGCGCTCGTCGCCGATGTACGCGGCGGGGTAGGGCTGCGAGCCGGCCGCGCTGCGCGGCGAGAACGGCGCCCACTCGCCGTCGTGGTAGCGGATCGCGAACACCTCGGCGTCGTCCCAGCTGTGCGGGCGGATGTTGATCGCCGCGCCGCTGCCGAAGTCGACCTGGCGCCACACGTTGCCGGCCTCGTCGGCCTCGCCGCCGTACGGGAACCAGCCCTCGGTCTCGACGCGCTGCCAGCGGCCGTCCTCGAAGCGCTCGAACGCGTCGTCGCGCGCGCCGTCGAGGTCGAAGTCGAAGCGCCAGTGCGGGTGGTACGTGTGCTGATCGTGCACGCCCGGCCCGTAGATCGTGAGCCACGGGCTGATGCGGCCGTCGTCGTGGAAGCGCCACAGCTGCGTGTAGTGGTACGGCCCGGCCTCGAAGCCGGCGGACAGCTCGACGCCGCCGCGGAACGACTGCACGCGGACGGGGCCCTGCAGCGTGCGCGTGCCGAGCGGCACCCACCACGGCCCGTGCGCCTCGCCGGGATCGGCCTGCGGATCCAGCGTCTCGCGCTGGTGGTCGACGGTGACGTACGGGAGCGAGCCCTCCCACAGCACGCGGCGGCCGCGGAAGTCGGCGAGGTAGATCATGATCCCGGCGGACTCGGTGAGCCGCCAGTGGAACTTCCAGTTCGCTTCGTTGATCTCGTTGGACATCACCACTGCTCCGCCGGGACCACCTGGGTCACCACGTTGTCGAGGAGGTCGACCACCGCGACGAGCGATGCGTGCCCGCCGGCGCGGCCGAAGATCACCGCCGCCGAGCGGCGCGAGTACGCGATGTCCGCGGTCGTGCGACCCCAGTAGTGCATCGTCGCCTGCGGCACGTCGCCGAGCGCGAGCTTGGCGCGGACGCGATCGTCGACGGTCGCGATCGAGACGGCGAGCGCCTCCTCCTCGCGCGCGAGCATGGGCTGGCTCTTCGTGAGCTCGAGGTGCGCGACGACGCCGGCCTCGAGGTCGATGCAGGCGTCGACGGTGCGATCGCCCGAGTAGTCGTACGCGACGACGCGCGCGAGGCGGTGCCCCGCCATCCAGTGCGGCGGCTTGACGACGAGCGGCTCGGCGCAGATCACACGGTAGCGGCCCACCTTCGCCATCGATCCGAGGCGGCGATCCTCGGTCAGCGTGCGCAGCGCGTCGGCCACTTCACCCGCCGTGAGGGGATCGAAGAGCGACGGATCCGCCTTCACCACATCGGGAGACGCCTTCGTCTTCTTGCCGGCTTTCGCTGCCGGTTTCTGCTTGGCTTTCGCCTGCTTGGCGGCCTTTACCGCCTTCTTCGGAGCAGCCATGCGCGGGACTATACACGCCTTTAGATCGGCGACCCGGCTCGGGCGTCTCAATCCGCCATGATCCGCATGCTCTTCGCGTCGGTCGTGTTCGCGGCCGCGTGTTCGGGATCGGCGCAGGCCGATCAGGTCTTCATCGGACCCGCGGGTCCTCCCGGCGTTCCGGTGGGCTCGCAGATCGCACTCCAGGTCGCGCCCGCCAAGCAGCGCGCGCCGTACGACGTGCAGGTCATCCGCGAGGGCGGCGGCCAGCTGCCGACGTTCGCGCACAAGGACCGGTTCTACGTGCAGGGCAACGCGAGCGAGCGCTACATCATCCGCGTCACGAACCCGACGCCGAGGCGCGTCGAGGCGGTCGTGTCCGTCGACGGCCTCGACGTGATCGACGGCGACGCGGGCGACCTGCGCAAGCGCGGCTACGTCGTCCCGCCGTACGGCGACGTCCGCATCGAGGGCTTCCGCACCTCGACCGAGGGCGTCGCGACGTTCCGCTTCTCGTCGGTCGACGACTCGTACGCCGGCAAGAAGGGCGCCGCGCGCAACGTCGGCGTCATCGCCGTCGCGATCTTCGAGGAGGTCGCGCCGCAGCCCGAGCCGCAGATCATCATCGGCGCCGCGGGACAGCCGGCGCCGCGCGACGGCCGCAAGTACGACTACACCGACGATCTCGACACGACGTCCGTCGGGCCCGCGCGCGGCAACTACCGCGTCGGCGGCGCCGCCGACGCCGGCGAGTCGGTCGCGAAGCGCTCGGTCGACAAGGATGCGAAGGCCGAGGCGGCGCGTCCGTCCGACCGGCCCGCCGCGGCGCCCGCGAAGCGCCGCTACGAGCCCGCGCCGACGGTGACCTCCAGCCGCCCCGCGACCGGCGCGGTCGCGCCGATGCCGCCGCCGCCGCCGCCGCCGCACCGCTTCGACGAGGGCGGCGATGGCGACTACGACGCGCCGGTCGTCCAGAGCAACAGCGCGTCGCGCACGAACCGCCCGGGCCTCGGCACCGAGTTCGGCGAGCACCGCTACTCCGCGGCGTCGTACACGCGCTTCGTCCGCAACGGCGCCGCGCCGATCGCGATCGCCGAGCTCCGCTACAACAACCAGGCCGGCCTCATGGCCCTCGGCATCCTGGCGCAGCCGCTGCCCGACGCCGGCGAGCTGATGACCCGCGAGACCGCGGATCCGTTCCCGGGCGACCACCGCTTCGCGACGCGCCCGCGCTGATCGTTTTCTTTCAGCGCCCAGCGCCCGAGGCCCCGCCTGGAAAGCGGGGCCTCGGCGTTTTCGGTCGGCGTTTTCGGTGGTGCTCGAAAGCGCTACTTCTCTTCCTCGATGCAGTTGTCGAACGGGTTCTTGATGCCGTCGCCGCCGGGGATCGGGCCCGTGCGGATGCAGCGCTTGATCCGCTTGAGCGTGCACAGGATGCCCTCGACGTGGCCGTCGAAGTCGAGGTGCACGGTGCCGGACTCGTAGCCGGGCATCCGGCACGTGACGTCCATCCTGGTCCCGAACGGCTCCTCGAGCGTGGTGCCGCCGACGCCGCGGTAGGACGTGCCGACGTACAGGGTCGCGCCCTCGGGCTTCGTGATGACCTGGATCATGATCGTGCCGCGCCCGTTCGGCGTGACCGGCAGGTTCGCGGCGACGAGGCCGCCGTCGTGCGCGAGCTCGCGCGGCCCGGGCGGCGTGTCGCGGGGCGCCAGGCGGATCCCCGCGTCGGGGCGCTCGACGAACACGATGTCGGTCGCGTCGAACGGCACGAGCGTCGCCGCGTCGGCGGGGATCTCGGCGACGACGACGGCGTCCGCGGGCACGTCGACGATGCGCGCCGGGGCGTCGACGACCTGCGCGATCGGCGTCGGGGTGTCGCGGCGATCGTCGGGCTGCGCGTCGCTGTGGCTCTTCACGACGAGCGCGATCGCGCCGGCCGCGCCGCCGACGATCAGGCCGCCGAACACGAGCATCGGCCAGCGCCGGCGCTGGTACTGCGCGATCTCCTCGGTGAAGACGTGCTCGAACGTCACCGGCTTCTCGCGCGTGACGAACTCCGGCTCGTCGCGCATGCGGCGGTGCTGGTTCGTCGGCGACTTCGAGCGCGGCTCGCCGACGGCGTGGCTGACGTTGCCGCCCGGCACGCTGAGCGGCTGCGAGATCTGGTGCGGCACCGAGTCCGCGCCCGGTGGCATCGGCGTGACCTTGAGCGGGAAGCCGGGCGTCGTGCCGCCGCTCGTCTGGATCGGGTCGGCGCCCGGCGGCAGCGGCGTGAGCGCGTAGACGGGGCTCCCGGTGACCGACGTCCCGACCGGCGTCTGCAGCCCGTCGAGCGCGGCGAGGAGCTCGCCCATCGTCTGGTAGCGATGCTCGCGCTTCTTCGCGAGCGCGCGCAGGAGGACCTCCTCGAGCTCGGCGGAGATGTCGAGGTCGGGGCGCACCTTCCGCGGCGGCTCGACGGGATCGAGCATCTGCATCGCGAGCGTGCGCACCATGCTGTCGCCGCGGTGCGGGACGCGCCCGACGAGCATCTCGTAAAGGATGATGCCGAGCGCATACACGTCGACACGCCCGTCGGTGTCGTTGCGGCCGGCGGCCTGCTCGGGTGCCATGTACTCGGGCGTGCCGAACACCGAGCCGGCGCGCGTGAGGCGCGGCTCGTTCGGGTTCGCGACGCCCGACACCGGCGTGACCTTCGCGATGCCGAAGTCGACGATCTTGACGAAGTCCATGCGCCCGTCGCGATCGACGAGGAACACGTTCTCGGGCTTGAGATCGCGGTGGATGATGCCCTTGTCGTGCGCGGCGCCGAGCGCGCGGGCGATCTGCGCGGCGATGCGGATCGCGCGCGCGGCCGGGAACGGCGCGGCGACGCGCAGCGCGGCGCCGAGCGTGTCGCCCGTGACGTACTCCATCACGGAGTACGTCATGCCGTCGGGCGTCGTGCCGAAGTCGGTGACGTCGACGATGTTCGGGTGGCCGATGCGCGAGGCCGCCTTCGCCTCCTGCACGAAGCGGCGGATCGTCGCCGTGTCGCGCATGACCTCGCGCTTCAGCACCTTGATCGCGAGCGGCCGCTCGATCACGGCGTGGCGCGCCGCGAACACGACGCCCATGCCGCCCTCGCCGATCTTCTTCTCGACGTAGTAGCGCCCGTCGAGCGTCTGCCCGACGAGCTTGTCGTACTCGTTCGCCGCGCGCCCGGAGCGGTACGCCTCGAGCGCCTGCTCCGGGTTCTCCGACGCCGACATCGCGCGCACGACGCCCGGCGACGACGGCGGGTTCGACGGCGGCGCCGACGGCGGGAGCTTGCGCGCGTGCGTGATCTCCTGCGTCGACGGCTGCTTCGCGGGCGACAGCGGCACCGTGCCGCGCGGATCGATGTCCGTCTTGTGTGCCTCGGGTGCCTGCGCCGGGATCGCGGCGGACAGGATCGTCTTCTGATCCGCTGCGGCGGTGGCCGCGAGCGGCGCACCGTCGAACGGGCAGAAGCCGGCCTCGCCGAAGGTCCGGCGACACGCGGGGCAGAGGAAGCTCACCTACCGCCCTGCGCGGCGATCCCCGTAGATCGGGTCGAGCCGGAAGTAGGTGAACAGCTCGTTGTCGGCGCCGACGACCAGGACGTTGTTGTTGTCGCACGGCTCGTTCGTGCACGAGAACGGCATGAACGTCAGCGCGCGGCCGAACGCCTGGTTGTTCTCGAGCTGCGCGTCGTGCAGCGTCACCTCGGGCGTCGTCGCGATGCCCCCGCGCGCCGTCTCGACCTTGAACAGCATGACCTGACCTGCCTCGGTGCCGTCGACGAGCTGCCGCGGGTAGCCGGCCGCCACGTAGCGGGTCGTGCCGACGACGGCCGTCGCGATCGTCTTCAGGCCGTCGCGCGTGTCGGGCGAGCTGACGTTCGCCGCGGCGGCGAGATCGACGAGCCCGAGGTAGCTCTTGCCGCTGTCGTCGTGCGCCTGGATGAGCGCGAACTGGCGATCGAACACCAGGATCTGCGCGCCGGCCACCGGCGTGAACGTGAGGCCGAGGTCGAAGCCCTGCGCGTAGTCTGGGAACGGCAGCGCCGTGCCCGTGTTGTCGTCGTCGCCGGGCGTCGCGTCGGGGCACGCGGCGCCGCCGCGGGCGCCGTTGAACACACCGCCGTCGTAGATGTAGAGCTTGCCCGTCGACGACAGGACGACGAGGTCGTCGCTCGCCTTCGTCGCGTCGGCGGGGTCGAGGCCGCGCACGGCGCCGAGGCCGCGCACGTTGACCGCGCCGTTCGCGTCGGTGAGGCGGCACTTGACCTGGCGAAACGGGTTCTCGGGCGGCGCGTAGAACGCGCCGAACACCTTGTCGTCCTGCGCGACGATCGGCTGGGAGATCTGCACGCCCGCCGCGCCGTCGATGCTCGGCGCGACCAGGAACGTCGCCGCGTCGGGGCGCTCCGGCTCGAACACCTGCTTGACGTCGATCGTGCCGGCGATGCCGCGGATCACCGCGATGCTCGCGCTGCCCGAGCGCGTGATCAGCACGTTCTCGTCGGTCGCGGGGTCGGCGAGGTGGATCGGCTGCGCTTCGACGTTGCCGATGCCGAACTGCTTGTTGAGGTTGAACGCGCCGTCGGCGACCGAGGAGCCGCCCGTCGGGCTGAACACGACCTCCGAGTACAGCGCCTGGCTCGCGCCGATCACGGCGAGGCGGCCGCCTTCTCCCGTGCGCTTGATGCGCGCGACCGCGACGCCCCAGTTCGCGGAGTCGGAGTCCGGCTTCTGCGTCGACTCGACCCACGTCGAGTCGGCGAGGTCGTCGAACTCGGTCCACTTGCAGGCGCCGAGCAGCGAGGCCGCGGCGACACTTCCGAGGAGGATCTTCTTCGACATCACCAGCGCACCTCCATGCCGAGGCCGGCGTACTCGCGGCCGATCTGCGGTGTGATCGCGAGGGCGCGCACGTCGATGAGACCGGTCGACGGCGGGCCCTTGTCGCGGAACGTGTAGTAGATCGCCGTCAGCGCCGTGATCCCGGCGAGGACGAACGTCGCGTCCGCGGCGATCGCGAACGCCTTGCCCTTGAAGAAGCGGGGATCGTTGCTGTCGGGCGGCACGTTCGTGCCGGTCGTGCCGTCGGCGATGCCCTTCTTGAGCTCGTCGCGGTACTTGTTCGCCTGGAGGCCGAGGAACACGCCGCCGCCGCCGAAGCCGGCGGCGAGGATGTACGCGACGACGGCGTCGCCGCGGCTCGGCTTGGGCGCGAGGTTGACCTTGATCGACGTCTCGGTCTTCGCCTGGATGTTCACGCGGCGCGAGTACGGCTTCATGCCCTTGCGGGTCACGGTGATCGTGTGGTCGCCCTGCGTGACGGCCTTCAGGCACGGGCCGCGCTCGCAGGCGAGCTTGCCGTCGATGTAGATCGCCGAGTCCTCGATGCCGAGGCCGACGACGTTGACCTTGCCGACGGGCGAGCCCTTGAGGACCGCCTTGATCTCGTGCGTGCCGCCGCGGATGATCTCGATCTCTTCCTTGTACTCGTCGTAGCCCTCGGCGGTGATCCAGAACGTGTGCTTGCCGGGCTTGATGTTCTTCGAGTGCGGCGTGCGCGCGAACGGACCGGCGGCCTTGTCGTCGATGAAGATCTCGGCGCCGACGACGTTCGACGTGATGTCGATCCAGCCGAGCGACGCCTCGGGGCCGAGGACGGCCTTCAGCACGAACAGCTTGCTCGGGTCGGCGGACACCGTCGACTCGGAGATCATGAAGCCGCGCTTTTCGATGATGACCTTGTGCTCACCCTCGAGCGAGCCCGACCACGGGGTCGTCGCGAACGGGCCCTTCTTCTGGCTGTCGAGGTAGATCGTCGCGTTCTGCGGCTCGCTCTCGATGACGATCAGGCCGCGCGGCTTGGCCTCGAGCTTCTCGACCTCGGGCGACGGCGCGACCTGCGCGGCGGCGGAGCCGGAGCCCTCGGAGCCCGAGCCGACGGGCGGCGTCGTGGCCTTCAGCTCCTTCAGGCGCGTGATCTCGGTCTCGAGGATGCCGATCGCCTTCTCGACCTTCACCTTGTCGGCAGCCTGCGGGTCCTTCTCGAGGTACTGGCGGTAGTAGCTGACCGCCTTCTCGTAGCTCGGGATGTCGGACGCCTTCTTGCCCTTCATGTGGTGGCAGGTGCCGACGTTGTAGAGGAACTGCGGGAACTGCCTCGCGCTGTAGGCCTCCTCGAAGCCCTGCGCGGCCTCGTCGAACTTGCCTTGCAGGTAGTCGACCTGGGCCTGGTCGAACGCGGTCTGCGCCTTCTTCAGCGCATCGACCGGTTGCGCCGGCACAGGGCCGGCGTGGGCGCAGATCACGACCCAAACCACGAACAGAACGCGTGATTTCATAGTCTCTCCCCGAGAACGCGTAAGATAACACACCGTCGAGTCCGCCGACGCGCGTGCCGGCGCGGTGCGTAGAGTACCGACGAGCCCCGGCGTTTCAGCCCCTTCGGTCGACCAGATCTTCCACGAACGTGACGTTTGCCTCGATGGGCGCGCGCGACGTGCGACATGTGTTCGCCGGCGCGGCATCGTCGGCGTAGCCGAACGCCAGGCCGAACAGGACGACGTCCGTGTCGGCGAGCGGCAGGTGCGCGCGCAGCGGCTCGGGGTAGGCGGCGACCGAGGCCATCGGGCACGTCGCGAGGCCGAGCGCGGCCGCGGCCGTGAGGACGTAGCCGAGCCACACGCCGACGTCGACGTAGGCGTACGGGCCGAGGCGGCGATCGCACGCGACGATCGCCACGTGCGGCGCGTCGAACAGCGCGTAGTTGCGCAGCCACGCGTCGTAGCGCCGCGCCTTGTCGTCGCGGCCGATGCCCATCGCCTGGTACAGCGCGACGCCGCACGCCTGCCGGTGCTCCTTGTACGGCGGCGGGTAGTCGAGCGGGAACGGGATCTCGGCGTGCGGCAGGCCGGTGCGGGCGGCGGCGACGAGCGCCTCGGCGAGCCGGTGGGTGGCGGGCGGGAGCGTGACCGTCGCGCGCCAGGGCTGGACGTTGCACCAGCTCGGCGCCGCCTGCGCGGCGGCGAACATGCGGGTGATCGTGGTGCGCTCGACGGGGTCGGGCCGGAACGCGCGGATGCTGCGGCGCGCGCGCCACGCGGCCTCGAGGTCCGCGATCATCGCTACTTCTTCCTCTTGAGCTCGCGGAGCCGGTAGATCCCGGTCGTGTGGCTGTCGGAGAAGTGGATCGACAGCCCGTAGTTGCCGACGAGCGCCATGTTCGCGACCGTGATGTCCTCGGGGACCGACGCGGGATCGAGCAGGCGCGCTCCGGTGGCCTCCGACTGGCAGTGCGCGCAGACGCAGCGGATGCGCAGCTCGCGGGCACCCCAGACGTCCTCGGTGTCGTCGTCCCAGACGAACCGGATCTCGCGCTTTCCGAGGCCGATGATCTCGAGCGGCATGGGCATGCCCGCGTATGTAGCAACAAATGGGGTAGGGTCCGCGCCGTGACGACGGGCAAACCGAAGCGATCGCCTGCGCGAGCCCCGCGGACCTCGCAACCGCGCACCGCAGCCTCGCGACCCGCGCCGTCGCGCGATCGAGGCTTCGCCGGGGGCCCCGCGCGGCCTGCGCCGTCGCGCGACCGAGCCTCGGCCGGGGGCCCCGCGCGGCCCGCGCCGTCGCGCGACCGAGCCTTGGCCGGGGGCCCCGCGCGGCCCGCGCCGTCGCGCGACCGAGCCTTCGCCGGCGGCGCTGCGCGTTCCGAGCCGTCGCGCAACGGAGCGGAGCGGCGCTCCGAGCCTTCTCGCCAGGAGGCCTCGCGGCCCAACCGGGCGTTCGTCGGCGGCGCGTCGCGATCCGATGCGGGGCGAGGACGAGCGGCGGGGCGGCGCTCGATGTCGATGCCGCGCGCCCCGGGCAAGATCATCGCGGACGGGCCGCGCGACGTCACCGATGCGCTCGTCGCGGCGCTGCGCGCGCCGTCGCTCGACCACGACATCGCGCTCTCGCTCACCCACCCGTTTCATACCTACCCGGCGCGCCTCCACCCGGCGACCGCGCGCATCCTCGTCGACGTCGTCGCGGAGACGATCCCGAACCTGGGACGCGCACCGGATCGATCGCGCGACGGCCGCACCGGCGGCGCGGGCACGCTCGATCGCACGGCACCCGGTCGCTCGGCGCCGGATCGCTCGGCGCCGGATCGATCGGCATCGGAGCGCGCGGCATCGGAGCGCGCGGCGCCGGTCGCGATCCTCGATCCGTTCTGCGGGTCGGGGACCGTGCTCGTCGAGGCGGCGGCGGCGGAGCTGCCGGCGGTGGGCGTCGATCTCAATCCGCTCGCGACGCTCGTCGCGCGGGCCAAGACGTGGCTGGTGCCGCCGCACCGGCGCAGGAAGCTGCGCGAGGCGGCGCACGCGATCGCCGGTGGTGTGCTGGCGGCGGGGAAGGCGGCGCGGCGCGCGGGTGCCGAGCCGATGCCGCGCCGGCGCCCGACCGGCTTCGATCCGAACGCGCGCGACCGCCGGCTCGCCGCGTGGTTCGCGCCGCACGTGCGCCGCGAGCTCGAGGCGCTCGCCGCCGCCGTCGACGACGTCGAGCGCGACGACGCCGAGCTCGGCGGCATCCTCCTCGCGTGCCTGTCGGCGATCCTCTACAAGGTCTCGTCGCGGACCTCGGACACCGACGGCACCTGGGTCGATCGCGACATCGCGCGCGGCCAGGCGTGCCGGCTGTTCGCGCAGCGTGCGGACCTCCTCTCCGCCGGGCTCGACGATCTCCCGCCGCGGCCGCGCCCGCGCGTCGTCGAGGCCGACGCGCGCACCCTCGGCACCGCCGGCATCGTCCCCGACGGCACCGCCGGCGGCGTCGTGACGTCGCCGCCGTACGCCGGCACCTACGACTACGCCGAGCACCAGCGCCTCCGCTTCGACTTCCTCGCGCTCCACCACCGCGACTTCGACGCCGGCGAGATCGGCGCCCGCCGCAGCTTCGACCAGCCCCGCGAGGGCTCCAACCCCACCGCCGCGTGGCGCACCGCCCTCGCCGACACCCTCCACACCCTCGGCCGCGCCCTCGCGCCCGGCGCCCGCGCGGCGATCGTCATCGGCGACTCCCTCGCCGCCGGCCGCGCCATGTACGCCCTCGACGACGTCCGCGCCGCCCTCACCTCCGACCTCCTCGTCGAGGCCTGGGCCTCCCAGCACCGCCCGATCCTCGGCGCCGTCGAGCGCCGCGCCTTCGCCGACCGCCCCAAGTCCGAGCACATCCTCCTCCTCCGCCGCGGCTGACAACGTTTCGCCGTGGAACTTTCGCCCCATTGGGTGTACGACCGCCCTCGATGAGGAGCCTCCCCTTCTGCGCGTTCATCCTCGGCGTCGCCGCCTGCGGCGGCGGCTCCGGCAACCCCGACGCCCCGGTCGTCATCGTCCCCGACGCCCCGGTGGACGCGCCGCCGCCGCCCCCGCCGATCGACGCGCAGGAGTTCGACTTCTCGTGCATGGGAACGCCCGATCCGACGACGGCGAACGATCCGATCACGGCAGCGGGCTCGACGCAGGAGATCACGATGAACGGCCCCGTGGCGAAGGGGAACGTGGCCATCGACATCTTCAAGGCCGGTGTCGCGAACGCGCTGAGCAGTGTCGTGAGCGACGGCAACGGCGACTTCGTCTCGGGGGCCCTCGCTACGGAGGGACAGGCGTTCAACGGATTCATCCAGGGAATTGCCCTCAACGGACAGGGGCAGCCCGACCCGGCCTACCGCGCGACGTTCGTGTTCCCGCCCACGCCACTGCAAACGAACATCACGAACGTTCCGGTGTTGATGGTCTCGGCGCAGCTCTTCGGTCAGCTGCAGATCGTCACGGGCCCGCAGAACGACGCAGCCAACGGAGCGCTCTTCGTCGCGATCACCGATTGCGCGGGCACGCCGGTGCCGGCGTCGCTGTCGGTCAAGCGGGGAGAGAACGAGGTCGGCACGCAGTTCGACCTGAGCCTCCTGTCCCCGCAGGCCGCGGGACTCTTCTTCGTCATGAACGTGCCGGCGGGCGATGTCGACGTCGGCGCGAGCTTCGACAATAAGACGTTCCGCACCCACACGGTGACGAGCTTCAAGAACGAGAACGGTCGCGAAGCCGGCGCGATCACGACGACGGTCGTACGTCCTGGTCCCTAACCAACTAAGTCTCAGCGGGTCGGGATCATTGCGGGTGGCTGAAAGCGCGGCGACGACTTGAGCGGTTCGAGCGTCGCAGCCTCGATGGTCGGAGTGTAGCTCTGGAAGAAGCCCATGCTGCCACCTCCTCCACCCGGAGTCGTGCCGGCAGCGCTCGGATGCTTGCCGCCACCGGGTTGGGTCGTGATGCACCCGCCGGAGCCGCCGGCACCCTCAGCCATGTTGGCGTTGCCTCCGGCCGCGGCTGCTTCCGATCGCTGTCCGTCCTTTCCGGCTGCGCCGAACGTCGAGTTCGGGATTCGGCCACCACCCCCACCACCACCGTTAGCGTAGACCTCACCAGTTACGTCGACGGAGAGTCCCTGCAGTACGACGTAACCGCCAGCACCACCACCGCCTCCGGGAATCGGGTTGCCGCTAAGTGGCGAGGGAAAGCCACCCAAGCCACCACCACCGCCAGCATCGATCAAGCCAGGCACTCGGACCGATCCTTGGCAAGCGACGAGCGTCATCGCTCCGCCACCACCACCCGAGTTGCGCGGGCCACCTTCGAGGATCGCACTCGTGATCGGGTCGATTCTCGGCGCTCCACCATTCATGCCACCACCATCGACAGTGGCGGTTCCTCCAGGAGCGCCTGCGGTCTTGAACCCAGCTCCACCTCCACCACTGCCCCCCGAGGTCGCCTGCCCTCCACCCGAATTCGTGAATCCTCCGCCGGGTCCGCTGGTCGGCGGAGGATCGAGCGTTCCGGTCGAACGGCCTGCGATGTCGAGCACGCCGGCTACGACGACGTCCCGATCGGCGACAAACGCGATCGGACGTCCTCCGCTACTTCCTCCATTCACATCCCTGCCGATGACCCGTAGCTCGGTGCCCGCGGCGAACGTGATCGATCCGTAGCGGACCACGCAGATCTCCGGACCACCGACCTGCTGGACGATGCCTCCGTTGCAGTTGAGGTCGAGGCTCGTGTCGAACGTGCCGGAGCTCGAGATCACGAGCTCCGGTGAGGGGGCGGGGGTGTCGCAGACGTCGGGCAGGTAGCGCGGGATGATGTGCGCGCAGTGCGGGGTCGGTGAGGAGATGCAGCCGGCGGTGCAGGTCTCGTTGGCGAGGGCGCCGGCGGCGTTGCAGGTGCGGAGGATGTCGCCGTCGCAGGTGACGGTGTTCGGCGTGCAGGTGTTGCAACCTGTGGCGGGGTCGCAGCCGAGATCGCACGTCTGGACCTCGAGGTTGTCGCCGGCCGCGTTGCACACCGCGGAGGTGTCGTCGGCGCGGCACGTCTCGAATTGACCGGGTGTGCACTCGATGTCGAGGCACAGGCCGGGCGTGCCGGCGACGCTTCCGTCGAAGTCGCAGTACTGCGCCGGATTCTTGCAGATACGATCGAAGCAGCTGATCGGGTTCTTCTCGGACCCGTAGCACGCCGCGCACAACGCCAACGCAAGGAGTGGGAGCTTCATCAGGCACGAGGCTATCGGGGGCTCGTGCAGGAGTTGCGTAGCATTTCGGGAGAATCTGAAATCGTCAGGCAGACGTGATAGATGGAGCCGTGTCCACCGTCTTCTTCGAGACGACCGGCGAGCAGCACCTGAGGCTGGTCGGGGGCGTGAGTGCGCTCGAGCGGCGGATCCGGGAGGTGGCGAAGCAGGGGGTGACGAGGGTGGTGGTGGCGGCGAGGGAGGTGGAGCTGGTGAGGCCGGCGCCGATCGAGGTGGAGTTCGTGGCGCCGGGGACGGCGGCGCCGGAGGGGGCGAGGGTGGAGAGGGCGGATGTGGTGGCGGGGATCGAGCTGGTGGATGACGAGGCGACGAGCGCGGCGGAGTGGAAGGTGATCCGGACGATGAACAAGTCGTTCGAGGGCGTGGTGGATGCGCTGATCAACTGGCGGTTCTCGATGCGGATCACGCGGTGGCTGTCGCATCGGTCGCTGGCGGTGACGCCGAACCACGTCACGATCTGCGCGATCGTGCTCGGGACGATCGGTGGGTTGCTCGTGATGAACGGGCACTACTGGGGGCTCGCGGTCGGCGGGGTGTTGATCCAGGTGAACAACATCCTCGACTCGGTCGACGGCGAGCTCGCGCGCCTGAGGTTCCAGTACTCGAAGATCGGGCAGTGGCTCGACAACCTGTCGGACGACATCGTCGACAACCTGTTCATCGCGGCGTGCGGCGTGGTGATCGGGGGGCCGTGGATGTGGCTCGGGATCGGGGCGGCGGCGGGGCGCGTGTTCACGTCGGTGGTGACGTACCTCGACGTGTATGCGCGGACGGGGACGGGCGACGTGTTCGCGTTCCGCTACTGGTTCGAGAGCGACAAGCAGACGGCCGACGAGGTCTACGATCCGAAGCAGATCTCGACGTGGCTGCGCTCGCTCGGGCGGCGGGACACGTTCACGTTCTTCTGGATGATCGCGTGCCTGGCGAACTTCCCGTACTTCGTCGTCGCGCACGGGCTCATCATCTCGAGCTCGACCGTGGGATTGCTGATCCTGCACTTCACGGTGTTTCGCAAGCGGCGTATCGTCGAGCGATGACGCGATGGCTCGTGCCGCTGCTCGCCGTGGTCGCCCTGGGTGCGTGTGACAAGGGCAAGGACGCCGACAAGGGCAAAGGCGGCGACAAGAAGTCGAAGGGCGACGACGGCGGGCGCGATCGCGCCGAGGCGCAGCTGATGCTCAACAAGATCGGCAAGAGCGCGAAGACGGCGTACGTCGAGAACGCCGAGTTCCCGAAGGGCAGCGCGGGACTCACGCCGGCGACGGCGTGCTGCTCGACGCCCGACAAGAAGTGCAAGCCCGACCCGTCGGCGTGGTCGGGCTCGCCGGTGTGGAAGGCGCTCGACATCAGCCTCGACGAGCCGCACGTGTTCCAGTACAGCTACGAGGGCGACGGCAAGACGTTCGTCGCGAAGGCCGTCGGCGATCCGGGCTGCACCGGCACGCCGATCACGCTGCGCGTCGAGGGCAGCGCTGCGGGCGGCAACCCGCAGATCACGCTCTCCGAGTGAGCCGCTACGGCTTCTTCGCGGGCGGCGGCGGCGGTGGAGGAGGCGGCGTCGGCGCGGTCTGGCTGTAGATGAACGTCACGGCGGTGCACACCGGGACGGCCTTGCCGTTGACCATGTACGGCTTGTAGCCCCACGCCTTCATCTCGCCGACGAGCTTCGCATCGTACGCGGCGAAGCCGGTCGACTTGAGCGGCGTCACCACCGACACCACACCCGTCGCGGTCACGCACAGCTTGTACGAGCCGACGATCTTGTCCTTGCCGGCGCGCGCGATCTCGATCTTCGTCACGTCGTCGGGGACGATCTGGTTGTTGCCCTTCACGCGCAGCGACTCGAGCGCCGCCGGCGGGATGTTCTGCGGCAACGACGGCGGCGGAGGCGGCGGTGGCGGGGGCGGGCTGACCACGCCGATGTCTCCTCCAACGACGCCTCCGATCTCTCCGCCCTCCTCGCCCCACTCGTCGCCGTCGGGGTCCGGCTCGTACGTCTTCTCGATCTTCTCGATCTTCATCGGCTGGACGATGTCCTTCACGACCCTCGGCCTCGCCAGCGCGACCGCGGCCGTGTACGCCGGCAGGACCTCCGTCGCCGGCGCCTTCGCGGCCGGGTACGTGAGGAGCGTGTGGCCGCACGCGCTGCCGCCGCGCACCGTCGGGGCCTTGAACTTCCAGCCGGCGATCGCCGCGAGGAACGCGGTGCCGGCGCCCGGCGTCGACGACCACAGGTCCTTCGACGACACGGTGCCCTTCGCGTCGACGCACGTCTGGATCCACGCCGACACCGGCACCTTGTCGCGCGCGTACTTCGCCTCGAACGCCGCCTTCACGCCGGCGTCGACGTTCGTCGAGCCGGCCGAGCGCAGCGCCTCGAACGCCTGCGCCGTCATCGTCGGCGTCGCGTTGCCGTGGGCGTAGCCGAGCCACTGCACGCGATCGCCCGTGAAGATCAGCTCGAGCTCGATGCCCGGGTCGACCGTGAGTACGACCATCCCGGGCGTGCCCGAGCGGCGCGTCGTCGTCTGGAGCTTCCACTGCGCGAGGCAGCGCGCGAGCGCGAGGTGCTCGTTCGACTCGATCGCCTTGGACCGCTTCGCGAAGCGCTCGCACGCCGCATCCGCGAACGGCAGCCCGCCCGTCTGCACGACGGTGTACAGGTGCGCGGTGATCTGCGCGGCGTCCTTCGCGCGGATCGCGGCGCTCAGCTTCGCGACGCCGTGCGCGGCGTCGTTGGAGGGATCGGCACCTACAACTGCCGGGGCGAGCAAGGGCGGCAACGAGGCCGCGAGCGCGAGCAGCTTCATCGCGATTCCATACGCCATCGCCTCCACACGCACCACCGAAAACGCGAGACGCCCGCCGGAGCGGGCGTCGATGCAAACCGTACCTCGTGCGGCGGGGCGGTTACAGCTTCTTGCCGACGAGGTCGTACGTCGACGTCGCGTTCTTGTAGCCGCGCACCATCACGTGGATCGGCGCGGGCGCCGTCAGGTCGACGCGGCACACCTCGTTCGAGCCGGTCTTGTACGGGCGGCAGTCGAACGTGGTCGTCGTCGGGGCCGCGCCGATGCGGACGTAGAGGTCGGCGTCGTTGTCGCCGGTCATCGCGAACTCGTACGCGCCGGGCGCCAGCGTCGGCGTCACGAACGTCTTCGACTCGTCGCGCTTGAGCGCGCCGTGGTCGGTGATGCCGGCCCACGCCGTCGGCTGGCCGCCACCGCCGGGGACGAACTTGTTGTCCTCCTCGCCGGTGACCATCACGACCTGCGTGGCCGAGATGCTGCGGAAGATCTGCTCGTACGTCTTCGGCGCGTCGAACGACATCAGGCCGCGGAACATCGCCATCGTCGAGCCGGCCATGTTCGAGAAGAACGCGGGCATCGCGTTGTTGACGATGTCGATGTACTTCGAGCCGGTCGTGTCGTCGGGGTTGACGGCCTTGTGCGCCTGGTTGAGCGCGCCGTCGATGTACGCGAACGTGTCGCAGCCGTTCATGAACACGACGACGTACTGACCGGCGACCCACTTGCCCGCCTGCGCGAGCGCGCGGACGTTCGTGCCGAGGCCGGCGTGGCCGTTGTAGACGATGAAGTCGGCGCGCGACGACAGCTGCTCGTACCGCGAGCGGAACGCCGACTGCTGGAGGCCGGAGTTGACGTTGTCGCTGAGCATCGCGACGACGTGGACGACCTTGCCGTCGGGGCGCGTCGCCGTGTACTCGAGCGTCGGCGCGGCGACGCCGGGGTTCGACGGGATCGTCGCCGGGACGGTGACGAGGTTCGTGCCCGCGAGCTCCTTCTTCATCAGGCCCGCGAACTCGTTGTACGCGGCGATGCCGGCGTCGGCGGACGTGGTCGCGCCGTCCTCGTACTTGCCGAAGATCGCGACCACCTCGAGGCGGTTGTCCTCCCAGACCTTGTCGTACTCGGGGAACTTGCCGACCGACTGCGTCGGGCTCGGCGACACCGAGCCGCGCACCGTGTGGACGTCCTCGGCCGCGATGCGGCAGCGCGACGCCTTCGGGCGGTAGTAATAGAACATGCTGCCCGCGTCGACGTCGTGCGCGCCGACGTCGACGCAGTCGTGCGCGTACTTGTCGGCGAACGCCTTCTGGCCGGCGCTCGACATGTCGAGCGGCAGCTGGAGGTCGACGCCGGTCGGGATCGCGTTCTTCTTGCCCCACGCGACCGGCAGGACCGCCGTGTACGTGAGCGTCGTCTTGCCGCCGGAGGCGGTCTTCTTGATGTTCGAGATCTGCGCCTTGTCGACGCGCCCGACCGAGTTCATCCCGTTCAGCTGGCCGACCGTGTAGAGCAGCTGGTCCTGGATCGTCGAGCGGTCGTTGAACGAGAAGTCCACCACGAGCTTGCCCTCGAACTGGACGTCGAGGAACACGGCGAGGTCGCTCGCGTCGGCCTTGCCGTCCTCGGACTTGACGGACTCGCCGTCGTACAGGTCGTCTTCCGTGGTGCAGGCGGCAAACGCCGGGACCGCGAGGGCGGCGGTGGCGAGGTAGGACGCGAGGCGCTTCATGCCCGCGCCTGGTAGCAAGGCCGGTGCCCCGACCGGCATGGCTCAACCTATCGGGATCCCTCGGTCACCCACGATGACGCACCGCTACGCCACTAGCCACCCGGCTACTCGATCCGCTAGCCACCGTGGTCCCTACAACCCACCGAAGCACTGCCCCCAGCCCGCGGCCGACGGCCAGGTCAGCTGCTTCGCCGCGACGTCGTCGAACGACGTGTCCGTGGCGCCCTCGTCGAGCGGGAACAGCAGCACCGTGTTCGCGTCCGCCGCCGCCGGGTACTCCGGAGTGAACGAGGTCGTGAACCGCGCGATCTTCGAGAACCGCAGGTCGAGGACCGCACCGTCCGCGGGCCCGACCGACAGGACGATCGGCTCGAGGACCGCATCGAAGCCGGGGAGCACGTCGGCGAACGTCACCGACGCGAGGCCGCTCGCTTGGGTGCCGGTGACCGCGACGCCGTCGACGAACAGCTTCTGCGTCACGCCGTCGAACACCAGCGCGTAGTGGTGCCAGTCGGTGACCGCGCCGGGCAGCGCGAACCGGCGCACGCCGACGGCGCCCGGCTCCACGGCCTGCGTCGCGTCGGTGGTGACCACGAGCTCGCCCGCGTCGAACGCGACGGCGATGCGCGGCTCGGCGGGCGCCAGCGCCGGGATCGAGACGCTCCACAGCGCCGCGTCGCCGGCCGACCCCGCGCGGAACCACCACTCGGCGGTCACGGCGGACAGGTCCTCGACGGTGCCGTTGATCTCGCCGTCGCCGCGGGCGCCGGCGAGGCAGAACACCGTGGGATCGACCTCGAACGAGATCGCGGCGCTCGCCTGGTTCGTCGCGGCGTCCTTCACGCGCACGGTGACGGTGTGCGGGCCGGCGGCGAGCGTGCCGGGATCGAACGGCGAGGCGCAGGCGGCGAACGAGCCGGCGTCGATCCGGCACTCGATCGTCGCGGCGTCGCCGCTCGCGGTGAACGTGATCTGCGTTTGGTCGGCGGCGGTCGGGCCGACGGGGCCGCCGGTGATGGCGACCGTCGGCGGCGTCGTGTCGATCACGAACGAGACGCTGGCGGAGCCGGTGTTGCCGGCGGCGTCGGCGGCGGTCACGACGATCGTGTGGCTGCCGTCGGCGAGGACGCCGGTCGTGAACGGCGAGGTGCACGCGACCGGCGCGTTGCCGTCGACGGTGCACGTCACCGTCGAGGCGCCGGTGACGACGAACGTGATCGTCGGCGTGTTGTCGTTCGCGGGCGGCGTCTCGCTGTCGATCTCGACCTCGGGCGGGTCGGTGTCGACGGTGAACAGGTTCGTCGTGGTCGTGCTGGTGTTGCCGGCGCCGTCGGTGACGCGCACCGAGATCGTGTGCGTGCCGTCCTCGACGGTCGCCGAGAACGGCGACGTGCACGCGGCGAACGCGCCCGCGTCGACGGCGCACTGGATCGTGTTCGGGTTGCCGGCGGTGGTGAACGCGACCTGCACCGTCGCGCTGTTGCCGAGCGCCGGCGGCTGCGACGTGAGTGTCGCCGTCGGCGCGACGGTGTCGATCGTGAACGTCGCGGTCGTCCTCGTCGTCTGGTTGCCGGCGCCGTCGGCGGCGCGCACCGTGATCGTGTGGTCGCCGTCGAGGAGCGCGGCCGACGTGAACGGCGAGGTACACGCCGCGAAGGCGCCGCTGTCGACGCGGCACTGGACCGTCGTCGCGCCGGCCACGGTGAACGCGACCGTCGGCGTGGTGACGTTCGATAGGAGCGCCGGCTGCGACGTGATCGTGAGCGTCGGCGGGATCGTGTCGACGGTGAACGGGTCGGTGATCGCCGTGACCTGGTTGCCGGCGGCGTCGGTGACGCGCACCGAGATCGTGTGCGTGCCGTCGACGACCGTCACCGTGAACGGCGAGGTACACGCGACGAACGCGTCCCCGTCGAGCCGGCACTCGATGATCGTCGGCGCGCCGTCGGTGTCGAACGTCACCGTCGGGGTGTCGTCGTTCGACAGCGCGGCGGGCTGCGTGAGGATCGTGACCGACGGCGGCGCCGTGTCGATCACGAACGTGTTCGTGGTGACCGTGGCGTTGTTGCCGGCGCCGTCGACGACGCGCACGGAGATGACGTGGCTGCCGTCGGCGAGCGGCCCGGCCGTGAACGGCGACGTGCAGTTGTTCGTCGGCGGACCGCCGTCGACGCGGCACTGCACCACGTTCGGGTCGCCCGCCGTGGTGAACGTGATCGTCGGCGTGTTGTCGTTGGACAGCGGCGGCGGCTGCGAGGTGAGCGTCACCGTCGGCGGGATCGTGTCGACGACGAACGACGCCGTGGTCCGCGTCGTCGCGTTCGTGGCCGCGTCGGTCGCGCGCACGGTGATCGTGTGCGCGCCGTCGGCGACCGTCGCCGAGAACGGCGACGTGCACGCGGCGAACGCGCCCGCGTCGACGCGGCACTCGACCGTCGCCGGGTCGCCGCCGACGGTGAACGCGACGCTCGGCGAGGGGTTGTTGGACAGCGCCAGCGGCACGCTGTCGAGCGTCAGCGTCGGCGGCGTGGTGTCCACCTCGAACGGCGCGGTCGTCGCCACGTTCGAGTTGCCCGCGTTGTCGGCGACGCGCACGGTGATCGTGTGGCTGCCGTCGGCGATCGCCACGCTCGTGAACGGCGACGTGCAGTTCACGAAGGTGCCCGAGTCGACGCGGCACCGGATCGTGTCCGCCCCGAGCGCGGTGAACGTCAGCGTGGGGGTCCGGTTGTTCGACAGCGCGGCCGGCGGCGTGCCGAGCGTGATCGTCGGCGGGTCGGTGTCGACGGTGAACGTCGTCGACGTGGCGCTGCCGATGTTGCCGGCGGCGTCGGTGACGCGCACGGTGATCGTGTGCGTGCCGTCGGCGACCGTCGGCGTGAACGGCGACGTGCACGCGGCGAACGCGCCGGTGTCGACGCGGCACTCGATCGTCGTCGGGTCGCCGCCGATCGTGAACGTCACCGTCGGCGTGTCGTCGTTCGACAGCGCCACGGGCTGCGCGGTGATCACGACGGTCGGCGGCTGCGTGTCGATGGTGAACGGGTCCGTCGTCGCGGTCGTCACGTTGCCGGCCGCGTCGGCGACGCGCACGGTGATCGTGTGATCGCCGTCGGGGATGGTCCGCGTGAACGGCGAGGTGCACGCGACGAGCGTGCCGTTGTCGAGCTGGCACTGCGTCGACGTGACGCCGCCGCCGCTCGTGAACGCGACGGTCGGCGTGTTGTTGTTCGACAGCGCGACCGGCTGCGCGGTGATCGCGAGCGTCGGCGGCGTGGCGTCGACGGTGAACGCGGCGGCGGCGCTGCCGATGTTGCCGGCGGCGTCGGTCGCCCGGACGACGACCGTGTGCGGACCGTCGTCGAGCGTGCCCGTCGTGAACGGCGAGGTGCACGCGACGAACGGGCCCGCGTCGACCTTGCATTCGATCGCGATCGGCGCACCGGTGACCTCGAAGACGAACGTCGGCGTGTTGTTGTTCGTGAGGGGCGGCGGCCGCCGCGTGATCAGCACCGGCGGGCTCGTCGCGTCGACGGTGAACGACGTGGTCGCGGTCGACGCGTTGGCCGCGGCGTCCTGGACGCGGATGACGACGGTGTGCGGTCCGTCGGGGAGCGTGCCGGGCGCGAACGGCGAGGCGCACGGGATCGGCGCGGCCGCGTCGAGCTGGCAGGTCGTCTGCGTCGGGCTGCCGGCCGTCACGAACGCGATGGCCGGCGCGTTGTCGGCGGTGATCGCCGGGGGCGCGTCGGTGATGACCACGGTCGGCGCGACGGTGTCGATCTCGAACAGCACGGTCGCGGCGGTCGTGTTGCCGGCGGCGTCCGTCGCGCGCACGACGATCGCGTGCGGGCCGTCGGGGAGCGCGGCCGGGGTGAACGGCGACACGCACACGAGCGGCGCGCCGCCGTCGACGGTGCACGTGACGTCCGTCGGCGACCCGCCGGTGATGAACGCGACCGTCGGCGTCGTGTTCGACGAGATCGCCGCGGGCCTGCTCGTGATCGTCACGGTCGGCGCGATCGTGTCGACGGTGAACGTCGCGCTCGCCGTGGCGCTGTTGCCGGCGGCGTCGCGGCCGCGCACCTCGAACGTGTGCGTGCCGTCGGACAGCGCGGGGAGCTTGAACGGCGCCGTGCACGGCACGAACGCGCCGGTGTCGACGCGGCAGTCGACGATCGTCGCGCCGGTCACGACGAAGTCGATCGACGGCCTGTTGTCGTTCGTCAGCGTCGGCGCGGACGTGATCGCCGGGACCGGAGCGATCGTGTCGACCTCGAACGCGGCCGTGGCCGTGGTGCTGTTGCCGGCGGCGTCGGTGGCGCGCACGGCGATCTGGTGCGGGCCGTCCCCGAGCTCGGCGGCGGTGAACGGCGACGTGCACGGCGCGAACGCGGCGACATCGACGGCGCACTCGACGGCGACCGGCGAGCCGGCGGTCGTGAACGTCACCGACGGCGTGGGGTTGTTCGTCGCGGCGGGCGGCGCGGCCGTGATCGTCACCGTCGGGGCGATGGTGTCGATCGACCACGAGAACGTGGTCGTGGTGGCGTTGCCGACGCCGTCGGTCGCGCGCACCGTGAACACGTGCGCACCGTCGGCGAGCGACGCGGTCGTGAACGGCGAGGTGCACGCGGCGAACGCGTCCGCGTCGACCTTGCAGACGAACACGGCGGTCGCGTCCGTCGAGCCGAACGTGAAGCTCGGCGCCGCGACGTTCGACGGATTCGACGGGCCGATCGTGACGGTCACGTCGGGAGCGATCGCGTCGACGGTCCACGTGCGCGTGGCCGGCGTCGGGTCGGGGCCGCCGATGCCGACGGCGCGGACCTGGAACGTGTGGTCGCCGTCGTCGAGCGAGAACGGCACCGGCGACGTGCACGCGGCGAACGGCGCGCCGTCGAACGCGCACTCGAACGTGACGCTGCCGATCGGCGAGGTGAACGCGAACGACCCGGTCGCCGCACTCGTGCTGCCCGTGGCGGGGCCGAGCGTGATCGTCGTGTCGGGCGTCGTCGTGTCGACGGTCCAGCCGTGGGCCGCCGGCGTCGCGTCGACGTTGCCGGCCGGGTCGCGCGCGCGGACCTTGAAGTTGTGCGTGCCGTCGCCGACGGTCAGCGTCAGCGGCGACGCGCACGCGGTGAACGTGCCGGCGTCGAGCGAGCACTCGAACGTCACGACGCCGCCGTCGTCGCTGCCCTGGAACGTGAACAGGGGGCTCGGCGAGCCGTCGACCGCCGGCGGCGCCGACAGCAGCTCGGTGGTCGGGGCGACGCTGTCGATCGTGAAGCTCGCGGTCGCCGGCGTCTCGTCGACGTTGCGGTTGAGCGCGGCCGCGACCGTGAACGTGTGCGGCCCGTCGGTCAGGTTCGTGACGAACGGGGACAGGCACTGCACTTCCTGCGCGTCGTCGAGGCGGCAGAAGAACGTGTTCGCCTTGCCGAGCGCCGAGAACGTGATCTCGACCCGGCTCTGGTTGCCCAGCGCCGGCGGCGCCATGTCGATCACCGTGTCCGGTGGATCGTCGTCTCCGTCCTCACCGCACCCCGCCGAGACCGCAACGAGCAGGCCTAGGGCCAGCCAGATTCCCCGCATCCGCGCATGATTTCAAAAACGCGAGCCGGCGTCACGCTTTTCTCCGCCAAGCTCCCGTCGACAACCCCGTCGATCACCGTCGGCACCGTCGGCACCGTCAGTTGGACGTGAGAGCACACGTCCCGTCGATGTGGTCGACCTCGCCGCCGAACCCGTTCTCGCACAGCGCCTCCGGGTTCTTCGACAGGTCGGTCGTCCAGAACTGGTACTCGTCGATGATCTTGCCCTCGCGGTCGGCGAGGGTGACCGTGTCCGACACGCTCTGGTAGATGTTCCCGCCCGAGATCGGGATCGCGGTGGGCGGGCCGCCGTTGACGTACACGGTGATCGCGGCCGTCCCCCCTGCAGCATTTCGCGACTCCGCCACCACCACCGACACCAGCGACCCGGTGCTCGTGAACGGAATGTTCGTCGTCTGCTGGAACGTGAGGCCCGTGCCGGTGAACACGCGCAGGACGTTCGCGTCGGCGTGGGCGACCTGGATGCCGCACGTGCCGCCGTTGCCGGGGCAGGCCGCCGTGAAGTTGATCAGGTTGCTGACCGGGGTCGACGGGTCGAACCACAGCGAGAACGAGCGCCCGACGGTGGCGGGGACGCTGTTCGCGAAGGTGCGGAAGCCGGCGCCGGCGGGTGACTGCGTGTAGCCCCAGAACGACGAATTCGTGACGCGGATGCCGTCGCCGAGCTTGGTCGGGAGGAACGCGCTCGACACCGGCGCCGTGAACGGGATGTCCCACAGGCCGGTGTCGATCAGGCGGTTGTGCTCGAAGGCGAGCTCGATGCCGGGCGACATCGGGACGCACTGGTTCTGACCGTTGACGAAGCCGCGCGTCAGCGTCGTGCACATCTCGGCGTTCGCGAGCGCCTTGTTGAAGACGCGCACGTCGTCGAGGTCGAGGTTGTTGATGGCGCCGATCGTGAGGTCGCCCAGGCCGGCCTCGAAGCCGTTGAACGACGAGTCGACGACGCCCTGGAAGTTGCCGTTGAAGAAGATCTGCAGCGGCTTGCCGGTGCCGGTCGCGAGGAGCCCGACGTGCGTCCACTTGTCGAGCCCGACGGTGAACGAGCGCGGCGTGAGCGCGCCGGTCTGCGGGTTGAGGACCTCGGTGGTGAGCGAGAGGCCCTGCATGCGGACGCGGAAGCCCGCGCCGCCGAGGGTCGACATGATCGTGCCGTTCGCGCCGTCGCTCACCGGGCGCACCCAGAACGACACCGTGTAGGTCTGCGGCTGTCCCGCCGAGGCGAACACGCGCTTGGTCGAGTAGCGGTGCGCCGGGATCCCGTTGCCGAGCGCGGTGCCGGCCCAGCCGCCGACCGACGTCAGCTTCTCGAGGCTGCCGTCGGGGCTGTACGGCGGGTTCTGCGCGAGGAGGCTCGTGTTGTGCGTGCTGCCGCGCTCGAACGGGTAGTGCAGGACGAGGCCGTCCACCGAGGCCCACGTCGCCGTCCCCTGACCGACGTTGCCGGCGGCGTCGGTCGCGCGGACCACGAACGTCGACGTCTGGTTGTACGGCACGGTCACGCCGAGGCCGGTCGAGCACGGGCTGAACGCCGCGCCGTTGAGCGAGCACGTGAGCGCGGCGGCCTCGGTCGCGTGGAAGAACATGTCGAAGTAGTTGACCGGCCACACCGAGGGCGGAGCATCGTCGAACACGATCGCGGGCGGCGTCGTGTCGATGACGAAGCTCGACGTGGTCGCGCTCGACGAGTTCCCGGCGCCGTCCTGGACGCGCACGGTGATCGTGTGCGAGCCGTCGGCGAGCGCGCTCGTCGTGAACGGGCTCGCGCAGTTGGCGAACGCGCCGGTGTCGACGCGGCACTGCACGATCGTCGGCGCCCCCGCGGTGGTGAAGATGATCGTCGGCGTCTTGTTGTTCGACAGCGACGGCGGCTGCGTCGTGATCGTCACCGTCGGCGCGACCGTGTCGATGGTGAACGAGCTCGTGGTCGCCGTGGCCTGGTTGCCGGCGCCGTCGGTGGCGACGACCGTGATCGTGTGGGCGCCGTCCGCGAGCGCCGCCGGCGTGAACGGGCTCGTGCACGCCGCCTGCGGGCCGATGTCGACGCGGCACAGGATCGTCGTCGCGCCGCCGGTGACCGTGAACACGAGCGTCGGCGGGTTGACGTTGGACAGCGGCGCCGGCTGGGACGTGAACGTGATGACCGGCGCGACCGTGTCGACGGTGAACGTGTTCGTGGTCGCCGAGCCCTGGTTGCCGGCGCCGTCGGTGGCGCGCACCGTGATCGTGTGGGGGCCGTCGGCGAGCGGGGGCGCGGTGAACGGCGTGGTGCAGTTCGCGAACGCGCCGGCGTCGACCCGGCACTGGATCAGCGTCGGCGCGCCGACGGCCGAGAACGTGACCGTCGGCGTGGTGTTGTTCGACAGCGCGGCCGGCTGCGAGAGGATCGTCACGGTCGGCGCGACGGTGTCGACGGTGAAGCTGTTCGTGGTCGCCGAGCCCTGGTTGCCCGCGGCGTCGGTGGCGACGATCGTGATCGTGTGGGCGCCGTCGGCGACCGGGGCCGCGGTGAACGGCGAGGTGCACGCGGCGAGGGCGCCGGCGTCGACGCGGCAGCGGATCGTCGTCGGCGCGCCGGCGGTCGTGAACGCGACCGTCGGCGTGTTGACGTTGGACAGCGCGGCGGGTTGCGAGGTGATCGTCACCGTCGGCGGGACCGTGTCGATCGTGAACGGCGAGGTCGTCGCCTGCGACGAGTTGCCCGCGGCGTCGGTGACGCGCACGGTGATCGTGTGCGTGCCGTCGGGGAGCGCGCCCGGTGCGAACGGCGAGGTGCACGCGGCGAACGCGCCGGCGTCGACCTGGCACTGGATCGTCGCCGGTGCGCCGGCGGTCGTGAACGTCACCGCCGGCGCCGGGTTGTTCGAGATCGCGGGCGGCGCGGTCACGATCGTCACCGTCGGCGCGACCGTGTCGATGGCCCAGGCGTGCGTCGCCGGGGCGCTCGTGTTGCCGAACGGGTCGGCGGCGCGGACCGCGAACGTGTGGTTGCCGTCGGCGAGCGCGGAGGAGGTGAACGGCGAGGTGCACGCGGCGAAGGCGCCGGCGTCGATGCGGCACGCGAACGTCGCCGTGGGATCCGTGGAGCTGAACATGAACGTCGGCGTCGCGTTGTTCGACGGGTTCGGCGGGCCCTGCGTCACCGTCACGTCGGGCGCGATCGCGTCGACGATCCAGCCGCGCGTCGCCGGCGACGGGTCGCGCAGGCCGACGGCGTCGACGGCGCGCACCGCGAACGCGTGCGAGCCGTCCGCGAGCGAGAACGCCAGCGGCGAGGTGCACGCGGCGAACGCCTCACCGTCGACGGAGCACTCGAACGTGGCGGTCGGGTCGCTCGACGAGAACGCGAAGGTGCCGTCCGGTGCGCTCGTCGAGCCCTCGGCGGGGCCGGCGTCGATCGCGGTGTCGGGCGCGGTCGTGTCGACCGTCCAGCCGTGCGTCGCCGGCGTGTCGTCGACGTTGCCGGCGTCGTCTTTCGCGCGCACGCGGAACTCGTGCGTGCCGTCGGCGACCTGAAGCGTCGACGGCGAGGTGCACGCCGCGAACGCCGCGCCGTCAAGCGAGCACTCGAACGTGATCGCGCCGCGGTCGTCGGCGCCCTCGAACGTGAAGATCGGGCTCGACGAGTTGTCGAGCGCCTGCGGGCCTTCGAGGATCGTCGTCGTCGGCGCGACGGTGTCGATCAGCCAGGTGTGCGTCGCGGGCGTGTCGTCGACCTTCGCGTTGAGCGCCGCCGCGACCTCGAACGTGTGCGCGCCGTCGGCGAGCTCCATGATGAAGGGCGAGATGCACTGCGACGTCGTTCCGTCGATCGTGCAGAAGAACGAGTTCGCGTTGCCGAGCGGATGGAACGAGATCTCCACCCGCTTCTGGTTGGACAGCGCGGGTGGAACGGCGTCGAGCGCCGTGTCCGGCGCCTGACCTCCGTCATCCGAGCAAGACGTCAACCCGAACCCGACCGCGACAACGAGCCTCAGAGACCATCGCATGGCGGCCCATAGGTAGCACTCTACGTGCCTGGGCTCACGCTGATTCTGCTGTAATCCCGGCTACGTATGTGACACGTAACCGCTTCCCTGACCGCGCAGTTCGACCGGTCGGTCTGTCACATGTGTCGTCACTCCCAGGCGATGTCGATCTCGTCGTCGTCGCCCATGGCCTTCTCGAGCATGCCGAGCAGGTCGGGGTCGGCGCCGTTGTCGGACAGGAGCTCGAGCGTGTCGCGGTCGATGAAGTAGTCCTGGTCCTCGTCGTGCTCTTCCTCGAGCTGCTCGACGAGGAACGCCAGCTGCGAGTCGGTGATGGTCCCGATGGTGTCTCCGGTGTCGAGCCGGAACAGTCGCGGCATGATGGAGGGAGTCTGCATCAACAACTCGCAGGAGTCGTGGGCCGCGCGTGCTAAAGAAGGCGCGTGTTCGGAGGAGAAGTCCCCGCGCGTTGCGACGTCGCGATCATCGGCGCCGGCTTCGCGGGGGTGGCGACGGGGGCCGCGCTCGCTGCGCGCGGGATCGAGGCGATCCTCCTCGAGCGCGCCGCCGAGCTGGGCGCGTTCGCCAGCGGCCGCGGCGCCGGGCTGGGACGCCAGCTCGCCGAGGACGACGTCACCGCCGCCCTCGCCGTGCGCGGCGCGGGCCTCCTGCGCACGCACCACCCCGGCGCGTGGTCGCCGACCGGCGGCATCCTCACGTTCGACGAACCGGCCCACGGCCGCGCGTACATCGCCCGCGCCGCGCGCCTCGGCGTCGCCCACGAGGTGCTCGACCGCGCCGGCGTGCTGCAGCGCTGGCCGGACCTGGTCGGGCTGCGCATCGCGTCGGCGCTGTACGTGCCCGGGGACGGCGTCATCGACATCCGCGCGCTCCTCCACGCGCTCGCGGCGCCGCTGCGGATCGCGTTCGACACGGCCGTCGAGCTCGTCGAGCCGGCGGGCCCGGGCGTGCGGATCGCGACCGCGCGCGGGGTGATCGAGGCGCGGGTCGTCGTCGACGCCTCCGGCGCGTGGGCCGGCGCGCTGACCGGCGACCCCGGCCTCGACGTCTACCGGCGCCACCTCTACGTCCTCGAGGCGGCCGCGCAGGCCGGCGCGCCGTACCTGTGGCACCTCGGGCGCGAGGAGATGTACGTGCGCCGCGAGGGCGACGGCATCCTCGTCTCGCCGTGCGACTCGACGCCCACCGAGCCCGGCGAGCAACCGTGCGACGAGACCGGCGACCTCACGCTGCACGACCGGCTCGCCACCGCGCAGCGTCTCCTGCGCGCACCGATCACCCGCCGCTGGGCCTGCCAGCGCGCCTTCACACCCGACCGCACGATGCGCCTCGGCATCGACCCGCGCCGCCCCTGGCTCGTGTGGGCCGCCGCCCTCGGCGGCCACGGCGCCACCTGCTCGCTCGCCGTCGGCGAGACCGTCGCCGACGCCGTCGTCCGCGCCCTCGGCTGAGCGTCCTCGCCGAGCGCTCTCGCTAACGTCGTCTCAGTTGATCTCGTCGCACTTGGCGACGGCGGCAACGTCGCTCGCGACCATCGCACACTCGACGCGGTCGCGGGCCGTGCGGTCCATGCACGCGGACATGAACTCGGGGCCCTTCGCGTCGCCGACGGTGGCCTTCATCTTCGCGAGGTCGCCCTTCTGCGCCTCGGTCGTGGTCGTGGCACCGGCCTGCTTGAACTCGAGGTCCACGAGGTGGTCGAGCAGCTGCTTGCACTGCTCCTCCGACGGGCCCTTGTTGCAGGCGGCCAGCGCGAGCGCAGCCGCGATCAGCCACTTCATGTCCACGAGGGTATCACGGCTCGCGCGCCAGCCGCGAACGCAGCGCATCGACGCGTTTCTGCAGCGGATGCGCGGCGCCGGGGAGGCGCGGCAGCAGCGCCTGGACCCGGTCGAGCGTCGCTGTGGCCGTGCGCGGCGCCCCGTCGGCGAGCCACGCCTCGGCGAGGTGGAGCAGGATCTCGGGCTCGCGCGGCGCGAACCGGGTGGCCCGGTCGAGCGCGGCCACAGCGCCGCGCGTGTCGCCGCGCCGGAGGAGGAGCCAGCCCCAGCTGTCGAGCACCGCCGGGTCCCCCGGCGACAGCTCGCGCGCCTTGCGCAGGTAGCGCTCGGCGTCGGCGAGGCGCGCGCCGGTGTCGGCGAGCAGGTACCCGGCGAGGTTGAGGGCGAGCGCGCTGTCGGGCCTGGCGCGCACGACGGCCTCGGCGCCGGTGAGCGCCGCGGCCTTGTCGCCGGCGTGATCGGCGAGGCGCGCCCGCGCGAGCTCCCGCAGGGCGCGGTCCTCGACGCGGAGCGCGTCCAGGCGGGCGCGCGCCCCGGAAGCGTCGCCGAGGTCGACCTGCGCCATCGCCGCCTGCAGCGCGAGCTCGACGGAGTCCGGCTTCGCCGCGAGCGCCGGGGCGAGCGCGTCGAGCGCCTCGCGCGGCCGGCCCAGCGCGAGCAGCGCCGTCGCCGCGATCCGGCGCGCCTCGACGAACCGATCGCGCCGCTTCCGGTCCTCGGCCTTGGGGATCGCGAGCGCCCGCGCGGCCGCGGCCGCGTGCTCGCCGGCGGCGGCCTCCGTCTCGGCGAGGACGAGCGCGCCGAGCTCGGCGTCGGCGGTGGCGATGCGCGCGGCGAGCGCCTTGCTCGCGTCGAAGCGCCCGAGGCCGCGGTGCAGGCGCGCGACCGTCGCGAGCCCGTCGGCGTCGCTGCGTTCGTCGTCGAGCAGCGTCAGGAGGTCGAGCGCGGCGACGGCGTCGTCGGCCTCGCACAGCAGCAGGAACAGCTCCTCCGCGATGTCGGGCACCTGGCCGCTGCGGTCGAACGCACCGCGCGTCTGCGCGATCGCCTCGGTCAGCTTGCCCTGCCGCCGCAGCACCCGCGCGAGGTCGAGGCGCGCGTCGATGTGGTCGGGATCGTGCTCGAGCACGGCGCGCAGCTCGCGCGACGCCGCGGTGTAGTCGCCGGCGAGCCCGAGCCGCTGCCCGAGCCGGAAGTGCCCGTCGACCGACGCCGGCACCCGCTTCACGAGGCGCCGCAGCGTCGCGAGCGAGGCCGCCTTGTCCTCGAGCTTCGCGAGCCCGAGGTACGCGCGCTCGTCGCGCTCGTCGAGCTCGATCGCCCGCCGGTACGCGCGCACGGCCTCGACCGGCGCGGTCTTCGCGAGCATGTCCCCCGACGCGAGCCACACCTGCTCGTGCTTCGGCCACTTCCCGCGCGCGACCGCGAGCGTGGCGCGCGCATCGTCGTCGCGCTTGGCGCGGTGCTGCGCCCGCGCGAGCTCGACCGCGAGCATCGGCTGGTCCGGCGCCACCGCCGCCGCGTCGGCGAGCGCCGCGACCGCGGTCTCCCAGTCGTCGCGCGCGCCGGCGAGCTTCGCCTCGAGGTAGTGCGCGTAGGCGGTGTGCGGCAGCGGCGGCATCGGCGCGGATCTGGGACCGCACGCCGCGAGCGCCAGCGCGAGCGCGCCGATCAGCTGAGCTTTAGCTGCAGGCTCAAACAATCGGGCTCCGAGACGATGACGATATCGCCGTCCTTGAGCGGCGCCTTGCTGATGCGGCCGTAGCGGACGTCGTTGACGTACGTGCCGTTCGTGGTGCCCTGGTCGACGGCGACGAGCACCCCGTTCTCGTATCCGATCCACACGTGCTTGCCGCTCGCGCGCGAGTCGTTGATGACGATCTGCGCGATGCCGGGCTGGCGCCCGATCAACAGGCCCGTCGGCGTCAGGCTGAAGCGCTGCCCGAGGAGCTGGCCGCGCATGCAGTGGAGGCTGCCGAGCGTGAGCGAGCCGAACGCCGTCGCCGCGACCGGCGCGTGCTGCTGCTGCCCGATCGCGACGGTCTTCGCGATCGGCTGCTGCACGCGCCCGGCCACCATCATCGGCGCCTGCGGCCCGCCGTACTGCGCCTGCTGCGGCTGCGCCTGCGCCGGGTAACCCGCCGGCTGCGGCGCCGGCTTCTTGCGCGCGACGAGGAACACCACCACGCCGAGGATGCCGGCGACGAGGACGACCGCGATCACGACGCCGGCCGCGCCGCCGTCGCCGCCGCCGCCGCCGAGCGCCGGCGTGCCCGCCGCCGCCGTGCTCTCGGCGGGGGCCGTCTCCTTCTTCTTGCCCCGGCCTTCCTTCTTCGCCGTCCTCGCTTCCTTGATGTAGCGCGCGACGTCGGGGTGCACCGGGTACGCCGTCTTCAGCTCCTCGAACGCCTCGAGCGCCGCGTCGAAGTCGCTCGCCCAGAACGCGTCGAGCCCCTTGCGCCACAGCTTGTGCGTGTCGCTCGGGTCGTTGTTCGCGCGCGCCTGCTTCACGAACTTCAGCACCGTCGCCGAGGCGACGAGGAAGTTGAAGCCTTGGACCTCGTTCTTGCTGCCGAACGTCGTCAGGCCGATGACCTCGCCCTTCTCGTTGATCGCCGGGCCGCCGCTGTTGCCGTGCGTGATCGGCACGCTCACCTGGAGGATGGGATCGCCGTCGGTGGTGCGCTTCTTCGCCGACACCGAGCCGTCGGTGATCGACGCCTCGAGCTGCGACTTCGAGTCGAGCAGCCCCGCGAGGTCCGCCGCGCCCGGGTAGCCGATCGCGATCACGCGGTCCTGCACCTGCATCTTCTCGGAGTCGCCGATGACGAGGTTCGGCGCGCTCTTGATCGACACCTTGATGATCGCGACGTCGCGGCCGTCGCCCTCACCCATCGGCGCGCCGTACGCGCGGATCGTGTACGGCAGCTTCGTGCCGTCGGGGAGGATCACCTCGGCGGTCGGCTTCGCGCGCACGAACCGCACCTGCGCCATGACCTCGCCGACGCGGCTCGCGCCGAGCTTCTTCTCGACCTCCTGCGAGATCTTGCGCAGCACCTTCTTGCGCGCGCTCGCCTCGCCGAGCTGGATGTCCTGCACGACGTGGGCGTTCGTCGCGATGAACCCGTCGTCGCTGACGAAGAAGCCCGAGCCGCTGCCGCCGACGTACTCCTTGATCTGCTGGTCGCCGAACGAGAACAGCACCTCGTAGAACGCGACGACGCGCACCACGCTCGGCTTCGAGTAGATCGCGACCTTCTTGTTGACCGGCGGCTCGTCGCCGTCGCTCCTGTCCGCCGCCGCCGGTCCGTGCACGACGGCGAGCGCGAGCACGCTCAACGCCAGCGCGAACACCCCACGGGTCATGAACGTGAGTATATCGCAGACCCTAGAGCGGGATGTTTCCGTGCTTGCGCGGCAGGTTCGACGCGCGCTTGTTCCCGAGGACGCGCAGCGATCGGATGATCGTCCACCGCGTGTCGCGCGGGCGGATGATCTCGTCGATGTACCCGAGCGACGCGGCCTTGTACGGGTTCGCGAACCGCTCGCGGTACTCGTCGGTGAACCGGGCGCGCGCCTCGGCCCGCGCCGCCTCGCCCTCGATCTTGTCGAGCTCGCTCTTGAAGATGATGTTGACCGCGCCATCGGGCCCCATCACGGCGATCTCCGCCGCCGGGTACGACACGTTGACGTCGCCGCGGATGTGCTTGGACGACATGACGTCGTAGGCGCCGCCGTACGCCTTGCGCGTGATGACGGTGATCTTCGGGACCGTCGCCTCGGCGAACGCGTACAGGAGCTTCGCGCCGTGCTTGATGATGCCGCCGTACTCCTGGTTCGTGCCCGGGAGGAAGCCCGGCACGTCGACGAACGTCACGAGCGGGATGTTGAAGCAGTCGCAGAACCGCACGAAGCGGGCCGCCTTGATCGACGCGTCGATGTCGAGGCAGCCGGCGAGGTGCTTGGGCTGGTTCGCGATGATGCCCGCCGGGCGGCCGTCGAAGCGCGCGAAGCCGCACACGATGTTCTTCGCGTAGTCCTTGTGGACCTCCGTGAAGCGGCCGTCGTCGACGACGGCGTTGATGATCGACTTGATGTCGTACTGCTTCTGGCTCTCGAGCGGCACCATCGTGTCGAGCGCGGCGTCGGCGCGGTCGGCCGGGTCGCTCGTCGGGCGCCGCGGCGGATCCTCGCTGTTGTTGCCGGGCATGTAGCCGAGCAGCTCGCGCAGGCGCGCGATGCAGGCGAGCTCGTCGTCCTCGATGAAGTGCGCGACGCCGGAGCGGCTCGCGTGCGTCGACGCGCCGCCGAGCTGCTCCTTCGTGACCTCCTCGTGGGTCACCGTCTTGATGACCTCGGGGCCGGTGATGAACATGTACGACGTGCGATCGACCATCAGGATGAAGTCGGTGATCGCGGGCGAGTACACGGCGCCGCCGGCGCACGGGCCCAGGATCGCCGACAGCTGCGGCACGACGCCCGACGACAGCACGTTGCGCAGGAAGATGTCCGCGTAGCCGGCGAGCGACTCGACGCCCTCCTGGATGCGCGCGCCTCCGGAGTCGTTGAGGCCGATCACCGGGCAGCCGATCTTCGTCGCCAGGTCCATGACCTTGCAGATCTTCTGAGCGTAGGCGCCCGACAGCGATCCACCGAACACGGTGAAGTCCTGGGCGAACACGCACACGGGGCGGCCGTCGACGGTGCCGTGGCCGGTGACGACGCCGTCGCCGAGCACCTTCTGCTCCTGCATGCCGAAATCGGCGCACCGGTGGGTGACGAACTTGTCGAGCTCGACGAAGCTGCCCTCGTCGAGCAGCGCCGCGATGCGCTCGCGGGCGGTCAGCTTGCCGGCGGCGTGGTGCTTGTCGATGCGCGCCTGCCCACCGGCGAGCTCCGCGCGCGCCTCCATCTCCTCGAGGCGGCGGAGCGGGTCGGCCTGATCGATGCTCTTGGTCACGACAGCGGCGTATAGTAGGGGTGTGGCGAACGTCAAGGGCAGCGCGCTGTCGTCGCGCGTCCTGTGGGTGCAGCTGGGGCACGGATCGGCGGGGATCGATCGCCTGGTCGCGCAGTGCTCTCCGGAGTTGCGCGCGGCGATCGAGGGCGGCATCGAGAAGGCCCGCTGGTACCCGTTCGAGCAGTTCGTCGAGCTGAACGTCGTGATCGACCGCCTGTTCGGCGCGGGCGACCTGGGCCTCGTGCGCGAGCTCGGCCGCTACGGCGCCGACGCGAACCTGACGACGATCTACCGCCTGTTCTACAAGGTCGGGACCACGCACTGGATCCTCGGGCGCGCCGTGCGCCTGTGGAGCGCGCACTACGACAGCGGCTACCTCGAGGTGCTGACGCGCGGGCCGCGCGTCGCCGTCCTGCGCGTGCGTGGGTTCGCGACGCCCGACGTCGTGCACTGCCTGGCCGTCGCCGGCTGGTGCCAGCGCTCGATCGAGCTGTCGGGCGGCGAGAACGTGCAGGTCGTCGAGCCGAAGTGCCGCACGCGCGGCGACGACCTGTGCCAGATCGAGGCGAGCTGGGAGTAGCTCAGTTGCCCGTCGACAGCACGAGCGGCACGAACAGCGTCGCCGCCGTGCCCTCGACGTGCATGCTCGCGAGCGCGGCCTCGATGCAGCGCGCGGCCGTCGGCAGCGGGCCCGACGCGATGGTCTGCGTGCTGCCGTCGGGGCGGATCGAGATCTTCAGCATCAGGCGGCCGGCGGCGCCGGGGTTCGCGTTGAGCTCCAGCGCGTAGCACTGCTGGACGTCGCGCGAGCGGGCGAGGACGACCCGGCGCACCTGCTCGTTCGCGATCGCGCCGAACGCGACCTTCGGGACGAAGCTCCCGGTGTCGATGCTCTCGAGGCGCTCCTCGAGCGACACCGAGATCCGGCCGACGACGACGCGCGCACCCGCGAGCTCGAACGGCAGCGACTTCTTCGCGCCGAGCACGCTGATGTCGAGCTTGCCCTTCGCGGGCTTCGCCGACGCCGTGCCGCGCCCGATCTCGATCAGGTAGTTGCCGCGCCTCAGCGACTTCACGGCGAGCTGCTCGTGCGAGCCGCTCGTGGCGTCGGCGACCAGGACGTCGCTGCGCCCGCCCATCCACGACACGCGCGTGCCGTCGGGCGTGACGAGCGTGAGGTCGAGGTCGTCGCCGCCGTCCCACGTCGCGTCGACGACGAGGTCGCCGGCGACCTTCGGCGCCGCGACGGGTGCGTCGGCGACCTTCTGCGCCTGCGCGCGCGCGGCGTCGTCGGCGAGGCCGCGCAGCACGAGCTCGGCATCCGCGCCGCGGCCGAGCGTGCGCAGGCAGCGCACGGCACCACCGGCGGCGGCGGCGCCCTCGGCCGGCGTGCCGATCGAGGCGAGCGCGATCCGGTGGCCGCACGCCTGCGCGAGGCGGCCCACGGCCTCGTACGCGCGCACCATGCGCTCGTGCGGCGCCGCGCGGTCCGCGTCGAGGTCGACGACGCCGGCGAGCGTGCGCAGCCCGAGCTCGCGCTTGCCGGCGCGGCCGAGCAGGTCGGCCTGGTAGCCGAGCGCCTGCGGATCGAGCTGGTCGCGGCCGAGCCACTTCGTCGCCACGGCGTGCGCGCGGTCGAGCTCGCCGGCGTACGACAGCGCCTGCACGAGGTTGCGGTGCCGCTCGCGGCTGTCGGGGTTCTTCGCGAGCGCGCGCTCGGCGTCGCCGATCGCCTGGACGATCGCCGGGTGCACCTTGTCGTACGCGCTCACCGACGGCACGCGGATCCACGTCCGCCGCATCGCGATCCGCCCGCTGTCGGAGAACGGGTCGAGGCGCGGGCCCATCGGGCGCGACGGCGCCTTCTTCAGGGCGCCCGGGGGCATCTCGGCCTTGTCGAGATCGGGGCTCATGATCGCGCCGGCGTCCTTGGGTGCCGCCGCGGCGCCGCGCCCCAGCGCCATCGTCTTCTGCGCGATCTGCTGCGGCGCGACCGTGCCGTTGGCGACGACCTCGTCGAGCGCCTCCTCGCCGGTCCACGCCGGCGCGGCGGGGCGCGAGCGGTCGACGCCGAACGCGTCGAACATCGCCTGCGACTCGAGCACCAGCAGCGACGTCTCCTTCGACATCACGCCGTAGCCCTGCGACAGCGCGACCAGGCGGGGGCGCTCGTCGCCGCGGCCGCGGCGCTCGAGCTGCTCGATCGCGAGCGACGCCCACAGGCGCGGCACGAAGCCGTTGCCGCTCGCCGAGCTGACCGCGAGCCGGAGCGGGTACGTCTGCTCGAACTTCTCGCCCGCGACGGTGCCGCGCACGACGACGTTGCCGGCGACGTCGCCGGTCATGCGCGCGGCGATCAGGACCTCCTCGCCGGCGCGCACCGTGGGGAGGACGGTCGGCGCGACGTCGGCGAGCCCGGCGGGCAGCTCGATCGTGGCGTCGCGCAGCGCGGTGCCGTACGTCGACTCGAGGCCGGCGACCGCGGCCGTCTTCACCGACTGGCCGGGCACCCACGCGAGGTAGCTGCCGCCGCCGCCGCGCGCGACCGCGCCGAGCGCGGCGGGGTCCGCGTCGGTGCCGATGCCGATCGTGGTGACGCGCGTGCCCGTGCCGAGCGAGCTCGCGACGGCGCGCTCGAGGTCCGCGGCGCGGCGGAAGCCCGTCGACGCGAAGCCGTCGCCGACGTAGATCACCCAGCGCTCGCGGTCGGTCTTGCCGGGGGTCTTGTCGGCGGGGATCGCGGCCGCGGCCGCGCGCACGCTCGCGACGAGGTCGGACGCGCCGGCGGGTGCCTGCGCGGCGAGCCACGCGGCGGCCTCCTGCGCGGTGCGCACCGTCGGCGCGCGCAGGTCGCCGAGGCTGCGGCACTCGCTGTCGCACGCCATCACGCCGAAGCGGTCGCGGCGGTCCATCTGCTCGACGAGGCGGGTCGCGAGCTCCGTCGAGCGGGCGAAGCGCTCGCCGAGCATCGACTGGCTCGCGTCGACGACGATCATGTAGTCGCGCGCCTCGGCGGCGCGCCAGCGCGGCAGCTTCGGCCGCAGCGCGAGCACCGCCGTCGGGCGCGCGTCCGCGGCGACCGCGCGCTGCGCGTCGACGACCGCCGGATCGATGCCGACGTTCTTCTTCGCGGCGAGCTTGTCGTCGGGCGCCGCGGCCGTGCCGCCGGCGAACGTCCACGCGCGCAGCTCGGCGTCGCCGTCGGTCGGGCGGTACGTCACGACGAGGTCGCCGCGCGGCACGAAGCCGGTCTGCGCGAGCGTGAGCGCGTTGACGTCGCGCCGCGCCGGGTCGGGCGCGAGGTCGTAGCCGGCCGCGCGCACCTCGCCGGGGGCCGCGCCGCGGACCTCGACGTCGACGGTCATCTGGTCGGCGACCGTCGAGCCGTCGGCCGAGTGCGGCAGCGGGTACACGTACTGGCGGTACGGGCCGCGCGGCGTGACGACCTGCGTGTACGCGAGCTTGATCGTGCGCGAGCCCTTCGCCGGGATCGGGAAGATGCGGAGCTCGAAGCGGCCGCCGCGCTTCCAGTCGAGCAGGGCGGGGTCGCGCCACGCGCCCTCGACCCAGATGATCTCGGAGGTCGCGATCTCCTGCTTCTTCGGCGCGGCCTTGTCGATGACGCCGCGCCAGATCTTCTGCGCGCGGTGCTTGTCGACGAACGCGCCGTCGACGAAGCCGCCGTCGACGTCGAGGGACAGCGCGTCGATCTGCGCGTCGGGCGGCAGCGGGAACTGGTACACACCCTCGAGGGTCTCGGCGGAATCGTTGCGGAACGTCTCGGTGATCTCGGTGCGCGCGACCGGGCCCGACACGCGGACCTTCACGTCGTGCTTCGCGAGCGCGAGGTTCCAGTCGCGATCGCGCGCCTCGCCGGGCTTGTACGCGCGGAGCGCGCCGAGACCCGTGCCCGTGGTGTCGTGCTGCTTCGGCGCACCGAGCTCGGACCACTCGACCTCGCGCGCGAGGCCGGGCGCCGCGTCGACGGTGAGCGCGCCCTTGTCGATCACGCCCTCCTCGCCGGCGTGGACCGTCTCGGTGCGGTGCTGCGCCGTCAGCTTCACGCTGCCGCGCACGACCTGCACGACCGTGAGCGCGTCGGTGGCGGTGACCGCGAGCTTGGTCCCGACGACGTCGATCCGCCCCGACGGCGTCTCGATCGCCGCGGGGCGCGCGTCGACGTGCACGACGTCGGCGACGATGCGGCCGGAGGTGAGCCGGGTGCGCCGCGCGTCGGCGGGATCGAACGCGAGCACCGTCCTGTGATCGAGGACGAGCCGTGTGCCGTCGGCGAGCTCGACGGCGGCGCGCGTGCGCTCGTCGGAGCGGACCTCGGCACCGGCGGGGATCGCGTCGCCGACGGCGACGACCTGCCACGCACGCTGCCCGGGCACCTTGATCTCGAGCCCGCCGCGGGTGCTCGCCGCGGCCGCGCGATCGATCGACTTCACCGTCGCGGCGGTGCCGCCGGCGGCGGCCGTGGTCGTCGCGTCGTCGTCGCCGCTGCGGCTGCGGGTGGCCGCGTAGATGCCGATGCCACCGGCCGCGACGGCCGCGATCGCCCCGGCCGCGAGCCACCGGCGGCTGCGGCCGCGGCGCGCCGCGAGCGGTACCACCGGAGCCTGCTTCGCCGGAGCCGTGGACGCCGGAGCCTGCTTCGCCGGAGCCGTGGACGCCGGAGCCTGCTTCGCCGGTGCCATGGACGCCGGTGCCGTGGACGCCGGAGCCTGCTTCGCCGGAGCCGTGGACGCCGCCGCGTCGATCGTCGCCGGAGCCTGCTTCGTTGGTGCCGTGGACGCCGGAGCCGTGGACGCCGGTGCCGTGGACGCCGCCGCGTCGATCGTCGCCGGAGCGGCGGGCGCGTGTGCGGGTGGGAGCCGGCGCGCCGGCGCATCGGCCTCGGTGGACACCGCGATGCCGGGTAGCGTCTGACCGGCGTCCTCGGCGGGGAGCGCAGCGCTCTGCGTGCGACCGGCGTCCTCCGCGGGGACCGCAGCGCCCGGCAGCGTGCGACCCGCGTCCTCGGCGGGGAGGGCGGCGAGGAGGCGCTCGACGAGGTCGGGCGGCGTGACGTGGTCGGCGCCGGCGTGGGGGAGGAGTGCGGCGACGCGCGCGGCGTCGTGGCGGGCGTCGCGGCAGTCGTCGCAGCCGGCGAGGTGATCGGCGTGGCGATCGATCGCGCCGGGATCACCGGCGACGAGATCAGCGAGGTCGTCGTGGACCTGCGTGCATTCGGTTCGCATGTCAGGCGTCCTTGTCGGAAGTGGAGAGGACGGAGCGCAGGCGCGCGAGCGCGCGGCTGATCCGCTTGCGCGCCGTGGCTTCGTCGAGGTTGCAGGCCGTGGCGATCTCGCGGTGCGAGAGGTCCGCGACGTAGCGGAGGACCAGCACGTCGCGCTCGCTCGGCTTCATCTGGGAGAGGGCCGCGCGCAGCTCGCGCGCGCGCTGTCGGTTCGCGAACATGTCCTGGCTCTCGTCGCCGAGGTCCGGCACCACGGCGAGCTCGGCGAGCTCGCGCCCGCGGCGCCGGGACTCGAGGAAGTGAGCGCAGACGTGCCGCGCGATCCCGCACAACCACGCCTTCACCGACCCCTCGCCGCGGTACGTCGCCATCGCGCGGTGCGCGCGCAGCAGCGTCTCCTGCGTCGCCTCGTCGGCGTCGGCCTGCGAGCCGAGCAGCGCCATGCACAGGCGGCCGAGCACGGCGCCGTGCCGGCGCGCGCACAGCGCGATCGCCTCGCGGTGCCGCCCCTCGTGGAGCAGCGCGATGATGGGGTCGGGTTCGGGGGGGAGCTCGGTCACGGCGGTGACGGCAGCGAGCGCACGAGCCTGCATTTCATCCACCACGTGCTGGGTTGACGTGGCTTTGTGACCGACGATCTAGCGAATCGTCGAAGCCCCTGCCTCGCCTCGGGTTTCGGGGTCAGGACAGGAACACGAGGCGGGTGATCAGGAACGCGAGCCCCGCCATCACGAGCGCGCCGACGATCAGCACGCCCGGATGCAGCTCCTTCTTCTTTGGCTTGGCCGCGACCGGCTGCGCCGGCCCTGGCTGCCCGTTCCAGTACGGCGGTCGTCCCTGCGCCGCCATCCCCGGGTTCACGCCCATGCCCGCGTTCATCACGCTCGGGTTCGCGTTCATGCCGGGACCCATCGACGGATTCATGCCCGGCCCCATCGCGTTCATGCCGGGGCCCATCGACGGGTTCATCGACGGATTCATCGACGGATTCATGCCGGCCGCGGCAGGTCCCATCGCGTTCATGCTAGGGCCCATCGACGGATTCATCGACGGGTTCATCGACGGATTCATGCCGGCCCCGGCAGGGCCCATCGCGTTCATGCCGGGACTCATCGACGGATTCATGCCGGGCCCGGCGGGCCCCATCGCATGCATGCCCGGGCTCATCGACGGATTCATGCCCGGACTGGCGTGAAGGGCGCCGGCGGCCGCGCCGCCGAACATCGCGCCGCCGCCGAGCGGGATGCTCATCGACTCGCTCGCGTGGAGTGGAGGGTGGAGCGCGGGGGCGGGAGCGCTCGGCGGCGGAGGCAGCGGCACCGGCGGGATGCCGCCCTGCGGAGGTGGGAGCGGCGCCTTGCCGGCGGGGCGCTGCGGGGAGGTCGGAGCCGGTGGCTGGCGCATCGCCGCGCCGGGTGCGCCGGGCGCGAGCCCCGGCGGTGCGGGAGGGAGGGGCGTCGGCGTGGGCGTGGACAGGCTCGGCTCGGAGGCGCGCGACGGCGGCAGCCCGACGAGGTCCTCCTCCGACAGCGTCGTCGGCGCCGCCGCGGCGAAGGGGTTCGGATCGCCGCCGCGTCCGCCGCGCGGGGAGGCGCCGCGGCCGTGGACCGTGCCGGGGCTCCCGGGCGACGTCGCCGGGCGCACCACGCGCTGCGGCACCGGCGTCTGCCGGTCGCGCGAGCGCGCGACGAGCCGCGTGTGCTCGTCGGCGTCGTAGCGCTGGTTCGGCGGGAGGTCGTCGAAGTCGAAGTCCGCCGGGCCGGCGCGCCGCGGCACCGGCGACTTGCCCGCCACCGTCGCGACCTCGTCGGTCGTGTGCGCCAGCGGCAGGTGCGCCGACGTCGGCTCGTCGTGCTCCTCCGTCGGGCGGCGCCGCGCGGCCACGCCGGGCAGCGACACCGGCGGCGTCGCCGGCGCGCCGATCTGGTCGCTGTCGCGGCGCCCCGACCGCAGCATGCGCAGCTGATCCGCGCTGAGCTCCGCCTGCCGGGTCTCGTCCTCCTCGAAGCGGTCGAGCACCTCCCGCGCGCGCGTGATGTCGCGCGCCGAGAACGCATCCGCCGTGCGGATCCGGAACACGGTGTTCTCCGAGCCGTCGAGCGAATCGAACGCCGCCGACGGGCGCGGCATCTCCTGCGCGATCATCTGGCGGCTCGCGCGCTCGACCTCGTCGGCGGTGTCGATGATCTTCGCGAGCTCGGTCGCGGGATCCCCGACGGTGACGTCGAGCGAGTAGCGCAGCGACCGCAGGCGCTGCCCGAACTGCCCGGCGGTCGGCCGCGACGTCGCGTCCCGCGCGAGCGCCGACATCAGCAGCTGATCGAGCTCCTCGGTCAGCCGCGGATCGACCTCGATCGGCCGCGGCACCTGCGCCTCGCGCACCGCGCGCAGCGCCTCGAGGTCGCCGAGCCCCGAGAACAGGCGCCGGTTGCAGATCAGCTCCCACAACAGGATCCCAACGGAGAACACGTCGCTCCGCGGATCGAGGTGCTCGTTGCGCGCCTGCTCCGGCGAGATGTACGCGAACTTGCCGCGCACGCTGCCGTGCCCGGTCGCCTCCTGCTCCGCGCGCTTCGCGATGCCGAAGTCGGTCAGCTTGACCTCGCCGGCGCGCGACAGCAGCACGTTCGACGGCGACACGTCGCGGTGCACGAGCGACATCGGCTTACCGTCGGGTGCGCGCGCCGAGTGCGCGTGCTCGAGCGCCTCGCAGATCTCCGCGCCGATGTGGAGCGCGAGGTCAAACGGCATGCGCCGGCGCGACTTCGCCTCGAGGCCGCGCTGCACCGCGCCGAGGTCCTTGCCGTCGACGTACTCCATCACGAGGAAGTACTTGCCGTCGTCGCCCAGGCCGACGTCGAAGATCGTGACGATGTTCCGGTGCTTGAGCAGGCTCAGCACCTTCGCCTCGGCGATCAGCAGCTCGACGAAGCGCTTGTCCTGCGCGAGGTGCGGGAGGATGCGCTTGATCGCGACGGGCTTCTCGAAGCCGCCGGCGGCCACGGCCTTGCCGCGGAAGATCTCCGCCATGCCGCCGACGCCGATGCGGTCGAGCAGCTCGTACCGTGTCACGAGGTACTGAATCTACCACGGGCGCTATGATCCCGCCGTGCAACGCATCGTCGGCCTTGTCGAGGAGGCGCTGGTGTCGGGTGTCGGTTCGGCGGCGGCCGTGTCCGTCGGCGACGGCGGCCGCGAGATCTTCCGTCATGTCTGCGGGCGGGCGCGCCGACTCCCGGAGCCGGGCCCCGAGATCGACGAGCGCGCGTGGTTCGATCTCGCGTCGCTGACCAAGCCGATGGCGACCGTCGCCTGCGCGATGGTGCTCGCGGGCGAGGGCCGGCTCGATCTCGACGAGCCGGTCCGCCGCTGGATCCCGGGCGCCGCGACCGTCGGCACCGTGCGCGAGCTGCTCGGGCACGCGAGCGGCTGCATCGCGCACGTCGAGCTCTTTCGCACGCTGCGGCGCGGCGCGCACCCGGATCGCCGCGCCGAGCTGATCGATCTCGCGGCGCGCGTGCCGGCGCAGCCCCCGGGCGCCGCGACCGTCTACACCGACCTCGGCTTCCTCCAGCTCGGCGCGGTCGTCGAGCGCGCCGCCGAGCTCCCCCTCGAGCGCGCGTTCGCCGAGCTCGTCGCCGGCCCGCTCGACCTCGGGGCGCGCTACGTGCCGACCGGCGAGGGCGCCGCACCGCTCGCCGGCGCCGTCGCGACCGAGCTCGTCGATCCGCACGCCGACGACGCGCCGCCGCGCGGCCTCGTCGAGGGCTTCGTGCACGACGAGAACGCGTTCTACGGCGGCGGCGTGTGCGGGCACGCGGGCCTGTTCGCGACGATCGGCGACGTCGCCCGCTTCGCCGCCGCGATCGTCCAGACGTGGCGCGGCGAGCCGCGCGGCCGCCTCCGCCCCGAGGTCGTGCGCCGGTTCGCGAGCGACCGCGCCGCGCCGACCACGACGTGGCGTTTGGGCTGGGACACGCCGTCGGTCGAGCCCGGCGTGTCGAGCGCCGGCGACCGCTGGCCGCGCGCGCACGCGATCGGCCACACCGGCTTCACCGGGACGTCGATCTGGCTCGACCTCGCGCGCGGGCGCTGGGTCGTGCTGCTCGCGAACCGCGTGCACCCGACGCGCGGCGGCACCTCGGCCGACGACATCAAGGCGCTGCGCCGCGCCGTCGCCGACACCGTCGTCGACGCGCTCGGCCTGCCGTGAGCTAGCGCTGGCGCTTGCGCCGCTTCGGGGACTGCGACGGGCGCGGGTCCGCGCCGGCGGCGCCGAACATGCCGTTGACGCCGCGGTCGGCGCACGTCCACAGCGCGACCAGGATCCCGAGGTCGGCGAGCGCGCGCCGGCTCATCGACGCGGGGATCACGAGGCCGTAGGTCTCCGACACGAAGCGGAGGTCGCGCAGGATGCGCGTGACCTCGTCGCGGCTGACGTCGCCGTGCCAGTACACGACGCGCGTCAGGAGCAGCTCCTGGTGGCGGCGCAGGAACTCGCCCATCGACAGCGGCTCGGCGATGCGCACCGACGGCGGCTTGCAGATCTCGAGCAGGTCCTCGAGGTACTCGTTCCAGTGGCGCGCGAGCCGGCGGTTCTCGGGGCGGCGCAGGAACTTCACGCGCTCGACGGAGAAGTCGCCCTTCACCGTCGTGCGGAAGCGCGGCGCCACCGCCATCATGTCGAACAGGACCGGCGGCTTCTCCGCCGCGTACTCGGTGTCGTGGTAGCGCCACCAGTTGCGCAGCTGCGGCCACGTCCGCACCGACAGCAGCGGATCGTCGAGCGAGTCGACCACGACGAACCGGCGGTCCTCGGCGCGCAGCACCGTGATCCAGTGCGACCACTCGTCCACACACAAGAGGACCGGCGTCTGCTCGCGCAGGTGCTGCGTCAGCACCTTGCGCGCCTCCTCTGCATCGCTCTTGCGCTCGAGCACGAGGTCGCACTCGAACACGCGCGCGGCGCGGGCGAGCTGGATCTCGTTCGTGCCCGACCACCAGTGCGTCTTCGCGGTCTGGGTGATCTCCCCGACGTCGACCATGCGGCCCAGCGCCAGGAGGGCGTGCTTGAGCGCGAACGGTCCGCACGTCCATTCGTTCGGCTGTGGATAGAAGCCGGGTCCGCCTACCTGTCCGTTCTGGCCCGAGGCCACGGCGCCACTCTAGCACCCCCGAACGTGCGCGAGCCCCCGCTCGCTATCGTTGATTCCTCTGGGAAATCAAGCGCTTGTATGAGCAGACCAGCGCCGTCCGAACTGGACGGAATCGCGCGGATGTGCCTCGATCATCCGCTTCCACAGGCCCAGCGGTCGGGCATGTTCGGAGCCACCTTCGGCCTCCTCGACGGCCTCGAGCAGGAACCGGCGCTGGCTCTCGAAGTGGTCCGGCGTCCACGCGATCTCGGCGACGTCGACGGCGCGCAGGGTCGTCGTGGCCCCCGCGGCGGCGCCCTCCAGCCAGCGCACCAGCTCGTGCTCCCAGCGCCCCGCGGCGCGCGGCCGGGCGGCCTCCACCATCGCCGCGAGCATCGCCCGGGCGACCTCGCGCGAGACCAGGAGCTCGGCCGCGGGGCCGAGCCGCCGGTTGGAGAACACGATCATGGCGGCGACCTTAGAGGAGTTGTCTGACAATCGTGTGACGGCGCGCCGACGGTCCGGCGAACTACCGGACCGGTTTCGGGCGCACGCCCGGCGCGACCGCGCCCGGCGACAGCCCGTCAGCAGCCAGGTTCTCGACGAGCTGCGCGCACCGCAGGCACGGATCGGCGAGGTCGCCGGCGTCGAACAGCTCGGGCGGCCCGTCGGCGGCGATCGCGATCGCGCCCGGTCCGAGCTGCGCGAGGGCGTCGCGAAGTGCGGCACCCGCGATCGCCCCGGCGGCGAGCCCGAGCTGGTGCTCGCACGCGGCCAGGTAGCCGGTCAGCGCCGCCGGCAGCGCGCACGCGCGGCCGTCGACGTACGCCGCCGGCCACGCGCCGGTCACGACGCGCGCGAGCCAGCCCGCGTACCACGCGGTGAACGAGTCCTCGACGGGGCGGCATACCCGCGCGCCGCGCGCGTCGATCCACACGGCGCCCGTCGCCGGCTCGAGCGCGGCGATGTGGCCGCAGCCGAGGTGCGCCAGGGGCACGGCGCGCTCGCCGCCCGGCAGCGCGTACGGCGCCGCGCGATCGAGCGGGATCCAGCCGTAGCCGGGACCGGCGCCGCCGCGCCCGACCTCGCGCGCGACCTGCCGGACGTCGTCGGGCAGCGCCGCCCCGAGCCGCGCCTCGACGGCCGCGAGCTCGCCGGCCGACAGGGGCGGCAGCAGCGCGTACGCGTGTGCCTCGGCGCCGAACCGCCGCAGCGCCGGGTCGCGCGCGGCGAGCTGCGCGACGCCCTCGCGGAGCGAGTCCGCGAGCTCGCTCATGCGCCGATCACCGTCACCGTCACGCGGCGCGTGTGCGGGCTCGTCCGGTGCTCCCACAGGTACAGGCCCTGCCACGTCCCGAGCGCGAGCTCGCCGCCGAGGATCGGGATGCCGATCGACGTCTGCGTCAGCACGCTGCGCACGTGCGCCGGCATGTCGTCGTCGCCCTCGGCGTCGTGCGTGAACAGGCGGTCGCCGTCGGGCACGAGGCGCGCCGCGAACGCCTCGAGGTCGCGCCGCACGCTCGGATCCGCGTTCTCGCACACGATCAGCGAGGCGCTCGTGTGGTGGATCCACACCGTCGCGAGGCCCTCCCGCGCGCCGCTCTCGCCGGCGATCCGGGCGACCTCACGGGTGATCTCGTACGTCCCGCGCCCGCGCGTGGCCACGCTCAGCTCGCCATGATGGACCATGATGGATGATCTGCGTAGCACGCGCCACTCCGACGGTGGATTCGCCGGAGTCGAGATCTCGCGATATCCTCGTCGGCGGTGTTGAAGCGCGGGTTGCGATACGTCGACGGGCTGTCGGACGTCTTTCGCAACCAGCTCGCCCTCGCGTACCGCGCGAAGGACCTGCTCGGCTACGGCCTGCGCCGGAAGCTGCGCGAGGGCTACACGCGCCAGGACCTGCGCGCGGACGCGCTGTCGGGGCTCGTCGTCGGCGTCGTCGCGCTGCCGCTGTCGATGGCCCTCGCGATCGCGTGCGACGTCCCGCCGCAGCACGGCCTGTACACCGCGATCATCGCCGGCATCCTGTGCTCGCTCCTCGGCGGCACGCGCTTCCAGGTCACCGGGCCGACGGCCGCGTTCGTCGTCATCCTGCTGCCCATCGTCCACAAGTACGGCCTCGGCGGCCTGCTCGTCGCCGGGATGATGGCCGGCGTGATGCTGGTCGCGATGGGCCTCGCGCGCCTCGGCCGGTTCATGCAGTTCGTGCCGCACCCCGTGACGACGGGCTTCACGATGGGCATCGCCGTCGTGATCGGCGTGTTCCAGCTGAAGGACGTGCTCGGCCTCTCGCTGCCGCGCACCGAGGGCACGTTCGAGTACCTGAGCGCCGTGTGGGACGCGCGCGGCCAGGTCAACGGCTGGGATGTCGCGGTCGCGGTGCTCGTCGTGGCGCTGCTCCTGTGGCTGCCGCGGGTGCAGAAGCGCGTGCCGGCGCCGCTCGTCGCGCTCGCGGTGGCGTCGGTCGCCGTCGTCGTGTGCACGCACCTCATCCCCGGGTTCCACGCGACGACGATCGGCTCGAAGTTCTCGTACACGCTCGGCGGCGAGACGCACGGCGGCATCCCGCCGCTGCCGCCGCTGCCGATCGTGCCGTGGGACGGCTCGCTCGACTTCCGCATGGTCCGCGAGCTCCTGCCGTCGGCGTTCGCGATCGCGATGCTCGGCGCGATCGAGTCGCTGATGGCGGCCGTCGTCGCCGACGGCATGAGCGGCACCGAGCACGATCCGAACTCGGAGCTGATCGCGCTCGGCATCGCGAACATCGTGTGCCCGTTCTTCGGCGGCATCGCCGCGACCGGCGCGCTCGCCCGCACCGCGACGAACATCCGCGCGGGCGCGCGCTCGCCGTTCTCCGCGACGCTGCACGCCGTGTTCATCCTGACGTGCACGATCGCGCTCGCGCCGCTCGTGTCGTACCTGCCGATGGCCGGGCTCGCGGGCCTGCTCCTCGTCGTCGCGCGCAACATGTCCGAGGCGCGCCACTTCGTGCGCCTCTCGCGCGTCGCGCCCGGCGCCGACGTCATGGTCATGCTCACGTGCTTCGGCCTGACCGTCGTGTTCGACATGGTCGTCGCCGTGACGTTCGGCATCCTCCTCGCCGCGCTCCTGTTCATGAAGCAGATGGCCGTGCTGACGCGCGCGAACCTGAGGAGCGTGACCGACACCAAGGTCGAGGTCCCCGACGGCGTGCGCGTCTACGAGCTCGCCGGCCCGCTGTTCTTCGGCGCGGCGAAGACGGCGATGGAGGCGCTGCACACCGCCGGCGGCACCGACCACACCGTGATCCTCGCGATGCAGCACGTCCCGACGATGGACGCGACCGGCCTCGTCGCGCTCGAGTCGGCGCTCGACCGCCTGCACCGCTCGAAGGTGAAGGTCATCTTCGCGGGCCTCACGAGCGAGGTGCACGACATCCTCGACCGCGCCGGCATCAAGCGCTCGCCGGGGCGCCTCGCCTACGCGCCCGACGTCGACACCGCGATCAGCATGGCGATCGTGCACGCGGCGCGCCTCGCGCCGCCGCTGCCGGCGCCGTCGCAGGCGTCGCGCCCGCCGCTCGCCGCGAGCTGAGTCAGCGCACGGGCGGATGTGCCTCGAGGATCGAGGCGCCGGCGGTGTCGCTGCACACGAGGATCGCGAACCGCTCGACCTGGTCGAGGTCCGTCGTCGACAGCGACGCGTAGTCGAACCAGCCGCGCAGGTCGGTGTAGCCGTCCTTGTAGAAGGCGACGGCGCCGCCGCGCTTGCGCGCGTAGACCTTCACGTACGTCGCCGGCAGCGCGGTGCGGTCCGACGCGCGCGCGACGCGGACCTGCCCGACGGTGCTGCCGACGGTGGTCGCGAGGTCGTTCGCGTAGTGGACCTTCGCCTTGCGCTGGCCGGCGCCGACGGCCTCGACGACGACGTTCTTGCCGCGCAGCTGGGCGGGCCAGGGCACGCGGTGCTCGGGCGGCAGCTCGCCGAGCTGCTCGCGGTGGCCCGGCTCGATGAACGAGAAGCGCGACACGTCGCTCTGCACGAACGGCTGGCGCGAGAACAGCAGCTCGACGTCCATCTCGAAGTAGCGCAGCTCGAGCGCCGCCACGTGCTGGCTCGTCACGACGACGCCGTCGCGATCGACGGCGAGCTCGAACGCCGGCTGCACCGCGGCGAGGCCGGCGTGCTGCTGCTCGCGGCTGCGCGGATCGACGACGACCGCCGCGGCCCCGCGCACCTCGTCGAGCATCGCGAGCAGCGCACCGAACCGGTGCCGCCAGCGATCGACCGGGTGATCGCGCCAGCGCGACGCGAGGGCGAACGCGCGCCCGGTGTCGCCGGCGAGGCACGCCACGTACGCCGCGAGGTAGTCGTGCTGCAGCCGGTCGGCGATCTCGCTCGGGCGCACGCGCGCCAGCGCCGCCGCCGCGTCGTCGGGGCGGTCCTGCGCGAGGAAGTACGCCGCCGCCGCGAGCAGGTCCTCCGACGTCGGCCGGCGCCGGTGCGCGACGAGGTCGAGGAAGCGCGCGTACTGCGCGGCCAGCCCGTCGTTGAGGATGCGCAGCCTGGGGCCGAGCCGGTGTGCGCGCGCGTTGACGAGCGGCGCGTACTCGAGGTGCTCGTAGGCGCCGAGGTCCTCGGCGTCGAGGCCGAGCATGTCGAGCACGGGCCCGGCGGCGAGCAGGCCGCCGCCGAGCGCGCGCAGGTACGTGCGGATGCGCGGCCCGTCGCGGTGCAGGAGCGCGTAGCCCCACAGCGTCGCGTCGTACACGCGGCGCTGCTCGAGCCGGCCGAGGATCGCGTCGTACGCGCCGCGGTCGCGCAGGCGCCACGCGACCCGCGACAGGTCGATCGCCGCGAGGTTCGACGTCGCGAGGTACGCGACCACGTCGGCGACGCTGCCGCGCTGCGAGACGTGCGCCCACGACCGCGGATCCGGCGCCGCGCCGCCCGCCGTGACCTCGAGCGTGCGCCCGGGCGCGGCCGCGACGGTGACGTCGCCGCGGCTGACGTGCACCGGGAAGTGCGACCACCGCCCCGGCGAGGGGAAGTAGAACGAGTACTCGTGGCCGTGAGTGCCGTACGCCTCGAGGACGACGTCGAGCGTGTGCGTCTGCCGCGCACCCGCGACGGGCATGCTGCCGCGCGGGATCTGGACGAGCGCGGCGACGCGCTGGCGCGAGCTCGTCGGGTTCGCGATCACGACCTGGCACGTGTAGACGACACCCGTCGCGAGCGCCCCCTCGAGGTACTTCTCGACCTGCTCGCCGGTCGACCAGTCGTAGCGGTCGTCGGCGCGCACGTACGACATCCCGACGACGATCGGCAGGCCCGCGGGGTCGAGGTCGCCGTAGACGAGCTGCGAGGTGCCGGCGAGCGCGTCGCCGCCGGCGGTGATCTCCAGGCGCGGCCCGTCGGCGGCGATCTCGTGCGGCGCCGCGACGAACGGCAGGTCGGTCACCGCGAGCGCGCACATCGCCTCGGCGAAGCTGCCGGTCGCGAGGCCGAGCGCCCCCGACAGGAGCGCCCTCGGAGACGCCGCGAGGTCGCGCCACAGGCGGTTCGGCGCGATCATGTCGGCGCCGCTCTCGGCGGGCGTGCGGCGCCACCAGTTGTGCTCGGCCCACTCCTGCGTCCTGTCGACGGGGCGGTACAGCGGCGCCGCCTCCTCGCGCGCGTCCAGGTCGGAGAGCAGCGCATCGTCGTCGAAGTCCGCGGACTCGTCGGCCGCCTTCGCGGCCTTCCTCGCCTCGCGGCGGGCCAGCTTCTTCGCGAGCGGCTTGTCGGCCTTCTCCTTGGCCTCGGCCATGCGCGCGCGGGGCGCGCCCGGGCCGGCGGCGACGGCGCTCCGGGTCGCCGCGTACATCTCCTCCTCCACCTGCACCTCGGCGGCGGCGACCGCCGCGCCCTGGAGCGCGCCGATCGCCGCGTCGCGGTCGAGGGCGGCGGCGCCGATCAGCGTGTCGATGAGGCGCGTGTCGAGCTCGGGATCCGGCGGGATGATCGCGACCTGATCGCCGAGGACGCGGGCGAGCGCGTCGCCGGGCGGCAGGCGGTGCGCGAGCAGCGCGCGCTCGACGGCGTTGAGCGTCGCGAGCCGCGCGGGCTCGAGGAACGGCGCCACGTCGTCGCCGAGCAGCCAGTGATCGAGGAACGTCTTCGTGCGCTTGTGCGCGAGGTACGGGCGCACGACGTCGTCGAAGAAGGCGCGGTCCTTGAACCACAGGAACAGGTGCAGCTCGTGGCACGCGTACCTGCTGTACCGCTCGCGGCGCTCGCCGTCGGGGAGCGCGTGCCAGCGCACGATCCACGACCACTCGCGCAGCGCCGCGTGGTCGGCGAGGGCGAGCAGGTACGCGTGCGCCTTCTCGATCGTGTCGATCAGGTGCAGCTTCGCGGTCGCGAGGTCCTCGATCGTGAGGCGGTCGCCGCGGCGGAGCGGCGCGATGACCTTGTTCTGCTTCGCGTGGCGCGCCGGATCGAGCGCGAGCCTGAGGCGCAGGTCGCGCGGGGCGAGCGGCTGCTCGTCGAGCGCGGCGCGGCGGATCGCGACGCCGGTCGGATCGTCGACGATCAGCGTCACCTCCGTCGCCGTGCCGAGCGCCGCGCGCGGAATGACGACGGTGCCGCCGTCGTCGAGCGCGAGGTTCGCGAGCACCGGCGTCGCGTCGGGGAGGAAGTCGTAGCCGGCGAACGCGGCCTCGTCGCCCGCGCCGGCGCGGCCGATCGCCTGCGCGGCGTAGCTCCCGCTCGGCGCGGGCATGTCCGCCGACCGGGCGAAGCCGCCGCCGCCGCGCGCGTCGGCCGTGCCCGTCGTCGTCGTGCGCCGCGCCCACGGGTTGAGCAACAGGCTCGGCTTGTCGAGGAGGAGCTGCGGCGAGCGCTTCTGGGTGCGGCGCTCGAGGACGTAGCGGTACTCGTCGCCGAGCTCGCGCCCCGACACGTACAGGGCGGCGCGCGCGCGGTCGTCGCGGCGCGACCCCGAGCCGCGCGGACCGAGGAGGATGCGGTCCACGTGCGCCGCCGCGAACCGCGTCGCGATCGCGTGGACGCGCGTGCGCGGACCGGCGCCGCGCACGGTCGCGCGGATCCCGTCGCCGGTGACCGCGAGCTCCGCGATCGCGGGGACGCCGGGGACGCGCGCGACGACCTCGCCGGCGGACACGACGCTGCCGCCGACCTCCGCGCCCGGCGAGGTGACGACGATCGACACCTGCAACCCGGGTGCGCGCAGGTCGTAGTCGCCGGGCGGCAGGCCGCGGATCGCGAGCGCGCCTTCGAGCGCGTCGATCACGACCCCGGCGTCGCTCCCGGCGGCATCGCGCGCCGGGACGCCGCCGCGCAGCTCGACGAGCGACAGGCGGCGCAGCACCTCGCCGGCCGTGCGCCCGGCGGGGACGGCGAGCAGCACCTCGCGCCCGGCCGGCACCGCGAGCCGGCTCGACAGCCACGCGTCCTCGGCGCCCCAGCGCTGCGTGCGCGGGCCGAGCGTGACGGCGATCTCCGCGACGCCGGGGAGCGCGCCGAGCTCGACGCGGCCCTGCGCGTCCGTCGCGAGCTCGGCGTTGACCTGCATGCGCGTCCAGCGGTGCGTGAGCGTGACGGTGACGGGGCGCTGCGCGCGCGGCTCGCCCGTCTTGCCGAGCGCGGAGACGACGTGGCCCGCCGCCGTGCGCGCCAGGTACAGCGCCTCGATGTCGTCGCCGCCGTGCATCGCGGCGACCTCGAACACGCGCTGCTCGACGAGCTCCTCCTCGCGCTGCTCGCTGCGGATCTCGATGGTGCCGCGCACGGTGATCGCGACGCTCGCGGTGTCGTCGGCCATCGGCCACTCGAGCACGGCCGTCGCGTCGTCGGAGAGCTCGAGCGGGTGCGACTTCGTCGAGCCGACGCCGTGGCGGTCGGTGACCGTCACCTCCCACGACGTCCGCTTGAGCGCGGCCAGCGACACGGGTGCGCCGGCGGTGGTGAGGGCGAGGCGCGCGAGGGCGCGGGCGGGGCGGCCGGCGGCGAGGCCGTTGCGGTCGACGACGAGGTCGAGCCCGAGGTGGTACGTCTCGCGCTCGAGGTCGAGGTGCGCGACGCTCGCGACGTCGCCGGCGTGCAGCAGCATCGGCGTGCGCGCGCCGCTCGTCGAGAACGCGACGAGGAACCGGCCGCGCTCGTCGGGGACGTACTCGCGGTCGCCGATCCACGCGCGCGCATCGGGGCGCGGCGCGCCGTCCTCGTCGACGATCGTCACCGCGTGCCCGGCGGCGCCGACGCGCGCGACGTGGCGCAGCCGGCCCTTCTGCACGAGCGCGCGGCTCGACATGCCGTTGCCGATGAGATCCACCACATAGGTGCCGGGGCGCGCACACATGGGCAGCTCGATCGTCGTGCGCACGCGGCGCACCGGCGGCTCGGGGATCTCGATCGACAGCTCGTGCGAGGCGGCGAGGCCGTCGAGGTCGAGGTCGGTGTTGACCTCGCGGTGGTGGTGCTGGAAGTACGCGAGCGGATCGATGCGGAACACTTTCACCAGCACCTCGCCCAGGTTCTTCGCGTCGGCGTGGAGGGTGATCGCCTCGCCGGAGGCGAACCGCGTGCGGTTGTCGGGCGCCCACGCGAGCTCGACGCGCTCGCGCAGCGCGGCGGCGCTCGCCGGGCCGAGCGTGAGCGTGGCGCGGTCACCGTCGCGCAGCCCGTACAGGAGCGTCGCGGTGGCCTGCTCGGTCTCGAGCCACGCGCGGTCGAGGAACGGTGCGATCTGCTCGACGACGTCGGGGCGCGCGCGCACGAGGTCGTGCACGATCGCGCGCACCAGCTCCTCGTCGCCGCCGGCCGGCGCGAGCCCGGTGACGGCGCGGACGTCGGCGCCGAGCTGCGCGACCTCCTCGCGGCGCGGGTGCTCGGCGAGCTTGCGCGACAGGTAGCCGGCGGAGCGCGGCAGCGCGAGGTAGGTGCGGACCAGCGCGCTGTCGATCTCGGCGCCGCGGCGGCGCGCGGTGTCGAGGACGTGCCACAGGACGTGCGCCTTCAGCGTGTTGATCGCGGGCGGCAGCTCGTCCAGGAACGCCCACAGCTGCGCGAGGTAGGCGGCGCGCGCGTCGAGATCGACGTCGAGGTCGACGGCGGCGGGCGGGCGCATGCGGCGGAGGGCCGAGCCGACCCAGCCCGCGTGGCCGCGCAGCTCGGGGCGGCGCTCGGCGACGGCGAGGACCTGCGCGAGCGTGAGCCGCTCGTGGACCGCGAGCGCACCCCAGCCGCTCGAGCCGCGCGTCGCGAGCTCCTCGGCGACGTGGTCGACGACCTCGCGCTGCGGCGTGTGCCCGAGGCGCGACAGGAGGGCGCGGCGGCGCGGTCCGTCGAGCGGGCGCGCGATCAGCTCGAGCAGCCCCTCGTCGGTGACCTGGGACAGGTTCGAGTCGTAGTCGACGGCCTGCTGGAGCAGCGCCTCGCCGGAGAACGTGCCGTCGGGGAGGCGCGTCGGACGCGTCGGGTCGACCTCCTCGACCTCGGCCTCGTGCCAGTGGTTGACGGAGAACCAGTCGCGCGTCTCGTCGGCGGCGCCCCCCAGGTCGTGAGACTCGCGGGTGACGCGGTAGAGCAGCTGGCGCAGGCGAAGCGTGTCGTGGCGGCCGGTGTGGCCGTGCCGCTCGGGCCAGGCGCGCAGGATCTCGTCGGCCTCGTCGAGGGCCCCCGCCTGCTGGGCGCGCAGACAGCGGTAGTAGTCGTGGTCCTCGCTACCGGGGAGGAGCTGGGCCAGCGCGCCCGTCCGGTCCTCGGTCAGCGCGAGAGCTTCGCGGATCTCCAATTCCATATCGCGTCAGAGTATCTGGTAGTGTCCCGCGCATGTCTCGGTCAGGCCTCGTGGTCAGCGCGTTCCTCGTCGCGGGAGTGGTCGGTACGCCGGCCGCGTTTGCCGGGAAGAGCGAGAAGCGCGTCGAGAAGAAGGCCGACAAGAAGAGCGACCAGAAGAGCGACAAGAAGAGTGACAAGAAGTCCTCGGCCGCGACAAAGTCGTCGAAGGCGAGCGGCAAGAAGTCCGGCGGTGGTGGCGGCGGCGGTGGCAAGACCGCGACGAAGACCGCGAAGCGCGACACGAAGTCCGGCGGCAAGTCGGCGCGCAAGGGCGGCGCCTCGACGCGGACGCTCAGCCGCGCGGTGACCGCGCGCACGAAGATGGACGCCGGGCCGACGGGGTTCACGTGGCCGCCGTCGCAGAAGATGCTCGACGCCGAGAAGGCGTGCGAGGCGCGCCTCGACCTGGCCGGCGTCGCGTGGCAGCCCGTCGAGCGCGACGGGCGCATGGTCGCCGCGATCGTCAGCGACATGAACTTCGGCGGCGTGCGCTTCATGGACGCGTGGGGCCGCAAGGGCCCGCACAAGCTCGACTGCCAGCTCGCCGTCGCGCTCGAGGCCGTCGGCCACGACCTGTACGCGCTCGGCGTGCGCGAGGCCCACTTCGCGAGCCTCTACCGCTGGAGCAACGTGCGCGCGTTCGGCAAGACGGTCAACGTCCTGTCGCGCCACAGCTACGGCCTCGCGATGGACGTCGTGTCGTTCCGGGACGCGGCCGGCCGCGCCGTCAACGTCGCGAAGGACTACCCGAAGAAGGACGCGCTGCTCCTCGACATCGAGAAGACGATCAACGACAGCAAGAAGTTCCGCCTCCTCCTCACGCCGCGCAACGACCCCACGTCGCACTCGGACCACTACCACTTCGAGGCGGTCAGCAACTACACGGCGAAGGCGCCGGAGCAGGCGCCGCCGGCGGTCGCCGAGCCCGACGGCGACGGCGAGTAGCGCGCGCTACAGCGCGACGGCGCGGAGGGCGCCGCCGTGCTCGACGAGCACGTAGGTGTCGCCGTCGGTGGTGAGGCCGCCGAGGACCGTGCCGTCGAGCCGGTTGGCGAGCGCGCCGCCGGTGCGGAGGAGGGTGATGCGGGCGTCGCCGTTGCGGGGGGCGACGGTGATCGCCTCGTAGGCCGTGCCGCGGATCGGCGAGATCGAGACGTACGCGTTGTACGCGTCGACGCGCTGGTGGCTCACCCACAGGCGGTCGTCGCCGGTCGCGTCGCGGTGGCCGTCGAGCTCGAGGAAGCGCGCGTGCTCGTCGGCGCGGCCGGCGATCGCGATGCGGAAGTCGCCGGACGGCACCTCGACGGCCGCCTGCGCGTCGTCGCGCGCGAACGTGCGGCGCAGATACACGTGATCCGTCGCCGACACGCGGCGCGCGCCGCTCGGCCCGACGAGCGTGAGCTCGATCCGCGGGCCGTACACGCTGCCGGGCGCGATCTCGGTGCCGTCGTACGTGCCGGGCGAGAGGCGGCTCCACGCGAGGTGCGCCGGGACGCGATCGCCGAGGAGCGCGAACGTGCGGCGCGTGAACCGCGTGCCGGTGCCGGGCGCGGCGGGGCCCAGGTGCGCCGACAGCAGCATGACCTCCGGCGCGTAGGTGCCGCACGCGCCGGCCTCGCGCACCGGGGCGGCGGCGAGCAGCGTGGTGGAGGCGAGGGCGATCGTGGCGAGGACCGTGGTGGGGCGCATGTCCGGACAACGGGCCGGCGCGGCGACCGGCGCACCGAAAAAGAAGCGGCCCGGCTCCAGGGAAAGGAGAGCCGGGCCGTGAAGAGAAAAGCTAACGAAGGTAAGGAGATCGGGCGTTAACGGCCGAAGATCTGGTAGGCCGAGCTCTGCGCGGTCGAGCCGTACACGATGATGCGGTTGATCTGGCGGACGCCGCCGTCGAGGTCGATCGTGAGCGAGCGGCCCGCCTTGAGCTCGGTGTCGAGCTTCACCACCTGGGTCCGCCCGCCGCCGACGAACTCGATCGCCACCTGGCTGATGTGCGACGAGCCCGCGGTCTCGACGAGCTGGATCTGGCGGAACGAGCCGGCCTGGGCACCGAAGTTGAAGAGCTCGCGGCCGCGGTCGATGCGCGTGGGCTCGGTCATCGGGTGCCACGTCGCCACCTGCCATCCCGACGCGTGCGCCACGCACGGCTGCTGCAGGACCGGCCGCGGGCCGATGTACGTGCTCGCGTTCACGCCGAGCGTCGTGTTGTTCGGGCTCCACACCGCCGGGCGCAGCTGCTGGAGGTACACCGGCTTCACCTTGAGCCTCGGCGCGACGGCCGGCGCCTTCGCGGGCGGCGTGTACGTGCTGCGGTGGTCGCGGAGGTCCTGGCGGCCGCCGCCGGTGTGGGTGCCCGCGCTGATGCTCACCGAGGCGCTGGCCGAGTACGTGACCGGCTTGGCCATCGCGATCGACGACGAAGCGAGGAGGAGTGCAGTGACGAGCGCCTTCTTCATGGGAATCTCTCCTCGGCGCCGGGGCGCCGCGTTGATGAAGACGGATAGAGCAGCCGACGTGCCACGCTGTAAAAGCGCGGAACCTCGTCGGAATCTCGGGAGGGCCGCTGCGCTTGCTGCAGGTACGACTGCGGCCTCCGCAGCTCGTGAATACGCCCGCAGGCCGCGCGTCTGGACCCGATTTTCGGGTGCGCCGATCGGCGCCGGCGTCCGTTACCGCGTGTGCCGCGAGGACTCCACCGACTCCACCGACGCCAGCAGCCGCTCCACGCTGAGCTCGACCCGGCTCTTCACCAGGTCGAACATCTCGTCCAGCTCCTCCGCGGGTGCGCGGAGGCGGCCGGCGACGTGCTCGCGCGTGGCGGCGAACACGGCCTCGCGCGCGGCGGCGAGCCAGCGCACGACGGTCGCGCGGTGCACGCCGTACATCTGCGCGAGCTGATCGAGCGTGACGCCGCCGAGGAAGTGCAGGCGCAGGAGGTTGCGGTCGCGGCGCGACGCCGCGGTGACCGCCGTGCGGAAGCCCTCGGCGAACGCGTCGCGGTACTGCGCCTTGATCAGCGACAGCGCGACGTCGGTGGGCGCGGCGAGGTCGCGGCCGGCGGGCAGCTCCGCCTCGCGCTCCTCGAGGCGGATGCGGTCGATCGCGGTGCGCGTCGCGGTGACCTGCACGAGCCCGCGCAGGCGCCCGCGCCCGGCGTACTCGAGCACGCGCGGCGGGCGCGCGCCGTCGGCGAGCAGGAGCTTGTCGCGGACGGCGGCGCGGACGTCGTCGACGGTGGCCTGCGGCAGCTTCATGCCCGCGAGCGCGAGCGGCACGACGTCGAGGTACGCGCGATCGAACGCGGCGATCGCGGCGCTGTCGCCGCGCGCGCACGCGATCGCCAGGTGGATCTCGACGGCGCCCGCGGCGGCGAGCGGCGGCGGCCCGTCGGCGCTCGCGTCGGCCGCGAGCTTCTCGGCGAACGCCGCGACGACATCGGCCGGCGCGACGGCGACTCCCGGCCACGCGGCCGCCGCCTCCGCACAGATCGCCGCGAGCCGCGCCTCCACCTCGCTCGGCTCCCCGAGCCCGCGCGCGACCTCCGGCGCCGCCGCCGCGACCCGATCGTAGAGGGGCGTCCCCACGACCCCGATGGTACCCTGAGCGGGGTGACGCACGACGACGCACCCGCGATTCCCCGCGCCGGGGAAGCTGCGTCGTGACGCCGTGCCTCGACGACGACCTGAGCGGGGTGACGCACGACGACGCGCCCGCGATTCTCCGCGCCGGGGGAGCCGCGCCGTGACGCCGTGCCTCGACGACGACCCGAGCGGGGTGACGCACGACGACGCACCCGCGATTCCCCGCGCCGGGGAAGCCGCGTCGTGACGCCGTGCCTCGACGACGAGGTGGTGCTGGGGCTCGTCGAGGGACGGCTCGGCGCGGGGAGGCTCGCCGCGGTCGAGGAGCACCTCGACGGGTGCGATGCGTGCCGCAGCGTCGTGACGCAGCTGGCGCGCAGCCTCGGCGCGGCGGCGGAGCTGCGGCCGGGCGATGCGATCGGGCGCTACGTGATCGAGGAGCTGCTCGGCAGCGGCGCGATGGGGCGCGTCTATGCGGCGCGCCAGCCCGAGCTCGATCGGCTCGTCGCGATCAAGGTGCTGCACCCCGGCGCCGACGGCGACCCGAGGGACGGGCGCGATGGGCGCGACGGGCGCGACGGGCGCGATCGACTCGTGCGCGAGGCGCAGGCGATGGCGCGCCTCGATCACCCGAACGTCGTCGGTGTGCACGAGGTCGGCACCACCGGCGACGGCGGCGTCTACGTCGCGATGGAGCTCGTCACCGGCGCGACCCTGCGCGACTGGTGCGCCGCGCGCCGCCCGTGGCGCGAGGTCGCGCGCGTCCTCGTCGACGTCGCCCGCGGCCTCGCCGCCGTCCACGCCGCCGGCGTCCTCCACCGCGACATCAAGCCCGACAACATCATCGTCGGCCACGACGGCCGCGCTCGCCTCGGCGACTTCGGCCTCGCCCACCGCGACGCCCTATCGCCTTCGCACGCGCCCCCGCACGCGCCTCCGCACGCGCCCGCAGCACCCCCGTCGGGCCCCGTGCCCTCGCACAGCGACGCGACACCACGTGGCACCGCGCTGTCGTCGCTCGACACGGCGGAGCCGAGCGACGAGCACGGTGCGATGCGCCGCGGATCGCGGGATGCGCTCGCGCGGACGGTGAGGTCGGCGTCGTCGGGAGGTGTGGATCCCACGGCGCGCACGGTGACCGTGGCGGCGTCGCTCGCGTCGACGGCGATCCGCGCGGCCGCGGCGGGGGCGACGGCGATCGCGGGGACGCCGGCGTACATGGCGCCGGAGGTGCTGCGCGGCGAGGCGGCGACGGAGGCGAGCGATCAGTTCGGGTTCGGCGTCGCGGCGTACGAGGCGCTCGCCGGGGAGCGACCGTTCGACGGGGGCAGCTGGGCGGAGCTCCTGCGCGCGACCGAGGCGGGGCGCGTCCCGGCGCTGCGCGACGTCCCGGCCTGGCTCGACGCGGCGCTGCGGCGCTGCCTCGCGCCGGAGCCGGCGCGCCGGTTCCC